>NZ_JBITZL010000001.1:215738-1290722 GCF_044546845.1 Streptomyces sp. NPDC053076 | reverse complement strand
AACTAGACAGACACCGCCCGGATGCCCTTGCCGAAGGTGGCCGTCACCGCGGCGGCGACGACCAGCACCGGGAACACCAGCATGGCCGGCCCCGGACACCGGCGAGCCAGCAGAGCGCCGACCCAGAGCAGGGGGCCGGCACGCCTGAACCACCCGCACAGCCCCCGTACACCCGAACTAGACAGACACCGCCCGGATGCCCTTGCCGAAGGTGGCCGTCACCGCGGCGGCGACGACCAGCACCGGGAACACCAGCATGGCCGGCCCCGGATTCCACCGGGCCAGGAGGGCGCCGGCCAGGGCGGGGGCGAGCGCGGCGGCCGAGCCCGCGGCGAGCAGCACACCGCTGACGACGCGGCCTTGCAGGTGGTCCGGGGTGACGGCGGCCTGGTGGCCGAAGAGGGCCGCGTTCGCCGTGGGCCCGAGGAACACGGCGGCGGCCAGCGGTACGGCGGCCAGGACGGTACGGGACAGCAGCGCGCTGACCGCCATCAGCGCGGCCGTCACCCAGCACAGCAGCGTGATCAGGACGGGCAGCCGCAGCCGCCGCTGAAGGGCCGGGGCGGCGAAGGCGCCGAGGAGGCCACCCACCGCGAAGATCGTGCCGGCGACGCCGATCAGGAGCGGTGAGGCGCCGGCGCGGCGCAGCGCCAGGGTCATCGCGAAGACCATGCCGGTGAAGGCCATGTTCAGCGGGGCGGCGATCACCAGCAGGGCCCGCAGGAACGGATGCCCCAGCAGGAAGCGCAGGCCCTCCGCGGCGGACGCCCCGGCGGTCGGGGCCGTCCGCTGCCGGGCCTGCTGAAGGGGCCGCCGGATGCGGCAGACGGCCACCAGGGAGAGCAGGAAGCTCAGTGCGTTGCCGAGGAAGGGCAGGGCCCGGCCGAGCCCGAACAGCAGGCCGCCCAGTGGTGGCCCGGCGAGCGACACGCCGTAGGTGCGTGCCTCGTTGCGGGCGACGGCGGAGGTGAGCTGGTCGGGGCGGACCAGGCTGCGCACCGAGGCGTGCTCGGCGGTGCTGAAGACGGCCGTGGCGGCGGCGCCGGCGACCACCGCCGCGAGGATCACCGGCAGGCCCGCGGTGCCGGTCACCACCGCCCAGCCGAGGAGGGCGTAGACGGCGAGCCGCAGCAGATCGCAGGCGATCATCAGCCGGCGCCGGTCGTAACGGTCGGCGAGGACACCGGCCGGCAACCGGCACGCCAGGGTGGTGACGAGCCCGGCGGTGCCGACGAGCCCGGCCCGCGTCGGGGATCCGGTCTGCTGGAGAACCAGCAGCGGCAGGGCCAGGTCCACCATGGCACCGCCCAGGTCGGACAGGCACTGGCCGGTCCACAGCAGGTTGAAGTCGCGGTTGCGCCACAGACTCGGCGCCGGGCCGGTGTCGGCGGCCCCCGCGGGGCCCTCGGCCACCGGCGGCCGGCTCATACCGCGTCCTCGGCGGACGCCGCCGCGACACCGCCCGCGCGCCCAGCCCCTCCGACCGCACCCCCGACACCGTCCACCGACCCAGCCCCTCCGACCGCATCGCCCACGAACCCAGCCTCTTCGACCGGGCCCCCGACGTTCGTCACCCGGTCCGGGGCCGAGTCCTTGGTGGTCGCCGGTGCGGTGGCGGCCGCGCCGCTCGTCGGTTCCGTGGGCTCCCCGGCACTCGCCGCCCTCCTGGCGCTCGCCCCGACACCCTGAACCCCACCACCGCTCGTCGCTCCCCCCGGATGCCCGGCACGCACCGGCCCGCCCGGGTCAGTGGTCGGGATGACCAGGAGCTTCGTGACGGAACCGTCGTCGCCGACCACGTCCCGGACGTGGCGGAAGCCCAGGCGGCGGCACATGGCCAGGCTGGCGGTGTTCCCGGCGCCCACCATGCCGTACGCCTCGCTGAGCCCGAGGTTGTCGGCGGCGTGCCGGAGCAGGCCGCGCACCGCCTCACCGCCCAGCCCGTGCCCCCAGTACCGGGGGGCGAGCGCGGTGACGAGTTCGTGGCCGTCGACGTTGCCGGTCGGCTTCACCTCGGCGTGGCCGACGTAGGCGCCCGCCAGCCACAGTCCCCACACGTCGAACCGGCGCCGGGGGTAGATGTCGGTGAGGATGGCGCGGAAGACCTCGCGGATCTGTGGTTCGGGCACGAGGTCCTGCCCCATCCAGCGGCACACCTCCTCGTCGCGCAGCAGGGCGACGAAGACGTCCTCGTGCTCGGGCCGGTAGGGGAGGAACTCCAGGCGTTCGGTACGCAGGACGGGGGTCATGGCGGGCTCCTCGGGTGTGATGCGGTGCGGTGGGGCCGAGGGCGGTGGGGCACCGTGACGGCGACGCGTGGGGGGAGGCGGCGCCGGGCCGGCGCGGGTGCGGCCGGCCCGGCGTGCAGGTGTCAGGCGTGGCCGGTCAGGCGCCGGTGCTCTCCATGCGCTCGCGCAGGCTCTTGGGCCGCATGTCGGTCCAGACCTCGTCGACGTAGGCGGAGCACTCGGCCTCGGTGCCCTCCTTGCCGACGGGCTGCCAGCCGGCGGGGACCTCGATGTCGACGGGCCAGAGGGAGTACTGCTCCTCGTCGTTGCGCAGCACCTGGTAGCGGGTGTTCTCGTCCATGTCGTGTTCCTTCGTCGTCCGGTTCGGATGGGCGGGTGAGTGGATGGTGGGCCGGTGGTGGGCCGGTCGGGGCGCGGGGTGAGCGAGGGCCGCGCCGGGCGGCCGGCCGGCGCGGCGCCTCGCGGCGCTGGTGTGTCACCGGCCTCCCCTGGCGTGCCGGGCGAGGTGGCGCAGGGCCTCGGCGAACTCCTCGGCCACCTGGCGCACGGTCGCCGTGTCGTGGACCGCGGGCCGGTGGTGCCAGGTGAAGGCGAGCCGCCCGTGCTGCACCGCGCCCACGACCTCCACCGGGTGCGAGCCGGGGTCCCGGGGGTCGTGGTCCTGCCCGAAAGAGCCGTGTTCGGCGCGGACCAGGCCCTCGTCCGGGGCCTCGGGACGGGCGTCCCACTGGCCGAGGTAGTTGAACACCACCTGCCCGTGGGCGTGGGCGCCGAGGCGTTCGCGGACCTCGGGCGAGCCGAAGGTGCGCAGCGCCCCGAAGCCGATGCCGTTTCCGGGTACGGCGCGCAGCTGGCGGCGCACCGCCTTCACCAGGGACCGCCAGTCGCGGTCCGGTCCGAGGTCGCCGGGGTCGGGCACCTGGACGGCGACCGGGTAGACGGTGGTGAACCAGCCGACGGTGCGGGAGAGGTCGACGCCGTCGAGCAGGTCCTCGCGGCCGTGGCCCTCCAGGTCCAGGCGGACCCGGTCGTGTCCGGTCCAGCGGGCCAGCGCCAGGGCCAGGGCGGCGAGCAGCACGTCGTTGACCCGGGTGCGGTACGCGGTGGGCGCGGAGCGCAGCAGGGCCGTGGTGTCCTCCTCGTCCACCTCCACGCTCACGGTGGCGGCCGGTCCGGCCTCGGCGGCCGGGGGCTGGCCGGCCGGCGCGGGTGCGGTGTCCACCGCCTGCTCCCAGTGGGGCAGTTCGTGGTCGAGACCGCCCTCGGCGACGTGCGCGGCCAGCCGCCGGGACCACTCCCGGAAGCTGGTGCCGCGCTCCCCCAGCGTGACCGGACCGCCCTGGAGGGCCTGCCGGTAGGCGGTCTCCAGGTCGTCGCGCAGGATGCGCCAGGAGACGGCGTCCACCACCAGGTGATGGGCGACGAGGAGGAGGAACACGGGCCGGCCCGGGTCCCCGGTGAACAGGGCCGCCCGCAGCTGCGGTCCACGGGCCAGGTCGAAACCGGCGTGCAGCTCGTCGGCGGCCTTGGCCATGGCCGCGTCGGCCTCCTCGGCGGACAGGCCGGTCACATCGTGCCGGACGAGGATGTCGTGGCCCTCGGCGGGCGGCGGATTGAACTGCCGCCAGCCGTTCTCGTCCCAGGTGAACCGCATGCGCAGCGCGTCGTGGTGGTCCAGCAGCGCGTCGAGCGCGGTACGCAGCGCCCGCTGGTCCGGGGCGCCGTCCAGCTCCAGCAGCGCCGACTGGTTGAAGTGGTGGTGGGCGGCGCGGGGGGTGGTAAGGAACCATTCCTGGATCGGGGTGAGCGGCACCTCGCCGGTGACCGGGCCCTCGCCGGACCGCCGGGGCGCGGCACGGACCACGGTGGCGAGTTCGGCGACGGTCTGGTGGGTGAACAGGTCCCGGGTGGCGACGTGCAGGCCGTCGCGGCGCAGCCGCGAGACGACCTGCATGCTCAGGATGGAGTCGCCACCGAGCGCGAAGAAGTTGTCGTCGGCGCCGACCTCCTCGATGCCCAGCACATCGGCCCAGATACGGGCGATCCGGCGTTCGGTGTCGGTGCGCGGCGCGGTCCGGGGACCGTCCGCGGCCTGCGCCGGCCCGGGTGCGGGCAGGGCCCGCCGGTCGGTCTTGCCGTTCGGGGTGAGCGGCAGCCGGTCGAGCGGCACGAACACCGACGGCACCATGTACGGCGGCAGCAGCCCGGCCAGGTGCAGCCGCAGCTCACCGACGGGCAGCCCGGCGGCGGAAGGCTCAGCGGGTACGACATAGGCGACCAGCCGGGCCGGGGCGGCGGACGTCTCCTGCGCACCCGCTCGGCCCGGGGCGCCGGACGTCTGCGCCGCGCGCTCCGGGGCCGGGGCGCCGGACGTCTGCTCCGCGCGCTCCGGGGGCGGGGCGCCGGGCGTCTGCGCCGCGCGGACCACCACGACCGCGTCCCGCACCAGGGGGCTGCGGCGCAGGGCGCTCTCGATCTCGCCGGGTTCGATGCGGAAGCCGCGCAGTTTGACCTGGTCGTCGGCGCGTCCGGCGAACCGGAGCCGGCCGTCGGCGGTCCAGCGGACCAGGTCCCCGGTGCGGTACATCCGCTCCCCCGGCGCGCCGAACGGGTCGGGCACGAACCGGCCGGCGGTGAGCCCCGGCCGCCCCAGGTAGCCGCGGGCGAGACCGGGCCCGGCGACGTACAGTTCCCCGGTCACGCCGGGAGGTACGGGGCGCAGGGCGGCGTCGAGCACATGGACGCGGGTGCTGCCCGAGGGGTGCCCGATGGGCGGGGCGCCGGTGCCGGGGGACAGCGGGCCGGTCCAGGTGGCGACCACGGTGGCCTCGGTGGGCCCATAGGAGTTGATCATGCGGCGGCCGGGGGCCCAGGTGTCGACCAGGTCGGCCGGGCATGCCTCGGCGCCGACGATGAGGGTGCGCAGGTGGGGCAGGGCGGCGGCGGTCTCCGGCGGGACGGTGGCCAGGGCCGCCGGGGGGATCAGCGTGTGGCTGACACGCCGCTGGGCGAGCACCTCCGCCAGCCGTTCCCCGACCAGCGGCCCCTCCTCACCGGTGACCAGCGCGGCCCCGCTGAGCAGGGAGACGCACAGCTCCAGCACGGAGGCGTCGAAGCTCGGTGAGGCGAATTGCAGCACCCGGTCACCGGGACCCGCCGCGTACTGTTCGGCGGCTGCCGTGGCGAAGGACGCGAGGCCCCGATGGGTGACGACGACGCCCTTGGGTGTGCCGGTGGAGCCGGAGGTGTAGATGACGTAGGCGGGGTGTGCGGGGGTGAGCGCGGTGGTGCGGTCGGCGTCCGTGGGTGCCGTCTCCGGGCCGTCGGCGGCCCACACCTCGGCCGGGTCGCCGAGGACCAGGCGGGCACCGGCGTCCCGGATCATGAACTCCCGGCGCTGTCGCGGATAGTCGGGATCCACGGGCAGGAAGGCGCCGCCGGCCTTGGCGACGGCCAGTTGGGCCACCACGATCGCCGCCGAGCGGGGCAGCGCCAGGGCCACCACGTGCTCCGGTCCGACGCCGTCCCGCAGGAGCCGGTGGGCCAGCCGGTTGGCCGCCCGGTCCACCTCCGCGTACGTCAGTTCCCGCTCGCCGTCGACCAGCGCCACCGCGTCGGGGGTACCGGCCGCCTGCCGTTCGAACAGGGCGGCCAGGGTGGCCTCGGGCACCGGGCGGAAGCTGCCCCGGCCCTGGTCCAGCAGGGTCTTCAGCTCGTCGTCGGAGGTCAGTGGCAGGGCGCCGAGCGGGCGGTCGGGGTCCTCGGCGACGGCGTGCAGCAGGGTGCCGAGCTGTCCGGCCATCCGTTCGGCCGTGGCCGGGTCGAACAGGTCGGTGTTGTAGGTGAGCAGGCCGTGCAGGGCTCCGGAGCCGGTCTCGGCGAACTCCAGGGTGAGGTCGAACGCGGCCTGCTCCGAGTCCGGTTCGACGTCGGTGACGTCGAGGCCGGGCAGGTCGAGGTCGGCGGCCGGGGTGTTCTGGAGGACGACCATGACCTGGAAGAGCGGACTGCGGCTGGTGTCGCGGACGGGCTGCACCTCGTCCACGACCCGCTCGAACGGCACGTCCTGGTGGGCGAAGGCGTCGAGCACGGTCTGCCGTACCGAGTCGAGGAACCCGGTGAACGGCTGCTCCGCCCCGGCCCGGGAGCGCAGCACCAGTGTGTTCACGAAGAACCCGACGAGGGCCTGGGTCTCCGGCCGGTCGCGGCCGGAGGTGACGGTGCCGACGGCGATGTCCTCGGCGCCGGACAGCCGGGCGAGATACGTCTGGGCGGCGGCGACGAGCGTGGTGAACAGGGTGGTGCCGCGGTCCCGGGCGAGCCGGGTGAGCCGGCGTACGGTGCGGGCGGGCACCACCAGCCGGGTGGTAGCGCCGGAGCTGGTGCGCACCGGCGGCCGGGGACGGTCGGTGGGCAGGTCCAGCGGTGCGCTGTCGGCCAGTTGCTCCTTCCAGTAGGCGAGGTGCGCGTCCGCGCCGGTGTCCCCGGCGGTGCGCTGCCAGTGCGCGTAGTCGGCGTACTGCACCGGCAGTGGCGTCAACTCGGCCTCGCTGGAGCCGAGTGCGGCGCGGTAGAGGTGGGCGAGGTCGCCGAGCAGGACGGAGGTGGACCAGCCGTCGGTGACGATGTGGTGCAGGGCCAGGGCGAGCACATGGTCGTCCTCGGCGAGCCGGACCAGGCCGGCGCGCAGCAGCGGGCCCTCGCGCAGGTCGAAGGGGCGGGTGCGTTCCCCGGCGAGCAGCCGGCGCAGCGCCGGCTCCCGCTCGGCCTCGGGGAGCCGGGACAGGTCGTGCTCGGGCAGCGGCACGTGCTGCGGGGGGTGGACGATCTGGATGCCGTGCCCGTCGACGCTGTCGAAGGTGGTGCGCAGCGACTCGTGCCGGGCGACGACCGCGCGGAGGGCGGCGCGCAGGGCGCCGGTGTCCAGGGTGCCGCGCAGGCGGAGGGCGAGCGCGGTGACGTACTCGGCGCCGCCGGGCTCGAACTCCTGGAGGAACCACAGGCGTTGCTGGGCATGGGACATGGGTGCGACGGCGTCACGGGCGACCGGGACCAGCTGCGGGCGGCCGGAGCCCTGCCGTTCGTCGAGCAGGCGGGCGAGCGCGGCCGGGGTGGGGTGGGTGAACACCGCGCGGGGTGTGAGGTCGGTGTCGAAGGACTCGGCGAGGCGGGAGGCGAGCCGGATGCTGAGGATCGAGTCGCCGCCGAGCTGGAAGAAGTCGTCCTCCACGCCGGGCGGTTCGCAGTCCAGCACCTCCCCGAAGACGGCCGCCGTGCGGCGTTCGGTCTCGGTGCGGGCCTCGACCCGCGGGCGCCGGGAGTCGGCGTCCGGTGCGGGCAGGGCGGCCCGGTCGACCTTGCCGTTGCGGCTGAGCGGGAGGGCGGCGAGCGGGACGAAGGCGGTGGGGACGAGGTAGTCGGGCAGGGTGCGGGCGGCGAAGGCGCGTAGTTCCTCGCCGTCCTCTCCGGCGGGTCCGACGACGTAGGCCACGAGCCGCTTGACGCCCGGCCGGTCCTCGCGGGCCAGTACGGCGACGTCCGCGACGTCCGGGTGGGCGGCGAGCGCGGCCTCGACCTCGCCGGGCTCCACCCGGAAGCCCCGGATCTTGACCTGGTCGTCGGCGCGGCCCAGGAACTCGACGGTGCCGTCCGGGCGTCGCCGCGCCAGGTCACCGGTGCGGTACATCCGGGCGCCGGGCGGGCCGAGGGGGTCGGCGAGGAAACGGGCCGCGGTGTCGCCGGGGCGGCCCAGGTAGCCGCGGGCGACCCCCTCGCCGGCCAGGTACAGCTCGCCGGGGCAGCCCGGTGGCACGGGCCGCAGCCGGGCGTCGAGGAGGTGCGCCCGCATGTCGTCCAGCGGGCGGCCGATCGGTACGGTGCCGGGCACCGCCGCGGGGTCGGTGAGGGCGCAGGAGGTCGCGAAGGTGGTGGTCTCGGTGGGTCCGTATCCGTCCACGACGGTCAGGCCGGGGCACGCGGCCAGCACCCGGCGCACGGCGGTGGCGGGAACGACGTCGCCGCCGGTCCACACCTGCGCCAGGCCCCGGAAGCAGTCGGGCGTGTCCTGGGCGAGCAGCCGGAACAGGCCCGCGGTGAGCCACAGCGCGGTCAGTTCGCCGTCGCCGGCCAGCCGGCGCAGCAGGGCCGCGTCGACGCTCCCGCCCGGAGCCACGACCACGCGGCCGCCGTTGAGGAGCGGAGCCCACACCTCGAACGTGGCGGCGTCGAAGGCCACCGGCGAGTGCAGCAGCACGCCTTCGCACACGCCGTCGGCGAACCGGCTGTCGGTGGCCAGCGCCGCGACGTCCCGGTGCCGTACCGCGACCGCCTTGGGCAGGCCGGTGGAGCCGGAGGTGAACATCACGTAGGCCAGCCGGTCGGGGTCGGCGGGCGGTGCCTGCCGACCCGGGGCGGCGGTGCGGGGCGCGGGCGGGCCGGGCTGCGCGGGCGGTGCCGGCTCCACCCGGGCGGCGGTGACCTCGGCGGCGGTGAGCTCGGCGGTCGCGCCGGCCTGGGCGAGCAGGACGCGGCGGCGCTCCTCGGGGGCCCGGTTGTCGACGGGGACGTAGGCGCCGCCGGCCATGAGTACCGCGAGCTGGGCGACGACCAGTTCGGCGGAGCGGTCCAGGAGCAGCGCCACCCGGTCCTCGGGCGCCAGCCCGTCGGCCACCAGGCGGGCGGCCAGCGAGCCGGACCAGTCGCGCAGTTGCCGGTAGGTCAGCTCGCGGTCGCCGTCCCGGACCGCGATCGCGTCCGGCGTGCGGCGCGCCTGCTCGGCGAACAGGTCCACGGGGCTGCGCGGGGCGGCCCGGCGGGCGGTGGTGTTCCAGGTGGCCAGCAGGTCGCGGTCGGCCGGGGTGAGCAGGTCCAGGTCGGCCAGGTGGGTGTCGAGCCCGTCGGCGAGGGTGGTGAGCAGGGTGGCCAGCCGGTCCGCGGCGAGTTCGGCGGTGGCGGGGTCGAACAGGGCGGGGTCGTAGGCGAGGTCGAAACCGAGCCGGTCGGCCAGGTGGGCGCGCAGACACCAGGGGAAGGTGGTGGCGTCGTCGGCGCGCACCTCCTCGACCCGGACGCCCGTGCGGGCCGTGGCCGACTCGTCCACGGGGTAGTTCTCGAACACCACCATGCTGTCGAACAGGGTTTCCCCGGACGGGACGTCACTGACGGCCTGGATGCGGGGCAGGGCGAGGAAGTCGAAGCGGCGGGCGTCGCTCTGCCGTTCCTGGAGTCCGCGCAGCCAGGGCAGCACCGGCCCGGCGGGGACGTGGACGCGGGTCGGCACGGTGTTGATGAACATGCCGATCATGCCCTCGACGCCGGGCAGTTCGGCCGGGCGGCCGGAGACGGTGGTGCCGAACACCACGTCGTCCCGGCCGCTGGAGCGGGCCAGCAGCAGGGCCCAGGCGCCCTCCACCACGGTGTTGACGGTGAGCCCGGCGCGGGCCGCGTTCTCCCGCAGCCGCCGCGAGGTCTCCGCGTCCAGTTCGCGCGGGACGGCGGCGGCGGACCGGGCGCGGTGGGCTTCGGCGGGTGAGCGGTCGTACGGCAGCGGGGTGCGGGCGGTGAACCCGGCCAGGGTCTCGGCCCAGTGCCGCTCGGCCGCCGTCTCGTCCTGTGCGCGCAGCCAGTGCAGGAAGTCCGCGAAGGGCCGCCGTGCCGGGGGTGCCGGGTCCGGGCCGCCGGTGAGCGCCGCGTAGCGTTCGCACACCTCGGTGAGCAGCTGTCCGGTGCTCCAGCCGTCGAGGACGATGTGGTGGGTGGACCACACCAGCAGCACCTCGTCACCGGGCAGGGCGGCCAGGGTGAGCCGGGTGAGCGGCGCGGTGGTGAGGTCCATGCCGGCCGCGCGGTCCTCGGCGAGCAGCCGCTCGGTGGCCTCCGCGCGCCGCTCGGGTGGCAGGGTGCGCCAGTCGAGGTGGGTGACGGGCAGCTCGGCGCGGTGGTGGACCACCTGGACCGGGTGGGACAGGCCGTGCCAGTGGACGCTGGTGCGCAGGGCCGGGGTGCGGTCGGCGACCTGCTGCCAGGCAGTGGCGAACGCGCCGGGGTCGGCCACCCCGGCCAGCCGTACGGCGGTGCGGTCGAAGTAGGCGTGCTCGGTGTCCACCAGGCCGTGGAAGAGCATGCCGGACTGGAGCGGGGTGAGCGGCAGGACGTCCTCGACGTGCCGGCCGGTGCCGACGACCCGGTCCAGCTGGTCCTGGCCGAGACCGGCGAGGGGGAAGTCGGAGGGGGTACGGCCGCCCGCTTCGGGGCGGGCGCAGTGCGCCACGATGTCCCGCAGGGCCGCGAGGGTCTCCTCGGCGAGCCGGCGGACGGTGGCCTCGTCGTAGACCCGCGCCGGGTAGGTCCAGCCGAGTTCGAGTCGGCCCGCCTGGACCACGCCGGTGATGTCCAGGAGGTAGGGGCGGGGTTCGTCCGGGTCGGTGTCCCGGCCGGCCGGGGGGAGGGAGCCGCGGAACAGGCCGTCGCCGCCGCCGGTGTCCCACTGGCCGTGGTAGTTGAAGCCGACGCGTGGTGCCGGGGCGCCGGCGAGCGGGCTGCCGGGGACGAGGTGGCGCAGGGCGCCGTGGCTCAGGCCGTGCAACGGCACCGCGCGCAGTTGCTCCTTGACCGCGCGGAGGGTGTCGTGCCAGCCGGCGTCCGGGTCGACGGTGAGCGCGAGCGGGAACTCGGCGGTGAACCAGCCCACGGTCCGTGACAGGTCCACGTCCTCGAAGAGGTCCTCCCGGCCGTGTCCCTCCATGCCGAGCAGGACCGTCTCGCGCCCGCACCAGCGGGCCAGGGTGCGGCCGAGGGCGCTGAGCAGGACGTCGTTGACCTGGGTGCGGTAGGTCTGTGGGACCTTGCGCAGCAGGGCCTCGGTCGTCTCCGTGTCCAGAGTGACCGTGAGGGTGGCGGCGGTGCCGTGGGTGTTGGGGCCGGGCCGTCCGGCGGGCAGCTCGGCGGGGGCCGTGCCGGTGCGGGTCCAGTGGGCCAGGTCGGTGTCCAGGGCCCCGGAGCGGGTGTGCCGGTCGAGCCGGGCGGCCCAGTGGCCGTAGGGGGTGCCGGTGGCGGGCAGCTCGACCGGGTCGCCGGCCGCCGCCGCCCGGTGGGCGCTCTCCAGGTCCGCCAGCAGGATCCGCCAGGACACCCCGTCGATCACCAGGTGATGTGCGGTGACGACGAGTTGCCCGGACCGTGCCGGGCCGCGGTCGAGGAACAGCACGCGCACGACCCGGCCCGTCGTGGGATCGAGAGCGGCCTGCGCCTCGTCCGTGAGCCGCTGGACCTCGCTCTCCAGCGCCGTATCGTCCAGCCCGGCCACGTCGTGGCGGGTGAAGACGCCCTCCGGGGCCTCGGGCAGGACTTCCTGGCGCCAGCCGTCGGTGGTGCGGCGGAACAGGGTGCGCAGGGCGGCGTGGTGGCGTACGAGGGCGACGGTGGCGGCCCGGAGCGCCTGCCCCCGCACGTCCGGGGCGAGTTCGAGGCGCTGTGTCATGGTGAAGCGGAGCTTGTGCCCAGGGTCGCGGCCGTCCAGGTACCAGTGCTGGATCGGCGTGAGCGGCGCCTCGCCGGGCGCGGTGTCGACGGCTTCCTCGGTTCGCGGCGCCGGCTCCCGTGTACGCAGGGCGAGTTCGGCGACCGTCTGGTGGCGGAAGACGTCCTTGGTGGTGAGGGCCAGTCCGGCCTGCCGGGCACGGGAGACGATCTGGATGCTCAGGATGGAGTCTCCGCCGAGTGCGAAGAAGTTGTCGCGCGCGCCGACACGTTCGACGCCCAGCACCTCCGCCCAGATCGCGGCCAGGCGTTCCTCCGTACCGGTCCGCGGAGCGACGTACGGGGTGGCGCTGTCGGGCTGCGCGGGCGGGGCGGGCAGGGCGCGCCGGTCGGTCTTGCCGCTGGTGGTGCGGGGGATGCGGGCGAGCGGGACGAACGCGGCGGGCACCATGTGGTCGGGCAGGGTACGGCGCAGTGCGAGGCGCAGGGCGTCGGCGGACGGGACGCGGCCGGCGGTGGGCACCACGTAGCCCACGAGCATGCGGCGGCCGGCGTGTTCGCGTGCGGTGACGGCGGCGTCGGCGACGTCCGGGTGGTCCAGCAGGGCGGCCTCCACCTCGCCGGGCTCGATGCGGAACCCGCGGATCTTGACCTGCTCGTCCACCCGGCCCAGGAACTCCAGTCGCCCGTCCCGCTCCCAGCGGGCGCGGTCCCCGGTGCGGTACATCCGCTCCCCCGGCCCCCCGAACGGATCGGCGAGGAAGCGGGCGGCGGTGAGGCCCGGCCGGTTCAGATAGCCGCGGGCCACCTGTGCCCCGGCCAGGTACAGCTCGCCGGGCACGCCGGGGGGTACCGGGCGCAGGGCGCCGTCGAGCACGTAGGCGCGCAGGTTGCCGCCGGGGCGGCCGATGACCGGGCGGTCGGGCCGGTCGGCGCAGCGGCCGTAGACGGCGTCGACGGTGCACTCGGTGGGCCCGTACATGTTGTACACGGCCACGCCCAGTTCCCGTTCGGCGCGCACGAGGTCACGCCAGCCGGCCGGGGTGACGGCCTCCCCGCCGACGAGCAGCAGGCCCGGGTGGTGACGGCCCGGGGCGAGCAGCCCGGCGGAGGTCAGTTCGCGCAGGAAGGACGGGGTGACGTTCACCAGGTCGAGGCGGTCCTGGGCGACCCTGGCGCAGAACGCCTGCGGGTCCAGGCATACGTCCTCGTCGATCAGGTGGACCTCGTGACCGAGGGCGAGGAGGAGGGGTCCTTCCCAGGAGGTGTCGAAGGAGAAGGAGGCGCTGAGCGCGGCCCGCAGCCGCCGCCCGCCGGTGGTGTGCGGGCCGAGCAGGCCCGTCCGGTGGTCGTGGCAGAGGTTGGCCAGCTGCCGGTGTTCGACGGCGACGCCCTTGGGACGGCCGGTGGATCCGGAGGTGTAGACGATGTACGCGGTGTGCTGTGGGCGCAGCGGCCGGACGCGGTCGGTGTCGGTCGGGTCGTGGGCGGGCAGCCGGTCCCAGGGCACCGCGCCGAGGTCGGTCAGCAGGGTGTGCGGCCGGGCGTCGGCAAGAAGGAACTCGGTGCGCTCCGGGGGGAGTTCGGGATCCAGGCAGAGCAGTGCCGCGCCCGCCTTGAGGACCGCGAGCAGCGCCACGACCAGCTCGGAGGTGCGGGGGAGCCGCACGGCGACCACGTCTTCGGGGCCGGCCCCCTGGGCGATGAGGTGGTGGGCGAGCCGGTTGGCCCGCTGGTTCAGCGCCGCGAAGTCCAGGGTGGTGTCGCGGGCCGCCAGGGCGGTGTGGTGCGGGGTGCGGGTGGCCTGGGCCTCGAACAGGGCGGGGAAGGTGGTGTCCGGCTCGGGCAGCCGGGTGCCCTCCTGCCACCGGAGCACCTGCCGCCGCTCGCCGTCGGTCATCAGCGGCAGCCCGCCCACGGTCTGCTCCGGGTCGTGGGCGGCGGCCTCCAGCAGGACGCGCAGCCGGGCGGCGAGGCGTTCGGCGGTGTCGGCGTCGAAGAGACCGGTGTTGTACTCCAGATAGCCGGTGAGACCGTCGTCGTCGGCCACGAAGTCGAAGGCCAGGTCGAAGGTGGCGTTGCGGACCGGCGGGGTCATGGGCTCCACCGCCAGGCCCGGCAGCCGGGGCGGCTCGGCACCGAGGTTGTGCAGGGCGACCATGACCTGGAACAGCGGGGTGCGGCTGGTGTCCCGCTCGGGCTGGAGTGCGTCCACCACGCGCTCGAAGGGCACTTCCTGGTGGGCGAACGCCTCCAGGACGGTGGTGCGCACCTCGGCCAGCAGTTCCCGGAAGGGCAGGTCGGGGCGGACCCGGGCGCGCAGTGCCAACGTGTTGACGAACATGCCGACCATGTCGTGCAGTTCGGGCCGTTCACGGCCGGCGGTGACCGTACCGACGGTGACGTCCTCCTGGCCCGCCCAGCGGGCGAGCAGCACCTGGCATGCCGCCACCAACGTCATGTAGAGGGTGGCGTCGGCCTCCCGGCCCCGCTCGCGCAGCCGCTCGGTCAGCTCGGCGGGCAGGGTGAACGTCACCAGGGCGCCGTCGCGGGTGCGGACGGCCGGCCGCGGCCGGTCGGTGGGCAGCTCCAGGGGGGTCACGCCGTCCAGGACCCGTCGCCAGTAGGCGAGTTCGTCCTCGGCGCGGTCGGTGCGGGCGCGCTGCCAGGCCGCGTAGTCGGTGTAGCGGACGGGCAGGCCGGGCAGTTCGGGGTGGCGGTTCTCCAGGGCCGCCGCGTACAGCTCGCCCAGGTCCCGGGCGAGCACGCCGACGGACCAGCCGTCGGTGACGATGTGGTGCACGGCCAGGACGAGGACGTGCTCGTCGGTGCCGAACCGGGCCAGGCGGGCGCGCAGCAGGGGCCCGGTGGCCAGGTCGAAGGGGGTGGCGGCCTCGCTGTCCAGGAGGGTGTCCAGGGCCGCGGTGTCCGCGAGGTTCCGCACCGGGAGGTCCACGCGGTGCGGCGGGCGGACGATCTGCCGGGGCCGGCCCTCGTGTTCGGCGAACGTGGTGCGCAGGGCCTCGTGCCGGGCGACCAGGCCGTCCAGGGCGGTGCGCAGGGCGGCGGTGTCGAGCGGGCCGCGCATCCGCAGCACGGACAGGGTCGTGTACTCGGTGCTGCCCGGCTCGAACCGGTCGAGGAACCACAGGCGCTGCTGGGCGTACGACAGGGGCGCCGGGGCGTCCGCGCCGGCGGCCGGGATGGTGCCGGCGCTCTCCCCGGAGCGGGGTTCGCCCAGCGTGGCCGCGAGGTCGGACAGTGTGGGGTGGGTGAACAGCAGTCGGGGTGAGACGTCCGTGCCGAAGGCGGCGCGCAGCCGGGAGGTGACGCGGACGGCGAGGATGGAGTCGCCGCCGAGCGCGAAGAAGTCGTCGTCGGCGCCGACCTCCGCGGTGTCCAGGACGTCCGTCCACGCGGCGGCGACCAGCCGTTCGGCGGGGGTGCGCAGCGGGGTCCGTGCGCCGTCGGCGGCGAAGCCCTCGGGGCCGGGCGCGGGCAGGGCGCGCCGGTCGAGCTTGCCGTTGACCGTGAGCGGCAGCGCGGTCATCGGCACGTAGGCGGCCGGCACCATGTGCGCGGGCAGCAACCCCTCCAGGTGGGAGCGGAGTTCGGCCGCCGACGGAGGCGGTGCGCCGGCGTCCCCGGTGCCGGTGCCGACGACGTGGGCGACCAGCCGGCGTGTCCCGGCGGTGTCCTCGTACACGCCGACGGTGGCCGCGCCGACCCCCGGGTGACTGTGCAGGGCGGCCTCGATCTCGCCGGGTTCGATGCGGTAGCCGCGGATCTTCACCTGCTGGTCGGCGCGGCCCAGGTACTCCAGGGTGCCGTCGGCCCGCCAGCGGGCCCGGTCCCCCGTGCGGTACATACGGGTGCCGGGCCGGCCGAACGGGTCGGCGGGGAACCGGGTCGCGGTGAGGCCGGGCCGGTTCAGGTAGCCGCGTGCCAGGCCCTCCCCGGCGACGTACAGCTCGCCGACGGCGCCGGGCGGCACCGGCCGGAGGGTGTCGTCGAGGACGTACAGCCGGAGGTCGGGGATGCCGGTGCCGATGGGGCTCGCGGTGCCGGGGCGGGCCGTCGAACGGTCGAGCCCGGCGTAGGTGACGTGCACGGTGGTCTCGGTGATGCCGTACATGTTCACCAGGCGGGGCGCGGTGTCCGGGTGCCGGGCGTACCAGTCGGCGAGCCGGGCTACGTCCAGCGCCTCGCCCCCGAAGATCACCGTGCGCAGCGCCAGCCGGGCGCCGGTGTCGGGGAGTTCGGCGTCCGCGCGGATCAGCGGATAGAACGCGGAGGGGGTCTGGTTGAGGACGGTGACCTGTTCGTCGGCGAGCAGGCGCAGGAAGTCCTCCGGGGAGCGGGCGGTGTCCTCGGGGACGACGACGAGCCGGCCGCCGTGCAGCAGCGGGCCCCACAGTTCCCACACCGAGAAGTCGAAGGCGTAGGAGTGGAACAGCGTCCACACGTCCTCGGGGCCGAACCCGAACCAGTGCCGGGTGCGGGTGAACAGCCGGACCACGTTGGCGTGCGGGACGACCACGCCCTTGGGCCGGCCGGTGGAGCCGGAGGTGTAGATGGCGTAGGCGGGGCTCTCGGGCAGCGCGCGGCGGGCCGGGCCGGCGGCCGGACGCCGGGCCAGATCGGCTCGTACGGCGGGGTCGTCCAGCAGCAGGAGCGGCACGGTGGTTCCGGCCCGGGTCCCTGTCGTGGTCACCAGCGTCACCGGCTCGGCGTCCGCGAGCAGGTGCCGAAGGCGTTCCGGGGGCAGCCCGGGGTCGATGGGCAGGTAGGCGGCACCGGTCTTGAGGACGGCGAGGACGGCCACGACGAGGTCGGTGGAGCGGGGCAGCGCGAGGGCCACGAACTTCTCCGGTCCGGCGCCGAGTTCGGCCAGCCGGTGGGCGAGCCGGCCGGAGCGCTCGTCCAGGGTGGCGTAGTCGAGGCGGTCGTCGCCGCAGGTGACGGCCTCGGCGTCGGGGGTGCGGGCGGCCTGGGCGGCGAAGAGGCGGTCCAGGGTGTCGGCGGGCCGGCCCTCTTCGGTGCCGTTCCAGTCGGCCAGCATCCGCCGCCGCTCCTCGGCGGTCGTCCAGGCG
This sequence comes from Streptomyces sp. NPDC053076, assembly GCF_044546845.1. Taxonomy (NCBI): domain Bacteria; kingdom Bacillati; phylum Actinomycetota; class Actinomycetes; order Kitasatosporales; family Streptomycetaceae; genus Streptomyces; species Streptomyces sp. NPDC053076. The sequence goes on along the minus strand of NZ_JBITZL010000001.1, from coordinate 1,273,903 downwards.
AGGGCGCGCACGGGCCGGTCCGGGTCGTCGGCCAGCTCGGTGAGCAGCAGGCACAGCCGGTCGGCGAGGCCGCGCACGGTGGTGGCGTCGAACAGCTCGGGATCATAGGCGAGGTCGAAGCCGAACCGCTCGCCCTGGTAGGCCCGCAGCACGAGCGGATAGTTGGTGGCGTCGCGGGCTGAGACGTCCGCCAGGCGTATCCCCGAGCCGGCCGCGCGGGTCTCGTCGAAGGGGTAGTTCTCGAAGGCCACCATGCTGTCGAACAACGGGCTGCCGGAGGGCACGTCGCTCAGCGAGGTCAGCTCGGCGAGGGACACCGCCGCGAACCGCCGCGCCTCCGCCTGCGCCTCCTGCAGCTCTCTGAGCCAGGCGACGGCGGTCCGTCCGCCGTCCACGCGGACACGGGTGGGCAGGGTGTTGATGAACATGCCCACCATCGACTCGACGCCGGGCAGATCGTCGGGGCGTCCGGAGACGGTGGTCCCGAACAGCACGTCCCGTTCGGCGCTGAAGCGGGACAGCAGCAGCGCCCAGGCGCCCTGCACCACGGTGCCGAGGGTGAGCCCGGCCGCGCGGGCGGTGCGCGCGAGCCGCGCGGAGACCTGGTCGGACAGCCCGGCCGTGTGCAGGCCCGCGGACCGGGCCTCGTGTCCCGGGCGCCGGGCGCGGTCGACGGGCAGCGGGGTGGGGGTGGCGAACCCGGCGAGGACGGTCCGCCAATGGGCGTGCGCGGCCTCACCGTCCTGGCCCGCCAGCCAGCGCACGTAGTCGCCGAACGGCCGGCGCGCCGGGGGCCGTGGTGGGGCACCGGTGGTGAGAGCCGCGTACTCCTCGAACACCTCGGTGAGCACCTGGGCCAGGCTCCAGCCGTCCAGGATCAGGTGGTGGGAGGTCCACAGCAGGTGCAGCCGGGCGTCGGGCAGCCGGACGAGGGTGAGCCGCATCAGGGGGGCCGTGCCGAGGTCCAGGCCGCGTTCGAGGTCGTCGGCGCGCAGCCGGTCCAGCCGCTCGGCCCGCTCCCCCGCGTCCAGCGCTCGCCAGTCCAACTGGGTCACGGGGACGGTCACGTGACGGTGGACGACCTGGAGCGGCGCCGGCACGCCCTCCCACACCACCGAGGTGCGCAGGGCGGGGGTGCGGTCGGTCACGTGCTGCCAGGCCAGGGCGAGGGCCTCGGGGTCGGTCACCCCGTCCAGCAGCAGTGCGGCCTGGTCCACGTACACGTCGTCCGGTCCGCCGACCAGCCGGTGGAAGAGCATGCCCTCCTGGAGCGGGGTCAGCGGCAGCAGGTCCTCCACGTCCAGGCCGTCGCCGGCCAGGCGGTCCACCCCGGCCTGGTCCAGGCCGGCCAGCGGGAAGTCGGAAGGAGTCCGGCCGCCCGCGCCGGGACGGGCGCAGTGCTCGGCGATGGCGGCGAGGGCCCGCACCATGTGGTCGGCCAGCTCCTGGACGGTGCCGGCCCGGTGCACCTGGTCGCTGTAGTGCCAGGTGATCTCCAGCTCGCCGTCGGCGACCAGGGCGGACACGTCCAGCAAGTGGTCCAGGGGCGCACCGGGGTCCATCTCCCGGCCGGGTACGTCGGCGACGGGCGCGAAGTCTCCTCCCGCAGGCGCCTCCCACTGGCCGTGATAGGTGAAGCACACCTGGGGAAGGGGCAGTTCGCCGAGGGCGCGGGCTTCCGGCCGGGGGGAGCCGAGGTGGCCCAGCGCCTGGTAGCTCAGGCCGCGGCGGGGCACGGTCCGCAGTTGTTCCTTGACGGCCTTGAGCGTGGCACCCCAGTCGTGCGGGGCCGCCGGGGCCAGGGTGACCGGGTACTGGGTGGTGAACCAGCCGACCGTACGGGACAGATCGACACCCTCGGCCAGATCCTCCTCCCGCCCGTGACCCTCCAGGGCGACGGTCACCCGGTCCGCGCCCGTCCAGTCGGCCAGCACCCGGCCCAGCGCGCTCAGCAGCACGTCGTTGACCTGGGTGCGGTACACGCCGGGCACCCGGCGCAGCAGTGCCTCGGTGGTGGCGCGGTCCACCCGGGTGCGGACGGTGCGCACGGACCCGGCGAGCGGGGTGCCGGGGAGGTCGACCGGGAGCGGGGTGCGCGACGGGGCGACCTGCTGCGTCCAGTACGGCAGGTCGTCGTCGAGGTCACCGGCCCTGACCCGTTCGGCCAGTGCGCGCGCCCATTCGGCGAACGGGGTGTGCTCGGGCTCCGGCCGGGGTTCCTCGCCCGCCGCGGCCTGCCGGTAGGCCCGTTCCAGGGCCGTGAGCAGCAGGCGCCAGGAGACGCTGTCGACGGCCAGGTGGTGGGCGGTCAGGAACAGCCGTGGGCGCTGCGGACCGGTGATCAGGGCCGCGCGCAGCAGGGTGCCGGTGGCCGGGTCCAGGGCCGCGCGGGCGGCCTCCGCCGCCTCGGCGGGTGAGGTGCCGGGGCCGTGGCGGGTGAGGAGTCCGGTGGCGGGTCCGGTGCCGGGCTGCTGCCGCAGGCCCTCCGCCGTGCGGGTGAAACGCGTCCGCAGCGACGGGTGCCGGGCCACCACGGCCTCCAACGCCCTTTCCAGCGCCCGTTCGTCGAGGTCGTACGGCAGGTCGAGCAGCATCGACATGCTGAAGTGCCGCAGCGGGCCGTGCGTGGCGAAGAACCACTCCTGGACCGGGGTGAGCGGGGCGGGCCCGTCCTCGCGCGGGCGCCGGGGCGCGGGCACGGCGGCCGTGCGCAGGGACGCGGCGGCGGCCAGGTCGGCGACCGTCTGGTGCCGGAAGACGTCCTGGGACTTGATCCGCAGGCCCGCGGTGCGGGCCCGGGAGACGGCCTGGATGCTCAGGATCGAGTCGCCGCCCAGCTCGAAGAAGTTGTCCGTGACGCCCACCCGGGCCACCCCGAGCACCTCGGCCCAGATGCCGGCGAGGGTCTCCTCGTCCGGGGTGCGGGGGGCGACGAACTCCCGCTCCTCGCCGCCGTCTTGGAGGTCGGGGGCGGGCAGGGCGCGACGGTCCAACTTGCCGCTGGTGGTCAGCGGCAGCGCGGCCAGGGAGGTGAAGGAGGAGGGCACCAGGGGGTCGGGCAGGACGCGGCGCAGGGCCGCCCGCAGGTCGGCGGCGGCGGGCCGGGGCGTGCCGGGCGCGGGGACGACGTAGGCGGCGAGGCGGGTGTGGCCGTGCGCGTCGGGCACGGCGACGACCGCGGCGGCGGTGAGCCCGGGCAGCGCGAGCAGGGCGGCCTCGATCTCGCCGGGCTCGATGCGGTGGCCGCGCACCTTGATCTGGTCGTCGGCGCGTCCGAGGTAGTCGAGGCGGCCGTCGGCGGTCCACCGGGCCAGGTCGCCGGTGCGGTACATGCGGGTGCCGGGCGGCCCGTACGGGTCGGGGAGGAAGCGGGCCGCGGTCAGGCCCGGCCGGCCGGTGTAGCCGCGGGCCAGCTGGGCGCCCGCGAGGTACAGCTCGCCGCCGACACCGGGCGGCACCGGCTGGAGCCGGTCGTCCAGCACGTAGGCCCGCACCCCGGGCAGGGGGCGGCCCACCAGCGGGCGGTCGCCGCCCTCGATACGGCAGGACAGGGCGTCGACCGTGCATTCGGTGGGGCCGTAGAAGTTGTGGGCGGCCACGTCCGGGTGGTCGGCCAGCTCACGCCAGAGCGCGGGCCCGACGGCCTCGCCGCCGAGCATGAGGACCCCCGGGCGGTGCCGGGGATCGGTGAGCAGCCCGGCGGGCAGCAGCTGCCTCAGGTAGGAGGGGGTGACGTCGAGGAAGTCCACGCGGTGTTCGACGACGTACTCGACGAGGGCGGCCGGGTCCATCCGGGTCACCTCGTCGACCAGGTGCAGCGGATGGCCGTCGGCCATCAGCAGCACGCCTTCGAGGGAGGTGTCGAAGGAGAAGGAGGCGGTGAGCGCGACCCTGAGCGGGCCGCCGCCCGCCTCGGCGACGAAGCCGGCCCGGTGGGCGGCCAGCAGGTGGGCTGCCGAGCGGTGGCTCACGGCGACCCCCTTGGGGCGGCCGGTGGAGCCGGAGGTGTAGATGACGTAGGCGGTGTGCTCGGGGAGCAGGGGGGCGCGCCGGTCGGCGTCGGTGGGGTCGGTGTCCGGGGCGGTCGCGGGCACGGCACGCAGGGCGGTGTCGTCCAGGACCAGGGCCGGGCGGGCGTCGTCCAGCAGGAACCGGACCCGTTCCTCGGGCAGGGCCGGGTCCAGCGGCAGGTAGCCGGCGCCGGACTTCCAGACGGCGAGGATCGCGACGATCATGTCGGCGGTGCGCGGCAGCCGTAGCGCGACCAGTTGTTCGGGACCGGCGCCCCGGGCGATGAGGTGGTGGGCGAGCCGGTTGGCGCGGGCGTTGAGCGTGGCGTAGTCCAGCCGTTCGCCGCCCGCGACGAGGGCGAGGGCGTCGGGGGTGCGGGCCGCGCGGCGTTCGAAGAGTTCCGGGTGGGGGGTGGCGTCCACGGGGTGGGGCGCGGTGGTGTTCCATTCGTGGACGACGCGCCGTACCTCCTCCTCGGACAGCAGGGGCAGGCTGCCCAGCGGGCGGTCCGGGGCGTCGGCGGCGCCCTGGAGCAGGCGCAGCAGTTGTCCGGCCAGCCGCTCGGCCGTGGCCGCGTCGAACAGGTCGGCGCGGTACTCCAGCAGACCGGTCAGCGCCGTGCCGTCCGGTACGAACTCGATGCTCAGGTCGAAGGTGGCCGCCTGCCGGGGCACGGTGACCGGGGTGGTGGCGAGTCCGCGCGGAGCGGTCGCGGCGGGCGGGTCGGGGTGCAGCAGGACCATCACGTCGAACAGGGGATTGCGGCCCGCCTCGCGCGCGGCACCCACCGCCTCCACGATCCGCTCGAACGGCGTGTCGCCGTGGGCGAAGGCGTCGTTGACCGTGTCGGCCGCTTCCGCCAGCAGGTCCCGGAAGGATCCGGACGCGTCCACCCGGGTGCGGAGCACGACGGTGTTCACGAAGAATCCGACGGTCCGTTCGAGGTCGGTGCGGGACCGGCCGGGGGTGAGGGAGCCGACGGTGATGTCGTCCTGGCCGGACCAGCGGGCCAGCAGGGCCTGGGTGGCGGCGACGAGGGCGGTGTGCAGGGTGCTGTGGTGTTCTCTCGCGAGGTCACGCAGGCGCGCGGCCAGGCCGGCGGGGACGGTGAAGGTGTGGACGGCGCCCTCGCCCGCCTCCTCGCCGCGCCGCGGCCGGTCCAGGGGCAGCTCGGGTGCCACCGCCCCTGCCAACCGCTGCTTCCAGTGGGCGAGCTGGCGCTCCAGACGGGGCCCCGAGAGCTGTGCGCGCTGCCACACCGCGAAGTCCGGGTACTGCGTGGCGACCGGGGGCAGCTCCGGTGCGGCGCCGTGCGCGAGGGCGCCGTAGGCGGTGCACAGCTCGTCGAGGACCACGCCCATCGACCAGCCGTCCGTGATGATGTGATGGACCGTCAGCAGCAGGACGTGCGTGGTCGCCGACTCGCGCAGCAGCAGGGCGCGCAGCAGGGGCCCGGTTCGCAGGTCGAAGGGGCGTGAGTACTCCGCGAGCAGATCCGCGTCGAGGTCACCGGTGTCCCGCTGCGGCAGCGGCACCGGGGCCGCCGGGTGCACGCGCTGCACCGGCCGGCCGTCGGTCTCCTCGAAGGTGGTGCGCAGGGCCTCGTGCCGGGCCACGACGGCGGCGAGGGCCGCGTGCAGCGCGTCGTGGTCCAGGGCGCCGGTGAGGCGGACCGCGACCGCGCTGTTGTAGCGGGCGTCGCCGGGCCGCAGCCGGTCCAGGAACCACAGGCGTTGCTGCGCGAAGGACAGCGGCAGCGGGCGGTCCCGGTCGGCGCGCGGGATGCCCTGCCGGGCGGCCGGGGCCGTACCGGCGGCCCGTCCGGCGAGCCGCCGCCGCAGCGCCTCCCGCATTTCCTCGGGCAGGGCCTCGGCCCGGTCCCGCTTGGAGGGCCGCGCGGAGCCGGAGGGGTTCGAAGGGGTCGAAGACGTCATGGTCGTCGGATCCTCACCGTTCGTGGTCGTGGCCGCCGTGCGCGGCGTCTTCGGCGTCGTGCCCGGCATCTTCGGCGTCGTGCCCGGCGTCTTCGGCGTCCCCGTCGTGGTCGCCGTACGCGGCGTCCTCCAGTTCGCTCAGCACCTGGTCCTCCACGAGTTCCGCGAGGGTGGTGACGGTGCGGGAGACCAGGACGTCGCGGGGGGTGAGCGTGACGCCGAACGCGTCGTTGGCACGGGAGGCGATGAGCAGGGCGCGCATGGAGTCGCCGCCGAGCAGGAAGTAGTCGTCCTCGGCGCCCACGGCCACCTGGAGGGTCTCCTCCCAGATGGCCGCGAGCGCCTCCTCGGTGGGCGTGCGGGGTGCCACGTACTCGGGCCGTTCCCGGTCCCCGGCCGGGGCCGGTGCCGGTGCGGGCAGGGCGGCCCGGTCGGTCTTGCCGTTCTCGGTGAGCGGGAAACGGTCCAGCGCCACGAACGCCGACGGGACCATGTGGCCCGGCAGCGAGCGGGCGGCCAGCGCCCGCAGCTCCGGGGCGGTGGGCGGTTCGGCGCCGGGGGCCGTGAGCAGGTGGGCGACCAGCCGCGGCAGGCCCGGTTCGTCCTCGCGTACGGTCACCACGGCGTCCAGCACGCCCGGATGGCGGACCAGCACCGCTTCCACCTCCCCCGCCTCGATGCGGTGGCCGCGCAGCTTCAACTGGTGGTCGGTGCGGCCCAGGTAGTGCAGTTCGCCCGCGCTGTCGCGGCGCACCAGGTCGCCGGTGCGGTACATACGGGTGCCGGGCGGCCCGAACGGATCGGCGACGAACCGGGCCGCCGTCAGTCCGGGCCGGCCGAGGTAGCCGCGCGCCAGTGCCGGTCCGCTCAGCCACAGTTCGCCGGCGACGCCGTCGGGGACCGGCCGCAGCCGGGTGTCGAGGACGTACGCGCCGGTGGCGGGCAGCGGGCGGCCGATGGGCGGTGCCGTGCCGTCCGCCTGAAGGGGTGCGGACCAGGTGGCGACGACGGTGGCCTCGGTGGGGCCGTAGGAGTTGACCATGCGGTGGTGCGGGGCCCAGCGGGCGACGAGTTCGGCACCGCACGCGTCGGCGCCGACGATCAGCGTCTTCAGGTCGGGCAGCGTGCCCGGGGTACCGGCCGGCAGGGTGGCGAGGGCGGCCGGTGGCAGCAGGGTGTGCGTGACGCGCTCGGCCCGCAGGACGTCGGCCAGTTCGGCGCCGAGCAGCGGCCCGGGCCGGGGTACGACGAGCCGGGCGCCGTGCGGCAGGGACGCGCACAGCTCCAGCACGGAGGCGTCGAAGCTGGGCGTGGCGAACGCCAGCACCCGGTCCCCCGGGGCGACCTGGTAGTGCGCGGCCTCGGCGGCGGCGAACGCGGCGAGCCCCCGGTGGGTGACGACGACGCCCTTGGGGCGGCCGGTGGAGCCGGAGGTGTAGATGACGTAGGCAGGATCGTCCGGATCGAGCGGGCGGGTCCGGTCGGCGTCGGTGGGCCGGTGTCCGGGCACGTCGTCGGGCGGGGCGGCGAGCAGGCCGGCGACCTCCTTGGCGTCGAGGGTGAGGGCGGGGGCCGCGTCGCGCAGCATCAGGGCGATCCGCTCCTCGGGGTAGGCGGGGTCGACGGGCAGGAACGCGGCGCCCGTCTTCGTCACCGCCAGCTGTGCCAGCACCATCTCCGTCGAGCGGGGCAGCAGCAGCGCGACGAGGTCGCCGGGTCCGGCCTGGCGGGCGATGATCCGGTGGGCCAGCCGGTTGGCCCGGTCCTCGACCTCGGCGAAGCCGAGTGTCGTGCCGCCCCCGTCGAGGGCGGGGGCGGTGGGCCACCGGTCGACGGCGGCCTCCACGAGGGCGGGCAGCGTGACGGCGGGCACCGGGCCGAGCAGGGGGCGAGCCGGGCCGCGCAGCAGCCGCTCCCGGTGCGCGGGCGGCAGGACGTCGAGGTCGTCCAGGCGGGCGGTGCCGTCCGTGCGGGCCAGGGCGCGCAGCGTGTGCAGCAGTTGTCCGGCCAGGGAGTCGGCGGTGGCCGCGTCGAAGTACCGCGGGTCGTGCCCGAGTTCGACGGCGAGCCGGTCGCCGGGCGAGACGACCACGGTGAGGGGGTAGTTGGTGGCCTCCCGGGCGTCCAGGTCCCGCAGGGCGAGCCCGTGCGCGCCCGCGGTCGCGTCGCCGACCGGGTAGTTCTCGAAGACCACCAGGCTGTCGAACAACGGTGTCACCGGCGGCAGTTCGCTGAGGGCGTGCAGTTCGTTGAGGGGCAGGTGGTCGTGGCGGCGGTCCTCGGACCACGCCTCCTGCAACGCGCGCAGCCAGCCGGCGCAGGACGCGCCGCCGTCGACGTCGATCCGCGCGGGCAGCGTGGTGATGAACAGGCCGGTGATGGTGTCGGCGCCGGGCAGATCGGCGGGCCGCCCGGAGACGGTCGTGCCGAAGCAGACGTCCCGCTCCCCGCTCCAGCGGGCCAGCAGCAGCGCCCAGGCCCCCTGCACCAGGGTGTTGAGGGTGAGGCGGTGCCGGCGGGCGAACTCCTGGAGCCGCTGTGTCTCCTCGGCGTCGAGCCGCCGGGACAGCCAGGTGCCGGAGCGGGCGGTGTCGCCGGGTGCGGGCCTGCGGTCGTACGGCAGCGGGGTCGGGCTGCCCAGGCCGGCCAGGACGCCACGCCAGTGCTCCGCCGCCGCAGCGGTGTCACGGGCGGCCAGCCAGGCGGCGTAGTCCTCGAACGGCCTGCGCTCGGGCAGCCGGGGCCGCTCCCCGCGGGCGAGGGCGGCGTACGCGGCCATGACGTCGGACAGCACGTGGAAGACGCTCCAGCCGTCCAGCAGGACGTGGTGGAAGGTCCACACCACCCGGACCGCGTCCGGGCCGAGCCGGACCAGGGCGAGCCGCAGCAGCGGGGCGCGGTCCAGGGCGATGCCCCGGGCCCGGTCGTCGGCGAGCAGCCGCTCCAGCTCCGCCTCCTGCCGGTCCGCCGGGATCCCGCTCCAGTCGTGCTCGGTTACCGGCAGGGTCACGTCCCGGTGGACCACCTGGAGCGGCACGGGGACGCCGTGCAGGGCGACGGACGTGCGCAGGACCGGTGTGCGGTCGACGACGTGCTGCCAGGCGGCGGCCAGGGTGCGCGGATCGTGGGCGCCGTCCGCGACGAAGGTGATCTGCTCGACGTACAGGCCGTGTTCGGCCTCGTCCAGGCCGTGCATCACCATGCCCGTCTGCGTGGGCGTCAGCGGATGGACGGCCACCACGTCCGCTCCGTCGCCGACGAGCCGGTCGACGGCCGCCTGGTCCAGCGGCGCGAGCGGGAAGTCGGAGGGGGTACGCCCGCCGGCGCCGGGCTCGGCGCAGTGCCGGACGATGGTGCGCAGTTCCTCGGTCAGCTCGGCCGCCAGCCGGGCGACGGTCTCGCGCCGGTGCACCTCACGCGAGTACGACCAGGTGAACTGAAGCCTGTCGTCGGCGACTTGTCCGAGGACGTCGAGGAGGTACGGCCGTTGCGCCGACGGGTCCATGCCGCCGGCGAGGCCGCCGTGGGGGGCGTGCAGCAGGCCGCCCGGGGTGGCTGTCCGGTCCTGCCGGCCCAGGTAGTTGAAACAGACCGGGGGCAGGCCGGGCAGCTCGGCGCCGGCCGTCGGGTGGAGGAAGCGGAGCGCGCCGTAGCCGAGTCCGCCGTGCGGTACGGACCGCAGGTTCTCCTTGACGGCCTTCAGCACGGTGCCGGTGCCGGCATCCCGGAGCACGTCCAGGGCGACCGGGTACATGGCGGTGAACCAGCCGACGGTCCGGCCCAGGTCGGTGTCCTCGAACAGGTCCTCGCGGCCGTGGCCCTCCAGGGTCACCGCCACCCGGTCCCGGCCGGTCCAGCGGGCCAGGACCCGGCCCAGCGCGCTCAGCAGGACGTCGTTGACGCGGGTGCGGTACGCGTCCGGCACCTCCTGGAGCAGGCGGCGCGTCTCCTCGGCCTCCAGTCCGACCGTCAGGCTCTCCTCGACGGCGACGGTGTTCACGCCTCCGGTGTGGTCGGCCGGCAAGGTGGTGTCGGCGTCGAGGGACCGCCAGTGGGCGAGTTCGCCGTCGAAGCCACCCGTCCGGGTGTGGGCGGCGAGCCGACGGGCCCAGTCCCGGAACGAGGTGCTCTTGGCGGCGAGGGCGGGCCGCTCGCCGTCCCTCAGAGCGAGGTAGGCGGTCTCCAGGTCCTCCAGGATCAGCCGCCAGGACACGGCGTCGACGACCAGGTGGTGGGCGGCCAGCAGCAGCACCGGCCGGCCGCCGTCGGCGGGACGGCACAGCGCGGCCCGCAGCAGCGGTCCGCCGGCCAGGTCGAAGCCGGCCCCGAGCGCACGGGCCACCTCGCTCGCGACCGCCCGGTGATGCACCTCCAGGTGCGGGGCGGCGCCACCGGGCACGGTGCCGTACTGCCGCCACCGTCCGTCGCCGGCCGGCTCGAAGCGCAGCCGCAGCGCGTCATGGTGCTCCAGTACGGCGGCCAGGGCGGCCCGCAGCAGCGACTCGTCGGGGTCGGTGGTCAGCTCGTGGGCGACCGTCTGGCTGAAGTGGGCGGGGTCGCCGGTGAGGGTGCCCAGGAGCCAGTGCTGTACGGGGGTGAGCGGGGTGTCGCCGGTCACCGGTCCCTGTTCGGCGGTGACGGCGGACACCGCGGGGTCCGGCATCCGCTCGGCCGCGGCGGCGAGTTCGGCGAGGGTCTGGTGGGTGAACAGGTGCCGGGGGGTCAGGGCCAGCCCGGACCGGCGGGCGGCGGAGACGATCTGGATGCCCAGGACGGAGTCGCCACCGAGTGTGAAGTAGTTGTCGTCGGCCCCGACTTCGGGCACGCCGAGCACCTCGGACCAGATGCCCGCGAGGGTCTGCTCGGCCCCGGTACGCGGCGGCCGGCCGGCCGCGCCCGCGGTCGGGGCGGCCCACCGCGGTGCGGGCAGCGCCCGCCGGTCGAGTTTGCCGGTGGCGCCGAGCGGAAGCCGCTCCAACGGTACGACGAGGGCGGGGACCAGGTGGTCGGGAAGGCTGCGGGCGAGGAAGGCACGCAGCTCGGCGGGGTCCGGGAGGCCGGTCGGGCCGGCCACCGCATCGCCGGGCGGGTCCGCGAGACCGGCCGAGTCCGCGGGACCGTTCGCGCCCGCAGGGCCGGTCGAGCCGGGCACCGCCTTGTCCGCGGGGGCCGGGAGGCCGGTCGTGCGGGGCACCGCGTAGCCGACCAGTCGGCGGTGGCCCGCGTGCTCGATCACCCGGGCCGCTGCCGCCGCCACGGCGGGATGGCGGGCCAGCGCGGCCTCGACCTCGCCGAGTTCGATACGGAAGCCACGCACCTTCACCTGGTCGTCGCCACGGCCGAGGTAGACGAGGTCGCCGTCGGCCGTCCAGCGCACCAGGTCGCCGGTGCGGTACATCCGGCTGCCGGGCGGGCCGAACGGATCCGGCAGGAAGCGGGACGCGGTCAGGCCGGGCCGGCGCAGATAACCGCGCGCGACACCGGTCCCGGCGAGGAACAGCTCGCCGGGCGCGCCGGCCGGCACCGGACGCATCCGCTCGTCCAGGACGTAGGCACGGGCGCCGCCCAGCGGACGGCCGATCGGCGGGTCGCGGTCGGGGTCGGCCGGGTCACAGGTGAAGGCGGTGGCGTAGACGGTGGCCTCGGTGGGTCCGTAGATGTTGCGCACCTGGCAACCGGGCACCGCCTCCCGGACCCGGCCCACGGTGCGGGCGGGCAGCCCCTCCCCCGCGAGGACGACGGTGTCCGCGGTGATCCGCACGGCGTCCTCGGCGAGCAGCCGGTCCAGGGCCGAGGGCACCGCGCTGAGCAGTCCGGCCCGCCAGGGGCCGGGGCGCTCGGCGAGGGCCAGCAGGTCGCGGACGACTTCCACGCAGCCGCCGGACAGCAGCGGCGAGAAGATCTCGAAGACCGACACGTCGAAGTTGAGCGAGGTCGAGGCCACCACGTGAGCCAGTCCCCGGCCGGTGAACTCGGCCGCCGCCCAGTCGGTCAGGGCCCGCACGGACGCGTGGCTGACGACCACGCCCTTGGGGCGGCCGGTCGAGCCGGAGGTGTGGATGACGTAGGCCGGGTGGCCGGGCAGCAGGGTGCCGCGCCGCTCGTCGTCGCCGACGGGGGCGTCCGGCACCGCGGTGTCCGGTTCCTCGTCCAGCAGGATCCGGGTGAACGGGCCCTCGGGCAGCCGGCCGGCGGTCTCCGCGGCCGTGATCACGGCGTCGGGCCGTACGTCCTCGAAGAGGAACGCGACCCGCTCCGCGGGGTACTGGGGGTCGACCGGCAGATAGGCCGCGCCGCTCTTCAGCACCGCGACGAGTGCCACGATCAGGTCGGCGGTGCGGGGCAGGCACAGGGCGACGAAGCGCTCGGGTCCGGCGCCGGCGGCGATGAGCAGCCTGGCCAGCCGGCTGGAGCGGGCGTCGAGTTCGCGGTAGGTGAGGCAGGTGTCGCCGTGTCGCACGGCCGGGGCGTGCGGGGTCCGCTCGGCCTGCCGCCCAAACGCGTCGGGCAGGGTGTCGTGCGGTGGCTCGGTCACCGGTCCGCCGAACCGGGCCACCAGCGCCCGCCCCTCGGCCGGGTCCAGCAGCGGCAGGTCGGCCGGCCGGCGGTCCGGGTCGGCGGCCATGCCGGTCAGCAGGGTGCGCAGGCCCTCGCCGAGGGCTTCGACCGTCGTGGCGTCGAAGGCCGCCGGGTCGTAGTCCAGGTTGACGGTCAGGGTGTCGCCGGGGGCGACGACGACGCTGAGCGGGTAGTTCGTCGGCTCCAGGTCCCGCTCCTGCTCCATGGCCAGTCCGTGCCGGGCCAACGCCCCTTCGTCGAAGGGGTAGTTCTCGAACACCACGATGGAGTCGAACAGGCCGGTGCCGCCGGGCACCTCGCTCCACGACTGCAACTGGGCCAGCGAGACGAAGTCGTGGCGCCGGGCCTCCGACTGCGCGGCCTGCAGTTCGCGCAGCCAGTCCAGCAGCGGGCGCCGTTCGTCGACGCGGGCCCGGGTGGGCAGGGTGTTGATGAACAGGCCGACCATCGAGGTCACGCCCGGCAGTTCGGCGGGCCGGCCGGAGACGGTCGTGCCGAACACCACGTCGGCACCGCCGCCGTAGCGGGACAGCAGCAGCGCCCACGCGCCCTGGAGAACGGTGTTGAGGGTCAGCCCCGCACGCTGGGCGGTCTCCCGCAGCCGCGCCGAGACGTCCGGGCCGAGGGTCATCCGCACCGACGCGGAGGAGGACGCGCGGTGGGCCTCGGCGGGCCGCCGGTCCCGGGGCAGTTCGGTGGGCGCCTGGAAGCCGGCGAGGGCGGTGCGCCAGTACCGCTCGGCCCGGCCGGTGTCCCGTCCGGCCAGCCAGCGCAGATAGTCGGCGAAGGGCCTGCGTTCCGGCAGCTGCGGGCGGCGCCCCGAGGTCAGGGCGGCGTACCGCTCGCACACCTCGTCGAAGACCTGGGCGGCGCTCCAGCCGTCGAGCAGGGCGTGGTGGAACGTCCACACCAGGCGGACCCGGTCGGGTGAGAGGCGGATCAGCGTCAGCCGCATCAGGGGTGCGGTGCCCAGGTCGATGCCCGCCTCCCGGTCCTCGGCCAGCAGCCGGTCCAGCTCGCGCGGGTCGGCGGGCCGGCCGGACCGGTCGAGGACGGTGACGGGCACGGTGGCCCGGTGGTGGACGACCTGGAGCGGTTCCGGGGTCTCCTGCCACACCAGGCGGGTGCGCAGCACGGGGTTGGCGTCCGCGGTGTGCTGCCACGCCTCGGCGAGCGCGTGCGGGTCCACGACGCCGGACAGCACCAGCTGCACCTGGTTGACGTAGGTGCGGCCGCCGGGGTCCAGCAGGCTGTGGAAGAGCATGCCCGACTGCATCGGCGTCAGCGGGTACATGTCCGCGACGTCCCGGCCGTCCCCGGCGATCCGGTCCACGGCGGCCTGGTCCAGCCGGGCCAGCGGGAAGTCCGACGGCGTGCGTCCGCCCGCGTCCGGCCGGGCGCAGTGCGCGACGATGTCGCCCAGGGCCCGCAGCATGCCCTCGGCGAGCGCGGTGACGGTCTCCTCGTGGTGCCGGCCGGCGCTGTAGTGCCAGGTGATCTCCAGCCGGTCGTCCTCGACCCGGGCCACGACGTCGAGCAGGTGCGGCCGTTCGGTGCCGGGGGCCTCCGCGCCGCCGAGGCCGCCGGGCACCGCCCCGATCAGGGCGCCGCCGCCTGCGGTCCAGTCGAAGCGGCCCAGGTAGTTGAAGCTGATACCGGGTTCGGGCGCGCCGGTGAGCCGTTCCTCACGGGTGAGATGGCGGAGCACGCCGTAGCCGAGTCCACGGTCGGGTACCGCCCTCAGCTGCTCCTTCACCGTCTTCAGGGCGGTGCCCCAGTCCCCCGCCGGTACGGACAGGGCGAGCGGGAAGAGCGAGGTGAACCAGCCGACGGTGCGGGACAGGTCGACGTCCTCGAAGAGCTGGTCCTCGCGGCCGTGTCCCTCCAGGCCGACGGCGACCGTGTCGCGTCCGGTCCAGTCGGCGAGGACCCGGCCGAGCGCGGTGAGCAGGACGTCGTCGACGCGGGTGCGGTAGACGCCCGGGACCCGGCGCAGGAGGTCGGCGGTGCGCTCGGGGTCCAGCCGTACGGTCACCTCCCGTACGTCGGCCATGGTGTTGCCGCCGGTGCCGTCCACGGGCAGCGGGTCGGCGCAGGTCCGGGCGGCCCGCTCCCAGTGGGCGCGCTGTGCGGTGAAGCGGTCGGGGTCGCGCAGCCGTCGGGCCCATTCGCGTACGGAGGTGGTGCGGGCGGGCAGTCGTACGGGTTGCCCGGCCGCGGCCTGCCGGTAGGCGGTCTCCAGGTCCTCCAGCAGGATCCGCCAGGAGACGCCGTCGACCACCAGGTGGTGGGCGACCAGCAGCAGCCGTTCGGGCAGGGTGCCGACGGCGGTGAACAGGCGGGCGGTGAACAACGGGCCCGTGTCCAGCCGGAGTCCGGCGTGGGCGGCCGTCGTGACGTGTTCCTCGGCCCGCCGGTCGTGGATCTGGAGCAGCTCGGGTACCGGGCTGTCGGCGGTGGCCACGTCCTGGTGCGGGACGCCCTCGTCGTCGTAGGTGAACCGGGCGCGCAGGGCGTCGTGGTGGGTCCACAGGGCGGTGAGGGCGCGGCGCAGGGCGTCCTGGTCGGCGGCGCCGGCCGTCTCGATGACGACGGACTGGTTGAAGAAGGCGGCGTGCTCCGGCCGCGGGTCCAGGAACCAGTGCTGGATGGGCATGAGGTCCGCCGCTCCGCCGACCGGCTCGGTGCCGGCGACGGCGGTCGCGGCGCCGCCCGCGGCGGCGGCCAGCTCGGCCACCGTGGGGCGCCGGAAGAGGTCACGGGGGGTGAGCGTCAGTCCCGCCGCGCGGGCCCGGGAGACCACCTGGATGCTGAGGATCGAATCGCCGCCCAGCATGAAGAAGTTGTCGTCCACTCCCACCCGGTCCACGCCGAGCAGTTCGGACCAGATCCCGGCGAGGACACGTTCGGTCTCAGTGCGCGGGGCGCGGTGGGTCCGCTCGCCGCCCGCCGACCAGTCGGGGGCGGGCAGCCGTCGCCGGTCGACCTTGCCGTTGGCCGTCAGCGGCAGTTCGGGCACGGTGACGAAGGCGGCGGGCACCATGTAGTCGGGCAGGCCGGCCGCCAGGTGGGCGCGCAGCTCGGCGGCGGCCGGCACCTCGGCGGCACCGGCCGGTACGAGGTGGGCGGCCAGCCGCTTGCGTCCGGCGTCCTCGTACAGGGAGACGACGGCCTCGGCGATGCGGGGGTGGGCGGTGAGCCGGGCCTCGATCTCGGCGGGTTCGACGCGGAAGCCGCGGATCTTGATCTGGTCGTCCGCGCGGCCGACGAAGTGCAGCTCGCCGTCGGCGCTCCAGCGCACGATGTCGCCGGTGCGGTACATCCGGGTGCCGGGCGGGCCGTAGGGATCGGCGAGGTAGCGGGCGGCGGTGGCCCCCGGCCGCCCCGCGTAGCCGCGCGCCAGGCCCGCACCCGCGACGAACAACTCGCCGGGGATCCCCGGAGGCTGGGGCTGGAGGGCGGCGTCGAGGACGTACACACGCGTGTTGTCCAGCGGACGGCCGATGGGCAGCACGGCGGACAGCGGGTCGCCGGAGCGGAAGACGCGGCGGGTGGCGAAGGTGGTGGTCTCGGTGGGGCCGTAGCCGTCCACGACGGTCAGGCCCGGGCAGGCGTCCAGGACCCGGCGCACGGCCGCACCCGGTACGGCGTCGCCGCCGGTCCACACCTCGCGGGCGCCGCGCAGGCACCCGGGGTCCTCCTGCGCGAGGAGGCGGAACAGGCCCGCCGTCAGCCACAGGCAGCTCACCCGCCGCTCGGTGACGGCGTGCCGGACCTGGGCGGCGTCCAGGTCGGCGGGCGGGGCGAGTACGGCCGTGCCGCCGCGCAGCAGGGGCACCCACACCTCGTAGGTGGCGGCGTCGAAGGCGTGCGGCGAGTGCACGAGGACCCGGTCGTGCCCGGCGAAGGCGCGGTCGAGGGCGAGCGCGACGACGTCCCGCTGGCGCACCGCGACCCCCTTGGGGGTGCCGGTGGAGCCCGAAGTGAACATCAGATACTGGACGTTGTCGGGGTGCACGGCACAGGTCGGCGCGGGGCCGTCGGTGCCGGTGATGTCGTCGACGCGCAGCACGCCGTCGCCGGGCAGCACCTCCCGGGCCGTCCGAGCCCAGCCGGCGTCGGTCAGCAGCAGACCGGCCCCGGCCTCGGTCAGCATCCGGCGCAGCCGCTCGGCCGGTGCCCTGCCGTCCAGGGGCACGTACACGCCGCCGATGCGCACGAGGGCCAGCTGGGTGACGATCAGTTCCACGGAGCGGTCCATGAGGACACCGACCGGGCGTTCGGGCCGCACCCCGAACCGGGCCAGCCCGGCCGCCAACCGGTCGGCGCGTGCGTCGAGTTCGCGGTAGGTGACGTGCTCGTCCCCGGCCTCCAGGGCCACGGCGTCGGGAGTACGGCGCGCCTGCGCGGCGAAGAGGACGGCGACGGTGGTGTCGGGCAGGTCGGTGGCGGTGTCGTTCCAGGTGCGCAGCACCTGCTCGCGGCGGTCCGGGGCGAGCAACGGCAGCCGGGCGGGTGGGCGCGCGGAGCCGGTGGCCAGGCCGGCGAGCAGCGCGGTCAGGTACTCCGCCATCCGCTCGACGGTGCCGGCGTCGAACAGCTCGGGGTCGTAGCCGAGCCGCAGGGCCAGTTCCGCGCCCGGGTAAGCGGTCAGGCTCAGCGGGTAGTTGGTGGTCTCGATGCCCTCCAGGCCGCTCAGGCGCAGCCCGTGGCCGGCGGCGAGGTCGTCGTCCACCGGATAGTTCTCGAAGACGACGATGCTGTCGAACAGGCCGACACGCTCGGGGAGTTCGGTGAACGCTCTCATCCGGGTGAGCGGCAGATGGTCGAAGCGCCGGTCCTCGCTCTGGTCACGCTGGAGCGCGCGCAGCCAGTCCAGCAGGGTGCCGTGGCCCGGGACGGTGACCCGGGTGGGCAGGGTAGTGATGAACAGGCCGGTCATGGCCTCGGCGCCGGGCAGCTCGGGGGGCCGGCCGGACACGGTGGTGCCGAACACCACCTCGTCCCGGCCCGCCTGCCGGGCCAGCAGCAGCGCCCAGGCGCCCTGAACCAGGGTGTTCAGGGTCAGGCCGGAGGTGCGTGCGAGTTGTTCCAGCTCCCGGGTGGCGGCCGCGGGCAGCGTGCTGCGGACCGCGTGCGTGGACTCGGCGCGGTGGGCCTCGCGCGGCTCACGGTCGTAGGGCAGCGGGGTGGCCTCGGCCAGGCCGGACAGGCGGTTCTGCCAGTGCCGTTCGGCCGCGGCCGGGTCGCGCTGCCGCAGCCAGGCGACGTAGTCGCGGTGGGGCGGGCGGTGCGGGAGGGCGTCGGGACCGGTGCCGGCGTGCTGGGCGAAGACGTCCGAGAGCACCTGGAACAGGCTCCAGCCGTCCAGGAGCAGATGGTGGAAGGACCACACCACGCGCACCGCTGTGCCGGAGACCCGGGCGAGGAGCAGGCGCTGGAGCGGGGCCCGGCCGAGGTCGATGCCCTGCGCGCGGTCACGGGCCAGCACGTCGTCCAGCCGGGTGCGGCGCTCCTCGGCCGTCAGGTCGCGCCAGTCCAGGTGGGTGACCGGTACGGCCGCGTGGCGCTGCACCACCAGCAACGGCTCGGGTACGTCCTGCCAGACGACCCGGCCGCGCAGCACCTCGGTGCGGTCGGTCACGTGCTGCCAGGCGGCGGCGAGGGCCTCCGGGTCGGGCACACCGTCCAGGTCGAACGTCAGCTGCTGGAAGTAGACACCGCGGTCGTCCTGGGACAGGCCGTGGAAGAGCATGCCCGCCTGGGTGGGCGTGAGCGGCAGGACGTCGGCCACCGCCGCCGGGTCCACGCCCGCGATCCGGTCCACGGCGGCCTGGTCCAGCCGGGCCAGCGGGAAGTCGGACGGCGTGCGTCCGGCGGCTCCCGGGCGGGTGGCGTGCCGGGCGAGGTCCGCGAGCGCGTCGGCGAACCGCCCGGCCAGGGCGGTGACCGTGTCCTGCCGGTACCGCCGGTCGGTGTAGAACCAGGTGAACTCCAGGACGTCGTCCACGAGTTGCCCGACGACCTCCAGGGCGTGCGGTCGCCCGGCCGCCGGGTCCGCGTCCAGCTCCAGCGGTCGTACGGTGCCCCGGTAGAGGCCGTCGGGATCCTCCGACAGCCCCATCCGACCCAGGTAGTTGAAGCTGACCTGCGCGTCCGGGGTGCGCGGCGCCGGCCCGGGGCCGGTCAGGTGGCGCAGCGCGTCATGGCCCAGGCCGTGCCGGGGTACGGCACGCAGCTGCTCCTTGACCCGCTTCACGACGGTGTCCCAGTCGGCGTCCTCCGGCACGGCGAGCGCGACGGGGTAGCGGGTGGTGAACCAGCCGACCGTGCGGCTGATGTCCAGTTCGGGAAAGAGCTCCTCGCGGCCGTGTCCCTCGACGTCGACCACCACCCGGGCCCGCCCGCTCCAGGCGCACAGCGCCCGGCCCAGAGCGCTGAGCAGGACGTCGTTGGCCTGGGTGCGGTAGGTGTCGGGCAGGGTGCGCAGCAGGGCCGAGGTGTCCCCGGGGCTCAGGCGGACGGTGACCGAGCGCTGGGCGGCGTAGGTGTCGGCTCCGTCCGGCAGGTCGGCGGGGAGGGCGGGTTCGGGGCCCGGGACCGCCTCGGCCCAGTACTCCCGTTCGTCGTCGAAGCCGCCGTCCGCCGCGTGGGCGTTCAGCCGGCGCGCCCACTGCCGTAGCGGTGAGGACTTCGCGGGCAGTGCCGCGGCGCCGTCGTCGCCGGCGCGGCGGGCTCGGTAGGCGCGGTCCAGGTCCTCGAGGAGCACCCGCCAGGAGACGCCGTCGACCACCAGGTGGTGGACGGTGAGGTGCAGTACGTGGGGCCGGCCGGCGCCGGGGTCGTGCAGCACGGCGCGCAGCAGCGGTCCCCGGGCGAGGTCGAAGGGGCCGAAGTGCGGGGTGTCCGTCTCCGGGCCGGTGTGGCGGCCCAGTCGGACGCGGGGCGCCCGGTCGTCGATGAGCCAGCCGATCCCGTCCGCCGCGTCGGCCGCGACGAAGCGGGAGCGCAGGGCGTCGTGATGGGCGACCAGGTCGTTCAGGGCGTCCTCCAGGGCCGCCGGGTCCAGATCGTCGGGCATCCGGACGGACAGCGCCTGGGAGAAGTGGCCGGCGCGCTCGGGGGCGGCGGAGAACAGCCAGTGCTGGATGGGGGTCAGGGGGGCCGAGCCGGTGGCCGCCTCCGGTGCGGGGGCCGTCTCGCGGGGGCCCGCGGCGGCGTCCGCGCAGCGGGCGAGGGCGGCGACCGTCTGATTCCGGTAGACGTCCCGGGAGGTCAGCGGTACGCCCTCCTGCCGGGCGCGGGCCACCACCTGGATGCTCAGGATCGAGTCGCCGCCGAGTTCGAAGAAGTTGTCGTCGACGCCGATCCGTTCCACGCGCAGCACCTCGGCCCAGATCGCGGCGAGCGTGCGCTCGGTGGGCGTGCGGGGCGCGACATGGCGCACCGCGCGCACGGCGGGGCCGGGGTCGGGGAGCCGGGCCCGGTCGAGCTTGCCGTTCGGGCTGAGCGGCAGGCCGTCCAGCACGAGGACGGCCGACGGGACCATGTAGTCGGGCAGCGTACGGCCGAGTTCCCGGCGTACGGCCTCGGGCTCCGCCCGCTCCCCGGCGGCCGGGACGACGTAGCCGACCAGGCGCCGGTGGCCCTCGCCGTCGGTGGTGACGGTGGCCGCCGCCTCGGCGACGCCCGCGCAGCCGCGCAGTGCCTCCTCCACCTCGCCCAGTTCGATGCGGAAGCCGCGCACCTTGACCTGCTGGTCGAGCCGGCCCACGTACTCCAGCCCGCCGTCGGCACGGCGGCGCGCCAGGTCGCCGGTGCGGTACATGCGCTCCCCCGGCGCGCCGAACGGGTCGGCGACGAACCGGGCGGCGGTCAGTCCGGGACGGTGCAGATAGCCGCGGGCCAGGCCGCCGCCTCCCAGGTACAACTCTCCGGTGACGCCGACGGGCTGGGGCCGCAGGGCGTGGTCCAGGACATAGGCCCGGGTGAGCGCCACCGGATCGCCGATGGGCGGGGCCTGCTCCGGCAGCCGGTCACCGGCGAACCAGGCGGTGGCGTACACGGTGGCCTCGGTGGGGCCGTAGATGTTGGCGATCCGGCTGCCGGGCATGGCGGCGCGCAGGTCATGCACCGTCTGCGCCGGCAGGGCCTCGCCGGCCAGGACGACGGTGTCCGCGGTCACGGGCGTCGTACCGCCGGCGAGCAGCCGGGAGACGACGGACGGCACTCCGCTGAGCAGCCCGGCCCGCCGCGGGCCGGCGCCGTCGGCGAGGGCCGGCAGGTCGGCGACCACCTCGACGGTGCCGCCCGCGGCCAGGGGGCAGAGCAGTTCGAAGACCGAGACGTCGAAGTTGAGGGAGGTGGAGGCGATCACATGGGCCAGCCCCTCGGCACCGAACCGTTCCCCCGCCCACCGTGCCAGGGCGGCGACACTGCGGTGGGTGACCACGACCCCCTTGGGGCGGCCGGTGGAACCGGAGGTGTAGATGACGTAGGCGGGATGGTCCGGCAGCAGCGGGCGGAGCCGGTCGGCGTCGGTCAGCTCCGTGTCGGCCGCGGCCGCGTCGGCGCAGTCCTCCAGGAGCAGCGGTTCGCAGTCCGCGGGCAGGGCGGAGGCGGTCTCGCGGGTGGCGACGACGAGGGCGGGCCGGGCGTCGCTGAGCATGAGGCGGACGCGCTCGGCGGGATAGCCGGGGTCGACCGGGAGATAGCCGGCGCCCGAGGCGAGCACCGCCCACAGCGCGGGCACGAGGTCGGCGGTGCGCGGCAGGCACAGCGCGACCAGTTGCTCCGGGCCGGCGCCGCGCGCCACGAGGAGCCGGGCCAGCCGGCTCGCGCGCCGGGCGACCTCGGCGTAGTCCAGCCGGACCGGGCCGCAGACGACGGCGGTGCGGTCGGGGGTCCGGGCCGCCTGGGCGTGGAACAGCTCGGGCAGCGTGCTGTGCCCGGTGTCCCGTGCGCGGCGGACGGGCGGGTTCCAGGTGTCCACGAGCATGCGCTGTTCCTCGGCCGAGAGCATGGGCAGCTCGGCCAGCGCGCGGCCCGGGCCGTCCGCCATGCCCTCCAGCAGGCGGTGCAGATGAGCGGTCAGCCGGGCCACCGTCGACGCCTCGAACAGGTCCGTGTTGAACTCGGCGGTCAGCACGCAGCCGCCGTCCGTGTCCGGTGTGAACTCCAGGACCAGGTCGAAGCGGGCGGCCGGGCGGGGCAGCGGATGGTCGGCGAAGCGCACGCCGCCGGAGAGCGGCGGCACGGGCAGCGCGGTCTGCTGCACGACGAGCGCCTGCACCAGCGGGGTGCGGCTGGGGTCGCGGGGCGGGGCCAGCTCCTCCACCACCCGGTCGAAGGACACCGTGTCGTGGGCGAAGGCGTCCAGCACCGTCGTCCGCATGCTCTCCACGAACCGGTCGACGGTCGCCCGCTCGTCCACCTCGCCGCGCAGCACCACCGTGTTGGCGAAGAAACCCGGCACGTCCTCCAGGTCCCGTCGGCCGCGCCCGGTGGTGACGGTGCCGAACGCGACGTCCCGCTGCCCCGAGTAGCGGGAGAACAGCAGCGCGGAGGCGCCCGCGAACAGGGTGAACACGGTGGTGCCGCGCCCGGCGGCCAGCTGCCGCAGCCGGGTCACCAACTCCGCCGGGAGGGTGTGCCGGTGGGCCGCTCCGGCGGTGGTGCGCACCGGCGGACGCGGCCGGTCGGCCGGCAGCTCGAGGTGCTGGATCCCCGCCAGGTGCCGTTTCCAGTAGGTCAGGTCGGCGGCATCGGCGTCGGCTGCCCGCCGCCGGTGCTCCCACACCGCGAAGTCCGGGTACTGCACGGAGGGTTGCGGCAGACCGTCCGGCTCGCCGGTGGTCTCCGCGTGGTAGAGGGCGGCGAGTTCACGGGTGAGGATGCCCACCGACCAGCCGTCGGTGACGATGTGGTGCTGGCCCAGGAGCAGCAACTGGTCGTCGGCGGTGAGCCGGACGAGCAGGGCCCGGGTGAGCGGGCCGGCCGCCAGGTCGTAGGGGCGGCTCAGTTCGTCGGTGAGCAGTGCCTCGGCGGCCTCGGCGCGACGCGCGTCGGGTACGCCGGTGAGATCGGCCGTCCGCAGCGGCAGGTCCGGCTCGGGGGCCACGCGTTGGGCGCCCTGGCCGTCGGCCGTGGTGAACGTGGTGCGCAGGGAGGCGTGGCGGGCCGCGAGGCGGCGCAGGGACCGGCGCAGCGCGTCCGCATCCAGCGGGCCGCGCAGCCGCAGGGCCACCCCGGTGTTGTACTCGGTGCCGCCCCCGGTGAGGTCGTCGAGATACCAGAGCCGCCGCTGCGCGCTCGACAGAGGCAGGTCGCCCTCGGCCGGGGCCGGCGGGATCGGCTCCGCCGGAGCGGCGGCCGACGGGTCGGCGAGCAGGGGGGCGAGGGCGGCCACCGTACGCGCGGTGAAGACGTCCCGTACGGTCAGCCGTACGCCCAGTTCGTCCCTGATCCGGGACAGGGCGCGGGCGGCGAGGATCGATTCGCCGCCGAGGTCGAAGAAGTCGTCCGTCACCCCGACCGTGGCGACCCCCAGGACGTCCGCCCAGATCTCGGCGAGGGCCCGCTCCCGCGCCGACCGCGGTGCCACATGGCCGGCCGTGGCCGTGCGCTCAGGGGCGGGCAGCGCCCGCCGGTCGATCTTGTTCTGCGGGGTGAGCGGCATGTGGTCCAGGACGACGACCGCGGACGGCACCATGTGCGCGGGCAGCACGGCGGCCATGGCCGCCCGCAGAGCCACCGGGTCCAGGGCCGGCGCGGGGTCCGCGGAGGCGGTGGCCTGCTCGCCGGTGGCCGGCGGCCGGGCCGGGGTGACGTATCCGACGAGCCGCTGATGCCCCGGCTCGTCCTCGCGTACGACGACCACGGCCTCGCCGACGTCGCCGGCCCGGCGCAGGGCCGCCTCGATCTCGCCCGGCTCGATACGGAAGCCGCGGATCTTCACCTGCCGGTCCAGCCGGCCCAGGAACTCCAGTTCCCCGTCGGCGGTCCGGCGCGCCCGGTCCCCGGTGCGGTACAGACGGGCGCCGGGCGGCCCGAAGGGGTCGGCGACGAAGCGGGCGGCGGTCAGGCCCGGGCGGCCCAGGTAGCCGCGGGCCACCGCGTCGCCGCCCACGAACAACTCGCCGTCCGCGCCGGGCGGTACGGGGCGCATCGCGGGGTCGAGGACGTGCACCCGGGTGTGCGGCAGGGCACCGCCGATCGTCGGGGTGCCACGGCCGGCGGTGAGCGGCCCGGTCCAGGTGGCGACGATGGTGGTCTCGGTCGGGCCGTAGGAGTTGATCATGCGGCGGCCGGGTGCCCAGCGGTCGACGAGCCCGGCCGGGCATGCCTCGGCGCCCACGATCAGCGTGCGCAGGTGATGTGCGGTGCCGTGCGCGGGGTCGGGCAGGGTGGCCAGCGCGGCGGGCGGGATGAGGGCGTGGGTGATGCGGTGCTCGTCCAGGACCGCAGCGAGTTCGTCACCCAGCCATGGGCCGTGCGGCGGTACGACGAGGGTGGCTCCGGTCAGGACGGATATGAACAGCTCCAGGACGGAGGCGTCGAAGCTCGGCGAGGAGAACTGGAGCACGCGGTCGCCGGGACCCACCGCGTACCGTTCGGCGGCGGCCGAGGCGAAGCCGCCGATGCCGCGGTGGGTGACCGTCACGCCCTTGGGGGTACCGGTGGAGCCGGAGGTGTAGATGACGTAGGCCGCGTGGTCGACGTCGGTGCCGACACCGCCGCGTGCCGCGCGTTCCGAACCCTCCCGGCTCTCCAACGGTTCGCCCGTGGTCAACGGTTCCGTGCCCAACGGCTCGCCAGTGTCCAGCGGTTCATCCCCGACCAGCGGTTCACCGGTGACCAGCGGTCCGCCCGTTGACCGCGGTGCGCCGGTGGACAACGGTTCCGTGTCCAACGGTTCGCCCGTCTCCAGCAGTCGGCCGAGTCGGCGCGGATCGTCGAGGGTGACCGTGGGCGCGGCGTCGGCGAGCATCAGCGCGCGGCGCTCGGCGGGGTAGGCGGGGTCCACGGGCAGGAAGGCGGCGCCGGCCCGGGCGACGGCCAGCTCCGCAGCGATCAGCTCCATGGAGCGGGGCAGCACCAGGGCCACCACCCGGTCGGGCCCGACTCCTCGCCGTACCAGGTGTGCGGCCAACCGGTCGGCGCGGCCGGCCAGTTCGTGGTACGTCCAGGTGCGTCGGCCGTCGGTGAGGGCCGGCGCGTCCGGGGTGCGGGCCACCCAGGCGGCGAACAGCTCGCCGAGCGTCTGGGACGCCGGAGCCGCGGCACTCTCCGGTGCGCCGGCGGCGCGGCCGGACTGCGCCAGGGAGGACGCCGGTGCGGGCTTGTCGTGCAGGTCCGTCATGGGTCAAGTCCTTTGGAGAGCGGGACGATGCGGCGCGGACGAACCGGGCCCACCGCGGGGGCGGTGCGCTGGATCGGGGTGGTACACCGGGCGTGCGCGGCGGTGCGGCGGTGCGGCAGGCAGACCGGGGTTCAGCGGACTCCCTGGACGTGCCCGGCCGGTCCGGGATGGCGCCGCCGTGGCCCGGCGGCGGTCCCGCCGGGTGTCAGCGGGACGACCGGGGGTCCGGCGCGGGTGATGACCGCGGGACCGCCGGCGTCCACCGCAACCGGGACGGGTGCCTGTCGGGACTCAGGCGAGTACCTGTCGGGAGTCGGGCGGGTGCCTGTCGGGAGTCGGAGCGGTGTGGCCGGAACCAGGGCCGCGACCGAAGCCGAGACCGGAACCGAAGCCGAGACCGGAACCAGGGCCGCGACCGAAGCCGAGACCGGAACCGAAGCCGAGACCGGGACCAGAGCCGGAACCGAAGCCGGCGCCGGGGACCAGAGCCGGAACCGAAGCCGGCGCCGCGACCGGAGCCGGGACCGGGACAGGGACCGGAGCCGAGGCCCGGGGCGGGGCCGGTCGGCACCGCGGGTCAGCCGTCGTCGGTGCGGCGCGCCGTCCGCCCCGATATCTGCACCCGGTCGATCTCTCCGGTGCCCGGATCGCGGTGGAACCGGCCCCCGGGCTCCGGCCGCCCGGTGGCCGGATCGAGCAGATCGCACGACAGGTCGGCGTAGCAGACCAGTCCGAGCGCCAGGTCACCGTCCACGGACAGGGTCGGCGCGCCGTCCGGACCGGCCGCGACGCGGTACGTCGTGGTGCCGTTGCGGTAGACGCCCTCGCAGCCGGGCACGGCGACGGGACGGCCCCGGTCCGGGGCCAGGGCGCCGACGGGCACCCGTATACCGGTGAGCCGGGCCAGCTCCGCCGTGAGATCACGCCAGAGCGCGGTGGCGCCGCCGGCGTTGCCCGTGAAGGCGACCACCACCCCGCTTTCCGGGTCGGCCCGCAGATGGCAGGACGTGCCCTGGGCGTTGCCGTCGTGTCCGCACCATACGCGGTCGTCCCGCTGGTACAGGGCGAGTCCGGGGCCCCAGCCGTCGGCCAGCGCGCCCGGCCGGGCGGCGGTCTCGGGGCGGCGCATCTCCTTGATGACGGCGGGCGGCAGCAGATCCGAGCGGCCGATCAGCGCGTTGCCGAACGCGACCAGGTCCAGGGCGCTCGCGAGCAGCGCGCCGGCCGGTGCCTCCAGCGGCGCCAGGTTCTGCCGGGCCGGACGGGCGCTCCCCGTCGCGGTGTTGACGGCGTGTCCGGCGGCCACGGGGCGGACGGGCGAGGCGTCGCCGATGAATGCGGGCAGCACGCCGAGGGGTTGGAGGAGCAGTGCCCGGACCGCCTCGTGCCACGGCATGCCGGTGACCGTCTCGACCAGCCGTCCGGCGGCGACGTAACCGGCGTTGGAGTAGGAGAAGTCGGTGCCCGGCGCGAACAGCGTGTCGCGGGCGGTGCAGACGGCCGTGAGATAGCGGGCGGCGGTGGTCGCGGCGGCGGTGTCCGAGTCGGGACCGGTGGGCAGACCTCCGGTGTGGCTGAGCAGCTGACGTATCGTCACGACGGGCGTCCCGCTCAGCTCCGGGAGGTGCTCGGCGGCGGGTTCGTCCAGGTCGAGGTCGCCGTCGTCGGCCAGCAGCATGACGAGCGCGGCGGTGTAGGGCTTGGTGAGCGATCCCAGGGGGACCGCCGTTTCCGTGGCGACGGGGCTGCCGGTCGCGACGTCGGCCGTACCGGTGTGCACGGCGACGACGTCCGTCCCGGTGTCCAGGGCCAGTTGGGCACCGGGTACCCGGTGGGTCCGGGCGAGCGCGTCGAGCCGGTCCTGCAGGTCACGGCGTAACCGGGAAGACGTCGGGGCGGCGGCCGGAGCGGCGGGGATGGTGTACGGCATGAGAAGGGGACTCCCGTTGGGTGGGTCTCATGTGCGGGTGTACCGGTCCGGTCCGTGGACGAGCGGTGTAGGGGCCGGCCGGGGGCGCTGTGCGCGCTCGGACTACGGTCTGCGGACCTCGACGGGCAGATGGCGAACGCCGATGATGACGGCCGGGTTCTGGTAGGCGATGTCCTCGTAGGACGGGATCGCCAGGATGCGGAATCGTTCATGCAGTTTCCGCAGGGCGATCCGCGCCTCCAGCCGGGCCAGTGGTGCGCCGAAGCAGAAGTGGATGCCGTGCCCGAAGGTCAGATGGGGATTGGGACTGCGGGTGACGTCGAAGACGTCCGGTGCGGCGAAGCGGCCGGGATCCCGGTTGGCGGCGCCCAGATGCGCCATCAGCATGGTGTCGGCCGGGATGTCGTGGCCGCCGAGGGTGACGGGCCGGGTGACGCGGCGGCCCAGTTCCGGGAAGGGCGGCAGCCAGCGCAGCACCTCCTCGACGGCGGCCGGTATGCGTGCGGGGTCGGCGCGCAGCGCGGCGTCCGTGCCGGGGTGGCGGTCGAAGGTGACGACCGCGTTGCCCAGCAGCGCGGTCGTGGTGATGTGGCCGGCGACCAGCAGCAGGGCCACGAAACCGACCATCTCCTGGTCGGCGAGCCGGACGCCGTCCACCTCGGCGGCGATGAGTCTGCTGGTGAGGTCGTCACCGGGGTCGGCGCGGCGGGCGCGGATGTACTCCAGCATGTAGCTGTTCATCTCGCGCACCGTGGGGGCGATGGCTTCCAGCGCCCGCTCCAGGTCGGCCATGTCGGGCGCCTCGCCGAGCTGGTCGCCGCCGAACAGGACGCTCGCCCACTCCTGGAAGAGCCGGTGTTCCTCGGCCGGGATACCGAGCAGTTCGGCGATCACGATGATCGGCAGCGGATAGGCCAGCGTGTCGACCAGGTCGAACCGGTCGCGGTCGGCGACGGCGTCCAGCAGCCGCGCGCAGACCGCCTCGATGCGGGGTTCGAGCCCCTGCACGACCCGCGGGGTGAACGCCTGGCTCACCAGCGTGCGCAGTTTGCGGTGCTCCGGCGGGTCCATGCCGACGAAGTTGCCCTGGGTGAAGGTCTCGAAGTCGGCCTGGGTGGGGGCGAGGGCGGAGAGATCCGAGGAGTACGTCGCCGGGTCGGCGAGCACGGTGGCGACGGTCTCGTGGTCCAGCACCTGCCAGACGCCCTGTGTCTCGTCGTACCGCACCGGCCCGGCTTCGCGTAAACCCCGCCAGCGGTCGGGTAACTCGTCCAGGAGGGGCCGTGAGCCCGTCGGTTGCTTGCTGATCACCTTGTCTCCTTGCTAGCGCGTGCGGGCACGGAGGAGTCACGCACACAGCGGGTGTCTCGGACCGGATTCGGCCCGCGGCGCCGGGCACCCCGGGCACGGCTGTGCCACCGCTGCCAGGACATCCGGACGGAAAGAGACCCGCGTGACCTTCCTCGTACGCGGCGAAACGGTCAGACGGCGCCGGTCTGCTGTCGGGACGGGCCGAGGGCCCTCAACACGTGCGGTGCAGGACGCGGCGACCGCGCGGCCGGCCCCGGCCCCGGCCCCGCAGCGAGCCCAGTCGTTTGGCGCGCCAACCCGACATAACCCATCCCCTCGGCGATACCTCCCGCGCAACGATCACGCGGGACCCTCCCGGCTCGTGAAACGGACAACGGGGCCCGCGGCCCCGACCGTCCGAAACGAGGTGTGAGAATACGCAGTCCCAGTCCGTGCCGCCCCATGATTGGCATGATGCGTACCTCGAACCACCTTCGTTTCGATGGAACTCGGCCACAGTCTTCACGGTGAGTCACACGCAAGCAACCCCCTGAAGTTGAACGGAGAGTACTCCCGAGGTGCTCTTGGGTCACCATCCGGCCACTTCGCCAAGCACCGCACGCGCACGACGCGGCGGCCGGATCGTCGCAGCCGCGTGTGCCCCGGCGGCTCACCCGCAAACCGGGCGCGCGGGAAAAAATATGGCGCCGGAAGACCGGCCGGAACTCCGCCGGACCCCGGCCGCGCCGGTCCGGCGCTTCGCCACGCTGTTCGACCGGTTGGCTGGAACCTCCTCTGATCTGGACTGATGATCCGGTCGGCGACACTCCGGGGCCGCCGTCGGCAACGGTGACGCGACACGCCGTGGGCACCTGCGGAGCCGCCGGCGACACCCGCGACCACCTCGCCCACCACCGCCTCGACGCTCGGTCGTTCCGGGGTGAGAGAGACGACGGATCACGCCTGTGCGCATGGAATCAGCCATCCTGGCGCGACGGGGGCGCACACGACGCATCCGTACATCGCCCGTGCTTCACCCGCACTCCCGGTGCCCGAGCCGTAGGACGACACGCGCAAGCGTGCCCTAGCCCCCGGCCCGGCTCATCCGGTCGGCCGGTGCCGGGCATGGAGACGGCGGAACGGGGTGTGCGGAGCCGTCCGCCGCGCGGGGCGCGGAACCGGGGTGTCCGGAGCCATCCGCCGCGCGGCGCGGAACGCGGGGGCGTGCGGAGCCGTCCGCCGCGCGGGGGCGGGGACGGAGCCTCATGAGCGCTCGCCGTGCGCGGGGCGCCGCCCCGAGGGAGTCTTGTGCCCGGGATGCCACGCACGGCCGGACGAGGAGGTGGTCGGCGTGCCGGACGGACCGGGGCCGGAACCGGCGGCCAACGGGGCACCGGCCGCCCAGCCGGTACTGTCGCTCGCGCTGGTCTCGATGATGCACGAGGTGCGCGCGCACTCCGGCGCGGTCTATCTGCTCAGGCCCGACGAACCGGTCCTGGAGATGGCGGTCCACGCGGGCATGCCCCGCGCGTTCGCGGCGCCGTGGGAGCGGGTCGGGCTCAGCGCGCCGCTGCCGCTGGCGGACGCGGTGCGCGAGCGGCGGCTGGTGTGGGTGGGCGGCGAGGAGGAGATGGCCCGCCGCTATCCGCGGATCGCGGTGGTGCTGCCGTACCCGTTCGCGATGGCCGCGGTGCCCGTGGCGACGGAGCGACAGGTGTACGGCGCGGTGTTCGTGACCTGGCCCGGCGCGCATCCGCCGGAGCTGTCCGACGGCGAGCGGGACCATCTGTGGGCGGCCTGCGCGCGGCTCGCGCTGCGGCTGGAGCGGTCGGGGCAGGAGAGGCGGCGGCGCGCCCTGGAGGACGACGTGCTGGCGACGCCGGTCTCCGGGGTGGCGGACACACTGGGCTCCGTCGAGGCGGCGCGGATGGTGTCCCGGCTGCCGTACGGACTGGTGTCACTGGATCTGCACGGCCGGATCACCTTCGTCAACACGGCCGCCGCCGAGCTGCTCGGCAGACCGGCCAGGGAACTGCTGGGCGTGCTGCTCTGGGCGTCGGTGCCATGGCTGAACGACCCGGTGTACGAGGACCGTTACCGGGCGGCGCTGCTCAGCCAGCAGGTGGCCTCGTTCGTGGCGCTGCACCCGCCCGGCGACTGGCTGTCGTTCCGGCTGTACCCGAGCACGAGCGGACTGAGCGTGCGCATCAGCCGGGCCCGGGCGGTGGCGGAGATGGCGCAGGAGGCTCCCCGGACGGGACCGGGGCCGTCCCGGCTGGTGACGATCTCCCAGGTGCTGAGCCTGGCGGGCGCGCTGACCGAGGCGGTGGGGGTGGAGGACGTGGTGCAGCTGGTCTGGAACGAGGTGGCCCCGGCCGTCGGCAGTCAGGCGCTGGCGGTCCTCGGCTCGCAGGGCGGCCGGCTGCACGTGCTGGGGCACCGGGGATACCCGGCCCCGCACGTCGTGGAGCGGTTCGACGGGCTCCCGCTGTCGGAACGCACACCGGGCACCCAGGCGCTGAACACCGGCGTGCCCGCGTTCTTCGACTCCCGAAAGGAGCTGGAACGGCTGTACCCGAACCGGCACGAGACCCCGGACGGCTTCGCGGCCTGGGCCTATCTGCCGCTGATCGCGTCCGGCCGCCCGGTGGGCACCTGTGTGCTGGCCTACGCCGAGCCGCATGTCTTCCCCGCCGACGAGCGGGCGGTGCTGACCTCGCTCGGCGGTCTGATCGCGCAGGCCCTGGAGCGGGCCATGCTGTACGACACCAAGCACCGCCTGGCGCACGGCCTGCAACAGGCGCTGTTGCCGCACTCGCTGGCGCCGCTGGCCGGAATCGAGGCGGCGGCCCGTTATCTGCCGGCCACGCACGGCATGGAGATCGGCGGCGACTTCTACGATCTGGTGCCGACCCGGCCCCTGGCCGCGGCGGTGATCGGCGACGTCCAGGGACACAACGTCACGGCGGCGGGCCTGATGGGACAGATCCGTACCGGGGTCCGGGCCTACACCACGGTGGGACAGGCGCCGCACGAGGTGATGAGCAGCACCAACCGGCTGCTGATCGATCTCGGTGCCGATCTGTTCGCCAGTTGTCTGTATCTTCGGCTGGATCCGGCACATGGACGGGCCGTGATGGCGCGGGCGGGTCATCCGCCGCCGCTGTTGCGCCGGCCGGACGGGCGGGTGCGGGTGCTGGATCTGGCCGGGGGCCCGCTCCTCGGGATCGACGCCGCGGCCGTGTACCCGACGACCGAGGTGTCCCTCGCTCCCGGCTCGCTGCTCGCGCTGTACACCGACGGCCTGGTGGAGTCCCCCGGCGTAGACATCGAGGACGCGTTGGTCGGCCTGGGCGAGCTGCTCACGGACATCGGTGACCAGCCGTTGGAGAGGCTGGCGGACGAGGTGGTCCGACACAGCGCGGCGGCGCGGCAGCGGGTGGACGACGTGGCGGTGCTGCTGCTGCGGGCCCGCGCCGACGGCTGACCCTCAGACGACTGTGGTCCGGTCCTCCCGCGGGAGGACCGGACCACTCCCCTCCGGCCGGACCGAGGGGGAGGGCCGGCGGGGAGCAAGGGGTGCCGGTCCGCTCAACGGTCGCCGTGCAGGGACGGCTCGATGGATGCCGTTGAGGGACGGCTCGACGCACGCCGGACAGGGGACGGCTCGACGCGCGCCGGTGCGGGACGGCTCAACGGATCCCGGTGCAGGGACGGCTCAGCGGATCCCAGGGCGGGACGGCTCAATGGGTCCCGCTGAGGGACGACGACCCGTCGTCCGCCGTGCCGCTGCCGGACTGGTCGCCGGCTGAGCCGGCCGGGTCGGACGGGTCGGCGCCGCCGCCGATCTGGTCGCCGCCGGCGCCTGCCTGATCACCCGCGCCCGCCTGGTCGCCGGCACCCGCCTGGTCACCCGCGCCGGACTGGTCACCCGCACCTGCCTGGTCACCGGCACCCGACTGGTCACCCGCGCCGGACTGATCACCCGCGCCTGCCTGGTCACCGGCACCCGCCTGATCACCCGCACCCGCCTGATCACCCGCGCCGGACTGGTCGCCGGCGCCGTTGCCGCCGGCGCCGAGGGTCGCGCCGGTGGCCTGCAGGGCGGTGGTGACCGGCTGGAAGAAGGTCTCGCCACCGCTGGTGCAGTCGCCGCTGCCGCCGGAGGTCAGGCCGAGGGCGCTGCCGTCCTGGGTGAACAGGGAGCCGCCGCTGTCGCCCGGTTCGGCGCAGACGTTCGTCTGGATGAGGCCGGTGACGGTGTCGACGCCGTTCGGGTCGGTCTCGCTCTGGAAGTTGACGGTGGCGTCCAGGCCGGTGACCTGGCCGTCGTGCAGCCCGGTGGTGGACCCCATGCGGAACACGGTCGCGCCTACGGTGGCCTCCGCGGCCTGGTTGATCTGCACGGTCCGGCCGTTGCCGACGTTGACCTCGCTGGGCGCCTGGGTGCCCGCGTCGTTGTACTTGACGAGGGAGAAGTCACCCTGGCCGGGGAAGGTGGCCTGGTCGACGGTGGCGATGGGCTGGCCGGTCTGGGAGTCGGACCAGTCCTTGGCGGCGACCCCGCAGTGACCGGCCGTCAGGAAGGCGGGACTGCCGTCGGAGGCGGTGACGTTGAAGCCGAGGGAGCAGCGGACGTTGCCGCCCTGCACCTGGGAGAAGATGGCGTCACCGCCCGAGACGAACGTCTTGAAGGTGCCGGAGGACTTCTTCAGGGTGGCCATGCCGGAGCCGAGGCTCCGCACGGTGGACTGGAGCCGGTCCCACTTGGCGCCGGTGACGGTGGAGTCGGCGGTGACGAGGACCTTGTCGGTGCGCGGGTCGACGGCCCAGGAGGTGCCGGGGATGGTCGCCCTGGTCTTCAGTGCCCGGGCGGCGGATTCGAGTTCGGCGGTGCTGTTCTCGACCTGGCGGACGACCGCGCCCGCCTTCTTCGCCTGGACGATGACGTTGCTGTCGCCGCTGACCACGTTGACGACGAGCTGCTGCTTGCCGCTGTCGTAGTAGGAGCCGGCGAAGGCTTCACCGAGCATCTTCTGCAACTGGGCGGCGAGGCCCGAGGCGTCGGCGGCCTTCAGGGTCCTGGCGTCCGCCGTGCCGCCCGCGGTCGCCTTGTCCTGGTCCTGGGAGGCGTTGGCGTTGGGCAGCAGGAGGGCCGCCGCTCCGAGCGCCGCGACACCGCCCACCGCTATCGCGGCCTTGCGCTTGGGCATTCGCTTGTGACTCAACCTTCTCGACCTCCTGGGGACGGGGGTCTGCCGCTCATGGGCAGTTCGTATCGGGGTGGGTACCGGGGCGCCTGGATGGCCGTAGGTACGCACCGGCCGCGTGGTGTGTTCAATTCCGTTTCCCAACGGCGGTACGGGCAAGGCGAATCGGCCAGGCTCCGCGTGTCGCGACGGGCGGCCGGGAACAATCCCCCATATGACGATGAGCCCCGCCGAAGCCGACAAGATCCTCTCCGCCAACTTCGCCCCCTGGGTGCTCCAACTCCAGCTCACCGTGGAGGCGGTGGGCGAGGACCGGGCCGTGCTGCGTCTGCCGTGGTCGGACCGGCTGGCCCGGGAGGGCGGCGGGTTGTCGGGGCAGGCGCTGATGGCGGCGGCCGACACGGCGACGGTGATCGCGGTCTCGGCCGCCCGGGGCGGGTTCGTGCCGATGACGACGGTTCAGCAGTCGACCTCGTTCCAGCGGGCGGTGACCGGTGCGGATGTCCTGATCGAAGCGGTCCTGACGAAGCTGGGCCGGCGCATGGCCTTCGCGGATGTCACGTTGAGCGACGCCGCCTCGGGTGCGCTCGCCGCCCGGGCGAGCACGGTCTACGCCATCCTGGGCTGACACGCACAGCTATCGATCGGTAACGGTCAGCTCCGAACACGAAACGGAATCCCACCTTCAGGGAATCTGCACATCCACTACCCAGTGACGTCACCGGCACCCGGGGATCTGCACATCCGCACGCCCCCTGACGGGCCATTGGCGAGGAGTGCCGGATTCGCGGTCCGGCGGACAAGCCACCCGACGCGACGATGCGGTGCGGCATGTGAAGGAGTCGCCGACAAGGCGTGCGCATGCCTGCACGGATGAACCAGCTCGCGAGCAAAGTGCCCAGGTGAGAGCCCTGATTGATTGGAAGCGCGCCCTGCGTGCGTGCTTTGATCCATCGCACCGCAGGGGTCAGGCGGGCCTTCCGGAGACGGAAGCCCGGCGCCCGCGGCGGCGGCCGTCCGTCTGTCCCCAGAGGGGGCCGCTCTCCCCCTTGTGAAATACCCATACGAAGGGAAGTTCCATCATGAACTCCACCCCCCAGGTTGAGACCGTCGAGATCTCGGACGCCGAGCTGGACAACGTCGCCGGCGGCCTGTCCGTGAACGCCCTGAACACCGTGACCGGTGCCGTCAACGGCGTCGCCCCGGTTTCCGGCCTGGTCAACACGGTCGTCGGCACGGTCGAGGGTGTCACCGGCCTGCACACCCAGCCGGTCACCAACCTGGTCGCCGGTCTCTGATCGCACCTCGGTGTCACCGACAGTCCCGGAGCCGTCCCTCGGCTCCGGGACTCTCGGATGCCCTGAAACACCTGGGCAGCCGCTGCTCATGCGCCTCGACAACACGCGCATCCGACACACATGTCCCTTTGAAACACTTGCGTCTCTCCCACAGGTGAGGGAAGTTCCGTGCAGTTCCGCCAACAGGCCCTCGCCAAGCTCCAGTCCCCGGAGGAGCTGGACCTTCCGGTGCGTCTCGCCCGCCCGCAGGGCTGGCTCGCGCTCGGCGTCACCGTCGTCGTCATGGCCGCCGCCTCGGTGTGGGCGGTGACCGGCTCGGTCGCCTCCACGGTCGGCGCGCCGGCCATCCTCACCCACGGCCAGGGCAGTTACCTGCTGCAGAGCCCCGTGGCAGGGCAGGTGACAACCGTCCTGGCCCGGCAGGGCGAACGGCTGCCCGCGAACGCGCCGGTCCTCAAGGTCCGTACGGCCAAAGGTGACTTCACGGTCCGGTCCGTCGCCGCGGGCCGGGTGACCACGCTCGCCGCCGACATCGGGCAGATCATCCAGACCGGCACCACGGTCGCCGCGGTGGAGAAGGTCGCCCATGCCTCCGACCCGCTGTACGCGACCGTGTACGTGCCCGCCGAGAACGCCGCCGCCATCCCGGCGCACGCCTCGGTCGACCTGACCGTGTCCTCCGTGCCGACGGAGCGGTACGGCGTCCTGCGCGGCGAGGTGAAGTCGGTGGACCGCACCGCGCAGTCCGCCCAGTCGATCGCCGCGTTCCTGGGCGACAGCCAGCTCGGCGAACAGTTCACACGCAAGGGCCGCCCGGTGGCCGTGCTGGTGGAACTCGACAAGTCGTCCACCAAGAGCGGTTACCGGTGGTCCAGCGCCGGCGGGCCGCCGTTCCGGCTCGATTCCATGACCCTCGCCAGCGGTTCCGTCCGCCTCGCCGACCAGCATCCCGTCGATTGGCTGCTCCCGTGACCGCCCCCACCGGGAACGCCCAGGAAACCCGTGGCCGCAGACGGGCGGCTCCCGCGAAACGGCCGGTCCCCAAGTCCCGCACCGGTACGGTGCGCACGCCCACCGTGCTGCAGATGGAGGCCGTCGAGTGCGGCGCCGCCTCCCTCGCGATGGTCCTCGGGCACTACGGCCGGCACGTCCCGCTGGAGGAGCTGCGCATCGCCTGCGGCGTCTCCCGCGACGGCTCACGCGCCTCCAACCTGCTGAAGGCGGCCCGCGGTTACGGTCTGACGGCCAAGGGCATGCAGATGGACCTGGCCGCCCTCGCCGAGGTGCGGGCGCCGGCCATCCTGTTCTGGGAGTTCAACCACTACGTCGTCTACGACGGCATGGGCCGCCGCTTCGGCCGGCGCGGGGTGTACATCAACGACCCCGCCAAGGGCCGCCGGTTCGTGCCCATGGAGGAGTTCGACGGCAGCTTCACCGGTGTCGTCCTGGTGCTGGAGCCGGGCGACGGCTTCAGCAAGGGCGGCCGCAGGCCGGGCGTGCTCGGCGCCATGCCGGCCCGGCTGCGCGGCACCGCGGGCACCCTCCCGGCGGCGGTGCTGGCCAGCCTGCTGCTGGTCGCGGTCGGCGCCGCCGTCCCCGCGCTCAGCCGCACCTACATCGACATGTTCCTCATCGGCGGGCAGACCTCGCTGCTGAGCGTGCTGTTCACCTCGATGGCCACCTGTGTGCTGCTCACACTGGTGCTGACCTGGCTCCAGCAGGCCAACCTGCTGCACGGCCGGATCATCTCCTCGACCCTCTCCAGCGCCCGGTTCCTGCGCCATCTGCTGCGGCTGCCGGTCACGTTCTTCGCCCAGCGCTCCCCCGCCGACCTGGTCCAGCGCCTGCAGTCCAACGACCAGGTCGCCGAGACCCTGGCCCGCGACCTCGCGGCGGCCGGCGTGGACGCGATCGTGCTGGTCCTGTACGCGGTCCTGCTCTACACCTACGACCCGCAGCTCACGGTCCTCGGCATCGCCGTGGCCCTGCTGAACGTGGTGGCCATGCGGCTCGTCGTACGGCTGCGGGCCACCCGGACGGCGAAACTGCGCGCGGACACCGCGCGGCTCACCAACACCTCCTACACCGGGCTCCAGCTGATCGAGACGATGAAGGCGACCGGCGGCGAGGACGGCTACTTCCGCAAGTGGGCCGGCCAGCACGCCGCCACGCTGGAGGAGCAGCAGCGGCTCGGCGTGCCCAGTGCCTGGCTGGGCGTGGTGGCGCCGACACTCGCCACCTTCAACAGCGCGCTCATCCTGTGGATCGGCGGGCTGCGCGCGGTCGAGGGGCACATCTCGGTCGGTCTGCTGGTCGCGTTCCAGGCGCTGGTCACCCGCTTCACCGCCCCGCTGACCCGGCTCAACGGAGTGGCGGGCCGCATCCAGGACTTCGCGGCCGACGTGGCCCGGCTGAAGGACGTGGAGAACTTCCGGACCGACCCGCTCTACGCCCGCCCCGGCGGCGGCGACTCGACCCGCCGGCTGCGCGGGCACGTCGAGCTGGAGAACGTCACCTTCGGCTACAGCCCGCTCGACCAGCCGCTGCTCGCGGGCTTCGACCTGACCGTCGGTCCCGGGCAGCAGGTGGCGCTGGTCGGCGGCTCGGGCAGCGGCAAGTCCACGGTCTCCCGGCTCATCTCCGGCCTGTACACGCCGTGGGACGGGGTGATCCGCATCGACGGCCGCCGGCTGGAGGACATCCCGCGCGGCGCCCTCGCCTCCTCCGTCTCCTTCGTCGACCAGGACGTGTTCCTGTTCGAGGGTTCGGTCCGCGACAACGTGGCCCTGTGGGACCCGTCGATCCCCGACGAGGCCGTGGTGGAGGCGCTGCGGGACGCGGCCCTGTACGACGTGGTGATGCGCCGGCCCGGTGGCGTCCACAGCAAGGTCGAGCAGGACGGCCGCAACTTCTCCGGCGGGCAGCGCCAGCGCCTGGAGATCGCCCGGGCGCTGGTGCGCCGGCCGAGCATCCTGGTGCTGGACGAGGTGACCAGCGCGCTGGACGCGGAGACCGAGCTGGTCGTGATGGACAACCTGCGGCGGCGCGGCTGCGCGTGTGTGGTGATCGCACACCGGCTGAGCACGGTCCGCGACAGCGACGAGATCGTGGTCCTCCAGCACGGCACGGTCGTGGAGCGCGGACGGCACGAGGAGCTGGTGGCGCGCGGCGGCACGTACGCGGCGCTGGTCAGGGAGCGGTGAGATGACGACTGTTCAGGAGGGTTACGGGGGCGACCTCGTCATCGGTGCCATCGGTTCGCTGGGCACGCGGCTGGACTGTGCCGGGCTGGGCCGCCTGGACCTCGCGGGCCCGCAGGTGCTGTGGCTGGTCACGGCCGGCGCCCTGGACCTGTTCGCGGTGGACGCCGCCCAGCAGGGCCACTGGCACCACCTCGGCCGGCTGGAGCCGGGCGCGCTGCTGCTCGGCCCGGTCGCCGGGCCCCAGCACACCCTGGTGGCCCGCCCGGTCCGGGACTGCGTGGTGCACCGCGTCGACCTGCGCGAGCTGTACCAGCCGGCCCAGACGCAGACCTGGTCGTACGACGAGTACGGCAACCCGCAGTACGTGCCGCCCGCGACCAGCCCGCTGGAGTACGCGGTCGCGCTCGGTGTCGGCCGGGGCCTGTCCGTCCTCTTCCAGGCGCCGATGGCCGAGGAGCGCCCGGCCACGCAGGGGGGTGCCCCCGAGGAGGCTCGTTCGAGCGCGGGGGACGACGACGACGTCTTCTGGATGCAGGTGCCGCCGGGCAGTGTCCAGTACGGCTCGCTGTACGGCGCGGAGGCCGCCGCCGATCTGCTGATGGACCCGGCGCTGTGGCAGAGCATGGTCGACCAGCAGTACCGGTTGCTGACCGCGCTGGACCGGTGGATCGAGCAGCTGGAGCGCGCTCACGAGACCCGCACGGCCGCCGGGATCAAGGCCGGTGAGGCGGTGCGCGCGCAGGCCGACCGGACCCTGCTGGCCTCCATCGGCAAGCGCTCGGACCGCCGTACGACCGCCGCCGACGCGGATGCCTCGTACGCGGCCTGCAAACTGGTCGCCGAGGCGGCCGGGATCACGCTCGCCGAGCCCGCGCA
The DNA here is from genome assembly GCF_044546845.1 of Streptomyces sp. NPDC053076. NCBI lineage: Bacteria > Bacillati > Actinomycetota > Actinomycetes > Kitasatosporales > Streptomycetaceae > Streptomyces > Streptomyces sp. NPDC053076. The sequence continues at coordinate 1,235,211 of NZ_JBITZL010000001.1, read as the reverse complement.
GAGCGGCACCGAGAGCGACCGGCTGGATCCCGTCGAGCGGATCGCGCTGGCCTCGCGCGTGCGCACCCGGGCCGTCCGCCTGGACGGACGCTGGTGGCGGGAGGACGTGGGCCCCCTGGTCGGCCACCGGACGTTGTCCGGGGCGCCGGTCGCGCTGCTGTGGCGGCGCGGCGGCTATGTGGCCGTACAGCCCGCGACCGGCCGGGAGACACCGATCGAGAAGGCGAACGCGGAGGAGTTCGAGCCGCGCGCGGTGATGTTCTACCGGCCACTGCCCGACAGACGGCTCGGACCGCTCGGGCTGCTGCGGTTCAGCCTGCGCGGCACCCGCGCCGACATGCTGCACCTGCTGCTCGCGGGCCTGGTGACGGTGGCGATCGGCGCTCTGGTCCCGATCGCGACGGGCAAGGTGCTCGGCGAGTACGTGCCGCGGGCACAGGTGGGCCTGATCGTCCAGGTGTGCCTGGCGGTGATGGTGAGCGGGGTGGTCACGGCGGCGTTCACGCTGCTGGAGAACATGTCGATCCTGCGCCTGGAGGGGCGGATCGAGGCGGCGCTGCAACCCGCCGTCTGGGACCGGCTGCTGCGCCTGCCCACCCGGTTCTTCACCCAGCGCTCGACCGGTGAGCTGGCGAGCGCGGCCATGGGCATCAGCGCGATCCGCCGGCTGCTCGCCGGAGTCGGCCCGGTGGTCGCGCAGTCGGTGACGGTCGGCGCGATGAACCTCGGTCTGCTGTTCTGGTACAGCGTGCCGATGGCGATGGCGGCGATCGGCATGCTCGTCGTCATCGCGGCCGTGTTCACCGGTCTCGGTCTGTGGCAGGTGCGCTGGCAGCGGCGGCTGGTGGTGCTCGGCAACAAGCTGAACAACCAGGCGTTCCAGACCCTGCGCGGGCTGCCCAAGCTGCGGGTGGCGGCGGCCGAGAACTACGCGTACGCGGCCTGGGCGCGCCAGTTCGCGCGCAGCCGGGAGCTCCAGCAGCGGGTCGGCCGGATCAAGAACCTCAGCACGGTCCTCGGCGCGGTCTATCTGCCGGTGTGCACCCTGCTGATGTTCATGCTGCTGGCGGGCCCGGCCAAGGGCACGATGTCGGCCGCGGACTTCCTCACCTTCAACACGGCCGTGACCATGGTGCTCACCTCGGTCACCCAGCTGACCGGCGCGTTCGTGTCGGCGGTGGCGGCGCTGCCGCTGTTCGAGGAGATCAGGCCGGTGCTGGAGGCCACGCCCGAGGTGCGGACGGGGAGCACCCGCCCCGGCCCGCTGTCGGGCGCCGTGGAGGCCCGCCGGCTCTCCTTCCGGTACGCCGACGACGGTCCGCTGGTCCTGGACGACGTGTCCTTCGCCGTGCGGCCGGGCGAGTTCGTGGCGGTCGTCGGCCCGAGCGGCTGCGGCAAGTCCACGCTGCTGCGCCTGCTCATCGGCTTCGACCGGCCGGTCTCGGGCAGCGTCCTGTACGACGGCCAGGACCTCGGGGCACTCGACCAGTCCGCGGTGCGCCGCCAGTGCGGGGTGGTCCTCCAGCACGCGCAGCCGTTCACCGGCTCGATCCTGGACGTCATCTGCGGCACCGAGCCGTACACGCCGGAGGAGGCGATGGCGGCGGCCGAGCTGGCGGGGCTCGCGGAGGACATCAAGCGGATGCCGATGGGGCTGCACACGATCGTCGCGGGCAACGGCGCGATCTCCGGCGGTCAGCGACAGCGTCTGATGATCGCCCAGGCCCTCGTCCGGCGCCCGCGCATCCTCTTCTTCGACGAGGCGACCAGCGCCCTGGACAACGACACCCAGCGCATCGTCATCGACAGCACCCGCAAGCTGAACGCCACCAGGATCGTCATCGCCCACCGGCTCTCGACCGTCCTGGACGCCGACCGGGTGATCGTGATGGAGGACGGCAAGGTCGTCCAGCAGGGCACCCCGGCCGAACTCCTCGCGGACACGACAGGCCGCCTGCACGAACTGGTGCGGCGGCAGCTGCCTAGGGTCTCTCGTCGCCCGTCCCGTCCGGCTCGTCGTGGTGATGGGACGGCATCCAGTGGTGTTCGGTGAACCAGCGGCCGAACAGGGCACCGCCGTAGATGACGAACCCGACGCCGATGAGCCAGGACTCGACGACCAGTACGGTGCCGACGGGGCCGTAGCTCAGGGCGTTGGTGACGATGAGCGGGGTGAAGACGAGGTAGGAGAAGGCCCTGAGTCCGGCCAGTCCGATGACCGTGGCGAGGGCGCCGGGCAGCAGCGCGCGCCAGCGGACCTGGCCGCCCAGCAGGAAGCGCTGGCCCCACCAGAAGAAGAGCACCCCGCTGACGGCGGACAGCGTGATCCGCTGGTCTCCGTGCAGCGTCGCCTTGGTCGCCACCTCCTGGTAGAGGTAGACGGTGAGCACCACCAGCCAGGTCGCCTGCCGCCACACCCGGTGCCAGGGGCCGGAGGCCAGGGCCCAGATGCGTTCGTAGGCGTTCTGCACACTGCCGCCGAAGGCCACGCCGAAGACGGCGAGCAGCACGCCACTCCAGACACTGGTGGTACCGATGACCTTGCGCGGCGGGCTGATGACGTCGGTGATCACCCGCGCGGACCGGCCGGACAGCCCCATGCCGTCGGTGAGCCAGGAGGCGAAACCGCCCCGCACCAGGGGATCGGCCGCGGCCACCACGATCAGCAGCGGCGCCAGCGTCACCAGGGCCAGGGTGGCGAACCCCATGGCCCGGTGCATCAGCTCCAGTTCCCGTCCGTGTTCGAACAGGGCCCGGACGCGCAGCCACTGCCACGCTCGGTGCAGGCCGCGCCGCAACCGGTTCACGGCTCCTCCCGTGGTCGCCGCCCACACGCTCTCCCGTACCGATTCAGCCAGCGTGGCACGCGCCGGGCAACTCGCAGCCGGCGGGCGGCCACCGGCACGGCGCCGTGGTGCGCACGAGTGACCCGCCGACCGGGCGACACGGCCTGCGGGTCCGCCGTTCGGGCACGGCGCCGACCGGGCGACACGGCCCGCGGGTCCGCCGTTCGGGCACGGCGCCGACCGGGCGACACGGCCCGCGGGTCCGCCGTTCGGGCACGGCGTCGGCGGAGAATCGTGAACCGTGCGGACCACCGACCAGGAGACGCCAGGCGGCCGGCGGCGAACGCTGATCGTGAGCGCGAGCATGGGAGCCGGTCACGACACCGTGGCCGCCGAACTCGCGCGGCGGGCCACGGCCCGGGGGCACGAGGCTCATGTGGCCGACGTCCTGCGGCTGCTGCCGTACGGCCTGGGCACGGGACTGCACCGCGGCTACCAGGCGTCGGTGCGGCACCTGCCCTGGGTGTACGCCGGGGTCTACGGCGCGTTCCTGCGCGAGGGCCGCGGGCCGCGGCCCAGCGGGGTGCCGCTGGCCCGGCTCGCCGGAGACCGGCTGACGGAGCTCGTGGACCGGCTGGACGCCGATGTGGTGGTGTCCGTCTTCCATCTGGCCGCACAGCTGACCGGGCATCTGCGGGCCCGGGGCAGGCTGCGGGTGCCGAGCGCCGTCTTCCTGCTCGACTTCGCGGTGCACCGGCAGTGGCTGCATCCGGGCAACGACCGGTACCTGTGTCTCACCGACGCGGCGGCGGCGCAGGTGCGCCGGGCCGTCCCGGTGCCCGTGGTCACGACCGGCCCCGTGGTCGCGCCCGTCTTCCGCGCCCCGGCCCCCGGAGCGGCCCGGTGGCGGGAGCGGTTCGCCTCCCGGGCGCCCGGCCGCCCCCCGGTCCTGCTGTCGGCCGGCGCCTGGGGTGCGGCGTCCCGGCCGGCCGCCACCGCCCGGCTGCTGGCGGCGGCCGGCTGGCTGCCGGTGGTGCTGTGCGGCCGTAACGAGCGGCTGCTCACACGCATGTCGCGCGAGCCCGCCGTGCTCGCCCTGGGCTGGGTCGGCGACATGCCCGGACTGCTGGCCGCCTGTCACGCCCTGGTGGACAACGCCGCCGGTCAGACCGCCGTCCAGGCCCTGGCCACGGGCCTGCCCGTGATCGGCCACCGCCCGCTGCCCGGCCACGGCGCGGACGGCATACGGCGGATGGCAGAGCTGGGCCTGTCCGAACTCGCCCCGGACGGCCCCGCCCTGCTGTCGGCCCTGGACGCGCTCCGGGAGGGCAGCCCGGAACGCACGGACCGGGCGACCCGCGGCCAGGCACTGTTCCGGCACGACGCGATGGAATACGTGACCCGGTGGTGAACCGCCGCCACCACGCCCGCGCCCGCGCATGACCGGCGCGGCCACGTTGCGAGACCGTACGACCTACGACCTGAGGCCCCGCGACCCGAGCCCAACGCTGAACCGCCGCGTCCGGGCGCGCGCACGGCCGGCGCGGCCACTTTGCGGGAGCAGCCGGCACGGCCACTTTGCGCGAGCGCACGACATACGACCCGGAGCCCCGCGACCAGAACCAACGCTGAACCGCCGCGTCCCCGCCCACGTACGGCCTGCGCGGGCGCCCGCGGCACGGCGGTCGGGCCCGCGACCAGAGCCCAACGCTGAACCGCCGCGTCCCTGCCCGCGGACGCCGGTGGGGTCACCGTGCGCGGGTGCCCCCCGGCGCGGCGGTCGGGGCCGGAGCCGGTGTCGTTGCCGGGCCGTGTTCGCACAGCGGCCCCACCTCGAGGGCCGCCTCCCGGCAGCCCCGGACGAGGGCCGGCAGGGCGCCCAGTGTCGCGTGCCAGCAGCCGGAGGCCGAGTACCGGTCGGAGTCGTGCAGCAGGACGGTGCCGCCACCCCGCAGGTCCGCGGCGACCCGGGCCCGTACGGACTCCGGCGTGGCCCCGGCCGTCCAGTCCCTGCCCCAGGCCGACCAGAGCACCGTCCGCAGTCCGGCCCGCCGGGCGGCCCGCCAGCGGCTCATGGTGAGGATGCCGTACGGCGGGCGGTACCACAGCGGGCGGTGCCCGGTGAGGTCGTGCACCGCGCGGACGGTCCGGGCGACTTCCTCGGCGTCGCGGGCGAACGCGGGGCGCCAGGGCCGGTCGTGCCGCCAGCCGTGCACCCCCAGCTCGTGCCCGCGCCGTACGGTCTCGCGGATGACGGCCGGATGGCGCACCACATGCTCGCCGACCACGAAGAAGGTGGCCCGTACGCCGAGCTCGTCCAGCGCGTCGAGGAAGCGCGGGGTCGACACCGGGTCAGGTCCGTCGTCGAAGGTGAGCGCGATGTGCCGGCGGCGGCCGGTGCCGGCGAACCCGGGGAAGAGCAGGGGCCGCAGGCCCGGTAGCCAGGTGGCCGCCGGGCCGATGTGGGCCGCGGCGGCCCCGGCCGGCAACAGGACGGCGGCCGTCCGCCAGGAGCGGCCGGGCACGGTGAACATCGGTGACCTACCTCCTCGGTGTGCGCGGGGCAGCGGCTGCGGAGCCGGGGGAATCCGTCGGGTCCGTGGCGTCCCACTCCCCGGCGGCCGATGACGCGTGGGCCAGGCCGATGCTGCCCGCGCCGATCAGGGCGACGCCGATCGCCTCCGGCAGCAGGTGCAGGCCCAGACGGATCGTTTCGGAGAAGAGCACCCAGCCGAGGACGACGCTGGTGAGCGCGTCGCCGAGGGTGAGAGCGGGCTGGGAGGCGGTCAGCGATCCGGCGGCGAGCGCCCCCTGGAGCAGGAGAAACGCGACGAGTCCGGCGGCCCCGGTGGCGTACAGCGACCAGTGCCCGAACATCGCGGCGGGCCCGTCAGCGAGCCGCCCCACGGCCTCCTTGAGCAGCGCCGCCGTGGTGGCGAAGGTGACCGCCGAGGCGAGACCGAGCAGCGCGGCGCGGGATGCGCCCTTGACCGGGCGGGCGGCCAGCACGAGCAGGACGACCGCGCCGAGCACTCCGCCACCGCCCACGAGCCAGGCCCCCGGACGCACGGTGGGCCGGCCCGGCGACGGCGCCGCGGCCAGCAGGAACAGGGCCAGGCCGACGGCGAGGGCGGCGAACGCCAGCCAGGTCCGGGCATCGGGGCGGCGCCGGAAGACGACGCTTCCCACGGCCAGGGTGAACAGCAGCTCGGCGGCGAGCAGGGGCTGGACCAGGGACAGGCTGCCCGTGGCCAGCGCCCCGGCCTGGAGCAGGCTGGACAGTGCGAGCAGCCCGGTACCGGTCAGCCACGAGGGGTGCCGCAGCAGATAGCCGAACCGGCGCACGACGGACCCCGCCCCGCCGCCCCGGTCCGGCTCCTGCACGGCGGCCCGGCGCTGCAGCACCGAGGCGGACGCGTTGGACAGGGCCGCGAGCAGGGCGAGCAGCACGGTGACGGCGATCACGGCGCACCCACCCCGAACAAGCAGCGAGCCACCGGAACAGCCCCGCCACGGCACCACACACCCCGGCCGGCGAACAACGTCTTGACGACGATCACGGCGCACCCACCCCGAACAAGCAGCGAGCCACCGGAACAGCCCCGGCACCGCACCACACACCCCGGCCGGCGAACAACGTCTTGACGACGATCACGGCGCACCCACCCCGAACAAGCAGCGAGCCACCGGAACAGCCCCGGCACCGCACCACACGCCCCGGCCGGCGAACAACGTCTTGACGGCGGTCACGGCGCACTCACCCGAAACGAGCGGCGAGCCGCCGGTAGAGTCCGGGTGCTGCGCCGCGCACCCGGGCGGGCAGGCGCAGCCAGCCGGGGACGTACACCTCGTCCCTGCCGTGCAGGACGGCTGCGTGGACCGCGTCCGCCACCCGCTCGGCAGGGACGGCCCGCGGCCACGACCGCGTGTAGGGGATGCCCCGCCGGTCGAAGAACGGCGTGTCCACCACGCCCGGGATGACATGGCTGACGCCCACTCCGGTGCCGCGCAGCTCGTACCGCAGGGAGTCGGCGAAGGCGCCCAGGGCGGCCTTCGCCGCCGAGTAGACGGCTTCCCCGCGTACGCCCACGCTGCCGGCGAGGGACCCGATGAGCACGATCCGTCCCGACCCGGCCGCGACCATGTGCGGCAGCAGGGCGCGCACCAGGTGCACGGTGGCCAGCAGATCGACGCCCACGATCTCGTCGATGCGGGCGGCGGGCATGCCGGTGAAGTCTCCGGCCCAGCCCACGCCGGCGCCCGCCACGAACAGGTCCACCTGGCCGAGACGGTCCAGGGCGAGATCGGTGAGCCGGCGGTCGGCGCCGGGCCGGGTCAGGTCCGCGGGCAGCGCGATCGCGCCGGCCTGTGCGGCCACCTGCTCCAGTCGGGTGACATCACGTCCGTTCAGCGCCAGCCGCCAGCCTCCCTCGGCGGCAAGTCGGCGGGCCACGGCCGCACCGATGCCGGAGGAGGCACCCGTCACCAGCGCGGCACGGCCCTGGCCGTCCCGGCCGCGGCCGGTGAGCGGGGCGGCACAGCGCTCCCCGGCCGCGGCCGGGGCCGGCCGGGTGCCGTTCGACGGTCCTGGAGGGGAGGGGGCATGGGACATGGTGACGACCTCACTGCGACGGCGTGCACGGGCTCGCGAACTCCGGGGCCGAATCCTCGCGGTGTATCCAGGGCGCCACACACTGAAACACCGCGCACGGCGGAGCCCCGGCCGCGGGCTGGACTCCACCGCGCACGAGCCCCGGCCCCGGACCGGCTCCGCCGTGCACGAGCCCCGGCCACGAACCGGCTCCGCCGCGCGCCTACCCCGGCCTGAACCGGCTCCGCCGCGCGCCAGCCCCGGCCACGACCAGCTGCCCCCGTGCACGAGCCCCGGCCACAGACCGGCCGCCCCGTGCACGAGCCCCGGCCACCGGGTTCCTGCCCCTGCCCGTGCTCAGGGACGGCCGGGGCGAGTTCCGGGACCGGTTACGCGCCCGATGGGAGCACCGCGTGCCTCGTACGCCCCGACGACCATCTGGCGGCGCGGGTGTCGGCGGCCGGGTCCGGGTCGCTGTCGGCGGCCCCGGGGTCTTCCGCATCTGACCGGCGGGCGCGCTCAGTCCCGGCCCGGCACCGGGGCGCCCGAGGGCACTCCGGCGGCGAGGTAGCCGTCGTAGAGCCGCTTCCAGCGCGCCGTCGGACCGGCGTGCGGTTCCTCGAACCGTTCACCGCGGGCCTTGGCGTCCAGCGCGGCGAGGCACACCTCCCAGCCGGCGCCGTTGCGGGCGGCGGTGTCCGCCGCGTCCAGGACGTCGGTGAGCGTGAACCGGGTGCGACCGGCTCCGGCCTCCTCCAGATCGAAGTGCAGCTCGTCACCGCCCCAGGAGAAGGACAGGTGCCGGGGTGGGTCGACCGCGAGCACCCGGCCGGTGGACTCGGGCATGTGCGGGTCGCCGCTGAAGCGGATGGCGCCGCCGGGCCGCAGGTCCATCTCGGCGCGGGCGGGGAACCAGGCGGCGAGTTCGGCGGGGTCGGTGACGAAGTGCCAGACGCGGTCGACGGGGTGGTCGTAGGTGCGGCTGAAGCGGACGGCGGGTCGGCCGTCGGCCAGGGTCAGATAGGTGCCGGTGAGGTCGGCGGACATGGCGCTGGGTCCTTCGCGGTGGGGGGTCAGGTGTCGTCCGACGTCTCGTCGAGGCGTCGGCCCAGGGTGTCCAGGCTGCGGTTCCACAGCCTGCGGTAGGGCTCCAGCCAGGCGTCGAGTGCGGCGATCGGCGCCGGGTCGAGGGCGTGGACGCGGCGCTGCGCGTCCTGCCTGACCCGGACCAGGCCCGCTTCCCGTAGCACCCGCAAATGCTTGGAGGCGTTCGGCTGGCTCAGTCCGCACGCCTCGGCGATCTCGCCGACGGGCCGGGGACGCTCCCGCAGCAGCGCGACGATGGCCCGGCGGTGGGGGTCGGCGAGTGCGGTCCAGAGCGCTGCGTCGGACATGCGATTCAATATGCCTTACCAGTTATATGCCAGTCAAGGAATTCAAGAATAAAGAAACGTTGCCGTTTCGTTCGCATCGCCGTACGCTGGATGTGTACGAAACAGTTTCGTTTATGGACTGTGCGTTCTTCCGCACCCGGACGACTTCCCTGGAGTGGCTTCATGTCCGAGAAGACCCTGGCCGCCGGCTCCCACGCGGAAGCGGCGGAGACAGACCGCGGCGCGGCCTCACCCAGGCGGTGGTGGATCCTCGCGGTCGTCGCCATCGCCCAGCTGATGGTGGTCCTCGACGCCACGATCGTGAACATCGCGCTGCCGTCCGCCCAGACCGACCTCGGCTTCTCCGACGGCAACCGGCAGTGGATCGTCACCGCCTACGCCCTGGCCTTCGCCTCCCTGCTGCTGCTCGGCGGCCGGATCGCCGACCTGTTCGGCCGCAAGCCCGCCTTCCTGGTCGGCGTCGTCGGCTTCGCCGGGGCCTCCGCGCTCGGCGGCGCCGCGAACGGCTTCACCATGCTGGTCGCCGCCCGCGCCCTCCAGGGTGTCTTCGGCGCACTGCTCGCCCCCGCCGCGCTGTCGCTGCTCAACACCACGTTCACCGATGCCCGCGAGCGGGCGCGCGCGTTCAGTGTGTACGGCGCCATCGCCGGTGCGGGTGGCGCGGTCGGCCTGCTGCTCGGCGGTGTGCTGACCGACGCGCTGGACTGGCGCTGGACGCTGTACGTGAACGTCGCCATCGCCGTCATCGCCTTCGCGGGCGGCTGGACACTGCTCGGCAACCACCGCGACGCGGCGAACGCCAAGCTCGACGTACCGGGCACGGTCCTGGTCGCCGCCGGCCTGTTCGCCCTCGTCTACGGCTTCTCCAACGCCGAGACCCACGACTGGGACTCGCCGCTGACCTGGGGTTTCCTGATCGCGGGTGGTCTCCTGCTGGCGGCTTTCGCCTGGTGGCAGACCCGGACGGCGCACCCGCTGCTGCCGCTGCGCATCCTGCTCGACCGCGACCGCGCGGGCTCCTTCCTCGCGGTGCTCATCACCGGCGCGGGCATGTTCGGCGTGTTCCTCTTCCTGACCTACTACCTCCAGCTCAACCTCGGCTTCAGCCCCACGAAGACCGGCGTGGCGTTCCTGCCGATGGTCGGCGCGCTGATGGTGACCGCGCAGGCCGGCACCACGATGCTGCTGCCCCGGTTCGGCCCGAAGGCCGTCATCCCGCTGGGTTTCGCGATCGCCACGGCCGGCATGGCCTGGCTGACCGGCATCGGCCTGGGCTCCCACTACCTCGGCGCGGTGCTGCCGCAGCTGATCGTGATCGGTGTGGGCCTCGGCCTGGTCATGCCCCCGGCCATGCAGCTGGCCACGGGCGGGGTCGCGGCCGAGGACGCGGGTGTGGCGTCGGCGACCGTCAACGCCATGCAGCAGGTGGGCGGGTCGATCGGCACCGCCCTGCTGAACACCCTCGCGGCGGGCGCCGCCACCGACTACCTTTCCGGCCGGGACGCCACCAGCAAGCTGGTGCAGGCACAGGCCACCATCGAGAGCTACACCACCGCCTTCCGGTGGTCGGCGGTCCTCTTCGGCGCGGGCGCGGTGATCGCGTTCCTCTGCTACCGCCGTGGGGTGCCGCGGCACGACGCGGACGCCACGCCCGTCGTCCACATGTAGCCGCCGTGAACGGGCCGAGGGGCCGCCGTCCGCGGGGAGACGGCGGCCCCTCGGCCTGCCCCGGCACAACGCTTGAGAACGCGCCGGCGGGTAACCCGCACAGGAGATCACCACACGGCGGAAGGAGACGTCATGCCGGGCGGCAACGACCACGAGGACCAGCCGGAGACGGCCCTGGAGGAAGTGCTCCGGGAGGTCGAGGAGGCCGAGAAGCGCGACGAGGGCAAGACGGACTCGGGCGAGGCGGGCGACGCCATCACCCCGAACACCGGGGCACAGGAGCAGGCGAAGGGCGACTGAGACCGGCCGGGCGGCACTCCCACCCGGCGGACGAGCGGACCGGCCCGTGGCCGGTCGGGCGGCACTCCCCCGGCGGACAAGCCCGTGGCCGGCCGGGCCGCACGCCCACACGGGAGCACTCGGAGACCGGGCCGGGCGGCGCACCCGCAGAGGTGGGCCTTGAGGCCGCCGGGCGGTACGCCCACACCGGAGCAGCCTGAGACCGGCCGGGCGGCGTGCCCCAGCGGTGTCACGTCGGCACCCGGCCCGCTCCCCGCAGGTTCACCGCCGTGGTGCGACGGGGGGCGGCGGACGTGCCCCCGGCCGGGCCCGGTCGGAACAGTGCAGGTGAGCGCTGATGCTTTCGGGCGGGCCGGGTACCCGAGCCCCATGAACGACCACCTGCGAGGACCTCAGCTGCCCCCGCCCCGCGGGCCCCTCTCCAGCGCGGTCACCGCGTATCTGCGCGGCACGGGCCCACTCCCCCACCCCGCGGACGCCGGGGCCGCCGACCCGTACGGCGACGATCTCCAGCTCGCCCTGTACCTGTCCTACGAGCTGCACTACCGCGGCTTCGCCGGGGTGCCGCCGGACACCGAGTGGGACCCGGACCTGCTGCGCGTCCGGGCCGCGCTGGAGCACCGCTTCCTGTCCGCGCTGCGCGCCGACAGCCCGGCCCACGACAGCCTCGACGAGGCGCTCGCCGCCCTGCTGGTCGAGCCGGCCGACGGCGACGGTGTCTCCCACTTCCTGTCCGCGCGGGGTGAGCTGTGGCAGCTGCGGGAGTACGCGGCGCTGCGCTCGCTGTACCACCTGAAGGAGGCCGACCCGCACGCCTGGGTGCTGCCCCGGCTGTGGGGCCGGGCGAAGGCGGCGATGGCCGCGGTGGAGTACGACGAGTTCGGCGGCGGGCGGGCCGAGCGGGTGCACGCGCGCCTGTTCGCCGACCTGATGACGGACCTGGGCCTGGACACCGCGTACGGCCGCCATCTGGACGCGGCACCGGCCGAGATGCTGGCCGTGGTCAACCTGATGTCCCTGTTCGGCCTGCACCGGGAGCTGCGTGGCGCGCTGGTGGGGCACTTCGCCGAGGTGGAGATCACCTCCTCGCCCGCCTCCCGCCGGCTGGCCGAGGCGATGCGCCGCACCGGCGCCGGGCCGGCCGCGGAGTTCTTCTACGACGAGCACGTCGAGGCGGACGCGGTGCACGAGCAGATCGTCCGGCACGAGGTGATCGGCGGACTGCTCGACGAGGAGCCGGAGCTGGCACCGGACATCGCCTTCGGGATCGACGCGACCGAGTATCTGGAGGACCGGCTGGCCCGGCGGCTGCTCGACGAATGGCGCGCAGGGCGGTCGGCGCTGCGGACACCTCTGGAGCCGCCCCGCACCGCTCCCGAGACGTCTCCACGGGCGCCGCGGGAACAGCCCCAGACGAACCCCACGGAACACGAGATGTCTCATACATCCTGACTACCGGGGTACCCGCGCGATGTGATCGCTTTGCTGCTACCGGGCGTGTACGCCCCTCAGGACGACACCGCGCTGCTGGCGGAGGTCCTGCGTGAAGAGGACGTGCCGCGCGGCGCGCGTGTGCTGGACGTCGGCACCGGAAGCGGTGCGCTGGCCCTGGAGGCGGCCCGGCGGGGCGCCGAGGTGACCGCGGTGGACGTGTCCCGGCGGGCGGTGTGGACGGCCCGGCTGAACGCCTGGCTGTCCCGGCTGCCGGTGCGCATCCGGCGCGGCAACCTCTTCTCCCCGGTCCGGGGGCGGACGTACGACCTCATCCTGACGAATCCGCCCTATGTGCCCGCGCCCGACGCCGGGCGCGGGCCGCGCGGCCGGTCCCGCGCGTGGGACGCGGGGAGCGACGGGCGGCTGCTGCTGGACCGGATCTGCCGCGACGCGCCCGCGCTGCTGCGTCCCGGAGGGCTGCTGCTGATCGTCCACTCGGCGCTGAGCGGTCCCGACCGCACCCTGGAGTTGCTGCGGGCCTCGGGGCTGAAGGCCACGGTGGTCCGGCGCCGCTGGATCGACCTCGGTCCGGTGCTGCGCTCCCGGGAGGACTGGCTGCGTCGGCGCGGTCTGCTCGCGCCGGCCGACGAGAGGGAAGAGCTGGTGGTCATCCGTGCCGAACGACCCTGCTGACTCCGCGGCGAACGCCTCCGCCGGGCGGCCCCGCCGGATCACGGTGCAACGCCGCGGGCCCCTCCTGGTGGAAGGGCCCGTGGAAGTCGAACTGGAGGACGGGACCACGGTCTCCTCGGACCGGTTCCGCGTCGCTCTGTGTACCTGCCGCCGCAGTCGCCGCTACCCCTGGTGCGACACGAGTCACCGGCGTAAGGGCTGAGCGCCCGGTTGAAACCGCTTGTTTTTCGCCGCTCCCCGGAAGGCCCCCCACGGACCTGTCCGGGGAGCGGCTGTGTGCTCGGGACCGGCGGGAGGCCCCACTCCGCCCGCCTGCCCCGGTGCGAGATCGCAGGTTCCCCGCTCCAGGGGCCGCACTCCCCAGTTGCGAGCCGTGTCCGGTGACGCGGAGACCCATGCGATCCCGGTCTTTAGAACGCGAACAGGGTGCCGCCGACGGCATCCTTCATGCACGCGTTGCCGAAGGTGCGCTCGTAGGAGAGGCGCTTGCCCTGCCAGACACCCTGGACCGTGACGACGACGGGGTCGTAGACCTTGGTGCACATCACGTCGTCGGCGGGCTTCAGGGCGCTGAGGTCCCCGCCGAGGCCGCGCAGCTCGGCGCATGCCTGGGGCGCCGCGGGGTGAGTGCCGGAGGCCGAGGGGGCGCAGTTCAGGGTGACGGCGCGCTCCGGAGTGGCCGAGGCCGCGTCGTTGCCGTGGCCGGTGGTGAGCACCAGGGCCGAGGGGGCGTAGAGCGACGACGGGGCGGCGCCCGGTGCAGCGACGGCAGCCCCGATCAGGGGTCCGCAAACGGCAGCGGCCGTGAGGCCGAGGGCCGCTGCCCAGCGCGCGGTGTTCCGCATTGTGTGCATCCTTCCGCTCGAACAGAGACGAGGTGCCGGCTCGGGCCCGGTCGGGCACCGCGACGGCGAGCGCCACTCTGCCGAGTCCACGGGCGAAACTCACATCGCACCCATGGATTTCAGTAACCTTTCGTGTTGAATCAGTGGCGTGAAGTCACGGAAGTCGAACGCTGTGACCCTGCAACAGAGCGGTTCCCCCGCTTCGCGAGCGGCCGGATGGCCGAAACTCAGCGCTTCGTTAATCGTCCTGAAACATTCAGGCTTCGCCCTCGAAAAGTCCCTTCATGACTCCCTGTGTTCACGAACCGATCACCAGGAGCGGGTGCCTCCGCCATCCGGCGGGACCGGCAGGACCCACCGGCCGGTGGACGGTTCGTCCACCGGCGGCATGAAAGGTGGATGAACCGCCATCTGGATCATGGAGTTCCGCCCGCCGTACCGTCGGCCCACCCCGCCGTCCCCGCTGGAGCGCCCGTGACAGTCCAGGCCGGTGCCGTAGAGCGATCTTCATCGGCCGGTTCGGCCTTGACCTGGTGCGGTCCATCTCCACCTTCGCCACGATGATCATCACCTGCACCACTCCGTGGATGGTCGTGATGACGCTGGGCTCTTCACCCGGCGCGGCTGGTACGACCCGGACGGCCTTCAGGTCTTCAACCGCCGTCTGCGCGGCGGGCGTTACTGGTTCGCGCACGGCTGGAACTGGCGGGGCACGACCGCCTGGTGGGTGGCCGCGCTGATCGGCGTGCTGTTCACCGACATCCCGGGCCAGTTCGTGGGGCCGCTGGGTGACCTGGCGCACGGCGTCGACATCGGCCTGCCGCTCTCCCTGACCGTGGCAGCGGTCCTCTTCCTCGCCCTGCTGTGGCTGTTCCCCGAACCGCGCGCCGCCTACGGCCCGGAAGGTGCCCGGCTGGTCCGTACGGTCGGAATCCGGTGCCGCCGATCACCGGTCCGGGCGCGTCGGCCGACGCCCCGGGGCCCCGGCCGGCGGCCGACGCGGGCTGAGGCGGTCCGGGAGAACTCCGGGCTGCCGTGCCGACTTACCGGTCGGTATCGTCGGGCGGGCACGCGGCCGACGACGCGCGGGAGGACGGGGACGGATGGCACAGCACTGGGCGGACTTCCAGTACGAGATCTACCTGAACGGGATGACCGGGACCGTGCCCCGGCTCCCCACCGACCTGACCCGGCTGGAGGAGCTGGCCGAACACCGGCTCGGTCCGGGCCCGGTGGGCTATGTGACGGGCAGTGCGGGCGACGGCGGCACGGCCCGCGCCAACCGGGCGGCGCTCGCCCGGCGCCGGATCGTGCCGCGCATGCTGCGGGACGTGCACGAGCGCGACCTCACGACCGAGGTGCTCGGGCGGACCCTGCCGGCACCGCTCGCCCTGGCGCCCGTCGGCGTCCTGTCGATCATGCATCCGGACGCCGAGTGCGCCGCCGCCCGGGCCGCCGCCGCCCAGGGCGTGCCGTTCATCCTGTCGTCGGCGTCGAGCACGCCGCTGGAGCAGGTGGCGGAGGCGATGGGGGACGCCGAGCGGTGGTTCCAGCTGTACTGGGGCAAGGACCGCGAGGTGACCCGGAGTTTCCTCGCCCGGGCGAAGGCGGCCGGCTTCTCGGTGCTGGTGGTCACCCTGGACACCCCGCTGCTGGCATGGCGGCCCCGCGACCTGGACCAGGCGTACCTGCCGTTCCTGCACGGGGTGGGCACCGCCAACTACTTCACCGACCCGGCCTTCCTGGCGGGCCTCGCCAAGCCGGTGCACGAGGACCCGAACGCGGCGGTGCTGCACTTCCTGGGCCTGTTCGGGGACGCGAGCCACACCTGGCCGGACCTGGCCTTCCTGCGCGAGCACTGGGACGGGCCGATCGTCCTCAAGGGCGTGCTGCACCCGGACGACGCCCGGCTGGCCGCGGACGCCGGGATGGACGGCGTGGTGGTGTCCAACCACGGGGGCCGGCAGGTGGCCGGCTCCGTCGCGGCGGCCGACGCGCTGCCCCGGGTCGCGGACGCGGTGGGCGACCGGCTGACGGTGCTGTTCGACAGCGGGGTGCGCACCGGCGACGACGTGTTCAGGGCCCTCGCCCTCGGCGCACGGGCGGTCCTGCTGGGCCGGCCGTACGTCTACGGGCTCGGCCTGGACGGCCGGGCGGGCGTGGAACACGTCATCCGCTGCCTGCTGGCGGAGTTCGACCTCACGCTCGCCCTGTCGGGCCATGCGACCCCGGACACGGTGACACCGGCGGACCTGATCGAGGCCCCCGCCTGACAACACCGAGCCAGGACAGCCGACGCACCGCGGCTCCGGGGAAACTGCGCGCACAACACCTGGCCTGCCCAGCCGACGGCACGGCGACCCCGCCGGTGCGCGGGCCACCGCGCGACCAGCGCCGGGCCGCACAACCGACGCCACCACCGCTCCCCTGCCAAGACCGCACCAACAACGCCCGGCCTGCCCAGCCGACGACACTGCGGCTCCTCAGGGGCGCGGGGAACTGCGCGAGCGGCCACGACGGACCCGCGGCCGGTGACGTACCCCCGCGCCCCACAGCGAGCCGCCGAAGGCGCTACGCCGGCCGCGCCGGGTGACCACCCGTACCGGCGATCGACAGCGAGCCCGGACCCGCCGTCGGCGTGTCGGTCGTCCAGCGCTGGCCGACGGAGCCGTCCCGGACCTTGACCACGAGATCGGCGCCGGCCCGGTCGTCGGCGGCGAGGGCGAGACTCCGGTCCCAGCGGGGCAGCAACTCGCCCTGCGCGGTGAGGTCGTAGCGCACGTCGTCGCCGCGCTTCGATCCGGCCTCGGCACAGTCGCCCAGGAGCACCACGCCTGCGTCGGCGTGCGAGTCCAGGCACAGACCGGCGCCGGCGGCGTTGCGCAACTGCCCGTCGGAGTCGTACGTCCACCGTTGCGTGACCGCGCCGGAGCACCCGGCGAGGACGGTGCTCGCCCCGGCGCGGGGCGTGCCCTCAACGTCCAGACACAGACCGGCGGCGGCGTTGCGCAGCGGGCCCGGCCGGCCGGCGGCGGGCAGGGACGCGGTGCCCGGTGCGGTGGCTGATCCCGGTGCGGACGAGGCTCCGGGGACGGCGCCGGCGGTGGCGACGGGACCGGTGCCGTCGTCGCCGTCAGGCCACACGACGACCGCGAGCACGGTGGCGAGCAGCCCGGCCGAGGCCACGCCCACGCCGGTCAGCAGGGCCCGCGACGACCGGTCGGCGCCGGGCGCGCGGCGCGCGGACTCCCCGGCGAGCGACCGGCCCGGCGGCACGGTTCCGTCCTCGTCGGCGCGACGCCGTCCACCGGACGCGGTAGCGCGGGCCAGGAGACCCGGTCCGCCGCCGCGTCGGCGTCCGCCGGAACGCCGGGAACCGCCGCGGGTGCGGTCGGGGCCCGGACGGCGGCCGGGGCGCGAGTCGAGGTAGCGGCGGGCGCCCCAGCCGAGCACGGCCTCGGCCAGCAGTACGCCCAAGGCCGCCTCGGAGTGGCCCAGTTGCTCGGCGGCGTGCCGGCAGTAGGCACAGCCGGCCAGATGCTCCTGGACATCGGGCAGCAGCGCGCCGCCCCGGCGGATCGGGACGTCGAGCAGACGGTTGTAGTAACGGCACTCCTTGCCGGGCGCGAGTTCCCGGTGGGCGCGTGTCAGGCCCTCGCGGAATTTCTCCCGGGCCTGCTCCAGCGCGGCCCGCGCGCTCTCGATGTCCACACCGAGCAGCCCGGCGGGCACGTCCAGCGGCTCCGCCTCGACCT
This sequence comes from Streptomyces sp. NPDC053076, assembly GCF_044546845.1. NCBI lineage: Bacteria > Bacillati > Actinomycetota > Actinomycetes > Kitasatosporales > Streptomycetaceae > Streptomyces > Streptomyces sp. NPDC053076. The sequence continues at coordinate 1,217,745 of NZ_JBITZL010000001.1, read as the reverse complement.
CGGCGTGCCACAACAGTGCCTGTTCCAGCCGGGAAAGGCTGTGGAACGAGCGGTCCGAAAGGCTGCGGTTCTCCGGTATCAGCGGGTGAGCGGCGCGCATACCGCGGCCCCCGGCCGGTTTGCCGAGTCCGGGCAGCACGGCGGCGATCCGGTCCGTGCCGGACCAGTTCGCGACCGTGTCCCGGACGGTCACCAGCAGGCGTGGACGCAGCGCGTCGGCGGGTTCGCCCAGCGCCAGCCGGCCGAGGACCTGGTGGAAGGCGGTGGCGGTGACCATGTGGGCGAGAGGCCCGGAGGCGGCCAGGCAGATGACCGCGTACTCCTGGGCCGGCTGCCAGTGCCGCGCCATCAGGAGGGCGGAGGACCGGGACGCCTCCGCGTCGGAGCCGGCCCGCAGCGGACCGGCGAGGAATTCGTCCGATTCCGCGGGTTCGGCGCCGGACGGTGGATAGGGCGGACGAGGGGGGTGGGGGGTGAGCACTGAGCGGATTCCTTCGGCGCGTGGTGCGTCGGTGCGTGTCTCTCCCGCTCTCGCGTGTTCGAGGGAGCGGGGAATGCACCGCGCTCGAACCCTTGCACAACTTCCACACCAGCAACAAGGCGCCCGCGAGACATCACGGCTTTGAAGGAGAGTCAGAGTCGGGACGGTGTCCAGGGCTTGGGGCCAGGGGTCCGGATCGCCGCGCACCCCGTGTGAAACGGGCGCACGTACCGGCCGGCCGCGCACGCTCCCGGAGCGAGAGGCCCGGTAGTGGACTGTGAGCCGGTCCTCCTCAAGAGGCTCCGCCCCCGGCCGGCGACCCCGGCGGCTTCCCCCGCCGGCCGGGGCGGTCCACCCGGTGCCGGGCCACGGCGGCGACCGGCGCGGAGCCCCTCCGCACCGCCCGCTGGGCATCAGTGGCCGACAACGGCGGAATCTTCGGACCCGGGCGACTCATGCCCGACTCACAACGAATCCCCGACTCAGGTCACTGGTTCCCGTTCGCTGAACTCCACGGTGAGGGCTGGCAGGTCCGGCACGGTGCCGCGCGGGTTTCACGGGTAAATAACCGCAGGTCAGACGGTTTCTCTCACGGTACCGGTGAGCGGGAGGGCCATGTCCGATTCCCGCCGGTGACGGGGCGTGCGGCGCGACAGACTCGACAGCACGGAACAAGCCGAGGAGGACCGATGACGACGCACACCGCCCACGCCGTCCGCATGATCCACACCGTCCACGCGAGCCCGCTGGGCGACCTGCTGCTGACCGGTTCCGTGTCCCCGGCCGGCGATCTCACCCTCGCCTCACTGTCCCTGCCCGGACAGCGCGGCACGCCCGCGATCCGTGCCGAGGATCGGGACGACCGTCCCTTCGCCGGGGCGCACCGGCAGCTGGACGCGTACTTCGCGGGCCGCCGCACCCGGTTCGACCTGCCGCTCTCCCCCGTCGGCAGCCCGTTCCAGCGGGCCGTGTGGCAGGCCCTGGACGACGTCCCGTACGGCACGACGACCACGTACGGCGAGCTGGCCGCCCGGCTCGGCGTGCCCCGTTCCGAGGTCCGCTCGGTGGGCCGGGCCCTCGGCGCGAACCCGCTCCTTGTGCTGCGCCCCTGTCACCGGGTGATCGGCGCGGACGGCTCGCTGCGCGGCTACGCGGGAGGGGTCGAGCACAAGCTGTGGCTGCTCACCCACGAGGGCGCACTCCAGCCTGCCCTGCTGTGAGGTGCGGGGACGCACCGGAGGCCGCCCTGCTTGAGACACGAGGGGGCCACCACAGCCCGCGCCGCTTGAGACACGAGGAGGCCACCACAGCCCGCCCCGCTGTGAGACACGAAGGCGCACCACAGCCCGCCCTGCTGTGAGAGGACGATCCATGACGCTCACCCTGGCCGAGGTCCGCCGCCGGGCGGACCGCACCGACTGGTCCGCGCTCGCGGCCGAGCTGGACGAACACGGCAGCGCGCCCACCGAGGCGCTGCTGACGCCCGCCGAGTGCGCGGACCTGGCCGCCATGTACGAGAAGCCCGAACTGTTCCGCACCACGGTCGACCTGGCCCGGCACCGGTTCGGCTCCGGCGAGTACCGCTACTTCACCCACGACCTGCCCGCCCCGGTCGCCGCGCTGCGGGCCACGCTCTACCCCCGTCTGCTGCCGGTCGCCCGGGACTGGGCGGCCCGGCTGGACCGCCCGGCCCCCTGGCCGGACTCGCTGGACGAGTGGCTGGCGCGCTGCCACGCGGCCGGGCAGGACCGGTCGGCGCAGATCCTGCTCCGTTACGGGCCGGGCGACTGGAACGCCCTGCACCGGGACGTGTTCGGCGAGCTGGTCTTCCCGCTACAGGTGGTGATCGCGCTGGACGCGTACGGCACCGACTACGGCGGCGGCGAGTTCCTCATGGTCGAACAGCGCCCGCGCGCGCAGTCCCGGGGCACGGCGAGCGTTCTGCGGCAGGGGCACGGTCTGGTCTTCACGACCCGGGACCGCCCCGTGCGCACGCGCCGCGGCTGGTCGGCCGGGGCCATGCGGCACGGGGTGAGCACCGTGCGGTCCGGGCGGCGGCGGACCCTGGGCCTGGTCTTCCACGACGCCGCCTGACGCGCACCCCGCCGCGCCCCCGCCCCGTCCGACGCCCAGCCGCCTGCTGCGCACCCCGCCTCCTCACCTCCGACCACCTGACGCGCACCCCGCCGCGCCCCCACCCCGTCAGGCGTCCAGCCGGCTGATGCGCACCGCTCCCTTCGCCTGCCCCGGGTAGGCGCTGGTGAGCGTCAGCCGGAGCCGGGAGCCGCGCACCGCGTCGAAGGTGATGAGCGTCGGGCTGTCGGAGGAGGTGGCCCACTCCACCGTCGCTCCGGTCACCGGGACATAGGCGTGTCCGTCCCACACCGCCACCTCGGCGCGCGCGGGCAGTGTGTGGCCGGCGTCGACCGTGAAGCAGGCCGTCACCCGGTCGAAGGTCCGGCTGCGCCCGAAGTCGACACAGACCCAGTCCCGCGCGCGGGCCCCGCCGAACGCGGGCAGCAGCGCGGTCGCCGACTTGACGAAGGCGTTGGACCAGCCGGTGGCCGGATCGCCGTCCAGCATCGCGGCGGGCAGGGTGTCCGGGCGGCCGGAGTAACTGGCGTCCGCGTAGGGGAGGGTGCGCGGTGCCGGGTGGTCGGGCCGGAGGTCGGCGGGCGTGGTGGTCGCGGGCCGGGGGGCCGAGGTGGTGCGCAGCCGCACGGTGTCCGGGCGCAGGCCGTCCACCCGGGCGGTGACCCGCAGGTCGGCGGAGGTCGTGCCGGAGCGGACGATGGCGAGCGCCTTGCCGTGGAAGGCGGTGCGGGTGCTCGCCTGGTAGCGCTCGGCGCTCTCCTCCCGGCCGTTGTCGACGCCGGCCAGGGAGCCGCCGGTGACGTCGAAGGCGATGAGGTGCTCGGCGCCGGGCACGACCACGCCCTGTGCGTCGACGATCTCGGCGGTGACGAACGCGAGCGATCGGCCGTCGGCGGCGAGGGAGGTGCGGTCGGCGGTGAGGCGTACGGCGTGCGGGGCACCGGCCGTGCGCAGGACGTCGGTGGCGACCACTCTGCCGTCCCGCCGGGCCACGGCCTTCAACTCGCCGGGCCGGTACGGCACTTTCCAGGTCAGGTGCAGCTTGCCCGCGCTGCCGTTGGGACTGGTGTAACTGCCGGGGTAAGGGCCGTCGGTGAACGTCTTGTCGTCGCCGGTGGCCTCGGTGGTCTCCAGGTAGGTGCGGCCGTCGGTGGTCTTCTTGACGTCGAACTCCCGCACCCCGAGGGACTTTCCGTTGAGGAACAGCTCGACGGACGGGACGTTGGCGTACGCCCACACCTCGACGGTGGCTCCCTCTCCGAGGTCCTCGTGGTTCCAGGTCATCGGCAGCAGGTGGACCATGGGTTCGGCCGTCCACTGGCTCCGGAAGAGGTGGTACATGTCCTTCGGGAAGCCCGCCGTGTCGACGGCCCCGAAGAAGGACGCCTTCACCGGGAAGACGTCGTAGGGGGTCGGCTCGCCGATGTAGTCGATGCCCGACCACAGGAACTGGCCCGCGAACCATTTCCGGTCCCGGTCCTTCTTGTGCCCGTACTCGCCGCTCATCGTCCAGGACGCGAGGTTGTTGTCGTAACTGGAGACCTCCCGCCTGCCCGGCGTGTGGTTCTCGCCGGTGTTCAGGTGCTCCGGCTCCTGGTACGTGCCCCGGGTCGAGGTCTCCGAGGAGGACTCGGACTCGAACAGGAACAGGTGCGGGTAGGCGGCGTGCAGGGCGTCGACCGACTTGGCGGTGTTGTAGTTCAGGCCGAGGCCGTCCAGCTTGGCGAGCATCAGGTCGGCCGCCGATCCCTGGGCCGGCACGCGCCGGTACTTGTCGGAGCCGATGACGAGCGGCCGGGTGTCGTCGGCCGCCTTGATCGCGCCGATGATCCGGTCCGCCATGGCGAGCCCGGCGGTGGAGGTGGAGTCGGGGATCTCGTTGCCGATGGACCACAGCACCACCGCCGGCGAGTTGCGGGCGGCAAGGACCATCTCGGTGGCGTCCTGTTCGCACCACTCGTCGAAGAAGCGGCCGTAGTCGTACGTCGTCTTGCCGGTACGCCAGCAGTCGAATGCCTCCACCATCATCACGATGCCCAGCTCCTCGCAGACCTGGATCATCTGCGGGGAGGGCGGGTTGTGCGAGGTGCGGAAGGCGTTGACGCCCATCGACTTCATGATCCGCATCTGCCGGCGGACGGCATCGATGCTGATCGCGGCGCCGAGGGCGCCCTGGTCGTGGTGGAGGTCGACACCCTTGATCTTGGTGTGCGTGCCGTTGAGGGAGAAACCCTCCTGCGGGTCGAAGCGGAAGGTGCGGATGCCGAAGGGGGTCCGGCAGGTGTCGGTGGTGCGGCCGGCGACGCGCAGCTCGGTGTGCAGGGTGTAGCGGTGCTCCGGGGTCGTGAAGTCCCACAACAGGGGCTGGGGGACGGTCAGTTCGTGGGTCTCGGTGACCTCGTCCGGGACGGCGGCCGTGGTGGCCGTACGGGCTACGGTCCGGCCGTCGGGGGCGACGAGGCGGGACCGGATCTCCACGTCCGTGGCGGTGCCGGTCCCGTTCCGCACGGTGGTCCGCACCCTGACCAGCGCCCGGTCGGCGGAGACCTCCGGGGTGGTGACCCAGGTGCCCCAGCGGGCCACGTGCACCGGCTCAGTGATCACCAGGCGGGCCTCGCGGTAGATGCCGCTGCCGGAGTACCAGCGGCTGCTCGGCAGCTGGTTGTGCACCTTGACCGCGAGCACGTTGGGCGTGCTGCCGTCGGTGTGCACCAGGCCGGTGAGGTCGAGGGCGAAGCCGGTGTAGCCGTAGGGGTGCCGGCCCGCCTGCGTGCCGTTGCAGTAGACGTACGCGTCCATGTAGACGCCGTCGAACTCCACCGAGATCCGCTTGCCGGCGCAGGACCGCGGGAGCGTGAAGGCGAGCCGGTACCAGCCGAGGCCGCCGGGGAAGAACCCGGTTCCGCTGGTGGTGCCGTGCTCGGTGGTGGGGGCCTGCTCGATGCTCCAGTCGTGGGGTACGGCGATCTCGCGCCACGCCGCGTCGTCATGGTCCGGCTCCGCGGCTCGCGCGTGGGCGCCGCTCGGGTCGGCGGTGCCGCCCGGATCGACCAGCGCGAAGCGCCACCCGTCCCGCAGCGGCACGATGTGCCGTCCGCCGGCGGCGGCCGCGCCGGCGGCGAGGGCGGCCGGGGCCGCCTGGATGCTCAGCAGCGTGCCGGCCGCGGGCGCTGCCGTGGCTGCGGCCAGAACCGATCTGCGCGTGACCGTCATGGGCGGCTCTCCCTCATCAGGTCTCAGAAGTACTCACAACTCATCGTGAACGAACAGATTCTGACGGGTTGCCACACGCGATCGTCAAGAGTCCGTCGCGGCACGGCTTCCCACCGGGCCACGGTCCGGCCGGATTTGCCCTGACCGTGGCCCTGACCTGTTCGACCGGTCGGCCAAGTGGCCCGGGACGGCGTTCATGGAAGGCCGGGAAGCACTACGCTGGAACACGGGTGGTGTCACCCGTTCACTGTGAGTGTGCGCTTGGGAGCGGCGACGATGAGCCGGGTCTATCCGTTCGACGATGCGGCGACGGCCCGGGCTGTCATCGGAGCCGACGGCACGCTGACGGAGTGGAACGAGGGCGCCCGGCGCCTGCTCGGCCACCCGGCCGACGCCGTCCTGGGCCGCCCCGCGTCCCGTCTGCTGGCCGACGGCGGCACGCCCGCCCGGCCCACGGGCTCCCGCTGGGTGGGAACGGTCGGACTGCGCCACCGCGACGGCACCACCCTCCCGGTGTGGCTGCTCGCCCACCGCCGCCCGCCGCACGACGGGTTCCCGGGCGACTGGCTCGTGGTCACCCCGCTCACCGGCGCGTCGGAGCCGCCCGCCGCCCAGGACCCGCTCGCCGAGGCGGGCCTGATCCAGTCGCCCTGCGCGATCGCCGTGTACGACGACCGGCTGCGGCTGCGCCGGATGAACGAGGCGATGGCCTCCGTCGTCGGCCTGCCGGAGGAGCGGCTACGCGGCCTCCGGCTCACGGAGATCGACGGCAAGACGCAGAGCGAGGAGCTGGAGCAGGGCCTGCTCCGGGTGCTGACCTCGGGCCGGCCGCTGGACGTGCGCACCTTCCCGCGCGGCGGCGCGGACGACCGGGCCCACGCCTGGCTCGCCCGCATGGCGCCGGTCCGGGACGCCACGGGCCGGGTGCGGGGCGTGTGCATGGCCGCGCACGACGTCACCGACAGCCAGCGGGCCCGGCAGCGGCTGCAACTGGTCAACGAGGCCAGCGTGCGCATCGGGACCACCCTCGACGTCAGCCGCACCGCGCAGGAGCTGGCGGACGTGTGCGTGCCCGTGCTCGCCGACTTCGTCACCATCGACCTGCTCGACCCCCACGAGTACGGCGGCGAGCCCCCGGCCCGCGTCAGCGCGCCGGTGCGGCTGCGCCGCGCCGCCCACCAGTCGGTGCTCGACGCCGTGCCGGAGGCGGTGATCAGCCCCGGACAGGCGGAGGAGTACCCGGAGTTCTCCCCGCAGGCCGACTCGATGACCGCGGGCCGCACGATCGCCACGTCGCTGGCGGCCGGCGACATGGACCAGTGGCTGACCTGGCACGGCAAGCGCGGTGAGCGGGTGCGGGAGTTCGGCATCCACTCCTCGATGTCGGTGCCGATCCAGGCGCGCGGGCTGACCCTCGGGGTCGCGGTGCTCACCCGGCACCGGCGCCCGGACGCGTTCACCACGGACGACGTGCTGCTGGCCGAGGAGATCACCGCGCGAGCCGCCGTCTGCATCGACAACGCCCGCCGGTACTCGCGCGAGCGGGAGACGGCGCTCGCGCTCCAGCGCAGCCTGCTGCCCCGCTCGCTGCCGCGCACGGCCGCGCTGGAGGCGTCCTCCCGCTATCTGCCGGCCGCGCGCGCCGGCGTGGGCGGGGACTGGTTCGACGTGATCCCGCTGTCCGGGATGCGGGTCGCGATGGTCGTCGGGGACGTGGTCGGGCACGGCATCCAGGCGTCGGCCACCATGGGCCGGCTGCGCACCGCCGTACGCACCCTGGCGGACATCGACCTGGCCCCGGACGAGCTGCTGACGCACCTGGACGACCTGGTGCTGCGGCTCTCGGACGAGTCCGGTGGTGAGGGCAGCCCCGGCGAGGTCGGCGCGACCTGTCTGTACGCCGTCTACGACCCGGTGTCCCGCCGTTGCACGATGGCCCGGGCGGGGCATCCGGCGCCCGTGCTGGTGCGCCCGGGCCGCCGGCCGCACCTGCTCGACCTGCCCGCCGGTCCCCCGCTGGGCCTCGGCGGGCTGCCGTTCGAGTCCGCCGAGGTGGAACTGCCCGAAGGGACCGTCATCGCCTTGTACACCGACGGCCTGGTGCTGTCCCGGGAACGGGACGGGGACGCGAGCCGCGAGTTGCTGTACCGGGCGCTCGGGCAGCACGCGGACTCGCTGGACACCACCTGCGACCGCGTCCTGCACGCCCTGCTCCCCTCCGGTGACGCCGCCGACGACGTGGCGCTGCTGGTCGCCCGCACCCAGGGCCTGCCCGCCTCCCAGGTGGCCACCTGGGACATCCCCGCCGACCCGGCGCTGGTCGCGCCGATCCGCAAGCAGGTCGTGGAGCAGTTGGACACCTGGTCGCTGAGCGAGGCGTCGTTCACGGCGGAGCTGGTGGTCAGCGAGCTGGTCACCAACGCCATCCGGTACGGCGCGCACCCGATCCGGCTCCGGCTGATCCACGACGCGGCCACGCTGATCTGCGAGGTCTCCGACACCAGCCACACCGCCCCGCACCTGCGCCGGGCCAAGATCTTCGACGAGGGCGGCCGGGGACTGCTGCTGGTCGCCCAGCTCACCCAGCGCTGGGGCAGCAGACACACCCCGGAGGGCAAGACGATCTGGGCCGAACTGCCGGTGTACGAGCGGGACGAGCCCGCCGAGTAGGTCCGGTGCGGCGAAGCCGGCGAACGAGGACGGACGGGCTCAGGAGGCTGTCAGCCAGGGCCGTACCTGCTTGCGGGCCTCGTGCAGGCGGGACTTGAGCGTACCGAGCGGAATGCCGGCGCGCTCGGCGGCCTCGGCGTAGTCCAGCTGGCAGATGTCCCGGTACACCAGCGGCGCCACCAGGTGCGGATGCTCCCGCTCGAGGCGGTCCAGGGCCTCCAGCAGATCCACCCGGGATCCGGCGATGACACTGGTGGTGCGCGGATCGACGGCGTGCGCGGGCTCGATGGCGGCGGGCTGTTCGGCGGCCCGGCGCTTCAGCTCGCGGTACTTCTGCCGGCAGCAGTTGGCGACGACGGTGTACAGCCAGGTGCCGAAGCGGCTGCGGCCCTCGAAGCCGGCGATGTACCGGGCCACCTGGAGCAGCACGTCCTGGGCGGCCTCCTCGGCGTCCTCACGGCAGGGCAGGAAGCGCGCGCAGCGGCGCACGACCTCCGGCCGGATCTCGGTCAGCAGCCGGTCCATGGCCGCGCTGTCGCCTGCGGCGGCACGCCGGGCGAGGTCTTCCGTCGGCGCCCGGTCCTGCACGGCTGGGCCCCCCTTCGAGTCGATCTCAGGGCAGGCATGATAGTCGTATGCACCCCCTGGAGCGGATCGGCCGCTACCGCCTCGAACGGCCGCTGGGCACCGGTGCCTTCGCCACCGTGTGGCTGGCCCACGACCCCGAGCTGCAGGCCCCGGTCGCCGTGAAGGTCCTCGCCGAGAACTGGGCGCACCGGCTCGACATCAGGGAGCGCTTCCTGTCCGAGGCGCGACTGCTGCGCCGGGCCGGTTCCAGCCGGGTGGTGCAGGTCTACGACATCGGGGAACTCCCGGACGGCAGACCGTACTTCGTCATGGAGTACGCCGGCGGTGGCACGCTCGCCGATCTGCTGTCGGGCGGTCCGCTGCCGGTGCGGGACGCGCTCGCGCTGACGGCCGAGGCCGCTCGCAGCGCCGCCGCGCTGCACGAGGCCGGCATCGTGCACCGCGACATCAAGCCGACCAATGTGCTGCTGCACACCGCCCCGGACGGCACCCGGCGGGTGCTGCTGGCCGACCTCGGCCTGGCCAAGAGCCTCGCGCATGCCTCGGTGCTGACCCTGGCCGCGGGTTCGGCCGGCTACCAGCCGCCGGAGCAGGCCGAGCCCGGCGCGGGCATCGACGAGCGGGCGGACGTCTACAGCCTGGGCGCGGTCGGCTACGAGCTGCTGACCGGGACCGTGCCGGGACAGCCGGGAAAGGTGGTATCGCCCCGGCGGCTGCGGCCGGAGCTCGGGGAGGACGTGGAGCGGGCGCTGCTGCGCGCGCTGGAGCCGGACCGGGCGCGGCGCTGGCCGGGCGCCCTGGCCTTCGCGCACGCACTGGACCGGCTGGCCGCGGACCCGGCGGTGCGGTCCGCGCGGCGGCTGGACAGGGTGCGCGGCCGGCTCAACACCGTGACGCTGGCCCTCGCCGCGGTCCTCGCCGCCACCGCCGCCGCGGTCACCATGACCGTGGTGCTGCACCGGGGCGGCACCGGTGACGACGAGGTGCGGGTCGCCGACGCCGACGGCCGGCTGAGCGTCGAGGTGCCGGCCGGCTGGGGCCGCGAACTGCGCGACTCCGGCTGGGACCCGCACACGCTCGGCCTGACGGCAGGGCACGAACCCGGCCTCGTGGTGGCGGACGACCTGTCCCGCTGGCCCGACCTGAGGGCGGCCGTGGACGGGGTGTTCGCCGGGGTCAGCGCGCACGGCGACGTCACCGCCCAGGTCAAGGCGCTGGCTCATTCCGGCTGCCGTTACGCGGGCGCCCGCACCTTCACGGACGCCGACTGGCACGGACTGGTCCGGTCCTGGGGCGGCTGCCCGGACGGCGGCTCGGTCACCGAGTCCGCGTTGGTGCCGGCGGACGGCGCCGCGCACCCGCAGGTGTATGTGCAGATACGCCAGCGGGGTGACGGCGACGCCGCCGACGGCGTACTCCGTTCGCTTCGGATGGACTGAAAGGGGCCTGCCGAGGGCCGGGGCGGGGAAACATCCCCGCGTGTCCCGAACTTTTCCGGCGCCGCGCGCATCGCACCGTGTTGACGGCGCACCCGGCGCCGCAGGCACGCGTCCCGGTCGCGTGCCGTGACCCTCCAGGAGTGTTGAGCGACATGGTGTACATTCCCCGGTCCGCGCCGCGCGGGGCCCTGCTCGTGGGCACGGTTGCCGTGCTGGGCCTCCTGACCGCCTGTGGCAACGGCGAGGACGTCCACGGCAATCCGCCGATCACGGCCTCCGGTACGGCGGCGCCCGCGCGGGACGGCAAGAGCGGCTCCGCGTCCGCCTCGGTCTCGGTACCGTCCGACTCCGCCTCGGCCTCCGCCCCCGCGGCCACCGGCTCGCCGCGCCCCACGGCGGCTTCCACGGGCGGTGCCAAGACCCCGCCGGTGGCGACCACGGCGAGCGGTTCCCGCTGCCACACCTCCGAGCTGGGTGCCGCCGTGGGCCGCAACGACCCCGGTGCCGGCCAGGAGAACTTCCCCGTGGTGCTCACGAACAGGTCCGGCCGCACCTGCACCCTGCGCGGATATCCGGGCGCGGCGTTCGTGAACGGCTCCGGCGGGCAGCTCGGTGCCGACCCCCGGCGGGAACCCGGCTCCACGGTGACCGTCACACTCAGGCCCGGGCAGAGCGCCTGGACCGGTCTGACCTTCTCCAACCCCGGGGTCAGCGGGGCGAAGCAGGCCACGCCGGCCGCCCTGCTGGTCACCCCGCCGGACGAGCGGGACCCGCTGAAGGTGACCTGGTCGGGCGGCCCGGTGCCGGTCTCCGGGAACTCCTCGTCCGTCCGGCTGACGGTGCTCGGCCCCGGCACCGGCCCCTGAGCCGGCGCCCCTCTCGCGCGAACCCCGCTGCCACCACCCCCGAGGCAGCGGGGTTCGTCATGACGGCGCCACAACTGTCACAGGACGGCAACAGGCGCCGCCGGCCGCGATCTTTCCCCGGTCCTCGGTCATCGAACCCGGTCGACCGCATGTGAACGGGCCCCGCGAGGGCCAGGACCAGGGAATCGGGGAGAAGATGAGCGCGATCTCACGCAGGCGGGTACTCACGGCGGGAGCGGCGGCGGGCGCCCTCGGGACACTGGCCGCCTGTTCCTCCGGCACCGGCCTGCGGTCGGCCGGAGCGGACCCGGCGGACGGCAAGGGCACCGCGCAGGCCCGGCCCGTGCGGCCGATCGGCGACGGCTCCACCGCCGACACCGGTGTCCAGCCGCACCAGCCGAAGCCGGTACGGCTGGAAGCGGGCCGGCGGCCCCCGCAGTTCGTGGTGTTCTCCTGGGACGGAGCGGGCGAACTGAGCAACCAGCTGTTCTCCCGGTTCCGCAAGGTGGCCGCCGACCACGGCGCCGGGATGACGTTCTTCCTCAGCGGCGTCTACACCCTGCCCGAGTCCAAGAAGCACCTGTACCGGCCGCCGCAGCACCCGGTCGGCGCCTCGGACATCGGCTACCTCGCCGACCGGCACATCCACGCCACCCTCCAGCAGGTGCGCGCCGCGTGGCTGGAGGGACACGAGATCGGCACCCACTTCAACGGGCACTTCTGCGGTGCCACCGGGGTGCGCAACTGGTCCCCGGCCGAGTGGCGCAGCGAGATCGAGCAGGCGGTGGACTTCGTCACGAAGTGGAGGACCAACACCGGCTTCACCGACCTCGACCCGCTCCCCTTCGACTACCGCAAGGAGTTGATCGGTGGCCGTACCCCGTGCCTTGAGGGTCAGGCGAACCTGCTGCCGACCGCCGCCGCGCTCGGCTGGAAGTACGACGCCAGCTCCCCCGGCGGGCTCCAGGTCTGGCCGGGAAAGGTGCAGGGCGGCCGGATCTGGGACTTCCCGCTCCAGTCCATACCGTTCGCCGGGCACTCCTTCCAGGTGCTCTCGATGGACTACAACATGATGTTCAACCAGTCCGGCGGCAGCCCGCTCGGCGACCGTGCGCGGTACGACGCCTGGCGCACCCAGGCCCGCGACACCTATCTGGCCGGTTTCCGGCGGGCCTACGAGAGCAACCGCGCCCCCTTCTTCATCGGCAACCACTTCGAACGCTGGAACGGCGGCATCTACATGGACGCCGTCGAGGAGGCCATGGCAAGGATGGCCGCGTACGACGACGTGCGCTTCGTGTCCTTCAAGCAGCTGGTGGCCTGGCTGGAGGCGCAGGACCCGGCGGTGCTGCGCACGCTGCGCACGCTCCCGCCCGGGCAGTCACCGGCAGGCGGCTGGGCGGAGTTCCTGGGCGCGGCGGGCAGCCGGTCGTCGTAGTCCGTTCAAGGTCGTCTGTTTTCATGGGTGGGCACGCAGTGATCGATTTCCGGAAGGACCCGCCCTGAACTCCCCGCTCGCCGAGGCCCTGTCCGCCGTTCTGCTGGTCGCCGTGCTGGCCTGGGCCGTCGTACGGCCCTTCGGGTGGCCGGAGGCGGTCATGGCCGTGCCCGCCGCCGGGATCGCCGTCGCCACCGGGGCGATCTCGCTCGACCACGCCCGGGCCGAGGCGGAGCGGCTCGGTCCGGTGGTCGGCTTCCTGGCGGCGGTGCTGGTGCTCGCCCACTTCTGCGACGTGGAGGGGCTCTTCCAGGCGTGCGGGGCGTGGACGGCGCGGTGGGCGGCGGGCCGTCCGGTGCGGCTGCTGACGGCGGTGTTCGCGCTGGCGTCGGCCATCACCGCCGTGCTCAGCCTGGACGCGACGATCGTGCTGCTCACGCCGGTGGTCTTCGCCACGGCCGCGCGCACCGGCATGCGGCCCAAGCCGCATGTCTACGCCTGCACGCATCTGTCGAACACGGCGTCGCTGCTGCTTCCGGTGTCCAACCTGACCAACCTGCTGGCGTTCGCGGCGAGCGGGCTGAGCTTCACCCGGTTCGCGGCACTGATGGCGCTGCCGTGGCTGGCCGCGATCGGGGTCGAGTACCTGGTGTTCCGGGGGTTCTTCGCCCGGGACCTCGCCGCGGCGGCCCCGGCGGACCGGGACACCGGCGAGGCGCCACGGCTGCCGCTGTTCGCGGTGGTGACCGTGGGCTGCACGCTGGCCGGGTTCGTGGTGGCGTCGGCGTTCGGCGTCGAACCGGCCTGGGTGGCGGCCGCGGGCGCGCTGGTGCTGGCCGGGCGGGCACTGGTGCGGCGCAGGGCGACGCCGCTGACGGTCGTGCGGGCGGCGGCCCCGGCCTTTCTGGCCTTCGTCCTGACGCTGGGCATCGTGGTGCGGGCGGTGGTCGACAACGGGCTCGCGGACGTCCTGGGGCATGTGATGCCGGGCGGCACCGGGCTGCCCGCGCTGCTCGGCACGGCCGCGCTGGCCGCCCTGCTGGCCAACCTGATCAACAACCTGCCCGCGGTGCTGGTCCTGCTGCCGCTGGCGGCACCGGCCGGGCCGGGCGCGGTCCTCGCGGTGCTGCTCGGGGTGAACATCGGCCCGAACCTCACCTACGCCGGGTCGCTGGCCACGCTGTTGTGGCGGCGGATCGTGCACCAGCACGAGCATGACGTGGACCTCGGGGAGTTCACCCGGCTCGGTCTGCTCGCCGTGCCGTCCTCCCTCGCCGTCGCGGTGGTGGCACTGTGGGGGTCGTTGCGGGTTCTCTAGGGGTGTGCGGGAGCGGAGGGAGGCCGAAGAAGATGCGGGTGATCGCCTGGCTGGTGGAGGGCACCTGGCCCGCGTGCGTGGACGCCGTGCGCGCCCATGCGCCGGACGACGCGGAGGTGGTGCTGCTCCATGTGAGCGGCCCGGACGTGCCCGCGGTGGCGCACGGTGCGTTCGCCGGTCTCCTCGGGCGCGGGCATCCATCGGGGCACCTGCCGGCCGAAGGCTGGGGGAGGGATCCGGGTGACCGGCTGGAGACGCTCGGGGGGACGTCGGCGGCGTCACTGCTCGGGGCGGCGGCCGAGCGGCTGGGCCGGCCCTGCACGCGTGAGGAGCGGTCGGGCCGGGTCGAGCGAGAGGTGGTGGCCGCCGCGGAGGGGGCGGGGCTGCTGGTGCTGGCCCGGGACGGGGACCGGTCCCGGCTGGGGCCGAAGAGCCTCGGCCCGGCCGTCCGGTTCGCCGTCGACCACGCGCCCTGCCCGGTGCTGCTGGTGTGGCCGGAACCGGCCCCGGGGCTGGGGACCATCCCGCCCCCGCCGCCGCACCACCCCTGACTCAGCGCTGCCGGCGCCCACCGTCCCAGCTGTGCCCACCGCGGCCGCCACCGCCCCGGTCGCAGTACTCCGGGTCCACCGTGCACGGGTCGCCGGTGACGGTCGGCGACGGTGCCGGGCCGGGCGTCGCCGGCGTGGCTTCGACACGGGCCCGCCCAGTTGCTGACGCAGTGGCGGTGACCGGTGCCCAGGAGGTGCCGCGGGGTGCGCCGCCGACCGGTACCGGGGTGCTGTCGCTGCCCCAGTTGACGTTCTCCATGCGCAGGTCCGCGTGGGCGGTGTCGACGGACCAGCGCTGGGCGGTCCCCGGGGCCCGGATCTTGAGCACGAGGGCACCGGAGCCGTCGGTGGCGGCCGGGGTGAGGGCCAACTCCTGGTTCCAGCGCGGCACCAGGACACCCTGGAGGGTGAAGTCGTAGCGGATGCCGCGGGCGGCACCGCCGGTGGCCGCGCAGGGGGCGAGGCGGACCGAGTAGCCGAGACGGGAGTCCAGGCACAGGCCGGGGGCGGCGGCGCTGCGCAGCAGACCGTCGGTCTCGTACGTCCACTGCTGGGTGGCGGTGGCGGCGCAGGCGGTGAGCTCGGTCTCGGCACCCTGGACGGCCTTCTCGCCGACGACGCCGACGCACAGTCCGGAGGCGAGGTTGTGCAGCCTGCCGCGCAGGGCGCCCTGCGTGCCCACGTGCGTACCGGTCCAGCCCTTCCCCGGTGAGGCCGCGTCCTTGCCCGGCGTCCGGGAGGGCGTGCCGGCGGCGGGAGCGGGGGTGCCGTCGGAGCCGAGCACCGACCACAGCACCAGGGGCAGGACGACCAGGCCGCTGACGGTACCGACGGCCAGGGCGAGGTTGCGGCGCCGGGCCCGCCGGGCGGCGCGCTGCACGGAACGGCCGGGGGCGGGGGCGGGCCCGGCACCCTCGGCGGTGCCGGGGGATGTGCCCGCTCGGCGGCGGGCGGACGACGCGCCGCGGCCGGCCGGCCGACGACGGGCCCTCCCGGCGCTCGCCTCGTCCCGCGCGGCGGGTGTGGCGGGTTCGGCGGACGCGAAGTCTTCCCATGCCGCACGCGCACCGGCAGGCCCGCCCCGGAACGCGCTGGTGTCCCCGTCTCGGAACGCGCTGGTGTCCCCGCCCCGGGACACGACGGCATCCCCGTCGGCCCGCACGACGGCGGCGGCGGGCGGGGCCGGCGCGGTGGGCTCCTCGGCGCGGGCCGCCCGGGACTCCAGATAGCCGAGGGCGCCCCAGCCGAGGACCGCCTCGGCCAGCGCGCGGCCCAGGCCGTCGTTGAACCGGGCGAGTTGCTCGGCGGTCCGGCCGCAGTGGGCGCAGCCGGACAGGTGCTGTCGCAGGTCCGGGTCGATGTCGATGCCGCCGCGCCGGAAGGTCACGTCCAGCATGCGCAGATAGCGCCGGCACTCGTTCCCGGGGGCGAGTTCGCGGTGCGCCTGGAGGCATTCCTCGCGCAACCGCTCGTGAGCGCGGCGGAGTTCGAGGCGGGTGGCCTCCTCGTCCAGGCCGAGGAGCGCGGCGGGCACGGCCAGGGGCTCGGCCTCGACCTCGATGTGCCACAGCACGGCGCGGGAGGTCTCGGGCACCCGCTGGAAGGCGCGGGACAGCAGTCGCCGGCCGGGCGGCGGCAGCAGCCGGGCCGCGGCCCGCTCGCCCGCGCCGGTGCCGGTGCGCAGGGCGGGGTGCAGGTGCGCCCGGCGGTCGTCGGCGTCCCACTCGGCGGCGATACGGCGGACGGTGACCAGTACCTGGGGCCGCCAGGCGGCGCTCGGGCCGGCCTGCCGGAGGGACGCGCCGAAGAGCCGGGTGAAGGCGGCGGTGGTGAGCATGCCCGCGGCGCGCGGCCCGTCGGTGCACAACCGGGCGTAGGCGAAGGCCGCCGCCCAGTGCCGGTCGAGGAGTTCGCCGACGGGGTGCAGTGCGGGTGACGCGCCCGTCCACTTCTTCAGTTCGGCGCTCAGCTCTTCGTCCGACGGGCCTTCCTCGGTCACGGCCGTATTCCTCCAACGCACTTACGGAATTAGTCCATACCATTCGGTATGGGGAAGGTCGTGAGGCAGCTCGGACGTCCGCCTGAACAGGCTCTTTCGAAGCGTGGGGGCGAACGGGGAGCGGCCTGGCACATACGCGGGAATGTATGTTCCTGCTCGCCGACAGCGCACACTTTCGCACAGCCGAACACGCCCGAACAAGAGATCTCGCGATTCTCGGGATTTCCCACCGCGGATTCTCTGTTGACGTTTCGTCAAGGGCATTGTTGACGTTTCGTCAAGGGCGGCCAATTCCCCCCTTCATTGCCGTTCGCGCCGCGCACACGGCCCGCGTGCGGTCAGTGGCCGCTCACGGCACGCGGGGTGTAGGGCTGCTGGAGTTCCTCGGTCTCCTTGTCGCTCAGCTCCAGTTCGACGGCGGCCACCGCGTCCTCGATGTGCCGCGGTGTGGCCGCGCCGACGATGGGGGCGGCCACCGTCTCCTGGTGCAGCAGCCAGGCCATGGCCACCTGGGCGCGCGGCACGCCCCGGTCGGCGGCGATGCGGGTGACGGCCTCGACGATCGCGCGGTCGCTCTCCAGGTACAGCCGGCTGCCGAAGTCGTCGCTGGCGCTGCGCTCGGTGACCGTGCCCCAGTCGCGGGTGAGCCGGCCACGGGCGAGCGGGCTCCACGGCAGCACACCGACCCCCTGGTCCGCGCACAGGGGCAGCATCTCCCGCTCCTCCTCGCGGTAGAGCAGGTTGTAGTGGTTCTGCATGGAAACGAACTTCGTCCAGCCGTGCCGCTCGGCGGTGTACTGCGCCTTGGAGAATTCCCAGGCGTACATCGAACTCGCCCCGATATAACGGACCTTGCCCGCCTTGACCAGGTCGTGCAGCGCCTCCATCGTCTCCTCGACGGGCGTCGCGTGGTCGTAGCGGTGGATCTGGTAGAGGTCGACGTAGTCCGTGCCCAGGCGGCGCAGGCTGTGGTCGATCTCGGTCATGATGGCCTTGCGGGACAGACCGGCTCCGTTGGGGCCGGGCCGCATCCGGCCGTTCACCTTCGTGGCCAGCACGATCTCGTCACGGTGGGCGAACTCCCGCAGGGCCTTGCCGACGATCTCCTCGCTGGTGCCGTCGGAGTAGACGTTCGCGGTGTCGAAGAAGTTGATGCCCGCCTCCAGCGCCTGCCGGATCAGCGGACGGGACGCCTCCTCGTCCAGGGTCCACTCGTGCGTGCCGCGGTCCGGCAGCCCGTAGGTCATGCAGCCCAGACAGATCCGCGAGACGTCCAGGCCGGTCGAACCGAGCTTCACGTACTGCATCGTTGCTGCTCCTGCCTTCGGGACGACGGTCACCATCGAGCCTACGACGTGGCCAGGGGCCGACTTGACGACCGGAGGGCCCGGGGGATTTGATCCTGACACGTGCCGCGCCGCCCGGCGTGGGCAGGATGGAGCGGACTTGCCCCCCAAGGGTGTTCTCCGCGCCTGGGGGTCACGCACCGCCCCGGGCGCCCTGGCAACGGCACTGATCGTGGCGGTGACGGCCCTGACCGGCTGCTCGTCCGGCGACCGCGAGAAGAGCGGTTCGCCGAAACCCCCCACGGTCCGGCTGCCCCCGCGGGGCGCCGGGTTCGACTACCAGATCGGCGGCGGCTATCCCCCGCCCGCGGGTGTGCGGATCGTCAGCCGCGACCGGTCCGACTCCCCCGCGCCCGGCCTGTACAACATCTGCTACGTCAACGCGTTCCAGGCCCAGCCCGCCGAGCGCTCCTCCTGGCCGGCCGACCTGCTGCTGCGCGACGCGCGCGGCAGGGTCGTCATCGACGAGGACTGGAACGAGCCGCTGCTGGACATCCGCACTCCCGCCCGACGGGAACGGGTGGCGCGGCGGGTGAACCGGTGGATCGACGGCTGCGCGGACAAGGGCTTCGACGCCGTCGAGCCCGACAACTACGACAGCTACACCCGCTCCCACCGGCTGCTCACCACGGCCGACGCGACCGCGTTCATGACCCTGCTCTCCCGGCACGCGCACGCTCGCCACCTGGCGATCGCCCAGAAGAACACCGCGGAACTGGCCGGGCGGCGCGAGCGGGCCGGGCTGGACTTCGCGGTCGCGGAGGAGTGCGGGCAGTACGACGAGTGCGAGGTGTACGCGAAGGCGTTCGACGACCGGGTGGTGGACATCGAGTACACCGACCGCGGCCTGCGCGCCGCCCGCGCCCACTGGGGCGCCCGGCTGAGCATCGTCCGCCGGGACCGGAACGTGTCCACGCCGGGCAGCGCGGCGTACGTCCGCAAGGTGCGCTAGCGCGGTCGCCGCCTCGGCCACCCTCGGGCGGTACGGCGGTGGCCGCCGCCGGGCCGCCGGGCCGTCAGCCGACGCCTTCCCGCACGGTGATCGCGCTCACCGGGCAGGCGCGGGCCGCCTCCCGGGTCATCGGGTCGTCCCCGCCGTGTTCGCTGCCGGGGAGCAGCACGCTGTACCCGTCGTCGTCCTGGGTGAAGACGCCCGGCGCGGCCAACGCGCACTGCCCGGCGCCGATACAGACGTCCTTGTCGATGTCGATGTGCATGAGCAGAGCCTCCTACCAGGTGACGGGGAGTTCCAGCATCCCCTGGATCGTGTCGCCGGGTTTGAAGGGAATGTCCTCCGCCGGGGCGGCCAGCCGCAGCCCGGGCAGCCGTGCGAGCAGGCTGCCGAGGGCGATCTCCAGTTCGGCGCGGGCCAGGTTCTGGCCCAGGCACTGGTGGATGCCGAAGCCGAACGCCACGTGGTGGCGGTCGGAACGGTGGAAGTCCACGCCGTCGGGGTCTTCGTACACGGACGTGTCACGGTTGATCACCGACGTCGCGAAGAGGACGCCGTCGCCCGCCCGGATCGTGGTGCCGGAGATCTCGATGTCCTCCAGCGCCACCCGCTGCAACCCGTCGGCGATGGAGAGCATGCGCAGCAGTTCCTCGACGACGGCGGGCAGCAAGGTGGGGTCGGCGCGCAGTTCGGCCAGCCGGTCGGGATGCTGGAGCAGGGTGTAGGTGCCCAGGGAGATCATGTTGGCGGTCGTCTCGTGCCCGGCGACCAGCAGGATGAGAGCGAGCGACACGAGGTCGGCCCGTTCCAGCTCGCCCTCGCGGAACCGGTTGTGGAGGAGGTCGTCGAGGATGCCGTCGCCGGGTTCGGCGTCCTTGGTCTTGGCGTCGATCAGCCCGCCCAGATACTGCTCCAGCCGGTCGCGGGCCTCCACGGCGTCGGCGCCGGTGGGGCCGCGCAGCAGCAGGCGGGACTGTTCCTCGAAGAACTCGTGGTCGGCGTAGGGCACGCCGAGCAGGCCGCAGATCACCATCGACGGCACGGGCAGCGCGAAGGCGGAGACCAGCTCGGCCGGTGGGCCCTGCTCGATCATCGCGTCCAGCAGTTCGTCCACCACCCGCTGGATCGAGGGGCGCAGCGCGGCGGCGCGTTTCACGGTGAACGACGGGATCAGCATGCGCCGCTGCCGGTGGTGCTCGGGGTCGTCCATCCCCAGCAGGGCCACCCTGCGGTCGCGGCCGGCCTCGAAGCGGGGCGTGGGCACGGGGAAGCCGGAGCGGCGGCGGTCGGTGGACAGGCGGGGGTCGGCGAGCAGGGCACGGGCGGTGGCCTGTGCGGTGACCAGCCAGACTTCTCGGCCGTCGTAGAGGGTGACGCGGGACAGGGGTCGCCCGTCGCGCAGCGGGTCGTAGCCGGTGGGCGGGTGGTAGGGGCAGGTGCGGTCCTGGGGGAAGGCGACGGGGTCGGGCAAGGCAGCCGGGCCGGTGGTGTCCGTCAGTTCCGTCATGGAAAGACCTCGCAGACGAAGGAAGTGCGTCGTGCCGATCTTCATTAGATGCCCCGGGCATCTATGGGTCGACCCGAAGTTCGGCCACTTCGGTGACCCAGGTGATCTGGCCGAAGCACCGTGGGTCCCAGGGACGGGAACCAGCCGCCGTCCGCCGACCAGGGTAGGCCGACGGGGGGTCCGCGGCCGGGGTCGCCCTCAGCCCCGGGCGGAGGCGCGGCCCGGACGGGACTGCCCTCGTCCTACGGCGGGACCGTCCTTCCTTCTCATGATGCCGCACGACCATGCCCTCCCGGACGGTGAGGCGCAGGGCGAACGGCAGGGGTGGTCCGCTGCCCGGGCGGGCAGTGATCGGGACGGAGATCATGTGCCGTGCGCCGGGAACGGCGTGACGATCCCGGGGTGATCACCCCGTCGGCGGACGCGGCACGCGGTACGGATGCATCCGGCCGCCTTCGGTGTTGACCGTGGCGGACGTTCGTTGGACCGACGAAGGGACAGCAGGAAATGCCTCTTGACGGCGAGTACGAGCCCAGCCCGACGCAGTGGGTGCGCGAGCAGGTCGAGCTGTACGAGAGTTCCGGCGGGACGAAGGGCACGACGCTGCGCGACACGGGGATGCCGGTGATCGTGCTGACCACGCGGGGTGCGAAGAGCGGGAAGATCCGCAAGACACCGCTGATGCGGGTGGAGCACGACGGCCGGTACGCGGTGGTCGCCTCCCTCGGCGGTGCGCCCAAGCATCCGGTCTGGTATTTCAACGTCAAGTCCGACCCGCACGTCGAGCTTCAGGACGGCCCGGTGAAGCGGGACATGCGGGCCCGGGAGATCACCGGGGCGGAGAAGGCCGAGTGGTGGGAGCGGGCGGTGGCCGCGTTTCCGCCGTACGCCGACTACCAGCAGAAGACGTCCCGGGAGATCCCGCTCTTCGTGCTGGAACCTCTCGACGGGAGCTGATCCGGTGGTGACCGCTGCGCCGGGAGCCGGTCCGCCGGGAGCGGCCGATTCAGGCCGGGCACCGGCCCGTTTCAGAAAAATCTGTTCCCGGCACGTGTGAACCGGCTCCCCCGCGGGCACTCGTGCGTCAGGCCCCGCCGCGTTCCCCCGTCGCGGCGGGGCTTTCGTGTGCCTCGTCCGCGGGCCGGTCGGTGACATCGAGGAAGATCTGGTCGGTGTCGGGGAACGTCCGGGCGAGGGACCGCTTGATGCGTACGGCGACCTCCTCGACCCGTTCGCTGTCCAGGCCCGGGACCAGGTCGATGCGCGCGGCGACCAGGGTGGAGTCGAGGCCCATCTTCATGGTGAACAGAGCCTCGACGCTGTCGATCTCGGGCTGTGCCCGCAGCAGTGCCCGGATCCGGCCGCTCATCTCGGGGTCGGCCGCCTCACCGATCAGCTGGGCACGTGCGTCGCGGCCGAGCCGGTAGGCGACGTAGACCAGCAGGACACCGATCGCCAGCGAGGCGGACGCCTCCCAGACGACCTGCCCGGTCGCCATGTGCAGGGCCATGCCGATCATGGCGAGGGTCACACCGATCACCGCCGTGCCGTCCTCGGCGACCACCGTGCGCAGCGCCGGATCCCGCAGTCCGCCGAGGCCGCCGCCCTGCCGGCGCACCTGGTGCAGGGCCCGCAGCAGCGACAGGCTCTCGGCGATCAGTGCCACGCCCAGCACGATCAGACCCGCCACATAGCCGCTGAACTTCTCCTCGGCCCCGCCGCGCAGGGCCTCGAAGCCCTGGAAGAAGGAGAAGCAGCCGCCCATCACGAAGATGCCCACGGCGGCGAGCAGGGACCAGAAGAAGCGCTCCTTGCCGTAACCGAACGGGTGCCGGCTGTCGGCCGGACGGCGGCTGCGGCGCAGGGCGGCCAGCAGGAAGACCTCGTTGAGACTGTCCGCGACCGAGTGCGCGGCCTCGGACAGCAGCGCCGGCGAGCCGGCGAGGATGCCACCGACCGCCTTGGCCACGGCGATCACCAGATTGGCGCCCAGCGCGACGAGGACGGTGACCTTGGTGTGCCGGTCGGCCTTGGAGCCGGGCCGCGCCGGTGGCGCCGCCCCGCTCCTGGTGTCCGCCGTTCGCGCTCCGCCGTCCCCGTCGGGTGCCGGTGGTGTTTCCGGACCCGAGGCGTGTACCGGTCGCGTTGCGCTGTTCTCGGCCGTACGTGCGGCCGTCTCCCGTTCCGAGGATGTCCCGCTCACCCTTCGCCGACTGCCCCCGACCGGGCGGCTCACACCGTGCGGGCCGCGCGAAACGGGGAACGCGTCGGGCAGGAGAACCCGGGCGGCGAGGAGGAGAGATGGGCGAGGACGGCAACAGCGCTTACGGACACCGCACGTTCAAGAGGTCCAGGAGCCACTTCGGCGACCGGATCACCGCCGACGGCCGGGACGGCTGGCCGGTGGCGGCTGACCGTTACCGGCTGGTGGTCTCCCGGGCCTGCCCGTGGGCGAGCCGGGCGGTGATCTCGCGCCGCCTGCTGGGGCTGGAACCCGCGCTCTCACTGGCGGTCGCCGATCCGGTCCAGGACGACCGCAGCTGGCGGTTCACCCTGGACCCGGGCGGCCGGGACCCGGTGCTCGGCATCCGGTTCCTGAGCGAGGCGTACGACAAGCGGGAGACCGGTTACCCGGGCGGGGTGAGCGTGCCCGCGATGGTGGACGTCCCCAGCGGGCGCCTGGTCACCAACGACTACCAGCGCATCACTCTGGACCTGGCCACCGAATGGACGGCCCTGCATCGCGCCGGTGCGCCGGACCTCTATCCGGCCGGCCGGCGCGACGAGATCGACCAGGTGATGGCCGACGTGTACGAGGACGTGAACAACGGGGTGTACCGGGCCGGCTTCGCCACGCACCAGAAGGAGTACGAGGAGGCGTGCGCCGGGGTCTTCCGGCGGCTGGAACTGCTCGGCGAACGCCTGTCCGGACAGCGGTATCTGGTCGGTGACACCCTCACCGAAGCGGACATCCGGCTGTTCACCACCCTGGTCCGGTTCGACGCCGTCTACCACGGCCACTTCAAGTGCAACCGCTGGAAGCTGGCGGAGCACCCGGTGCTCTGGGCGTACGCCCGGGATCTGTTCCAGACGCCGGGATTCGGCGACACGGTCGACTTCGACCACATCAAACGCCACTACTACCAGGTGCACACCGGCATCAATCCCACCGGCATCGTGCCGCTCGGCCCGGATCTCGCCGGGTGGCTGGGTCCGCACCACCGCGAGGAACTGGGTGGCCGGCCGTTCGGTGAGGGCACGCCGCCGGGACCGGTGCCGCCGGGCGAACGAGTGGCCCCACAGGGACAGCCCGCATGAGGGACGTCTGACGAGGAAGTAGTCACCCATGGCCAAGAACAAGAAGAAGAAGCTCCCTCTCGCCTACCAACCGGTCGGATTCGTGCTCAGCTGGGCGGGCGGCGCACTGGCCGGGATGGCCTTCCGACAGGCGTGGAAGGCGATCCGGCACGAGGACGACGCGCCCGACGCCCTGGACCCGGACCGCGGCTGGGGTGAGATCCTGCTGGCCGCGGCGGTCCAGGGCGCCATCTTCGCGGTGGTGCGCAGCGCCGTGGACCGCACCGGCGCCAAGGCCATCGCCCGCTCGACGGGCGTCTGGCCGGCGACCGACAAGGGCGGCCGGGACTGAGCCGGTCGGCCGGCCCGACTCCGGCGGGCCGGCCGACCCCGTCGCCGAGACTCCCGTCCGCCGGCGTCCTGCTGTCGGCGAGGCACCCGTGCGCGACGGTCAGCCCTGTCGCCGAGGCCCCCTCGCGCCGACGGGTCAGCCCTGTTTCGGGGCCGCCGGGGGCAGCAGGCGCAGGGTGAAGGAGTGCCCGGCGGGGTCGGCGTAACCGCGCTCCTCGTACGGCCCCGCCGCGTCCCTCGTCTCGATCGGCCGGCCGCCGAGCCCCACCACCCGCCGCTCGGCCGCGTCCAGGTCCTCGACCAGGAAGTCGAGGTGGGCCTGGAGGGAGTTCTCGGGGCGCGGCCAGCTGGGCGGGGTGGCGTTCACGTCACGGCGGAAGGCCAGCCGGGCACCGTCGGCGCCCCGGATCTCCACCAGGTTGGCGGACTCGGCAGTCCGCTCGCCTTCCAGCAACTCCCTGTAGAACTCGGCGAGTTTCTCGGGCTCGGCGCAATCAAGCACGATCACGCCCGCTTTCACCAGTGCCATGGATCCTCCCGGGAAGTGTCCTCTTCCCAGCGGATATCCCGGGCCGTCGGATTCAGTCGGCGGCCAGCCACTCCCCGTCCCGCATCAGCTCACGCCCGCGCAGCTCGTTCTCCTCGCGCCACGCCTGGATCCGCTGCGGGATGACCACGAAGTACAGGTACCGGGCGGCCAGTTGGCGCGGGTCGAAGCCGGTCTTCCCGGCGAAGACCTCGGCGTCCTCCTCGGGCAGGTCCTCGGGCGTCACCGCCCGGACGGCACCTTCGACCAGGACGACGTCCCGCGTGGGGCCGATGCCGAGCCGGGCCCTGCCGGTGGCCGCGAGATTGCGGCCGGTGGGGCTTTCGGCCGGGGTGGCGATCAGCAGCGCGGTGCCGTCCCACACGAACGAGAGCGGCACGAGATACGGGGCCGCGCCGTCGGGACCGGCGGTGGCGACCCAGGCGTCGACGTCGTTCTCCAGCCGGTGGAGGGTGTCCTTCTTGCGCTGCTCCGCGGAGCGGGCGGGGGGCGGGGTCATGGCGTGCGGCCTCCTCTGAGTGATCGTCCCGTTCAGTGTGGCCGTGGGCCCCGGTTCACGCAGGGAGTTGCTCCAGGCGTGTCCGGGCCGCGGCGAGGAGCAGGTCCAGGGCGGCCGGGTAGGAACTGGTGCGCATAGTCATGACCAGGTGCCGGGCGGTGGCCGCGATGTGCGGGTGGGTCTGGGCGGGCAGCCGGCCGTAGGTGGTCCGCCACACCTCCGCCTCAGCGTCGCGGGCGGGTCGCGGCAGGGCGGTGCCCGCGGAGTCCAGGGCCCCGAAGGCGAGGGCCTGGTCCACGAACGCGGCCTCCCTGGGACGTGCTCGGCTCCTTACGACAACACCGTTGACCCGTTGAGTGCCCCGGTAGTTTCCTGTCCGGTCACCGGGGCCGACCACCGGGGCCCCCGCGGTGCGAGCGGAGAGCCGGCCATGAACGACAGAATCCGTCCAGCGGGACGACCCCCGCGGGTCCCGGGCTGCGCCGGTCCCTGGGTGTGCGGACGGTATCGCCGTCGCCGCGTCCAGTACGGCGGCGACCACCGGCATCGGCATCGGGCTCGGGGTGCCGGCTGGGCGATGGGGCCCCCTGTCCGAGCGAAGCCGAGAACTCGGGGGACGATGCGCAAGTCGCCCTGCTTCCGCACCGGCGCGGGCACCGACGCCGACTCGCCGAAGCCGCTCGCTCCCTCCCACTGACCCACACCGACCCACACTGACCCACACCGACCCACCAGGATAGGCATCATGCACGCTGACCTGCTCTTCACCGGCGGCCCCGTCCTCACCCCCGAGGGCCGTACCGCCACCGCCGCGGCCGTCACCGGCGACCGGATCACCGCCGTCGGGCACGCGGAGGTGCGCGAACTCGCCGGACCGCGCACGGAGGTGGTGGACCTGGCCGGGCGGCTGCTGCTGCCCGGTTTCCAGGACGCGCACGTCCATCCGGTGCCGGCCGGGCTCGAACTGTCCCGGTGCGATCTGACCGGGGCGACGACGGCCGAGGAGACCGTGGCCGCCGTACGCGCCTACGCCGACGCCCACCCGGAGCGGAAGTGGATCCTGGGCGGCGGGTGGTCGATGGAGGCGTTCGCGGGCGGTACGCCGTCGAAGGAGCTGCTGGACGCGGTCGTTCCGGACCGGCCGGTGTACCTTCCCAACCGGGACCACCATGGCGCCTGGGTCAACAGCCGCGCGCTGGAGCTGGCCGGGATCGACCAGCTGACCCCCGATCCGGCCGACGGGCGAATCGAGCGCGACGCCCTCGGAGAGCCGAGCGGCACCCTCCAGGAGGGCGCGATGCAACTGGTCGGCCGGCTCACCCCGGCCGCCGGCCCTGCCGACCGGCTGGCCGCGCTGCTGCACGCCCAGCGGCACCTGCACGCGCTCGGCATCACCGCCTGGCAGGACGCCCTGGTCGGTGACTTCATCGGCATGGACGACCCGGCGCAGGCGTATCTCGCCGCCGCCGCGGAGGGTTCGCTGACCGCCCGGGTGGTGGGCGCCCTGTGGTGGGACCGGGAGCGCGGGGCCGAGCAGATTCCCGAACTCGTGGCGAGGCGGGAGGCGCTGAGCCGGGGCCGGTTCCGGGCGGGCACGGTGAAGCTGATGCTGGACGGCGTCGCCGAGAACCACACGGCAGCGCTGCTCGACCCGTACCTGGACCGGTGCGGATGCACCACGGCCAACCGCGGCAAGAGCTTCATCGATCCGGAGCGACTTCCCCGGTTCGTGACCGAGTTGGACGCGCTCGGCTTCCAGTGTCACTTCCACGCGCTGGGCGACCGGGCCGTACGGGACGCGCTGGACGCGATCGAGGCGGCCCGGACCGCCAACGGACCGAGCGACACCCGGCCGCACCTCGCGCACCTCCAGGTCGTGCACCCCGACGACGTGCCTCGCTTCGCCCGGCTCGGCGCCACCGCGAACATCCAGCCGCTGTGGGCCGCGCACGAGCCGCAGATGGACGAGCTGACGATCCCGTTCCTCGGACCCGAACGGGCCGCCTGGCAGTACCCGTTCGGGGCGCTGGCGCGCTCCGGGGCACGGCTCGCGGCGGGCAGCGACTGGCCGGTGAGCAGCCCTGATCCGCTCCAGGGAATCCATGTCGCGGTCAACCGGGTGGAGCCGGGCGGCACCGGGCCGGTGTTCCTGCCGGACGAACGGCTGAGCCTCGCCGACGCGCTGACGGCGTACACGGCCGGATCGGCGTACGTGAACCACCTCGACGACAGCGGCCGGGTGGCCGTCGGCGCGCTCGCCGACCTGGTGGTTTTGGACCTCGATCCGTTCGCCGGGCCGCCGGAGACGATCGCGGAGACGACCGTGGCACTCACCTACGTCGGAGGTGCGTGCGTGTACGCCGCCGAGTGACCTCGTCCCGGTGGCGGATGCGGGTACACCGCCGACCGACCCCGTCCCGGTGGTGCGTGACGTGGCGCGGGACCGTCGTGGCCGGTGGTGCGGTTCCCGTATCCGGTCGGGCGCCGCCCGGCCCCGGACGCCCGGTCGGCGCCCTCAGTCGCAGCCGACGCCCTTCTTCAGCAGCGGCCACGCCTCCACGCCGGCGGTCGTGCGGACGTAGACCGTCGTCCTGGCGTCCGTCAGCCACAGCCGCCGGCCTGCGAGGTGGTACCCGGTGTCGTGGGCGTCCGCCGGCATGCGGACCTTCGCCCGGTACGGCGCCCGGAGCAGGCCGTCCCGGCCCAGGACGCCGTCGGGGTCGCGGGCGTACATCCGGTCGTCCAGGATGAGGAAGTGGGCGGACTGCCAGCCGCAGTGCTCGGACCCCGGCGTGCTGCTGACCCGGGTGACCGGTACCCGCCGGCCCCGGCGGTCCGTCCAGATCTCCCAGTCCGTGGTGTCCGTGAAGCTCGCGGGGAGTTCGGCCGGGTCGCAGGAGGCGTTCGTCTCCGGTCCCCAGCCGGGCCGGTCCTTCTGGTCCTTGGCCACCACGACGGCCACCTTGGTCCGTCCGCCGACGTCGTAGGAGTACAGCACCCGGTCCGCCTCCGTGCGTTCCGCGCGGTAGCCGTGGTCGGGCTGCTCCGGTTGGCCCATGTCGAAGTAGAGGGCCAGCCCCTCTTCCGGTGTGGCACCGCCGTCGGACACGCTCCACCCGTCGGGTCCGGAGCCGTCGAAGATCTCCCCGTCGCACTCCAGTGCCCGGCCGGCCGCCCCGGAGGCCAGGCGGAGCGCACGCGGGCCGCTCCCGTCGAGCCGCGCGGTGGGCACGTGGAGCGGGCCGGAGTACGCGGTCGCCGGCGGGGTGCCCTTCACCACCAGGTCCGGGCGGGGGCCGTCGTCGCAGCCCACCACCGTCACAGCCGTCAGCACCGCCGTCGCCACGAGCCCCCTGCGCATTCCCGCCCCTGTCCTCCGCTGTTTCCGTGTGGCCCTTCGACGCCGGGGCGAGCCGGAACGTTCAGCGGACCCGCCGGAAGGTCCTGCGGTACGGAACTGGCGGAGTCCGGCAAGCTGAAGGCGACGATCGCCGGGACGTTCCCGCTGGCCGACGCCGTGAAGGCGCACGAGCGGGGTGAGAGCGGCCGCACGACGGGCAAGCTGGTACTCCTGGCGGACTGAGCCGCACCCGTCGTAGCCGCAGCGAAACTCGAAGACATATGTCAATCGAACATGCTCAAATTCCTTTCAACGAGGGTAACTTGACGATCGAGAAGTGACATCGGGGCGCGGGTGGGAGGTGGGGCCGAGGTGCGACACGAACCCGTACCTCTCACCCGGCAACTGGGCATGTACGCGTACCGCGGGCACACCGTGCTGGAGTTGCGGGGCGAGATCGACATCGTCGCGGCCACGGAGATCGGCCCGTTCCTCGACCGCGTCACCGGCCGGGCCGGCGCCCGGGTCGTGTTCGACCTGCGACCGGTGGAGTTCTTCGACTGCTCGGGGCTGCGGCTGCTGTACCGGGCGCGCGTCCGGGTGCTGGAGCGAGGGGGGCAGCTGCGCCTCGTGTGCACGCATCCGCTGACCCTGCGGGTCTTCCGGGTCACCGGCCTGGCCCGGCTGCTGCCCCCGCACCCGGACCTGGACGCCGCCCTGAGCCGCTCTGGAGCCGCCTCCGGCTCACTGTGAGCGCCACGACCGGAGCTTCTCGGGGTTCAGCACTGCCCAGATGCGGTTGATCCGCTCGCCCACGACGTCGAACGCGTACACCGACACGATGGTGCCGTCCGCTCGGGCCACCAGCCCGGGCCGGCCGTTGACGGCGCACTCATGAAGCGTCAGACGGCCGTCGGGGGTGCGGGCGGCGAAGAAGCGGGCGACCTCTTCGGCGCCTTCCACCGGGTGCCGCAGGGCCGTGACGACTCCCCCGCCGTCGCCGATGGCGGTCGCGGCGGGGTCGAGAAGGCCGATCAGAGCGTTGATGTCCTTGGCCTCCCAAGCCTGCTTGAAGTCCCTGACGACGCGGGCCCGCTGGGCCGCGGTCGGCTCGGGAGCCCGCGCGGCGCGGATGCGGCGGCGGGCCGAGGACGCCAGCTGGCGGCAGGCCGCCGGGGTGCGGCCGACGATGTCGGCCACCTCGGTGAAGGGATAGCGGAAGACGTCGTGGAGGATGAACGCGACGCGTTCGGCCGCGGTCATGGATTCGAGCACGACGAGGAAGGCCATGTCGACCGACTCGTCCAGCGTGACGCGGTCCGCCGGGTCGGCCACGGCGCCGTCCCACGGCCCGTCCCACTCGGCGCGCTCGGGCAGCGGCTCGGGAATCCACGCACCCACGTAACGCTCCCGCCGGGCCCGTGCCGAACCCAGCACGTTCAGGCATATCCGGCTGGCGACCGTCGTCAACCAGGCGCCCACCGACTCGACGGCCGCCCGCCGGCTGTCGGACATCGCGTACCACCGGACGTAGGTCTCCTGGACCACGTCCTCGGCCTCGGACAGGGAACCGAGGAGGCGGTAGGCGAGGTTGATCAACCGGCGCCGCTCACCCATGATCACGTTCAAGGTCGGATCCAGTTGATCCGGTTCGATACGGCTGTCCCCCGGTCCCGGCTGGATGGTCATGGCCCTCATCTTCCTTGGTGGCAACAGCTCTCGGCTGTATGACCGGCCGGCCCCGTGGAATGTCAGGTCACAGCGCCGCCTCACATTCCGCGGGGCCGCCCGGTCGTAGACAGCGGAACGACACTGCTCCGCCGGTGGCCGCACCGGGGAGAACCCACGGAGGAAGAACACCGATCATGGATCCCATCGCCGTCTCGATCATCTACTACAGCTCCACCGGCACCGTGCACGCTCTGGCGCAGGCCGCCGCGGAGGGCGCCGAGAAGGCGGGCGCGCAGGTGCGCCTGCGCAGGGTCGCCGAAACGGCCCCGCCCGAGGCGGTCGACGCCCGGCCGGAATGGGCGCAGCACCTCGCCGACACCGCCGACATCCCCGTGGCCCGAGGCGACGACCTGGAGTGGGCCGACGCGGTGCTGTTCGGCTCGCCGACCCGCTTCGGCAACCCGGCCGCCCAGCTCAGGCAATTCATCGACACCACCGGGCCCCTGTGGTTCCAGGGCAAGCTCGCGGACAAGGTGTACTCGGCGTTCACCGCCTCCAACACGGCTCACGGCGGACAGGAGTCCACCATCCTGGCGCTGTCGAACACCTTCTACCACTGGGGCGGAATCATCGTGCCGCCCGGCTACACCGATCCCGTCCAGTTCCCATCCGGCAATCCCTACGGCACTTCGCACGTGGCCGGTGACGGCCGGCCCGGCGAGGTGGCCTCGGCCGCGGCCCACCACCAGGCCCGCCGGGTCGTCACGATCGCGACCGCGCTGAAGGCCGGCCGTTCCGCCTGATCCCGCACGCGATGCCGGCGAGGCGCAAGGCCCACAGGCCGGCGGAGGCACGCCATCCGCCGGCCGTTCGGGCAACACGTCGGTCTGTTACGGCCATTGGCGGGAATCCGGTCAGCAGGAAGGAGGACCGTCCCGATGACGACTTCCGTCAGACGTCTGCCGGGCTGGGCCAAGGCCGTGGCGGCGCTCGTACTGGTGCTGGCCGTCCTGTTCGCCGGGATCCGGCTGGCCGTACTGCCGGGCATCAAGGACCTGTTCGGCACCGAGACCCATGACCGCTCCGGACCCGCTCTCCTCAAGTCCGTCCAGGACATGAGCCGTTATAACGCTGCCTCGGGCAACTTCCAGGTCGTCGTGGACCTGGACAAGGACGCCAAGTTCCTGCCCGACGCCATCCGCGGCTCCCGCACCCTGTACGTCGGCGCGGGCACCGTGGAGGCGTACGTCGACCTCGGACAGGTCGGTGAGAAGGACGTGACGGTCGATGACGACCGTACGTCCGCCACCCTCCGTCTGCCGCACGCACGGCTCGGCAGGCCGGCCCTCGATCCCGACCACTCCTACGCCGTCTCCAAGCAGCGCGGGCTGCTGGACCGGCTGGGCGACCTGTTCTCGGACAATCCCAACAGCGAGCAGGCCGTGCAGAAGCTCGCCGTCCGGCACATCGGGGACGCGGCGAAGAGCAGCGGGCTGACCGCCCGCGCCGAGAGCAACACCACCGGCATGCTCCAAGGTCTGCTGCGCTCCCTGGGCTTCCGGGAGGTGCACATCTCGTACCGCACGGCGGGCTGATCAGGAGCCCAGCACGCCCGGCAGGGCCAGCGCCCCCAACATGGTCGCGCCCACCAGCAGCCAGGCCACGTAGTCGCCGACGTGCCCGGACTGCAGGCGCCTGAGGGGCGCGGCCCAGTCGGGGGCGGCCACCCAGCGCGGGCGGGTGACGGCGAGACCGGCGAGGGCCACGGCCAGCACGGTGGAGGCCACGCCCAGCAGCACGCCGTGCACGGTCCAGTGCACCAGGACGTGGGCGCCGCCGGAGCCCGTCTCGTTGACGGAGCGGGCCACCAGGTTGCCGAAGCCGGGGACGACCCCCATGGCGAGGGCTGCGGCGAGCAGCACGGCGGGCACGGTCGTCATGGTGTCCGGGATCCGGCTGAGCAGGCCGGAGGTCTCGGGTTCCTCGTCGGAGCCGCTGGTCTCGTACTCCGCGTCCTCGGGGCGTGGTCCCAGGCCCCAGAACACGCGGGCGGTGACCCGCAGGACGGCGCCGGCGGTGATCGCGGAGGCGGCCACGTACACCACGGTGAGCGGACCGCCGACCGCCTCCTCGGTGACGGCTTTGCCGAGTGCCGTGCCGAACGGAGGCAGGCCGGCCAGGCCCAGGGAGCCCACGGCGAACATCACGGCGGTGGCCCGCAGTTGCCGGGCCCGGCCGTGCAGGGCGTGCTCGTCGACGCTGCCGAACCGGTCCAGGAGGGCGCCCGCGCAGGCGAACAGCGCGGCCTTCACCCCCGCGTGCCCGAGGAGGTAAAGGGCCACCCCGTCGTCGCCCTCGGGGGTGAGGATGCCGAGGCCGACGAGGAACAGGCCGGTGTGGGCGACGGTGGAGTAGGCGAGGAGCCGCTTGATGTGCCGCTGGTACCAGCACATGACCGCGCCGATGGCGGCGGTGAGGACGCCGAGCGTCACCAGGGCCCGGGTCAGGTCGGCGGCGGGGATGCCGCCGGGTCCGGCGAAGACGGTGCCGTACACCCGCCAGACCCCGTAGGCGCCGAGTTCGACCATGACGCCGGACAGGAGCATGCAGACCGGGGTGGGGGCGACGGCGTGGGCGTCCGGGAGCCAGAAGTGGAAGGGGACGGCCGCGGCCTTGACCAGCAGACCGGTGAGCACCAGCACGAAGGAGGCGAGGACCAGCGCGTCCGGGCCGCCGTGGGCGGTGGCGTCGAGCCCACGCCCGATCTTCGTCATGGCCAGTTCGCCGGTACGGGCGTACAGCAGGGCGATGCCCATCAGCATGGCGTACGCACCGAGGGAGTTGACGACTCCGAAGGTCAGGGCGCCCTGGACGGCCTTCGCCTCGTCGATGCGGTAACCGGTCAGGGCGTAGGCCACCACGCTCATCAGCTCGAAGAAGACGAACGCGTTGAACAGGTCGCCGGCGATGGCGAATCCGCACATGGCGCCCTGGAAGACCAGCAGCAGCGCGGTGAACGTGCCGGTGTGGCCGGTGGGAGGCTCGTCGAAGTAGCGCCAGGAGTAGGCGAGGGCCGCCAGGGTCAGCAGTGAGACCAGGGTGGCCATGCCGAGCGCCGGGCCGTCCCCGACGACGAGGATGCCGACGCTCTCGCCGCCGACGGGCAGCCAGCCGCCGACCCACTCGACCATCGGCGGTGTGGAGTTCAGCAGCAGCAGGAGCGCGAGGGCGGTCGTGGCGCCGCAGACCACGAAGCCGGTGATCTCGGCGAAGAGCCGGGGCAGATGGCGGCCCGTGACCACCAGCAGGGCGGCCCCGAGCAGCGGGACCGCGACGAGCAACGGGAGCAGGTGGTGCATCAGCCGCGCAGCTCCCGCAGCTCGTCGGGGTCGACGGTGCCGTGCCGTTTGGCGATCTGCAGGACGAGGGCGAGCAGCAGTGCGGTGACGGTGGCGCCGACGACGATGTCGGTGAGGGTGAGGGCCTGCACCACCGGGTCGACCACCGGCCGGGAGCCGGGCTCGATGTCGGAGAAGACGGGCGCGGTGGCGCCGTCGCGGTAGCCGACCGCCAGCAGCAGGACATAGGTGGCGGACTGGCAGACCGCGAGACAGCCGACGGCGTGGATGAGGTTCCGGCTGGTGGCGAGGCCGTAGCAGCCGGTCAGGAAGACATAGACGGCGACCAGGTAGGGCAGGACGTGCATCACTGTTCTCAACTCCCGTGCTCCTCGTCGATCTCGACGGCCTGGTCGAGGAAGTGGGCGAGCAGGACGACGACGGCGCAGGCCACCTCGATGCCGATGGCCGCGTTCAGCAGGGGGACGGCGCCTCCGGAGGACAGCGTGTTGAAGGTGCCGTACGGCAGCAGCGTGTTGGCCAGGAACGCGGTGCCGGCCAGGACGGAGGCGAGGCCCAGCACGAGGTAGGCGCAGACGGCGAGCGCGTCGGAGGTCTCGTAGAGGCCGAGCGGGCGGACGCGTTCCAGTGCCCGGTAGTCGGCGCCGAGGTAGAGCAGGTGCAGGGCGGTGGCGGCGACGACCCCGCCCTGGAAGCCGCCGCCGGGACTGAGCTGGCCGTGGGCGACGACGTACAGGCCGGTGAGCAGGGCGACGGGCAGTACGAGCAGAGCGTAGCGGCGGACCGGAAGGGCCACTTCGGCGGGTTCGGGCCGGGCCCGGTGCTCGTCGTGGCCCTGGCGCAGCAGCACCACGCAGCCGAGGACGGCGGCGAACAGGATGCTCATCTCGCCGAGGGTGTCGTAGGCGCGCTGGTCGAAGTTGACCGAGGAGATGGTGTTCGCGGTGTGCCGGGCGAGGGAGGCGTGGACGGCCCGGTCGCCGTACGGGTGCCGCTCGCCGCCGAAGCCGGGCAGGTCGAGGCAGGCGGCGACGAGCAGGGCGGCCAGGCCGGCGCCGCCCACGGCCAGGAGCCACAGTCGCAGCCGGTTCACTTCGCCTCTTCCTTCGACCGCCCGCGGCGTCTGATCTTGCGCACGCACAGCATGATCAGGAGCGGGGTCAGCGCGGAGCCGACGGCCAGCTGGGACAGGCCCACGTCCGGGGCCTGGAGCACGGTGAACAGCACCGCCAGCACCACCCCGAGGACGGACAGCACCAGCGCCTGGCGGGCGGGATCGCGCTGGGCCACGGCCGCCGTGGCGGAGGCGGCCACCAGCAGCAGGGCGACGACGATCACCGGGTCGGACACGGCGCGCCTCCGCTCAGCTCGTCAGCCACTTCGCACTCCCCGGATCCCGCCCGCCAGCGCCCGGGAGGCGATCACGTTGCCGCCGATCAGCAGGGCGCCGATCACCAGCAGCTTCACCATCGCCCGGCCGGGCCCGACGGCCGCGCACAGCGCGGCGACGACCACCGCGCCCAGCCCGGCCGCCGACCAGGTCAGCCCCCAGGTGCGCGCGCCCTCCTCGGCGAGGTCGGCGGAGAGCAGCCGGGCGAAGACGAGCGTGCCGACCGGGCCGAGCAGGGCGAGCAGCAGGGCGAGGTCGACGTAGGCCGGGCGGCCGTAGCCCTGGGCCAGGAGCAGCAGGGCCGGGCAGACGGCGGAGGTGGTCATGTTCTGGGCGACGACCCGGCGGGCCGTCGGCCCGGTGCTCACGCCCCACAGGGCGGCGGCCCCTCCCCCGCCCAGTTCGACGGTCGCCGCGAGGATCCAGCCGTTCACCGCCAGGTCACCGCCCGCCGGCCGAGCCGGGCCAGGACCGCGCCCACGGCGGCACAACTCGCGCCGACGATCCGCTCCAGGGTGTCGACCGTCGTGATCAGCACCAGCCACAGCAGCGCCAGCGCCGCCCACCAGGCCAGGAGTTCTCCGGCGGCGAGGAGCACCGCGCGGGGAGCCGCACGGCGGTTCATGCGGCACCTCCAAGGTCCGTTGCGCTCGGGTCCGCGGCGATGTGTCCGGAGTGCCGCTGGGGGCATCCAAGCACCGCCGGACCCGGCGGGAGCGGCGGCACGCGGGTCCGCACCCACTGTGCCCCCCAGGCGGGAACGGAAACCCAGGTGCGCGCCCGGGGTCTTCGCGGCGGCGATGTCCCGGCTCCGCCGCGCCCGGCCTTCGGCAAGCGGCGGCATCCCGGCCCGGATGCCGGGTAACCGCCCTACGACCCGGCGAAGTTCAGGAGGATCCGATGGCCCGTACCGCCTTGCGCCTGCCCGCGGTTCTGCGCGCCTCCGGCAAACGGCAGCAGACAGCACCGGCCCGTACCGCCCCGCGCCTGTCCACGGTTCTGCGGCCCTCGCGCAAGCGGGCGGAGCAGACCGGTCCGACGGTCGCGCGGCACGCGCTCCCCCTGCCCCTCCGGCTCCTGGCGATGCTGGTCGCCTTCGCTTTCATGGTGGCGTTCGCCGTGGTCCTGGCCCGCCTCACCCTGCAACCCTCCCCGGCCTCGGTGGCACTGACGCACAGCAACCTGCATCCCGGCCGGTCCCTGAACGCCTATCTGGAGCACGGGCAGTTCCGGGACACCGTCAAGCAGATCGGCGGGAACGTGCTGCTCGGCGTGCCGTTCGGGGTGCTGGTACCGGTACTCGCCCCGCGTGCCCGGGGGATGCTGCGCGTACTGGTCCTCACGGCGCTGGTGATGCTGATGGTGGAGCTGGCACAGGGTGCGCTGGTCACCGGGCGGGCCTTCGACATCGATGACGTCATCCTCAACACGTCCGGGGCGCTGCTGGGCTGGCTGCTGCTGGGGCGGCGGCTCGGGCGCGGGGTGCACCGGCGGGTGCAGGAGCCGGAGGCCGAGTGAACGTCAGCATCAGGTCCAGGCCAAACTCTTGACGCCCTCTTATCTCACTCCTTAAATCAAGAGGCGTCACACACCCCCCACCGGAACGGAGAGCCATGGCCTCCCCCCGTCTGCTCCGCAGATGCCTCCTCGCCGTCCTGTCCGCCGCGCTGGTCGGCTCCGCCGCCGTCGGCCCGGCGCGGGCCCAGACCGCCGCCCCGGCGGCAGCCGCCGTCACCACCTTCTCCGACACCTTCGACGGGGCCGCCGGCTCGGCGGTCAACGGCTCGAAGTGGACGCTGGAGACCGGCGACAACGTCAACAACCACGAGCGGCAGTACTACACCTCGGGCACGAAGAACGCGGCCCTGGACGGCCAGGGCCATCTGGTGATCACGGCCCGCAAGGAGAACCCGGCCGGCTACCAGTGCTGGTACGGCAGCTGCCAGTACACCTCCGCCCGGCTGAACACCGCCGGGAAGTTCAACGCCCAGTACGGCCATGTCGAGGCGCGGATGAAGATCCCGCGCGGGCAGGGCATGTGGCCGGCCTTCTGGATGCTCGGCACCCCGGTCAACTGGCCGGACTCGGGTGAGATCGACGTGATGGAGAACGTCGGCTTCGAACCCTCGACCGTGCACGGCACCATCCACGGCCCCGGGTACTCCGGCTCGGGCGGCATAGGCGCCGGCTACTCGCTGCCGAACGGGCAGGCGTTCGCGGACGCCTTCCACACCTTCGCCGTCGACTGGGCGCCCGACTCGATCACCTGGTCGGTGGACGGGCACGTCTACCAGCGGCGCACCCCTGCCGACCTGGGCGGCAAGACGTGGGTGTTCAACAAACCGTTCTTCCTGATCCTGAACCTCGCGGTGGGCGGTTACTGGCCCGGCGACCCGGACGGCTCCACGCAGTTCCCGCAGCAGCTGGTGGTGGACTCGGTGTCGGTGACGACGAGCGACAGCGCCGCCGGGGTGCCGATCCGGGGGCTCGCGGGCAAGTGCGTGGACGTGGCCGGCGCGAACCCGGCGAACGGGACCCCGGTCCAGCTCTACGACTGCAACGGCACCGGGGCGCAGACGTGGACCGTCGGATCGGACGGCACTCTCCGGGCGCTCGGCAAGTGCCTCGACGTCACGGACAACGGCACGGCGGACGGCTCGACCGTCCAGCTGTGGGACTGCGGCGGCGGTCCCAACCAGAAGTGGGTCGTCTCCGGGGCGCAGGACATCGTCAACCCGCAGGCGAACAAGTGCCTGGACGTCGCCGGGAACAACTCGGCCAACGGCACGCGGCTGCAGATCTGGACCTGCACCGGCGGCGCCAACCAGAAGTGGACGCTCGGCTGAGTCCTCGGCTCAGCGCGGCTTCCAGGTGTACTTGTCGCCACCCACGAAGCGGACCACGTCCGGATCGTCCAGATCATGGATCGGAATGCCGTGGGAGGCGGCGGTCTCCAGCACATCCGTGACGGTCCTGGCCTCACCGACCACCTGACCGTCGATCTCCATGATCCGGAAGGGTGGGTCGCCGTGCCGGCCCGGGCAGACGCCGAGCACCAGGATCCGCGGCTGGGAGATGTGGGGGGCTCCTTGTTCCGTCATGCGATTCAGCGTAGAACGCGAGGTGGGCCGACGGCTCATCCGCGCGAGCCGTCCAGGAGATCGAGTACGGCAGCCTCCACCGCCCCCTGCGTGGCCGGACGGCCGAAGTCCCCGTGTTCACCCAGCCGGGTGAGCGCGGGGGCCACGGTCACGGAACCGCTCGTGGTGCGGGTACTGGCGGCGCCCGGCCGCGTCGGTGCCGGCGGCCTGGGGATGGCCGTCGGGCCAGGGGCAGATCCACACGTCACGCCGGGCGGGCGGGATGGTCACGGCCCGGATGCGGGCGAGTTCCCCGGGGGTCGGTGAGGGGCGCGCCGGTGCTGTCGACGTAGCGGAAGCCCCGGCCGCAGCGGACGCGCCGGTGGCCGGGGCCGTCGCAGGAGCCGGTCCGCAGTCGCCTCGGGGCCTCAGGGACGGCGCCAGTCGTCGCTGGTCAGATGGGAGCCGGCCTGTGGGCCCATCCGCAGCATGCCGCCGTCGACGCTCCAGGAGGCGCCGGTGACATAGGAGGCGTCCGGGCTCGCGAGGAACGCGATCACCGCGGCGACCTCACGGGCGTCGCCGGGCCGGCCGAGCGGTACACCCGGTCGGCGCTCGGTGCGCACGTCGGTGTCCTCCTGGCCGGTCATCGGGGTGGCGATCTCGCCCGGCGCGACCGCGTTCACCGTGATGCCGTGCTCGGCCAGCTCCAGGGCCATCACCTGGGTGAGCAGCCCGAGCCCGCCCTTGGCCGCACAGTACGGGGCCGCGCCGACCCGGGGCTGGTGCTCGTGCACGGAGGTGACGTTGACGATACGGCCGCCGTCACCCTGCCGGATCATCTGCCGCGCGGCCCGCTGCCCGAGCAGGAAGGGGCCGACGAGGTCGACGTCCAGGACCCGGCGCACGTCGGTCAGGGTCAGGTCGAGGAAGGGCGTCATGGTGCCCGTACCGGCGTTGTTGACCAGGACGTCGATCCGGCCCAGCTCCGCGCAGAGCGTGTCCACGGTGTCGGCGGCCTCGGGCAGCCGGGTCAGGTCCAGCTGGGCCACGGCGGCCCGGCGGCCGTGGCCGCGCACCTCCTCGGCCGTCCTCTCGGCGCCCTTCTCGTCGGAGTGCCAGGTGATGCCGATGTCCAGGCCCGCCTCGGCCAGGCGTACGGCGGTGGCTCGGCCGATGCCGCTGTCCGCGCCCGTGATCAACGCCGTTCGCCGCGCGACCGGTGTGGACATGGTTCGCCTCCTCAAGGGGATCGCGTGAAATGCGTCATCGCAGTACCCGGGAGTGGGGCTGGCAAACGGGTCCGCCTGCCGGTTCGGGGACGTCCCGGGTGGCGGATGCGCGCAGGGTCGCTCGCGGTTCCCCGTGCCCCTTCAGGGCGTCTGAGGCAATCTTGGTTCCATGGAGCCTGTGGCTGCTCTGGAGCGGATCGCCTTCTTGCTGGAGCGAGCCCTCGCGCCCACGTACCGGGTGAGGGCGTTCCGTACCGCCGCCCGGGTGCTCGCCGCGCTGCCCGGGGACGAGGTCGCCGAGCGGGCGGCGGCGGGGACGCTGGAGTCGCTGAAGGGGGTCGGGCCGAAGACCGCGCAGGTGGCGCGGGAGGCGCTGGCCGGTGAGGTGCCCGGGTACCTGCGCAAGCTGGAGGCGGCGGCCGACGCCCCGGTCGGCGAGGAGGTGGCCGGGGCCGGCCTGCGGGCGCTGATCCGCGGGGACTGTCACACGCACTCGGACTGGTCCGACGGCGGCAGCCCGATCGAGGAGATGGGGCGGACGGCGGCCGAGCTGGGGCACGAGTGGACCGTGCTCACCGACCACTCGCCACGGCTGACCGTGGCCCGCGGACTGTCGGCCGAGCGGCTGCGCGAGCAACTGGAGGCGGTGGCGCGGCTGAACACGCGCTGGGCGCCGTTCCGGCTGCTCACCGGCATCGAGTGCGACATCCTGGAGGACGGCTCACTGGACCAGGAACCGGAGCTGCTGGAACGGCTGGACGTGGTCGTGGTGTCCGTGCACTCCAAGCTGCGCATGGACGCCCGGTCCATGACCCGCCGGATGGTGGCCGCCGTGCGCGATCCGCACGCGGACGTCCTCGGGCACTGCACGGGGCGCCTGGTGACGGGCCGGGGGCGGCCGGAGTCGCAGTTCGACGCGGACGAGGTGTTCGCCGCGTGTGCCGAGGCGGGGACGGCCGTGGAGATCAACAGCCGGCCGGAGCGGCTGGACCCGCCGCGGCGGCTCCTGCGCCGGGCGGTCGAGGCGGGGGTGCTGTTCGCGGTCGACACCGACGCCCACGCGCCCGGCCAGCTGGACTGGCAGATCCTCGGCTGCGCCCGGGCCGAGGAGTGCGGGGTACCACCCGAGCGGGTGGTGACCACCTGGTCGGCCGAACAGTTGCTGGGCTGGACGCGCGAGGGCCGGGTGCCGGCGCGTGCGGTGGGTTCCTGACCCGCCCGGCGTGGTACCCGGACCGGAACGAGCACGCCAGGAAAGGACCCCGCATGGAACGAGCCGCCGTCTTCGATGTCGACGGGACCCTCGTCGACACCAACCACCTGCACGTCGTCACCTGGTGGGAGGCTTTCCGCCAAGCCGGCCACGACGTGCCCATGCACGCCGTGCACCGGGCCGTCGGCCTCGGCTCCGCCGACCTGATCGCCCACCTGCTCGGCGACGACCGCGACCGGGACCGGGACGACGAGCTGAGCGCCGCGCACAAGGCCCTGTACGGCCAGTACTTCGACCGGCTCCCCGCCCTGCCGGGCGCCGGGGATCTGCTGCGGCGGCTGCACGGGGACGGCTGGACGGTGGTCCTGGCCACCTCGGCGAGCGGGGCCGAGCTGGGTGCGCTGCGCCGGGCCATCGACGCGGACGACGTCATCGCGGACACGGCGAGCGCCGAGGACGTACGGCAGGGCAAGCCGGCCCCCGAACCCGTGGAGCACGCGTTGGAGCTGGCCGGGGTCCCGGCCTCGCGGGCGGTGTTCGTCGGGGACACCGTGTGGGACATGCGGGCGGGCAGCAAGGCGGGGGTGCGCTGTGTGGGCGTGCTGAGCGGCGGGATCCCCCGGGCGGACCTGGAGGAGGCGGGCGCGGAGACGGTGTACGCCGACCCGGCCGACCTGATGGCCCGGCTGGCCGACAGCCCGCTGGCCTGAGCGGTCCCGCAGGTGACGCAGGTCACGGGTGGGCCTGGAACACCACAGCGTGGTTGCCCGTTGAACCAACCGTGGGTGCGGATGGGACAGTGTCCCCGGGCCTCACCTTTTGCCCACAGGGACGATCGTTCGGCTGAAGCCCTGTGGAGCCTTTCGCCGAGAGGCGACCGCCATCCGCGCCCACCACCTGACCGCCCCGGCCGTGAATCCCCCGTCATGGCCGGGGCTCTCTTTGTGCCGTCCGTGACGGACGGCAGCGCGTGTGCCGTCCCGGCGGCCGGGTACCCGGCCGCTCGTCGCAGCGTCCGCCGCGCCGACGAGAGGAGCCGAAGGTGAGCAGCTCAGCGGGCAGCAGAATCGTCGTGACCGGCGCCACCGGCAATGTCGGGACGAGTGTGGTGCGCCTGCTCTCGGAGGATCCCGAGGTCAAGTCGGTGCGGGGACTGGCCCGGCGGACGCCCGAGTGGTCGCCCGCGAAGACCGAGTGGTCCGCCGTCGACATCGGCTCGGACCAGGCGAACCTCGCCGAGCGGTTCGAAGGCGCCGACGCCGTCATCCACCTGGCCTGGGCGTTCCAGCCGACGCACGATCCGGCCACCACCTGGCGGACCAATGTGCTCGGCGGCATCCGGGTGTTCGAGGCGGTCGCCGCGGCCCGGGTGCCGGTCCTGGCGCACGCCTCCTCCGTCGGGGCGTACTCCCCGGGGCCGAAGGACCACCCGGTGGACGAGTCCTGGCCGACGCACGGCTGGCCGGACGCCGCGTACTGCCGCGAGAAGGCGTACCTGGAGCGCACCCTGGACGTGTTCGAGCGCGACCATCCCGAGGTGCGGGTGGTCCGGATGCGCCCGGCGTTCCTGTTCAAGTGGCAGTCGGCGAGCGAGCAACGGCGGATCTTCGGCGGGCGCTTCCTGCCCGGTCCGCTGGCCCGGCCGGATCTGCTGCCGTTCCTGCCGGACATCCCGGGCCTCAGGGTGCAGGCCCTGCACACGGACGACGCCGCCGATGCCTACCGGCTCGCGGTGCACTCGGACACCGCCCGGGGCGCCTTCAACCTGGCCGCCGACCCCCCGCTGGACGCCGGGGTGCTCGCCGAACTGCTCGACTCCCGTCCGGTCCGGCTGCCGCGTGCGGCGGCCCGCTCGGCGATCGCCGCCGCGTGGGGGCTGCGCCTGCTGCCGGCCTCTCCGCACCTGTTCGACGCCGTGCTGAGGCTGCCGCTGATGGACTGCACGCGGGCGCGCACCGAGCTGGGCTGGCAGCCCCGGCGCACATCGACCGAGGTGATCCAGGAGTTCCTGGAGGGCCTGCGGCAGGGCGGCGGGATGGAGACCGAGCCGATGCGGGGGCGGAAGGTCGGCTGAGCGGACCGACCCCGAAATTCCAAGGAGGAACGGAGAACACCATGACCATGCGCCAGCAGGGAACCGGTAGCGGATCCGGACCCGACGAGACGCCGGTACCCAGGGACCTGCCCGATCAGCAGGCCCGCCCAGGGGACGACCCGTGGGACGTCCCCGGGCACCCGGTCGACGACGAGCCGGACGAGGAGACCGCGCCGGACCCGGACGAGGCCGGTGCCGGACCCCGTGGCGCGCCCCGCACGGGCACGGTGCACCCCGAGCATCCGGCACCGGACGAGCCGTCGGCGTAGTTCCCGCGCTTTTGGGAGACCGCGGCTCCGATCCACCAGAGCGCCATGTCCATTTTGCGTGGATACCCTGTGAAGTGTGATCGAGTCTGGACGGCTGCGGCTCCGTCGGCCCCACGACCGGGGGCCGCTCGTGCTGCTGTCGCCGGTGATCCTGACGGTCGTCATCGCGAGCCTGGCATATGCCACTCCCCCGGACATGGCCTTCAGTCGCCTCCTGCCCGCGGCGCCGGCCCTCGCCGCCGCCATGTGGCCGGTGCTCCCCACCGTCCTGCTGGGGACGGTCTGCCTCTTTCTGATGATCGGCCTCAGCGTCGTGTTCCCCGACCTGGGGACATGGTGGACGGCTTCGGGGATCATCGCGGTCACCGTGGCGGCAGCGTACGGCAGCCATGTCCGGCTCCAGCGGGAGCGGACCCTCTTTCACGTGCGGCTGGTCGCCGACGCGGCGCAGCAGGTGGTGCTGAGTCCGATGCCGTGCCGGTTCGCGGGCGTCGAGATCGAGTCGCTGTATCTCGCGGCCGCGGCGGAGGCCCGTATCGGCGGGGACTTCTACGAGGTGGTCGACACGCGGTTCGGGATCAGGCTGCTGATCGGCGATGTGCGCGGCAAGGGCCTGCCCGCGGTGGGGGCGGCCGCGGCGATCGTCAACTCCTTCCGGGAGGCGGCGTACAGCGAGGCCGACATGGTCGCCGTGGCGCGCCGGCTGGATGCCAGCAGCACCCGTTACAACGCCGCCTTTCCCCCCGAGGGGCCGATGGAGCGGTTCGCCACGGCCCTTCTCGTCGAGATCCCGCACGGAAGCAGACGCATCGAGATCCTCAACTGCGGACACCCCCCACCGCTGCTCCTGAACCGCGGGGAACTCCGTGTTCTCGAGCCCACCGCTCCCTCGCCGCTGCTCAACCTCGCGGAGCTGATAGGTGATCACTACAGTATCGACACCTTCGGCTTCGCCCCCGGCGACCTGCTGCTTCTCTACACCGACGGGGTCGCCGAGGCGCGCGCCCGCGACGGTGAGTTCTTCCCGCTGGCGGCCTGGATGCGCCGGCAGTCTCCGGCGCCGCCCCGTGAGCTGCTCACCGCCCTTCACCGCGACCTCCTCCTCTACAGCAGAGGGCGCCTCGACGACGACATCGCCGCCCTGGCCGTACGCCTGAGCGGGTCTTCGGAGTAGGCGCAAGCGACCGATCAGAGCGCCGGTTCACACTCCCGGGCGAGGCGGACAGCTCTGCCGAGGCGGCCGCCACGCAGGCCGGTCCGTGCCGGCATGCGCCGAGGCCGTGTGCCGAGCCGCGAGGGCCGTGCAAGGCACCGGCTCAGTGCGGGGCGCGTTCCTGGAGGGCGGTTCGCCAGGCGGGCAGCCGGTCCTCGGCGGCCGGTTCGGGGCGTCGGCCGCCACCGGCGAA
Source organism: Streptomyces sp. NPDC053076 (assembly GCF_044546845.1). NCBI lineage: Bacteria > Bacillati > Actinomycetota > Actinomycetes > Kitasatosporales > Streptomycetaceae > Streptomyces > Streptomyces sp. NPDC053076. The sequence goes on along the minus strand of NZ_JBITZL010000001.1, from coordinate 1,173,534 downwards.
GAAGTCGGCCAGTGGCAGGATCGCGGCGCCGACGGTGACCGCGTCCGGGCCGAGCCGGCCGAGGTCGATGGTCACCTTGTCGGCCGGGTGGCGCAGCGCGTACGTCGCCGCGTGCCGGCGGACAGCCGGCAGGAAGCGCGTGCCGAGCTGGAGCCCGGCCCAGCCGCCGATGAGGATCCGCTCGGGCTGGAAGAGGTTGATCAGGTCGGACAGGCCGGCACCCAGGTACTCGGCGGTCTCCTCCAGGACGGCCAGCGCGATCGGGTCGGGCGCGGTGCCCTCGGGCGGGTAGGCCGCGGCGAGCATCGCCGTGAGTGCGGTCTCCTCGTCGGTGCCCTCGGGCGGCCGGCCGCCCTCCTCGCGCCAGCGGGCCAGCAGCGACTCGGCCCCGGCGTACGCCTCCAGGCAGCCGGGGGCACCGCAGCGGCAGCGGCGCCCGCGCACCCGGACCGTCAGATGCCCCCACTCCACGGCCCGCCCGTGCTCCACCTCGGGGGTGACCAGGCAGGCACCGACACCGGAGCCGAAGAGCACGACCACGGCGTTGCGGGCGCCGCGCCCGGCGCCGAACCACATCTCCGCCTGGCCGAGGGTCTTGGCGCCGTTGTCGATGAGGTACGGCACCCCTTCGGGGAGCTGGGAGGCCGAGCGGAGCAGCTGCTCCAGCGGGACCGCGTCCCAGCCGATGGTCTGCCCGTGGACGACGGCACCCCGGTCCGGGGTGTGCTCGACGATGCCGGGGACGCCGATGCCCACACCGAGCAGCCGGTCGGGGGCGGCCCCTTCGGCGGTGAGGACCTCGGCGACGCCGTCGCGGATGTGACCGGCGATCACCTCGACGTCGTAGCCCTGTGGTGTCAGGGGCCGTTCGACGCGGGCGAGTTCGGTCAGGGCCAGGTCGAACAGCTCGACGCGGACGCGGGTCTCGCCCACGTCGACGCCGATCATCTGGCCGCTGTGCGGGGCGACGCGCAGCAGGGTACGGGGCCGGCCGCCGTCGGAGTCGACGCTGCCGGCCTCCTCGACCAGGCCGTCGGCGACCAGGTCCGCCACCACGTTGCTGACCGAGCCGGAGCTGAGTCCGGTGGCCGGCCCCAGCTCGAAACGGCTCAGCGGGCCGTCGAAGTACAGCCGCTGGAGCACCGCCGTGCGGTTGCCTCGCCTCAGGTCGCGTACTGTGCGTCCGTTGCGCCCCGCCATGTGGCTCCCTTCACGAACCGTGCCCGACCTGCAACATACCCCTTCGAGCAGCCGGGGCGCGACATTTCCACACACCTTAGTTCACGATGTGAGCTAAGACGCGGGCACGTGAGGGCATCCGCGCGGCGACACCTTCCTCGCGTGATGCCGTCCGCGCGGCGACAGCTTCCTCGCGTGATGCCGTCCGCGCGGCGACACCTTCCGGCGCCGCGCTCCGCCGTGTCCACCGGCGCCGGTCGGCGGCGACCGGTGCCGGTGGACCGGATGCCGCCACCGACAGGGCGCACCGTGGCCCGCCGGACGGGCGGTGCGCCCGCCGCGTCCGGGACCCGCCGCACCCGCTCCTCCGGATCGCCCACCGTGCCCCCTTCCGCGCGGCTCAGCCCGCCGCGTACACGTCCTCCACGTAGCGCCCGTCCGCCACGAGCGCGTCGAGCCACCGCTGGGCCGCGCTCTCGTCGGTGCCGGGGGTGCGTTCCCGGTACAGGGTACGGAACGCCGCACGGACGCCGGGTGCCATGCGGGCGCCGTCGCCGCAGACGTACACCCGGGCCCCGGCCGTGAGCAGCCGCCACACCTCGTCGGCCTCGGCGGCGATGCGGTGCTGGACGAAGGCGGCGCCGTTCTCGGGGGCCGCGCTGAAGGCGGGGCGCAGGGACACCGCGCCGGCCCGCTCGGCGGCCCGCAGCTCGTCGGCGTGCAGATAGTCGGCGTCGGGGGCGTCGCAGCCGAAGTAGAGGAGCGCCGACGGGAGTTCGCAGCCCCGGCGGCGGGCGGCCAGGCGGTCGGCGACGGCGCCCCGGAACGGCGCGAGTCCGGTGCCCGCGGCGACCATCACGACCGGTGCCGAGTCGTCGATCCGGAACGCCTCGCGGCAGGGCTGCACGCGCGCGTACACGGTGTCGCCGGGGCGCAGCGCGGCGAGATGGCCGGAACCGGTGCCGAGGTAGCGGCCCTTGCCGGAGCGGGCAGGGGCGTCGAGGACGGACACCATGAGGTCCGCGTGGCGGGCGTCGGCAGCCGGCGCGGAGGAGATGGAGTAGTGGCGGGGGCGCAGCGGGGTCAGCAGGTCGAGCAGGAGCGGCCAGCCGAGGGCGCCGCGCAGCGCGGGGTGGTCCTCGGCCAGCTCCACCAGGGTGCGCGGATCGTCGCCGGTGAGGGCGGCGAGGGCGGCACGCTCGGGCGGGCAGGGATCGGCCTCGGCGAGGAGGGCCAGCTGCCGGTCCGTCGGCCGCTCCTGCAACTCCACGTGGTGCGTGAGCAGTTCACGCGCTGTCAGCGGCCGGTCGACGGCGATCCGGTCGCGGCCGGGACGGGTGGCCCGGATGTCCAGCACGGTGTCGGCGTCGAGTCCGAACGCGGCGACGGCGCGGTCCACCAGGTCCGGGGCGTTGGCGGGCAGCACGGTCAGGTGGTCGGCGGTGCGGTAGGTGACGCCCTCCGGCAGGGCCACGCGCAGGAACCGCTTCGTGCGCGGGTGGCCCGGCGCGGTGAGGTCGTACGCCTCGGTGACCGTCATCGGGACCAGGCCGTGCCGTTCGGCGAGGGCGTCCAGCGGGCCCCCGGCCAGGGTGCGCACCGCGTAGGCGTGGTCGGGTTCGGCCGGTGTGCCGTTCCCGGCGTCCGGATCACCGTACTGCGTCAGGATCGCGGTGCGCAGCCGGGCGGTGAACTCCCGCACCGTGCCGGTGAGATCGCCCGAGGCGTCGGCGGCGGCGCGGTCGGTGAGCCGGGTGGCGCCGAGTTCGGCGAGGCGGGCGTCGACGCGGGTGGGAACCTGCTGGTAGGTGGCGGCCCAGTTGCGGTCGCCGATGCCCAGTACGGCGTAGCTGACGCCGGTCAGGTCGGGGGTGCCGTCGAGCCAGGCGGTGAAGGCGACGGCGTCGTCGGTGGGGCGGCCGTTGTAGGAGGCGGCGGTGACGACGACGGGCCGGTCGGTGGGCAGTCCGTCCGCATAGGCGTCCAGGGCGGCGACCTCGGTGGCGCAGCCGACGGCCGCCGCCTCGTCGGCGAGCCGGGCGGCGAAGTCCCGGCAGGTGCCGTAGTTGCTGCCGTGCAGGAAGAGGGCGCGGGTGCCGGGGCGGACCCGGGCCGGGAGGGTGTCCGGGGCCGGGGTGCGCGCGGCCTGCGCGGGGACGGCGCCGGGCAGCGGGGCGTGGCGTCGCTCGTCCGGGGTGCGCGGGGTGAGCGTGAGGGTGAAGCCCTCGGGCTTGAGGGTGAGGGTCTCCTTCACGGTGAGCCGGTAGCCGGCGTGGTCGTGCAGCCGGTAGCGGTGGACCAGCAGGGCGAGCAGCATGGTCGCCTCGTGCAGCGCGAACTGCCGTCCGATGCAGGCGCGTTCCCCGGTGCCGAACGGCTTGAACGCGTGCACCGGGCGAGCCGCCTCGGCCTCGGGGGTGAACCGCTCGGGGTCGAACAGCTCCGGGTTGTCGCCCCAGACGGCCTGGCGGTGCAGCATCGGCGCGAGCACGGTGACGGCCTGGCCGGCGTGCAGCGGGATCCGGCCGCCGAGGAGGGTGTCCTGGCGGGCGTGCCGGCTGAACGCGGCGGCCGTCGGCCACAGCCGCAGCGCCTCGTTGAGGACCTGACGGGTGTAGGTGAGCCGGCCGATGTCGTCGTACGTCGGCTCCGGGTCGGGCGTGTCGCCCCACAGCGCGTCGGCCTCGCGCTGCACGAGCCGGAGCACGGCGGGGTGCTTGGCGAGGTAGTACATGGCGAAGGACATCGCGCCCGAGGTGGTCTCGTGGCCGGCGATCAGGAAGGTGATGACCTGGTTGCGGATGTTGGCCGTGTCCAGGGTGGTGCCGTCGGCGGGGTGCGGGGCGCTGAGCATCAGTCCGAGCAGGTCCTCGGCACCGCTCTGGTCGGTGCCGGTACGGGCGGCGATGACGTCGTCCACGACGCTCGCCAGGTAGTCGGCGTCCCGCCGGAAGGCGGCGTCGGCCGCCGAGTGGTCCTGGCCGGGGGTGCGGGCCAGGCGGGTCATGCTCCACTCCAGGCAGCGGACCATCGCCTCCACGAAGGGGTGCGGCTCGCCGCGTTCGAAGGACCCGAAGTCGTAGTCGAACCCGGCCAGTCCGATGGTGTCGAGCGTCATGCGGGTCATGTCCTCGGGCACGTCGACGGGCCGGCCGGCCCGGGCCGCGTGGTCCCAGGAGTCGATGAGCCGCCGCGCCACCTTCAGCATGACGGGGTGGTAGGTACGCATCGAGCCGAGCGCGAAGGCGGGCATCAGGATGTCGTGCGCCTTGGCCCAGTTGGGCTCGTCGTTGTACGCCGTGAACAGGCCGTCGGCGGCGAACTCGCGTACGTTCTCCAGGGCGGGCCCCACGTGCTTGGCGAACCGCTCCTCGTCGGCCAGGTCGGCGACCAGGTCCGCGTCGGCGACGAACATCGCGTCCCGGCCGTGCAGCCTGCGCACCAGTACCGGGCCGTGGGTCCGCATCAGCTCCATGACCTGCTGGACGGGGGTGCGGCCGGGGCCCGTGGCGGTGATGTCGACGACGGGGACGCCGGGGACGGTACCGGCCGGCTCGGGGTGCAGTGCGGTGGGGGGCATGACGCGACAACTGCCTTTCGAGGAAGCGGACGTACGGCTTCCAGGGTGGTCGACGGGCAGGCCGCGCCGACGCCACGGCACTACACGATCGTGTAGTGGAAAATGAGCCGCGGGCCTTGCGCGGGACGCACGGCGGGCGCTGTCCCACCACCGGAGCCCGAGTCGGCGATGCGTCCCCCCGCCGCGGCTCCCGCTCGCCGAACCGCCCTGCGCGCTCATCGTGATCCCGCGCCACAAATCACCGACCGGCCCGTCGGCCGGCCGGTCGGGCGGTCAGCCGGTCGGTTCGGGCGGGCGGTCGGGCGGTCGGTCGGGTGGTCGGGCGGGCGGGCGGTCGGTCGGTCAGCCGACCGACGGGCCGGTCGGTGCGGCGCGGGAGCTGCCATGAAGGATGGCGGCGGAGCATGCCGGGCGCCGGCGGCGTGGTGGTGCGCGCGCACGGACGTCGAGTCGACCGAGACGTCCCAGTCGATCTCGCCGGCCGTGTCCGCCTCGGCCTGGATCCGCCGCAGGAGCATCTCCCACGTTCCGTCCGCCGACCACCGGCGATGGCGCTCGTGCACCGTCTTCCACGGTCCAAACCGCTCCGGCACATCGCGCCACTGCACGCCGGTGCGTATCCGGTACAGCACCCCGTTCACGACCTGACGATGGTCCCGCCACCTGCCGCAACGCCCGTTGCTCACCGGCAGAAGCGGCTCCAGCCGCTCCCACTGGGCATCTGTCAGATCACTCCTACTCCCCATAAACGTATCAACGACTGACTGATCGTCGGAACGTCGTCCAGCCCCCAGCGATGCTCGGTCCTGACCGCTGAATACGGTGGAGGGGCCCGGTTGAATGAGAGGACGCGAAGACGTGGATGTGTATGAGGCCGTCGACAGCCGCCGGGCCGTACGGGCGTTCAGCGATGAGCCGGTGCCCAAGCAGGTCCTCGAACGAGTGCTGACCGCAGCAACGCGGGCTCCGTCCAGCGGGAACCTCCAGCCGTGGCACATGTATGTCGTGAGCGGCGAACCCTTGGCCGAACTGAAGAGGCGCGCGACGGCCAGGGCACTGGCGGGAGACCCGGGTGATGAGCGGGAGTATCCGATGTACCCGGACGAACTGACCTCGCCGTATCTGGACCGCTTCTCCGCTGCGGCGGCTCAGCGATACGAAGCGCTGGGGATCGAGCGCGACGACCCCGACCGGCCCCAGAAGATCGCTGCCTTGAACTCGGAGGCGTTCGGAGCGCCGGTCGTCTTGTTCTGCTACCTCGACCGGACGATGGGGCCCGGACAGTGGGGTGATGCGGGGATGTACTTGCAGACGGTCATGCTGTTGCTGCGGGCGGAAGGGTTGCACAGCTGCCCCCAGGTGATGTGGACCATGTACCGCAAGACCGTCAGCCGAACAGTCGGAGCCGATGACGAGCTTGTGCTCTACTGCGGCATCTCAGTGGGATTTGAGCAGGAAGGCGTGCCAAGGCTGCGTACCGGGCGGGCGGACATGACGGAAACGGTGAGCTTCATCGGAGTGTGACCGCTGACGGCCGAGATCGACAGGACAGGGTCTAGTCCACTCGTCGGAACAGTCCAGGAACTGGCCGAGACGCTGACCGCTCTGGGAGGCCGGGTGCTGGAGTGGGACAAAGGTGGATGGGCTCTGATGGCTGATCCGAACACGCCGGACCAGCGGTTCTACGGGAACCTCTGGTCAACGGGCATAGAGGAGCCCCGCCCACGCGCCAGCAGGAGACACACGGACGGGGCTGCTGAGTGGCCAGGGCCTCGGCGTAGTGGTGTGATGTCTGGTTCGTGCCGATCCGCCAACTCGGGCCCGTGGGAAGCTGACCGCCCGACGAGGTCGCGGTGGCGTTACGGCTTTCCGCCGACGGGTGCGGGCTCGGGCTTTCCGAGAGGGATGTCGCGCATGCCACGCAATGGTGAGAAGAACAGCCACAGTCCCGCGCAGCAGCCGCCGGCGACGGCGATCCACAAGGTGGTCTGGACGCCGAGGGCGGTGGCGAGCGCGCCGCCGACCACGCCGCCCAGCGGCAGTGTGCCCCAGGTGATCCAGCGTGCGGCGGCACTGACCCGGCCGAGCATGTCCGGCGGGCAGGCGGCCTGGCGGTAAGTGGTCAGCGAGACACCCGCGACGGTGGAGGCGAAGGTCCACGAGATCCAGCCGAAGCCGAACAGCAGCACCCACCAACCGTGCCCGGCCAGCGGGATCAGCAGGCCGGGCAGGGACAGCACGGTCATCGAGATCCAGCTGATCCTCGCCGAGCCGACCTTCCGGGCGAGGTACCGTGCCGCCACGCCGCCGGCCACCCCGCCGACGGCCCCCAGCGCCAGCAGCAGTCCAACCAGGGCAGGACGCAGATGCAGCGTGCGGATCAGGAACACCGGGCCGAGGGTCTCCACCATGATGACGAAGAAGTTGGCTGTGCCGTTGAAGGCCACCGAGTTCCGCAGGATGGGGTCGCGGGTGACATAGGCGAGCCCCTCGCGGATCTGCGCCCACAGCCCGGGCCGCCGGTCGGCTTCGGCCGAGGGCCGGCGTCGCTCGCGGGTACGGATAGCCGTCAGCGAGCCCGCCGACAACGCGAAGGAGAGGGCGTCGGCGGCCATCGCCCCCGCGGCGCCGATCAGCGCCACCAGCCCCGCGCCCAGACTGGGCCCGGCAATTTGCGCGACCGACCGAGAGACGGCGACCTTGCCATTGCCGTCCATGAGCTGGTTACGGTCGAGCAGCACCGGCAGATAACTCTGGTAGGCCACCGAGAAGAATACGGAGAAGACGCTGGAGACCAGCGCGACGGCGTAGAGCTGGGCGAGCGTCAGCGCCCCGACTGCCTGCGCCAGCGGCACCGAGCCGATCACCAGGAACAGCGCGAGGTTGCACCAGATCATCAGCCGGAGCTTGGGGACCCGGTCCGCTATGGCCCCGGCCGGCAGTGCCACCAGCAGATACGCACTCGTCTCCGCAGCCGACAACAGGCCTACCTGGAATGCGGAGGCCTCCAACAGCACGACGGCGACCAACGGCAGGGCGAGGACGGTAACTTGCGACCCCATCTCGCTGACCGTCTGCCCACCCCATAACAGCAGGAAGTCGCGATGACGCCAGATCGAGGGATGTTTTCCGTTGTCATCAGGCATCCGCCCGATAGTGGCATCAGCCACAACCCATGTCCATGCCAGGGCCTCGGCGTAGGCGTGTGATGTCTGGCTCGTTGCCGATCCGCCAGCTCGGGCCTCTGGAACGCAACAGGCACGGGCTTCCAAGATCATGGAGTTCTCCACGCCCCATGGCCCCAGCGGAAGGCCATGCCTGCCGACGCATCATCCCCGATCCCGCCTGCTCTTGACCAGCTCCGCCATCAGCCCCAGGTTGCATCGGAGGAAGTCCCGGACCTGCTGGAACGGCTGTGCCAGGTGCCGGACCCGCGTGACCCGCGCGGGGTGCGCCACCCGCTGGCCGTCGTACTCGCGCTCACCGCCTGTGCCGTGCTGGCAGGGGCTACCTCGCTGCTGGCGGTCGGTGAGTGGATCGCTGATGCTCCCGCGCATGTCCTCCACCGGCTCGGCGTCGGCTCCGACCCACTCCAGCCCGGGCGAACCCCGCCGTCGGAGACCACGGTCGGCGGCTGCCGGCCCGCATCGATGGCGACGCGCTGGACCAGGCGATCGGCAGCTGGCTCACCGACCGCCGCCCCAAGTCGACCGGACTGCGGGGGCTGTCCGTGGACGGCAAGAGCTTGCGAGGCGCCCGCGTGGAGCATGTCGTCGGTGATGACCGGGGGCCGGCCGCCGTGCTTGCCCTTGCGGGCCGCGGTGTCGAGCCCTTCGAGTGTGGACTCCCGGATGTTCTCCCGCTCGGTCTCCGCCATCGCGGCGAAGAACGCGAACAGCAGCTTGCCCGGGCCGGTGGGGTCGTAGATGCCGGGCAGGGGTCCGGCGAGCATCTCCGGGATGAGGCCGTGGGCGGTGAGGTGGTCGGCGAGCGCGGTGAGCTCGGCGGCGTCGCGGCCGAGGCGCTTCATCTCGTACACGGTGAAGATGACCCGGCAGTGCGGGGCGTGCGCCTTGACCTCCCGCGCGGTCCGCAGCGCCTCCTCGAACTTGAGCCGTACACGGATGCGGGTGCTGATCTTCTCGGCGAAGATCTTGTCCCTCGGGATGCCGTGCCCCGCGAGCGCGTCGAGCTGCGAGTCGAGTTCCTGCCCGAGGTCGGGCAGCGGGCGTAGCCGATGCGGATGTCCGCGCTCGGCAGGTCCGGGTCGATCGGCGCCGGGGGCGGGGTGCCGGGCCGCGACGGCCGGCCCGGGCCGCGGTCGGCCGGGGTCGGCTCCCGCAGCGCCTTCTTCAGCCGGGGCACCAGGGTGAAGCGTCGGGTGTGGTAGGCGGAGGCGACCGCGCCGCCGCGCGAGCGGCACGGCGAGCCGGGCTGCGCGTCACACTTCGGACATGCGTGCTGTTCGACGTCGTCCGCGTCCGAGTGTCAAACACCGGGTGGAATCGACCGAGGGGTGATAGCGGCCCTAGCGGTCGAGGTTGGCGGATTGCTCGGATTCGCCGGGTGCGACTAGTCCTGTCTCGTAGGCGAGGACGACGGCCTGGGCTCGGTCGCGCAGGGTCAGCTTGGCGAAGATACGGGCCACATGTGTCTTCACCGTCGCTTCGCTCAGTGTCAGTTCCTGGGCGAGTTCGGTGTTGGACAGGCCCTTGCCCATGAGTGTCAGTACCTCGCGTTCGCGTGGTGTCAGCACGGCAAGGTCACGGTGGACAGCGGGTGGTGCCGAGCCCGGAGCGGTCCGGCCACTGGCGGAGGCGTAGCGTTCGACCAAGCGGCGGGTGATCGAGGGTGCGAGCAGTGCGTCACCGGTGTCGACGAGGCGTACGGCGGCTGCCAGATGAGCGGGCGTGACATCCTTGAGGAGGAAGCCGCTGGCGCCGGCGGCGAGGGCGGCATAGACGTAGGCGTCGAGGTCGAAGGTGGTCAGCATGATCACACGGCAGTCCGGCATCTGCGCGAGGATCTGGCGGGCGGCTTCCAGGCCGTCCATGTTCGGCATGCGGATGTCCAGGAGGACGACGTCGGGGCGTAGACGGCGGACGGCTTTGACGGCCTCGGCTCCGTCCGCGGCTTCGCCGACCACCTTGATGCCGCGTGCGGTCAGGATCAGGTGGAAGCCGGTGCGGACCAGCTCCTGGTCGTCGGCGATCACGACGCGGGGTGCAGGGCCGGTGGGTGTGGTCATGGCCGGTCCAGCGGGATGCGGGCGCGGACACGGTAGCCGCCGCCCAGGCGGCGCCGGGCGTCCAGGTCGCCGCCGTAGACGGCGACCCGCTCTCGCAGGCCGAGCAGTCCCCGTCCCGCTCCGTGGGCCTGGCCTGTGGCCAGATGGCTGCGAGGCCCGACAGCGTCGCCGGTAAGGGCGCTTGGTCCGCTGTTCAGGACTTCGACGCGCAGGTAGTGCTCCGCGTACCGCACTGTCACCTCGGCTTTCGCTCCGTCGCTGTGTTTGAGGGCGTTGGTCAGTGCCTCCTGGATGATCCGGTAGGCGGTGACGTCGATCCCGGTCGGCAGCGGGCGGGGCTCTCCGGAGATTCGCACCTCCACGGGCAGGCCGGCGAAGGCGATCCGGTCGATCAGCGGGCTGAGTCGGCTCAGGCTCGGCTGGGGTGCCAGGTCCTGGCCGTAGGGTTCGTCGTCGCCGCTTTGTGCGGGGGCGAGCAGGCCGAGCAGGTGCCGTAGCTCGGTCATTGCGGTCCGCCCTGCGCTCTCCACGGCGCTCAGTGCGGCCTCTGCCTCGTCAGGCATGGTGGCCAGCACCTCGCGGGCGGCCCCGGCCTGGACCACCATGAGGCTCACGTTGTGGCTCACGATGTCGTGGAGTTCGGCCGCGATCCTGGCCCGCTCGGCGTCAACCGCGGTCCGCGCCGCGCTCTCGCGCTCCCGCTCAAGCAGCCAGCCGCGCTCTTCGATGGCTGCTCGGTGCCGCCGACGCGCCCGGATGAGCGCCGCACCCAGGACGACGAGCGCGGCGCACGCCGTCGCCAATACCGCGACCAGCCAGATCAACCCTGAACTCCCCACCCGCACAAGCCTCGCAGCTCGGCATGCCCATCCGCGTCATGCTCCGGATCCAGTTCCCTACATCCCCAGGATGACCTGCGAGGCCGGTTACATCCGGCGGGGGACGTCGTACCGGTCGTGCCGCTTCTAGGTTCGTGCCATGACAACTGATCTGGACAGCTCCCCACAAGTCGTCGTTCGGCTGGACGATGTCCACAAGGAGTATGGCGACGCGAAGGCCCTGGACGGCATCGACCTGGAGATCCGCGCCGGGGAAGCAGTCGCGGTGATGGGGCCCTCCGGATGCGGCAAGTCCACACTGCTCAACATGGTTGCCGGCCTGGACCGCCCGACATCGGGAACGGTGCAGATCCACGGCCAGGACCTGAGGACGTTGAACGAGACGGGGCTGGCGCTGTTCCGGCGGCGACACATCGGCATGATCTTCCAGTTCTTCAACCTGATCGACGACCTGCCCGCACTGGACAACGTCGCCCTGGCTGCCCAGCTGACCGGCACGTCCGCCCGGCAGGCCCGCCGCCGCGCGCTGGAACTCCTCGACGAACTGGGCGTCGCCGACCGCAAGGACACCTACCCGGCCGCGTTGAGCGGAGGCGAGCGTCAACGAGTTGCCGTGGCCCGGGCGCTGATGAACCGCCCGGCCCTGCTCCTCGCCGACGAGCCGACCGGCGCGCTGGACAGCCGCTCGGGCGAACAGGTCATGGACCTGCTGATCGACCTCAACCAGATCGGGCAGACCCTGCTCATCGTCACACACGACCCGCACCTGGCCACCCGCTGCGCCAGCCGCCTGATCGAGGTCGCCGATGGCCGAGTGGCCCGCGAGAGCATGCTGGAGCCCACCGCATGAGCGCCGTGTGGAAGGCCTCGCAGGCAGCCGTAAAACGCCGCAGGCTCCAGACCTTCGTCATCGGGCTCGTGGTCCTGTGCTCCACCACGACCATCCTGCTCGGGCTGGCGCTGCTCACCGCAGCCTCAGCCCCCTTCGACAAAGCCTTCGACCAGCAACGCGGCGCCCACACGGTGGCGGCGTTCGACCCAGCGAAGGCGTCACGTGCGCAGCTGGCGCAGACGGCCCGCCGCCCTGGCGTCGAGGCCGCCGTCGGGCCCTTCGGGCAAGCCGTCCTGGAGATGCCCGACGACTGGCTGTGGATGTCGGCGGGTTCTCTCTCCGTCGTGGGCCGGGCCGATCCGGACGGCCCGGTGGACCGCATCCGTCTTCTGGAGGGCCGCTGGGCCACCGCTCCCGGTGAGATCGTCGTCAACTGGCCCGTCGACGGCACGCCCGGCCCCGGCCGGCTCGGCACCAAGCTCAAGGCCCGCGGAGCCCCGACCCTCACCGTCGTCGGCTTCGCCACCAGCATGAGCAAGTCGGCCGGGGCCTGGGTCTCACCCGAGCAGATGTCCCAACTGCACCCGGCCACCGTCCAGATGCTGTACCGCTTCACGAACGCCGCGACCGAGCAGGAGCTGCGTACCGGCCTCACCACAGCCACCGCCGAATTGCCCGCTGGTTCGCTGACCACCGCGCAGTCCTACCTCACCCTCAAGCGGGCCTTCTCCGCACAGGCCGATGCGTATCTGCCGTTCATGACTCTCTTCGGCGTCCTCGGCCTTCTGGTCTCCGTACTGATCGTCGGGAATGTCGTCAGCGGGGCGGTCGTTTCCGGGCACCGGCACATCGGCGTGCTCAAGTCGCTGGGCTTCACCCCGAACCAGGTGGTCGCGGTCTATCTGACGATGGTCTCTGTCCCCGCGTTCATCGGCTGCGCCATCGGCACCCTGATCGGCAACGCGCTGGCCGGCCCCATCCTGCAGGTGGCCTTCTCCGGCATCGAGACGGGCAGCGCCTCGATCGGTGTCAGCTGGTGGCCGTCCGTCGTCTGCCTGATGGGCATGCCCGCCCTCGTGGTTGTCGCCGCACTGATCCCCGCCGTACGCGCACACCGCCTGTCCGCGGCCCAGGCGATCACGGCAGGCAGCGCACCGCGGACCGGACGGGGACTGCGCATCCAGCGCCGACTCGGCGGAACCCGGCTGCCGCGTGCCCTGAGCCTGGGTCTTGGCCAGCCGTTCGCCCGACCGGGCCGGTCCCTGCTGACCATGGCGGCCATCGTCCTCGGGGTCACCACCGTGACCCTGACGACCGGTCTGACCAGCACCATGGTCGCCTACGGGAACGCCGGCAAGAGCGACGGGGCCGCCCGGGTCGACGTACAGGCCGGCTCGCCCGCGCGCGGCCGGACAGCTCCGAAACTGAGCGACCGGCAGACCGAACAACGACTGCGCTCCCTGCCTGGGGCGGATCAGGTGACCGTCCGCGCGCTCACCAAAGTGAGCCTCGCCGGGTATACGCAGACCGTATTCGCCAACTTCTACCGCGGGGACACCCAGGACCTCGCCTCCGAGATCGTCAAGGGGCACTGGCCAGCCGGTGCCGGGGAGGTCGCAGCCGGTCCGGCATTCCTCAATCAGCACGGGTTGTCGGTAGGCGACCGGGTCACCATCCAGCTGAACGGCAAGCAGGCGCCCGTCACCATCGTGGGTGAGCTCATGGAAGGCAACGCCCAGGCAATAGACTCCAATTGGCAGACGCTGACGCAACTGAACCCGACAACACCGGCTGCCGAGTACACCATCCGGCTCGCTCGCGGCGCCGACGCCCAGAGCTACATCACAGCGGTCAAGACGGCCGATCCGTCCCTCCGCCCCGCACTGTTGCGCTCGGACAACACCGCCACCACGACCGTTGTCGGCTTCGCGTCGGTGTTCACCGTGCTGCTGACCGTCGTCGCTGCGCTCGGGGTCTTCAACACCGTCCTGCTCAACATTCGGGAGCGACGCCGCGACCTGGGCATGCTCAAGTCGATCGGGATGACGCCGCGCCAGGTCATGGTGATGACCGTGTCGTCGGTTGCGGCTCTGGGAGTGGTCGGCGGCCTGTTGGGGATCCCTCTGGGGATCGTCGCGCACCGGCTGGTTGTGGACCACGTCGGAGTGGTCTCGTTCCCGGAATCCATGAAGCAGGTCTGGCACGTGCCACAGCTGGCCGTTCTGGTCCTGGCGGGCGTGACGATCGCCGTCCTCGGTGCGCTGATCCCGGCGAGGTCAGCAGCGCGGCTCACTATCGCCAAGGTGCTGCACAACGAGTAGCCCCTCTCCCTTCAGTGAGTACCTCCGCCGGACCGCCACGTCCTCATGATGCTGATGAGGGCGTACGGTCCGACGCCATCTGCTCGGTCTTCGCACCTGGCGCGGTGCGCGGGCCAGGCAGCGTGGCCTCCGGGGTGAGGTCGAGCCGGTTGTTCATGTCGAGCTCGAAACGGCCGTAGGGGTTCACGTGGGTCCACAGCAGCGGGGACAGGGCCCGCCGGTCGGCATCGGTGAGCCGCTCCTGCCACTTCTCCTCGCTCAGGATGCCCTGGAGGAGCAGCGTGTTGACGTGCACCAACGCCGACTGGAGCAGGTGCAGGGCGAGCATGGAGACCCGTCCGAGCCGTCCCGGACAGCTCGCCGTCACAACAGCTTGGTTTGATAATCTGTGGCGATGGACGAGGCATTGGACGAGGGGCCTTTCTTTCACGGCACAAAGGCCGGGCTGCGCGTCGGAGATCACCTCACCGCCGGTTTCCGCTCCAATTACCGGCCTGAAATCGTGATGAACCACATCTACTTCACCGCGTTGCGCGACGGCGCGGGACTCGCCGCGGAACTCGCCGCCGGCGACGGGGTCCCGCGAGTGTACGTCGTCGAACCGACCGGGGCGTTCGAGAACGATCCAAACGTCACCGACAAGAAGTTCCCTGGCAATCCCACCCGCTCCTATCGCAGCAGGGAACCGCTCCGGATCGTTGGCGAGGTCACCGACTGGACGCGGCAGACACCCGAAGCTCTCCAGATGTGGCGAGACCGGCTGGCCGCAATCCGTCTGGATGACCGCGCCGAAATCATCAACTAACCTTGATCTTTCGCGACGGTCCGCCGACGGAGTCGGTGGACCGTTTGCGTTCTGTGCCTGATGCAGAGCAAGCGTGGGCATCCAGGCCAGCAAGTCGAGGGCGATCGGGACGATCTCCAGCCAGATCTGGTTCTGCGCGGTGTCGTGCAGGGGCAGGTTGCGCAGGCCGGTGGCGCGGGCGTTTCGGATGCGGTCCTCGGCGCGGGCTCGTTGGCGGTGCCGCAGCTCGAGTGCCGCGATCGGCATGTCGGTGGTGTCGGTGGCGAAATAGGTCAGCCGCAGTCCGTCAGCGTCGGTTATGCGCAACTGGGCGCCGGGGTGCGGCCGTTCCTTGCGGACGATCAGTCGCATTCCCTTCGGCCAGCCCTTGAGACAGTCGCCGGTGATCTCGGCGACCCAGGCCCCGTCCCGGATCTCGCCGCCGGGCTCGACCGCTGCCGTCCAGGCCGGGGCGGGGACTTTGAGTACGGCCTGGTGAATCTGCTCGGTGGTGGTCATGCCTACGGAGTACGACGGCCACCGACCCCGCTTCGCGAGCCAGGCGACGAACTCGTGCGTTCCGCCTCCGGAGTCGGTACGAATCAGCGTCTGGCGTCCGCGCCGGTACTTCTTCGGCAGTTGGGCCAGCGCGAGTTGAGTGGTGGTGATGTGGTCGGCGGCGGTGTTGCTGCCCGCGTTGCCGGGCCTGAGCAGGCCGGCCACCGGCTCACCGCTCCCGCCGCTTCCGTGGTCGACGAAGGCCGTCAGAGGATGGTGCCCGAAGGTCTTCTTCCAGGTCGCGGTGGCGTCCTGCTTCTCGGAGTGGGCCGGCACGAGCACCCCGTCCAGATCCACGGTCACCTGCCTGCGACGTCCGGGGCCGCGTTCTTGGCCATGCTCCAGACACGCTCGCGGGCTTCGGCGCGCGCGTGTGGCTACGCCGAATCGCGGACAGGGCCTTCGGTCCAGCCGTGGCGAGGGTGTCGATGGGGCGGGAGAACGTCGGGTCGGAGGCCACCGGCCCGAACACGGTCGGCTCGGCCCGCAGCATCCCGGCGTCAGGACGTCGACAATCCTCATTCTTGCTGGTCAGAGGTACTTTTCGCTTATCTGACCACCCGTCGGACAGCGCGTTTCACGAGGGTGCGCGGTGAGGAGTTTCGAGGCTGCACGGGCTCCAATCGCAGCCGTCGGGTCGGCCAGGGTGCCGGCTCAGCCTGGCCGAACCAGATCCGGACGTCTTCCCCGGTCCGGACGGGCAAGCCGGGAAAGTCGTTCTCGGCGTGCTCGGTACGGTGGAGCGCGTGGCCCGGGCCCAGATGCCGGGCGGCGTACGCGTCGAAGTCGGCCGCGTCGGTCGGATGGCAGATGGTCGCGAGCACCTCGCTCGTGCCCGGCTCCGGTGTGAAGCACGGGCCGCGCAGCAGCAGGACGTCGTCGCTGTCGATCATGGTGGCGTTGGCGGTATCGCGGTGCTCCCGCCAGACCGGGCCGGTGTAGAACGCCTCCAGTGCGCGCCGGCGGTGCGCCATGTCGGGGAACGCGCGCAGCCAGACGAAGCGGTCCGGGTCGTCCAGGTCGCGGAACCGGCCGCCGACGGTGATGCCGACCGCCTGCTGACCGGTCACGAACTCGCGCTCGAACAGCTCGATCAGCGTCTCTCGGGCGCCGGGATGCAGGGTGTACTGCCGGAGTTCGACGATGCTCATGCGGTGGCCCGCCCGGTGTGTGAGGTCCAGGTCCAGTTGTCGTCCATGTGCCGCAGGTTAGGGCCGGTCTGCTGACATCAACTGTCAGTGGATACTGGGCGGCATGCGTGCGAGCCGGCTGGTCACCCTGCTTCTGCTGCTCCAGAACCGGGGCCGGATGACGGCCCGGCAGTTGGCCGAGGAACTGGAGGTCTCCGTCCGGACGGTCTACCGGGACGTCGAGGCGCTCGGTGCTGCCGGCGTCCCGCTGTACGGCGCGGCCGGGCACGCGGGCGGCTACCGGCTGGTCGACGGTTACCGGACCCGGCTCACCGGACTGACCGTGGACGAGGCGCGGGCCGCGTTCCTCGTCGCACTCCCCGATGCCGCTGCCGAACTTGGCCTCGGCGAGGCGCTCGCCACCGCCCGGCTCAAGCTGCGGGCCGCCCTTCCGGCGGAGCTGCGCGAGCACGCCGAGCAGATCCAGGAACGCTTCCTGCTCGACGCCCCCGGCTGGTACGGCGACGTCGACCGGGTGCCTCACCTGGCCGCGGTCGCCGCCGCGATGTGGACGCGGCGAGCGGTGGTGCTGCGGTACCGGCGCTGGCGGGCGCCGGAGGAGATCGAGCGACGGGTGGAGCCGTACGGGCTCGTCCTCAAGGCCGGCCGCTGGTACCTGGTAGCCGGTGGGCCGTCCGGGATCCGCACCTACCGAGTCGACCAGATCGTCGAAATCCGGCCGCTGGAAGAAGAGTTCGTCATCCCGGACGGGTTCGACCTGGCCAGATACTGGAACGTCTATCTGGCCGACTTCCGAGCGCGACTGCACACTGCGGACGCCCTGGTGCGGCTGACTCCGGAGGGCGCCCGTCTCCTCGGCGTGACACCCACGGGTGACGGGTGGACAGAGGTCCGCGTACCCATCGAGTCGATCGGCCACGCCCACCGGGACTTCCTGAGACTGGGCACGGAGGTCGAGGTCCTGGCACCGGCCGAACTACGCAACCGCATCGCCCAGACGGCACGAACCCTAGCCATCCGCTACGAAGGATGACCCCTGGGCAGGAGGTTCTCCCGGCCTGGGCACCGGCCGCCCGCACACGCGTGCAGGACCCGATATGCCTCTTCACCTGAGGAGGGCAGCGTTCCTGACCGCGCCAAGACTCCGAACAAGTTCCGTCGCGCCAGGTCAGCGGCATTCCTCACTTCGTTGATCACACGTCGGACAGCCACGCTCGTGAAAGCGCGAGGCTAAGGGTTGTTCCCTCCCCGTCGAGACGTCTGAGCCGGGGGAAGCGGGTGCGGCTTCGGCCGCCGGTCCGTCGAGTTGCCGCTGACCTGCCCCTTCCTCTTTGATGGCGGCCGACGGGCCGGGAGGTGCGATGGAAGCGGAGCGGGCCGACGCGGTGGTGTGGCGCAACCGTGCCCTGATGGTGTTCGACCGGGTGTCGGTGCCGGTGGCGGTCTGCGATGTGTACGGCCAGGTGGCGCTGGCGAACCCGGCGATGGCCGCCGAGTGCGGCACGACCCCGGGCCGGCTGCGCGGCCGGCAGGTGCTGGAGCTGTTCCGGCCGCAGGAGGCCGGCCAGGTGGAGCGGATCGCCGAGGCGCTGCGGCTGCGGCACCGCTCCCGCTACCAGGTGTCGGTGTGCTGGGGGGCGCCCGGCGGGGCCGAGCGGTACGGGGAGCTGACGGCGGATCCGGTGAGCGACAGCGTGGAGGAGACCCCGGCGCTGCTGGTGATGCTGCGGGTGCTGGGCGAGCGCCCCCCGGCGGCGCCGGAGCCGGTGCGGGCCGGCGCGGTGGAGCGGCGGGTGCTCGCCCTGCTGGCCGGGGGTGCCACCACCGCCCGCGCCGCCCGCGAACTGGGTCTCAGCAAGGACGGCGTCACCTATCACCTGCGCCGCCTCGCGGCGCGGTGGGGCGCGGCCAACCGCACCGAGCTGGTCGCCCGCGCCTACGCCTTGGGCGTACTGGTTCCCGGAGTCTGGCCACCGGAGGCGAAAGCCGCCGAGACTGAGCAGGAGTAGCGCGCCGTGCCCGCGCCCTCCGGTGCGCCGAAGCGGGCCAGGATGTGCCAGACCTTCTTCAGGTCCTGGAGGCCGTACCGGTTCAGGTCCTGGAGGCCGTACCGGCCGCTGCGGGCCGCGTCCCCGATGATCCGCGGAGTGACGAGGACGCGCTCGGCGATGAGGGCGCCGAGGCCGGCGTACTCCCGGCCGCGGTAGTCGGCGTACCGGCGCAGCGCGGTGACGGTGAGCCGGTGGCCGGGGTGCCAGACGAGCGGGATGGGCAGGCGCCGGGCCGCCGTCTCCACCGGCGTACCCCGGTAGCTCGCGTCCAGCACGAGCGCCTCCACGTCCCGTTCGAGCCGTACACCTCCGCGCACATGGGCCGATGTAATCGTGTGGCCCGGGTCGAGCGGCGGGCCGGACGATCCCGCCGTCACATGGTCCAGCGCCCGCCGGGCGCGCGGCGGCAGCCCGCACCGGAAATCCATTGGCCCACCCTCCCCTGACTAAATACGATAGCTGTGTACCTAGACCCCCTAGGCAGCAGCCATTGATCCGAAAGGACTCATCCATGAGATCGCTCACCGAGCAGGACATCCGCAACTCGTTCATCAACTGCTCCAAGGGCGAGGCCAAGCGGCTGGCCGTCCCGCGCGACCTCGATGAACGCCCGTGGGAGCACCTTGATTTCCTCGGCTGGCGCGATCCCGGGGCCCCCGACCGCAGCTATCTGGTCACCGAACGGGACGGCCGTGCCGTCGGCATCGCCTTCCGCTTCCCGGTCTCGCGGCGCGGCTTCCTGCACCGCAGCATGTGCTCCGTCTGTCTGACCACACATCCCGGCGGCGGGGTGTCCCTGATGACCGCGCGGAAGGCGGGAGCGGCGGGCCGCGAGGGCAACTCGGTGGGGCTGTACATGTGCACGGACCTGGCGTGTTCGCTGTACCTACGCGGCAGGAGGGTCGCGGAGTCCGGCGCCCGGTTCGAGGAGAGCCTGACCCTGGAGGAGCAGATCACCCGCGCGAGGAGCAACCTGTCCGCCTTCGTCGACAAGCTGTACGCGTGAACGGCGCCCACGACCGGGCCGCCGCCCCCGGCTGAGGCCCGGGGGCGGCACGGAACTCCACCGCACCCGGCCACACGCGAACACGTATGACTGAAAACAGTCGGCAAACGGCCACGTTCGATGCACCCGAGGAACGGGAACAGGCCAAGGGATGCTCGACGTACGAAAGTGGACCACGGGAACAGTGCGCCTGGTGCGGCGCCGCCGGGAGCCGGTTGTCGTCCAGACGCTGCGCTCGGCGACGGCCGCGACGATCGCCTACGTCATCGCGCTCCGGCTGAGCCCGGAGCCGGCCCCGCTCACCGCGCCGCTGACCGCGCTGCTGGTCGT
This sequence comes from Streptomyces sp. NPDC053076, assembly GCF_044546845.1. Classification (NCBI taxonomy): domain Bacteria; kingdom Bacillati; phylum Actinomycetota; class Actinomycetes; order Kitasatosporales; family Streptomycetaceae; genus Streptomyces; species Streptomyces sp. NPDC053076. Next base: position 1,153,655 of record NZ_JBITZL010000001.1, on the reverse strand, counting down.
CCAGGTGACCTTCTACGCCACGCTGACCAACGGCATCCGCCGGGTGAACTCGGTGGTCGCCGGTGTGCTGGTGGCCATCGCCTTCAGCGTGCTGGTGGGGCTGACCTGGTGGAGTCTCGCGTTGTTGATCGTCGCCGCGCTGGCCGTGGGACACCTGGTGCGCGTCGACGAGTACGTGGCCGAGGTGGCGATCAGCGCCATGCTGGTGCTCGGCGTCACCACGGTCGGCTTCACCGCGTGGGCGCGGATCGTGGAGACGTTGATCGGCGCGGTCGTCGGTACCGCCTGCAACCTGCTGCTGCCGCCCCCGGTGTGGGTGGACGCGGCGGGCCGGTCCATCGAGGACCTCGCGCGACGGGTGCGCCAGCTGATGCTGCGGATGGGTGAGGAGGCCGCGGGCCGGATCCCCTGGCAGCGGGCGGCCGAGCGGCTGCACGAGGCGCGCCGGCTCGACCACGACATCGTGCAGGTGGACGCGGCGCTGCGGCAGGCCGAGGACAGTCTGCGGCTCAATCCGCGGGTGAAGGAGGGGCTGCTGCACCGGGTGGTGCTGCGCACCGGTCTGGACACACTGGAGATCTGCACGGTGGTGCTGCGGGTGCTGGCCCGCTCCTTCACGGACCTGGCGAAGGCCCGCGGGCCGGAGGAACTGTTCCCGCCCCGGGTGGGGGCGACCGTGGAGCAGCTGCTGTCGGAGATCGCCGACGCGGTGGTCAGCTTCGCCGTGCTGGTGACCACCGACCTGAGCCAGAACGCCGAGTCGGCGGAGGCCAGGCTGTCGGCCGAGCTGCACACGGCGGCCGGCACCCGGGACCGGCTGGCCGAGCTGCTCCGGGAGGAGATCGACAAGGACTGGGCGAACTGGCAGCTGTTCGGGGCCGTGGTCACCGAGACGACCAGGATCATCGACGAGCTGAACACCGAGCACCGCACCCGACGCCTGCTGGAGGAACTGGACCGGGTCTCCCGCGAGCAGCGGGCCAGGCTGCCCCGGATGACCTGGCTGCGCGACCGGCTCGGTGTGCAGGAGGAGCTGTGGCGGAACCGCGCAGGGTTCGGTGAGCGTTATCGGTGAGGGAGCGCCGGAGCGGGCCGGCGCGGGAAGCGAGGGGCGGGCGGATGACCGGTTCCGGGGTCCGGATCGACGGCAACAGCCTGCGGCTGCCGGGCGGGGTGGTGGTGCGGTTCGTGCGCACCCTGCGACTGCCGGAGACCGGCACGCATCCGCTGCCGCCGGGGCTGGGTGAGTTCCCGGTCCGGCGGGTGGCCGATTACGCCGACCGGGTGCCGGACGAGTGGCGGGCGCGCGGCGGCGTGATGCTGCCGGTGTATCTGCGCGAGGCGATGTGGCTGAGTTTCGCCGGCACGTCGGAGCCGGCCGCGCTCCAGGTCGGCGTGGGCAAGGTGTGCGCGGTGTCCGGTGAGCCGTGGCGGAACCGGCTGTCCCGCCGCCCGCAGAACTACGTGGTGCTGCCTCGCCAGCCCTGGCTGGACGGCATCAACTCCGGCAGGGCACGGTCCGCCAGTTCGTGGCCGTACCGCTGGGGCTGGGCGCGACCGTGGAGGGGCAGGTCACCGGCGAGGAGGTGTGGGGCGGGGTGCAGCTCCAGTCGTTCCCGCTGAAGGAGGAGGTGCTTGCCGAGTGGCGGCGCCGGGAGCGGGAGCGGCAGCGGCAGACCGGCGCGGCCGGAGTGTTCGGCGGGTACGGCGGGTACGGCGCGCCCCTGCCGATGGCAGCGGCGGCGCCCGGTGGGCTCCCGCCGGCCGGGGCACCCGGGTCGCCGCCGCCCGCGCCCGCCGCGTCCTTCGGCGGGCCCCCGCAACCGGCCGCGCCCCGGCGGCGCGCCGCGGCCATGGGGCTCGGCGCGGGCGGCTCGATGCGGCAGGAGGTCTACGAGGACGACCGGTCTCTGGAGGACTGGTCCGGGGAGCCGGCCGGGCGGGTGTTCGTGCACCTGGTCACGCCCCCGGAGTGGCGCCGGATCACCGGCGAGGCGCCTCCGCCGTCGCCGGTGGACCGGGCGGCGTACACCCGGGCGGGCCTGCCCTGGTACGACTACTACGACGATGACGCCGACGACCTCGCCCCCACGGACACCCTGGAGGCCGTCAAGCCGGTCGGTGAGTGGCTCGGGGACGACACGGAGCCGTGGCAGGCGCCGTCAGCCGAGCAGGTGACACCGCTGAAGGACGCGCCGGGCAAGCCGGTCGAGGACGGTGAGTGGTAGGACCGCACGATCCGCTTGCGGATGCGGATGCGATGCGGATGCGGATGCGGGTGCCGGTGCGGGTCCGGGGTGCCGTGCGTGCGGGTGCAGTGCGGGGGCGGATGCAGGTGCGGGGTGCCGGTGCGAGCGGGCGCGGTGCGGCTGCGACTGTGGCTGCGGCTGCGGCTGCGGCTGCGGCTGCGGCTGCGGCTGCGGCGACTCTTGCTGTTGCAGCCTGCGCAACGCCCGTTGCCCGGCTTGCCCTTGGCGTGGGGCGCGGGCCAAGGTGTCTGTCACGAGCGGGGGCTACCGACGACCTGGGGTACGGCATGGACACGCAGGCACAGGCGGCTGGAGAGGGGTCTCCCCCGCCGAGGCGGAACCGGGAGCACGGTGCCGGCTGGACCAGGCGCCGGTTCGTCGGGGCCGCGGCCGGCGCGGCGGCCGTGGTGACGGTGCCGTCCCCGGCGGCCCCGCCGGCCGCCGGTAAGGCCACGGAGAGCGAGCCGAGGGCCGCCGCGCCGCCCCGGAAGCCGGCGGGACCGCGCCCGCTGTACATCGGCACCTACACCTCCGTCGAGGACGGCGGCACCGGTATCGGCCTGGCGTCGTACGACCCCCGGACGGGCCGGATCACCGGTTCGGGCACGCTCACCGGCATCCCCGATCCGTCGTACCTCGCCGTGCACCCGGACGGCCGCACGCTGTACGCGGTGGACGAGCGGCAGGACGGCGGGGTGACGGCCGTACGCCTCGCGGACCGGCGTGTCCTGGGCACCCGGAGCGCGGGCGGCGCGGGCCCCTGCCATCTGTCGGTGCATCCCACCGGGCGCTGGCTGCTGAGCGCGGACTACGGCTCGGGCAGTGTCGCCGTGCACCCGATCGACGCCTCGGGCGCCCTGGGCGAGCGCGCCGATCTGGTCACGCACACCTCCCCGTCGCCAGGTCCCGGTCAACAGGGGCCGCACGCCCACCAGTTCCTCACGAGTCCCGACGGCGGGCACGTCCTCGCCGTGGACCTCGGCACCGACACCGTCTACACCTACCGCCTCGACCCCGCGCAGGGCACGCTCAGGGAGGTGGGGCAGGCACACACCCGGCCCGGCGCGGGGCCTCGTCATCTGACCTTCCATCCGGGCGGCCGGTACGCCTATCTGGCCAACGAGGTGGACGACACCGTGGCCGTCTGTGTCTACGACCCGCGGTCCGGTCGGCTGGACATCGGCGAGCCGCAGGCGACCGGCTCGGACGGCGGCGAGAACTATCCGGCACAGGTCCTGGTGACGGCGAACGGCCGTTACGCGTTCCTCGCCAACCGGGGTCACAACAGCCTCGCGCGCTACGCCGTCGAGGGCGAGGGGGCCCGGCTGCGGCTGCTCGGCACCGTGCCGGTGGGCGGGGACTTCCCGCGGCAGATCGCGTTCTCGCCCGACGGTCGGCTGCTGTTCGCGGCGAACCAGCGCTCCGGCACGGTCACCGTCTTCCGGGTGGACACCGACGGCGGCGGGCTCCGGCCGGCCGGCGAGGCGTTCGCGTCACCCGTCGCCGTCTGCGCGCTGCCGCTGTAGTGCGCGGGGGCAGGCGGCCGCACCGGCCTGCGCCAGGAGGGCGTGCATACGTTCGGTGAGCTGGCCGACGTCGTCGGCGGGGCTGTGGAAGGGCAGCCGTACGTCCCCGTGCGCGCGGGTGCGCTCGATGCGCAGGGTCAGTCCGTGCCGGTCGACGGCGAGGGGCACCACCCGGGTGGCGGCGTGCAGGCTCTCGGGCCGCACCAGGCGGGTGAGCCGCTCGACGGCGTCCGGGTGGGCGTCGGCGAGGTGGGTGAGGAGCCGGGCCTCGGCGCCGGCGAGGGGGTCGGGCCGGGCGGCGGTGAACTCGTCCAGGTCGACGACCACGGGACCGGTGGCCTGCCGGAGCACCACCCGGGTGGGCCGCAGGAGCAGGCCGCCCTCGGACGGGGCGAACCAGCCGGACAGCCAGAGCCTGGCACGGATGCGGCTGCGCACCGGTACGGGCGCCACGTCGGCGAACTCCAGCAGGGCGGAGGGCTCCTGACGCGGGGCGCACAGGGCCGCGGCGAGCAGGCCGCTGTCGTCGGGCACGGCCAGCCGCACCGCAGCATCCTCGGTCACGGTGTGCGCGCCGGCATACTCCTCGCGCACACCGTCCGCGGTCACCGCGCACGACCACGTGGCGGCCAGTACCGAGCGTGCTCTTTCTGCCGCGCCCGGGGCGGCCGTCCAGTCCTGCCTGTCACCCATGCCGAGACCTCCTAAGGTAAGCCTTGCCTAACCTATCCGAGATCGAGGCGCACGCCAACCACGCCGCACCGGCGGACAGGGTTACGCGAGGACGCCCAGCAGGGCGCGGGCGCACAGATCGCGCACCTGCTCGCGGCTCGGCCCGCCCTCGCCGCGCAGCCATTCGAGGCAGACGGCGGTGGTGAAGGCGAGCCAGCCGCGCACCGCCAGGCGCACCTCGGGAGCGGCCCCGAAGACCGGACCGAACTCGGGATCGGCGGCGAGCGCGGCCAGGATCTGCTTCTCCTGCGCGGCCAGGGCCTGCCGGTAGACCCGGCGCACGGCCTGGTCGCCGGCGGCGTCGGCACGGTGGAAGGCGCGGAATCCGTGGGCGTGGGCCTCGACGTAGCCGAGGTAGGTGTCGAGGCCGGCGGAGAGCTGCTCGCGCACCGGCACACCGGGCTCGGCCGCCGTCATGCGCAGCATGCGCGCGCTCTCCCGCTCCACCACCGCGGCGAAGAAGTCCCGCTTGGTCGGGAAGTAGTGGTACAGCAGCCCTCGCGAGACCCCCGCGATCTCGGCGACCTGCTCGATCCAGACCTCGTCGTAGGGATTCTCCGAGAACAGCCGCGCGCCGACCGACAGCAGCTGCTCACGCCGCTCCTCGGTGCTGAGTCGGCGCCGGGCGCGCTCCCCCTGGTTCGCGGGCATGGCGCCACTTTACTTGACGTCGGTTCAACAGGGGGACCACACTGAAACCCGTTATTGAACCCACGTACAACACACGCGTCACAGTTCCAACCATCCGCTGGATCAAGGGAGATCGCGTCATGGCGGAGACGACGCAGACCACGGGGACCGGGCTGCCCAGGGGTTTCCGGAGCGCCGAGCAGGGCTGGCCCGAGCTGCACCGCATCCCGCATCCGCCGCGCCGGCTGCCACTGCTCGGCGATGTGCTCGGTGCCGACCGGCGCCGGCCGCTCCAGGACTCGATGCGGTTCGGACGCGAGCTGGGCCCGATCTTCCGGCGCCGGGCCTTCGGCAAGGAGTTCGTGTTCGTGTGGGGGGCGCCGCTGGTCGCCGACCTCGCCGACGAGTCACGGTTCGCCAAGCACGTCGGCCTGGGGATCGCCAACCTCCGGCCGGTGGCCGGGGACGGCCTGTTCACCGCGTACAACCACGAGCCCAACTGGCAGCTGGCGCACGACGTCCTGGCCCCCGGGTTCAGCCGGGAGGCCATGGAGGGCTATCACGGGATGATGCTGGCCGTCGCCGGACGGCTGACCGACCACTGGGACCGGCAGCTGGCCGCCGGAGACACGGTGGACGTGCCCGGCGACATGACCCGGCTGACCCTGGAGACGATCGCGCGCACCGGCTTCGGGCACGACTTCGGCTCCTTCGAGCGCAACCAGCCGCATCCCTTCGTGACGGCGATGGTGGGCACGCTCGGCTACGCGCAGCGCCTGAACAGCGTGCCCGGGCCGCTGGCCCCCCTACTGCTGCGCACCGCCGCCCGGCGCAACGCGGCCGACATGGCCTGCCTCAACCGGACCGTCGACGAGCTGGTCGCCGCCCGGCGCGGGTCGGGTGGCGGTGACGGGGACCTGCTGGACCGCATGCTGGCGACCGCGCACCCGGTGACCGGCGAGAAGCTGTCCGCGGAGAACGTCCGCAAGCAGGTGATCACGTTCCTGGTGGCCGGCCACGAGACCACCTCGGGCGCGCTCTCCTTCGCCCTGTACTACCTCGCCCGGCATCCCGAGGTCGCCGCCCGGGCCCGCGCCGAGGTGGACCGCGTCTGGGGCGACACCCCGCTGCCCGGGTACGACCGGATAGCCAAGCTGCGCTACGTCCGCCGGGTGCTGGACGAGTCGCTGCGGCTGTGGCCCACCGCGCCCGCGTTCGCCCGCGAGGCCCGGCAGGACACCGTCCTCGCCGGGGAGCATCCGATGCGCCGGGGCGCCTGGGCCCTGGTGCTGACGCCGCTGCTGCACCAGGAGCCGGAGGTGTGGGGCGAGGACGCCGAGCGGTTCGACCCGGACCGCTTCACGGCGGAGGCCGTACGGGGCCGCCCGCCCCACACCTTCAAGCCGTTCGGCACCGGCGCTCGGGCCTGCATCGGCCGCCAGTTCGCCCTGCACGAGGCGACCCTGGTCCTCGGCCTGCTCCTGCGCCGCTACGAGCTGCACGCCGACCCCGGCTACCGGCTGACCGTCGTCGAGCGCCTGACGGTGATGCCCGAGGGGCTGCGGCTGCGGCTGGAGCGACGGCAGCGCCCCGAGGGAACGCGGGGCGCTGCCGACCTGCTGGTCCGCCGCGCGGGCGCGATCAGCCACGGCGAGCCGCAGACGGAGGACGGCGCGTCGCGCCACCCGCACCTCACGGCACCGCCACCGGAGCCGTCGGCGTCAGCGGCCCGCTGTCCAGTGCGCCGGCCGGGTGACTGACCCGGGCAGTTTCGTGCCGGCGCTGCCCCGGGCCGCGTTGAGCTGAGGCTGGGTGAGGAAGAAGGCGCCGGTGAGGTCCGCGTCGGTCAGGTCGGTGTCGCGCAGGTCGGCACCGATGAGATCCGCGCCGCGCAGATCGGCACCGGTGAGATCGGCGGCGATCAGACAGGCACCGCGCAAGCTCCCCCCGCGCAGGTCGGCACCCTTGAGGCGGGCGCCGACGAGGTCCGCGCCCCGCCGGTCCTTGCCCTTCCCCTTGCCCTTGCCCGTGCCGCCGGCGCCGGCCCGGACCAGCTCACTGGTGCGCAGCAGCAGCACATTGACCTCCTGCCGGTGCGTGGCCACGTCCAGTGCGGCCAGCTCCTCGGGGCTCTGCCGGGTGAGCCGCTCGGTCTTCTCCAGCGCCTGCCGCAGCTCGGGGTGGACGGACCGGGCGGCGGCCAGGCCCAGCGCCTCCGTCAGATACCACAGCAGCTCGTGCAGCTGCCGGACGACCGGGAACACCTCGAACATCCGGCGCGCCTGCTCCTTCGGCCCGGTACGCCAGTCCTGCCCGCCGAAGGTCACCTGGGAGACCTTCTGGCCGGCGCCGAAGCAGTCGTAGACCGTGCACCCGGTGAAACCCTTCTGCCGCAGGTCGGCGTGGATGCCGCAGCGGTGGTCGCCCTGGAGGTTCGGGCACGGCTTGCCCGCCGGCTTGTTCAGCGCGAAGTCGGCGGAGCGGGCGAAGGGCAGGGCGACACAGCACAGGCCGAAGCACTGTGCGCAGTCGCCACGCAGGTCGGAGGGGTCGGTTATCTGGTCCGGCATGAGGTCCAGCCTACTGACCTGCGAGTCCGTCTCCCCCACCACTGCCCCCCGGCCCGGTTCGACCGCCTTGACCGGGCCGGAGACCGGCCGGCCCGGCCGCTTGCCCGTTCGTCCGGCCACAGTCGAGTGCCCGACGCCAGGGGGCAAGGGGCAAGGGGCAGGGGGCAGGGTCAACTCGTCGGAGGGGGCGGGCCCCCGGCCGGCTACCGGCCGAACACTTCGAAGGACACAGCCGGTCTGCCGCCGAAGCGCTTGCCGGTGGCGGTGGTGGTCTCGGTCAGGAAGTCCCGGACGTAGGCTTCCGGGTTCTGGTCGGTCAACGCCTCGATGTAGGTGCGGTGTTCGAGCAGCGAGCGCACCGCCCGTTCCAGGCCGGGCGTGGCGTCGACGGCGTGGGTGGGGTTGCTGGAGCCGGCGACGGCCACCCAGCGGACGCCGTTCCACGGCTCGAGGCCCTGCTCGGCGAGTTCGGGGAAGATCCAGCGGTTGCCGGCGTCGGCCGCGGCGTCCAGGGTGGCACGGCCGACGGCGACGTGGTCGGGGGTGTTCCAGGCGACACCGCCCCAGGTGTCCCGGTGGTTGAGGGTGATGACGAGTTCGGGGCGGTGGCGGCGGATCGCGGCGGCGATGTCGCGGCGCAGCGGGAGGCCGTACTCGATCACGCCGTCCCGGTGGTCGAGGAACTCCACGCTGGTGACGCCGACGACGGCCGCGCTGGCCCGCTGCTCGCGCTCGCGCAGCGGGCCGCAGGTGGCGGGGTCCAGGGTGTCGATCCCCGCTTCGCCGCGGGTGGCCAGCACATAGGCGACCTCGCGGCCGGCGTCGGTCCAGGCGGCGACGGCCGCCGAACAGCCGTACTCCAGGTCGTCGGGGTGGGCCACCACGGCCAGGGCACGTCGCCAGTCGTCGGGCAGGGGTTGCAGTTCGGTGATCTTCGCCTCGGTCATGGCCGGCACACTATGCCGCCCTGTCACACCCGCCCCAATTCTTTTTGCGGGCCCGGTCCGTCAGACCTCGTCGCGGGCGAGTGCCAGCAGCCGGTCCAGGACGCGCGGCGCGCCCGCGCGCAGGCCGTCGTGTTCGAACTCGTCGGTGACCCAGGTGCGCAGGCCGCGGATGGCGCGGGCGGTCTCCAGCGAGTGGGCGGTGTCGACGTACATGTCGTCGTGGTAGACGGCGGCGGCGACGGGGACCTCGTTGGCGGCCAGGCGGGCGGGGTCGTACAGCGGGCGCCAGTCGGTGCGGGCGGCGAGCAGTTCGGCCGTCTCGCGCAGGGGCCGCAGGGCCGGGTCGGTGTCGAAGGTCCAGGGGTGGACGGTCTCGCCGGTGAAGAGCAGCGGGCCGTCACCCGTGAGCGCCTTGGCCGCGTCGAACCGCGGGAACTCGGCGCGGACGCGCTCGGCGGCCCAGGCGGTGGGGCGGACGTCCTGGCCGTAGATGGACTCGTGGACGAGGGCGTAGAGGGGGTGCGCGGCGTACGACAGCAGGGCCTGGGCCTGTTCCTGGAAGGCGTCGGACAGCTCCGGGCCACCGAGGGCACGGACGAAGGCGTCCTCCAGCAGGTGGTGCAGGCGGTGGCTGCCGTCGCTCGTGCCGAGCATCAGGCCCAGGGACTGGAACGCCTCCACCGTGAAGCGGTAGCCGTTCGGCAGGACCACGTCGTGGGTGAGGAGGTGGTCGGCGATCCGGCGGGCGCGTTCCACGTCCTGCGGGTAGCGGGCGTAGTGCGCGGTGACCTTGCGCTCGATGCGCGGGTAGGCGGCGCGGTAGACGTCGTCGGCGTGGGCGTGCAGGGAGGGCAGGCCGCCGGTGATGATCGCGGTGTGCACGCCCTCGGGGGCGAGGGAGAGGTACGACACCGCGCAGAAGCCGCCGAAGCTCTGGCCGAGCACGGTCCACGGGGCACCGCCGGTGACCTGGCGGCGGATGATCTCGCAGTCGCGGACGATGGAGTCGGCACGGAAGCGGGTGAGGTAGTCGGCCTGGGCGGCGGGGCCGCCGCGCAGCGGGAGCGTCTGCCGGGTGGCGGGCGTGGAGCGGCCGGTGCCGCGCTGGTCGAGCAGCAGGACGCGGTACTCCTCCAGGGCCCGGTCGAGCCACGCCTGCCGCCCGACGAAACGATTCGCCCCGAATCCGGGACCGCCCTGCAAGTACACCAGCCAGGGCAGGTCCTGGCCCGCCTTGTCGCTCGCCACCGCCTCGCGGGCGTACAGCTCGATGGTCTCGCCGCCCGGGTCGGCGTGGTCGAGAGGCACGGTGAAGTGGCGGTCGGTGAGGACCACGCCGGGCTGGCGGTAGTTGAGGCTCAACGAATCTCCCGGGACGGACGACAGGGACGCGTCCCAGTTCAGCACACGAGCGCGCCCGGGCCGAGCCCCGGGATCATGGATTGTTACTGAACTTCGGGTCAGCGCGCGACCAGGCTGGAGCGGCGCACCACCAGCTCCGGCCGCAACACCACCCGGCGGTGCTCGTGGGTCTTCTTCCCCTCGCCCTGCTCGGTCTCCTCCAGCAGCAGTTCGGCGGCGAGGGCGCCCAGGGTGACGGCGGGCTGGCGTACGGAGGTGAGCGGTACGGCCGCCGCCGCGGCGAACTCGATGTCGTCGTAGCCGACGATCGCCAGCTCGTCCGGGACGCTCACGCCCGCCGCGTACATGGCCTGCAGGACGCCGAGGGCGAGCAGGTCGTTGGCGCAGAACACCGCGGTGGGACGGTCGGCGAGGCCGAGCAGGCGGGCGCCCGCGTCCCGGCCGGCGGCCACGTCGAGACGCTCGGTCGGCAGCTCGCGCAGCGCCTCCGGGCCGAGCCCGGCCTCCGCCAGGGCGGTCAGCGCGCCGGTGCGCCGGTCGCGGACCTGGTTGAGCCCGGGCGGACCACTGACGTAGGCGATCGAACGGTGCCCGGCGTCCACCAGATGACGGACGGCGAGCGCGCCGCCCGCGACGTCGTCCACCGAGACCGAGCACTCGGTGGTGCCCTCCGCGACCCGGTCGACCAGTACGAACGGGATGCCGTGCCGGCGGAAGGTCTCGATGTTGCGGCCGGTGGCGTCGGCCGGGGTGAGCAGCACGCCCCGCACCCGCTGCTCGGCGAAGAGCGACAGGTACTCCGCCTCCTCGGCCGCGTTCTGCGCGCTGTTGCACACCATCACGCCGAGCCCCGCCCCCCGGGCCGCACGCTCGGCGCCGCGCGCCACGTCCACGAAGAAGGGGTTGCCCATGTCGAGCACGAGCAGCCCCATGATCCGGCTGCGGCCCGCCCGCAGCTGGCGCGCCGACTCGCTGCGGACGTAGCCGAGCCGGTCGATCGCGGACAGCACCCGGGCCCGGGTCTCGCCGGCGACGGTGTCCGGGCGGTTGATCACGTTGGACACCGTGCCCACCGACACTCCGGCGGCACGGGCGACATCCTTGATACCCACCGACTGGGCCATCGGGCTTCTGACCTCCAGGGAACGAACGCGGCGGGACGAGCTTCACATTACCGTCACGCCGACAGGGCGAAGTCGGCCACGAGCGGCGCCGAGGGCGTCGCGCGGGCAGGACGAGCAGGTGTGCCGGCCGGTCGCCGTCAGGGCGTCGAGCGTCTCCGGCCGGACGGCCGCGTGCCGCTGACGGTCCTGATCGGGCCGGTCCGCCCCGACGTTCGGCGGGAAGCACACGCGGCGCACGAACCGCCCCTCTCCTCTCAGAAGTGGAACCGGTCGATGTTCTTCGTGTCGAAGACGGTCGGCCGGCCCAGGCTGATCACGCCGTCCCCGCCGATGGTGTACGTCGTCCCGCCGGCCTTGAAGCTCTCGCCCTCCTTGCCGCTGATCTGCCCCGAGGCCAGCGCGACCGCGGTACGGGCCGCGAGGTCCCCGAGCTTCGCCGGATCCCACAGCTCGAAGGCGTCGACGGTGCCGTTCCTGACGTACTTGCGCATGTCGTCGGGCGTCCCGAGGCCGGTCAGTTTGACCTTGCCCCGGTATGGGGACCCGGACAGGTACTGGGCGGCGGCCTTGATGCCGACCGTGGTCGGGGAGATGATCCCCTTCAAATCCGGGTGTTCCTGGAGCAGTCCCTGGGTCTGCTGGAAGGACTGCTGGGCGTCGTCGTTGCCATAGGCGATCTTTACGAGCTTGATGTCCTTGTACTTCGGATCCTTCAGCTCGTCCTTCATGTAACCGATCCAGGTGTTCTGGTTGGTCGCGGTCTGCGCGGCCGACAGGATCGCGATCTCGCCCTTGTTGCCGATCTGTTCGGCGAGCAACTGCACCTCGGTACGGCCCAGGTCCTCGGCGCCGGCCTGCGAGACGAACGCGTTGCGGCAGCCGGGCGCGGTGTCGGAGTCGTAGGTGACGACCTTGATGCCGTTGCTCATGGCCTGCTTCAGGGCGGTGCACAGCGCGCCGGGGTCCTGCGCGGACACGGCCATGGCGTCCACCTGCTGCTGGGTGAGCGTGTTGACGTAGCTCACCTGGCCGCTGGTGTCCGTGGCGCTGGAGGGGCCCACCTCCTGGTACTTCGAGCCGAGTTCGCCGAGGGCCTTCTCACCACCCCGGTCGGCGGTGGTGAAATAGGGGTTGTTGACCTGCTTGGGCAGGAAGCCGACGGTCAGCCCCTTCTTGGTGGCGGCGTTCGGGTCGGCGTGGCCGGCGGAGGCGGCGGAGGCGTTGTCGGCCTTGACGTCGTCCTTGGTGGTGCCGCCGCAGGCGGTGAGGGTGAGGGCGAGCGAGGTGCCGGCGGCGAGGGTCGCGCAGGCGCGGCGAAGGGATGGCTTGAGCATCGTGAGGGCCCCTTGTATAGAGGAGTGAGTGGTGTGCCCCTGAGGGGCGCGGGACTGGATCCGTGGGCGGCTCCGCCGTCCGGGCGCGACCGGCCACGACCCGCCGGCGGTGGTCAGACGGACCGGCGTGCGAGGGTGATCTGCCGGGCCACACGTGGCCCGAGCACGGAGACGACGAGCAGCACGCCCGTCACGACGATCTGCGACTGCGCGGAGACATTCAGCAGACTCATCACGTTCTGCGACGCCCCCAGCAGGAAGACACCGGCGACGGCACCACCGATCGTGCCCTTGCCCCCGTCGAAGTCGATGCCGCCCAGCAACACCGCGGCGATCACGGACAGTTCGAGACCCGTGGCATTGTCGTAGCGGGCGCTGGCGTAGTGCAGCGCCCAGAAGACACCGGTCAGCGCGGACATCGCCCCCGTGGCCACGAAGAGCACCAGCTTCGTCCGCTTCACCCGGATACCCGCGAACCGCGCCGCCTCCTCACCCGCTCCGACCGCGAACAGCGACCGTCCGAACGGTGTGGCGTGCAGGACGACGACGGCGATCGCCAGGAGCACCAGGAAGGGGAGGAGGGCCTCGGGTACGAAGCTGTCCCCGAGCCGTCCGGCCGCGAAGTCCAGGTACCTCGACGGGAAGTCCGTCACCGCGTCGGAGCCGAGCACGATCTGCGCGACACCCCGGTACGCGGCGAGCGTGCCGATCGTCACCGCGAGCGAGGGAAGCCCGAGCCGGGTCACCAGCAGGCCGTTGACCAGCCCGCACGCCACTCCCAGCAGCAGGCACAGCGGGATGATCGTCTCGATGGCGAGCCCTGCGTTCCACAGCCTGCCCATCACCGCTCCGGACAGCCCGGCGGTCGACGCCACCGACAGGTCGATCTCTCCGGCGACGACCAGCAGGGTCATCGGCAGGGCGATCAGCGCGATCGGGAGCGTGTTGCCGATGAGGAACGACAGGTTGAGCGCGTTGCCGAAGCCGTCGACGGAGCCGAACGACACCAGCAACAGGACGATCAGCAGTGCGCCGACGACCGTGTCCCAGCGGATCGCGCGGGTGAGCGGCTCAGGCACCGGCCTTCTCCTTCGCCATGGCGGTCCTCCTCGGGGCCGACTTCTTCTTCAGGGCGGCGGCCATCCGCAGGGCGACGACCCGGTCGACCGCGATGGCGAGCAGCAGCAGCACGCCGTTGATGGCGAGCACCCACACGGAGCTGACGCCGAGCGCGGGCAGCACACTGTTGACGGAGGTGAGCAGCAGGGCGCCGAGGGCGGCGCCGTGGACGCTGCCGGAGCCACCGGTGAAGGCGACGCCGCCGACCACGACGGCGCTGACGACGGTGAGTTCGTAGCCGTTGCCGGTGCCGGAGTCGACGTTGCCGAACCGGGCCAGGTACATCGCTCCGGCCAGACCGGTGAGGGCGCCGCAGAAGGTGTACGCGGCCAGGATCCGCCTGCGGACGGGAATGCCGGCCAGGCGGGCCGCCTCGGGGTTCGAGCCGAGGGCGTACAGCTCGCGTCCGCTGCCGAAGTGTTTGAGGTAGTACGCGGTCGCCACCAGTACCGCCAGGGCGATCATGGCCGGCCAGGGCAGCGCGGAGATGCCGCCGGAGCCGAAGTCCACGAAACCGCCGGGGAGGTCGGCCGCGGTGATCTGGCGCGAGCCGACCCAGATGGAGTCGACACCCCGGATGATGTACAGGGTGCCGAGGGTGACCACGAGGGCGGGGACCTGGCCCAGGCTGACGAGCAGGCCGTTGAGGAGCCCGAAGCCGACGCCGACCAGGACCGCGAGGAGAGTCCCGACGACCGCGTTCCCGCCGCCGTGCAGCCAGGTGCCGGCGGCGAAGGCGCTGATCCCGAGCGTGGAGCCGACGGACAGGTCGACGTTGCGGGTGAGGACGACCAGCGACTGACCGGTGGCGACCAGCACCAGGATGGTCGCGTTGAGGAGCAGGTCCTTGACGCCCTGCTCGGACAGGAACTCGCTGTTGTCCGCCTGGGTGACGGCGATCATCACCAGGAAGACGGCCAGGATGGCGAGTTCGCGCATCCTGAGGACGCGGTCGACCAGCCGGGTGCCGCTCGACCGGGGTACCTCGGCGACGGGATTGTCGTCGGTGGTGGTCATCGTCATGCGGCGGCCCTCCCGGTGGCGGCGGCCATCACGGTCTCCTCGGTGGCGTCGGCGCGCGGGAGTTCGGCGGTGATCCGGCCCTCGTGCATCACGAGGACCCGGTCGGCCATGCCGAGGATCTCCGGCAGATCGGACGAGATCATCAGGACGGCCACCCCGTCGGCGGCCAACTGCCCCAGCAGCCGGTGCACTTCGGCCTTGGTGCCGATGTCGATGCCCCGGGTCGGCTCGTCCACGATGAGCACCTTCGGGCCGGTGGCGAGCCACTTGGCGAGAACGACCTTCTGCTGGTTGCCACCGGACAGGGTGGAGACCGCGTCCGCGATCCGGGCGTACTTCACCTGGAGCCTCACCGCCCAGTCCAGGGACCTGCTGCGTTCGGCGCCCCGGTCCATCAGCCCCGCCCGGGCGGTCGTACGCAGCCCGGTCAGGCCGATGTTGCGCTCGATGGACAGGTCCATCACCAGGCCCTGGGCCCGCCGGTCCTCCGGTACGAGCGCCAGACCCGCCGCCATCGCGGCGGACGGCGCGCCATTGGGGAGGCGGCGCCCGGCGACCTCGACCTCGCCCGCGTCCCAGCGGTCGACGCCGAACACGGCCCGGGCGACCTCGGTCCGGCCGGCGCCCACCAGCCCGGCGAGGCCGACGATCTCACCGCCGCGCACCTCGAAGGAGACATCGGTGAAGACGCCCTCACGGGTCAGCCGCCGGACACCGAGCGCGACCTCGCCGGTGTGGACCCGCCGCTTCGGGTACAGCTCGGCCAGTTCGCGGCCGACCATGCGGCCGACCAGGTCACCCTCGGTCATCCCGTCGACGTCCTCGCAGGCGATCCAGGTGCCGTCCCGCAGCGTGGTGACCTTCTGGGAGATCTGGAAGATCTCCTCCAGCCGGTGGGAGATGAACAGCACGGCGGCGCCCTGCTCGCGCAGGGTCCGCACGACACCGAAGAGCCGGGCGACCTCGCTGCCGGTGAGCGCCGCGGTCGGTTCGTCCATGATCAGGACCCGGGCGTCGAAGGACAGCGCCTTGGCGATCTCCACGATCTGCTGGTCGGCGATGGACAGACCGCGGGCGGGCCGGTCGGGGTCGAGGCCGACGCCGAGCCGCTTCATCAGCGCGGCCGTCGCCGCGCGGGTGGCCTTGTGGTCGATCCGGCCGAGGGCGCGCCTGGGCTGCCGGCCCATGAAGATGTTCTCGGCGATCGACAGGTCGGGGAAGAGCGTGGGTTCCTGGTAGATGACGGCGATGCCGGCGTCGCGGGCGTCGCCGGGGCCGTGGAAGACGACGGGGTCGCCGTCGAGCAGCAGCCGCCCGGCATCCGGGCGGTGCACTCCGGCAAGGGTCTTGATCAGCGTCGACTTGCCCGCGCCGTTCTCACCGGCGAGGGCGTGCACCTCGCCGGGCAGCAGCTCCAGGGAGACGTCCCTGAGGGCGCGTACGGCACCGAAGGACTTGGAGACGCCCTTCAGCGCCAGCACCGGGGCCGGGCCCGTGTCAGGCGGGTGGGTCATGGGGGCTCCTCGACGACACCGGCTCAGGGCCGCGTGGCCGCACGGTGTCGTGAAAGGTTTCAACTGGATTGCCGGGACCGTAGACACCGCAGCCATGTCACGTCAATGGGTCCGTATCCAAAAACTTCGGGCGGCCTTAGGTCACAGGGCATCGTCAAGGTCCGGGGCCGGCCGGAGTGCTTGACACCCCCTCGGAGCGGCCCCTAGCTTGCGTTCTGAATCGTTTCACCCGTTCATCGTTCCGCCCGACACCACAGGAGCCTTGAAGTGACCGACCCCACCGCGGTGAAGGCCGCGCTCAAGACCCAGGCCATCGAGACACCGTCGTGGGCGTACGGGAACTCGGGCACCCGGTTCAAGGTGTTCACGCAGGCCGGCGTGCCCCGCTCGCCGTGGGAGAAGGTGCAGGACGCGGCCCAGGTGCACGCCTTCACCGGGGTGGCGCCGACGGTGGCCCTGCACATCCCCTGGGACACGGTGGAGGACTACCCGGCGCTCGCGAAGTACGCCGAGGAGCGGGGGGTGCGGCTGGGCGCGATCAACTCCAACACCTTCCAGGACGACGACTACCGACTGGGCAGCGTCTGCCATCCGGACGCGGCGGTGCGGCGCAAGGCCGTCGGTCATCTGCTGCGCTGTGCCGACGTCATGGACGCCACCGGATCCCGCGATCTGAAGCTGTGGTTCGCCGACGGCACGAACTACCCCGGGCAGGACGACATCCGGGCACGGCAGGACCGGCTGGCCGAGGCGCTGGCCGAGGTGTACGCACGACTGGGTGACGGTCAGCGCATGCTGCTGGAGTACAAGTTCTTCGAGCCGGCGTTCTACACGACGGATGTGCCGGACTGGGGCACCGCGTACGCGCACTGTCTCAAGCTCGGCGAGAAGGCGCAGGTGGTGGTGGACACCGGACACCACGCGCCGGGGACCAACATCGAGTTCATCGTCGCCACGCTGCTGCGGGAGGCGAAGCTCGGGGGGTTCGACTTCAACTCGCGGTTCTACGCGGACGACGACCTGATGGTGGGGGCGGCCGATCCCTTCCAGCTGTTCCGGATCATGTACGAGGTGGTACGGGGCGGGGGGCTCGGCTCCGGGGTCGCCTTCATGCTCGACCAGTGTCACAACATCGAACCCAAGATTCCGGCGGTCATCCGGTCGGTGATGAACGTTCAGGAGGCCACGGCGAAGGCTCTGCTGGTCGACAGTTCCGCGTTGGCCGAGGCGCAGGCTTCGGGCGATGTGCTGGGAGCCAACGCCGTGTTGATGGACGCGTACAGCACCGATGTGCGGCCGTTGCTTCGTGAGGTGCGCCACGAGATGGGGGTGGACCCCGATCCCCTTGCGGCGTACCGCCGGTCGGGATGGGCCGACAGGATCGTGGCCGAGCGTGTGGGCGGCCGGCAGGCCGGTTGGGGGGCGTGAGCGGCTGCCGGGTCCTGATCCACCGTGAGGTGCGGGTCCGGCGTGCTCCCTCGCGCAGTCCCGCGCGCCCCTTCGCCACTCACCTCTTCTGCTGAAGGAACCGACTCATGACCACCCATGACGAAGTCGCCGCCCTCCTCCACCGCTCGCACCGCCTCGGCTCCGATCCCCGTGTCACCAACTACGCCGGCGGGAACGCCTCCGCCAAAGGAACCGCCACCGATCCCGTCACCGGCTGCGCTGTGGAACTGATGTGGGTCAAGGGGTCCGGCGGCGACCTCGGGACCCTCACCGAGGCGGGGCTCGCCGTGCTGCGGCTGGACCGTCTGCGGGCGCTCGCCGACGTCTATCCGGGTGTCGGCCACGAGGACGAGATGGTCGCCGCGTTCGACCACTGCCTGCACGGCAGGGGCGGGGCCGCGCCCTCCATCGACACCGCCATGCACGCGCTGGTGGACGCCCCGCACGTGGATCATCTGCACCCGGACTCCGGGATCGCGCTGGCCTGCGCGGCCGACGGGGAGAAGCTGACCGCCGAGTGCTTCGGGGACCGCGTGGTGTGGGTGCCGTGGCGGCGGCCCGGATTCCAGCTGGGGCTGGACATCGCCGCGATCAAGCAGGCCCACCCGCGGGCCGTCGGGTGCGTGCTGGGCGGGCACGGGATCACCGCCTGGGGCGACTCGTCCGAGGAGTGCGAGCGCAACTCGCTGCACATCATCCGCACCGCCGAGGAGTTCCTCGCCCAGCGGGGCAAGGCGGAGCCGTTCGGTCCGGTGATCGAGGGGTACGAGCCGCTGCCCGGGCCCGAGCGCAGGGAGCGGGCCGCCGCTCTCGCGCCGTACGTCCGCGCGCTCCTCTCACGGGACCGGCCGCAGGTCGGCCACTTCACCGACTCCGACGTCGTTCTCGACTTCCTGGCCCGCGCCGAACACCCCCGCCTGGCAGCGCTCGGCACCTCCTGCCCCGATCACTTCCTGCGCACGAAGGTACGGCCGCTCGTCCTGGACGTGCCACCGGACACGCCTGTCGACGACACCGTGGCCCGGCTGGAGGAACTGCACGCCGCCTACCGCGAGGAGTACGCCGCCTACTACCGGCGGCACGCCCTGCCCGACTCCCCCGCCATGCGCGGCGCCGACCCGGCGATCGTGCTGATCCCCGGCGTGGGCATGTTCTCCTACGGCAAGGACAAACAAACCGCGCGCGTGGCCGGGGAGTTCTACGTCAACGCCGTCAACGTCATGCGCGGCGCGGAGGCCGTCTCGGCCTACACGCCGATCGAGGAGGCCGAGAAGTTCCGCATCGAGTACTGGGCGCTGGAGGAGGCCAAGCTCCGGCGCATGCCGGTGCCCAAGCCGCTCGCCACACGGGTCGCGCTCGTCACGGGAGCCGGCAGCGGGATCGGGAGGGCGATCGCGCACCGGCTGGTGGCGGAGGGGGCGTGTGTGGCCGTCGCCGACCTGAACGCCGACAGCGCGCGGCGGGTCGCCGCGGAACTGGGCGGTCCGGACAGGGCCGTCGCCGTCACCGTCGACGTCACCGACGAGAAGCAGATCGCCGCCGCGTTCGAGGCGGCCGTGCTCGCCTTCGGCGGGGTCGACCTCGTCGTCAACAACGCCGGAATCTCCATCTCCAAGCCGCTGCTGGAGACGACCGCCGCGGACTGGGACCTCCAGCACGACATCATGGCCCGCGGGTCGTTCCTGGTGTCACGGGAGGCGGCCCGCGTGATGATCGCGCAGGGACTGGGCGGCGACATCGTGTACATCGCCTCGAAGAACGCCGTCTTCGCCGGGCCGAACAACATCGCCTACTCCGCCACCAAGGCCGACCAGGCCCATCAGGTGCGGTTGCTGGCCGCCGAGCTGGGTGAGCACGGGATCCGGGTCAACGGCGTCAATCCGGACGGGGTGGTGCGCGGTTCGGGGATCTTCGCCGGCGGCTGGGGGGCGCGGCGGGCCGCGGTGTACGGGGTGCCGGAGGAGAAGCTGGGCGAGTTCTACGCGCAGCGGACCATCCTCAAGCGCGAGGTGCTGCCCGAGCACGTGGCGAACGCGGTGTTCGCGCTCACCGGCGGGGACCTCACGCACACCACCGGGCTGCACATCCCGGTCGACGCGGGTGTGGCGACCGCGTTCCTGCGGTGAGCGCGGGCGTCTTCTCGTGCGCGGCCGTGGACCTGGGCGCGTCCAGCGGGCGTGTCATGGTGGGCCGGGTCGGCCCGGACTCGGTGGAGCTGAGCGAGGCGCACCGGTTTCCGAACCGGCCCGTACGGGTGCCGGAGGGGCTGCGCTGGGACGTGCTGGCGTTGTACGGCGGTGTCCTGGACGGGTTGCGGGCGGCGGGCCAGGTGCACTCCGTGGGCCTGGACAGCTGGGCGGTCGACTACGGCCTGCTGGACGCCGACGGGGCGCTCCTCGGCAACCCGGCGCACTATCGCGACGCCCGCACCGAGGGGGTCGCGCAGCAGGTGTGGGCGACCGTGCCGGCGGCACAGCTGTACGCGGCGACGGGCCTCCAGTACGCCCCGTTCAACACCCTCTACCAGCTCACGGCCGCCCGCTCGACGGCCCAGTTCGCCCGCGCGGCACGGGTGTTGCTCATCCCGGACCTGCTGACGTACTGGCTCACCGGCGAGCAGGGCACCGAGCTGACCAACGCCTCCACCACCCAGCTCGTCGATCCCCGCACGCGGAGCTGGTCGTACGAGGTCGCCGACCGCCTCGGTATCGACCTCGGCCTGTTCGCGCCGCTGCGGCAGCCGGGCGATCCGGCCGGGACGCTGCTCCCCGAGGTGCTGGCGGAGACGGGCCTCACCGGCCCGGTGCCGGTGACGGCCGTCGCCTCGCACGACACCGCCTCGGCGGTGGCCGCCGTCCCGGCGACCGGTGAGCGCTTCGCGTACATCTGCACCGGCACCTGGTCCCTGGCCGGCCTGGAACTGTCCGCTCCGGTACTCACCGAGGAGAGCCGGGCCGCGAACTTCACCAACGAGCTGGGGCTCGACGGCACGGTCCGCTATCTCCGCAACATCATGGGGCTGTGGCTCCTCCAGGAGTGCGTACGGGCCTGGGGCGAGCCGGATCTCGGGCGGCTGCTGCGGGATGCGGCCGGTGTGCCGGCGCTGCGCTCGGTGGTGGACGCCGGGGACAAGGCGTTCCTGGCGCCGGGACGGATGCCGGAGCGGATCGCCCAGGCGTGCCGGGCCTCGGGACAGCCGGTGCCGAAGACGCGGGCCGAGGTGACCCGGTGCGTCCTGGACTCGCTCGCCCTCGCTCACCGGCGGGCCGTGCTGGACGCGCGGCGGCTGGCCGACCGTCCGGTGGACGTGGTGTACCTCGTGGGTGGCGGCACCCGCAACGCGCTGCTGTGCCAGCTGACCGCGGACGCCTGCGGGCTGCCCGTGGTGGCCGGTGCGACCGAGGCGGCGGCCCTCGGCAACGTCCTCGTGCAGGCCCGCGCGCACGGACTCGTCGGCGGCCTGCCCGCCCTGCGCCGGCTGCTCGTCCGTACCCAGCGGCTCACCCGGTACGCGCCCCGCGGCGACGCCGGCCGGTGGCGGGAGGCCGAGGCGCGGCTCGCCGCGCGGTGAGCCGTGGCCTCCCTTAGGCGGGACCGGCCCACTACCCTGCACTCGTCCGATGACCGACGCCGAGGAGCCGCGATGCGTGTCGCCCTGTTCCTGACCTGTGTCAACGACACGCTGTATCCGGACACCGGCCGGGCTGTGGTGAAGCTGCTGTCCAGGCTGGGTGTCGAGGTCGACTTCCCGGCGGCCCAGAGCTGCTGCGGGCAGGCGCACTACAACACCGGTTACCGGCATGAGGCCGA
This sequence comes from Streptomyces sp. NPDC053076, assembly GCF_044546845.1. Classification (NCBI taxonomy): domain Bacteria; kingdom Bacillati; phylum Actinomycetota; class Actinomycetes; order Kitasatosporales; family Streptomycetaceae; genus Streptomyces; species Streptomyces sp. NPDC053076. The sequence goes on along the minus strand of NZ_JBITZL010000001.1, from coordinate 1,132,266 downwards.
ACCGATGGCCCGGCATTTCTCCGATGTCTTCGGGGGGTACGAGGCGATCGTGACCCCGTCCGGATCGTGCGGGGCGATGGTGCGGGAGCTGTATCCGCGGATGGGCGAGCGGGCCCGGGCGGAGGGGCGCGGGGACGCGCTCGCCCGGACGCTGGCACCGGTGGTCCCGAAGACGTACGAGCTGACGGAGTTCCTGGTGGACGTGCTCGGGGTGACGGACGTGGGCGCCTACTACCCGCACCAGGTCACCTACCATCCCACCTGCCATGGATTGCGGGGCCTCGGACTCGGCGACCGGCCGAGCCGGCTGCTGCGGGCCGTCAAGGGGCTGGAACTGATCGAGTTGCCCGATGCCGAGGAGTGCTGCGGCTTCGGCGGGACGTTCGCGTTGAAGAACGCCGACGTGTCGGCGGCGATGGGCGCGGACAAGGTACGCAACGCGGAGTCGACGGGCGCGCAGGTGCTGTGCGCGGCCGACAGCTCCTGCCTGATGCACCTCGGCGGGACGATGAGCCGGCTGCGGACGCGGATACGGCCGGTGCACATCGCGGAGATCCTGGCGAGCACGGAGGAGGAACCGGCCCCATGAGCGGAACGTTCGTCGGCATGCCGGCCTTCCCGACGGCGGCACACGACGCCGTCCACAACGCCACCCTGCGCGGTAACCTGCGGCACGCCACCCACACCATCCGGGCCAAACGGGCCAAGGCGGTGGGCGAGTTGTCCGACTGGGCGGCACTGCGCGAGGCGGGCAGGCGGATCAAGGACCACACCCTGCACCATCTCGACCGGTATCTGGTGCAGCTGGAGGAGGCGGTCACCGCGGCCGGCGGGACGGTCCACTGGGCGGCGGATGCCGACGAGGCCAACCGGATCGTCGCCAAACTGGTGAAGGCCACCGGTGAGTCGGAGGTCGTGAAGGTCAAGTCGATGGCCACGCAGGAGATCGGCCTCAACGAAGCGCTCGCGGACGAGGGCATCCGGGCCTACGAGACCGATCTCGCCGAGCTGATCGTGCAGTTGGGCAAGGACCGCCCCTCGCACATCCTGGTCCCCGCCATCCACCGCAACCGGCGCGAGATCCGCGACATCTTCCGCGCCGAGATGGGCAGGTGGGGCCGCCCGGCCCCGGAGGGCCTGACGGACACACCCGCCGAACTCGCCGAGGCGGCCCGGCTGCACCTGCGGGAGAAGTTCCTGCGCGCCAAGGTCGCCATCTCCGGCGCGAACTTCATGGTCGCCGAGACGGGCACCCTGGTCGTCGTGGAGTCCGAGGGCAACGGACGGATGTGCCTGACCCTCCCGGAGACGCTGATCTCGGTCGTCGGCATCGAGAAGGTGGTGCCGACCTGGCGGGACCTGGAGGTGTTCCTGCAGACCCTCCCCCGCTCCTCCACGGCCGAGCGGATGAACCCGTACACCAGCATGTGGACCGGGACCACGGACGGGGACGGGCCGCGCACCTTCCATCTGGTGCTCCTCGACAACGGCCGCACCGACGCCCTCGCCGACCGGGTCGGCCGGCAGGCGCTGCGCTGCATCCGCTGCTCGGCGTGCCTGAACGTGTGCCCGGTGTACGAGCGGGCGGGCGGGCACGCCTACGGCTCGGTCTACCCGGGCCCGATCGGTGCCATCCTCAGCCCCCAGCTGCGGGGCACGGCGAGCGAGATCGACGCCTCCCTGCCCTATGCGTCGAGCCTGTGCGGGGCGTGCTACGAGGTGTGCCCGGTCGCCATCGACATCCCCGAGGTGCTCGTGCACCTGCGGGAGCGGGTGGTCGAGGGCGGTCCGGCGGTACGGCAGGGCAACAAGGTGGTGCTGCGGCCGGCGAGGGGACACGCGGCCGAGCGGGCGGCGATGCGGGCGGCACGCTGGACGTTCACCCACCCGGGCGTGCTGCGCGCGGGCCAGCGGCTGGCCTCCCGGACGCGCCGGCTGCATCCGCGCGCCCTGCCGGGCCCCGGCAGGGCGTGGAGCGACACCCGGGACCTGCCGGCCGTGCCGCCGGAGCCCTTCCGGGACTGGTGGCGGCGCACGCACGGCGGGAAGGACGGCGACTCATGAGCGGCAGGGAGCGGATCCTGGGCCGGGTGCGGCGCGCCCTCGCGGACGTGACACCGGACGAGCGGCCGTACGAGGAGGCCGTGAGCCGGGACTATCTGCGCGAGCACGGGGAGCGGACCGGCGAGCGGACGGTGGAGCTGCTGGCGGAGAATCTGGCGGACTACCGGGCGGTCGTGCACCGCTGCACGGAGGCCGGACTTCCCGCCCTGATCGGCCGGCTGCTGGCCGACCGGGGGGCGGAGTCGGTGCTGGTACCGCCCGGGCTGGACGACGGCTGGCTGGCCGCGACGGACGTCACCCGCCTCCCCGACCGGCCGGAGAGCACGCCGCTCGACCTGGACCGGGCCGGGAGTGTGCTCACCGCCTGCGCGGTCGCGGTGGCCGAGACGGGCACGATCGTGCTGGACGGGGGCCCGGGCCAGGGCCGCCGCCGCATCAGCCTCGTCCCCGACCACCACATCTGTGTGGTGCGGGTGCCCGACCAGGTCGTCTCCTCCGTCCCGCAGGCCCTCGAACGCCTGTCTCCCACCCGTCCGTTGACCTGGATCTCGGGCCCGTCGGCCACCAGCGACATCGAACTGGACCGGGTGGAGGGGGTGCACGGTCCCCGCACGCTGGAGGTGATCCTGCTCGGCTGACCGCCCGCCGCCCCACCCCCGTGGTGCGGCTCTCATCGTGGTGTGACGGCCGTCGTGCTTTCCCGCGTCCCGGGCTTCTCGCGGGCCGGCCACGGCGGGTGCCGAGGTCCGGGCGCCGAGGCCGGTGTCCGCCGGTCGGGGCACAGCGGGATGAGGCCCGGGCCGCGCTGCCGTAGCGTGAGGGAATGATCCGGTTCGAGCAGGTCACCAAGCGGTATCCGGACGGGACGACGGCCGTGGACGACCTCTCCTTCGAGGTGCCCGAGGGGGAACTGGTCACCCTGGTCGGACCGTCCGGGTGCGGCAAGACGACGACCATGATGATGGTGAACCGGCTCATCGAGCCGACCTCCGGCCGGATCTTCGTCGGCGGTGAGGACATCGCGACCGTCGACCCGGTGCGGCTGCGCCGCCGTATCGGCTACGTCATCCAGCAGGTCGGCCTCTTCCCCCACCGCACCGTCCTGGACAACACCGCCACCGTGCCCGCGCTGCTGGGCTGGAAGCGGGCGAAGGCACGGACCCGGGCGGCCGAGCTGCTGGATCTGGTGGGCCTGGACCCGAAGACGTACGGGCGGCGCTATCCGGAGCAGCTCTCGGGCGGCCAGCGGCAGCGGGTCGGCGTGGCCCGCGCGCTGGCCGCCGATCCGCCGGTGCTGCTGATGGACGAGCCGTTCGGCGCGGTGGACCCGGTGGTGCGCGAGCAGTTGCAGGACGAGTTCCTGCGCATGCAGGCCGCGGTGCGCAAGACGGTGCTGCTGGTCACGCACGACATCGAGGAGGCCGTCCGGCTCGGCGACCGCATCGCCGTCTACGGGGACGGCCGCATCGAACAGTTCGACACGCCCGGCGCGGTGCTCGGGGCCCCCGCGACCCCGTATGTCGCCTCCTTCGTCGGCGCCGACCGCGGGCTGAAGCGGCTGTCGGTCACCGAGATCGAACCGGACGATCTGGAGCAGCCGCCCGTGGCCCGGGTGGACGAGCCCGCCGGGCGGGCCGTGCAGCGGCTGCGGGCCGAGGGCGCGCGGTGGGCGGTGGTCCTGGACACGGACGGTGACCTGCGCGGCTGGGTCGGCATCGATGAACTGGCGGCGGGCGGGGCGGTCGGGGACCTCGTGCACCGGATGACCGCCTGGGTGCCGGTGGGCGCCCCGTTGAAGCAGGCGTTCGGGGTGATGCTCCAGCACGACGCCGGATGGGTCGCCGTACTGGACGGCGCGCGCTTTCTCGGCGTGCTCACCCCGGCGAAGCTGCACGAGGCGCTGCGCCGCTCGGTGGACGCGGACGCGCAGGGTGTGGCGCGGGGGCAGGTCAGTTTCGACTCGGTGTCGGACGCCTGATCCGGCTCACCTCAGCAGGCCCTTGTCCGTCAGGTACGCCCGGGCGACGTCCGCGGGCAGCCGGCGCCGGCTGTCGACCTGCTGGTTCAGCCGGGCCAGGTCCGGGGTCGTCAGGACGTCGTTGAGCTTGCCGAGCACCATCGCCACCCGCTCGCTGCCCGCACGCGAGCGGTTGACGACCGGGACGACGTAGTCGGCGTTCTGCAGGTGCCGGTCGTCGGCGAGCAGGACCAGGCCGAACTGGTCGAGGGTGGCGTCCGTGGTGGTGGTCAGCACCATCTGGTCGCGGCCGTCCTGCACGGCCCGTTTGGCCTGGGTGGTGCCGACACCCTTGGGGTCGACCCCGGTGATGTCGATGCCGTAGACCTTCTTCAGGCCCGGCGCGCAGTACGGCCGTTCCACGCACTCGTCGCCGGCGGCGAGCCGCACCTTCAGTTTCGCGGCGCCCAGGTCGCTGAGGGTCTTGAGGCCGTGCCGGCGGGCGTAGTCGGCGCTCACCGCAAAGGCGTTCTGATCGACCGCGCGGCCCGGCGGAAGGACCGTGAGGCCGCGGGGCGCGGCGAGTTCCCGCAGGGCCTTCATGGTGGCGTCGAGGTCGGGGGAGCCGACGGGTCTCGCGTCGGCGCCGTGGGTCTTGGCGCCCAGCCAGTCGGCGAACGTGGCCGCGTACTCCGGTACGACGTCGATCTGGCCGGACTCCAGGGCGGGTTCGTACAGCTCCCGGTTGGCGACCGTGAGGATCGAGGTCTGGTAACCGGCCTGGTTCAGCAGCTGCGCGTACATCTGGGCGAGCAGGTCGCTCTCGGTGAAGCCGGCCGAGCCGATGGTCAGGTGGTGGCTGTCTCCGGGGGATGCGGTGACCGCGCCCCGGTTCTCCAGGGAGGGTCCCGTGGAGCAGGCCGTGAGGGCGAGGAGCAGGGCCGAGGTCGCCCAGATACGGCCTGTCATCGGCCGCCCCGGGCCCATTTCGGCGCCAGGTGTTCGGCGGCCTCGAAGGCGCCCTCGACGATCAGGGCGAACACGGCGACGAGGAGCGCGCCCGCGACCACCTGGGGTGTGCTGGCCAGGTTGAAGCCCGCGGTGATGATCCGGCCGAGGCCGCCGCCGCCCGCGAGCGCGGCGATGGTGGCGGTGGCGACGAGCTGGACGGCGGCGATCCGGACTCCGTTGAGCAGCAGGGGCAGCGCGAGGGGCAGTTCGACGCGGAACAGCAGCTGCCGGCCGGTCATGCCCATCCCCCGGGCGGCCTGGACGACGCTGCGGTCCACCTCGCGCATGCCGACGTAGGCGTTGGTGAGCAGGGGCGGTACGGCGAACAGGACCAGGGCGACCACCGTGGGGCCCTCGCCCCACTTCCCTACGGGGGTCAGCAGCAGGAGGACCAGGACGGCGAACGTGGGGACGGCGCGGCCGACGTTGGAGATGTTCACGGCGAGCGCGCCGCCCTTGCCGAGGTGGCCGAGGACGAGGGCGACGGGCAGGGCGATCAGACAGCTGAGGAACAGACAGACGACGGTGAGCAGGAGGTGCTGGAACAGGCGGTGCCGGATGCCGTCGTCGCCCGACCAGTGCGCGGGATCGGTGAGCCAGTCCCAGCTGGCGGCGAGGGTGCTCATACGCGGCCCGCCCTGGCCCAGGGCGTGATCAGCCGTTGCACGCCCAGCAGGAACAGGTCCGCGGCGACGGCGATCAGCACGCACAGCACGGACGCGGTGAGCACCTGGGCCTTGAAATAGGTGTTCATGCCGGCGTAGATGAGGTTGCCGAGCCCGCCGAAGCCGACGACCGCGCCGACCGTCACCAGGGAGACCGCCGAGACGGTGGCGATGCGCAGGCCGGCCATCGCGGCGGGCAGGGCGAGGGGCAGCTCCACGGTGAGCAGGAGACGGACGGGACCGTAGCCGAGGCCGCGCGCGGCCTGCCGGGTCTCCTGCGGGACCGCGCGCAGACCCGCGAGGATGTTCCGCACGAGCAGGGTGAGCGAGTACAGCACCAGCCCGGCGACGACCAGGGTGGCCGAGAGACCGTACAGGGGCAGGAGCAGGGAGAACATCGCCAGCGACGGGATCGTGTAGAGGATCGTCGTCACGGCCAGGACCGGGCCGGCCGCCCAGCCCCAGCGACGGGCCAGTACCGCGAGCGGCAGGGCGATGACCAGACCGATCAGGACCGACGGAAGAGTCAGCTGGAGGTGCTGGGCCACCGCGTCGAGCAGGATCTGCCGACGCGTGCTCAGATAGGCGCCGCAGATCCATTCGTTGCGCGCGAGGCAGTCGTCCAGAGGCGCGGTCACGGGTCCATTGCACCGGGCGGGCGAGCGCAACGGCGCGTTGTGGTGGCCCGTACGGGGGGGCGGCGGCACACGGCGGGTGGTGACCGGTGCCCCGGTACCCGAGGCGGCGCAGCCGGTGCCCCGGTCCGCGGCTAGCGCAGGCCGGCCGCGTCCAGCAGCGCGGTCACCGTCGCCGTGACCAGTCCGTCGTCCAGGCGCTCCACCCCGGCGCCGGCCCGGGCGCTGGCCCCGTCGAAGATCAGCACGAGCTGGCGGGCGAGCAGCCCGGGGTCGCGGGCGCCGCCCTGCTTCGCCTCGGCGTGGAAGCGTGCCGTCAGACGCTCCTTGACCTCGCGGGCGACCACGCTGGCCGGGTGCGCCGGGTCCTTCAGTTCGACCAGCGCGGCCAGGTAGGGGCAGCCGTGGTAGTCGGCGTCCCGGGAGGCGCGCGTCAGCCGGTCGAAGACGTACAGGATGCGCTCGCGCGGGGTCGAGGAGTCGGGGTCGGGGTGGGTGAGCTGGGCCTCGTACCAGGGGATGCGCCGTTCCAGGCTCGCGGCCAGCATCGCGTCCTTGCTGTCGAACAGCTGGTACATCGACCGCTTGGACACGCCCGCCGACCGGCACAGCGCCTCGATGCCGACGGAGACGCCGTCCCGGTAGGAAAGCCGGGCTGCGGCGTCGAGCAGCCGGTCGCGCGGGGACGCCTTCCCTGACGCCTGCTCTGTGGTGGCCATACAGCGAGGTTACCGCGGGACGGCCGAATGGAAACCGATCGGTGTCTACCGTGGCGCGGGTCCTGAACAAGCGCTTAGATAGAACCCCGGATCCGCTGCCCCTCAGGACTCTGCTCCCCGACCCGCCGGAGGCCCCGTTGTTCACATCCGTCGACGACGTCTCCGCCCGTCTCGCCGAGACCGGCTACCTCGCCTCCCCCGCCGTCGCCACGACCGTCTTCCTCGCCGCCCGGCTGGGCAAGCCGCTGCTGGTGGAGGGCCCCGCCGGAGTCGGCAAGACCGAGCTGGCCAAGGCCGTCGCCCAGGTGGCGGAGGCCCGGCTGGTGCGGCTCCAGTGCTACGAGGGCGTGGACGAGTCCCGGGCCCTGTACGAGTGGAACCACGCCAAGCAGTTGCTGCGCATCAGCGCCGGCCGCGACGAGAGCTGGGACGACACCCGCACCGACATCTTCAGCGAGGAGTTCCTGCTCCCCCGCCCGCTGCTGACCGCCATCCGCGGTGACGAGCCGACGGTGCTGCTCATCGACGAGACCGACAAGGCCGACGTCGAGATGGAGGGACTGCTGCTGGAGGTGCTCAGCGACTTCCAGGTCACGGTCCCCGAGCTGGGCACGATCACCGCCACCCGCCGCCCGTTCGTCGTGCTCACCTCCAACGCCGGCCGGGAGCTGTCCGAGGCACTGCGCCGCCGCTGTCTGTTCCTGCACATCGGGTTCCCGGACGCGGAGCTGGAGCGGCGCATCGTGGGGCTGAAGGTGCCGGGCCTCGGCCAGGCGCTGACCGAGTCGGTGGTCCGGGTGGCCGGGGCGCTGCGCGCGATGGACCTGCGCAAGGTGCCGTCCGTCGCCGAGACCATCGACTGGGCGCGCACGCTGCTGGCCCTGGGCGCCGACACCCTGGACGAGACCGTCGTCCGGGACACCCTCGGAGTGATCCTCAAGCACCAGGACGACATCCAGAAGGCGGCGGCCAAGCTCGACCTGGACGCGCTGTGACCGCCGTCGCCGACCGGGTCGCGGGTCTGGCCGGTGCGCTGCGCGCGCACGGCGTGCGGATCGGCACCGGCGAGACCGTGGACGCGGCCCGCGCGGTGGAGGCGCTGGGCCTCGCGGACCGGGAACTGCTGCGCGAGGGCCTGGCCGCGACGTTGCTGCACGGCCCCGGCCAACGTGCCCTGTTCGACTCCGTCTTCGACCTGTACTTCCCGCGCGGGGTGGGCGGCCCGCAGGACGCACCCCGGGACCGGGAGACCCTGCGCGACCGGCTCGCCGAGGCGCTCGCCGACGACGACCGGGCGCTGCTGGCCCGGTTGGCGGCGGAAGCGGTCGACGGTATGGGCGGATACGGGGACTCATCGGGCTCGGACGGCTGGTCGGCGTACCAGACCCTCGAACGGCTGCGTCCGCAGACCCTGTTGGCCCGGGTACGGGCCGACATGCGGGGCCGCGACGGCAGCGGCGCGGGGTTCGCGGACCGGCTGCTGGACGACGAGATCCGGGGCCGGATCGAGGCGTTCCGGCGGATGGTCGGGGCGGAGGCGCGGCGCCGGGTCGCGGAGCGGCGTGGCCGGGACGAGATCGCGCGGCGGGGTGTCCGGCCGACCGCCGACCGGGTCGACTTCCTGTTCGCGAACCGGGACCAGCTGGCCGAACTGCGCCGCACGGTGGCACCGCTGGCCCGCAAGCTGGCCACCCGGCTCGCCGCGCGCCGCCGCCGGGCCGCACGCGGCACGATCGACCTCCGCCGCACGCTTCGCTCCTCGCTGTCCACGGGCGGCGTGCCGATGCGGCCGGTGCTGCGCCGGCGGCGCCCGGTCCGCCCCGAACTCGTGCTGCTGTGCGATGTGTCCGGCTCGGTGTCCGGCTTCTCGGACTTCACCATGCTCCTCGTACAGGCCCTGCACGACCAGTTCAGCAAGGTCCGCGTGTTCGCCTTCGTCAACAGGCTCGACGAGGTGACCCGCCTGCTCGACCACGGCCGCGCCGACCCCGACGGGCTCAGCGCCCGGATCCGCGCCGAGGCCACGCTCACCGGCTGGCACGGCAGCAGCGACTACGGCGTGGCACTGGGCGAGTTCGCCGAGCGGTACGCCGGTGCGGTCGGCCCGCGAACGACGGTGTTCGTCCTCGGAGACGCGCGGACGAACATGAGCGACCCGAACCTCTCCGCCGTGCGCGAGGTCGCCGGGCGGGCCCGGCGCGTCTACTGGCTGAACCCCGAGCCACGCGACCGGTGGGGCACCGGCGACTCGGCCGCGCCCGCCTACGCCGACCTCGTCGAGATGCACGAGTGCCGCACGGCCCGCCAGCTCGGCGCACTGATCACCCGCCTGCTGCCGGTGTGACGCGGTGGCGTGGTGGCCGGGGTGGCGCGGGCACCCCGGTGGCGTGGATGGGACCTGAGGCCGTGGCACGGGGGTGCTTCGGTGGCGTGGATGGGGCAGGCCGTGGCGCGGGCTGCTCCGGTGGCGTAGGAGCCATGACCCGGTGGTGGGTGGCGCGGTGACGCGGGTGACGCCAGGCGCCCGGCCGTGATCGACTGGCCACAACGCCGGACACCCTCCCAGCCGTGCTCGACCGACCACAACGCGGGAGACCCGGCCGGCCGTGCTCGATCGGCCACGGCGCCGGACACCCGGTGGTGATCGGCCGGTCACAAAGCCGGACGCCTCAGGTCGGCCGCCACCACCGACCGCCGACCACCGACCACCGACCCTAGGACCTCGTCATGAGCCACTACCCGCCCGTGCCGCTGGGCACTTTCCCCACTCCCGTCGAACCGGCGCCCCGGCTGGCCACCGCGCTCGGGCTCGGACCGGACGACCTGTGGGTGAAACGGGATGACCTGACCGGCCTGGGCGGCGGCGGGAACAAGATCCGCAAGCTGGAGTGGACGGTGGGCGCGGCCCTCGCCGAGGGCGCGGACACGCTCGTGACGACCGGGGCGCCGCAGAGCAACCATGCCCGGCTCACCGCCGCTGCGGGCGCCCGGCTCGGGCTGGACGTCGTCCTCGTCCTGCGGGGCTCCCCGGGCGCCTCGCGCTCGGGGAACCTGGCCCTGGACGGGCTGTTCGGGGCCCGGCTCGCCTGGGCCGGCGAGGTGGACCAGGCCGGACTGGACCGGGCGGCGGCCGACGTCCGCGCGCGCCTGCGGGCGGCCGGTGCCCGTCCGGCGCCGATCCCATTCGGCGGTTCCAGCGTGCTGGGCGCCAGGGGCTACGCACGCTGCGGCACGGAACTGCGCGAGCAGCTTCCCGGCCTGCGTACGGCGGTGGTCGCGCTCGGTTCGGGCGGCACCATGGCCGGTCTGGTCGCGGCCCTGGGCAGCGGGTCGGTGCTCGGCGTCGACGTGGGCGCGCTGGCCGACCCGGCCGCGGCGGTGGCGGAGTTCGCCGCACCGCTCACGACGGAGGAGGTCGCGCCGGAGGGCCTGCGGGTCCGCCGGGACCAGGTGGGCGCCGGGTATGCGGCCCTGACCGGTCCGGTGAGGGAGGCGCTCCGCCTGGCCGCCCGCACCGAGGGCCTGGTCCTGGACCCGACCTACACGGGCCGGGCCCTGGCCGGTCTCCGCGCGGCGGTCCGGGACGGCGAGATCCGCCCGGGCGAGAAGACGGTCTTCGTCCACACCGGCGGACTGCCGGGCCTGTTCGGCCACCCGGACGCGATCGCGTTCGCGCAGGAGGGGGCGCGGGTCCTCGGCGAGTGAGGGGAGGCGGCGGCGTTCCCGGACGTCACCGGCCTTCGCCAACCGCTGCCGGATCGGCCCCAGCGAACCGCTGCCGGCCAGGGAGAGGCGCGGCCCCCGCGGGCCGCGCGACGAACCCCGGACGGGCCGTCGGGTCGCGGTCCGTACGGCCCGCGACCCTGTGAGGGGCCCGTGCGGCCCGGTGAGGGGACAGGCGGACCGGCCCGCCTTACATACGGCTAACCCCTTGCGTACTCGTTCGCCATGGTCCCGGCGAAGTCGTAGACCACGACCTGTTCGTCTCCGACCACCCAGGCGTCGTGGCCGGGCGAGCACACGAAGACGTCACCCGGGCCGACCTCGCTCTCTCCGCCGTCGTCCATACGGAGGTGCATGCGTCCCTGCGCGACGAAGCCGTTGTGGTGGACCATGCAGCTCGGGGTCCCCGCGATCGGTGCCACGGACTCCGACCAGCGCCAGCCCGGTTCGAACGTGGCCACCGCGAAGTCGAGCCCGGTCAGATGGAGCGCTTCGAGGTGGCCGCGGGGGAAGTCGCGCCGCTCATCCGGCTTCTCGACCGTCTTCACTTCCAGCATGACGGTGTTCTCCCTTCCGGCCGCCGACCGCGGCCGGGGCCGGTCTCCGTCCCCCGGCGGCCTCGGACGGCACCGGCGCTGCGGCGGCGGCCGTACCCCACGAGACCATCGTCAACCCCGCGCTCCTCTCCTGCCATCCAGCGGCGAGCGCGGACATCGATGTCAGTGACGGGCGGCCCGGCGTAGGGTCCACAGGGCGCACAGATAGGCGAGGTCGAGCACGAAGCAGCCGACGTAGAGGTAGCGCATGAGGGCACTGTCGTAGCGTGGCGCCGGGTCGGGGTCGGTGAGCATCGCGAGGGAGGCGCAGGCCGTGCCGAGCAGCTTGGCCAGCGCGATACCGAGGGACTGGCCGCGCGCGCCCCGGCGGGCCGCGAGCATCGCGAGGAACATCGCGGACATCGCCAGGTTGCTGCCGCAAGCGGTGATCGTACCGGCGCCCTCGTCGAATTGCTCGGAGGTGAAGTTCATGCCGGGGTACGCCAGGGCGAGCAGCGCGGTGAGCGCGGGCAGATACAACCGGCCGGACAGGTAGGGGAATTCGGACCGGCCGTGACGTACGACGGTGTAGCCGATGGCGAGATCGAAGCAGAACCAGACGATGTTGATGACATGCATGACACCGGACGCGGGGCGCACGAACGCGAACATGAACTCCCAGCTGATGTTGGTGGCGAAGGCGACGACGGGCATGCCGAAGGTGTGCTCCCGCAGCCCCGTGCGGATGAGCAGCACATAGGCAGCCGTCCAGAACACGCCCGTACCGAGCAGGAACACCGTGTTCACCGTCTGCATCCCTGCCCCCGCCCCGGTCAGCCCTCCCTCGGGTCCGCTCCGGTGCTTACTCTGGCACGGTGACCGCTGCAGACACACCGTCGATCGCGACGGACGACATCGAGGATCCGCCCCTGCGCCCCCTGCCCGAACGGGCCGCTCTGCTGCTGGGACAGGTCGAGGCCCCGCCCCGGCTGGTGGCCCACCTCAGGGCGGTGCACGACGTCGCGGCACAGCTCGTGGACTGGCTGCGCCGCCACTGCCCCGAGTTGGAGTTCGACGCCGAGGCGGTGCTGTTCGGTGCCGCCACGCACGACATCGGCAAGGCACTGCACCCGGCCGAGCTGTCCGGCCCCGGTGCGCAACACGAGGCCGCGGGCCGGGAGTTGCTGCTGGATCACGGCGTGCCGCCCTCACTCGCCCGTTTCGCCGGCACACACGCGTCCTGGGCGACGCCCGGGATCGGCGTGGAGGACCTGCTGGTGAGCCTCGCCGACAAGGTCTGGAAGAACAAACGGGTTCCGGAGCTGGAGGATCTGGTGGTCGCCCGGCTGGTCGGTGCCGGCGGGCGGCCGCCCTGGGAATGGTTCATGGAGCTGGACGAGGCCCTCACGGCCATCGGGGAGGGCGCCGACCGTAGGCTGGCGTACCAGGTGTCCCACCCCCTCACCCGAAGGTGACCGTCCGCGCGCCGTTGAGGAGGCGGCCGACACCGGACTCATCCGGCTATCCGTCTCGACAGCACCCTGGTGGGCGCGGTGGTCCGGCGCCGGCTGACGTGCCGCGGGTACGGCGGAGGCGGGCTGCCGGCCGGAACCGGCCGCGGTGGGCCGGGAGGGAGCAGATCACGCCGAGGTGGGAGCAGGGCCCTCAGCAAGGAAGCCGCTGGTGTGACAGAGTCACTGCTCTTTGGGGATCTATTGGGCGCGGTGGGTCTGATTCCGCGGCGCCGAGGAGAGAGAGTCGTATGGGCCACCCGGTGGATGTGAAGATCGATCTGGACCGTGACGTGTTCCTGCGGACGCTGGTGCGGGAGCTGGCGACGTCGTTGGAGTCGGTGATCGGCCTCGAAGAGGCGTCCGGCTACATCAGCCTGGTGGGCCAGGCGGTGGGTACGCAGATCGACGAGATGTATCTCGAGGCCCTCGGCGTGGACCGGCTGTCCCCGGAGCAGGTCGCGGCGACTCTGGTGGATCTCAAGCGGCGCATCAAGGGAGACTTCTTCGTCATCGAACAGGACGACACGAAGATCGTGCTCGGCAACCGGGCCTGCCCCTTCGCGGAGAAGGTGCTGGGTCGTGAGTCGATGTGCATGATGACGTCGAACGTCTTCGGGACGATCGCCGCCCGCCACCTCGGCTATGCCAGCGTCGAACTGCAGGAGACCATCGCCCGCGGTGATGCCGGCTGCCGTGTCGTGGTCCACCTGGTGCCCGGCGCCGGGCCGGTGACCGGCCGTGAGTACTTCGCCGACGCGGAACCGTCTGACGGCGGCGCGGCCACCGGTAGGGTTCCTGCGTGAACCTTGGCCTGTTCGAGGCCATCACCAGACCACTGCCGCACCCGGTCGTCCTGTGCGCCGGGGACGGCACGATCCTGGCGGCCAACCCCGCCGCTGCCACCTCGATCCCGCAGATGTGCGCGGGATCCAGCCTGTATGCCCTCATCCAGGACGATGCCGCTGTCCTGCGGACGCATCTGCGCAATTGGCTGCGTACCGGCAGTCCGCTGCCCGGCGCGCTCGCTCTGAAGGACGGTGACGGCAGCAGGGTGCGTTTCCGCTGCCACGGCGTCCGCGCCACCTGGTGGCAGGGCCCCGGAACGGCGGTGCAACTGCACCTGCACCGCTTGGACCACGCCGACCGGTTCACCGTCCTCAGCCGGCAAGTCCTCGCACTCAACCGGGAAGTCGCCATCCGGCGGACCGCGGAGGCCCAACGCGAGCAGCTGCTGCTCGCCGAGCAGGTCGCCCGCGCCCGCCTGCAGCGCCTGTACCAGCTGACGGCGGCTCTGGCGTCGTCGGCGACGCTGGCCCAGGTCGCCGAGGCCGTGACGGCCACCGCGGCGCGGGTGCTGGACGTCGAGGGCGTGACCTTGGAGCTGCACTCCCGGCGCCTGGTGCCCGCCCTGGGACCGGGCGAGGACCTCCGCGTCCTGTCGGACACCGCCTGGAAGGACCTCGACCGGCAAGAGTGCAGGGCACGCCCCGGTGATTCCGACACAACGGTACGCATCGCGCTGGAGGCCGACGGTGTGGTGCTGGGCGCCCTGGCGGTACGGCCCGGGGCGGCGGGAGCACCCGAGGCGGAACACCTGACCGCCGTGAGCCAGCAGATCGCCCAGGCGGTACGCCGCGCCGGACTGTACGAGCACGAACACCGGGTCGCCGAACGCCTCCAGCTCAGCCTCCTGCCCCGACTGCCGGACATCGCCGGGCTGAAAGTGGCGACCTGCTACGCGCCCGGCAGCGACATGGTCCTGGTCGGCGGCGACTGGTACGACCTCTACACCCTCGACGACGACCACATCGGCCTGTCGATCGGCGACGTCGCCGGCCACGGCCTGCCCCAGGCGGCCGTCATGGCCCAGGTCATCGCCGCTCTGCGCGGCATCGTCGTACGCTGCGGCGACCGACCGGCGGAGGTGCTCTCCGAACTGAATGAGTACCTGCACCGTTACCACCGCGGTCAGATGGCCACCGCCTGCTACCTGCTCTACCACCGGCCCACACGTACCCTGACCTACGTCAAAGCCGGACACCCGCCGCCGCTCGCCGTCTCCCCCGACGGCTCCAGTCGCTACCTCGACGGCCCTATCTCACCCCCGGTGGGGCCCATACCCGGCGCCGCATACCGCCAGGGCGAAACCACGCTGGCCCGGGACGAAGCGGTCCTGCTCTACACCGACGGCCTGATCGAACGGCGGGCAGAGAACCTGGACACCGGCCTGGCCCGTCTCACCGAGACGGCCCGCCGGGGCGCCGGCCTCAACGTGCACGACCTGTGCCGGCTGTTCCTCAACCATCAGCCCGGCGCCACCTACCTCGACGACCGCGCCCTGCTTCTCGTCCAGCCCGACTGACCGAACGTTCCAGGATGCCGCCGACGAATGCCGCCGACGAAGACGAGCCGCCCGTGCGGCGGTGGTCGACCGGTGCGGGCGGGGCGAGGGGCGCGTCGCGCGTTGACCAGCACAGGTCTCCAGCGCGCCCCGGTGGGTGCGGCCCCCCGGGTCGGACCAGGGCCGGAGTCAAGCGGCGGACGCGAAGGGCCGCATACGTGCGATGAGGATGGCGACATCGTCCGGGTCGGCGGGCCGCCGGAGTTCGCGAAGGAGCCGGTCGCAGGTTTCCTCCAGGGTGCGGTCGGGTGCGTCAAGCAGGTCCAGGAGGGTGTCGAGGCGTTCGTCGATGGGGTGATGACGGACCTCGACGAGTCCGTCGGTGTACAGGACCAGCCGATCGCCGGAGCAGACCGGGAAGGTCGTGGTCATGAAGGGGACGCCGCCGACCCCGAGCGGGGTGCCGGTCGGCAGGTCGAGCAGTTCCGGGTGCTTGCCGCAGCGGACCAGGACGGGGGGCAGATGACCGGCGACGGCGATGTGGCACTCCGCGCGGTGAGGGTCGTAGACGGCGTAGACGCAGGTGGCTATGTACTGCTCAAGCCCTGAGGTGATCTTGTCGAGGTGTCGCAGGACCTGGGCAGGGTCGAGGTCGAGGTCGGCGAAGTCACTGGTGCCGGTGCGCAGCCGGCCCATGGTGACCGCGGCGTCGATGCCACTGCCCATGACGTCGCCCACGACCAGTGCGGTCTTGTCGCCGTCGAGCGGCAGGACGTCGTACCAGTCGCCGCCGACCTCGTAGGCGGCCTGTGCGGGCCGGTAGCGGGAGGCGACCTCCAGGCCGGGGAGGTGGGGCGGGTGGTCCGGGAGCAGGCTGCGCTGAAGGATCTCGGAGGCGTTGCGCACGCTCTGGTGTGAGCGGGCGTTGTCGATGCACACGGCGGCGCGGGAGGCCAGCTCACCGGCGAGGGCGAGGTCGTCCTCGCTGAAGGGCTGCTGGTTGCGGGCGCGGCTCAGCCCCAGGAAGCCGAGGATCTGGCCGCGGGCGGTGAGCGGGAGCAGCATGTGGGAATGCACGCCGGCACGGGCCAGCAGCGTGGCGGCGCGGTCGTCGCGGCCGATGCGGGCCAGGTCGGTGTCATCGGTGTGGGAGATCAGGATCGGGCGGCCGGTGCGCACGCATTCGGTGGGCAGGCTGTCGGCGTCGTAGGCGGCGGTCCGGCCGGTCGGACCGGCGGCCTGGACGGCCTCGGTGGCATAGGCGGCCTGCACCGCGAGGGCGCGGAAGAGCGCGGGCCCGTCGCCCAGGGGCACGTGGTGCTCGTCGAGGACGGAGTCGAGGACGTCGACCGTCGCGATGTCGGCGAGTTCGGGAACGGTGACGCCGGCCAGCTCGCGGGCGGTCTGCTCGACCTCCAGGGTGGTGCCGATGCGCGCGGAGCCGTCGGCGATCAGCGCCAGACGCCGGCGGGCCTCGGCGGCCTCCGTGGCCGCCTGATAACGGTCGGTGACATCCACCACCAGGTCGGCCACCCCGAGGACACGCCCTTGGGGGTCCTCCAGCCGGTACAGCGAGATCGACCAGGCGTGCAGCTGCGGGTCGGCGGGACTGTGGCCGACGATGGTGTACTCGTCGACCATCGGAGTCCCCGTCTCGAGGACCTGGCGCATCCCGGCCTCCGGCCCCTCGAACTTCGCCGAGGTCATGATCTCGCGGTAGTGCCTACCCAGATGCTCTTCCGCGGGAATGCCGTGCATCCGCTCCAGGGCGGGGTTCACCGCCACGTACCGCAGATCGGTGTCGAGGGTCGCCAGCCCGATGGGCGACTGGGAGATCAGCCGGGTGGACAGGGCGAGGTCCCGTTCGACCTCCCGGAGCCGTGACCCGTCGGTGGCCAGGCCCAGGGCGTAGAAGTCGCCGCGGTCGTCCAGCAGCCGCATGTTGCGGAACTCCACCAGCCGGGCGCTGCCGTCCTTGTGCCGGATGGGGAACGCCCCGGCCCACCTCTCCCCGGTGCCCATGACCTCGGCGAACAGCTTGACGATCAGCTCCCAGTGCTGTTCGTGGACGAGCAGCGGCGCCGCGTACTGCCCGAGGGCCTCCTCAGCGGTATGGCCGAACAGGTCCTCGGCTTCCGGGCTCCACAAGACGATCCGCCCCTCGGCATCCAGCAGCACCGCGGCGACGCCGAGCAGGTCCATCAGCCCACTCGGCTGCGGCGACCGCTCCTCCGGCTGGCCGGGGTCAGCCGGACGCCCATCGGCTGCGCTCACACGGCACTCCTTCCATGTGCCGGACCACAGGGGCCTTCGTTCGGACCGGCCCGTGGCCTGCCGGGTACCTATGGAGTGCTTCGGCTCCCATGGTCCCCCTGGAGCGGCCTTCCGCGCACGTACAGGAGCAGAATGCCCCCCGCCGCCCCCAGGGAGACAGGCCCGCGGCATCGTGGCAGGACCGCTGCGGCCGGCGGCGATCGGCGCGGTCCGCGCGACCGGTTCACCGGTGCTCTCCGGCACTCTGCGGGTACGGCTTGACGCTGCACGCTCGTGCTGCCGGAGAGTTGATCCGCAGACCGGCGGGGTCGGTGGCGGTGCGGGGTGGCGCCACCGGTGGGCGTGTCAGGCGGGCAGGGCGGCGAGCCAGTCGGTCAGGAGGCGGTTGACTTCGGCGGGGCGTTCTTGCTGGATCCAGTGGCCGCAGCCGTCAAGGAGGTGGGAGGAGACCAGACCCGGCAGCGTGACCGGGTACGCCTTGATCGCGTCGGCCAGCCAGGTCGTGGAAGCGTCCATGCTGCCGCCGATGAACAGGGAGGGCTGGGTGATGGGGGCGCCGTCGAAGGCTGCGAGGTCCTCCCAGTCGCGATCCATGTTCCGGTAGCGGTTGAGCGCTCCGGTGAAGCCGGTACGTTCGAACTCCCCGGCGTGGACGTCAAGCTCTCGCTCGCTGAGCCAGGCGGGCAGCCGGCCGCTGGGGAACCTGTCACGCAGCGCCCCGGCCGGGCTGACGAAGTGCGGATCGGGAGCGCCGGGTCGGGGCATGCTGTCGCCGGACAGGGCCGCGTAGAAGCCGGCGAGCCAGCCGCGTACATCGGGTTCGATCTCGGCCTCGGCGCGGCCCGGCTCCTGGAAGTAGGAGACGTAGAACTCCTCGTCCCCGCCCATCCGGGCGAAGACGTCGCTGGGCCGGGGGCCGCCGGGCGGGGTGTAGGGGACGCTCAGCAGTCCGACCGCGCGGAAGACCTCCGGCCTGAGCAGGGCGGAGGTCGCGGCGATGGTCGCGCCCCAGTCGTGGCCGATGACCACCGCCGACTCCTCGCCCAGGGCCTGCACCACCGCGACGTTGTCCGCCACGAGGTCGAGCATCCGGTAGGCATCCGTCGCGGCCGGCTTGGAGGAGCGGCCGTAACCGCGGACGTCGACGGCGACCGCTCGGTGTCCCGCCGCCGCGAGTACCGGCAGCTGGTGACGCCAGGAGTACCAGGACTCCGGGAAGCCGTGGACGAGCAGCACCAGCGGCCCGGTCCCCTGCTCCACGAGGTGGATCCGGCCTCCGGGCGACGGGACAGACCGGTGTGTGGCTTCCGTGACGTGCTGCGACATGCGTGTCCTCCAGAACCGTCGGTCTGCCGGGCGCCGGAACGGACTGCCTGCCGCCGTTCCCCTGGCTCAACGCCGATCATGCGGAAAGTCCTGCCGCCGGACATGATTGTTTGCGGTTTCGGCAAGTTCGGTCCGAGGCCCTCACGGAACAGCCGACTGCACGTCTTCCGCAATCACGCCGCTCACCGAGCCCTTCCACGGTCAGGCGGCTCACCGAGCCGCCCGCACCGGTCACGGCCGGGCGCCCGTTCATCTGGGACGGGGTCGCGAGGGCCGCCGGCCGGTGGCGGAGGGCCGGCAGGGCGGCGCGGCGCCGCGACCGGTCCCCTGTTCCGGTCGCGGCCCCCGCCCTGGCGGGTGTCGAGGTCGGTCACGAGCCGCAGCAGCCGCCTGCCGGAGCCTCCTCGGCCTGGCCCCCGGCGGTCACGGTGGCCGGTGCGGCGAGCTGGAGGAGCCGGGGCGCCGGGGCGCAGCAGCCGTCGGTCTGTTCGGCTTCCGGGGTGTCGAAGAGGCCGGCGCCGCCGCACACTCCGGAGTCGGGGAGGGTGAGTTCGACACGGTCAGCGGATTCGAGGTCGCCGGCGATGGCGGCGGTGACGGAGCGGACCTGCTCGTATCCCGTCATCGCGAGGAACGTCGGGGCGCGGCCGTAGGACTTCATGCCGACCAGGTGGATGCCCTGTTCGGGGTGGGCGAGCTCCCGGTGGCCGTGCGGGGGGACGGTGCCGCAGGAGTGCTGGTTGGGGTCGATCAGCGGCGCGAGTTCGACCGGGGCCTGCAGGCGCTCGTCCAGGCCGAGGCGGATCTCGGAGAGGAAGGACAGGTCGGGGCGGAAGCCGGTCAGCACGATGACCTCGTCGACCGGGCCGAGGCGGCGGCCGTCCTCACCGGCCAGCAGCAGACAGCCGTCGCTGTCGCGCTCGGTCGCCTCGGTGCGGAACCCGGTGACCGCGTCCGCGTAGCCGTTGTCGACGGCGGCCTTGGCCGCGAGTCCGAGGGCGCCGCGGGCGGGCAGCTGATCGGCTTCGCCGCCGCCGAAGGTGGCGCCGGAGATGCCCCGGCGCAGGATCCACACGGCCTTCGTGCCGAGCCCGTCGTCGGACACCGCCAGGTCGGCGAGGCAGGCGAGGGCGGTGAAGGCGGAGGCGCCGGAGCCGACGACGGCGGTGCGCTTGCCCGCGTACCGGGCGCGGACGGCGGGGTCGTTCAGGTCCGGGACACGGTAGGCGATCCGGTCCGCAGCCGCCTTCTCGCCGAGACAGGGCAGGCCGCTGCCGCCGGCCGGGGACGGGGTGGTCCAGGTGCCGGAGGCGTCGATGACGGCACGGGCGAGGATCCGCTCCTCGCGGTCGTCGGCGTGGGTGATGTGCACGACGAACGGCTGGGTCTCGCGGCCGGCGTCGACGACCCGGTCCCGCCCTGCCCGGGAGACGCCGGTGACGGTGGCGCCGAGGCGGACGCGGTCGCCGAGGACGTCGGCCAGCGGCTGGAGGTAGAGCTCGGCCCAGTCGCCGCCGGAGGGACAGGTGGCCGGGTCGGGCCGGGTCCAGCCGGTGGGGGCGAGGAGTTTCTCGGCGGTCGGGTCGACGAGCTCGCCCCACGTGGAGAAGAGCCGTACGTGGGCCCACTCGCGCACCGCGGCGCCGGCGGTGAGCCCGGCCTCCAGGACCAGGGGTTCGATGCCCCGGTCGACCAGGTGGACGGCGGCGGCCAGGCCGATCGGTCCGGCCCCGATCACGATGACGGGCAGCTCGGTGGTGGCGGGCGCGTTCACGGCGGCTCCTAGCGGTGTTTCGACATCTGTCGATGGCTTGCGCGGCCAGCATGGCAGCTGTATTGATGAGCGTCAACATAGACATGCATCGAAGTCATAGCCGCGATCGCCGATGGAGCGGACCGCTCGTCGTCGTCATCGGCGGCGGCAGTCCGGGCTCACCACCGCTCACACCTTGCCGCGCCAGGGGCTGCGGCCGGTGACACTGGGGGCTGTGGCCGGTGGCACTGGAGGCGTCCGGCCACATGGCCGTGCCGTGGCCCCGGCACCACGACGGCCTCACGCTGCGGCCGGGGCGCGGATCGCGTCGCCCGATGCCTGGCGGCCGCGTCGCACGCCGGTGACGGGCCTCGCCGCACTGGTTCGACGTGTGTCAACATAGACGTATGTCGAACGCGAAGGTGCTGCCGCTGCTCGAACCCGCTGACAGCCAGGGTGCGGTGGCGTGCTGTCCGCCGTTGGCCGAGCGTCCGATGACCGCCGAGGAGGCCGAGACGGCCGCGCGGATGTTCAAGGCGCTCGGCGACCCGGTGCGGCTGCGGCTGTTCTCCGCCGTGGCCTCGCACGACGGCGGGGAGGCGTGCGTGTGCGACATCTCCGACGTCGGCGTCTCCCAGCCCACCGTCTCCCACCACCTGAAGAAGCTCAAGGAGGCCGGACTGCTCAGCTCCGAGCGGCGTGGCACCTGGGTCTACTACCGGGTCGAGCCATCCGTGCTCGGCGCGATGGGCAAGCTGCTGACGCCGCCCACCGCTGCCTGACGAGCAACGAACAGCGGGGGCGGCGGTGGCGAGCGGAGCGGTGGGCGCGGTGATCGTGCCGTTGACGGCGGAACACGCCGAACAGGTGCTGGCGATCTACCAGGCGGGCATCGACGAGGGCAACGCCACCTTCGAGACCAGCCCACCCTCCTGGGAGGCGTTCGACGCCGCGAAGCTGCCCGAGCACCGCTTCGCCGCGCTCGACCAGAGCGAGGCGGTGCTGGGCTGGGTAGCCGTGAGCGGCGTCTCCGAACGGTGCGCCTACGCGGGCGTGGTCGAGCACTCCGTCTACGTCCACCCCACGGCCCGTGGCCGAGGCGTCGCCTCCGCCCTGCTCAAGGCGCTGATCCACTCGACCGAGCGGGCCGGGATCTGGACCGTCCAGTCCGGGATCTTCCCCGAGAACACCGCAAGCCTCGCCGTCCACCGGCGTGCCGGGTTCCGGGTCATCGGCACGCGGGAGCGCATCGGGCGCCATCACGGCGTCTGGCGCGACGTCGTCCTCGTCGAGCGCCGCAGCCCCGTCATCAGCTGAGGGGCGACCTCTTGGCCGCCCTGGCCCACGGCTGATCCGGTCGCGCCCGACGACGCGGAGGGCTTGAGGCGCCCGCGGGCCGGCGCTCGGCGGCCGTGGCCGAGCAGGTGCGGGCACGGCCCGTCAAGGGCAGGGGTGCCGTCGGCAGGGATGCGCCTGTGCCGCGTCACGCGGCCGTCGTCACCGCGTCGGCGGCGAACTTCCTGCGCCAGGCAAGGGCGACGTGGACCAGGCCGATCAGCACCGGCACCTCGATGAGCGGGCCGACGACGCCGGACAGGGCCTGGCCGGAGGTGACGCCGAAGGTGGCGATGGCGACCGCGATGGCCAGTTCGAAGTTGTTGCCCGCCGCGGTGAAGGCGAGGGTCGCGGTGCGGTCGTATGCCAGCCCCAGGCCCTTGCCGAGGAGGAAGGTGCCGAAGAACATGACCGCGAAGTAGGCCAGCAGCGGCAGCGCGATCCGGGCGACGTCCAGCGGCTGGGAGGTGATGGTCTTCCCCTGGAGGGCGAAGAGGACGACGATCGTGAACAGCAGCCCGTACAGCGCCCACGGGCCGATCCTCGGCAGGAACCTCTGCTCGTAGCCGGCGCGGCCCAGCTTCCGCTCGCCGATGCGGCGGGTGAGGAAGCCGGCCAGCAGCGGGATGCCGAGGAAGACGACGACGTTCAGCGCGATGTGCCACACGGACACCTCCAGGCCCTGGCCGTCACCGAGGTTCATCCAGCGCGGCAGCAGGTCGAGGTAGAACCAGCCGAGCAGGCCGAACGCGAGCACCTGGAACACGGAGTTCAGGGCGACCAGGACGGCGGCCGCCTCACGGTCGCCGCAGGCCAGGTCGTTCCAGATGATGACCATGGCGATGCAGCGGGCCAGGCCGACGATGATCAGGCCGGTGCGGTACTCGGGCAGGTCCGGCAGGAAGATCCACGCCAGGGCGAACATCACCGCCGGACCGACGATCCAGTTGATGACCAGCGAGGAGACCATCAGCTTGCGGTCGCCGGTCACGCGGTCGAGCCTGTCGTAGCGGACCTTGGCGAGGACCGGATACATCATCACCAGCAGACCGAGCGCGATCGGCAGGGAGATCCCGCCGGTCTCGATCTTCGCCAGCACGTCGTTCATGCCCGGGACGATGCGCCCCAGGCCCAGGCCGACGGCCATGGCGAGGAGGATCCACAGCGCCAGGTAGCGGTCGAGAGTGGAGAGCTTCTTGACGATCGAGTCGTCCCCGGCCGGGTCGGCGCCCCGGGTGGCGGCGGGGGTGGGCTCGGTGGCGGTCACGGGCAGGCCCTCTTGTTCCCGGCGGCGGTGCGGGCGGAGGCGGCGAGCTCGGCGAACCGCTCGGACAGGCCGGCCAGCACGTCGGGCTTGAGCTTGTAGTACGTGAAGCGGCCGCACGGCTCGGTCTCCACGATCCCGGCCTCGCGCAGCACCTTCATGTGGTTGGAGAGGTTGGTCTGCTTGGCTCCGGTCTCCTCGACCAGGTGGGTCGTGCACAGCGTCTCGCGCGCCAGCAGGGTCACGATCTGGAGGCGGAGCGGATCGCCCAGCACCCGGATCACATCAGGATCGACTGAAGTCAGCATGCGCTGATATTGTCACACCCTTCCTCGCTGATACCAGCGGGAGCTGAAGTCATTGGCGGCCGGGGTCCGCAATGCGACGAGAAAGAGCGATCACCATGGCCGACAAGCCGTCCGTCCTGTTCGTCTGCGTCCACAACGCCGGCCGCTCCCAGATGGCCGCCGCCTGGCTGACCCACCTGGCCGGAGACCGCGTCGAGGTCCGCTCCGCCGGCTCCGACCCGGGCAGTGCCGTCAACCCGGCCGCCGTCCAGGCCATGGCCGAGGTCGGCATCGACATCTCCGCCGAGACGCCGAAGATCCTCACCGTCGACGCGGTCCGCGAGTCGGACGTCTGCATCACCATGGGCTGCGGCGACACCTGCCCCGTCTTCCCCGGCAAGCGCTACCTGGACTGGAAGCTGGAGGACCCGGCCGGCCAGGGCGTCGAGGCCGTGCGTCCGATCCGCGACGAGATCAAGACCCTGGTCGAGGGCCTGATCACCGAGATCGCCCCGGAGAGGACCGCGTAAGTTCACGGCCGCTCGCCGAGGCCGAGCCGACCCCATCTCAAGGAGCCACGCCGACTCGCCCCGATGGTGACACTCAGAGCGATCGCACTGTTACTTTACGTAGCCATGGGGTGGAGTTCTGGAGTCCGCGCTGAGGGTTGGCGGCTGCTCCGGCGCGTTACCTGTCCCTGCACATGTGGTCGCGATGAGCCCCGTGCCCGTCCAGTGGCACGGCCATGAGAAGTACCCGAGCGAAGGCGGTAGTCGTGGCGCAGGAAGCTCGCATCGATGTCGAGTTGACAGCGAAGCAGGAAGAAGGAAAGCCCCCGGCCGATGCGCGGGCGACGCTTGCCGGGGCGCTGGAGCCGGGCGTCTGGTTCGCAAGCCCGGCTCGGGCAGCCCGCACCGAGGACCGGAAGCCAAGGACCTGGGAGCTGCGGTCCTCGCGGCCCTACCGGGGTGAGGTGGCGACCGGCACGGCGGCGGTCTATCTGGCCGAGGGGCGCAAGAACCTGGAGCGGCCGTTCATCTTCGCGGACGGCTTCAACTACGGCCTCAGCGATCTGCCGGGCCTGTGGAACCACTTCAACGCCCCCTACAAGAAGGGCAAGCCGGGTCTTCTCGACCAGTTGCTCGCCGCGGGGCTTGATGTCGTTCTGGTCGGCTTCGAGCAGCGTCACACCTACATCCAGGCGAACGCCGGTGTGGTGATCAGCGCCATCCAGCAGGCCATCAGCGAGCGGCAGGGCGATGCCCCCCTCATCGTGGGCGGAGTGAGCATGGGCGGCATGATCACCCGCTATGCCCTCGCCGAGATGGAAGCCCACAGCATGGACCACCAGACCGAGACCTACCTCTCGTGGGACACCCCGCACAACGGGGCGTGGATCCCGCTGGTACTCCAGCAGATGGCCTACTTCTTCGAGTCCTTCCCCACCGGCAACCCCGACGCGCCCAAGCAGGCCGACCTCATCAGGAGCCCCGCAGCCCAGCAACTGCTGTGGGCCTGGGTCGAGGACGCCAAGTACTCCGGCGCGGTCGCCACCTCCAGCGAGCTGCGCAAGCAGTTCCTGGCGGAGTTGCAGGAGTACGGCCAGTTCCCGGTGCGCCCCCGCAAGCTCGGCGTGTCGAACGGCATGGGGAACGGCACAGGCCGTGACCTGCCGCCCGGTGAGACGGTGTTCGACTGGCGGCTGCCACTGGTCGCCGCCGCGTCGGCCCGCATCCAACCCGACAACGGCGAGCACCAGCCGATCGGCGAGATGAAGGCCCTGGGCCAGGTGCGCCGCGGCAGCACTTCCCACGTCCCGGCCCTTGACGGCGCTCCCGGTGGCAGCCTCGCCTCCTTCGGCATGATCGCGGACGCGCTCAAGGCGGAAATCCGGCAGGAGCACCGCAGCGGCTGCTTCGTCCCGGCGGTGAGCGCGGTCGCGCTGGACTTCGACCCCGTCGCATGGGACGTGAACCCCTACGAGGACATCGAGTCGCTGCCGGCCGAGAAGAGCATGCTCGACGAGTTCAAGTGCGACTCGAAGAACACCGAGCACAGCCAGGTCACCGAGACCCTGGCCGACTGGATCCTGGAGCGGATCACCCGCTGAACCGACGATCAGCCCCGCGGCCGGCGGCCCCTGAGAAGGGGGCACACCAGGTCCCGCCGGCCGCCCCCGTGCTCCTCACCGATCGGTAGGAGACGGTTCCGGCCGGCGCGGCACATCGGGTACGGGCTGCCGTTGCAGGAGTGAGCGAGTCCGAGGACGTGCTGTCAGGGTGTCGTCCCGCCGGACTTCCGTCCTCGCCCCGTGCCGGACTACGGTGCGGTGCGCCACGCGCTCGGAGTGCGGTCGGCGTCCCCGGCGTTCCAGTCCATCCGCAGGACAGCCAGATCGTCGGTGTGCCGGTCGGCGTTCAACGCGCGGGTACGGGCGATGAGCTGGTCGAGGTGCAGGCCGGGGTCGGGCGCGTGGCTGGTGTCGATGATGCGCAGCAGGCCGTCCGCCCCGAGCCGGGCGCCCGTGCCGTCCGCGAAGCCCTCGATGAGACCGTCCGTGTAGGCGATGAGCGCCCCACAGACAGGCAGGGCGACCGTGGTGGGCAGCCACTCGCCCCCTCCGGGAAGGATGCGGCAGGGCGTCTCCGTCGTCGTCCTCCACCAGCAGAACGCCGTACCGCTCGACGCGGCCCGGGACTGGGACGGTCACGGCCGGGCCTCTCTTTCCGGACTCACGGGCGAGGTCACGGCGACGGGAAGGGTGAAGACGACGCGGGTGCCGAGCTTGTAGTCGGCGTCGATCCCGATGGTGCCGCCGTGGAACTCCACGACCTTCTTGCACATCGCCAGGCCGATGCCGGTGCCCGGATAGGCGTCCTTGGTGTGCAGGCGCTGGAAGAGGACGAAGACCCTCTCCTGGAATTCGGACGCGATGCCGATGCCGTTGTCGGTCACGGAGAACTCGCACACTCCGCCGTCGGACACGGCACCGAAGTGGATGCGGGGCAGCCGGTCGGGACTGCGGAACTTGACGGCGTTCGACAACAGGTTCTGCCACAGCATCCCCAGTTGTGTGGTGTCGCCGACAACGGTGGGCAGCGGATCGTGGGTGATCTCCGCGCCGGCCTCTTCGACGACCACGCTGAGGTTGTCCAGGGCCGTTGCCATCACCGCGTTCAGGTCGACGGTCTGATGGTCGTTGTGGACGCGACCGACGCGGGAGAAGGCCAGCAGGTCGTTGATGAGGGTCTGCATGCGATTGGCGCCGTCGACGGCGAAGGCGATGTACTGGTCGGCCTTCGCGTCCAGCTGCCCCCCGTACCGCCGTTGCAGGAGCTGGGTGAAGCTGGACACCTTGCGCAGCGGTTCCTGCAGATCGTGCGAGGCGACGTAGGCGAACTGCTCCAGCTCGGTGTTCGAGCGCCTCAGGTCCTCCGCCTGTTCGTCCATCTGGTGGCGGGCGGCCTCGCTGAACTGCAGCTCCTCCACCAGACGCCGGCGCATCGACTCGACGTCCGAGGCGAGCTGCCGCAGGTCGGCGGGGCCCGTGCCGGTGAGGGAGCGGCCGAAACTGCCCTGGGCGACCTCACGTGCGTCCGAGCCGAGCCGGGTGAGGGGGCCGGTGACGCCACGGCGCAGTCCCTCGAAGACCAGCACCGCGACCGAGACGATGACGACGGCGATGACGGCGAACATCCAGTTGCGCAGAGTCTCCGACGCCCGCAGTTCCCGCGCGGACGCCGCGCGGACGCTCTGCAGATGAGCCTGCTGCCGCGCCATTGCCCGCCGTAGCGAGTCGAACGCGGACTTGCCCTCCGCGGCTCGTTGCGCGGAGAGCTTCATCGCCTCCTCGGGGGAGGCGGCCGAGATGGGGCGGGCTATGCGCTCCTGCCAGGTGCCGGCCAGTCGCTCGACATCGGCCAAGTCACCGGCGGCCCGGGGGTCGTCCCCGACCAGGGGCCGCAACTCCCGCAGGGAGGTCCTCTCGGCGGTCACGCCCTGGGCGTACGGCTGGAGGAAGTCCGATCGGCCGGAGAGACCGTACCCACGGATTCCGGTCTCCTGGTTGACCAGCGCCTGCTCCACCCGCATGGCGCCGATGAGGGCCGGGGAGCGTCGGTCCACCAGCGCGGCCGTGAGGTGCGATGTACGCCACATCGCCCAGCCACCCAGTGAGCCGAGCACGGCCAGGACGACCAGGGTGGTGGCCACCCCGGTTCGCAGCCAGCGCCGAGTGGTCCAGCCGGAGAGCGCGCTCTTGTGGGGCGGCTCGGTCGTGATCGCGGGCTGCATGTCTTTCCTCGCCGAGTGGGCAGCTGGGGTCGTGGGGTAAGCACACTGTACCCGCGCCCCGACAACGCATGTTGTCCGAGCCGAGATCGAAACCCCCGGCAGTAGACCGGGGCCCCCGGCGGCGATGAGAAGGGGAGCAGCCGCAGCCCGGGCGTCGCACGGATGAGTCGAGCCCGATGACATCTCCCTGCGGCTCACCGCCCACGGCCGGCCCAGTACCCGGGTGCCTCCGGTGTGCTGCAACTCGACGGCACCAACACACACCCGCCCGGCAAGGCCGTCTTCATCCGCGAGATCACCCAGCCGGACGGTGTCACCGCCATGCTGCTCAGCCGCGGCATACTGACCGACCGGCAAAACCCCGTGAAGTGGGGCATTCCGCCCGGCCCCTTTGCCTGCCCGCGGGACAGCGCCCGGTGATCACCGGGCGCCGGGCCCCCGGCCCCCTCACTTCGGGTGGAGATGCGAAAGGCCGACTAGCGCCCGAAGGCACCTTTCGAGCGTTCCTTGATGTGGCGGGCCCTGCCCCGGGCCTCGAGTGCGGCACCCTTGACTTCCGTCGTCCTGTCACCGAGCGCGTGGGCCACTTTCCGCACGGCCTTCCCGACCACCTGCTCGGCCTTGGCCTTGGCCTTCTCTCCGGCACTCATGTCGATCCCTTCGCCGGTCCTCACTGGATTCTCTGCCCGGCCCCCGGTGCGAAAAACTCGGGCGGTGCGACAGGCCGCGCGAGGAGGGTGCGGCAGCGTTGCCCTCAGCCGCCTCCGGTGCGGGCCCCTCGCCCGGGGCTGTGGCGGGCGCGCGCAGGTATGCGGCCAGGCTTCCGCGTGCCATGCTTGCTACTCGTCAGTAGCCCTCTGGATCCGCCCGTGGGAGGCCGCCCCGTGCCCCGCTCCTTCACCGTGTCCCGCAGCATCGTCATCGACGTGTCGCCGCAGACGGCTTATCAGGCGGTCAGCCGTCCCGCCGACATGGGCCGCTGGAGTCCCGAGAACCTGGGGACCACGGAGGCGACGTCGCAGGGCCCGGCGGCTGCGGGAACGACGTTCGTGGGGCGCAACAAGCGGGGGGCCTTCCGCTGGGTGACGCGGTGCACGGTCACCGCAACCGATCCCGGACGGCGCTTCGCCTTCCGCGTCCACGCGATCGGGGTCAAGCGTCCGCGCCTGCGGGGTCCGATCGCGAGCTGGGAGTACACCTTCGAGTCCGAAGGCGGGTCCACGAAGGTGACGGAGACATGGACCGACGACCGGCGGGCATGGCCCGCGTTCGCCGCCCACCTCTTCGACCGGGTCGTCACCGGGGGCAGGACCTTCGCCGAGTTCCAGGTCGGCAACATCGACGCCACACTGCGCAATCTCAAGCGGGAACTGGAGGCTGTGCGCCCGGATCAGGTCACCGACGGCACGACCCGGCCTTGAGGCGACCGACGCCCCGCTCCCCGGCCTTCCGGCCGAAGCTCGTCACGCGGCAGGGCTCAGTTCGGGTTGCGGTTCCGGTTGGCGCCCTGGTCCGGCCTTCGGATCCCACAGCCTGGTGGTCCGGACATAGCCGTAGACCACTGAGCTCATCGCCAGAAGGAGAAGGGGTCCGCATATCCACGGATGCTCGGCCATTTCCACCGGCAGGAAGCGGTAGGACACCAGGAGCGCGGTGAAGACCGCTGCGCCGTGAGCGACCAGCTGGGTCCCCGACCGGTCCCAGCCCCGGTCCAGCGAGCGCAGCGCTGCCTCGATCGTGAGCGCGAACACCACGCCGGCGACGAGATCCGCGCCGTAGTGGTAGCCGAAGCCCAGTGTGGCGCCGAGCGTGGCGATCAGCCAGAACGTGCCCGCGTATCGCAGAACCCGTGGTCCCTTGCGGGAGTGAACGAAGATCGCGGTGGCCCACGCCGTGTGCAGGCTGGGCATGCAGTTGCGGGGGGTGATCGCGTCGTACGGCACCGGGTGCGGCAGGTGGACCGGCGGTGGCGTGTTCGGCCACAGGTTGGCCACTGCCCACTGCACTCCGCCGGTGCCGGAGGCGCCCGGGCCGTAGGCGAAGACCGGTCCGACCACCGGGAAGATCATGTAGATGCCCGGCCCGAGGAGGCCGATCACCAGAAAGGTGCGCACCAGGTGGTGGCTCGGGAAGCGGCGCTCGACCGCCACGTTCCGCAGCTGGTACAGGGCGACGACGACCGCGGCCACCGCGAGCTGCGCGTAGACCAAGTGAAGGACATGGGGGCCGATCGGGTCCGTGGCCCTGAGGATCCGGCCTGCCAGCCATGACGGGTTGCCCAGCGCGTGATCGGCGGTCGCCACGTACGGGTCGAGCACGGTCGGGCGGGTCTTCGACGTGATGAGCAGCCAGGTGTCGCCGGTCTTGCGGCCGGCCACCAGCAGCAGGCCCAGGCCGACGCCCTTCAGCAGCAGGACACGTTCCTGGCCGGTGCGGCGCGTGACGGCGATGACCGCACATCCCAGCATCACCCACAACGCGCCGTTGCCGAAGAGATGACCGTCGGCCGTCCTCGCGTGGACCGCCCACCGCACCAGCACGAAGACGATGTCGATGCCGATCGCGACACCTGCCGCGATGAACCGTTGCCGCCAGGTGAGCACCACCATCATCAACGCCATGCCGGCGTACAGCGGCCCCGGTTTGGGGGCGAGCACCACCTCTGCCAGCTGGTTGGTCATCGGCCCCGGTACGCCGGCGCAGCGGCGCGCGGCGATCTCCAGCGTGATGAGGAAACCGAGGGTCGCCACACCCACGGTGGCCCACAGCATCGCACGCGGTTGACGCCACGCGGCGAACGTGATCCTGCTGAGCAATCGCGAAAACGCGAGCGAGACTATGGATTTCAACTTCTTGGCCGATTTGTTAGTTGTTGATCGGGAAAGTCGCCCGTCCCGCACCGGAGAGCCCATGCTCCGCGGTGCGGGACGCGCGACGAGAGGACTCGTCGAGAGTGTGATCCTGCCATTGGCGCCGCGCCGGTGGCTGCGCGGGTCACGGGCGGCACCGGACACGGCCGGGCCCGGCCGTGTCCGCGGGCCGGCGATGCACTGTCCTGACGCGGCCAGGGCGACCGACGGCCGGCGGCCGCCCTCGCTCGCCAGGTGCATGGTGGGTCGGCCCCGACGCCGCGTCGCCGGGGCGCGCACCCCCTTACAGGACGACGACGGCGTCCTCGTGGGCGTAGCTGAACCCGTCGTTGTCGAAGTAGAAGACGGTGACCTTGGTCTTGTCTCCCTTGACGAAGGACGAGCCCTGGGCCGGGCGCATGGTCACCTGGGCGATGTGGCTGCCGCTGTCACAGACGAGCTTGTCCCTTTTGATGGTGCCGGCGGCGATGTCCTCCTGATGAGTACCCGTGCCGATCTTGCTGGCGTTGGCCACGAGCTCGTGGTCCAGGCCGGGGTCACAGGAGTACGTGACCTTCACCTGGATGTTCGGCTTGTGGAGTTCCACCTTGTCGATGGTCAGCACGTTGGCCTTCGCCGTTGCCAAGGGAGCGGCCAGCAGGACGCCCGCGCCGGCCATCAGGGCGGCAGCCGCGACTCCGGCAAGGCGGCGTCGGGTACTGGTTGACTTCATCGTGTGTGTTCCTTCCCCCCTGCGCGGTCACCCTTGGTCGATGCCGGAGAGCCCTCCAGCGGGCGGATGACCGCAACAGATGATCGATTCGCAAGGTGAGACGTCAGTGACCAGGCCGGCGTTCCAGCCGGTGCGCGTGTTCTCCCGTACCGACCGGCGCCGTTTCCACCGGACACCTCCGGGCTGTGGCGGCACGTCGTCCGGCGGGCATTACCGTCCTGTCCGACGTGAACGTCCCGACCGTCCCGACCGACGTGACGTCCCGGGCGACGAGACCGTGCTGACCGACGTGCCCGACGTGCCCGTCCCGACCGACCGCGAGACCGGAACGCGCCACGGCCGCCCCGGCTCACCCGAACGCCGTAAGGGCCGGATGCCGCACGGAACGATTGACGAAGGGCCCGGGCCCCGGTTCCCGCGGAGGAAACCGGTTCGCGGCCCGGAGCGTTTGTTCTGCGGGAGCGGCCGGAGTACCGCATATTGAACGAGGTGACCGGCGTCTGGGCGACGTCGTCCGGTGTGCCATCTCCCCGTCGGCATCGACTTCCACGGCTGCTTGAGACAACACCAGCCCATGCGGGCCGCCGCACCGACGCTGCGCACAAAGGAGGCTGTATGTCGTTCCACGACCCCGCAGTGCCCCACTGCCCCTTCGACTTCGCCGACGAGCTGGAGTTCGACCCGTCACTGGCGTCGCTGGCGCAGCGCGGCCCGGTCAGCCGGATCCGGTTGCCCTACGGCGAGGCCGAGGCGTGGCTGGTGACCAGCTTCGCCGGGGTGCGCCAGGTGACGTGCGACCCGAAGTTCAGCCGGGCGGCGATCGTCGGACGCGACTATCCGAGGATGACGCCCGAGCCCATCGTGTCGCCGGAGTCGATCAACGTGACCGACCCGCCGCACGCCACCCGGCTGCGGCACGTCGCGGCCCAGGCGTTCACCCGGGAGCGGGTGGCAGGTATGCGGCCGGCGGTGGACAAGGTGGTGGCCGGGCTGCTCACGACGATGGCCGAGGCGGGGCCGCCGGCGGATCTGGTGACCCATCTGTCGGTTCCCCTTCCCCACCTGACGATCTGCGAGCTGCTCGCCGTCCCCGAGACCGACCGCGACCATCTGCGCACGCTCACCATGCGGCTCCTGGCCACCTCGCCGGACGCCCGGCAGGACGCTGCCGACGCCAAGGCCGACCTGCGGGCGTACTTCGCCAAGCTGGTCCCGGACCGGCGCAGCACGCCGGGCGAGGACCTCCTCAGCACGATGGCCACGGCGCCGGTACCGGCGGGCGAAGCTCCCCTGAGCGACGACGAGTTGGCGGTCCTCGCCGTGACGCTCATCCTCAGCGGCAACGACACGGCGACCTGCCAGATCAGCAACATCGCCTATCTGCTGCTCACCCGGCCCGAGGAGTGCGCCGCGCTCGCGCGCGAGCCCGGCCGGCTCCCCGGCGCGCTGGAGGAGCTGCTGCGCTTCATCCCCTTCCGCAAAGGGGTGGGCATCCCGCGGATCGCGCTGGAGGACACGGAGATCGAGGGCACCGCCATCAGCGCCGGCGACTACGTGCACGTGTCCTACCTGGCGGCCAACCGGGACCCGGACGTCTTCCCCGACCCGCACACGCTCGACCTGGAACGGCCGGTGCACCCGCACATGACGTTCGGCTGGGGCGGCCACCACTGCCTCGCCGCACCGCTCGCGCGGGCGGAGCTGGACAGCGCGGTCACCGGCTTGCTGACCCGCTTCCCCGACCTGCGCCTCGCCGTCGCCCCCGAGGACATCGAGTGGGACACCGGAACCATCCGCCGCTTCCCCCTTCGCCTGCCGGTCCTCTGGTGACTCCAGGGGCACCCATGTGCCGGACGGGACGTGCAGGTTCCCGTTCCCACCGCCGCACCGGCATGTGACGTACGCCACCGCCCACGGATGTCACACCGCCACGGGGACCGGCATCCCGTGGGTGTGGCAGGGTCGATGACGAACAGGCGGGAGCCGGATATGAGCGAGTGCGGGACGAACGTGGCCGAACCTCCCGGGAGCCTCGCGGACGCGGCCACCGAGGCGTTCGTCGCCCATCGCAACCTGCTGTTCACCGTGGCCTACGAGATGCTCGGTTCGGCCGCCGACGCCGAGGACGTCCTGCAGGAGACCTGGCTGCGGTGGGCGGACGTCGACCAGGAGACCGTGCGCAACCAGCGGGCGTACCTGGTCCGTGTCACCACGCGCCAGGCGCTGACCCGGCTGCGTACGCTCGCTCGGCGCAGGGAGTCCTACGTCGGCCCCTGGCTGCCGGAGCCGCTGCTGACCGCGCCCGACGTGGCCGAGGACATCGAGCTGGCCGACAGCGTCTCGATGGCGATGCTGCTGGTGCTGGAGACGCTCACGCCCACCGAGCGGGCGGTGTTCGTGCTGCGCGAGGTGTTCGGCCTCGAGTACGCGGAGATCGCGGAAGCCGTCGGCAAGAGCCGTGCCGCGGTCCGCCAGATCACCCACCGGGCCCGCGCCCACGTCGCCGCGCGCCGGCCGCGCGGCGCCGTCTCCGCCGCCGAGACCCGCGCCGTGCTGGGGGCGTTCCACGAGGCGGTCGAGACGGGCGACCTGCGGGGTCTGCTCGACATCCTCGCGCCCGACGTGGTCTTCCTGGGCGACGGCGGCGGGGTCGCCCAGGCCGCGCCGGAGCCCATCACGGGGGCCGGGCGCGTGGCCCCGCTGGCCGCCGGGCTGAGCAGGTTCGGCGCGGCGGCACTGCGGCCGGCCCAGGTCAACGGCTACCCGGCGCTGGTCCTCCGGCTCGACGGCAAGGTCGACACCGTCCTGGCGGTCCACATCGCCGACGGCCGGATCAGCGGCCTCTACGCCGTCCGCAACCCCGAGAAGCTGTCGCGCATGGAGCGCGTGACCGCCCTGCGCCGCTGAGTTCACCGCCACCCGCGATGCCGTCCCCGCCGGCCCGGGACACGGCACGGCGGCCGGGTCTTACGGAGTCGTGACGTCCGGGCGCGCCCTGCCGGCCCACCGTCGAGGCGGCCCTAGCGTGGGCGCATGCGTGTACTGGTCACCGGCGGTGCCGGGTTCATCGGCTCTCATGTCGTCGAGGCGCTGACGGCGCGCGGGCACGAGGCGATCGTGTTCGACGTGCGTGCCGATCCGGCCGCCGACGTACGCGATCCGGCCGCCGTCGCGCGGGCCGTGGCCGGCGTGGACGCCGTCTGCCATCAGGCCGCGATGGTCGGGCTCGGCGTGGGCTTCGGGGACGCGGCGGAGTACGTCTCCCGCAATGACCTGGGGACGGCCGTACTGCTCGCCGGCATGGCCGAGGCGGGCGTACGGAACCTCGTGCTGGCCGGGTCGATGGTCGTGTACGGGGAGGGCCGGTACACGTGTCCGCGCGACGGGGTCGTGCGGCCGGGGCCGCGGGCGGTCGCCGATCTGGAGGCGGGGCGGTTCGAGCCGAGGTGCCCCGCGTGCGGCGCCGAACTCACGCCCGGGCTGGTCGGCGAGGACGCGCCGGCCGATCCGCGCAACGTGTACGCCACGACCAAGCTCGCACAGGAGCACCTGGCCGCCGCCTGGGCCCGCTCGACGGGCGGCTCCGCCGTCTCGCTGCGCTACCACAACGTGTACGGACCCCGGATGCCCCGCGACACCCCCTACGCCGGCGTCGCCTCCTTCTTCCGGTCCGCGCTCGCCCGGGGTGAGGCGCCCCGCGTGTTCGAGGACGGGCGGCAGCGCCGGGACTTCGTGCATGTGCGGGACGTGGCCGCGGCCAACGTCGTGGCGCTTCAGGCGCGGTCCGAGCCGGGTGCGCTCACCACGTACAACACCGGCAGCGGCGAGCCGCACACGGTCGGGGAGATGGCGCACGCGCTGGCCGGCGCCCACGGCGGGCCCGCACCCGTCGTCACCGCGGAGTACCGGCTGGGGGACGTACGGCACATCACGGCCGACTCCTCGCGGCTGCGGGCGGAGCTGGGCTGGAAGCCGGAGGTCGGGTTCGCCGAGGGGATGCGGGAGTTCGCGGCCTGCCGCTGACCGGTCTACGGTGCCGCGGGCAGCGTGACCTCGAAGCGGCAGCCGCCGGGGATGTTGCGTACGCTCGCCCGGCCCTGGTGGGCCTCGACGATCCCGCGCACGATGGCGAGGCCCAGGCCCGCGCCGGCCGGCGGAGTCCGGGCGTCGGTGCCGCGCCAGCCGGTGTCGAAGACGCGGGGCAGATCCTCCTCCGGGATGCCGCCGCAGCCGTCCGTCACGGAGAGGACGACACCGTCGGGCGAGCACTCGGCGGCGACGGCGACCGTCCCGTCGGCGGGTGTCCGGCGGATCGCGTTGACCAGCAGGTTGCCCAGGACGCGGCTCATCTCCTTGGCGTCGACCTCGACCGGTACCGGCGCCACCCCGTCGCCGACCAGCCGCACGCCGTGGGCGTGGGCGAGCGGGCCGGCTCCGGCGAGGGCGTCGCCGACGAGGTCGTACAGGGAGATCCGGGACGGCGCCAGGGGGAGCGTGCCGGCGTGGATGCGGGAGAGTTCGAAGAGGTCCCCGACCATGTCGTTGAGGCGTTCCACCTCGGTGCGGATCTGTTTCAGATAGCGGGCGGGGTCGCCGGCGACGCCGTCCTCCAGGGCTTCGGACATCGCGCGCAGACCGGCGAGCGGGGTGCGCAGGTCGTGGGAGATCCAGGCGACGAGTTCCCGGCGCGAGGTCTCCAGCATGCGTTCCCGCTCCCGGGATTCGGCGAGCCTGGCGCTGGTGGCGGCCAACTCGCGGCTCACCGCGGCCAGTTCGGCGGTGGCCGGGGCCTCGGGTGCGGCGAAGTCGCCGCCCTCGCCGAACGAGCGCGCGGCCATGGCGAGGTCGCGGCTGCGCGCGACGACCCAGCGGCCCAGTACCGACGCGGTCACCAGCGAGACCACGGCCGCCATCGCGACGACCGTCGTCACCACTGTCAGGTCGTGCGGGGACAGGAACATCGCCCAGGCGACGGCGAGGGTGCCCGCGAGCACACCGCAGACACCGACGGCCGCGACCACGGCGAGGGACACGGTGAGCGAGCGGCGCCGCAGCAGTCGCAGCGCGGTGGCTCCCGCCAGGCCGGTGACGGCGGCCCCGGCGAAGGCGTAGAGGGCGATGAGCAGGGTGTCACGCATGTCGGTCCGTCTCTTCCCGGCCGCTCGGGTCGAAGCGGTAGCCGACGCCCCACACCGTCTGGATCAGGCGCGGCCGGGCCGGGTCGTCCTCGACCTTGCCGCGCAGCCGGCGGACGTGGACCGTGACGGTGGAGAGGTCGCCGAAGTCCCAGCCCCACACCTCGCGCATCAGGTCCTCCCGGCTGTACGCCCGCCCCGGGTGCCGCAGGAAGAAGGCGAGGAGGTCGAACTCGCGCAGGGTCAGGGCGAGTTCGGCGCCGTTCCGGGTGGCACGGCGGGCGGCGGGGTCGACGGTGAGTCCGGCCGCGGCCAGCCGGCGGGTGTCCACGGCAGGGAGCGTGCGGCGGAGCACCGACCGCACCCGCAGGATCAGTTCGCGGGGGCTGAACGGCTTGGTCACGTAGTCGTCGGCACCGACCTCCAGGCCCAGGATGCGGTCGTCCTCGTCACCGCGGGCGGTGAGCATGACCACGGGGACGGGGGCCCGGGCGCGCAGCCGACGGCACACCTCCAGGCCGTCCATGCCGGGCAGCATCAGGTCGAGCACCACCAGGTCCGGCCAGTGGGCGGCGGCGCGGGCCAGGGCGGTGGGGCCGTCGTCGGCCCGGTCGACGACATAGCCGGCGCGGCCGAGATACCCGGCGACGACCTCGGCGACCGTGACGTCGTCGTCGACGACCAGGACCCGGGCGCCCGCGGGGGCGGGCGGCTCACCGGGTTCCGCGGTGGCGGGCACGGTTGCGTCCATGGCTCTGCCCGGCGTGGGCACGTGCGGCTGCTGCATGGTTCCAGCCTCGCACCGGGCCGCCGCGGGTGTCGCACCCTGGACCGGGCCCCGGCACCGACGTCCGCGTTTCGTAAGGAGCGGGAGCCCGATATGCCCGCTTGTCGTTCGTAGGGTGAACGCCGTGATCCCCTCGACACCATCATCACCGACGAGCGTGGATGTGGTGCTGCCCTGCCTCGACGAGGCCGAGGCCCTGCCCTGGGTACTCGACCGGATCCCGGCGGGCTGGCGCGCTCTCGTGGTCGACAACGGCTCCACGGACGGCTCGGCCGACATCGCCCGGTCCCTGGGCGCGACCGTCGTCCACGAGCCGCACCGCGGTTTCGGTGCCGCCTGCCACGCCGGGCTGACCGCCGCCACCGCCGACGTCGTCTGCTTCTGCGACTGTGACGCCTCGCTCGACCCCGCGCTCCTCGTCCCCTTCGTCCGGGAAGTCCTCGACGGCCAGGCCGACTTGGTGCTGGGACGGCGGCGGGCCCGCGGCCTCGGGGCCTGGCCCGCGCACGCCCGGGCCGGCAACTTCGCGCTCGCGCGGCTGCTGCGCCGCCGTACCGGACTGCGCCTGCACGACCTCGGCCCGCTGCGCGCCGCCCGCCGGGAGCCGCTGCTCGCGCTCGGTCTCAGCGACCGGCGCAGCGGCTACCCGCTCCAGATGGTGGTGCGCGCGGCCGACGCCGGCTGGCGGATCACCGAGCACGACGTGCCGTATCTGCCGCGTACCGGCGCCTCCAAGGTGACGGGCACCTGGCGCGGCACCTGGCAGGCGGTGCGGGACATGAGCCACGTCCTGGCCGAGCCCCCGGCCGACGGGAGGGCCGTACGGTGACCACGCTGCTCGTCATCGCCAAGGAACCGCTGCCGGGGCGGGTCAAGACACGGCTCACCCCGCCGTTCACCCCCGCCGAGGCAGCCGCGCTCGCCGAGGCGGCGCTCGCCGACACCCTGCACGCCGTGGCCGCCGCCCCCGCCACCCGGCGCGTCCTGGTGCTCGACGGCACCCCCGGCCCCTGGCTGCCGCCCGGCTTCGAGGTCGTACCGCAGTGTGCGGGCGGTCTGGATCTGCGGCTGGCCGACGCGTTCGCGCGGTGCGACGGGCCCGCCCTGCTCATCGGCATGGACACCCCGCAGGTGACCCCGGAGCTGCTGACGGTGGATCTCACCGGGTACGACGCCTGTCTCGGCCAGGCGGAGGACGGCGGCTTCTGGGCGCTGGGGCTGGCCCGGCCCGACCCGGCGCTGCTGCGGGGCGTGCCCATGTCCACCCCCCGGACGGGCGCCGTCCAGCGGCGGCGGCTGGTGGCCGCGGGGCTGCGGGTGCGCGACCTGCCCCGGCTGCGGGACGTGGACACCGCGGCCGACGCGGCGGCGGTCGCGGCTCTGGCGCCGCACGGCCGGTTCGCCGCCCGGCTGGCCGAGTGCATCGCGCACAGCGGGAACGGGACCGGGCGATGAGCGTGTCGCCGGCCGTCGCCTGGGCCACGGCCGACCCGTACGCCACCGCGCTGCGCACCGGGCGGGGCCCGCTGTTCCTGCGCCGCAGCGACGGATGGCTGCTGCCCCTGGAGGTCGAGCGGTGGTGCGCGCGGGCGGACCCGGTCGACCAGGCGGTGCTGGACCGGTGCGAGGGCGCCGTGCTCGACGTCGGCTGCGGGCCGGGCCGGCTGGTGGCGGAACTCGCCGCCCGGGGCCGGCCGGTCCTCGGGATCGACGTCAGCGAGGCGGCCGTCGACCACACCGGACGGCTCGGTGGCCAGGCCCTGCGGCGCTCGGTGTTCGAGCCGCTGCCCGGCGAGGGGCGCTGGGGCACCGTCCTGCTCATGGACGGCAACGTCGGCATCGGCGGCGACCCGCGCGCCCTGCTGGACCGGGTGGCCCGGCTCCTGTGCCCGGGCGGCCTGTTGATCGCCGAGACGGCCGCGGTGGACGTCGACGAGTGGTCCGAGGTGCAGGTCGTCGACAGCGCCGACGGGCGGACGGACAGCGGCGGCGCCTTCCCGTGGGCGCGCCTGGGCACCCCGGCCCTGCTGCGGTACGCCCGGGGCTGGTACCGGGCCGGTCAGTGGACGGCCGACGGGCGCCGTTTCGTCGCCCTGCGCAGCCGCGGCGCCGGCCACGGCACCGAACCGCCGACGGGCAGCGCGGTGATCAGCAGCCAGCGGGCGAGGACGTCGGCCGCGGGCAGACCGGTGGCGGACCGGTAGCACCGGCCCACCATCCCGCTGCCCGAGGAAACCCCTGGACGAGCGCGCCGGCAGCCCGGAGCAGGCGCGCAAGGCGCGAGCGTGCCGGGAGAGGGTGGGCGACGCATGACGAAAGTCTGACGTGAGGCCGCTGATCCGTCCTTTCGCCCGGTCGCCGACCTAGCGTTCCGGTGTGACCCGCCGTAGTCGATATGCCGATCTCAGTGCCGCCTCGGCGGCCGCCCTCCTCGTCCTCACCGCCGTGCTCGTCGGCCGGCACATCCAGGACACCTATCGCACCCTGTTCGTCCACTGGCCACCGCTGTTCGCCGACTGGGACCCGCACCTGGGGCCGGGCACACCGGCCGCCGTGCTGGTGGCGGTCGCCGCGGTGGCCTACGGGCCGTCCGTCGCCGCCCGGCTGCCGTGGCGGCGCCTGCTGCTCGCCGCCTGGGCGACGGCACTGGCCTGGACGTGGTCCCTGGCGCTGGCCGACGGCTGGCAGCGGGGCGTGGCCGGCCGGCTCACCACCCGCAACGAGTACCTCTCCGTCATCGGCCGCTTCCACGACATCCCGGCCGCGCTGCGCGACTTCACCCACCACATCGTGAGCGGCACCCCCGCCCCCTGGCCCGCCCACATCGCCGGGCACCCGCCGGCGGCCACCGTCACCTTCGTGCTCCTGGACCGCATCGGTCTGCGCGGCGGCGGCTGGGCCGGTGCCTGGTGCGTCACCATCGGGGCGACCGCCTGCGTGGCGGTGCTGGTGGGGGTGCGGGCACTGGCCGACGAGGGTCTGGCCCGGCGGGCGGCGCCGTTCCTGGTGCTGGCCCCGGCCGCCGTGTGGGTGGGCGCCTCGGCCGACGGGTATTTCGCCGCGGTCGCCGCCTGGTCCGTGGCGCTGCTGGCTCTCGCGGTCACCGGGCGCTCCGTGGCCTGGGCCGCGGGCAGCGGGCTGCTGTTCGGCCTGACCTGCTACCTCTCGTACGGCCTCACGCTCTTCGCGCTGATCGGTGCGGCGGTGCTGGTGATCGGGCGGCGCCGGGTCCGCGAGCGACCGCTGCTGCCGGTCCTGTTCCTGGCCGGTGCGGCGGTCGTCCCGGTGGCGTTCACGCTCACCGGGTTCGACTGGTGGGAGGCGTACCGGCTGCTGGTCACGCGCTACTACCAGGGCGTCGGCGGCATCCGCCCCTACGGCTACTGGGTGTGGGCCAACCTGGCCTGCACGGTACTGATCACCGGCGTGGCCACGGCGGCGGGGCTGCGGCGGGCGGGCGCGGTGCTCGGCCGCCGCCGCACATCCCCCCCGGCCGACGCCCGGCTAGCCCTCCTCGTGACGGCGGCGCTGATCGCCCTGCTGGCCGCCGACCTGTCGGGGATGAGCAAGGCGGAGACGGAGCGCATCTGGCTGCCGTTCGCGATGTGGCTGCTCCCGGCGTGCGCGCTCCTGCCACGACCGCGAGCCTGGCTCGTCGCCCAGGCGACGCTGGCCCTGGCACTGAACCATCTGCTGTTCACCGGGTGGTGAGCCGCGCTCCCGGCCGGCCCGCCCCGCGGGGCCCCGCCGGTGGGCCGCGCCGTCCCGCGGGGCCCGGCCGGTGGTCTCTCGTCGAGACCCGGCCGGCCGGGCCGCCGTGCGCCGTTCCGGATCAGCGGTCCCGGCCGGCCGGCCGGGCGCGGAAGCGGCGGTACAGCACCGTTCCACCCATCAGCGACGCCAGGCTCGCGAGCGCCGCTGGCCAGGCGTTGTCCGGGCCGGTGTGGGCGAGTGTCCCGGTCGCGCGCTGCCGTACGACGACGGGTGACGGTTTCGGCGTGGGCCGGACCGCGGGCGGGCGGTGACGGACCGGTGGCGTGACCCGCGTGGGCGGTTCCGACACGGGGGGTTGCTTCACCGGGGGCGTGGTCCGGCCGGGCTCGGCGGGGTGGTCCGAGGTGTTCACGGACTCGTTGTCGATGACGGGGTTGCCCACGCCCACGACGTTCACGCTGTTGCCGCTGACGTTCACGGGCAGATCGACCGGAAGCTGGATCCCGTTGCCGGAGACGACGCCCGGCGAGTCCTGCGCGCTGCCCTCCGCCGTCGCCCCGCCCGGCGCCGTGGACGCTTCCTGCCCGGCGGCGGTGTCGCTCACGTTGGCGCAGCGGTTGCCCACGGCCGGATTGAGCAGCCCGGCCACGTTCGCGGTGTTCCCGCATGCGCTCACCGGCACGTGCACCGGCAACTGGATGCCGTTGCCGGAGATCAGCCCGGGCGAGCCGGCCGCGGAACCGCTCGCGGCGGAGTCGGCGTACACCGGCCCCGCGACTGCCATCGCCCCGGAGGCGGCGGCGATGGCGAACACACTGTTTCGGGTAGCCCGTTTCATGGGGTTCCCTGCCCTTCCAGACACGGTCGCGGGCACTCACCCGCGCCCGGTGAAACGCATGTGAAACCAAACAAGTTATGGCTTTTCAATCTTTTGCCAGCCAAGAAGGGTGCTTTCGTGCGCCGTATGGCGCCGATCCGGTCCGCGCAGATGGCCGAGCGTGCCGCAGCGGCGGAGCCGGGTAACTGGTAGCTCTCTGTAGGGCGATGCCGCCGGAACCGATCGATACGGAACCGACCGAGACGAGGAGCGATGGCAACCACCGTACGAGACACCGGGGCCGACGCCGCGCCCGCCAGTCTGCAACTGCCCGGGATCCTCCTGGGCGTGGGACTCGGCGGGTTCGTCGACGGCATCCTCCTGCACCAGCTCCTGCAGTGGCACCACATGCTCACCAGCACCGATCACGACCGCATCGGGGTGAAGTACTACGACCCGCACACCGTCTCCGGGCTGCGCATGAACACCGTGTGGGACGGCGTCTTCCACACCGTCTGCTGGCTCGCCGTCCTCACCGGACTCGCCGTTCTCTACGCCCGGGTGACCACGGGCCGGCGACGGGTGTGGGCCTCACGGGTGCTGTGGGGATGGATCCTGGCCGGCTGGGGCCTGTTCAACCTCGTGGAGGGCGTGCTGGACCATCACATCCTGGGCATCCACCACGTCCACGGCGGGCCGTACCAGCTCTGGTGGGACCTCGGCTTCCTCGTCCTCGGCGCGCTGTTGCTGGCCGGCGGCGGGCTCCTGCGGCGCGGCGGCCGCTTCCTCGACCCGGCGGCCCCCGGCGCCGGACGAGACGGACGCGGCGCCTGATGGGCCACCACATGCCGCACCACCCTCACCACGAGAGCGGCGGTGCGGCGGAGGTCGTGCTGCCCGCCCTGGTGCTGCTGGTGTGCGCGGGCGGCTACCTGCTGCTGGTGCACCGGGCGCGCCGCCGCAATCCGGTGCGGGCCTGGCAGCCCTGGCGGACCGTCGGTTTCTGCGCGGGGATCGCCCTGCTGGCGGCGGCG
Source organism: Streptomyces sp. NPDC053076 (assembly GCF_044546845.1). NCBI lineage: Bacteria > Bacillati > Actinomycetota > Actinomycetes > Kitasatosporales > Streptomycetaceae > Streptomyces > Streptomyces sp. NPDC053076. The sequence continues at coordinate 1,089,500 of NZ_JBITZL010000001.1, read as the reverse complement.
CTGCTGCCCCCGGTCGCGCCCTTCGCGCACCGCGACTTCCGCGGTCACATGGCCCAGCACATGCTCATCGGGATGTACGCCCCGCTCGCCCTCGTGCTCGGCGCCCCGGTCACCCTCCTGCTACGCGCCCTTCCCGTCCGCCGCGCCCGGCGGCTCACCGCCGTGCTGCACAGCGGCCCGGCCCGCCTGCTCGCGCACCCGGCCATCGCCCTGCTGCTGTCCGCCGGCAGCCTGCCGGTCCTGTACTTCACCCCGCTCTACGGCACCGCCGTGGACCGTCCGGCCGGACACTGGCTGCTGCACGTGCACTTCCTGCTGTCGGGATGCCTGTTCACGCACTCCGTCGCCGGCCCCGACCCCGCCCCGGGCCGGCCCGGAGTGCGAGCCAGGCTGGCCTGTCTGGGGTGCGCCATCGCGGTGCACGCGGTCACCGCGCAGCTGATGTACGGCGGATTCTGGGTGGACGTCCACGCTCCCGTCGCCGAGGTGCAGGGCGGCGCGGAGATCATGTACTACGGCGGCGACATCGCCGAACTCCTCCTGGCGGCAGCGCTCGTCGCCACCTGGCGTCCCGCACGCCGCGCGATGCCGGCACCCGCGGCGCAGCCGGGCCGGTGACCACCGGATAGGAGCCATGGATACGACAGCCACGTACCGCACCCGCCATGAGCAGGCTCTCCGAGGGAGCCACCCGGCCGACTCCCGCGCGGTGCAGCTCGCCCTCACCGAGCAGGGCCGTGAGACCACCCGGAAGGCGATCGTCGTCGTCCAGGGGATGCTGCGCCAGCTACTGACTCCTCTCGGCGGGCCCGACAGTCCGCGCGCCCAGGAGTTCACCCAGAATCTGACGGCCCTGCTCGGCGCACCGCTCGACCCGTTCGGCACCCCCGGTCCCGGAACGGAGCCGTCATGACCGCCGGCCCAGTAGTGGAATATTAAACAATCGCGTTCCGTTGTGCCCGTCGAAGGAGGTCACAGGTGGAGACGCAAGCGGAGACCACGACGTACTACGACCACGGCACCGCCGCCGAGCGCTGGGAGCGCGCGCGGCTGTTCTTCGACGCGAAGGACTACGCGGGTGCGGCACGGGTGCTGGCCGGGCTGGTCGAGGAGGTGCCGGAGCAGACCGGACCCCGGCTGCTGCTGGCGCGCGCCTACTACCACTCGGCCCAGCTGCGCCGCGCCGAGGCGGAGCTGCGGACCATCGTGCAGCGGGACCCGGTGGAGCACTACGCCCGGCTCATGCTGGGCCGCACACTCCAGCGGCAGGCCCGGCACGAGGAGGCGGAGCGGCACCTGCGGATCGCCTCGGCGCTCGCCGGTGACTTCCCCGAGGAGTGAGTCGTACGTCCCGGGCCCGGTGCCCCGTCAGGGGGCCGGGCCCGTGGCATGCCCGGGACCGCGGCGAATCCGGGGGCGTAGCGTGCCCAGGGCCATGGCGAATCCGGGGCCGTAGCGTGCCCAGGGCCGCGACGAATCCGGGGCCGTAGCGTGCCCGGGGCCGCGACGTGCCCGGGGCCGCGGGCGGCACCGTACGTGTGGCCGAAGGCCAGGCGCCCCGCGCTCGGCGGCCGGGCCGCGGGCATCTGTCTTGCGGATCACAGAGGCGTCGCCGCGTGCGGGATCTCGCAGGGGGTGGCGGGTGGGCGTGGCATGCTGACGCGATGGCACCTCCCCGTGATGACACACCGCTCGCCGAGCGGGTCGAGGAACTCCTCGCCGCCGGCGGCCCCTTGCCCATCGTCGCGGCCGGCCGGCCGGTGCTGCGACGCGGCACCGAGCCGTACGACGGTCAGCTCGGCCCCGCGCTGCTGGCCCGGTTCGTCGAGGCCCTGCGCGTCACCATGCGCGCGGCCCCCGGCGTGGGCCTGGCCGCGCCGCAGGTCGGGGTGTCACTCAGGATCGCGGTCATCGAGGACCCGGCGCCGGTGCCGCAGGAGGTGGCGGTGGTCCGGGGCCGGGTCCCGCAGCCGTTCCGGGTGCTGGTCAACCCGGTGTACGAGCCGGTGGGGACCGCCCGGGCCGCGTTCTTCGAGGGCTGCCTGAGCGTGCCGGGCTGGCAGGCGGTGGTGGCCCGGCACGCCGAGGTGCGGCTGCGCGGCGAGGACGAGCGGGGCCGCGCGCTGGACGAGGTGTTCACCGGCTGGCCCGCCCGGATCGTCCAGCACGAGACGGACCACCTCGACGGCACGCTGTACCTGGACCGTGCGGAGCCGCGCTCCCTGTCGACCAACGAGGCGGTGACGGCCTTGTGGGCCCAGCCGGCACCGGAGGCGGCGGCCGAGGCCCTCGGCTTCGAACTGCCTTAGCCTGTCGCTCAGTTGTCCCGGTAAGCCTCCAGCAGCCGCAGCCACACCTCGCTCAGCGTCGGGTACGACGGGACGGCGTGCCACAGCCGGCTGACGGGGACGCGGCCCGCGACCGCGATGGTCGCCGAGTGGATGAGTTCCCCGACGCCGGGGCCGACGAAGGTGACCCCGCGCAGGATCTCGTCCTCCAGGTCCACGACCATGCGGGCGCGGCCCTTGTGGCCGTCGCCGTACAGGCCGGCCCCGGCGACGGAGGAGAACTCGACGTCCACGGCGCGCACACGGTGGCCGGCCTGCTCCGCCTCGGCCAGGGAGAGACCGACCGCGGCGGCCTCCGGGTCGGTGAAGACGACCTGGGGTACGGCGTCGTGGTCGGCGGTGGCGGCATGGGCGCCCCAGGGCTCGTCCATCAGGGGGCTGCCGGCGGCGCGGGCGGCGATGGCGGCACCGGCGACACGGGCCTGGTACTTGCCCTGGTGGGTGAGGAGGGCCCGGTGGTTGACGTCGCCGACCGCGTACAGCCAGTCGGTGCCGGTGACCCGCAGGCTGTCGTCGACGTCCAGCCAGGAACCGGGTTCCAGGCCGACGGTCTCCAGGCCCAGGTCGTCGGTGTGCGGGACACGACCCGTGGCGAAGAGGATCTCGTCGGCCTCGATCCGGTCACCGGCGGAAGTGACGGCCACGACCGTGCCGTTCTCGCGGGTGACGGACTCCACGGAGGTGCCGGTGCGGACCTCGACGCCCGCCTCGGTGAGGGCCTCGGCGACCAGTTCCCCGGCGAACGGCTCCATACGGTTCAGCAGGCCCTTGCCGCGGACCAGCAGGGTGACCCGCGAGCCGAGGGCCTGCCAGGCGGTGGCCATCTCGGTGGCGACGACACCGCCGCCGACGACGATCAGCCGGCCGGGGGCCGCCTTGGCGCTGGTCGCCTCGCGGCTGGTCCAGGGCTTGACGTCGGCGAGGCCGGGCATCTCGGGCAGCTGGGCACGGGTGCCGGTGGAGACGGCGACGGCGTGCCGCGCGGTGAGGGTGGTGACCGTGCCGTCGGGGGCGGTCACGGTGACGGCGCGGGGGCCGGAGAGGCGGCCGTGGCCGCGGTACAGGTCGGCGCCGGTGCCCTCCAGCCAGGCGACCTGGCCGCCGTCCTGCCAGTGCGAGGTGAAGTCGTCCCGGCGGGCCAGGACGGCCGCGGTGTCGAGCGGGCCCTGGACCGCGTGGGCGACGCCGGGCAGGCGGCGGGCGTCGGCCTGCGCGATGACCGGCCTGAGCAGGGCCTTGCTGGGCATGCAGGCCCAGTACGAGCACTCGCCGCCGAGCAGCTCGCTCTCCACGACCGCGGTGGTGAGGCCGGCCGCGCGGGTGCGGTCGGCGACGTTCTCCCCCACCGGGCCGCCCCCGATCACCACGACGTCGTACGCGTTGGATTCCGTTTCCGTCATGGGGTCAGTCTGGTGGGTGGTGTGCTCCATGGCCACATGGGTACGCACGCGGGACACAGGCGTGCACGGGTGGAATAGCCGGACCGGCAGCCGTGTTTGCGCCGTCGGCACACCCCACACCAGGAAGAGGGAAACACGCCATGAGCAGCACCGTGGAGTTGACCAAGGAGAACTTCGACCAGCTGGTCTCCGAGAACGAGTTCGTTCTCATCGACTTCTGGGCGTCCTGGTGCGGACCGTGCCGGCAGTTCGCCCCCGTGTACGAGAAGGCCGCCGAGGAGAACCCGGACCTGGTGTTCGGCAAGGTGGACACCGAGGCGCAGCCGGAGCTGGCCTCGGCCTTCGGTATCTCGTCGATCCCGACGCTGATGATCGTCCGCGACCAGGTCGCGGTCTTCAGCCAGCCGGGCGCCCTGCCCGCGCCGGTCCTCGACGACCTCATCCGGCAGGCCCGCGAGCTCGACATGGACGAGGTGCGCAAGAGCATCGCCGCCCAGGAGGGCCAGACCCAGCAGTAACGCGCGGGAGACGGCGGGCGCGGGACCGGCTCAGCTGGACTCGCGCGGCACCACCGAGGCCCCGAGCACGGCGTGCACCTCGGGCTCGCCGCCGGGGTCGCGCACCGCACGGTCGACCAGTTCGGCGAGGTCGCGGCCCGCGGGCAGTTCGATGTGGACCGTGCTGAGCCGGGGGCGCAGCAGCCGGCCGAGCATCAGATCGTCGGCGCCGATCACGGCGACGTCCTCGGGGATGCGCAGGCCCTGGTCCTGAAGGGCGCGCATCAGCAGCATCGCGTACTCGTCGTTGTAGGCGAACACCGCGTCCAGACCCGAAGCGGGCCAGCGGGCGGCGAGTTCCGCGGCGGCTTCCTCGGTGTAGGCGAGCGGCAGCTCCGTCACGGTGGCGTCCGTGCCGCGCAGCGCCTCGCGCACCCCGGCGAGCCGGGGCAGTGCGTACTCCTCGAGCCCCGGCTCCCCGGGCAGGACGACACCGATGCGGCGGCGGCCCCGGGCGTACAGGTGGGCGGCCGCCGACTGGCCGACGGCGTCGTGGTCCATCAGCAGGGCGTGCGCGCCCTCGACCCGGCCGGGGCCGACGGTGACCACGGCCCGGGCGCCGGAGCGCTTGAGGACGGCGACGCCCCGCGGGCCGAGGCCGGCACCGGGTACCAGGACGGCGACCGGCCTCAGCTCGGCCCAGGCGCGGGCGGCCTCGTCACCGTGCAGGCCCACGCTGCCGTACTGGACGACGGTGTAGTCGAGACGGCCGAGCGCCCACTGCAGTTCGCTGAGGAACCTGCCGTAGAGGTGGCCCACCGGGATGGCCGGGGCGGGCATCAGGACCATGCGGCTGTGTCCGGCGCGCAGACTGCGGGCGGCGGCGTGCGGGACGTAGCCCAGTTCGCGGGCGGCCTCGTGCACGCGCTGCCGGGTCGCTTCGCTGATCCGTACCGCGCTGGTGTTGTTGAGGACGTAGGAGACGGTCGCGCGCGAGACGCCGGCCAGGCGGGCCACATCGGCACTCGTGGGCGTGTTCGGTATCTGCACCATGACGACCGCATCTTGGCAGAGGACCGGGGGCCGGTAGCGGGCGGGGCGTCGTGGTTCATCGTTCGACGAAATCGGCGTACTTGCCCCAGCCACGAACGAACCCGTTCGTGTCGAACTTGTTCGCAACGAACATGTTCGTTACGGTGGAGGCATGACCGCTGCCCCCCGCTCCCGCCGGGAGCGCCCCGCCAAGCCCGCCCTCACCCGGGAGGGCATCATCGCCGCCGCCGTCACGATCCTGCGCGCGGAGGGGCTCCGCAAGGTGACGATGCGACGGCTCGCGCAGGAACTCGACACCGGCCCGGCCTCGCTGTACGTGTACGTCCGCAACACCGACGAACTGCACGCGGCCGTCCTGGACGAGCTGCTCGGCACGGTCGGTCCCGCCCCGGCCGGGGGCGGCTGGCGGGAGCGGTTGGAGCGGGTGCTCACCGACTACACCGCGATGCTCCTGGAGCACCCCTCCCTGGCCCGCTCGGCGCTGACCGCCCGGCCGAGCGGCCCGCACTACCTGCGCCTGATCGAGACCCTGCTGGAGCTGCTCGCCGCGGGCGGGGTGCCGCGCGCCCAGGCGGCATGGGGCGTGGACCTGCTGCTCCAGCACGCCACCGCGACCGCCGCCGAGCACGCCGGGGAGGAGTCCCCGGGTGACTGGCAGGCGGTGACCCGGGCGTTGCGCGAGGCGCCCGCCACCACTCATCCGCACATCGCCGCCAACGTCGGCGCGCTGTTGTCCGGCACCCCTGAGGCCCGCCTGTCCTGGGCCTTCCGGACGCTGATCGACGGCATCGAGCGGACCGCCGTACCCACCGAAGGCCAGGAGGCCCCGTGATCCCCGCTTCCCTCCCCCACCACCCCGTCGCCATCGTCGGCGCGGGCCTCGGCGGGCTCACCCTCGCCCGGGTGCTGCACGTGCACGGCATCGAGGCCGCGCTGTTCGAACGGGAGGCGTCACCCGACACCCGGGCGCAGGGCGGCATGCTGGACATCCACGGCGACTCCGGCCAGGAGGCGCTACGGGCCGCCCGGCTGCACGAGGAGTTCCTGGCCCGCGTCCACGCCGGCGGACAGGCGGTGCGCGTCCTCGACCGGGAGGGCACCGTCCGGTTCGCGCGGTCCGACGACGGCGGCGGCGACCGCCCCGAGATAGACCGGGGAGAGCTGCGGCGGCTGCTGCTCGGGTCGCTGCCCGCGGGCACCGTCCGGTGGGGTGCCAGGATCACGGACGCCCGCCCGCTGGACGGCGGCCGGCACCGGGTGACCCTCGCGGACGGCACCGGGTTCACCACCGACGTACTGGTCGGCGCGGACGGCGCCTGGTCGCGGGTGCGCCCGCTGGTGTCCGCCGCCCGGCCCGCGTACACGGGCATGTCGTTCGTGGAGGCGGACCTGACCGCCGCGGACGTCCGGCACCCGGTGAGCGCGGAGGTGGTCGGCTCCGGCATGCTCTTCGCGCTCGGCCCGGGCCGCGGTTTCCTCGCGCACCGCGAGACCGACGGCAGCCTGCACGTGTACACCGCCGTGGCGGCGCCGGAGGACTGGCTGGACGGTATCGACTTCACCGACACCGAGGCGGCCGGGGCGGCCGTGCTGAAGGAGTTCGACGGCTGGGACGAGCGGCTGCGGGCGCTGGTCGCGGACGCGGACGGGGCGCTGGTGCCCCGCCGGATCCACGCGCTGCCGGTGGGCCACCGCTGGGACCGGGTGCCCGGGGTGACCCTGCTCGGTGACGCCGCCCACCTGATGTCCCCGTTCGCGGGCGAGGGCGCCAATCTGGCCCTGCTGGACGGCGCCGAACTGGGCCTCGCGCTGGCCGGGCACCCCGGGGACACGGAGGCGGCGCTGGCCGCCTACGAGGCCAGGATGTTCCCGCGCGCGGAGGCGTCCGCAGCGGACTCCGCCCGGGGCCAGGACCTGCTGTTCCGCGCGGACGCCCCGCTGGGGCTGGTGGAGATGTTCACCGGCCGGGGCGACTGACCGGGCACCGGGCGGACCGGGCGACGGAGCCGGTGCGGGCGGGTCCGGCTATCGCGGCGGCTCCGTACCGGTCACCCGGGCGACCAGGTCGAGCCAGCCGGCCTCCAGTCGCTCCATCGGCATCCCGCACTGCCGGGTCAGGTGATGGATCAGCGCCGGATCCAGCGAGGCCAGCAGGGTCTGGGCCAGCAGATCGCAGTCGGCGCCGGGCACGATCTGCCGGAGCAGCATCGTGACGTGCGTGCGCAGCGACCCGACCGCGGGGTGGGAGAACCGGCGGGTCGGCTCCGGCTGGGCGGCGAGTTGCAGATCCAGCTGCTCGGCCGAGCGGTACAGCACCGCCACACCGAACGCCCGCAGCCGCACCAGGGGCGGCGCACCGGGGCCGAGCGGCGGGGGTCCGCTCAGGAAGTCGCTCTGCAACTGCCTGGCCGAGTGGTCGAGCAGGGCCATCAGCAGCCCCGTGCGGTCGCCGAAGCGGCGGAAGACGGTGCCCTTGCCCACCTCGGCCGCCGCCGCCACCGCTTCCATCGTGACCCCGGCGACTCCGTGCTCCGCGATCAGCCGGGCCGCGGCCTCCAGCAGCCGGGCCCGGTTGCGGGCCGCGTCGGCACGCAGGCACGGCTCGTCGGAGGCCGAACCGGCCGTACCGACCTCCAGCAACCGGGGAACATCGAGGGGCTCTTGGGGCTTGGGGAAGGGCGGCAGAGCGCTGGACATGAAGACAGCGTAAAGCATCGGGAAGAAAACTGGACCACGGTCCGTTTAGGGTGATAGACATCTAACCGGACCTCGGTCCGGATCGTGCCAGTGAGTTTCATCCCTTGGAGAGTCCCCATGTCTGTTCGCATCCTCGCGCTCGTCGGCAGCCTTCGCGCCGGTTCGCACAACCGCCAGCTCGCCGAGGCCGCCGTGAAGCTCGCGCCGGAGGGCGCCGAGGTGGAGCTGTACGAGGGCCTGGCCGACATCCCCTTCTACAACGAGGACATCGACGTGGAGGGCGACGTCCCGGCCGCCGCCGCGAAGCTGCGCGAGGTCGCCCAGGCCGCCGACGCCTTCCTGCTCTTCTCCCCCGAGTACAACGGCACGATCCCGGCCGTGCTGAAGAACGCCATCGACTGGCTGTCCCGCCCGTACGGCGCCGGCGCCTTCGGCGGCAAGCCCGTCGCCGTGATCGGCACCGCCTTCGGCCAGTACGGCGGCGTGTGGGCCCACGACGACACCCGCAAGGCCGTGGGCATCGCCGGCGGCAAGGTCATCGAGGACATCAAGCTGTCCATCCCCGGCTCGCTGACCCGCTTCGCCGAGACCCACCCGGCCGACGACACCGAGGTCGCCGCCCAGCTGACCGAGGTCGTGGCCCGTCTGCACGGCAACGTGGGCGCGGCCGCCTGAGCCGTACCTCACCCGCGGGGGCCGGAGCCGTCATGGCTCCGGCCCCCGCCGCGCGTGCGCACCCCGTCCCGGTCCCGCGCGTGCGCACCCCGTCCCGGTCCGGCACGCGCGGCGCCGTGCGGGCGGCGCCGTGCGGGCGGCGCCACGAGTTCGGGACCGGGACGGCGGGCGAGTCCGGCCCCGGGCAGTGGTCCGGCGAGCAGCCGTGGCCGGCCGGGGCGCTTTGAGCGGGCGCGGAGGAGGATGCGGCGGTGGCGGGTCGCACTGGGGGCGGGACGGGGTAGTCGGGACGTGAACCGTACAGCCGTCCGGCATCGGCGCGGCGCCGCGACGGACCGCCGGTCGCGCGCCGCCGCGCGCGACCGGCACCGCCACGGCGCGCGCCCGGCCGCCGGACGACTCCTGGAAGGAGAAGCCATGCCCCTGCTGCCGCCGCCGCTCGATCAGGAACTCGCCGCCGCGCTGGAGCAGTTCGGGGATGCGATCGGGCCGGGTTTCACCCTGGCCGACCTCCCTGCGGCCCGGCGAAACGCGGCCGTCGAACTGCTCGACCTCACCATGGACGGCGCCTTCGAGACCGAGGACCGCACGGTTCCCGGCCCCGAGGGCGCGCCCGGTGTCTCCCTCCTCGTGTGCCGTCCGTCGGGCGCGTCCGCGACGGCGGCCCTGCCGGTGCTCTACCACACGCACGGTGGCGGACTGATGGCCGGCAGTAACCGGGCCGGCGTGACCGAACCCCTGACCTGGGCGCGCGAACTGGACGCGGTGGTGGTGTCGGTGGAGTACCGGCTCACGCCCGAACACCCGTACCCGGCGCCGGTCGAGGACGCGTACGCCGGGCTGCTGTGGACCGCGGAGCACGCGCGGGAGATCGGCGGCGACCCGGACCGCATCATCGTCACGGGCTCCAGCGCGGGCGGCGGTCTGGCCGCGGCGCTCACCCTGCTCAGCCGCGACCGGCAGGGCCCGCGCCCGCTCGGCCAGCTGCTGATGTGCCCGATGCTGGACGACCGCAACAACACCGTCTCCAGCCGCCAGATGGCCGGCCTGGGCCTGTGGGACCGCACCGCCAACGAGACCGCGTGGAAGGCCCTGCTCGGCGACCGCCGGGGTGGCCCCGGGGTCCCGCCGTACGCCGCCCCGGCCCGCGCCACCGACCTGTCCGGTCTGCCCCCGGCCTTCCTGGACGTCGGTTCGGTGGAGACCTTCCGGGACGAGGTGGTCGGCTACGCGTCCCGCATCTGGCAGGCGGGCGGTGTGGCCGAACTCCACGTCTGGCCGGGCGGCTGCCACGGCTTCGACGCCCTGGCGCCGGAGGCGGCCCTGTCCCGCACGGCCCGCGCGGCACGCGTCGCCTGGCTCCGGCGGCTGCTGGCGGGGTGAGGCCACGGGTTCCCGTACCGCCTCCCGCACGACACCTGTGCGAAAACCGTACGCGGAGCCCCGCTCGGACGTTACCGTTCGGTAGACATCGTGCCCGGAGCCTCCCGGAGGTGCTCGCCCATGACGCCCGACCGTGCCGCGGGGCTCGCGGAGACCCGACGCGCCCTCGCCGACGGAGAGGTGACCTCACGCGCGCTGGTGGCGGAGACCCTGGCCCGGATCGAGGCCACACAACCGACCCTGAACGCCTTCCGGATCGTGCGCGCCGAGGCGGCCCTCGCCGAAGCAGACGCCGCCGACCGGGAGTTGGCCGCCGGTGTGCGGCGCCCGCTGCTCGGGGTGCCGGTGGCGGTGAAGGACGACATGGACGTGGCGGGCGAGCCGACGGCGTTCGGCTGCGCGGGGGACTTCCAGCCGGTGGCCGCCGACGGAGAGGCGGTACGCCGGCTGCGCGCGGCCGGCGCGGTGATCGTCGGCAAGACCAACACCTGCGAGCTGGGACAGTGGCCGTTCACCGAGGGGCCGGCGTTCGGCGAGACCCGCAACCCCTGGGACACCGGGCACACACCCGGCGGCTCCTCCGGCGGTTCGGCCGCCGCCGTCGCCGCCGGGCTCGTCCCGGCCGCGCTCGGCTCCGACGGCGCCGGTTCGGTGCGCATTCCGGCCTCCTGGACCCATCTGATCGGCATCAAGCCGCAGCGCGGCCGGATCTCGACCTGGCCGCGCGGCGAGTCCTTCCACGGCATCACGGTGAACGGCACCCTCGCCCGCACGGTCGCCGACGCGGCTCTGCTGCTGGACGCGGCGAGCGGCAACCACGACCGGGACCCGCACCGGCCGGCCGCCCTGACCGTGGCGGACGCGGTCGGCCGCGACCCGGGCCGGCTGCGCGTCGCACTGTCCCTGAAGCCGCCGTTCACCCCCGTGTCCGCCCGGCTGCACCCGGAGATCCGCGCCAGGGTCGTCGAACTCGCCGAGCACCTGGCCGGGTTGGGCCATGTCGTCGAGGAGGCGGATCCGCCGTACGGGCAGATCGGGCTGACCTTCGTGCCACGGGCCACCGCCGGGATCGCCGAGCGCGCCCGCGAGGCCCCCGACGCGGCGCTGCTCGACCCGCGCACCCGGGAAGCGGCCCGGCTCGGCCGACTGCTGGGCGGAGTCCCGCTCCGGGCCGCCCGGCGCGCGGAGGCGGTGCTGCACCGGCGGATCGGCGCGTTCTTCCGGTCGTACGACGTGATCCTCGCGCCGACCACGGCCATGCCCCCGCCCCGGATCGGGGCCTTCGCCAAGCTCGGGGGGCTGGCCACGGACCGTGCCATCATCGCCGCCTGCCCGTACGCCTGGCCGTGGAACGTGCTGGGCTGGCCGGGGGTGAACGTGCCCGCCGGGTTCGCCGGGTCCGGGCTCCCGGTGGGCGCCCAGCTGCTCGGTCCGGCCGAGAGCGAGCCGCTCCTGGTGTCGCTGGCCGCGCAGTTGGAGGCGGAGCTGCGCTGGTACGAGCGGTGGCCGCCGCGGCAGGCGGCCTCGGCCAGTCCGGCCGTGTGACGGCGTTCCGCCCGTACGCTGGGGCCATGGACGACGCGTCGATGGTCGGGCTGATGGGGCGGGTGACGGGGACGGTCGGGCCCGGTCTGGTCGGTGAGGTGATCGTGCGGGTGCGCGGTGGCGCGGAGCACTTCCTCGCCCACCCGGCCGACGGCACGTCCCGGCTCACCACCGGCACGGTGGTGATGGTGGTGGAGCACCTGCCGCCGCGGACCGTCTACGTCACGGCCGCGTACGACAGTTGAGCCCCCGCGTCCCGACCGTCCACGTCACGGCCGCACACGGCAGTTGAGCCCGCCGCGTCCCAGGTGAAAGCGGCGTGCGTCAAGATTGCAACAAGGATCCGTCAGAGCCTTCACCCGGGACCCCGGCAGGCGCACACTCCCTTCGTTCGGTGCCGAACGGGCACCATTCAAAGGGGGCGTATGCCGATGATGGTCGGCGTCGTTGCGGGGGCGGTCGTCGTTGCCGTTCTCGTGCTGATCGGTCTGTTCAAGTTGATGTGGCGGGTCGCCGAGCCGAACGAGGCGCTTGTCATCTCCGGATCCAAGCACCGCACCGAGGGCCTCGGGGACGGCATGGGCTTTCGCATCGTCACCGGGCGCGGCACGCTGGTGCTGCCCGGCGTGCAGGCGGTGCGCAAGCTCTCGCTGGACCTGAACGAGACCGAGTTGCAGGTGGACTGCGTGACGCACCAGGGCATCCCGCTGAAGGTGCGGGGCGTGGTGATCTTCAAGGTGGGCGACGACTTCGTGTCGATCGCGAACGCCGCCCGCCGGTTCCTGGACCAGCAGAGGCTGATGTCGGAGCGGGTGCACAACGTCTTCGCCGGTCATCTGCGGTCCATCGTGGGCGGGTTGACGGTCGAGGACATGATCCGCGACCGGGAGAAGCTGACCGGGCAGACCCGGGCGGCCTGCGGTACGGAGATGGAGAAGCTCGGCCTGATCGTGGACTCGTTGCAGATCCACGAGATCGAGGATCCGACCGGCTACATCCAGAACCTGGCGATGCCGCACGCCGCCGCCGTGCAGCGCGACGCGCGCATCGCGCAGGCGGAGGCGAACCGGCTCGCCACCGAGGCCGAACAGCAGGCGGCGGCCCGGATGTCGGAGGCCACCCGGGACAGCGAGATCCTGCAGGCCGGGTACCAGGCCGAGCGGGACAAGGCGGCGGCCAAGGCCCAGCAGGCCGGTCCGCTCGCGGCTGCCGCGTCCCGGCAGGAGGTCGTCGTGCAGGAGACGCGGGTCGCCGAGCTGGAGGCGCACCGGCGTGAGCAGCAGCTCCAGGCGGACGTGCGCAAGCCGGCGGACGCCACGGCGTACGAGAAGCGGACACTGGCCGAGGCCGAGCGCGACGCGCGGATCTCGGCGGCCCAGGCCAAGGCGAAGGAGACGGAGCTGGCGGCCGTGGCCGAGGCGACCCGGGTGAAGGCCGCCGCGGCGGCCGAGGCCGAGTCGACCAAGACCCGCGGTGCGGCGAGCGCCGCCGCCACCCGGGCCACCGGTGAGGCGGAGGCCGCCGCCGCGCAGGCGAAGGGCCTGGCGGAGGCCGAGGCGACCCGGGCCCGGGGTCTGGCGGAGGCGGAGGCCATCAAGGCCCGGGCCGCGGCCCTCGCGGAGAACCAGGAGGCGGTCGTCGCCCAGCAACTGGCCGAGAGGTGGCCGGAGATCGTCCAGGCGGGTGCCTCCGCGTTCGGCAACGTCGACAACATGGTGCTCCTCAACGGTGCGGAGGGCATGGGCGAGTTGTTCGCCAAGGCGCTGACCATGGGCGGTACGGGGCTGGGCCTCGCCCGAAAGCTGCTCGCCTCGATGGGCGATGACGGGCAGGTCCGAAACGGCGCTTCAGCCTCGCTCAACGGAGTGGCCGCTCCCCCGCCGCAGAAGGTGCCGGTGGATCAGGAAGGCTGAGCCGGACCGTCTTCCACCCGGCCAGGGTCCCTCACCACGGGCCCCGGCCCTGCGTGCGTACCAGCCGGGGTCCCTCACCACGGGCCCCGGCCGTGCGTGCGTACCAGCCGGTCGACGGTCTCCCGCTCCAGCGCCGGGTTCGCGGCGGCGGCGTGGGCGAGTTCCGGGTCGGCGAGGAGTTCCGCGAGCCGGTGCGCCGGCAGGTTCGGGTGACGGGCCAGGGCCGCCCGTACCCCGGGGTCGGGGTCCCGGGTGAGCCGCTCCACCACGGCCGGCGCGGTCCGCGGGTCACGTGCCGCCAGGACGCGCACCTCCGGGTCCGCGTGTCCGGCGAGACGGGCCAGTCCGGTGCGCGGGAAGTTCGGCCGGGCGGGCAGGCGCTCGCGTTCCTCGCCGGTGTACTCCAGGAAGCTGCGCAGGAGGAGTGCCGCGGGGGCGTCCGGGTGGTTCTGGGCCAGCAGGACGCGGACGCCCAGGTCGTCGTCCTCGGCCAGACGGGCCACCAGGTCGGCCGGCAGGGTGTGCTCCCGCGCGGCTCTCCTGCGCAGCATCGGATGCCCGGAGAGCGCGTCTCGGCGCAGGACGGCGGGCTCGCGGGGTTCCCGGGACGCCGGGTGGAAGCCGAACCGGCGGTCCAGCGGCGCCCGGTAGTCGATGCCCGCGCGTTCCTCCTCGCTGAGGGCGGGGTGGACGGACACGGCCAGCCGTACCTCCGGGTCGGGGTCCGCCGCGAGCGCACGGAGTTCGTCCGGGCCGAGCCGCGGGTGCCGGGCCGCGGCCCTTCGCACCTGCGGGTCGGGGTCGGCGACGAGGGCTCGGCGCTCGGCCGGCCGCAGCTCGGCGCGGCCCGCGATCCGCTCGCGCACCTTCGGGTCCGGGTCGGCGGCCAGGCGGACCACCGCGTCGGGCGGGAGCGTGGGGTTGAGGGCGATCGTCGCCCTCTCGTCCGGGTCGGCCGGTGCCGTGAGGACCCCCTCCACCACGGCCGCGCTGAGGGCACGGTTGAGCAGGATGTCGGCACGGCCGTGGCAGGGTCGCGGGGGCAGCACGCTCTCCACCCACGCCGGGTCCTGCCATCGCGCCAGTTCCTGAGCCCGCTCGCGCACCGTGTCGTCCGGGTCGGCCAGCAGCGCGGCCCTGCGCTCGGCGGACAGCGACCCCCAGGGGCCGACGCCCCAGCGGCGGACCGCGGCGACCGGGTGCGCGGGCATGGACCGGATCAGCTCCTGGGACATCTGCTGCCAGAAGCCGGTCGAGCCCAACGGCTCCTCGCCGTCATAGGTGGTGATCATGCGTACGACGGTGTCGTCGGGCAGGGGCCTCGGCCGGTCCGGGTAGTGCACCCGGGGGCCCTCGGTGAGGTGGGCGCGGACGGTCCAGTCCGGATCGTCGACCAGCCGGGCCCGCTGGGCGGGGTCGGCATGGGGGTTGACGGCGAAGAAGCCACGGGTGCGCGCATCGGGGTGCGCGACCACGGCGTCCACCACGGCGGCGGGCAGATCGCGGTCCCGGCACAGCACCATGCGTACGGCGAGCGGAGCGTCGGCCAGCAGCCGCACCAGGATGTCCGGCGACACGGCCGGGTTGAGCGCGAGTCCGGCCAGCCGACGGGTCGGCAGGTCTGCTTCCTCCCAGATCTCCGCGGGTGTCGGCATGTCCGGTGTCCCCCCTGTGCGTGCACCGCCCTCGCGGCCCCCGGGCGCCGACCCTACGGGATCACGCCACGAACAGGCGGTGCGCGGGGCGATGAGGGTGCTGCCTTGAGGACCTCCAGCGCTGTGTCCCGCAGGTGGCTGTGCGAACCGAGCAGCTCCTCGTCCGCGCGAAGCCCGGTCCGTCCAGCAGGGCGCGAACCCGGCCGCCGACCGCTCGGTACAGTGGCTCGGCAGCGTGCGCAGGCAACGCTGGAGCCGAGGGAGACACCAGATGACACCGCCGTCCGCGACCGGCACCGGATCGGCCGGCCGCCCGGTGCCGGAACCGCGCGTCCTGTGCGAAACCCGCACGCTGGCCGAGGCGGCGCCGGTGCCGTCCGGTGTGCTGTGGAAGCTGACCGAGAGCGAACGGCAGCTCGACGCGAACGTGGTCCGGCTGGCCCCGGGCGGGCAGGTCTCGGCCCACACGGAGACGCAACTGGACGTGCTGGTCCTGGTCCTCGCCGGGGACGGCGTGCTCGGCAAGGGGTCCGGGGACGCGACGGAACCGCTCACCGCGGGCACCCTCGTCTGGCTGCCGCACGGCGCCGCGCGCAGTATCGCCGCCGGCGAGGCGGGACTGACGTACCTGACCGCGCACAGCAGGCGCCCCGGCATGCGGATCGGTACGCGCCCCGGCAGCGCACCGTCCGGACACCCCGGCGCCGCACCGGAGTAACGCTGCGGCGGCGGAGGCGAGTTGCGCGGCCCACTAGGGTGCCTCCGTGAGCACGTTTACCGAAGAGAACGTTCCCGGTCGGCGCGGCCCCCACGCCACCACCGAGGCGGACCCGCGCGAGGTCGGCCGGGTGCGCACCGAGTACTCCCCGGCCCATGACGGGGACCCGGACCCCGGCGAGATCGTGTGGACCTGGGTGCCGTTCGAGGAGAACGACGGCCGGGGCAAGGACCGTCCGGTGCTGGTCGTGGCCCGGGAGGCGGCCGGCACCTTCCTCGCCGTACAGCTGACGAGCAAGCGGCATGACGGCGCGGCAGGGGACGGGGCGAACCCGCTCCGGGGGAGCCGGGACTCGCACCGATGGGTGGCGATCGGCAGCGGGCCCTGGGACCGGTCGGGCCGGGACTCATGGGTGGACGTGGACCGGGTGCTGCGGCTGCACGAGCAGGGCATGCGCCGGGAGGCGTGTGCGCTGGACCGCATGCGCTTCGGCCTGGTCCGACAGCGACTGCACGGACGGTACGGCTGGACCTGACCGCCCCGCACCCCGCGAACCCGGCCGGGCGCCCGAGCGTTCCGCCCCGACGGGACCGTCCCGCGTTCCCCGGCCCCGGCCGGCCGCACGAACGCTACGTCTGGAGCTGGACGACGCGCTGGGCAGGGTCAGCCCCTCGGGACTCCGGGAACGCCCGAGCGAACGCCTCCCGTACCGCCGCTCCCCGGGTTCGGTCCAGCACCCCGAACACCACCCGCTCGAACGTGCGCGCGAACCGGCCCTCCGGCCCCAGCGCCGACCGGAAGGCTTCCGCGACCCGCGCCGGGTCGTTCTGGAAGACTCCGCAGCCCCAGGCGCCGAGCACCAGCCGCCGGTAGCCGTGGGCCGCGGCCGTCTCCAGCACGCGTGCGGCCCGGACCGACAGGGCGCCGGGCAACTCGGCCGCCCGCTCCGGCGCCGTACGCCGTACCACGCCCGCGTTGGGGGCGGCGGCCGTCAGGAAGCCCGCGGGAAACGGTTCGGGCAGCAGCCGGCCCCGGTCGTCGCGGAAGACGGGGACGGCCGGGGAGTGGATCACCCGGTCCGAGTAGAACGGGTCGCGGTCGGTGCGGTGGTGGTCGTAGAAGGCGCGGGCCGTCAGCAGGCAGGTGTGCAGCGCGGAGGCGCGGCACAGGGCCTCTTCCTGGGCCTGCGCGCCGTTGAGATAGCCGCCGCCCGGGTTCCGGGCCGAGGCGAAGTTCAGGACCGCGACGGGGGCGCCGGCCAGCCGGCGGGCCGCCTCCAGGCTGCTCTCCCCGGTGACCTCGAAGACCGTGCCGCTCCCGTGCGCCGGCGCCGGCGGCACGGGCACCGGAGCCGGACCGAACACACGGGTGCCGGACCGTGCGGCCCGGACCGCTTCGGCGATCGCCACCTCCCGGCCGTCCGGCGCCCGGTACCGGCCCGCGGCCACGATCTGTTCCGTCTCCGCGGCGATCCCGCGCAGGCGCGCGCTCACGGCGCCACCCCCGTGGACGCCGCGACCACACCCTGCGCGGTCTCCCCCGTCGTGCTCATGTACGCATCGTGGGTGATGCTGGTGATGCGGTGCAACGGAGTTTCCCGCGCCCGGAACGCTCCGGGAAACACGCAAGGAAGCGGATGTGACGGATCCTGAACGTCCGCAGGGGCACCCTTGTGCGATTCCCGGGAAAGGTCTTGGGTAGGACGAGTGCCCGGCCCGGCGGACACGGCGGGCCGGTGGCATGGTGGAACCTCAGGAGGAGATCCCGACATGTCAGATACCCACAGCGACGGTGGTGACTGTACGCGGCACCGCACCGCCGTCACCGAGGCCGAGGTGGAGGCCCTGGTCCGGGGCATCTGCTTCAAGACCGGCCCGCCGCGCACACTCGGTGTCGAGCTGGAGTGGCTCGTCCACTCGCTGGAGCTGCCGCAGCTCCCGGTCACACCCGAACGACTCGAAGCGGTCTACGCCACGTTGCGGACCGTGCCCCTGGGATCGGCGCTCACCGTCGAACCCGGTGGCCAGCTGGAGCTGAGCTCGCCGCCCGCAGCCTCCCTGATGGAGTGCGTCGACACCGTCTCCGCCGATCTGGACACCGTCCGGGCCCTCCTGGCCGAGGACGGTCTGCGCCTCACCGGCATCGGTCACGACCCGTGGCACACGCCCCGCAGATTCCTGCACGAGCCGCGATACGACGCCATGGAGACCTGCCTGGACCGCACCGGTCCGGCCGGCCGCCACATGATGTGCGCCTCGGCCTCCGTCCAGGTCTGCGTGGACGCCGGCCAGGAGGAGCCCGGCCCGCTGGGGCACGCCCGGCGCTGGTGGCTGGCGCACCAGCTGGGGGCGGTCCTGGTGGCCGCGTTCGCCAACTCGCCGCTGCTCGGTCGGCGGCCCACGGGCTGGCAGTCCACCCGCCAGCTGATGTGGATGGAGATAGGGGCCGGCCGGGCGGGCGGTCCGTCGCTGCACGGCGAACCACGGGCCGCCTGGACCCGGCACGTGCTGGACTCGCCGGTGATGTGCGTCCGCCGCGACAGCGGCCCGTGGGAGGTGCCCGAGGGGCTCACCTTCCGGGAGTGGACCCGTTCCCGGTCGCCCAGGCCGCCCACCCGGACGGACCTGGACTACCACCTGACCACGCTGTTCCCGCCGGTGCGGCCGCGCGGCCATCTGGAGCTGCGGATGATCGACGCGCAGCCCGGCGAGGACGGCTGGCTCGTGCCGCTCGCGGTGACGGCGGCGCTGTTCGACGACCCGGAGGCCGCCGAGACCGCGTACCGGACCGTGAAACCGCTCGCCGAGCGGGCCCTGAACCTGCCCGCCCCGCACAACCCGCTGTGGGTCGACGCGGCCCGGCACGGGCTCGCCGACCCGGAGCTGCGGGAGGCCGCCGACACCTGCTTCGCGGCGGCCCTGGAGGCGCTGCCCCGGCTCGGCGCCACCACCCGGGTCACCGACGCGGTGGCCGCTTTCCGGGACCGCTACGTCGCCCGGGGCCGCTGCCCGGCCGACGACCTGCTCGAGCGGCTGCCCGCGAGGGAACAGCACCGGCCTCGGCCGGCCATGTCCGGGGGCTTGCCCACCGCCGACGGGAGGAAGGACATCCGCACATGACCGCCCCGGAGACCGACCCCACGACCCCCGAGACGGACACCGAGGCCCTGCGCGACCGCGCGCTGGCCTCCCTCACCACCGCCCGTGACCGCACCACGCTGCTGACCAGCTGTGTCGAGGGGCCCGACCTCACCGCCCAGCACTCCCCGTTGATGTCCCCGCTGGTGTGGGACCTGGCGCACATCGGCAACCAGGAGGAGCTGTGGCTGCTCCGGGCGGTCGGCGGCCGGGAGGCGATGCGGCCCGATATCGACGGCCTGTACGACGCCTTCGAGCACCCGCGTGCGGAACGGCCCTCGCTGCCGCTGCTGCCGCCCGAGGAGGCCCGCCGGTACGCGGCCGAGGTGCGCGGCCGGGTGGTGGATCTGCTGGCGGGTGCGGACCTCCACGGCAGCCGGCTGACCGAGGCCGGTTTCGCCTTCGGAATGATCGCCCAGCACGAACAGCAGCACGACGAGACGATGCTGATCACCCATCAGCTCAGGCGGGGCCCGCGGGCCCTGACCGCTCCGGACCCGGATCCGGCCCCGCCGTTCACCGGACCGGCCGAAGTCCTCGTCCCCGGCGGCCCGTTCACGATGGGAACCTCCGACGAGCCCTGGGCGCTGGACAACGAACGCCCGGCGCACCCGCGGGACGTGGAGCCGTTCTGGATCGACACGACACCGGTGACGAACGCGGCGTACCAGGCGTTCATCGAGGACGGCGGCTACGACACCGAGCGCTGGTGGGCGCCGGAGGGCTGGGCGCACATCAGGCAGCACGCCGTGAGCGCCCCGATGTTCTGGCGGCGGGAGGGCGGGCAGTGGCTGCGGCGCCGGTTCGGGATCACGGAGCCGGTACCGCCCGACGAGCCGGTGCTGCACGTGTGCTGGTACGAGGCGGACGCCTACGCCCGCTGGGCCGGGCGGCGGCTGCCCACCGAGACGGAGTGGGAGAAGGCCGCCCGCTTCGACCCGGCCACCGGCCGCTCCCGGCGCTACCCCTGGGGTGACGCCGACCCGGCGCCCGAACACGCCAACCTGGGTCAGCGGCACCTCGGGCCCGCACCGGCCGGCAGTTACCCGGCCGGCGAGTCGCCTCTGGGCGTACGGCAGTTGATCGGTGACGTGTGGGAGTGGACGGCGAGCGACTTCCTGCCCTACCCGGGCTTCCGGGCCTTCCCGTACAAGGAGTACTCGGAGGTCTTCTTCGGTCCCGAGTACAAGGTGCTGCGCGGCGGCTCGTTCGCCGTGGACCCGGTGGCCTGCCGGGGCACGTTCCGCAACTGGGACTACCCGATCCGCCGGCAGATCTTCTGCGGGTTCCGCACCGCCCGCCCGGAGGTCCCCTGATGTGCCGTCACCTCGCCTACCTGGGGCCGAAGGAGCCGCTCGGCCGGCTCCTCGTGGAGCCCCCGCACAGCCTGTTCCGCCAGTCGTGGGCGCCGCGCCGGCAGCGGTACGGCACGGTCAACGCCGACGGCTTCGGGGTGGGCTGGTACGCGCCGGAGGATCCGGTGCCGGCCCGCTACCGGCGGGCCGGGCCGATCTGGGCCGACCTGTCCTTCGCCGACCTGGCGCGGGTGGTACACGCGGGCGCCGTGCTCGCGGCCGTCCGGGACGCCACCCTCGCGGGGGCGGACGCCGAGGCCGCGGCGGCACCGTTCGCGGCCGGGCGGTGGCTGTTCAGCCACAACGGCGCGGTCGCGGGCTGGCCGGACTCGGCGGCGCCCCTGGTGTCCGCACTGCCCCCGGTCGACCTGCTGTCGCTCCAGGCCCGCAACGACTCGGCGTTGATCTGGGCGCTGGTGCTGCACCGGCTGCGCAAGGGCGACGCACCGGAGCAGGCCCTGGGCGAACCGGTTCGCCTGCTGGCCCGGGCGGCGCCCGCCTCCCGTCTCAACCTGTTGCTGACCGACGGGGACACGATCGCCGCCACCGCCTGGGGCGACTCCCTCTGGTACCGCACGGAGCCCGGCCGGAGCACGGTCGTCGCCTCCGAGCCGTACGACGACGACCCGCTCTGGCAGGAGGTTCCCGACCGCACCGTGCTCACCGCGAGCCGCGCCGGCGTGCTGCTCGCCCCGCTGGAGTATCCGGCGCCCTCCCCCACTCTCGGCTCCGCTCGAGCGGGGGAGCCCCCATCACCGAAGGAGCCCTGCCGTTGAGCCCCCTGCACGTCACCCGCACGCTCCCCGAGGACGCGACGGACGCCGCGCTGCGCGCCGACGTCCGCGGCGGCCTCACCGACACGCCCAAGTGGCTGCCGCCCAAGTGGTTCTACGACGCCCGCGGCAGCGAGTTGTTCGAGCAGATCACCGAGTTGCCCGAGTACTACCCCACACGCGCCGAGCGGGAGATCCTCGCCGCCCGGTCCGGTGAGATCGCCGCCGCCAGCGGCGCCCGCACCCTGGTGGAACTCGGCTCGGGCTCCTCGGAGAAGACCCGCTACCTCATCGAGGCGCTCCCCTCGCTCGCCGCCTACATCCCCGTGGACGTCAGCGAGAGCGCCCTCGTCCAGGCCGGTGAGGCCCTCGTCGCGGAGCGCCCGGACCTCGACGTACACGCCCTGATCGCCGACTTCACCGCCCCGATGACCCTGCCCGCCACGCCCGGCCCCCGGCTGGTGGCGTTCCTCGGCGGCACGCTCGGCAACCTGCTGCCCGCCGAGCGCGCTCGGTTCCTGGCCTCCGTGCGCTCGCTGCTCGCCCCGGGCGACGGGCTCCTGCTCGGCACGGACCTGGTCAAGGACGAGCGGGTGCTGGTCCGGGCGTACGACGACGCGGCCGGGGTGACGGCCGCGTTCAACAAGAACGTGCTGGCCGTGGTCGACCGCGAACTGGGTGCCGACTTCGACCTGGACGGGTTCGACCATGTGGCCCTGTGGGACGCGGAGCGGGAGTGGATCGAGATGCGGCTGCGCTCTCGTACCGCCCAGACCGTGAAGGTGCCCGCGCTGGACCTCGCCGTGGAATTCGCGGCCGGCGAGGAGCTGCGCACCGAGGTGTCGGCCAAGTTCCGGCGGGAGGGGGTGACCTCCGAACTGGCCGCGGCCGGCCTGGGTCTGTCCCACTGGTGGACGGACGAGCAGGGCCGCTTCGCGCTGTCGTTGAGCGTGGCGCGGTGACCCGGGCACGGGGGGTCAGCCACCGTCGGGGGCGAGCGCCTCGGTGATCTTCCGCGAGGCGCGGCGCGCCTCGGTCGCCGCGTCCGCGCCGCCCAGCACCCGGGTCATGTACTCCTTGATCGGGTTGTCGGCCTCCACGTCGGCCCACTGAGGGGTGTTGGGGGTCGCCCGGCCGTGTGCCGCGCCCGCGGCCATGGCGGCGACCCCCTCCTCGCTCGCGACCGCGCCGGCCAGCGTGGTCTTGTTGGGCACGTAGTTCATGGTGCGGGCCAGTTCGGTGTCCCACTTGGCGTCGGTGAGCGCCCCGACGACGGTGGTGGCGGCGAACTGGTCGCCGGTGTTCTGCGGGACGACCAGGTCGGAGCCGCCCGTGAAGACGGCACCGGGCCGCCCGGCCCTGCGGCCGGGCACGGGGAAGTAGCCGAGCTTGTCCTTCAGGCCCGGGTTCTTCTGGACGATCGACTGGGCGAGCCCGGGTACGGCGATGATCTGGGCGACCTTGCCGCCGGCGAACACCCCTGCCTGGGGAGGGTGTTCCTCGTCGGCGCCCACGGGCCCCCTGCCCAGGGCCTGGAGCCGCCGGTAGAAGTCCATGCCGCGCAGCGCGGCCGGGGTGTCCAGGCTGCCCTGCCACTCGTGGTCCTTCTCCTCGGCGAGGTCACCGCCCTCCTCCCAGACGAAGCCGGCGAGCGTGTACCAGTCCTGTCCGGCGAGGTAGATGCCCTGGCCGCCGCCCGAGTTGAACTTCTCGGTGTCGGCGAGCCATTCCTCGCGGGTCTTCGGCGGGCGAGCGATGCCGGCCTGCTCGAACAGGTCCTTGCGGTAGATGACGACCCGGCTCGCCGCGTACCAGGGGACGCCGTACTGCTTGTTGCCGTCCTTGCCGGGCTGGGCGAGGCCGGGCAGCCACTTCTCCTTGCCCCAGTCCCGCATGGACTCCAGCGTGAGGTCGGCGAGCCGGCCGCCGTCGGCGTACAGCGGCACCTGGGTGTTGCCGACCTCGATGACGTCCGGGCCGTCGCCGGAGTCCGCCTTGAGCGCGGTGCGGACCTTCTCCACGATGCCGGTCCACTCCTGGATGCGGATGTCGAGGCGCAGGTCCTTGTGGGTGCGCTCGAAGTCCTCGGTGAACCGCTCCAGGAACTCCTGGGAGGCGCTGTCTTTCATCAGCCACACGGTGACGGTCTGGCGTTCGTGGTCGCCGGGAAGCATCCCGCAGCCGCTGACGAGTGAGCCGGTGACACAGATGAGGGCGAGCAGACGACGTCTCACGAGGGGTCCTGTTCTGTCTGGCAGGGGCGCTGGGACAGGGGTGGGGGCCCGACGTGGGGGGACGAGCGCGCGGGCTCGTACGGGTGTGCTGGGATTTTGGTATGGACCAATGCGGAGGTCAAGCGCTCCTGGCCGCGGACCCGTGACGCCGTGCGAACGGAGCGCGGATACGGCACGGTGGAGTACGGCGTGACACGAGAGGAGCACCCGAATGTCGAACCACACCTACCGGGTCACCGAGATCGTCGGCACCTCGCACGAGGGCGTCGACCAGGCCATCCGCAACGGCATCGCCCGCGCCGACCAGACGCTGCGCAACCTGGACTGGTTCGAGGTGATCCAGGTCCGCGGCCAGATCGAGAACGGGCGGATCGAGCACTACCAGGTAGGACTGAAGGTCGGCTTCCGCCTGGAGGACGAGGGCTGAGCGGGCCGCCGCGAAGCGGATCCCCGGCCGGGGTCAGGTGCGCCCCTCCCGCTCCTGCGCCTCCTCCAGCGCGGCCGACTTCGCGGCCCAGCGGGCCCGCACCACCGTGAACCCGGCGCGCTCGGCGTCGTCGCACACCAGCTCGTCGTCGTCCACCAGCACCCTGACCTCGCGGTCCTGGGCGAGCCGGCGCAGGATCTCCAGCTTGGTGAACCGGGCCGGCCTGCGGTCGGCGTTGCTCCGCATGTACACCCGCCCCTCGGGCAGCCCATGGGCCGCGAGCCAGTCCAGCGTGTCCCGGCGGCACCGCTCGGGACGGCCGGTGAGGTAGACGACCTCGCACGCGCGGGCGCTCTCCACGGCCAGCGTCACGCCCTCGGCGATCGGCGGGTCCTCGGGCGCGGCGGCGAAGAACGCGGCCCAGTTCCGCGGCCGGCCCTCCAGGAAGTGCTGCCGGTGGGCGGTGTCGGCGAGCGTGTTGTCGAGGTCGAACACGGCGAGCGGGCGCCTGCTGCTGTCGGTCACACCGGCCACCCTAGCCAGCGCCCGGACGCAGGCCCCGGGAATCCCGGGCCCCGGTGGGCGTTGAACCCTTCGTGAGCAGCTCAGTGATCGCCCCGACCCGGTTCTCCGTCCTCGACCGCTCCCGGACCCGCGAGGGCCACCCGCCCGGCGAGGCGCTGCGGGACACCGTCGCGCTGGCCCGGGAGGCCGAGGCGCTCGGCTACCACCGGTTCTGGGTGTCCGAGCACCACGGGGTGCCCGGCGTCGCCGGCTCCGCCCCGACCGTGCTGGCCGCCGCGGTCGCCTCGGCCACCCGCACCATCCGGGTCGGCACCGGCGGAGTCATGCTTCCCAATCACCAGCCCCTCGTCGTCGCCGAGCAGTTCGGGGTGCTGGAGGCGCTGTTCCCGGGGCGTGTCGACATGGGACTCGGCCGCTCCGTGGGCTTCACGGACGGGGTGCGCAGGGCGCTCGGCCGGGACAAGGGAGACGCCGAGGACTTCGCGGCGCAGCTCGGGGAACTGCTGGGCTGGTTCAGGGGCGGCTCGCCGACCGGGGTGCACGCGCGCCCCTCGGAGGGGCTGACGGTTCCGCCGTTCGTGCTGGCCATGGGCGAGGGCGCGCGGATCGCCGCCCGCGCCGGCCTGCCCATGGTCATCGGTGACCTGCGCAACCGCGAGAAGATGCTCCGCGGCATCGACCAGTACCGCGCCCTGTTCCGCCCGTCACCCTGGGCGGCCGAGCCGTATGTCGTGATCTCCGGCACGATCGCCGTCGCCGGCAGCCAGGCCGAGGCCCGCCGGCTGCTGGTCCCCGAGTCCTGGTCCACGGCGTACTCCCGCACCCACGGCACCTTTCCGCCGCTCGCCCCCGCGGAGTCGGTCGAGGCCCGCACGATGACCGCGAAGGAACGCGGCTTCTACGAGTCGGGACTCGCCGGGCACATCGCGGGGACCGAGGACCAGGTCGCCCACGAGCTGGTGACGGTGCTGAAGGAGACCGGCGCCGAGGAGGTGCTCGTCACCACCAGCAGCTACGACCGTACGGCCCTGCTGGACTCCTACCGGCGGCTGGCCGCGCTCTTCGCGCCCGGCCGGTGATCTGATCCACATGCGAACCCGGTCCCGGCCGGTGACCCTGGGAGGGCAAGTCTCAAGCGACGAGGAGGGCTGCCATGTCCTTCATGGACAAGATCAAGGGCATGCTCAAGGGCCATGAGGGCATGGCCGACAAGGGCATCGACAAGGGCGGCGACTACGCCGACCAGCGCACCGGGAACAAGTACCGGTCGCAGGTCGACACCGGCCAGGACAAGCTGAGGGACGAGTTCGGCACCCGGCAGGACCGGGGCAACCCTCCGCAGGCGTAACGCACGGGGGCAGCTAGAGTTTTCCCCCGATGCACAGCCCCCATGACCCGTACGTCCGCGTCCGCGGCGCCCGAGAGCACAACCTCAAGGGCGTCGACGTGGACATCCCCCGCGACGTGCTGGCCGTGTTCACCGGCGTCTCCGGCTCGGGCAAGTCGTCCCTGGCGTTCGGCACCGTCTACGCCGAGGCCCAGCGGCGGTACTTCGAGTCCGTCGCCCCGTACGCGCGCAGGCTGATCCACCAGGTCGGGGCGCCGAAGGTCGGCGAGATCACCGGGCTGCCGCCCGCGGTCTCGCTTCAGCAGCGCCGTTCGGCCCCCACCTCGCGCTCCTCGGTGGGCACGGTCACCAACCTCTCCAACTCCCTGCGCATGCTGTTCTCGCGCGCCGGCACGTACCCGCCCGGCGCCGAGCGGCTCGACTCGGACGCGTTCTCGCCCAACACGGCGGCCGGCGCCTGCCCCGGGTGCCACGGCCTCGGACAGGTGCACCGGACCACCGAGGAGCTGCTGGTGCCGGACCCCTCGCTGTCCGTCCGCGAGGGCGCCGTCGCGGCTTGGCCGGGCGCCTGGCAGGGCAAGAACCTGCGGGACATCCTGGACGCGCTCGGCTACGACGTGGACCGGCCCTGGCGCGAGCTGCCCGCCGAACAGCGCGAGTGGATCCTGTTCACCGACGAGCAGCCGGTCGTCACCGTCCACCCGGTCCGGGACGCGGACCGCATCCAACGGCCGTACCAGGGCACCTACATGAGCGCCCGCCGGTATGTGCTGAAGACGTTCGCCGACACCAAGTCGGCCACTCTGCGGGCGAAGGCGGAACGGTTCCTGACCAGCGCGCCCTGCCCGGTGTGCGGGGGCAGCCGTTTGCGTCCCGAGGCACTCGCCGTGACCTACGGCGGCCGGACCATCGCCGAGCTGGCCGCGCTGCCGCTGACCGACCTCGCGGGGCTGCCCGACGGCGGCACCGAGACCGCCCGGGTACTCACCGCCGACCTGAAGTCCCGGATCGCGCCCGTGGTCGAGCTGGGACTCGGCTATCTGAGCCTGGACCGGGCCACCCCGACGCTCTCCGCGGGCGAGCTGCAACGGCTCCGGCTCGCCACCCAGTTGCGCTCCGGGCTGTTCGGGGTGGTGTACGTACTGGACGAGCCGTCCGCCGGGCTGCACCCGGCGGACACCGAGGCGCTGCTGACCGTGCTGGACCGGCTGAAGACCGCGGGCAACTCGGTGTTCGTCGTGGAGCATCATCTGGAGGTGGTGCGCGGGGCGGACTGGCTGGTGGAGGTGGGTCCGGGCGCCGGCGAGCACGGCGGGCGGGTGCTGTACAGCGGGCCGGTGGCCGAGCTGGCCTCGGTGGAGGAGTCGGCGACGGCCGCGTACCTCTTCGACGAGTCGCCCGGCCCGGCACGTGCCGTCCGGGAGCCGCGCGGCTGGCTGACGGTCGGTCCGGTGAACCGGCACAACCTGCGTGCGGTGACGGCCGGGTTCCCGCTCGGCGTGTTCACCGCCGTCACCGGGGTCTCCGGCTCCGGAAAGTCCACGCTCATCGGCGAGCTGACCCAGGAGGTGGCGGGGGTCGGACGGCTGGTGCGAGTCGACCAGAAGCCCATCGGACGCACCCCGCGCTCCAACCTGGCCACCTACACGGGCCTGTTCGACGTCGTACGGAGGGTGTTCGCCGGCACGGAGGAGGCGCGGGCGCGCGGGTACGGGGTCGGGCGGTTCTCCTTCAACGTGGCGGGAGGGCGCTGCGAGACCTGCCAGGGTGAGGGGTTCGTGAGTGTGGAACTGCTGTTCCTGCCGAGCACCTACGCGCCCTGCCCGGACTGCGCGGGCGCCCGCTACCAGCCCGAGACGTTGCAAGTGGCCTACCGGGGACGGAACATCGCCGAGGTGCTGGACCTGACCGTGGAGGCCGCCGCGGAGTTCTTCGCGGACACCCCGGCCGCCGCCCGGAGCCTGGGCACCCTGCTCGACGTGGGCCTCGGCTATCTGCGACTCGGCCAGCCCGCGACCGAGCTGTCCGGCGGGGAGGCTCAGCGGATCAAGCTGGCGACCGAACTCCAGCGCGGGCGCCGCGGCCACACCCTCTACCTGCTGGACGAGCCGACGACCGGACTGCACCCGGCCGACGTGGAGGTGCTGATGGACCGGCTGCACGGGCTCGTCGACGCCGGGCACACGGTCGTCGTGGTCGAGCACGACATGACGGTGGTCGCGGGCGCCGACTGGGTGATCGACCTCGGCCCGGGCGGCGGCGACCGGGGCGGCCGGATCGTGGCGGCCGGCCCGCCGGAGCGGGTGGCCCGGGCGGACGGCAGCACCACCGCGCCGTACCTGGCGCGGGTCATGCCCTGAGCCTCGGGCGGCCCACCGGTACGCACCATGCGGGGCGGACGGCAGCACCACCGCGCCGTACCTGGCGCGCATCATGCCCTGAGCGTCGGGCGGCTCGACGGTGCGCACGGCGTCGTCGGTCCCGCCGCGGCGGGACCGACCATGAGGTCCACCGGATCCGGCGCGTCCGGCCCGGCCGGAGGGTGCGGGTCCCGTTCGACACCGTGCCGCGGTCAGCGTGCCGGGAGCTGAAGGACCTGTGCACGCCCGCCATGGGCGGGCGCCGGCGGCCGGCCGGGCCGGTCGTGCGGGCCTTCGAGCGCGCTCACGACCAGGGCCGCGTGGGTCCAGGCGGGCTCGGGGGCGGTCGGCTGGGCCGCGTGGGCCAGGCCACGGCGGTCGGGGTGGGCGCCCGGCGGGATCACCGGCCGGACCTGCACCTCGGCGACCAGACCCCGGGCCCGGGCCACCCGCCACAGCGAGGCCAGCAGGCTGTCCTCGCCGACGAAGGCCGCCGCGGTACCGGGCCCGCCGTCCTGCTGCCGGTAGCGCAGGCTGACCGGCTGGACGGGCACGCCCGCGTCGAGCGCGGCCTGGAAGACGGCCCGGCGGAACCGGCCGTGCGCGCGCCCGCACCAGGTGCTGCCCTCGGGGAAGGCGGTCACGGCCGCGCCCTCGCGCAGGGCACCGGCGATCCGGGCGACCGTGCCGGGCAGGGCACGCAGCCGGTCCCGTTCGATGAACAGGACCCCGCCATGCGCGGCCAGCGCGCCCGCCACCGGCCACTGCCGGACCTCGGTCTTAGCGAGCATACGGGCGGGGCGTACGGCCGTGAGCAGCGGGATGTCGAGCCACGACACATGGTTGGCGACCAGCAGCACCCCGCCCGCCGGAGCGGCGGCACCGGTGATGCGGACCTGGACCCCGATGGCCCGGACGATCGTCCGGCACCACCACCTGACCCACTCGGCGGGGATCCTCCCCCGCAGGGGCGGACACCCCCGGACGAGCACCGCCGGCACGATCCCGGCCAGCACCAGGACCGTGACCACGGTCAACCGCAGCACGGCACGGGGTACGGCCGCGGCGGCCCGGGCCGGGGCCACACAGGCGCCCGGGGTGCAGGGCGCGGTGGGCAGCCAGACGCTCATCAGGCCGGGACGAGGGAGAGGAAGTGCCGCAGATAGCGCTGGTTGACCCGGCGCATCGACAGCAGGACGTACAGGTCGGCGACACCGAAGTCGGGGTCGTGCGCGGGTTCGCCGCAGACCCAGGCGCCGAGCCGGAGGTAGCCGCGCAGCAGGGCGGGAAGCTCGGTGCGGCCGGCCGGGACCTCGGTCTGCGGGACCCACGGCAGCCGCGGCCGGACCCGGAACTCCGCGGGCGCCAGGTGCTTGGCACGGACCCGCTCCCAGGTGCCGGCGGCGAGGGCGCCGCCGTCGGCGAGCGGCACGGAGCAGCAGCCCGCCAGCCACTCGTGGCCCCGGTCGGTCATGTAGCGGGCTATGCCGGCCCAGATCAGGCCGATGACGGCGCCGTCGCGGTGGTCGGGGTGGACGCAGGAGCGGCCGACCTCGACCAGGCCGGGCCGGATGGCGTCGAGCGCGGCGAGATCGAACTCGCCCTCGGAGTAGAGGCGCCCGGCGATCTCGGCCCGCTCCGGCGGGAGCAGCCGGTAGGTGCCGACGACCTGCCCGGTCACCGTGTCGCGGACGAGGAGGTGGTCGCAGTACGCGTCGAAGGCGTCGACGTCGTGTCCCGGCTCGGCGGTGGCCAGCAGGGCGCCCATCTCCCCGGCGAAGACGTCGTGCCGCAGCCGCTGCGCGGCACGCACGTCGGCCTCGTCGCGGGCGAGGGTGACGGTGTAGCGAGTGGGTGCCGCGGGCTGCGGTGGACGGTCGAGGGTCGAAACGCCGGTCATGGCTCTCTCCTGGTCACGGGCCGGTTCGGCGAGGGCGGCGGGCCTGTGCGTACGGCCCGCCGTTCCAGTTCTTCCGATGCCGGTTGGCCGGTGCGTGACCGGTGCCAGGAGAGCGGATGTGGGGATGCTGAACGACGGGGTCAGCCGTCCTCGGTCACGAAGATCATGGCCGCGGCGGCCGAGACCCCGGGAACCAGACGGGGCCGGGGATGAGCACCACTCCCGGCCCCGCCCGCCCGCCCCTTGCCGGGCGAACGCTCAGTGCAACGCCCCTCGCAGGGCGCGGGGAGCCGCGCGGGCAACCGCGAAGCTCCCGCGCTCCCGCACGGCGATCAGTGCTTTCCCGCCTTCCGGGTGGCCCTCAGCCACTCCTTGTTCATGCGGGTGATCGACACCAGGGGGATCCCCTTGGGACAGGCGGTGGCGCACTCGCCGGCGAGCGTGCACCCGCCGAACCCCTCCGCGTCCATCTGCGTGACCATGTCCAGCACCCGGCTCTCCCGCTCGGGCGCCCCCTGGGGCAGCACGTTGAGGTGGTTGACCTTGGCGGAGGTGAACAGCATGGCCGCCCCGTTGGGACACGCGGCCACGCACGCCCCGCACCCGATGCACTCCGCGTGTTCGAACGCGAAATCGGCGTCGGCCTTCGGCACCGGCGTGGCGTGCGCCTCCGGCGCGGACCCGGTCGGGGCGGTGACGTAGCCGCCGGCCTGGATGATCCGGTCGAACGCCGACCGGTCCACCACCAGGTCCTTGATCACCGGGAACGCGGAGGCCCGCCACGGCTCGATGTCGATCGTGTCGCCGTCCCGGAAGGACCGCATGTGCAGCTGGCAGGTGGTGGTGCGCTCCGGCCCGTGCGCGTCGCCGTTGATGACCAGCGAGCACGCGCCGCAGATGCCCTCGCGGCAGTCGTGGTCGAAGGCGACCGGCTCCTCGCCGGAGAGGATGAGCTGTTCGTTGAGGACGTCCAGCATCTCCAGGAAGGACATGTCGGGCGAGATGTCGTCCACCTCGTAGGTGGACATCGCTCCTTCGGCGCCGGCGTTCTGCTGCCGCCAGACGCGCAGGGTGAGCTTCATGCGTAGCTCCGCTGGGTGGGGTGGACGTACTCGAAGACCAGGTCTTCCTTGTGCAGGACGGGGGACTCGCCGGTGCCGGTGAACTCCCAGGCCGCCGCGTAGGCGAACGTGTCGTCCCGGCGGGCCGCTTCGCCGTCCGGGGTCTGCGACTCCTCGCGGAAGTGGCCGCCGCAGGACTCGTCGCGGTGCAGCGCGTCGAGGCACATCAGCTCGGCGAGCTCCAGGTAGTCGACGATGCGGTTGGCCTTCTCCAGCGACTGGTTGAACTCCTCGCCGGTTCCGGGCACCTTGATCCGGCGCCAGAACTCCTCGCGGATCTGCGGGATGCGCTCCAGGGCCTTGCGCAGGCCGGAGTCGGTGCGGGCCATGCCGCAGAACTCCCACATCAGTTCGCCGAGTTCACGGTGGAAGGAGTCCGGGGTACGGTCGCCGTCCACCGCCAGCAGGAGGTTGATCCGGTCCTCGGTCTCGGCCAGCACCTCCTGGACGGCCGGATGTCCGGTGGTGACCGGGTCCTGGTGCGGGTTGCGGGCCAGGTAGTCGTTGATGGTGGCCGGCAGCACGAAGTACCCGTCGGCCAGGCCCTGCATCAGCGCGGAGGCGCCGAGCCGATTGGCGCCGTGGTCGGAGAAGTTGGCCTCGCCGATCGCGAACAGCCCGGGGACGGTGGTCTGGAGGTCGTAGTCGACCCACAGCCCGCCCATCGTGTAGTGCACGGCCGGGTAGATCCGCATCGGCACCTCGTACGGATCCTCGTCGGTGATCCGCTGGTACATGTCGAAGAGGTTGCCGTACTTGGCCTCGACGGCCTTGCGTCCCATCCGCTGGATCGCGTCGGCGAAGTCGAGGTAGACGCCCTGTCCGCCGGGGCCCACTCCCCTGCCCTCGTCGCAGACGTTCTTCGCGGCGCGGGAGGCGATGTCACGCGGGACCAGGTTGCCGAAGGAGGGGTAGATGCGCTCCAGGTAGTAGTCGCGCTCGTCCTCGGGGATCTGGTTCGGCGACCGGGTGTCGCCCTGCGCCTTGGGCACCCAGATCCGGCCGTCGTTGCGCAGCGACTCGCTCATCAGCGTCAGCTTCGACTGGTGGTCGCCGGTGCGCGGGATGCAGGTCGGGTGGATCTGGGTGAAGCAGGGGTTGGCGAAATAGGCGCCGCGCCGGTGCGCCCGCCAGACGGCGGTCGCGTTGGAGTTCATGGCGTTCGTCGACAGGTAGAAGACGTTGCCGTAGCCGCCGGAGGCGAGGACGACGGCGTCCGCGAAGTAGGTGTCGATCCGCCCGGTGATCAGATCCCGCGCGACGATGCCGCGCGCCCGCCCGTCGACGACGATCAGGTCGAGCATCTCGGTGCGCGGATGCATCTCCACGTTCCCGGCGGCGATCTGCCGGGACAGCGCCTGGTAGGCGCCCAGCAGCAGCTGCTGGCCCGTCTGGCCGCGGGCGTAGAACGTGCGGGAGACCTGGACGCCGCCGAAGGAGCGGGTGTCGAGCAGGCCGCCGTACTCGCGGGCGAAGGGCACGCCCTGGGCCACGCACTGGTCGATGATCTCGACGGAGATCTGCGCGAGCCGGTGCACGTTGGGCTCACGGGCGCGGAAGTCGCCGCCCTTGACGGTGTCGTAGAACAGCCGGTGGACGGAGTCGCCGTCGTTGCGGTAGTTCTTCGCCGCGTTGATGCCACCTTGCGCGGCGATGGAGTGGGCGCGGCGCGGGGAGTCCTGGTAGCAGAACTGGACGACGTGGTAGCCCTGTTCGGCGAGGGTGGCGCCGGCGGATCCGCCCGCGAGGCCCGTGCCCACCACGATCACCGTGTGCTTGCGCCGGTTGGCCGGGTTGACGAGCTTGGCCTCGAAACGGCGCTTGTCCCAGCGCTCGTGGATCGGGCCGGACGGGGCCTTGGAGTCGGTGACCGGCGCGCCGGTCGCGTAGTCGGTGTACGTCATGTCAGCTCACCACTCCGGTCATGACGCCCACGGGTACGGCGATGAAGCCGGCCGTGAGCAGCAGCGCGAGGACGTCGGCGATGGTCTTCAGGGCGCGGTCGCGGGTGCGGCTGCCGACGCCGAGGGTCTGGGCGGCGCTCCAGAAGCCGTGCCGGATGTGCAGGCCGAGCGCGAACATCGCGACGATGTAGATCAGGTTGCCGTACCAGGTGGAGAAGGTGTCCACGACGTTCTGGTAGGGGTGCCCCTCCTGGAAGCCGCCGGAGTGCACCGTGCCGGTGGTCAGGTCCAGGATGTGCCAGACGATGAAGAGCCCGAGGATGATGCCGCCCCAGCGCATGGTGCGGGTCGCGTAGCTCGCCCTCGGCTTCTTGTGCACGTACTTGCTGGGGCGCGCCCTGATGTCACGGCGGCTGAGCTGGTAGGCGGACGTGGCGTGGGCGACCACAGCGGCGACGAGGACGATCCGGACGAGCCAGAGCGTCCACTCGTAGTGCATGAAGGGTTCGCCGACCGTGCGCAGCCAGTGCGCGTAGTGGTTGAACTCCCCCGCGCCGAAGAAGATCTTCAGGTTGCCGATGACGTGCGCGACCAGGTACAGCAGCATGATCACGCCGCTGACGGCCATGACCGTCTTCTTGCCGACGGAGCTGTCCCACACGGTGCGTGCCATGGACGGCCGTCGGTCCGTCCGCGTTGCCAGAGCCATGGAACAGCACGCTAGGGCCGAGGCACCCGATCGGTCCAAGACATGGTCCAGCTTGTTTCCATAGACCGAAGCTATGATGGTGGGGTGCAGTTCCAACAGCTCCAGTACTTCGTGGCCGTCGCCGAGACCCGGCACTTCACCCGCGCCGCCGAGCTGGTCCATGTCGCTCAGCCCTCGCTGTCCCAGCAGATCAAGGCGTTGGAGCGGGAACTGGGCGCGGATCTGTTCCTGCGCGCCCGGGGCAACATCACGCTCACCGACGCCGGCGAGGCGCTGCTGCCGCTGGCCCGGCGCATCCTGGCCGACGCCGACACCGCCCGGCACGAGGTGCAGGAGCTGGTCCAGCTGCGGCGGGGGCGGGTGCGGCTGGGGGCGACGCCGAGTCTGTGCACGGGGCTGCTGCCGGATGTGCTGCGCGCCTTCCACGACCGCTATCCCGGCATCCAGCTGCTGATCGAGGAGGGCGGCTCGCACGACCTGGTGCGGGAGCTGGCCCGGGGGGCGCTCGACCTGGCGCTGGTCGTGCTGCCGCTGCCGACACCGGCGCCCGCGCTGACGACCGTGGAGCTGCTGCGGGAAGACCTGGTGGTCGTGTCCTCTCCGGAGTCACCGGTACCCGGCCGGGGCGGACGGACCGTCGAGATCGGCGATCTGGAGGGGGAACGGCTGGTGATGTTCCGGCACGGGTACGACCTGCGTGAGCTGACCGTCGCCGCGTGCCGCTCCGCCGGGTTCGAGCCGGACTTCGCCGTGGAGGGCGGCGAGATGGACGCGGTGCTGGGGTTCGCGCGGGCGGGGCTCGGGGTCGCCGTGGTGCCGCGGATGGTGGCCGCCCGCGCCGGGCGGGGGTTGCGGGTCACGCCGTTGACCCGGCCGGGCCTGCACCGGACCATCGCGCTGGCCCACCGCAGTGACGTCGCTCCGCCCCGGGCAGCCCGGGAGCTCCAGCGGATGCTGCTCGAGCGATGAGGGCGGCCGGGAGCGGCTTCGTCCGCCGGGTGCGCCGCGTTCCGGGCTTGGCGTCCCCGGTGGCTGGGCGCGCGGTTCCCGCGCCCCTGTGGGGGCTGCGCCCCCACCCCCGCTTCACCCCGTCGCGTCCACCAGTGCCAGGTCGTGGAGTCTTTCCGGAGGGCCCGGGCGGGCGTAGTACCAGCCCTGGGCCGTGTCACAGCCCAGTATCCGCAGCTGTTCGGCCTGGGCGCCGGTTTCCACGCCCTCGACCGTGACCGCGAGGTCGAGGCTGTGGGCCAGGGAGACGATTCCCTCCACGATCTTCAGGTCGACGGGGTCGGCGGGGAACTGCTGCATGCCCTGGGTGAAGGAACGGTCGAGCTTGAGGACGCTCACCGGCAGGCGGCGCAGGTTGGCCAGGTTCGAGTAGCCGGTGCCGAAGTCGTCCAGGGCGATGTCGACACCCATCTCCGCCAGCCGGCGCAGGGGTTTGAGCAGGTCGTCGTCGGCGCCGATGAGCGCGGACTCGGTGACCTCCAGGCACAGGGCGTCCGGGGTGACACCCGCGCGTTCGAGGATGTCGACCGTGTCCTGGACCAGCCTGGGGTGACTGAGCTGGCAGGGCGAGAGGTTGACGTTGATGCGCAGTGGGCCGGCGGTGCTCCGGTCGCCGTGCCGTTCTCGCCAGTCGCGGGCCTGGCGGATCGACTCCTCCAGCACCCAGCGGCCGAGCGGGACGATCAGGCCGGTGTGCTCGGCGAGCGGGATGAAGCGGTCCGGACCGAGGACGCCGTGCTGCGGATGCAGCCAGCGCACCAGGGCCTCGGCGCCGCGGACGCTGCCGTCGCCGAGGTGGACCAGGGGCTGGTACTCGATGAAGAACTCGCCGCGCTCCAGGGCGGTCGGCAGGGCCGTGGTCAGTCCGTGCCGGGTGATGGCGCGGGCGTCGGCCTCGGGGTCGGCGAGTTCGAAGCGGTTGCCGCCCGCCGACTTGGCCCGGTACATGGTGATGTCGGCGCTGCGCAGCACCTCGGCGGCGGTGCGTTCGCCCGCCGGGCCCTCGACGATGCCGAGGCTGCCGCGGACCAGCAGGTCGCGGCCGTCGATGCTGACGGGGGTGACGAGCGCGTTCATGATGCGCTCGGCCAGTTCGTCGACCTCGCGCTCGGTGCCGGGGCCGGTGGTGAGGGCCACGAACTCGTCGCCGCCGAGCCGGGCGACCATCTCGCCCGGCGCGGTCGCGCAGGACTGAAGCCGGTCGGCGACCTCCACCAGCAGCCGGTCGCCGGCCGCGTGGCCCAGGCTGTCGTTGATGGTCTTGAAGCCGTCCAGGTCCAGATAGCACAGGCCGAAGCGCTGTCCGTCGACCGCGTTCAGTGCCTTCTCCAGCCGCTCGAAGAACAGGGTGCGGTTGGGCAGGCCGGTGAGGGCGTCGTGCGTGGCCTCGTAGCGCAGCCGGAGGTTGAGCAGCCGGCGCTCGGTGGTGTCCTCCATGAGCGCGAGCTGGTACTGCGGAACCCCGTCGGCGTCGCGCAGCAGGGAGACCGTCAGGTTGGTCCACAGGACCGTGCCGTCGGGGCGGTTGAACGCCTTCTCCAGGTGGTAGTGCTCGCGCTCGCCGCGCACGAGTTCGTCGTAGAGCCGCCAGGTCTGCGGGGCGTCCTCGGGGTGGACCCAGTCCTGGACCCGCCGGCCGCGCAGGGTGTGTTCGGTGAGACCGAACATGCGCAGCAGGGCCTCGTTGACCTGGAGGACGTTGCCGTCGAGGTCGGCGATGCCGATCCCTATGGCGGCGCCCTCGAACACCGCACGGAAGCGGGCCTCGCTCGCGTGCAGCGCCTGAGCGACCACGCCCTGCGCCTCCAACGCGGCCTGGGCGATGGCCTCCTGCTCGGTGCGGGTGCGCTCGCGCAGCGCCTGGGCGTAGCCGGCGGCCATCGCGTGCTGCATGCGCGAGGAGCGCATGCGCAGTTCGTCCTGGGCGCCGTCCTCGCCGCAGTACAGGACGAGATAGGCGTCGACGCAGTCCAGGGTGCGGGCCAGCGCCTCCGGTTCGGTGCAGTGCGCATCGACCAGGGCGGCGCCGACCGCTTTCGCCGCCTCCGCGTCGAAACTGCGGGCGCGCAGCAGCTCGCTCAAGCGGTTGGCGAGGGGCAGGAGTTGTTCCTCGAACTCGGCGCGGGTCAACGACGTCGAGGTCACCGGGAAGAGCGCCCGGCTCCAGATCGTCGTCAGGCGGCGCAGTCTTCCCTCCGGCCCGTCCGGCTCCGCGATCACGCCGTACGCCCCACGCCGGCGAATCCGGAGAAGGCATAGGGATCCTCGTCCTCCGGCGCCGAAGCCGGGCGCCAGTGCGGCATCTGCACCAGTCCGGGTTCCACCATGTCGTACCCCTCGAAGAACCGCGCGATCTCGTCGCGCGAGCGCATGATCAGCGGGTTGCGAATGTCCTTGTACACGTCCACCGCGCCCTCGGCCCGCTCGGCGGGCAGCGGGATCCCCTCGTAGGAGGCATGCGTGAGGATCAGCAGGCTGCCGGGCGCGAGCGCCTCGCGCAGTTCGGCCACCGCACCGTACGGGTCGTCCGCGTCTTCCACGAAGTGCAGTATGGCAACGAGCAGGAGGGCGACTGGCCGATTCAGGTCGATCAGCCGCTCCAGCTGCGGAGCGGCGAAGATCTCCTGGGGCTTGCGGAGGTCGGCGGCGACCACGTCCGCGTCGTCGTTGCCCGCCAGCACCGCCTGGCAGTGGGCGACGGCCACCGGGTCGTGGTCGACGTAGACCACGCGAGCGCCCGGTACGGCCGCCTGCGCCACCTCGTGGACGTTCCCGAACGTCGGGATGCCGGAGCCGATGTCCAGGAACTGGGTGATGCCCTCCCCGGCCGCGAACCGTACGGCCCGGCGCATGAACGCCCGGTTGGCCTGCATGATCTTCGGCAGGCCCGGCAGGAACTCCATGGCCTTGCGCGCCGCTTCGCGGTCGACCTCGAAGTTGTGCGAACCGCCCAGGTAGTAGTCGTAGATCCGCGAGACGCTCGGCACCGAGATGTCGATGCTCCGTGGGGCCCAGGCGGGACGCTCCATGTATCTCTCCAAGGCGTGGACAGGTGTAGGCGATCCGGTGTTCGAGCTGAGGCTACTGATCGCCGCCCAAAGGAGCGACCTGAACCGGAAATTGACCATCCGTTCCCGGTCACTGCCTGCGGCAAGTGTCCGTACGACCCCGCTGTGTGACGACTGCGCGGCCCCACGGACGCCCACCGCACACAACGATCCGCCCCCTCCGTGCGGTGCGGAGGGGGCGGATCTTCGGTGGCGCGCCGGGCCGGGCGGGGCGATCGACCCTGGGGAGGTGATCTAGTTGCCCGGCGCGCCGACCGGCTTGCCGTCGGGCGAGACGGCGTACCACGTGCCGCCCACGCCCTGACCGTTGGTGTCGCCCGGGGCCTTGTCCCCGGAAAAGGTGTAGATGGGCCAGCAGTTGACGGTCATCTGCTTGACTCCGTCGGACCGGGTGAAGGGCATGAGGCCCTTCTTCTTCACGCCGTCGGTGTTGTCGGCGCTGACCGGACCGACGGCCGGCCACTTCTCCAGGCAGGCCCCGGTGCAGTTGGAGACGGACTTGGGCCACGCCTGGTCCTTCATGAAGCGGTAGACCGTCATGCCGTTGCGGTCCACCACGATGTCGCCGAGCTTGGGATCCTTGTGGACGGACAGGCCGGGCAGGTCGGACAGCTTGGCCTTCTTGCCGGTCGGGGCGAGCGCGAACCACTTGCCGCCCACGCCCTGGCCGTTGACGTCACCGGCGTTGACGTCCTTGGCGTAGCGGTAGGCCGGCCAGCCGCCGACGGTGAGCTGCTTGGAGCCGTCGGCGCGGGTGACCTCGCCGAGCAGCGCCTTGTCGATGCCGGCACCGGCGGTGGCGTCGTCGGCGGGGACCGGAGGCCAGGTGGTCGCGCAGTCGCCGGCACAGTTCGACTTGGGCGGGTTGGCGGTGTCCTTGTCGAACCGGTAGAGGGTGAGGCCGGAGCCGTCGGTCAGCACGTTGCCCAGATCGGGATTGCTCGCCACGGAGAGCTTGCCCGCGGGGGTGACCGGGGCCGGGGAGGCGGAGCTCTGACTGCCGTCGGCGCCGTATCCGTTGCCCGCGGCCGCCGCGGTCCCGGCGCCCGGGTTGCCGTAGTCGCCGGCCGCGGCCGTGGCCCCGACATTCTGGGCCGCCGACGCGGGAGTGGCGGCGTTGTCCTGACCGCACGCCGTCGTCAGCGCCAGCACCGAGGCGGCTGTGGCCACCAGTGAGGCGGTCCGCCAGGAGGTCTTCATCGTCAACTCCACATTTTCGCCCGGATATTGCAGCGCCCTGCTGCGCCGCCGCACGGCCATGGGTACGCGCCGCAGGGGTCGGCGTGTTCAACGGCGGGCGATTTTTCTTTCCGGATCCTGTGACCCGCCCCCCGCCAGGGAGGCCATGGACATCTGGACGAATTGCGCCGATCCGGACTCTTGGGCTTGTCAAACCATTGATCGTCGCATCTCCCTCTTTCGGAGCAATCTCGGCTCACCGGGGCGTGCGGCGGCGCTGCGCGCCTCATGATCTGCGTCGTGCATGGACCCGAAGTGACCCGACGTGCGCCTGCCACCAGAGCGTTGGCCCTGTTGGCGCTGACCTGGGCTCTGGTGGGCTGTCCGGCCGGCAGCGCGTCGGCCGACGCCTGCGCGTACGCCTCGACGGGCCCGGACGGCACGGTGGCGGTGGCCTACGCCGGCGGCCACCACTGGCCTACGTTCCCGCCCTGCCCGAAGCCGACCCCGCCACCCTGTCCGCCCGAGCCGACACCGACGCCGACACCCACTCCCCCGCCGAAGCCGCCGCCTCCGCCCAAGCCGACACCCGAGCCGACGCCGACGCCCACCCCTGAGCCGACCCCGAAGCCGGCCCCCCGGCCGAAGCCGCCCGCCCGACCCGCTCCGGCGCCTCCGGCACGGCCGGCACCCCCACCGCCCCCGGCCCCCCGGCCGGCGCCCACGCCGAAGCCGAAACCCACGCCGAAGCCGGCACCCAAGCCCACCCCGCGGCCCTCCGTGACCCCGGTGAGCTACCCGGCGTACCACCCCCACGCCATCAGCCACACCAAGCGCGGCCACACCACGCCCGTCACCTACGTCCTGCTCATCACCGTCCCCGCGATCGTCGCCGTCGCGGCGCTGCGCCCGCGTTGACGCGCCGGCCCTCACTTCTGGAGGCAGTAGTTGTCGGATTGGCTTGTTCTCGTCCTCGCGATGCTGGGGGCCTGTGCCGTGGTGGTCGTCATCACGATGGTGCGCCACCGCACGGCCTCCGACGACGAGGATCCCAGCGAGACGCCGGACGTCATCGAGTACATGACGATGTGGATCGGTGTCGTCTACGCCATCGTCCTGGGCCTGGCCATCGCGGGCGTGTGGGAGGCCCGCAGCGCCGCCCAGGACTACGTGCAGTCCGAGGCCCAGGCGCTGCACGAGATCTCGGAGCGGGTGCGGGTCTACCCGCCGGACGTCCGTGACCGCATCCGCGGGGACGTGGACGCCTACGTCAGTTACGTCGTCCACACCGAGTGGCGGCGGATGGCGGACGACGGGCAGGTCACCGACCGCGGCGGCGAGTTGTTGCAACAGGTCCGGGCGGACGTCACGGACTACCGGGCGAAGAACGAGTTCGAGGCCCAGGCGTACCAGCCGCTGCTGGACCAGCTGACCGCCGCCGACCAGGCGCGCAACTCACGCGCCGACTCCACGGGGGCCACCATGCCGCCGGTCGTGTGGTGGGGGCTGCTCACCGGCGCGCTGATCACCGTAGGCATGGTGTTCGCCCTGCAGATCCGGCGTACCGGGCGGGAACTGATCCTGGCCGGGCTGTTCTCGGCGACCATCGCCTTCATGTTGTTCCTCATCTGGGACTTCGACGCCCCCTACAGCCGGGGCATCGCGGTCACGGCGGAGCCGTTCCTCAGTATGTTCCCGGGCGTCACGGGATAGCCCGCCGGCACCGGAGCGCAGCCCTCCACCTGGCCCGTAGGGCCGCCACGACAGGCCCTCGCCCCCGCTTCCGCGAGGAATCGGGGCGAGGGCCTGTCGAGGTGCGGGTGCTCGGTGACGGGGACGGGTCCGGTGGGCCCGGCGGCCGGCCGGGGGCTCAGACGCGCTTCTCGTGCCGGCGGCGCAGCCAGAAGACACCACCACCGATCACCGCCGTGGCCACCAGACCGCTGCCGATGGCCGTGTCGGTGGGCGTGGCGCCACTGATCCTGCTGCCGCCGATACCGCCGTTGACACCACCGATCACGGTGAAGGCCCCCCGCCGGGTCAGGGTGCGGCCGTCGCAGCGGACGGTGACGTCGTACCGGCCGCGGCGGACGTCACGGTCGACGGTGGCGACACCCCGCGCGGTGTCGTCGCGGAACGGCTCCAGCGGGATGGTTCCGAAGGCGTCGGAACTCGCCGTGCCGGACCGGCAGCCGTTCACGATGACGGTGAGGCGGCCTCCGGCGGAGAGGACGTCGGGCGTGACGAAGATGTCGCGCGAGTTGCCGAAGTCGTCACCGTGCCCCCCGAAACCGTTCCCTCCTTCCCCGCGGCCGTTGCCGAAGCCCTCGTTGCCACGACCGTTGCCGAAGCCCTCGTTGCCACGACCGTTGCCGAAGCCCTCGTTGCCACGACCGTTCCCGAAGCCCTCGTTCCCGCGGCCGTTCCCGAAGCCCTCGTTGCCACGGCCGTTCCCGAAGCCCTCGTTGCCACGGCCGTTGCCGACGCCCTCGTTGCCACGGCCGTTGCCGACGCCCTCGTTGCCACGGCCGTTCCCGTTGAAGTTCCCGTTCCCGGGAACGGGAACGGGCACGGGAACGCGGCCCCCTCCGCCGATGACGCCGGTGCCGGGGAGAACGCCGGTGCCGTTCAAGGTGCCGACGTTGCCGGTACCGGGGACGATGACCGCACTGTTGTTGTCGGTGCCGCTCGGCCCGCCCCCGTTGCCCATGCCGTCCGCGACAGCCGCGGGGGCGGCGAGCCCGAGCACGGCGACCGTGGTGCACGCCGCCGCCAGGGCACGTTGGTTGCGCATGTGATCCTCCGCGGGAGGTCACCGGGTCCCGTCCCCGGTGGTTCGGCGAGAAACACCTCCCGGGACGACCCTCAGACGCGCGGAACACGCCCGCATGTCGAGAATGGTCCGTCCTGGTGAGCCGACACGCCGACAGAAAACCACACAATCGGATATTGCCGCAGGTCACGGACCGTCAGAAAATTCCTGAGAACGGCAACTCGGATGGCGCACGGAGCGGGTGGCCGGCCACCCGTTCGCCGATCGTCCCGTCGCCCTTCGCTCGCGCGGGATTTAGCGTTTTCCCATGCTCGATGGACGTGGCGCGACCGCGTCGAGAGGGGATGGCGAATGTCTGCGTCCAAGCTGTGGCTTGCCGAGGAGGAGCGGCGGAGGAAGCGCGCTCCGTGGGGCGTGATAGCGCTTGTTCTGCTGACCGGCCTGGCACTTATCAGGAACGGTTCCGGGGAGTTCGACGTCGGCCCGCCGCAGCCCGCCTCGGCGGCGGCGCCGGACAGCCACGCCACTCTGGGCACCTTCGCTCCGGCGCCGGCCTCGCTGGCGTTCTCCGCCGTGGACCGGGTCCGGATCCCCGCGATCCACGTGGACGCGCCCGTCGTGCCGGTGGGCCTCGACGCGGACGGCTGGGTCGCCGCGCCGCCACCGGACAACCCCAACCTGGCCGGCTGGTTCACCGGTGCCGTCTCCCCGGGGGAGAAAGGCACCGCGGTCGTCGT
This sequence comes from Streptomyces sp. NPDC053076, assembly GCF_044546845.1. NCBI lineage: Bacteria > Bacillati > Actinomycetota > Actinomycetes > Kitasatosporales > Streptomycetaceae > Streptomyces > Streptomyces sp. NPDC053076. The sequence goes on along the minus strand of NZ_JBITZL010000001.1, from coordinate 1,047,058 downwards.
CGGCCATGTCGACAACAAGCAGGGCCCCGCCGTGTTCTACGGCCTGGGGGCGCTGAAGAAGGGAAACCAGGTCGAGGTCGCGCGCCAGGACGGAAAGACCGCCGTGTTCGAGGTCTACGGAGTCGAGGTCTTCGAGAAGAACAACTTTCCCGGTGACCGCGTGTACGCCTCGAAGGGGACACCGGAACTGCGGGTCATCACCTGCGGCGGCGGTTTCTCGAAGCAGAACGGCTATGAAGGGAACGTCGTCGTCTTCGCCCGCCTGGCCACGGTCATCTGAACCGCCGCGGCCGGCGGGCGACAGGACGGTGACGGCCGCGCCGGGCCGGGTGTCCGTCACATCCGGCGGCTCGGCACGGTGAGCCGGTATCCGGAGTCGATCAGGTAGGGAAGCCATTCCCGGATCGCCTGGACGGTCTGCGAACGGTCGCCCCCGGCATCGTGGGAGAGCACCACGACGCCGGGGGCGGCTCCGCTCTCCACCTGGTCGATGATGGTGTCGATGCCGGGCTCCATCCAGTCGGTGGTGTCCACCGTCCAGGCCATCGGTTCCATGCCCATGTCGGCGCCCAGCTGGAAGGCGGCCCGGTTCCAGGCGCCGTAGGGTGCGCGGAACCACTGGGGGCGCTCGCCGTAGGTGTCCTCGATGACGTCGCTGGTGCGCTCCATCTCGGAGCGGATCTCCTTGCGGCCCAGCGTCGTCAGCAGGGGGTGGGTCCAGGTGTGGTTGCCGACGACATGGCCCTCATCGGCCATCCGGGCCAGCAGTTCCCTGTTCTCGACGACACACTCCCCGCACACGAAGAACATCGCCCGGACGTCGTACTTGGCGAGGGTGTCCAGGATGTGCGGGGTGTAGTTCGGGTTGGGGCCGTCGTCGAACGTCAGCATCATGAACCGGCCGCGTCCGGAGATCTCCATGATCGGTTTCTTGCGCACTTTGAGCTTGCGGGGCGCGGTACGCGGTGGTCCGAATCCGGTCAGCGGCTGCAGCCGGAAGGCGGAGGGCTTGAGTACCTGACGGGCCTGCGGGCCTGCCACGGGGGCCGCGGCGCTCCGGGCGGACTCATCGCCCTCGGCCGCCAGGACGATGCCGGCGGTGCCCGCCGTCCCCAGGGCGGCAGCCCCCGCGAGGAGCATCCGGCGCCGTGTGAACAACTGATCCTTCTGCATGACTCATCAGTCGCCCCGTGAGACTCCGGCGCACCGCAACACCACCGGTGCGGCGGCGGGAATGCACCCGGACAGCCGCGTGACGGCCCCGTCCCCGCGGTGTCGCGGGGACCGGGCGCGGCGGCACCCTTCAGCGGCGGCGCACCAGCGGGAACGGGAGCGTCTCGCGGATCGTCAGGCCGGTGAGGAACATGACGATCCGGTCGACGCCGAGGCCGAGACCGCCGGTCGGGGGCATGGCGTGGGCGAGGGCCTGGAGAAAGTCCTCGTCCAGTTCCATGGCCTCCGGATCGCCGCCGGCGGCCAGCAGTGACTGCTCGGTGAGCCGGCGGCGCTGTTCGACGGGGTCCGTCAGCTCCGAGTAGGCGGTGCCGAGTTCGGTGCCGAAGGCGACGAGGTCCCAGCGTTCGGCGAGCCGCGGGTCGGTGCGGTGCTGCCGGGTCAGCGGGGAGACGTCGGTCGGGAAGTCCTTGTAGAAGGTGGGCAGTGCGGTCCGGTGTTCGACCAGCCGCTCGTACATCTCCAGCACGACGTCACCGGGCCCGTCGTCGGCGGTGTAGGGCACTTCGGCGCGGTCGCACAGCCGGTGCAGCCGCAGCAGTTCGGTGCCGGGGCCGATCTCCTCCCCGAGCGCCTCGGAGATCGCCCCGTACACCGTCTTGACGGGCCAGGTCCCGGAGATGTCGTACTCCTGTCCGTCCTTGCGGGCCACCGGGCAGCCGAAGGCGGCGGTCGCGGCGCCCTGGATCAGCTCGCGGGCGAGGTCCAGCATGACGTCGTAGTCGGCGTGGGCCTGGTACGCCTCCAGCATCGTGAACTCGGGGTTGTGCTTGTAGGAGACGCCCTCGTTGCGGAAGGTCCGGCCCAGCTCGAAGACCTTCTCCAGGCCGCCGACGCACAGCCGCTTCAGATACAGCTCGGGGGCGATGCGCAGGTAGAGGTCGAGGTCGTAGGCGTTGATGTGGGTGGTGAAGGGACGGGCGTTGGCGCCGCCGTGGACCTGCTGGAGCATCGGTGTCTCGACCTCCAGGTAGCCGCGGTCCAGCAGGCCCTGGCGCAGGCCCTGTACGGCGGCGGAGCGGGCGCGGACGACGGCGCGGGCGTCGGGGCTGGTGATCAGGTCCAGGTAGCGGCGGCGGACCTTGGCCTCGGCGTCGGCGAGACCGCGGCGCTTGTCGGGCAGCGGGTGCAGGCACTTGCCGGTGAGCTGCCAGGAGGTGACGAAGACGGTGGGTTCGCCCCGGTCGCTCGGCCGGGCGTGGCCGGTGACGGTGACGTGGTCGCCGATGTCGGTGTCCGCGGTGAAGCGGTCGAGTGCCGGTCCGCAGCCGTCGCGGGTGAGGGCGATCTGGTGGTCGCCGGACCAGTCGCGCAGCACGGCGAAGACGATGCCGCCGAAGTCGCGGACCAGCATGACGCGTCCGGCCACGGTGACGTCCTCGCCGGGCGGTACGTCGGCGAGGGCGTGGGTGGGTGCGGGGACACCCACCGGATAGGGGTCGGTGCCGGTGGCGCGCAGCCGGTCGAGGGTGCGGTACCGGACGCGGACCTGGTCGGGCAGGCCCGCGTCCGGGGCGGCGGGCCCGGTCCCGTCCCCTCCGTCGGGACCGAGCGCCGGCCGGGACGGCAGGCCCGCCGGGGCGGCGGGCCGCTGTCCTGTCCTCGGGTGCCCCTTTCCCCAGAGTTTGTGCAGGGACGGTACGGAGACGAAGCCCTCGGCGATGCCGGAGGCGAGGCCGATGCGGGCGAGGGCGGCGGTGTCGCCGTAGCAGATGAAGCGCGGATACCACTCGGGGTGGTACTTGGCGTTGGAGCGGTACAGGGCCTCCAGTTGCCACCAGCGGGAGAAGAACAGCAGCAGGCGCCGCCAGAGCCGGAGGACCGGTCCCGCACCGATGCGGGCGCCCTCCTCGAAGACCGACCGGAAGACGGCGAAGTTCAGGGAGATCCGGTGCACGCCCAGTTTGGGGGCGGCGGCGCACAGTTCGGCGACCATGAACTCCATCACGCCGTTGGGCGCGGCCCGGTCACGGCGCATCAGGTCCAGGGAGACGCCGTCGCGGCCCCAGGGGACGAAGGAGAGCAGCGCCAGCAGTCGGCCGTCCTCGCCGAGGGCCTCCACGAGGAGGCAGTCGCCGTCGGCGGGGTCGCCGAGCCGGTCCAGGGCCATGGAGAAGCCACGCTCGGTCTCGGTGTCCCGCCAGGCGTCGGCCTTGGCGACGATCTCCTGCATCTCCCGTTCGGTGAGGTGCGCGTGCCGGCGGATGCGGCAGACGGCTCCGGTGCGGCGGACCCGGTGCACGGCCTGCCGGGTGACGCGCATGTCCCGGCCGTTCAGGTCGAACCCCGGGATGTGCAGGATCGCCTCGTCGCCGAGCTGGAGGGCGCCGAGGCCGGCCCGGGCGTAGGCGCGGGCGCCGCTCTCCGAGGCGCCCATCACGGCGGGCGCCCAGGCGTGCCGGCGGGCTCCGTCCAGCCAGGCGTCGATGGCGCGCGGCCATGCCTCCGGGTCGCCGACGGGGTCCCCACTGGCCAGGCACACGCCGGCCTCGACGCGGTAGGTGACGGCGGCCTTGCCGCTGGGCGAGAAGACGACGGCCTTGTCGCGCCGGGTGGCGAAGTAGCCGAGGGAGTCCCGCTCGCCCCACGCCGCCAGCAGGGCCCTGATGCGGGCCTCCTCGTCGCCGTGCAGGGCGGCTTCCAGGCGCTGGGAGCGGAACAGGGTGACGGCGGCGTTGAGCAGGGCGAGCGCGCCGAACAGGCCGAGGACGAAGGTGACCTCACGCGGTGGGCGGCCGTCGAAGGAACTGCTGGAGACCAGCCCGCCGCACACCCGGTCGGCCGCCCAGCCCAGGTGCTGGCCCGTCGGGAGGCTGCCGGGGAAGAGCTGCAGCAGACCCCAGCCGAGCACGATGGACACGGCCAGCCCGGCCAGCAGCACGGCGAGCGCCCGCCACACGGCACCACGGCGGGAGGCGGCGTAGAACTCCCCGCGGGCCACCACCAGCAGGAGCAGCAGCAGGCCGCACAGCACCAGGGACGGCAGCGACTCGCCGTACAGGCCGACGGCCGCGCCGAGCGCGTCGGTCAGGACGAGCAGGCCGAGGTAGACGACGACCAGCCACCAGGCGACCTTCTTGCGCGCGGCGGTGGCGCCGGCCAGCAGGAACAGGAAGACGGCGTAGGCGAGGTTGGCGCTGATCGGGACCAGCAGCAGGTCGAGGGTGCGGACGACCGGGCGGAGCGGGCGGCGCAGCGGGGCGATGATCGCGAGCAGGGCACACAGCAGGCCGAGCGCGGCGAAGAGGGCGGCGAAGCCCTCCGGGACCCAGCCGAGGCGTCCGCCGGGCGGCCATGCCGGGCCGCCGGCGCCCCTGCGGGCGGCCGGTTCCGCGGTGGCAGTCATGATTCCGACTGTAGGAAGGGCCCGGATGCCTCGCCCGTCGAGCGGGCCCCGCGCATGGGCTGGAACCGCCGATTCCGATAGCCTCGGGCCGTGACGGAACAGCACGAACAGCGCTCGCACTCGTTCGAGCGGGGCACGGACGGCCCGAAGGTCATCGTCGTCGGTGTCGACGGCTCCGACTCCTCGCTGCGGGCCGCGGCGTACGCGGGCGGTCTGGCCCGGCGGCAGCACGCGCTGCTGGCCGTGGTGTACGTGCAGCCGGTGCTGGCGGCCGGGGCGGCGCTGGGGGCGCCGGTGGCGGAGACGACCGACGAGATCGCCGAGGACCTGATCACGCAGATCCGGGAGGCGGCCGAGCGGCTCAAGGGGATATTCGAGGTGCGCTGGGAGTTCCACACCTTCCGCGGCGATCCCTACAACGGGCTGGTGAAGGCGGCCGACGAGCTGAAGGCGGACGCGGTGGTCGTGGGCGCCTCGGAGCAGGCCGGGCACCGGATCGTCGGCTCGGTGGCGGTCCGGCTGGTGAAGGCGGGGCGCTGGCCGGTGACGGTCGTGCCGTAGGGCGCCGTGGCGGCAGCGGGCTCGCGAGAAGCACCCGCGCGGGGACAGCGGCCGGGGCAGTGCGTGGCGCCTTCCCTGCGCGCCGCCGCTGAGACATCATGATCCGCCGTCAGCCGTTGCCGTCGGCGAAGAGGTGAGGCGCATGGCCAGGATCCGCGCGGGTGAGGGGATTCTCCGCCGCAAACCCATCGAGCACATCGAGGAGACCGAGGTCGGCGAGGGCACCCGCCTGGACAGGTCGCTGGGCCTGTGGCAGCTCACCGCGATCGGGGTGGGCGGCATCATCGGCGCGGGCATCTTCACGCTGGCCGGCACGGTGGCCAACGGCACGGCCGGTCCCGCGGTGCTGGTGTCCTTCCTGATCGCCGGTGTGGCGAGTGCCTGCGCGGCGCTGTCGTACGCCGAGTTCGCCGGGATGATCCCGAAGGCGGGGTCGGCCTACACGTACGGGTACGCGGTGCTCGGCGAGTTCGCGGGCTGGTTCATCGGCTGGGACCTGCTGCTGGAGTACACGGCGATCGTGGCCGTGGTGGCCATCGGCATCTCCGGGTACTTCAGCTTCCTGGTCGAGCAGATGGGCGCCGACCTGCCGGACTGGCTGCTGGGGGCTCCCGGCACCGGCGCCGGGCACCGGGTCGACCTGTTCGCGGCCGTCCTGTGCCTGCTGATCGCCTGGCTGCTCAACCTGGGCATCCGCAGCGCGGCCCGCTTCGAGACGATCGTGGTCGCCCTGAAGGTGCTGGTGGTGCTGATGGTGATCGCGGTGGGCGTGTTCCACATCAACAGCGGGAACTACCGCCCGTTCTTCCCGTTCGGCATCAGCGGGGCGTTCACGGGCGCGGCGACGGTGTTCTTCGCGGTGTTCGGTTACGACGCGATGTCGACGGCGGCCGAGGAGTCGAAGGACGCCCAGCGGCACATGCCGAAGGCGATCATCTACTCGCTGGTGATCTCCATGGTCCTGTACGTGGCGGCCTGTCTGGTGCTGACCGGCATGCAGAACTACAAGGACATCGACCCGGAGAGCGGCTTCTCCACGGCGTTCAAGTCGGTGGGTCTGGACGCGCTGGCGGACGTGATCGCGGTCGGCGCGATCATCGGCATCCTCACGGTGATGTTCACCTTCATGCTGGGCGTGACCCGGGTGTGGTTCTCGATGTCCCGGGACGGGCTGCTCCCCAGGTGGTTCGCGAAGACGCACCCGAGGCGGCACGTGCCGACCCGGGTGACGTGGATCGTCGGCGCGGCGTCCGCGGTCTTCGCCGGGTTCATCCCGATCGCCGAGGCGGCCGAGCTGACCAACATCGGCATCCTGCTGGCGTTCGTGGTGGTGTGCGTGGCGGTGATCGTGCTGCGCTACCGGCAGCCGGAGCTGCCGCGCACCTTCCGCACGCCGGGGATGCCGGTCGTGCCCGCGCTGGGTGTCGTCTTCTCGGTCTGGCTGATCACGTTCCTCCAGTGGCAGACCTGGGTGCGGTTCGCGGTGTGGTTCGCGATCGGTTGCGTGATCTACTTCGCCTACTCCTACCGGCGCTCGGCGCTCGCCACCGGGCAGCCCGCCGACTGATCACTCCGCCATGGCCAGGCCGTCCTGGGCGGCCCCGCGGCTGAGGACCACGTCCCTGATGCGGTCGCGCACCACCTCCAGCTCGGCGCCCTGGGCGATGGCCCGGTTGAGGTCGACGACCCGGCCGGCGTCGAGGTCGTACAGCTGCGGGACGAACTCGGCCCTGGTGACCCGCCAGGGGCCGCCCGGCCGGACCGGCGGGGCGAAGGTGAAGCGGCCGAGAGTGGACTCGTTGCCCCGCGCGTCCTGGGCGCCGGCGCGGTTGTACATCTCGCCGGCGATCTGGTCGCCCATTCCGTAGATCACCCAGGTGCCGTTGACCTTCTCGTACGCCTGCGGGACGTGGGCGTGGGTGCCGAGGATCAGGTCGATGTCCGGGCGGCCGTTCGTGGCCGAGGCGGTGAGCCGCTGGGCGAGGGTGACCTGGAGCCGGTCGGGCTCCTCCTGCCACTCGGTGCCCCAGTCCACGGAGACCACGACCACGTCGGCGCCGCCCTGCCGGGCGGCACGGGCGTCGGCGATGATCCGGTCGGCGTCGATCAGGTTGACCGCCCAGGGCTGTCCGGGTGGCAGCGGGTAGTTGGTGCCGAAGGTGTACGACAGATGGGCGACCTTGGCCCGGCCCGCCCGGAGGATGCCGACCGAGCGGGCCTCGGCCTCGCTGCGGGCCGTCCCGGCGTGCCGCAGGCCGGCCTTGTCCATCGCGTCGAGGGTGCGCGCGATGCCGGCGGTGCCGTCGTCCAGGGCGTGCCCGGAGGCGGTGGAGCAGCTGTCGTAGCCGGTCGCCGCGAGGGCCTCGGCGATCTGCGGCGGGGACTTGAACACGGGGTAGCCGGTGTAGTCGCCGTCGGCGCCGTAGACGGTCTCCATGTGACACAGCGCCAGGTCGGCCCGGGACACGACCGGTTGGACACCGGAGAGCATGGGGCGGAAGTCGTGGCCGTTGCGGCCGGCGTCGTAGGCGGCCCGCTCGATGACGGAGGTGTGCGGCAGCACGTCGCCGGAGGCGACCAGGGTGAAGTCGCCGCCGCTCCTGGGCGGCGCCGGCTGTCCACGCGTGCCGGACTCCTGGTGCTGGTTCTGGCAAGCCGCCCCGGCCGCGAGGACGGCGGTCAGGACCAGCGCCACCTGCTGTCTGCGTCCGATCATCACTCACCCCAGGGTTGTCGTATATACAGACGAAGCCGTGACGGGCATATGGGTATGAATCTGATGTCCCGGATAAACAGCTCGGGTGGCGTCCTTAGCCCGTCCGGGGCACTGATGTACCGCTCGTCCGACCGTTCGCCGACGCGATCGACCGTCCGGCGCAGCGCCGGGCCCACGCCCTGTCCGCCGGCCGCGGCCTGCGCTGCCATACGGCCATGACGGCCGGAACCTCACTCACCCCCGGGACCACGACCGCCGAGCACGAGCTGGCCGCGCTCCAGCGCGAGCACGGCGGCCCGCTGTTCGCGCTGCTGCTCAGGCTGTGCGACGGAGACCGCCAGCGCGCCGAGGATCTCGTCCAGGAGACTCTGGTGCGTGCCTGGCAGCACCCGGAGGCACTGCACGCCGACGACTTCGACTCCGTACGGCCCTGGCTGCTCACCGTGGCCCGGCGGCTCGCGATCGACGCCCGGCGGGCCCGGCGGGCACGGCCGGCCGAGATCGGCGACGAGGTGCCCGAGAACGCGCGGGTGACCGCCGATCACGCCGAGCGGGCCGCGGCGGTGCTCGATGTCCGGGAGGCTGTGAAGACACTCACTCCGGAGCACCGTGACGTCCTGATACTGGTGTACTTCGTCGGGGCCAGTGTGGCGGAGGCGGCGCGGACCCTGGGGATTCCACCCGGTACCGTGAAATCCCGCGCGTACTACGCGTTGCGCGCCCTGCGCCGGGTCCTTCCGGGTTACGCGGCCGACCTGCGATGAAACCGGAAGCCTGGTCAAACCTCGGTAAAGCGCCTTGCTGTAGTCCCCGTTAGGGCAATGGGCTGTCCTCATCCGCGTTTCGGGTGGCGGCGGGGACCGCGGTCCCGACGGGGCCCGGGCGACGCGCACGCACCGGAGGAAGGGCAGGAAGGGATGCTGCACAGAGGGCACGAGAGCACGGACGGCACCGACGGCGATGAACTGGCCGTCCCCATGGCCTGGTTGTACGCCGAGTACATCGCCGACGAACTGCTGCGCACCGGCGATCTGATGCCGCCGACGTCCTTCGAGTTCCGGGCCGGCCGGGACGCGCTGGCGCTGACCGTCTTCCTGTCCGACACCGACGGGGAGCTCTCCGGCATCCGGGTGATCTCCCAGCTGGAGAACTGGCTGGCGCTGACCGCCTACGACCAGCCGTGGCAGGACTGGGTGCAGGCACGCATGGCCGAGCTGACCGAGCGGGCGGCCGGCTCCCGCGCCCCCTGCCCCGACCTGGCGCTGGCGGCGGACGCCTGGCGCTGGCTGGAGGAGACCGAACTGCTCGCGCCGGACCTGGACGCGGTGCCGGGCGGCGGCGCCGTGTTCGGGGAGGACGACGGGCCGAAGGTGTGGACACCGGCCTGGCGGCTCGGGCTGCCCCTGGGACACCTCGCGATCCACCTCTTCTGAATCTTCTGGAATTCACACCAATCCACGGGCCGGGCCGCTCCGAATCTCTCGTCCGAGATTCTGTATGTGGCTTGAGTGATTCGGCGGCCGGCTGCGTACGGATGGGAGCAAGGAGTAACCCCACCCACACCCATCGGCACGAGGATTCGGCATGAGGTCCCTGGAAAGGCATCGCGACGTCGGCGCGTACGCGCTCGGCGTGCTGGACGAGGCGGAGACCTTCCGCTTCGAGGACCACCTCATGGAGTGCCCCCGGTGTGCGGCACACGTGACCGAGTTCGGGCCCGCGACCCGGCAGCTGATGCTGTACCGCCGGGCCACGCCGCGTTTCGTGCCCTCCATGGCGCAGCCCGGCCCCCGGCTGCTGGACCGGCTGCTCGGTGAGCTGGCGCACCGGCGGCGGGCGCGGCGCCGCCGGCTGCTGTACGGCCTGGCCGCCTCGGTGGTGCTGGCCGTGGCAGGTCCCGGTGTCGTGGCCTTCACCGGCCACACGGGGCCGGCCGCACGGGTCACCGCGGCGACCGATCCGCACACCGGGGTGTGGGCGCAGGTCACCTCCGAGGACGCGGACTGGGGCAGCGACCTGCGGCTGGAGGTCAAGGACGGCGCCGGGCCGCACACCTGCCGCCTGGTCGCGGTCGGCCGCGACGGCACGGAGCAGGTCGTCGCCGGCTGGACCAACGCGGGCGACGGCACCCGGCCCACCACCGCGATGGGCGCCACCGCGCTGCACCCGGACCAGGTCCTGCGCTACGAGGTCCGCACGGACGAGGGAAAGCGGCTGGTCACGCTGGAGCAGAGGTGACGGCGCCAGGGCGCGCCGGGGCTCACTTCAGCAGCCGGGACAGGCGGCGGTCGGCCAGCGGCTTGCCGCCCGTCTGGCAGGTCGGGCAGTACTGGAGCGAGGAGTCGGCGAAGGAGACCTCCCGGATGGTGTCGCCGCACACCGGGCAGGGGTCGCCGGTACGGCCGTGGACGCGCAACCCGCTCTTCTTCTCCGCCTTCAGCCGGCCGGCCGCCATTCCGCGGGACCGCTCGACCGCCTGGGTGAGCGTGTCGCGCAGCGCCGCGTACAGGCGGTGGGTCTCTTCCGGTGTGAGGGAGGCGGCGAGCTTGAACGGGGACATCTTCGCGGCGTGCAGGATCTCGTCGCTGTAGGCGTTGCCGACGCCCGCGATCAGCGACTGGTCGCGCAGGGCACCCTTCAGCTGCCGCCGTTCGTCCTTCAGCAGGGCGGCGAAGCGGTCCTCGTCGAAGTCGTCGGCGAGCGGGTCGGGGCCGAGCCGGGCGATGCCCGGCACCTCCTGCGGGTCGCGGACGACGTACACGGCAAGGCGTTTTTGGGTGCCGGCCTCGGTCAGGTCGAAGCCCTCGCCGGTCTCCAGGGCCACCCGCAGCGCGAGCGGGCCCTTGCCGGGCTTCGGCGGGCCGTCCGGCAGCCGGTCCTTCCAGTGCAGCCAGCCCGCGCGGGCCAGGTGGGTCACCAGGTGCGGCCCGCCGTCCGTTTCGATGTCCAGGAACTTCCCGTGCCGGCGCACGGCCGTCACCGCGGCCCCCTCAAGGGCCGTGACCGGCGGTTCGTACGTCTTCAGGACGCTGACGGCCACCGGCAGCACCCGCACCATCCGCAGCCCGACCAGGTGCTCGGTGAGGAAGTCCGTCAGCGCTTGTACCTCGGGCAGTTCCGGCATACGTCCAGAGTGCCATCCGGCACCGGCAACGCCCCGCGGTCCCGCCCGGGGCGGCCGCCCCCTACGGCAGCCGGAACTCGCACCACACCGCCTTGCCGCCGCCCCGCGCCTCCACGCCCCAGCTGTCGGCGAGCCGCTCCACGAGCAGCAGACCGCGGCCGGAGACGCCGTCCTCGCCCGCGTCCCGGCGCCGGGGCAGGGCGCTGGAGCAGTCCTCGACCTCGATGCGCAGCCTGTGCTCGGCGGCCTCCATGGCGCGCAGGGTGACGATCGCGGAGCCCTCGGTGTGCATCAGGACGTTGGTGATCAGCTCGTCGGCGGCCAGCTCGATCTCGTCGGCCTGGACGGAGGCGCCCCAGGCACGGACCGCGGCGCGGATCATGTGCCGGGCCTGGGTGAGGGCCTCCGGGTCGCCGGGCGCCACATGCTGCTGGAGCCGGCCGCCGGGCCGTGTGGTCTCCGGGGCCCGGCGGCGCAGCAGGAGCAGGGCCACGTCGTCGTCGCCGCCCCGCTCCTGGGCCACCTGGATCAGCCGGTCGGCGAGGGCGCGCACCTCACCGGGTCCCTCGCAGATCAGCGCCGCCAGAGCGCGCATGCCGTCGTCCAGATCGGTGCCGGGCAGCTCGACCAGCCCGTCGGTGCACAGCAGCAGGATGTGGCCCGGGTCGAGTTCGAGGGTGGCGACGGGGTACTCCAGCCGGCCGAACTCGGCTGACAGACCGAGCGGCAGCCCGCCCTGGACGGGTACCCGGAAGCAGCTGCCGTCGCCGCGCCGGATCAGCGGGTCGATGTGCCCGGCGCGCACCATCTGGACGACTCCGGTGGACAGGTCGGCCTCGGCGTACAGGCAGGTGGCGAACCGGTCGGTGTCGAGTTCGTGCAGGAAGACGGAGGCGCGGGCCATCACGGTGGCCGGGGTGTGGCCCTCGGCGGCGTAGGCGCGCAGTACGATCCGCAGCTGGCCCATGACGGCCGCCGCGTGCGTGTCGTGGCCCTGGACGTCCCCGATGACCGCGCCGACCCGGCCCCCGGGCAGCGGGATCAGGTCGTACCAGTCGCCGCCGATGTCCCGGCCCAGGGCGGCCGAGCGGTACCGGACCGCGATGTCGGCGCCGCGGACGCTCGGAATGGTGCGGGGCAGCATGGCCTGCTGGAGGCCCTCGGCGAGGTCCTTGTCCTGTTCGTAGAGCATGGCCCGCATGAGGCTCTGCGCGATGCTGCCGCCCAGCGCGATCAGGACGGCGCGTTCCTCGTCGGAGAAGCCGTGCCGGTCGTCGTAGAGCAGGCCCATCGCGCCGATCGGACGGGCCTGGGCGATCAGCGGGAGGTAGGCGGCCGAGGTGATGTGCAGGTCGGTGATGCGCGGCCAGAGGATCGGGTAGTGGGACGCGAACTCCTCCGCCGACTCGATGAACCGGGGGCTGAGGGTGCGGACGACCTCGCTCATCGGGTACGGCTCGTCGATCCGGGTGACGCGGGTGCCGGGGACGAAGCTGCCCGCGGGGCCCTCGGCGACCAGCCGGATCCGGCCCGCCTCGACCAGGCCCATCACCAGGCTGGCCGCACCCAGATGGCGCACCCCGTGGGTGTCCTTGAGGACGTCGATGACGTCCTGGATGCTGCGGGCGTGCGCCAGGGCGGCGGAGATGACCTGGACGACGCTGGTCTGCTGGCGGAACGCCTCGTCCTGGGCGGCCCTCAGGCTGCGCGCGGCGCTGTCGGCCAGCTCCTGGGTGGCGTCACGGACGATGCCGACGACCCGGCGCGGGCGGCCGGACTCGTCACGCCGGATGTAGCCCTGGGTGTGCGTCCAGCGCAGGGTGCCGTCGCGACAGCGGATGCGGAAGTAGGCGCCGTAGTTCTCGCTGCCGTCCTTGATCGCCAAGGCGATCGCCGCGTCGAGCCGGGCGGCCTCCGGCGGCGGCACACGCACGGTCAGGGACTCGGGGCGCCCGTCGTACTCCTCGGGCAGCAGGTCGAACACCTCGAATGCCTGGGCGTCCATGTCCATCAGACCGGCGTCCAGGTCCCAGTCGAAGCTGCCCATGTGGTTTAGCGCGAGGATCGGGTCCGGGTGTGCGGGCCAGTCCTCCGGGAGTGACAGGGCGCTCGCTCCCCGATCGGCCATGGGCCCACCTTGCCAGTATCCGGACGATTCTTCGACCTGATCGGCGGGCACCGGCGCGGGCCCGCCCGGCGTCCCGCGTGACGCCGGTCCCGCGCTCAGCCGCCCGGCTCGGCGTCGGGGCGGGCCAGGGTGCCGGGCAAGGTGGGCGGCCCGGTCGCGCCGGGCGTGGCCAGAGGCCGGTCGGAGGGCTCCGGTGAGGGGGCGGAGAGGCCCGGCGAGGGGGCGGAGAGGCCCGGCGAGGGGGCGGACAGGCCCGGGGAGGGGACGGAGAGGCCCGGGGAGAGGCCGCTGAGGCCCGGGGAGGGGACGGGGGGCGGTGATTCCTCCGCGGGCGTCAGAGGGTCCCGGTCCGCTGGGCCGGTGACGCCCGCGGGGGGATCGGTGCGGCCGGGATCGGTGCGGCCGGGATCGGTGCGGACGTCCGGCGCCGTGGGCCCGGCCGGGGAGGACGGCGTGCCGGTCCGCGCCGGGGCGGCGGCCGGGCCGCTTTCGTGCGCGCCGGGCTGCCCGCTGCCCTGCGGCCCGGTGTCCGCCGGGGCGGGCTGGGACGGGTCGGCGCCGGCCCGCGCGGGCGGGGACACCACGTGGTCCTGGCGGACGTCCTGGCCGACCCGGCGCTCGGTCCAGGTACGGGTCTCGGTGTCGACGATCGTGAGGCTGGCGACGGCGCGGGGCGCCGGGGCCACCACGATCACCTTGTTCGGCCGGTAGCCGGCCCAGGGGGTACCGCGGGCACCGGCCCCGCCGCGCGTCGGCGCGGGCGGTCCGAGCGGGTTGCCGCAGGCGCAGCGCACCCGGGGCACGCCCCGGTCGTCGACGAGGACGGCGGTGCCGGCCTGGAGCACGGCCTGGTAACCGTCCGCCCGGCGGTTGCGGTAGGAGTGATTGGTGACGCGTGTGTCGGTGCCGAGTACGACCGGGGTCAGACCGCGCAGATAGTCCGGGAGCGCCGGCCGAGTGACACCGGCCACCCGGGCGAAGGCGTCGGCCTTGGCCGGGTCCGCCGCGAGATAGCCGATGTGCCGCTCGACGTCACAACCGGCGACGTGCGGGGTCCCGTGGTACAGGCCGGGAGTCGCGCCGGACAGGGTGCGTGTCGCGCGCAGGGGCGCCGCGAGTTCGGCGGCCGAGACCGGGACGGTGCCGCGGGGCGACGCCGGGCCGGGGACGTCGGTGGCCATGGAGGCGGTGAAGGGCTCGGGGCCCCGGTCGGTGGCGGCCTGCAGGAAGACCAACTCGCCCGTCCGGGCCTGTTTGACGCCGGAGCCGGCGCAGCCGGCGGCGAGGAGCACCGCCGACATGACGCAGACCGTGACGATGGTTCCGGTGGGTATCCGCACCGCACACTCCACATCACTTCGGGTGATTACGCCCTATTGTTGGCATCGCACGGGATTGGCTGGCAACTCGGGGAACGCCGTGCCGGGAGCTGCGCCGGTACGGAAGAGCGCGCGGCGCCGGTGCACCCGGGCACGGCGCCGGTGCAGCCGCACAGGAGGGCGTGCACAACCGTGGACTGGTTCACCGCACCCGGCGACTGGCTGAGCCGGCTGGTCTTCCAGCGGGCCCTGGCCGCCGTGTACCTGGTCGCCTTCCTGACGGCGGCCCTGCAGTTCCGGGCCCTGCTGGGTGAACGCGGCATGCTGCCGATCCCCCGCTTCACGGCCCGGGTGCCCTTCCGGCGCGCCCCGAGCCTGTTCCAACTGCACTACTCCGACCGGTTCTTCGCCGCCTGCGCCGGGGCGGGCTGCGCGGTGTCGGCGGCCCTGCTGGCCGGGGCGGACTCCGCGCTGCCGCTGTGGGCGGCGATCCTGCTGTGGCTGGTGCCGTGGGCGCTGTACCTGTCGATCGTCAACGTGGGCCAGACGTGGTACGCGTTCGGCTGGGAGTCACTGCTGCTGGAGACCGGTTTTCTCGCCGCGTTCCTCGGCAACGACGAGGTGGCGCCGCCGGTCGTCGTCCTGTTCCTGCTGCGCTGGATCCTGTTCCGGGTGGAGTTCGGCGCCGGGCTGATCAAACTGCGGGGCGACACCTGCTGGCGGAAGCTGACCTGTCTGGACTACCACCACGAGACCCAGCCGATGCCGGGCCCGCTGAGCTGGTTCTTCCACCATCTGCCGAAGCCGCTGCACCGGGTGGAGGTTGCCGCCAACCACGTCACCCAGCTGGTCGTACCGGTCCTGCTGTTCGCCCCGCAGCCGATCGCCTCGGCCGCCGCGGCCCTGATGATCGTCACCCAGCTGTGGCTGGTGCTCTCCGGCAACTTCTCCTGGCTGAACTGGATCACCATCGTGCTGGCCCTGTCCGCGCTCCGGCTGCCCACGACGGCGCCGCCGGTGCCACCGGCACCGCTGTGGTACGAGGTGCTGGTGCTCGCGGTCGCCGCGCTGCTGGTCTTCCTGAGTTACCGCCCGGTGGTGAACATGGTCTCCCGCCGCCAGGTGATGAACCGCTCCTTCGACCCGCTGCACCTGGTGAACACCTACGGCGCGTTCGGCAGCGTCAGCCGGGTGCGCTACGAGGTGGTGGTCGAGGGCACGCTGGACGACACCCCGCGGGAGGACTCGGACTGGCGGGAGTACGCGTTCAGGGGCAAGCCCGGGGACCCCCGGCGCTGGCCGCGCCAGTTCGCGCCCTACCATCTGCGCCTCGACTGGCTGATGTGGTTCGCGGCGCTGTCACCCGGTTACGCCGGGGAGTGGTTCGGCGGTCTGGTGGAACGTCTGCTGGAGAACGACCGGGACACCCTCAGGCTGCTCCGCCGCTCCCCGTTCCCGCCGGGCACCCCGCCCCGCTATGTGCGGGCCCGGCTGTTCCGGTACCGGTACACCAGCTGGCGGGAGTTGCGGGAGACGGGGGCGTGCTGGGAGCGGACGTACGTGCGGGAGTATCTGCCGCCGACGCGGCTGGCGGCGTCGGTTCACAGGTCGTAGACGCGCTCGGCGGTGGCTGCGGACAGCGCGGTGCGCTCCGCCTCGCCGAGTCCCGCGGTCAACTCTTCGTGAAGGGCGTGGACTTCGGCGTACGTCATGGCCAGGGTGCACACCGGCCAGTCGGATCCGGCCATCAGCCGGCCGGGGCCGAAGGCGTCCAGGGCCGTGTCGACGTACGGGCGCAGGCCGGCGGGGGTCCGGGTGGCCGGGGCGGCCTCGGTGACCAGGCCGGAGAGTTTGGCGACGGTGTTGGGCAGGGCGGCCAGGGCACGCAGGTCGGCGGCCCATGGTTCGCGGTCCCCTGAGGCGACGGGCGGCTTGCCCAGATGGTCGAGGACGAAAGTGAGCTGCGGCAGGGCCCGGGCCGCCTCGGCGCAGGCCGGAAGCTGGTGGGGCAGGACGACGAGGTCGTAGGCCAGGCCGGCGGCGGCCACCGCGGCCAGGCCGCGCCGGACGTCGGGCCGCAGCAGCCATCCGGGGTCGGGTTCGCTCTGCACCTGGTGGCGGATGCCCTTCAGGCGCAAGCCGCCGGGGAGTGCGCGCAGCCGGGCCAGTTCGCCGGCGATGTCGGGGCGGGTGAGGTCGGTCCAGCCGACCACGCCGGCGATCAGTTCGTGAGCGGCGGCCAGGGCGAGGAGTTCCGGGGTCTCCTCCGGCACCGTGACGGTCTGGACGAGGACGGTGCGGTCGACTCCGGCGGCCCGGGCCTGGGGTTCCAGGTCGGCGAGGGTGAAGTTGCGCCGCAGCGGCCGGAGTTCGTTCCCCCGGAGCCAGTCCTGGTCGCGGACGGTCAGGTCCCAGACGTGGTGGTGGGCGTCGACGGTCACGGCAGCTCCCACGGGGGCAGCAGGCCGGTGTCGCGCAGCTCGTGCCAGCAGGCATCCGGCACGTGCTTGGCGAACTGCTCGGCGCAGTCCAGGACCTCGGCCGCGGAGCGGGCGCCGGCCAGGACGCTCGCCACGGCCGGGTGGGCGGAGGCGAAGGCCAGAGCCGCCGCGCGCAGGGTCGTGCCGTGGCGCTCGGCGACCTCCTTGATGCGCAGTGCCCGGTCCACCAACCGGCGGGGCGCCGGAGTGTAGTTGTACGTCGCACCCGGCGTCGGGTCGGCCAGCAGGCCGGAGTTGAAGGCACCGCCGACGACGACCGACACGCCCCGCTTCCGGGCCTCGGGCAGCAGCTCGGTCGCCGCGCTCCGGTCGAGCAGGGTGTACCGGCCCGCGCAGAGCACCACGTCGACGTCCGTCTCGCGGACGAACCGGGTGAGCATCGCGGCCTGGTTCATGCCGGCCCCTATCGCGCCCACCACGCCCTCCGAGCGGAGCCTCTCCAGCGCCGGGTAGCCCTCGCGGAATGCCTGCTCGGCGTGGTCGTCGGGGTCGTGGAGGTAGACGACGTCGACACGGTCGAGGCCGAGGCGGTCCAGGCTCGCCTCCAGGGTGCGGCGGATGCCGTCGGCCGTGAAGTCCCACACGCGGCGGTGGGTGGCGGGTACGGCGAACCCGTCGGCGAGGTCGTCGCCGGTGCCGTCGGCCGGGACCAGGCGGCGGCCGGCCTTGGTGGAGACCGTGTACTGGGAGCGGTCGTACGCGCGCAGGGCCGCGCCCAGACGCCGTTCGGACAGACCGAGACCGTAGTGCGGCGCGGTGTCGAAGTAGCGGATGCCGCTGCTCCAGGCGGCCCGGACCGCGGCGTGCGCCTGCTCGTCGCTCACCGGCGCGTACAGGTTGCCGAGTGCTGCGGCGCCGAAGCCGAGCGGGGTCACCACGACGCCGCTGCGGCCCAGCGGGGTCACCTCGCCGCCGCCGCGGCCCAGCGGGGTCACCGGTCCGCCGCCGGGCGCAGCCGCAGGCCCTGCATACCGCCGTCGACGGCGAGCGCGGTGCCGGTGGTGGCGCCGCAGAGGGGGCTTGCCAGGTAGGCGATGGCGCCCGCGACCTCGGCGGCGGAGACGAGCCGTCCGGTGGGCTGGCGGGCCTCCAGGGCGGCGCGCTCGGCGGCCGGGTCCGGGGCCGCGTCCAGCAGTCGGCCGATCCACGGGGTGTCCGCCGTGCCGGGGTTGACGCAGTTGACGCGGATGCCCTCGCGGACGTGGTCGGCGGCCATGGCGAGGGTCAGGGAGTACACGGCGCCTTTGGTGGCGCTGTACAGGGCGCGCCGTGGCAGGCCCGCGGTGGCCGCGATGGAGCAGGTGTTGACGATCGCCGCGTGGTCCGAGCGACGCAGGTGCGGCAGGGCGGCGCGGGCCGTGCGGACCATACCGAGGACGTTGACGTCGAAGACGTGCCGCCATTCGGCGTCGAGGTTGTCCTCGACGGTGCCCTGGGCGCCGATTCCCGCGTTGTTCACCAGGATGTCCAGCCCGCCGAGTGCCTCGGCGGCCTCGTGTACGGCCGTGCGCACCGAGGCGTCGTCGGTCACGTCGGCGCGCAGTGCGAGGAGCGGTTGCCGCACGGTGGACGGGTCCAGGTCGAGTACGGCGACCCGGGCGCCGCGGGCGGCGAGGAGGTCGGCGGTGGCCCGGCCGATGCCGGAGGCGCCGCCGGTGACCAGGGCCCTCAGGCCCGTGAAGTCGCTCATGCCGGCTGTCCCTTCCGGGGGTCGGGGTGGGCGGCCCAGTAGGTGCCGCCGGGGAAGGTGTACCGCGCGATGGACTCCGGGCGCATCGCCGCGGAGAAACCGGGCGTGGTGGGTGCCGTGTAGTGGCCGTCGCGGATGACGACCGGGGTGACGAAGTGCTCGTGGAGGTGGTCGACGTACTCGATGACCCGGTCCTCGGTGCTGCCGGAGACGGCCAGGTAGTCGAACATCGACAGGTGCTGGACGAGTTCGCACAGGCCGACGCCGCCCGCGTGCGGGCAGACGGGGACGCCGAACTTGGCGGCGAGCAGCAGGATGGCCAGGTTCTCGTTGACCCCGCCGACGCGGGCGGCGTCGATCTGCACGATGTCGAGGGCTCCGGCCTGGAGCATCTGCTTGAACATGACGCGGTTGTGCACGTGTTCGCCGGCGGCGACCTTCACGGGGCGGACCGCGCGCCGGATCGCGGCGTGGCCGAGGACGTCGTCGGGGCTGGTGGGCTCCTCGATCCAGTACGGGCCGAACTCGGCCAGGGCCCGCGTCCAGCGGATCGCCTCGTCCACGCTCCAGCGCTGGTTGGCGTCGATCGCCAGGCGCACGTCCGGTCCGACGACCGCGCGGGCCACCCGGCAGCGGCGGACGTCGTCGGCGAGGTCGGCGCCGACCTTCAGTTTGATCTGCCGGAAGCCGTCGGCGACGGCCTGGGCGGCGAGCCGGCCGAGCTTGTCGTCGTCGTAGCCGAGCCAGCCCGGGGAGGTGGTGTAGGCGGGGAAGCCGTGCTCCAGCAGCCGGGCCCGGCGTTCCCCGGTGCCGTCCCTCCCCCGTCTCAGCAGGCCGAGGGCCTCCTCGGGGGTGAGCGCGTCGGTGAGGTAACGGAAGTCGATCTGCCGGACCAGCCACTCGGGTTCGGCGTCGGCGAGCAGCTGCCACAGCGGTTTGCCGGCCCGCCGGGCGGCGAGGTCCCAGACGGCGTTGACGACGGCCCCGATCGCCATGTGCATCACGCCCTTCTCCGGGCCGAGCCAGCGCAGCTGGCTGTCGGCGATCAGGTCCCGGAAGAGCGAGCCGGGGTCGGCGCAGAGCTCCTTGACGTCACGGCCCAGCACATGGCCGCGCAGGGCCTCGATCGCGGCGACCTGGACGTCGTTGCCCCGTCCGATGGTGAAGGTGAACCCGTGTCCCTCCAGCCCGTCGGCGGCGTCGCTGCGCAGGACGGCATAGGCCGCCGAGTAGTCGGGGTCCGGGTTCATCGCGTCGGAGCCGTCCAGCTCGCGCGAGGTGGGGAAGCGGATGTCGTGGGTGTCGAGAGCGGTGATGCGGGCGGGAGCCTGGGACACGGAAGTCCTTTCCGTCGTGGGGCGGTCGGTGGCCCGCGTCAGTCCTGGGCACGGCCCGTCGTGACCCGGGCGATCATGAGGGCGACGAGGATGATGCCGCCGTAGATGGCCTGGATCCAGAACGACGGCACCTGGGCGAGGGTGAGCAGGTTCTGTACGACACCCAGGAGGAGGACGCCGGTCAGGGCGCCGGACATGGTGCCCTTGCCGCCGTCCAGGCTGATGCCGCCGATCACCGCCGCGGCGAACACGGTGAAGATCATGTTCTGGCCCTGGTTGGCGCTGATCGCGCCCACGTACCCCGTCTGCAGGAGTCCGCCCAGAGAGGCGAGGACACCGGCCGCCACGAACACTCCGAGCATCACGCGCTCCACCCGGATGCCCGCGGCGCGGGCGGCGTCCGCGTTGCCGCCGATGGCGTACAGGGCACGGCCGACGCGGTGGTACTTGAGCATGCCCCCGGCGACGGCGAAGGCGACGGCGGCGAGCCACACCGACATCGGGACGGCCAGGAAGGTGGTGGTGGCAAGCGCGGAGAAGCTGTCCGGCATGCCGAACAGGGTCCTGCCCTTGGTCGCGCCGACCAGCAGCCCGCGCAGCACGATCAGCATGGCCAGCGTCACGATGAACGCGTTGAGCTTGAACTTCACGACCAGGACGCCGTTGAGGGCGCCGACGGCCGCGCCGGCGACGAGGATCGTGAACAGGGCGACCGGCGCCGGGAGCTCGGTGCCCCAGCCGGACTGCGCCGAGGGCAGCACGAGGAGTGCTCCCACGGCGGGCGCGATACCGACGACCGACTCCAGGGACAGGTCGAACTTGCCGGTGAGGAGCACCAGCGACTCGGCGAGCACGACCATGGCCAGAGCGGCGGAGGCGCCCAGGATCGAGATGAGGTTCCGCTCGGTGAGGAACGAGTCGTTGACCATCGCACCCAGCACCATGAGCAACAGCAAGGCCGGCAGCAGCGCGAGTTCACGGGCCCTGCGGAGCAGGAGGGCCCTGGATCCATGGGCGCCCCGGGCGTCCCGGGCGGGCCTGGCGCCCGGGTTCGCGGCGGTCTTCGCCTCACTCACCCGGGCTCCCCGCGGTCCGGCCGGGGGTCCGGGGGCCGCCCCCCGGGGAGATGCTGTGGCCATGGTCCACTCCTTCGATGGAGGCGATCAGCTCGTGGTCGCGCCAGCCCGCCGGATGCTCGGCGACGATCCGGCCGCGGAAGAGGACGAGGACGCGGTCGCAGCGGCGCAGATCGTCGAGTTCGTCGGAGACGACGAGCACGGCGGTGCCGTCCTGCCCCGCGCTGTCCATGCGGGCCAGCAGGGACTCCTTGGACTTCACGTCGACGCCCGCGGTGGGGTTGATCAGGACGAGCAGGCGGGGGTCGCGGGCGAGGGCACGGGCCATGACGACCTTCTGCGCGTTGCCGCCGGACAGGTCGCAGACGGGCTGTCCGGGGCCCTCGGTGTGGATGTCGAGGCGGTCGATCAGTTCGGCGGCGAGGCCGCGTCCGCGGTCGGTGCCGACGAAGCCGAAGCGGCCGAGCCGGTCCAGGACGCCCAGGGTGACGTTGTCGCCGACGGTCATGGCGGGGATCAGGCCCTGTTCGTGGCGGTCGCGGGGTACGCAGCCGACGCCGGCGTCCAGCGCGGCCCGCACGTCGCCGAACGGCAGCCGCCGCCCTTCGAGCCGGGCCGATCCGCCGGTGGGGGTGTGCAGGCCGGCGAAGGTCTCGGCGAGCTCGACCTTGCCGCTGCCACTGATCCCGGCGAGGCCGACGACCTCACCGCGGCGGACGGTGAGGCCGATGTCCTGGTACGCGGACGAGGTGAGCCCGCGGACGTCGAGGACGACGGGCGACTCGGCGGCCACCGTGGCGCGGGTGTGCGCGTGCTCGGTGACCGACTCGCCCGCCATGGCCTCCACCAGGGCCGCCCTGGGCAGCTCCGCGACGGCGGCCGTGGTGATCCAGCGGGCGTCGCGCAGCACGGTGACGGTCTGGCAGACCTCGTAGACCTCCTGAAGATGGTGCGAGATGAACAGGAAGGTCACACCGGAGTCCTGGAGCGCCCGCATCCGGCTGAACAGCCGCTCGATCTCGCGGTTGTCGAGCTGGGCGGTCGGCTCGTCCAGGACGATGAACCGGGCGCCGAAGCTGAGCGACCGGGCGATCTCCACCATCTGCCGGTCCTCGACGGTGAGGTCGGCGGTCCGGGCGTCGGGGTCGACGCGGATGTCCCAGGCGTCGAGGAGTCCGGCGGCCCGGCTGCGCAGCCGGCCCCAGGAGATGAACCCGCGGTGCACCGGCCGGCGTTCGGGGTCGCGTTCTGGCGTGGGGTGTCCCCCGGGCCCCCGGCCGCCCCCGCGTCCCGGCCTGGCCGGCTCGGCGGCGTGGATCTGCGCCATGAAGAGGTTCTCGGCGACGGTCAGTTCCGGGACGAGGGCCGGTTTCTGGTAGACGCAGGCGACCCTGCGACGCCAGGCGTCCCGGTCGGCGAGCGGGGGCGCGGGCTCGCCGTCGAAGCGGACGGTGCCCGCGTCCGGGGCCTGCAGGCCGGTGAGGATGTTGACCAGGGTGGACTTGCCTGCGCCGTTGCGGCCGACGAGGGCGTGGGACTCGCCGGGCAGCACGGTGAGCTGTCCGTCGGCGAGGGCGACCGTGGGGCCGTACCGTTTGACGATCCCCTGTGCTTCCACGAGTGGTGTCCTCATTCGACCGTGTTGCCCCACAGCTTCGGGTCGTCGACGTTGTCCTTGGTGACGAGGGGCGCGGGGAGTTGGTCCTCGAGAATTTTGCCGGGCAGCTCGACGATGGTGGAGTCGTGGTCGGTGGGGCCGGGCTTGAACGTCTTTCCTTCCATCGCCGCCTTGATGTAGTACATGCCGTACTTGGCGTAGGCGTCCGCGGGCTGGGAGACGGTGGCGTCGATCCGGCCCGTGCGGATGGCGTCGAGCTCCTGCGGGATGCCGTCGTTGGAGACGATGACGATGTGGCCTTTCCGTCCCGCCGTCTCGAGCATGTTCTTCGACTTGAGGGTCTGCAGGGTGGGGGCGAGGTAGACGCCGCCGGCCTGTAGGTAGATGCCCTTGATGTCGGGGTTGGCGTTGAGGAGCGTGTCGAGCCGGGAGGCCGCGGTGTCCGACTCCCATTTGGCGGGGATCTCCAGGACCTTCAGTCCCGGATACTTCTTCTTGACGCAGGACCGGAAGGCCCCGGACCGGTCGCGGCCGTTGACCGAGGCGAGGTCGCCCATGATCTGCACGACCTTGCCGCCGGTGACGTGCTGCCCGAGGTAGTCGCACGCCTTCTCGCCGTACGCGACGTTGTCCGCCCGTACGACCATCGCGACCTTCCCCTTCTCGGGCGCGACGTCGACGGCGACGACCGGGACGCCCTTGCGTTCGGCCTGGTCCAGGCCCGCCTCGATGGCGGCGCTGTCCAGCGGGGCGACGACGAGGCCCTTCACGCCCTGGTTCAGCTCGTTGTTGATGTCGGTGATCTGCTGCGAGGGGTCGCTGTTGGAGTTGACCGTCTTCAGCGCCTCGACGCCCTCCGACTTGGCCGTCCTGGGCACGTAGTCGTTGTACGACTGCCAGAACGGCGAGGTGAGCAGCGGCAGGATCACCCCGACCTTGCCGGTGCCACCGCTGCCCGCGGCCGCCGTGTCCTTGGTGCTGCCGCAGGCGGCGAGCACGAGCGAGGCGCCGACGGCCAGGGCCGCCGCGCCGGTGATCCGGGACCTGCTGCGTTTCCTCACTGCGCTGGCGGGCATCTCGCGGCTCCTCGTCGAGGGTGGTCGAGCGGTCGCCGCATACTTATCAGACCACTGAGCCGCCACGACACCCTCGTGCCGCGATATTTCTGGGTTCCGACGCATAGTGGTCGGACCACTGGGCTGGCTAGACTGCGACGCACCCGGTGACTGGAGGAGTGGCGTGGACGAGGCAGCCCCACAGAAGGGCACGGTGACCCAGCGCGCCATCGAGCAGATCAAGGCCATGATCGCCGAGGGCCGGCTGGAGCCGGGCCAGCGGCTGCCCACCGAACGGGAACTCGCCGTCCAGCTCGGCATCTCGCGCAGCTCGATGCGGGAGGCGATACGCGCGCTGACGGTTCTCGGCGCCCTGGAGGCCCGGCACGGCTCAGGGATCTACGTCACCGCGCTGGAGGCCGGCGACCTGCTGGAGACCTTCGGGGTGGTCGCCGACCTGTCCCGGGGGCCGCGGCTGGTGGAACTACTGGAGGTGCGCCGGATCCTGGAGTCGACGGCGACCGCGCTGGCCGCCGCGCGCATCACGGACGACCAACTCGCCGCTGTGGAGAAGCACTTGGCGGCGATGAACGCCACCGACGACCCCGAGGAGATCCTCGCCCACGACCTCGCCTTCCACCACGAGATCGCGTCCGCCGCCGGCAACGAGACCATGGCCGCCATCCTGGACGGCCTGTCCTCGCGCACGTTCCGTGCCCGCGTCTGGCGCGGCTACCAGGAGGAGGGCGCCTTCGCCCGCACCCGCCGCGAACACGCCGCCATCCACCGCGCCCTCGCCGCCCGCGACCCGGAAGCGGCCCGGGCGGCGGCAGCCGCGCACGTGGGCGAGGTGGAGGAATGGCTGCGGGCACAGCTCGGCGGCTAGCGGCCGGCCCATGGGCCGGCCGCGGTCGCGAGAACCGGAGTGCAGGACGGCCCTGTTCAAGGGCCGTCGAGGACCGGAGCCGGGGCGACGGCCCTGTTCCCAGGGCCGTCGGAGGCCGGACGGGTCAGGGCTTGTACCAACAGACCGTCACGCCGGATCGCGCGCCACAGCCCATCTTGGTGAAGCGACTCTGGATCATGTTCCAGTAGTGGCCCCACTGCCGGTAGCCAGGGCTGTTGGAGTCCTTGTTGGGATCGGCCTCGTACTTGCTCTTCTCGGCGGCCCATTGCCCGGTGGCCGCGGTCGGCCCGGCGCTCGACATGTTCTCGGCACCGTTGAACGACGGGGAGTGTTGCAGCCCGCCCGCCGTGGACTGCGGGTTGTCAGCCCATGCCTGTGCGTCCTTGGCGATGCTGTCGTCCCACGTCACCGGGGGTGCACCGGCGTCCTGGCGCACGGAGTTGGTCTCGCTGACGATGGCTTGTTGATCGCCGCCGCTGATGTCGGAGACAGCTGCGGAAGCACTCGTCGCGAACATGGTGCTTCCGGCCATCAGCCCCGCCGCTATGACGGCCACGGCCTGATGGCGTACCCAAGTGGGCTTGTTCATGGCGACCCCCTGGTCGCAGAGAGAGAGTGGCAGAGACTGCCGGCGGGCATCACCCGTCACGCGAGCGGACCGTGCGGCCGGCCCTTGAGGTGGCCGAGCCGTACCCGCTTCTGCGGCGGCACGGGAAGCAACCGTCGGCAAAGCGGCCTGGTCGGGCGGCCGTACGACCGCCCCCTTCGCCCCACCAGCCTAAGCCGAGGGTGTCCGCGCGTCGACCCGGGGAGGCGGCCATGCGGCGAGCAACGCGCCTGCCCCGCCCGGGCGCCCGGGCGGGGCAGGCGGGGTCAGCGCCGGCGGAGCCGCAGTGTCGGCACAGGCGAGGTCAGCGCCGGCGGAGCCGCAGTGTCATCAGCTCGAACGGCCGTAGGCGCACGGTGACGCGCTCGGCGTCGCGCGCGGGCGGCTCCCGGTGGGCGGCCGGCCGCTCCAGCAGGTCGGTGGCCGTGACGCCGGCGACCGGGAAGCCGGCCGTCAGCGTCGCCCGGGCCCGGCCGCCGTGGGCCTCGTGGAAGCGGACCACCACGTCCCCGCTGCCGTCGTCGGCGAGCTTCACCGCCGTCACCACCACCGCGTCGTTGTCCACCGCGACCAGCGGGGCGACCTCCTGCGCCCCGGTCGTGGGCCGTTCCGGCAGGTTGATCCGCCAGCCCTCGCGGACCGCGTCGGCGACCGACGCGCCGGGCACCAGGGCGTGCCGGAACCGGTGGACGCCCTGGTCCGTCTCCGGGTCGGGGAAGCGCGGCGCGCGCAGCAACGACACCCGCACCGTGGTGGTCGTACCGGGCTCGCCCGCACCGCGTACCGTGCGGGTCACGTCGTGACCGTACGTCGAGTCGTTGACGACGGCCACGCCCCAGCCCGGCTCCTCCAGGTGCACGAACCGGTGGTTGCACGCCTCGAACTTGGCGGCCTCCCACGAGGTGTTGGTGTGGGTGGGGCGGTGGACGTGCCCGAACTGGGTCTCGGAGGCGTACCGTTCGGCGTGCACGTCGAGCGGGAAGGCCAGTTTCAGGAACTTCTCCGTCTCGTGCCAGTCCACATCGGTGTCGATGACGAGACGGCGCTCGCCCGGCGGCAGCGACAGGACCTGGGTGACCCGGGAGGCGCCGAAGGCGCGCACGATCCGCACCGAGGCACCGTCCTCACCGGCCGTCACCGACTCGGCGTCGGTGAGATCGGTGACGGTGTTGCGGTAGAAGGAGTCGACGTCCCAGGCGTCCCACATGTTCGGGAAGTCGGGGTGGAGCTGGAGGAGGTTCGCGGCCTCGCCGGGGGCGACGGTCTCGCGGTCGGCGGCGGGGTCGTAGGCGGAGACGACCAGGCCACGGGCGTCGACGGTGATCCGCAGCAGGCCGTTGTCCAGCGTGAACCCGCCGTCCTCGCGGGACGCGAGCGCGGTGCCGCCGGCCGTGGCCGGGGTGGCGGCACCGCCCGCCGGGACGCCGTGGCGGGCGTGCGGGGCGGCGTTGAAGAGCAGCGGGGTGGTGCCCTCTCCGGCGAGCGCGCGCTGGGCGTCCTCGATGATCGTGGTCAGTTCGGCGGCCAGCCGCTCGTACGTCGCCCGGGCCTCCCGGTGCACCCAGGCGATGGACGAGCCCGGCAGGATGTCGTGGAACTGGTGCAGCAGGACCGTCTTCCAGATGCGGTCCAACTCCGCGTAGGGGTAGGGGAATCCGGCGCGTACGGCCGCGGTGGCCGCCCACAGTTCGGCCTCGCGCAGCAGGTGTTCGCTGCGCCGGTTGCCCTGCTTGGTCTTCGCCTGGCTGGTGAGGGTGGCGCGGTGCAGTTCGAGGTACAGCTCGCCCACCCACACCGGCGGCGCGGGGTACTCGGCCTCGGCCTTCTCGAAGAACGCGCGCGGGGTTTCCCATTCGACGGTGGCCGAGCCCTCCAGGTCGCGCAGCCGGGCCGCCTTGGCGACCATCTCACGCGTGGTACCGCCGCCTCCGTCGCCCCAGCCGGTGGGCGCGAGTGAGTGCCGGGCCCTGCCCTTGTCCCGGAAGTTGCGGACCGCGTGGGCGATCTCGCTGCCCTTCATCGAGCAGTTGTAGGTGTCGACGGGTGGGAAGTGCGTGAAGATCCGGGTGCCGTCGATGCCCTCCCAGTGGAAGGTGTGGTGCGGGAACTTGTTCGTCCGGGACCAGGAGATCTTCTGTGTCAGCAGCCACTTGGAGCCGGCCGCCTTGATGATCTGCGGGAGGCCGGCGGCGAAGCCGAAGGTGTCCGGCAGCCACGCCTCCTCGTTCTCGATGCCGAACTCGTCGAGGAAGAACCGCTTGCCGTGCACGAACTGCCGGGCCATCGCCTCCGAGCCGGGCATGTTGGTGTCCGACTCCACCCACATCCCGCCGGCCGGCACGAACCGCCCTTGCGCCACGGCCTTCTTCACCCCCGCCCACACCTCGGGCCGGTGTTCCTTCACCCACGCCCACTGCTGCGCCTGGGACATGGCGAACACGAACTCCGGCTCGTCCTCGATGAGCGCGGTCATGTTGGACGTCGTCCGGGCCACCTTGCGCACGGTCTCGCGCAGCGGCCACAGCCACGCCGAGTCGATGTGCGCGTGTCCGACGGCGCTGATCCGGTGCGCGGACGGCACGGCGGGGGCCGCCAGCACGCCGGTGAGCCGCTCCCGGGCCCGGTCCGCCGTACCGTTCACGTTCTGCAGGTCGACGGCGTCCAGGGCGCGCTCGACCGCGTGCAGGATGTCCCAGCGGCGCGGTGAGTCGACGGGCAGCTCGGCCATCAGTTCGCCGAGCACCTCCAGGTCCAGCACCAGGTGCCACACGGTCTCGTCCAGGACGGCGAGGTCCATACGGGCGAGCGTGTACTGCGGCTCCCGCCCAGCGGTGTCCTTGTCGCCGAGCCGGGTGGGCCGGAAGGGGTGGTAGTCCAGGATGACGGGGTTGGAGGCGGCCTCGATGTGCAGGCGGACCTCCTCGCCGCCCGCGACGGGCGCGCCGATCCGCACCCACTGGTTGCGCGGGTTCAGGCCCTTCACCGGCGTGCCGTCGGGCCGGTAGACCAGGCCCTCGCACTGGAAGCCGGGCATGTTCTCGTCGAAGCCCAGGTCCAGCAGGGCTTCGACGGTCTTCCCGGCCCACGCCTCGGGCACGGTCCCGGTCACCCGGAACCAGCTGGTGCCCCAGGGAGCACCCCACCTGGCGCCCACCTCGATCGGCTCGGGCTCGGCGGCGAGTCCCTCGGCGACCGGCACGGGCTCCCCGGGCGCGTGCCACACCGCGACGTGGAGCGGTACGGACTCGGGATACACGGCAGGGCGGATACGTTCGTCGAGGACGCGCCCGAGGCGGGCTTCCACCAGAGTGCGGTCGTCATGCATGCGGGGTGCTCCCTGCGGGGTCCGGGTGATTACCAGGGGTGGGTGACGGTCACGGGCGTCGAGGCGTTGTAGAGCTCCCCCACGGTGCGCACTTCGAACCGTGCCGCGCTCTCCCCTTGTTCGGGGCGCAGGCCGGCGAGATGGTAGGCGCGCTGGCCGGTGGCGCCGAGGAAGCGACGGGTGCCGTCGGGGAGGAGGCGGTGGAGGGTGTGGTGGCGGACGGCGTCGGGGGCGGCGTCCCAGGCGAGGCGGAGGTCGCCGCCGTTGGCGGCGGTGACGCGGGCACCGGAGGGTGCGGCGGGAGTCGGCGGGGGGCCGGCGGGACGGACGGCGAGGCCGCCCAGCCGCCAGCGCACCGGGCCCTCGGTGGCCGTGAGCCGGACGCCGAGGGCGTGGACGGTGCCGGACAGCCCTGTGAGCGGGACGGTCACGGTCTGCCAGCCGTTGACCGAGTTCACACGTACACCTGCGTCGACCGTGAAAAACCTGTACGGCGGTGTCGCCCCCGCCTCATGCGGCTCGGCCGTCGCCACCGCCGGCTCGACGTCCACCTCCCCGGACTCGCTCCGGTAGGTCAGGTCGACAACCGTGTTCACACCGACCGGCAGCCGGGTCGCGTACAGATCCAGCACCGCCGGTTGATCCAGTTCACCCGCCACCAGCACACTGCTCCCGCCCCGCCAGGCGTCGGTGAAGTCGAACGAGACCACCGGCCGCTCCCCCGGCGTCCGGACCACCCACCGCCGCGACGGCAGCCGGTCCTGGAGCCCGAGGTGGTTCCAGGGCGCGTCCGAGGTGACGGCCCCCTCCTCGTACCACCGCAGTCCGTGTCCGGTGTTGAACACGCTCGCGAACGGCACCGAGGTCACCGTCGACCGGTCCGCCACGGACACCGCGGGCGCACGCCACGGATCGCTCGCGTCGGGCCGGGACGGGTCCAGCGACCGCCCGGTCCAGAACCGGTCGTCCGCCGCGTGGAAGTCCTCGGGCGCACGCTGCTCGGCGGGCAGGTGGTTGCGGGTCCACTCGGGCCGGTAGAAGCCGATCGAGGTGACGTGCGGCTTCCCGGCCGGCACGATCGCGTCCCAGTCCACGGACGAACCGGACCCGTTCGACTCGACGTCCACGCCGGCCCACAGCTCGTAGCGGCTGCGGCCCAGCTGCCGGGCCTTCGTGCCGGACGAGGCGAGCGTGGCCGCGCTCCACCGGAAGTCCACGAACATGGCGTCGGCGGCCTGGAAGAACGCCTGGTTCTGGCTGTCCAGGGCGCCCTGCCAGCTGACGGTGCCGTTCACGGTCATCGCGTCGTACCAGGTCACCCGCTGTCCCTTGGCCGCCGCGAGGGCCTTCAGCTCCTTCACGAAGCCCAGCATGGCCGTGCCGAGCGCGGTGTTCCCGCCGCCCGTCTCGGCGTTCACGAACCAGCCGTCGAAGCCGTACGCCGCCGCCACGGCGACGAGTTGCGCGGCGAGCGGGTAGTGCCCGGTGGCGTCCTTCCGCACCAGGTCCCGGGTCCACTCCAGCCGGCCGCCATAGGCCACCGGGGGCAGGAAGACGTTCCCGAGGACGGGGACGCCGTGCCGGTGGGCCGCGTCCACCACGGGGGCGTTCGGCGCGAGGATCAGGCCCTCACCGGCCGAGCCGCCCCAGAACACCAGCTCGTCGAGGTAGGCCCAGTGGGAGAGGGCGTAGTAGTCGGCGGTGGCCGAGCCCTGGGAAGGGTTGCCGGACGTCGGCCCGAAGGAGACGAGCGCCTGGACGCGGGCCTGTCCACAGCGGGCGGTGGTGTTCGCCGGTGTCGGGGTGAAGCGGGAGGCGAGCGGTACGGCGGCGGCGTTGCAGGCGAGGTCGGGGTCGTCGGCCGCGCGCCAGCTCGTCAGGCTGCGCCAGGTGATGCCGGGGCCGGGACTGCCGGCGGGCAGCGAGTCCGGGTACCAGTACGAGGCGTACGGCGGGGTCGCGGCGGCTGCTCGCGGGGCCGCCGCCGCGGGCAGCGAGGGGGCCAGGGCGGCGCCGGCGCCGGCGGTGGCGGCGATCAGCACGGTGCGTCTGGTGGGGTTCACGAGCGGGTGCCTCCTTGGGGGGTGGGGAGTACCTGGTCGGGAGTGACGACGTCGGTGATGCCGCGCGCGGCGAGGTGGTCCTTGTCGTCGGCGCGCGTGTCGAGCACGGTGGTCGGGCGGGCGCCGTCGGTGACGAGCCGGAAGAAGGCGCCGAAGACATCGCCGCCGGGGGCGCAGCGGGAGCGGCGTGCCGGGTCGGCGGGTACGACGAGGGCCGTGCCGCGCACCGGTGGGGTGCGGCGGGGCCGGGCCGCCGCGTCGGAAAGCGCCCGGGCGATGTCCTTCGGCCGCCGCTCGTTGGTCAACAGGCCCAGGGAGTACTCGAGTTCGGGGAAGTCGGCGAGGGTGCGCGCGACGTCGTGGGAGCACCACCAGGTGACGCCCCACAGGTCGGGGCAGTCCAGGACGTTCGCGATCGTGGCCTCGGCGAAGGCGGCGGCGTGCTCGGCGGGTACCAGGGGCGCGGGGGCGCCGACTTCCTGGAGCCACACCGGCCGGTGCGGCTCGTCCGCCCATGCCTTGCTCAGCTCGACCAGGTAGGCGGCGTGGTGCTCGGCCGGCACGGAGGTACGGCCGTGGCGCTGGGCGGTGCCGTTGAACACCCAGGAGTGCACGGCGGTGACGGCACCGAGGCGGGCCGAGTGGCCCGCGGTGAAGGGCTGGTCGTCCTGGAACCAGGCGGCGTCGTAGGAGGCGTGCAGATGGAGGCGGCCCGGGGCGCCCTCGGCGCAGGCGCCCAGCATCCGGGTGAGCCACCGCTCGGCCTCCTCGGCCGTGATCCGGTCGGGGTCCGGATGCGGCCCCGCGGCGAACTGGTTGACCTCGTTGCCGACGGTCATGCCGAGGAAATTGGGGCGGTCGGCGAGGGCGGCGGCGAGGGTGCGCAGATAGGCGGCCTGGCCGTCGGTCACGTCCGGGTCGGTGAACAGGTTGCGGCGGTGCCAGGTGCGGGTCCAGGCAGGCAGGAAGTCGAAGCTGCTCAAGTGGCCCTGCAAGCCGTCCACGTTGACGTCCAGACCGCGTTCGGCGGCGGCGTCGGCCAGGGCCAGGAGCTGGTCGACCGCGCGCGGCCGGATCAGGGCGCGGTTGGGCTGGAAGTACGGCCAGAGCGGGAAGACCCGGATGTGGTCCAGGCCGAGCGCGGCGACCGCGTCGAGATCGGCCCGAACGGAGTCGAGGTCGAAGTCGAGCCAGTGGTGGAACCATCCTTCGCTGGGCGTGTAGTTGACGCCGAAGCGCACGGCAGGAGGCATGGGTGTCCTTGCTGTCCTCGGGAGGTCTGACGTCGGTCAGCCCTTGACCGCGCCCTCGCCGACCCCGCGGAAGAAGTACCGCTGGAGGCAGGCGAAGAGGGCGATGAGCGGGGCCACGGCGATCACGGTGCCCGCGGCGACGAGGCGTTCGTCGTTGGCGAAGGTGCCGTGCAGATAGTTGAGGCCGATGGTCAGGGTGAACTTGGACGGGTCGCTGAGCACGATCAGCGGCCACAGGAAGTCGTCCCAGGCCCCCATGAAGGCGAAGATCGCCACGACGGCGAGGGTGCCCTTGACCGAGGGCAGCGCGACGCGCAGGAAACGCTGCCAGGCGTCGGCGCCGTCGACGTAGGCCGCCTCCTCGATCTCGTAGGGCAGGTTGCGGAAGGCGTTGCGCATCAGCAGGACGTTCATCGCGCCGACCGCGCCGGGCAGGACCACACCGATCAGCGTGTTGTTCAGGCCGAGTTCGCGCATGGTGGTGAACTGGGCGATGACGATGCCCTCGACGGGGACGAGCATCGCGAGCACGAAGACGAGCGTGGTCACGTACCGGCCGCGGTAGCGCAGCCGGGCCAGGGCGTATCCGGCGAGGGCCGAGCCGACGCAGTTCGTCACGACGTTGGCGGTGGCGACCTTCAGGGAGTTCAGCGCGTAGTCCCAGACCGGGATGGTGTCGGCGACCCGTGTGTAGTTGTGCAGGGTGGGGTGGCCGGGCAGGAACCTGGGCGGTGAACCGTAGATGTCCTCGGTGGGTCCCTTGAGGGAGGTGGACAGCTGCCACAGGAACGGGCCGACGGTCAGGGCGAGGACGGCGAGCAGCAGCAGGTAGCGCCAGGCCAGTTCGCCGGCCCGGATGCGGCGGCCGTGCTCGTCGGTGACGCGCGGCTCCGGGACGACGGTGTCCGGCCGCTGGGGCCGTACCTTCTCCAGGAGGCTCACGCTTCCTCCTTCCGGTCGGCGCGCAGGACGAGCAGCATCAGGGCGACGGTGACGACGAAGACGACGACGGAGAGGGCGGAGGCGTAGCCGACCCGGCCGGTGAGGCCGGTGCCGGTGCGCTGAACGAGCATGACGAGGGTGGTGTCCTCGCCGGCCGGGCCGCCGGCCGGGCCCGCCATCAGGTACACCTCGGAGAACACCTTGAAGGCGGCGACCGAGGAGAGCGCGGTGACCAGGACCATCGTGGACCGTACGGCGGGCACGGTGACGCAGAGGAAGCGGCGCACCGGTCCGGCGCCGTCCACGGCCGCGGCCTCGTGCAGCTCGCGCGGGACGTTCGCGAGGGCGGCCAGGTAGATGATCATGTAGTAGCCGAGGCCCTTCCAGACCGTGACCGCCATGGCGCTCAGCAGGAGCAGCCACTGGTCGCTGAGGAATCCGATCCGGCCGATCCCCACGGCCTCCAGCAGCGAGTTGACCAGGCCGCGCTCGTCCAGCAGCCACACCCAGATCAGTCCGACGACGACGATCGAGGCGACGACCGGGGTGTAGAAGGCGGAGCGGAAGAAGGTGATCCCGGGGATGTTCTTGCGCACCAGCAGGGCGAGCAGCAGCGGCAGCACGACCAGCGCCGGGACGACGCCCAGGATGTACAGGGTGCTGTTGCGCAGGCCGGTCCAGAACATGTCGTCGTGGAGCAGCTCGCGGAAGTTGGCGAGTCCCACGAAGTGGCCGGGGACGAGGGTGCGGCGGTCGGTGAAGGAGTTCACCACGGTGGAGACGAAGGGGTAGAGCACGAAGGCGGCGGTGATCAGCAGTCCGGGCGCGGCGAACAGCCATGGGCTGGAAGGGAGTTGGCGCTTGATGCGCAGGGGCGCGGCCATGGGGGGTCAGCCCTGCTGGAGCAGCCGGTCGGCGGCCTTGACAGCGTTGTCGAGGGCTTCCTCGGGGCTCTCCTTGCCCTGGAGCGCCTTGGCGACCTCGTTGCGCAGCGCGGTCTTCATCTGGTCGCTGAACAGCACGGGTGTGTAGTTGACGGCGTTCTTCAGCGACTTGGCCGCGGCGATCCGCACCCGGGTCTCGTCGGTGCCGTCCTCCTTGGTGAAGTACGGGTCGTCGAGGGAGCCGGCGGTGCTCGGGAAGATGGCGACCTTCTTGGCGAAGGACATCTGGTTCCGCGCGTCGGTGACGAAGTGGGCGAAGGCGACGGCGGCCGGGGTGTGCTTCGTACGGGAGTTGACCATCACGCCCATCACGTACATGTTGACGTGCCCGGTGCTGGTGATCTGGTCGGTGATGCCGATGTTCTTGTACAGGCTCGGCGCGTTCTTCTTGAAGTTGCCCAGGTCCAGGGCGCTCCCGGGGTTCATGGCGACGGCACCGGTGAGGAACTTCTTCCCCGCTGACTCCCCGGTGGCGGTCAGCGCCTGCGGATCGAGGGCCTTGGCGTCGTACAACCGCTTGTACTCGGTGAGGAGTTCGACTCCCTTGGCGTCGTTGAAGGTGAAGCCGGTTCCCTGCTCGTTCATGAGCGGGACGCCGTAGCGGCCGAAGTCCTCGATGGTGGGCACGTTGGCGAGGGTGGCGACCTTGCCGTCGCTCTTCTGCGCCATCCGCAGGGCGTCGGCGAAGAGTTCGTCGTACGTCTTCGGCGGCTGGTCGGGGTCGAGTCCGGCCTTCTCGAACAGGGCCTTGTTGTAGAAGAGCGGGCCGGTGTTCAGATACCAGGGAAAGGCGTAGGTGCCGCTCATGCCCGGCACCTGGTGTCCGGCCCAGGCGCCCCGCAGGTACTCGGACTTGTACGTGGCGGCGGCCTTGTCGAGATCGAGGGCGAGGCCGGCCTCGGCGAGCGGGGCGACCAGGTCCGGGGAGACGTTGACGACGTCGGGCAGGGTGCCGCCGGCGGCGTCCGCGCCGAGCTTGTCGGCGTAGCCCTCGGCGGGCTGGTCGACCCACTTCACGTGCGTCCCGGGGTATTTCGTCTCGAAGTCGGTGATCAGTCCCTCGAAGTACGGCTTGAAATTGGCGCGCAGGTTCCACGTCTGGAAGGTGATGTCGCCCTCGATCTTTCCGGAGGCGTCGGTGGTACCGCCGTCGTCACCGCCCGAGCCGCAGGCGCTCAGCGGCAGGACGAGGGCGACAGCGGCGGCGGCGAGGGCTCTGCGGGACATGGGCACGGACACGGCTCCCTTGCTGTGTCGGGCGTCGGTGGCGCCAGAGACCTTGCCCGGGGCCTTCCGGGAAAGTCAATGCGTTCGTCCGAGCTAAAGAAACAGAATTTTCATCAGTGCAGGTGAGGGGGTTATGGCAGGGGAGTTGCCGTCTTTCACTAATGCGCTTTAGGGTCTTGACACTCAAGCGCATTAGCGAGCAGCCTCCCGGAAGGGGGAGAAGCGTGCCGACCAGACGGTCCCCCGCGCGCCGGCCCACGATGAAGGACATCGCCCGGCGAGCCGGA
Organism: Streptomyces sp. NPDC053076; assembly: GCF_044546845.1. Taxonomy (NCBI): domain Bacteria; kingdom Bacillati; phylum Actinomycetota; class Actinomycetes; order Kitasatosporales; family Streptomycetaceae; genus Streptomyces; species Streptomyces sp. NPDC053076. The sequence goes on along the minus strand of NZ_JBITZL010000001.1, from coordinate 1,011,799 downwards.
GTCTCCGAGAGCGCCGTGTCGTTCGCGCTCAACGACCGCCCCGGAGTCTCCGAGGCCACCCGTGCCCGGGTGCGCCGGGTCGCCGATCAGCTGGGCTGGCGGCCCAGCACGGCGGCCCGCGCCCTGTCCGGGGAGGGTGCGGCCACGGTCGGCTTCGTGCTGGCCCGCCCCGCGCACACACTGGGCGTGGACTCCTTCTTCCTCCAGCTCGTCTCCGGCATCCAGGAGGTGCTCGCCGAGCGGCACCTGGGCCTGCTCTTCCAGGTGGCGCGGGACGTGGCCGACGAGTGCGTGGTGTACCGGCGCTGGTGGGCCGAGCACCGGGTCGACGGCGTGCTGGTCGTCGACCCGCGCGCGGAGGACCCGCGTCCGGCACTGCTGGACGAACTCGGGCTGCCCGCCGTGGTGATCGGCGGGGCACCGGACGAGCGGCACCCCGGGCTGTCCACCGTCTGGGCGGACGACGCGGGCGCGATGGCCTCGGTCGTGGACGAACTGACCGCTCGCGGTCACCGCCGGATCGTCCACATCGCCGGCCTGCCCGACCTCGCGCACACCCAGCGCCGTATCCGGGCCCTGAGGGCCGAGGCCGAGCGGCGGGGCCTGGCCGAGGTCCGCTCGGTGACCACCGACTACTCGGACGCCGAGGGTGCCGCGGTCACCCGCCGCGTCCTGAGCGCCGCCGCTGCGCCGACCGCGCTGATCTACGACAACGACGTGATGGCGGTGGCCGGGGTCGCGGCGGCGGCAGAGCTGGGCCGCCGCGTGCCGCAGGACGTCTCCGTCGTCTCCTGGGAGGACTCGGCCCTGTGCCGCCTGGTCAAGCCCTGGCTGTCCGCGCTGTCCCGGGACAGCGCGGAGTTCGGCCGTACGGCGGCACGGGAGTTGACGACCCTGCTGGACGGCGGCTCGGCCCGAGCGGTACGCGTACCGACACCGCGCCTGACGGTGCGGGGCAGCACGGCCACCGCCGCCGCGCGAGATGACCGACCGTCCGTCTGAAGCCTGTCACCGGAAGCGGACCGGGCAACGGCAGCGCGGCGCGGAACACGGCGGCCGGGCCCGGGCCCACGTCGAGCGCACCGCCCCGACGATCCGCAAGCGGAACGCGACGCGACGCGCACACCGCGCCGACGGTCCGGGACCGGAAGCCGACGCGTCGAGCGGACGACCGGCGCGTCGGGGCGGGCACGGCTCTCGACGTACCCGGGCCGGCCGTGCACAGTTCTCTCTGCGCGCCTGATTCATACCGGCCAGTAGCCGGTGAGCCGGCGGGCGCGGAGCCGATGACTACCCGAGGAGCGCCCGTGAGCAGCTGGGCCGGCCGGAGTGCCGCCGAGATCGCCGCCGCCGTCCGCGAGAAGCGGGTCACGCCCCGGGAGGTGGTGGCCGAGCACCTCGCCCGGATCGAGCGGTTCGACGGCCGGATCGGGGCGTTCAGGAAGGTCCGGGCGGAGGCGGCGCTCGCCGAGGCCGACGAGGTGGGCTCCCGTGCCGGTCTGACCGGACTGCCGCTCGCGGGCGTACCGGTGGCGGTCAAGGACAACCTGGCGGTACGCGGCGAGTCGTGCCGCCACGGCTCCGCCGCCACCCCGGACGCCCCGGCCGCCGAGGACCATGTGACGGTGGCCCGCCTGCGCGCGGCCGGTGCGGTGGTCGTGGGCCTGACGAACGTGCCGGAGCTGTGCGTCTTCGCCACCACGGAGGGCCCGTACGGCACCCCCCGCAATCCGTGGGACCCGTCCCGCACGGCCGGCGGCTCCTCCGGTGGCAGCGCGGCGGCGGTGGCCGCGGGGCTGGTGCCGCTGGCGCTCGGCAACGACGGAATGGGCTCGCTGCGCATCCCGGCCGCGAACTGCGGACTGGTCACGCTGAAGCCGGGGCACGCGGTGGTGCCGGCGGGGATCGGCAATGGCGACTGGTTCGGCATGTCGGAGAACGGGCCGCTGGCCACGACGGTCGAGGACGCGCGCCTGATGCTGGCGGTCCTCGCCGACGCGGAGTTCGTGCGCCGGGCAGAGCGCCGCCCCCGGAAGATCGCCGTCGCTCTGCGCAGCCCGCTCGCCGGGGTGAGCGTGAGCAGGCCGTATACGACCGCGGTACGGCAGGCGGCCGGGGCACTGGCCCGGTCCGGGCACCAGGTGCGGCGGGCGGAGCCCCCGTACCCGCTCTCCCTCGGCGTGACCGCGCTCCAGCACTGGACGGCCGGGACGGCGAGGGACGCCGAGGGCCTGGACCGGGCGCGGCTGGCCCGCCGGACCCGGGTGCACGCGGCGCTGGGCCGCCGCTTCGAGGGCACGGTCCGCACCGGCGCCGCCCGGGACCGGCTGCGCGCCCGGCTGACGCCGTTCTTCACCGAGTACGACGTGCTGCTCACCCCGGCCCTGGCCCGCCGCTCCCCACAGGCCGGCCCATGGCACGAACGCGGCTGGCTGCGCAACGTCCTCGCCAATTCCGCCTATTCGCCCTTCACTCCGCCGTGGAACCTGACCGGCTGGCCGGCGATGTCCGTTCCGGCCGGCACGCTGCCCTCGGGCGCCCCCTGCGCCGTACAGCTCGTCGGCCGGCCGGGCACGGAGTCCGATCTGCTGGACCTGGCGGCGGAGCTGGAGGAGTCGATCCCCTGGCGGCGGACGGCTCCCTCGGCCACCTGGCGGTGAGGTGCGGGGTCAGTCCAGCGCCCGGTACATGATGTGCAGCCCGACCCTGCCGTGCCGGGGGTGCTCGAACACCTCCGGGACCGTGCCCACGACCGTGAAGCCGAGGGAGGTCCAGAGGCCGACGGCGGGGTTCGTCTCCACCACGGCGTTGAAGACCATCGCGCGGTAGCCGTGCGCCCTGGCCTCGGCCAGGATGTGTTCGGCGAGGGCGCGGCCGATGCCGCGTCCGGCGCGGTCGGGGTCCACCATGAAGCCGGCGTTGGCCACGCCGGCGGCGGGCCCGCCGTAGTTGGGGGTGAGGTAGGCCGAGCCGACCACGTTTCCGCTCTCGTCCTCGGCGACGTAGACCCGCTTGGCCGGGTTCAGCCACAGTTCGCGGGCCGCGTCCTCGGTGGTGTCGGGGTCCCACGCGTACGTCTCGGCGGCGGCGACGATCCGGTGCCAGAAAGGCCAGATCCGCGGCCAGTCCTCGGCCGCGGCTTCTCTGATCAGCATGGGCGTGAGTCTGCCACGCCCATGCGAGCGGCGATCGTGATCGGGTCCGGCCCGGGGGGTCAGTCCACGCTCGGCAGGATATGCGGCTCGGCCAGGTCGTCCTCGTAGCCGGCGAGGCGGATCGGGGCGGACCGGGCCCACACGTCGAGGCTGCCGAGTTCTCCGGGCCGCCGGCCCACGCGCTCCGTGTGTTCCGCGGAACGTTGTTCGCGCTTCGTCTTCTCCGGTGTCACCGCGCACTCCTTATGTGTCGGGTCACCCTCGGGGCGTACCGAACAGTCTGCGCTTCGGCGCTGGACGCCCGCTCGGGTCTGGATGGAAAGCCAGTTCGGACGCGGTGGCGCCGGTACCTCAGTCAGAGCAGGCCGTTGTCAACCGGCTCGCCCCAGGACGGACGGTGGGTGTGGGTGGGACCCCGTACTGTTGTCCGTCCGCTCCAGATTAACCAAATGAGCGGGCATCCGCTCGATAGGGAATGCAAACAACCTGTAAGCCCTGCGTTTCCAGCAGCTCCTCAATACCCCCCAATATGGGGCTTTTTGGAACAAGGCGCTCACGTGACGGACGCGCAGAATCACCCACTCGGCCTACCAGGGCGAACATTCTTTCGAGTCGATCGGCGGCCGTCCGCCGGACCCGGCGCCATTCAAGTGCCGTTGGCCGGGCGGCAAGCTCGCCATGGTCTGCTGACGCGGCAACGGCTGTCTCGCGGAAGGACTGACGCATGGAGCTGCGCAGCGTCGAGGAGCTGATGGATCTGCTGTGCACCGGCCGGCACCAGCACGCGCTGCGGACCGCGGCGCTGCTGCGCCGAAGCCGCCCCGCCGACAAGGAACTCCAGGTGGCGGCCCTGGTGCAGGGCATCGGGCCGGTGCTCTGCACGGGCGACGAGGCGGCCCGGGCGCGGACCGCGGCCGAGGCGGTGCGCTCCCTGCTGGGGGAACGGGTGTTCCGGCTGGTGCGCGGCGAGCCGGACCCCGCCGACGACGACGCACCGCTACTGCGCCAGGCCGCCGAGGAGGGCCGTGCGGCCGGCTTCGACGCGGGCGTGCTGGAGGACTGGCGCACGGTGCTGGAGCTGGTGGCGGCCCGCCACGCGCGGCTCGGGGCGATCGACTGAGGGCCGACCGCCGCCGTACCGGGGTGTCACCACTTGCCGGGCGCGTAGTCCTTCAGGAAGACGCCGTACAGGTCCTCGCCCGCCTCGCCGCGCACGATCGGGTCGTAGACGCGGGCGGCGCCGTCGACCAGGTCCAGAGGGGCGTGGAAACCGGCCTCCGCCAGGCGCAGCTTGTCGTAGTGGGGCCGCTCGTCGGTGATCCAGCCGGTGTCGACCGAGGTCATGAGAATGCCGTCGGCCTGGAACATCTCCTCGCCGCTGGTCCGGGTCACCATGTTCATCGCGGCCTTGGCGGCATTGGTGTTCGGGTGGCCCGCGCCCTTGTAGCCGCGGCTGAAGACGCCCTCCATGGCCGAGACGTTCACGATGTACGCCCGTCCGCTCGCCGCCTTCCGGGCGGCATCGGCCATGGCCGGGCGGAGCCTGCTGATCAGGATGAACGGCGCCGTGTAGTTGCACAGCTGGGTCTCCAGCAGCTCCACCGGCGAGATCTGCTCGATGGTCTGCACCCAGGTGTTGGTGTCGACGACGTCCGGCAGCAGGCCGCCCGCGTCGATGGCGGTGCCGTCGAGGTGCCGGGCGACGCTGGCGTTGCCCGCCACCAGCGCGAGGTCGGCGACCTGCTGCGCGTCGAGGTCACTGGTTCCGACGGGCAGCGCGGCCGGCCCGCCGAGATCACCGACCGCGCCTGAGTTGAAGGCGCCGATGACGTGGTGGGCGGGCAGCTCCCCGGCGGGCAGCGGGGCGCTCTCACCCTCGACGAGGGCGGCGTAGGCGGAGGGCAGACGGCGTACGGTCTGCGTGGCGTTGTTGATCAGGATGTCCAGCGGGCCCGCCTCGACGACCTGGTCGGCCAGCGCGACGACCTGGGCCGGGTCGCGCAGGTCGATGCCGACGACCTCCAGACGGTGCATCCAGTCCGCCGAGTCCTCCATCGCCTTGAAGCGGCGGATGGCGTCCTTGGGGAACCGCGTCGTGATGGTCGTGTGGGCGCCGTCGCGCAGCAGGCGCAGCGCGATGTACATGCCGATCTTGGCCCGGCCGCCGGTGAGCAGGGCGCGCTTGCCGGTGAGGTCGGCTCGGGCGTCGCGCTTGACGCGGTTCTCGGCGGCGCACTTCTGGCAGAGCTGGTGGTAGAAGTAGTCGACCTCGACGTAGCGCTGCTTGCAGACGTAGCAGGAGCGCGGGCGCTGGAGTATGCCGGCGATCCGGCCCGTGTCGACCTTGGAAGAGGGCAGGATGCCCTCGGTCTCGTCATCGATGCGCTCGGCGGAGCCGGTCGCGGTGGCCTCCGTGACGGAACGGTCGTGCGCGGTCTTGGCGGCCCGGCGCTCCTGGCGGCGGCGCTGCTTGACCGTGCGGTAGATGTGCGAGGTGGCCCGGCGCACCGCGATCGCGTCGGGGTGGTCGACCTCGATCCGGTCCAGTTCCTCCAGCACGCTCAGGCAGACGGCCAGCCGCTCGGGGTCGATGCCCGGCCCGTAGACCATTTCGTCCATGGACGCCGAGCCGTCCTCTGTCACCGTCATCGCGCTGCCGCTTCCCTGATCACCCGCGCAGCGCTCCGACTCGCGCCCGCCTTCGAAAAGCGGATTTTACGGAGCGCGGGGCCCGGGGACCAAACCGCTGCCCCGGGCCCCGCGCCCGCGAGGTGCCCGGCGGCCCCTCAGTGATCGCACACCGACCGCAACGTCTCCACCTCCGCCGAGACCGCGTACGCGAGCCGGTCCAGGTCCGGCACGGCCTGCGCGTCGGCCACGAGCCCGTAGTGCACACGCCCGCGATAGGTCGAGATCGCGACCGCCAGCGCCTGGCCGGGCGCGAGCGGGGCCAGCGGATACACCTCGGTCAGCTCGTGCCCGCCGAGCCGGAGTCCGATGCCGGGCAGCGGCACGCTGGTGACCAGGATGTCGAACCACAGCCGGGCCGCCTGGCCGACCAGCGGTCCGCCGAGCCGGTGGCCGAGGGCCGGGACGTGGTCGGCGAGCAGCGCCACCGCGCCGGCGCCCCGGTTGGGGCCCGCGTCCTTGTTGCGGACCATCGCGGTGCGCACGGCGTGCAGACGGTCGAGCGGGTCGCTCTCGTGCACCGGGAGCCGCATCAGATAGCCGGAGAGCCGGTTGCCCTGCGACTGGGCGGCGCCCGGACGGCGCCGGGAGACGGGGATCAGGGCGCGCGGCGCCACGCCCTTGCTGCCGTCGCCGCGCTCGTCCAGCCAGCGGCGCAGGGCACCGGCGACGACGGCGATGAGGACGTCGTTCACGGTGCCGCCGGCGCTCTTGCGCACCCGGTGCACGTCGTCGATGTCGATGACGACCCCGGCGGTGCGGCGGGTGCCGCTGGGCGCCGAGGTGAGCGCGGCGCACGGGCGCATGCCGAGGGTGGAGCGGGCCAGCGAGGCGCCGATGTCCAGGGCCCGGCCCGCGTCGGACAGGGCGCCCCTGACCAGCCCGGGGACCAGTGCGGGCAGTCGGCGCACGTCGGACAGCAGGCCGCGCGGTGGCTCGATGGCGCGGGGAGCGCGCTCGGGCAGGTCGATGGGGTCCAGGACCCCGGCGGCGAGCTTCAGCGCACGCAGCCCGTCGGCGAGGGCGTGGTGGAACTTGAAGAGCACCGCGAAGGAGACCCCGTCCTCGCCGGGCAGCACGTGCGCCTCCCACGGCGGCCGGCCGCGCTCCAGCGGGCGCCCCATCAGCCGGCCGGCGACGGCGTGGAAGTCGTCGGTCGGGGCGTGCAGCCGGACGTGGTTCAGGGGGTCGAAGTCCGGGTCGCTCTCCCGGGCGGCGCCGCCGAAGGCGAGCGGCTGCCAGAGGTCACGGATGCGCATGCGCAGGCCGGGTACGGCGGCGGCGCGGGCGGCGAGCAGGTCGGCGGCATGGGCCCCGGCGGTGGGCGAGTGCGCGGCGAAGACACCGAGCGCGCCGAGGTGCATGGGGTGCCGGTCGGACTCCATGTTCCAGAAGGCCAGGTCGAGGGGGGCGAGCAGGTCGGTAGTCAAGGATTTGCCTCACGCGTCGGCGACGGGTGCATCAGCAGTCAATCCCCGGCAGACGATTACGGTCAAGTACGATCAGGCTACGCACAGTTAATGTCGGGTTAAGTCCCGCCGCCGCTGAAAGCGGCGGGACGCAGCAGACAGCTAAGGTCATCTCAGAACGGGCGGCGCCGCTTCGGGTGACGTACCCCACTCCGACGGGCGCGGGCCGACCGTGAAGGCGAGGGAACGCAGCGAGCGCAGCGCACCGGTCGTCAGATAGGTCCGGCCATGCGGTGTCCCGTCCGCGCGCACGGTCTGGACGTAGCGGTCGGCGGCCGAGGTGCCGGGCGCGGTCACCGTCAGCCGGCCGCTCGGCCAGTAGCGGCGGTCCAGGGTCAGGTCGGCCCGGTCGAAGACCGGGGTGGTCAGGCCCCAGGTGTCGTACCCGGGCTGGACGGGGAAGAGCCCGATCGACGACAGGACGTTCCAGGCGGACATGGTGCCCAGGTCGTCGTTGCCGGTCATGCCGGTGGGCCCGTCGGTGAACAGGGTCAGGGCCGCGTGCACCACGTCCGTGGTCTTCCAGGGCTGGCCGGTGGAGAGGTAGGTGTAGGGCGCGATGAGGTCCGGCTCGTTCATCGGGTTGTACCGGGCAGCGTTGTAGTAGGCGTACGGGTCGCCGTGCACCCACACCTCGCGGGCGGTCCGCTCCGGGTCGGCGAGCAGCCGGTCGTAGGCGAAGAAGGTATCCAGCCGCTCGTTGGCCGCGCGCCGGCCGCCGATCAGCCCGACGACGCCCGGTACGTCCTGCGGGACGAGCCACTGGTACTGCCAGGCCGTGCCCTCGTGGAAGCCGGTGCCGCGGGCCGGGTCGGGCGAGCCGGTGAAGGCGCCGGAGGCGTCGCGGGCGCGGAAGAAGCCGGTGGCGGGGTCGAACACGTTGCGGTAGTTACGCGAGCGGGCGGCATAGCGGGCCGCGTCCTCGTGGTGCCCGAGGCCGCGGGCCATCTGGGCGAGCATCGCGTCGGCGAGCGCGTACTCCAGCGTGACGGAGGCGCCGTAGTGGTAGTCGGTGTCGCCCATCTTGGCGTACGGCCGGCCCTTCACGTAGGGCGCGAACCCGTCGGCGATGTACTCGGCGTTGGCCTCCCGGCCGACGCCCGGGTACGCGGCCGGCGGCACGCCGTCGGCGTTCTTGCGCAGCGCCCGGTAGGCCCGCTCCTCGAAGCCGGCCAGCAGCCCCATGCGATAAGCGGTGGTCAGGAACGGGGTGACCGGGTCGCCGCTCATGATGTTCGTCTCGACCGGCCCGTAGCCCCACTTGGGCAGCCACCCGCCGTCCTCGTCGACGGCTACCACCGACCGGGCCATGTCCCGGGCCTCGCGCGGCGCGAGCAGGGCGAGCAGCTGGGCCTGGGTGCGGTAGGTGTCCCACAGGGACCAGTTCTGGTAGTAGGTGAAGCCCTGGGCGCGGTGGGTGCGGCGGTCCCAGCCGAAGTAGCGGCCGTCGGCGTCGCTGCCGACGTTGGGCGCGAGGTACGACCGGTACAGCGAGGAGTAGAAGGTCCGGCGGAGCGCGGATGTGCCGCCCCGCACCCGGATCCCGGCGAGCCGGCGCTCCCACTCCTCGCGGGCCCGGTCGCGTACGGCGTCGAAGGACCGGCCGCCCTCGGCGCGCAGGTTGGTCGCGGCGCCGCGCGCGTCCACGTACGACAGCGCGGTGGTCGCCTCGACCGTGCGGTCCCCGGTGGTGGTGTCGAAGCGGAGGTAGGCGCCGCCGGGCCCGCTGCGGGCGCCGGGGGTGACCGTCCGGCCGTCCCAGGTGCCGTGGGCGGTGAAGGGCCGGCTGAAGCGCGTGATCGTGTAGACGGTGTAGGGGCCGGTGTCCCGGCAGAAGCCGTGGCCGGTGATCTCGGTGCGCACGGTGCGGTCGTCGAGGATCTCCACCGTGCTGCTCACCGCCTTGTGCAGCGACTGGGCCGCGTTCAGCAGGACGTTGGCCTTCTCGGTGGCCGGGAAGGTGTAGCGCTGCACTCCGGTGCGGGCGGTCGCGGTCAGTTCGGCGCGGACGCCGGAGGCGAGACCGACGCGGTAGTAGCCGGGGCTCGCCTCCTCGTCGTCGTGCGAGAAGGCCGCCGCGTACTGGGCGTAGTCCGTCTGGGTGACGTCGCCGGTGGTGGGCAGCATCGGCAGGTCGCCGCCGATGCGGCAGCCGACGCCCGAGAGATGGACCAGGGAGAAGCCGCGGATACGGTTCTGCGTGTAGTCGTAGCCGGTGCTGTGCCCGGTGTCCGGGGAAAGCTGCACCATGCCGAAGGGCACGGCCGCGCCGGGAAAGGTGTTGCCCTCGTTCTGGCTCCCGATGAACGGGTCGACCAGGCCGGTGAGGTGGCCGTCGGCCCGCTCGGCGGCCCGTACGGCGGGGGCGGTGAGCAGCGCCGACGCTGTCATCACCCCGGCCAGACACAGCCGCGTGCGCCGGGTCCCTCTCATGTCGGATGACCTCCGCAGGTTGGACATCGTTGCCTGCATCCTGAAGGCCGGACGCCATGAACCCGGGCATTCCGAGACATCGGCGCGTAACGCGTCGCGCCACGGGACCGCCGCCGCGGGCCCGTCGGGACACCCACGGCGCCTGAGTCGTCGCGCCGCGGACCGCCGACGGACGGCCCGTCAGGACACCCACGGCGCGTGACGCGTCGCGCCGCGGACCACTGACGGACGGCCCGTCAGGAGACCCGCCGGCCCTTCCCCAGCGCGATGACGCCGCCCTTGGAGACGGTGTACAGCTCGGCGTCCCGCTCCGGGTTGACGCCGATCGTGGCGCCCGGCGGGACCTCCACGTTCTTGTCCAGGACCGCGCCGCGGACCACCGCTCCGCGGCCGATGCGGACGTTGTCGTGCAGGACCGAGCCCTGGACGACCGCGCCGGGGTCGACGCGGACACCCGGGGAGAGCACCGACCGGCTGACCTGGCCGCGGATCAGGCAGCCCGCGCTGACGATGGACTCGCTCGCGATGCCGCCCGCGTTGAAGCGGGCCGGGGAGAGCTGGCCCGAGTGGGTGTAGATCGGCCACTGCCGGTTGTAGAGGTTGAACGCCGGGCGCTCGGCGATCAGGTCCATGTGCGCCTCGTAGTAGGCGTCCAGGGTGCCCACGTCCCGCCAGTAGCCCTGATCGCGGCTGGTCTCACCGGGCACGTGGTTGTCGCTGAAGTCGTACAGCTGGGCCTCGCCGCGCGCGGTCAGCTGGGGCAGGATCGAGCCGCCCATGTCGTGCGCGGACTGTCCGTCCTCGGCGTCCCGGTGCAGCGCCTCGACGAGGGCCTTCGTGGTGAAGACGTAGTTGCCCATCGAGGCGAACACGCACTCGGGGTCGTCCGGCAGACCCGGCGGGTGCGCGGGTTTCTCCAGGAAGCGCTGGACGGTGCGGCCGTCCGAACCCGGCGTGATCACCCCGAAGGACGAGGACTCCGCGCGCGGCACCCGGATGCCGGCCACGGTCACCCCCGCACCGCCCTCGATGTGCTGCGCGAGCATCTGCCGGGGATCCATGCGGTAGACGTGATCGGCGCCGAACACGGCCACGTACTCGGGCTGTTCGTCGTACACGAGGTTCAGGGACTGCAGGATCGCGTCGGCGCTGCCCAGGTACCAGCGCGGTCCGAGGCGCTGTTGCGCGGGCACCGGGGTGACGTAGTTGCCGAGCAGGCTGGACATCCGCCAGGTGGTGGTGATGTGCCGGTCCAGCGAGTGCGACTTGTACTGGGTCAGCACACAGATGCGCAGCACGTCGGCGTTGACGAGATTGGAGAGGACGAAGTCGACGAGCCGGTACGTCCCGCCGAAGGTGACCGCGGGTTTGGCGCGGTCCGCGGTGAGCGGCATCAGGCGCTTGCCCTCCCCGCCCGCCAGCACGATCCCGAGCACCGAAGGCCCTCCACGACGCATGGCCGCTCCCCTCACCCTGGTTCCCCCATGGATGCCCCGAGCGGGCCGGACTAAGCCTGCTTGAGGATCTCCTGGTACAGCACCGCCGTACGGCGGGCCACCGCGTCCCAGCCGAACTCCCCCACCGCGCGGGCCCGTCCGGCCTCCCCCATCCGCCTGGCCGCCTCCGGGTCGGCGAGGACGGTGTCCAGGGCACGGGCGAGACCCGCCTCGAAACCGTCGTCCGCATCGACCAGGAGGCCCGTACGGCCGTCCGCCACGACCTCGGGGATCCCGCCCACCCGGGAGGCCACCACGGGCGTTCCGCAGGCCATCGCCTCCAGGTTGACGATGCCGAGCGGCTCGTACACCGAGGGGCAGACGAACACGGCTGCCCGGGTGAGGAGTTGGACCACCTCGGGGCGCGGGAGCATCTGGGGGATCCAGAACACGCCCGCCCGGACCCGGCGCAGCTCCTCGAACAGTTCCTGGAACTCCCGGTCGATCTCCGGGGTGTCGGGCGCGCCCGCGCAGAGCACGACCTGAGCGCCGGGATCGATGTCCCGTACCGCGCGCAGCAGGTGGGGCACGCCCTTCTGCCGGGTGATCCGGCCGACGAACAGGACGTACGGACGCGTGGGGTCGATGCCGTGCCGGGTGAGGGCGTCGGTGCCGTGGACGGGGCGGTAGAGCCGGGTGTCGATGCCGTTGTGGACGACGTGGACGCGGGCCGGGTCCAGCGCCGGGTAGCAGGCGAGGACGTCCTCCCGCATGGCGCCCGAGACGGCGATCACCGCGTCGGCGGCCTCGATCGCGGTGCGCTCGGCCCAGCTCGACAGGGCGTAACCGCCGCCGAGCTGCTCGGCCTTCCAGGGGCGCAGCGGCTCCAGCGAGTGGGCGGTCACCACGTGCGGCACGCCGTACAGCAGCTTGGCGACGTGGCCGGCGAGATTGGCGTACCAGGTGTGGGAGTGGACGAGTTCACGGCCTTCGAGGGCGGCGGCGACGGCGAGGTCCACGGAGAAGGTGCGCAGCGCGTCGTTGGAGCCGTCCAGTGCGGACCAGGGGCGGTGGCGCACGACGCCGACCCCGCGCCCCTCGCCCCAGCAGTGCACCTCCAGGTCCACCAGGGAGGTCAGTTCGCGGGCGAGGAACTCCACATGGACGCCCGCGCCGCCGTACACGTCCGGGGGGTACTCCCGGGTCAGCAGTCCCACTCGCACCCGTCAACCCCTTGGTCTCGGCGGCAGGTTCCCCTCATGGTCACCCAGATGCGGCGCCCGGGGAAGAGCGCGGTGGGCGGCTGAGGCAGCAGTCGCCGCAGAGCCCGCCGCCGGGCACCCGGTAGTACAGGCAGCAGCTGCGGCGGCGGAAATCCGTGCCGGTGCGCACGCCGGTGGCGCTCAGCAGCGGGTGGGCGAAGAGTTCACCGGTGAGCGTGCGGGCGCGGGCGGCTACGTCGGTACGGCCGTGGGCGCGGGCCCAGCGGCTCAGTTCCCGGGCGGTCGCGGCGAGCGCGGAACCCGCGTTGCCCCACAGCAGGCCCGCCGCGACACCGTAACGGGCCCGCAGGGTCGCCGCCAGGGGCTCCAGATGGCCGTGCAGCACGGTGCCGGCGAGGGTGGCCGCGTCCCCGGGCAGCGGGCGCAGCTCCGTGAGCCACAGGTCGTCGGGGGCGGCGGCGAGGGCGTCCCAGCGCAGCAGGCGCGGGTCCAGGTCGGGCAGCCGGCCGTACAGGGCGGCACAGCCCAGGGCCGCCGACCACAGCCGTGCGGCGAGCCCCTGCTGGGCGACGGAGGCGGCGACCCGCGCCTCGGCGGTCCGCAGCCGGTCCCCCACGGTGGCGACCCGCAGCGTCACCGGGTCCCGGTGGCCATCGGATGTCACCCCGTCGTACACCTCCGCGAGCGTAGGCAGCCGCCGCGGACCGGCACCGCCGGGGGCCGCGGCCGGGCCGGACGCCGTGCGCAGGACGAAGAAGCCGCCGAGTGGGCGCAGTGCGGAGAGGCCGGGGTCGAGATCCATGACAGCACTGGTACCAGGCGCGCGGCCCGGGCGATGCGGCGGGTGTCCACCCGCAGTCACCCGTCCAGGGGATGATCGGCCGGCCGGTGTACTCCATCGGCAGTAGGACGCATTGCGTGCTCAGGTACGACGACGGAACGGCCTCCGACGGGCAGAGTGTTGACCATGGAAGCCGACCGTACGCCGCGCCGGGCCCAGGACGCCCGCCGCACGCAGAGGAGACACCGATGAGCGCCCTGGCGTTGTCCGTGCTCCTGTCGGTCGTCTCCGCCCTCGCCTACGCGGGCGGAGCGATCGCGCAGGAGCAGGTCGCGGTGTCCTCCCCCGACAGCGCGTATCTGCCGCTGCGCCGGCCGGGCTGGTGGGGCGCGCTGTCGCTCAACGGGCTCGGCGGCGTGCTGCACGTCGTGGCACTGGCCTGCGGGCCGCTCAGTCTGGTCCAGCCGCTCGGCGCGCTGACCATCGTCTTCGCGCTGCCCATGGCGGCGTTGTGCGTCGGCCGCCGGGCCGGCGCGACCGCCTGGCGCGGCGCACTCATGGCCACGGCGGGCCTCGCCGGTCTGCTGTCCCTGGTCGGCTCCTCCTCCGGGCACTCCCTCGCCCCGGCGCAGCGGGTGGCGGTGGCACTGGTCACCGGCGGGGCGGTGGTGGCGCTGATGCTCGCGGGGCTGGCCGTGCACCGGCATCCGGCGGTGCGCAGCGTGCTGCTGGCCACCGCCTCCGGCATCGCGTTCGGCATGTCGTCGGTGTTCACCAAGACGGTGGCCGTGGACTGGTCCCACGGTCTCGGTCTGGGCGAGCTGCCCTCCCTCGCGGTGATCGGCCTGTTCACGATCGCCGGCGTCCTGCTGTCGCAGGCCTCCTACCGCGGCGGCGGTCTCGCCGCCCCGCTCGCCACGGCGACGGTGGTCAATCCCATGCTGGCCGCCGCGGTCGGCATCCTGATGTTCGGCGAGACGTTCCGCTACGGCACCACCGGAACCGTGCTCGCCCTCGGGTGCGGCGTCGTGGCGGCGGGCGGACTGATCATGCTGACGACGGAGCGGCTGGAGCGCACGACGGCACCGGCCGCCGCCACACCGGCCTCGGCGGCTGCCACCCCCGCCTCGGCGGCTGTCTCGGCGGAGGTGGCGCCCGGCGTCGCGTCGGCGACCGTTCCGGCGCAGGCCGCCGCGGAGCACGCCGCTCCGGGCGGGGCTGTTCCGGCCGGGGCTGTTCTCGCCGGGGCAGTTCCCGCCGGGGCAGTTCCCGCCGGGGCTGTTCCGGCCGGGGCAGTTCCGGCCGGGGCAGTTCCGGCGGTCGGCGAGGCGTCTTCGGCCGCTTCCGCGCCGGCGGTCCTGTCGTCGGCCGTCAGTTCCTCGGCGCACGATGCGACGGCCACCACGGCCGCGTCGGCGCGTGCCGCCACCGAGCCGCGCCTCGCTGTGCCGCGCCAGCGTGGTGCCGGACCCGGCGAGGCGGAGCTGGGGCTCGTCGGACCCGGCGAGGCGGAGCCGGCCGGGTTCGTCGGGACCGGCGCCGGGTCGTACGAGCCGGCCCCGCACGGGGTGCTCGTGCCGGACCCTGCCGGGAACGGAGCGGACGCCGACACCGACACCGACACCGGCGCACGGTCGGCCGACCGTGCGCTCCCCGCGTCGTACGCGCTGCTGTCCGCGAGCATTTTCGCGCCGCTGCCGGTCCTCGACCGGCAGCGTACCCGCGTCAGATCCTGACGCCGCCGGCCCGGAGATAGGCGAGCGGGTCGATGTCCGAGCCGAAGCCGGGCCCCGTTCGCACCTCGAAGTGCAGATGCGGGCCCGTGACGTTTCCGGTGGAGCCGGAGCGGCCGATGCGCTGACCCGCCGTGACGCTCTGGCCGTTGCGCACGGAGATGGCGGACAGGTGGGCGTACTGGGTGTAGCGGCCGTCGGAGTGCCGGAGCACCACCTGGTAGCCGTACGATCCGCCCCAGCCCGCGGCCACCACCCGCCCGGCCGCCACCGACTGCACGGAGGTGCCGGTCCGCACGAGGAAGTCGACGCCGGTGTGGTAGCCCTTCGACCAGTGCGAGCCCGCCACGTGGTAGCCGGTGCCGATGGAGGCGGTCACCGGGGCGACGATCGTGTGCCGGGTCGGGGCCGGGGTGTGGTGCGGTGTGTGGTGCGGTGTGTGGTGCTCCGAAGGCGCCTTCTTCTTCGGGGACTTGGGGGGCGCGGCCGGGGTGTGGGTGCCGCTCATGCCGAGCCGCTGCCCCGGGACGATCAGATCGGGATCGGCGCCGATCGTGGCACGGTTGCCCGCGTACAGGGCGCGCCAGCCGCCCGGCACATGGTGTTCACCGGCGATGCCGGAGAGGGTGTCCCCGTGCACCACGGTGTACATCTCGGCCCGGCCGGCGCGGGACTGCGGCGTGGTCTGCGGCTGCACGTCCTTGACGGAAGTGGGCTTCCGGGTACCGGATTTCGCGGTGCCGGTGTGCGTCGGACGGGTGGCCGCGGAGTCGGTGTGCACGTCGGGGCCACCCCCGCCCCGGGTCAGTCCGGCCCGCACCGAGCACACGGGCCAGGCGCCCGGTCCCTGCCCGTCCAGGACCTTCTCGGCGACGGCGATCTGCTCGGCCCGGCCGGCCAGATCGGCGCGCGGCGCATAGCGGGAGCCGCCGTACGCCTCCCAGGTGGACTGGGTGAACTGCAGTCCGCCGTAGAAGCCGTTGCCGGTGTTGATGCTCCAGTTGCCGCTGGACTCGCAGGCGGCGACCTTGTTCCAGGTGGCCACGTCGGCGGCGTTCGCGGTGCCGGCGGCGACCAGCGGTATCGCGAGACCGGCGCCGCTCGCCGTGACGGTGAGTGAGGCGCGGTTGATCCTGTTCGGCTGGTACCGGCGGTGCCGGCCGCGTACGGCCATGTCCGAAATCCCCTCGGCATGCGTCAGGAGCGGCAAAAGTAAGCGCCACGAACAGGCCATGACAAGACAGCAACCGGCCTCTCGCTCCCGTCAAGTGGCCGTAAACGGCCCCTGCTTGAGCCGAGCGGCCGACGGCTGAGGCAGAAGGCGGCCGCGCTGCGTACACATGCGTGGCGGGTCGGATGTGCGCTCGCCGTAGCGGCACGTCAGGATGGGCAAGGACCCGTACTGACGGAGCCGTAGTCTCGAGGCAACCAGGGAGCAGGCGGTATGAGCACTTCAGCGCAGATCGGTGTCACGGGCCTCGCGGTCATGGGCCGCAATCTCGCCCGGAACTTCGCCCGCAACGGCTACACGGTCGCCGTGCACAACCGTACGGTCTCGCGGACGAAAGCCCTGGTGGAGGAGTTCGGGCAGGAGGGCGACTTCATCGCGGCCGAGACCGCCGAGGAGTTCGTGGCGGCGCTGGAGCGCCCGCGCCGCCTGGTCATCATGGTCAAGGCGGGCGAACCGACCGACGCGGTGATCCAGGAGTTCGCCCCGCTGCTGGAGCCCGGCGACATGATCATCGACGGTGGCAACGCGCACTTCGCGGACACCCGGCGCCGGGAGCGGGAGCTGCGCGAGCGGGGCGTCCACTTCGTCGGCACGGGCATCTCCGGCGGCGAGGAGGGCGCGCTGCACGGCCCGAGCATCATGCCCGGTGGTTCGAAGGAGTCGTACGAGTCGCTGGGCCCGATGCTGGAGAAGATCTCCGCGAAGGCGGCGGACGGCGCCCCCTGCGTCACGCACTGCGGTCCCGACGGCGCCGGGCACTTCGTGAAGATGGTCCACAACGGCATCGAGTACGCCGACATGCAGCTGATCGGCGAGGCGTACCAGCTGCTGCGCGACGTCGCCGGGTACACGCCGGCGCAGATCGCGGACATCTTCCGCACCTGGAACACCGGCCGGCTGGACTCCTACCTTATCGAGATCACCGCCGAGGTGCTGTCCCACGTGGACGCGGCCACCGGCAAGCCGTTCGTGGACGTGGTGGTGGACCAGGCCGAGCAGAAGGGCACCGGCCGCTGGACCGTCCAGATCGCGCTGGACCTGGGCGTCCCGGTGTCCGGCATCGCCGAGGCGGTCTTCGCCCGCTCCCTGTCCGGTCACGCGGCACTGCGCGAGGCGTCGCACGGGCTCGCCGGGCCGAAGCCGTCGCCGCTGAGCGAGTCGGAGGCGGCGGCCTTCGCGGACCGGGTGGAGCAGGCGCTGTACGCGTCCAAGATCGTGTCGTACACGCAGGGCTTCCACGAGCTCGCGGCGGGCAGCGAGGAGTACGGCTGGGACATCGACCTGGGGGCCGTCTCCGCGATCTGGCGCGGGGGCTGCATCATCCGGGCGGCCTTCCTCGACCGCATCCGCGCGGCGTACGACGCCCGGGCCGACCTGCCGAGCCTGTTGTCGGACGAGACGTTCGCGCGGGAGATCGCCGCCGCGCAGGACGACTGGCGGGAGGTCCTGGTGGCGGCGGTACGGCAGGGGGTGCCGACGCCCGGATTCGCGGCGGCGCTGGCGTACTACGACGCGCTGCGGGCGGAGCGGTTGCCGGCGGCGCTCACACAGGGGCAGCGGGACTTCTTCGGGGCGCACACGTACCGGCGGGTGGACCGGGACGGTTCGTTCCACACGCTGTGGGGTGGAGACCGCAGCGAGGTCTCGGCGTAGGGGCTTGGTGCAGAGGGGAGGTGCGGGAGCGTCGTGGCTGAGCGCGCCGTCCCCCGCGCCCCTTGCGGGGCGCCGGGGCCGGCCGGCGGTCACCGCGGAACCCTGATGCCGATCGCCCACCGATGCGACCGGTGCGGGTGTGCACGCGCGCGGGCGGGGCGTGGCTTGTCGCGCCGTCCCGACGCCCCTCTGAAGGGCGGGCGCTTCGCGTCCTGATCTTCAGCTGAGGGGTGGACCCGGCTCCGGATTCGGTACGGGTTCCGGGCCCGGGGGGATCGGGGACGGTGACGGTTCCGGTGGGCCCGGCGCCGGTGGGGCCGGAGGCGGGGTCGGATCGGGGCCCGGTGCGGGCGGGGTCGGCTGCGGGGCCGGCTCCGGAGAGGGGACCGGGCTGGGATAGGGGTCCGGCGGGGTCGGGCCCGGACCGGGCTGCGGGCCGGGCGGGACGGGGTCGGGGTACGGGTTCGTCATGATGTCCTCCGGGCTGTCACGGGGCGTCGCCTCTGGACTACTCCCCCGCCTACCCGACGGCCGCACGGCCACTCACCCGACGGCATCACCGAACGCATCCGGGCGGGTGCCCGGCCGCACACCCGCAGCCGACTCCTCAGCGCCGGGCCGGGCCGGGACACGCACGCTCCTGGTCCTGATGCCGGTCCGCCGGTCAGGCCCCTACGGCCTGCGGGCTGCGCTGCTGGTCCGAGCCGGGCACCGGCTCGGACGGGTCGGCGCCGAGGGACACAATCCTGTTGTCGGCGTCGACGTGCACGACCCGGGGCCGCAGCTCGCGCGCCTCCGCGTCGGCGACCTGGGCGTAGCTGATGATGATCACCAGATCGCCGGGATGGACGAGGTGGGCGGCCGCCCCGTTGATCCCCACGACTCCGGAGCCGCGTTCACCTTCGATGACGTACGTCTCCAGACGTGCGCCGTTCGTGATGTCGACGATGTGGACCAGCTCACCGGGCAGCAGGTCGGCGGCGTCGAGGAGGTCGGCGTCGATGGTCACCGAGCCCACATAGTGCAGGTCGGCCTGGGTGACCGTGGCGCGATGGATCTTGGACTTGAACATGGTACGCAACATCGGGGCACTCCCACAAGTAGGCTCCCTGCCTGCGTTTTTGCAGGTCAAGGGCTGTTTCGACACCCTACAACGAGTCGCATGTCCGGGCAGCTTTCCCTGGGTTTTTCAGGACTCATGCTGACCACTTGCTGACTTTTCTGACACACCGTCAGGTGACTGGACGAGGGTTGCGCGCGCTCCCCTGCCCCCCACCGCGACGACGGCACAAGCCTACGCAGCACCCTCTCAGGGGCATCCGTGATGACCGTCACTCGGGCGGCCTGGGGGGGAGTCAGAGGCGGCGGTGCTCGACCGGGACCCGGACCACGCGCCGCCCTAGGTCAGCCGGCCCGAGCGCCTCCATACCGCCTCGCGGTGCAGGCGGCCAAGGTCCGTCAAAGAGTTGGGTTAGGCGATCGCACGGCACCGCGGTCTATACAGACGTCCTACACAAACGTCTTGTACATGCGTATAGACGTCGGCTACGGTGAACTCATGAACACCGACAACGCCAAGCGTTCCGCGCTCACCATCGACGGCCGCACCCTGTCCTACGTGGACTTCGGCGGTCCCGGCCGCCCGCTGCTCGCCCTGCACGGGCACATGTCCGAGGGCATGTCGTACGCCGATCTCGCCGCCCGCCTCGCCCCGGACTGGCGGGTCATCGCGCCCGACCAACGCGGCCACGGCGACTCCGGCCGGGCGGCCGACTACAGTCGGGAGGGCTACCTCGCCGATCTGGAAGCCCTCATGGACCACCTGGGACTGGACCGCGCGGCCCTCCTCGGCCACTCGCTCGGCGCGATCAACGCCTACCAGTTCGCCGCCCGCCATCCCGAGCGCGTGACCGCGCTGGTCAACGGCGAGGGCTGTGCCGAGCTCGGCCTGGACGGCAGCAACCCGCTGGCGTTCGTGCTGAACCTTCCGGAGGGCACCCGCCCCAGCCGGCAGGCGTTCGTGGCGCAACTGGGCCCGTTCGCCCCCGTCCTCGAATCCGCCGTTCGCGAGCGGCCGGACGGAACGTGGGGCCTGCACTTCCACCCCAAGGACATCTACGAATCCGAGGACCAGGTCCACGGCGACCACTGGGCAGACTGGACCAGCTCCACCTGCCCGGCACTGCTGATACGCGGCGCCGAAGGCGGTGTGCTGTCGGCGGAGCAGGCAGCGCAGATGGCCGCTCGGCGGCCCGGCACCCGTCTCGTCGAACTGAGGACGGACCACTTCCTGTACGCCAACGACCCGGTCGGCTTCGCGGACGCGGTCCGGGACTTCCTGGCCTCGGCATAGCCATGGCCCGCGGCCTTTCCGGCCCCCGCCGATGGATCACGATGCGGCCTTCTTGAGGCGCCTCCAGCAGATGAGGCCGCAGGCCAGTGAGATGAAAGTGTCGTGGAGTTCAAGGCGCCTCTCCCAGCGCACAGCAAGGCGTTTGAACTGGTGAAGCAGGGCGCTCCCCGACGTAGCGCAGCTTGCCCAGGCCCTTGATGTTCGGGGCACCCTTGCGGGAGATCACCGGCAGGATCCGGCGATGTCGTAGCGCACCTCGTACCGCCTTCGAGTCGTAGGCCTTGTCGCCCAGGATGGCCTCAAGGCGTTTACGCGGATGGCCCCGGCCGGCCACCGACGGAATGCCGTCGACCAGGGCGAGGGTCCGGGTGACGTCGTTGACGTTCGCGTCGGTCGATCAGCGCCCACAAGTCGTCGTCCACGATCCACGGGCGAGTCGTCACACCCTGTCAAACCTTCGGATCGTCAACAGTCACGTCCGACCAGGGCACTTCAATCAAAATCCTGTTACGAGCTCAAAGGTCAGTCGAGAGTGAACCGCTCGATCAGGCTGCTTCCCACAGCCCGGCGTCCAGGATGCGGGCTGCCTTGGTGACGCTCCCCGGCAGTTGTCGCCGCCGGCGCAGGAGGCTCTCCGGTTGCGGGCGGTGACCGCGTTGGTGGCGGGCCGGACTCGCGAGGATGTCGCGGCGGTGTTCCAGGTGCCACTCAAGGCGGTGGGCAACTTGGTGGGCGAAGTGGCTGGTAGGCGGGCGCGAGGCGACGGTACGAAACTCGAATTCGGGACGGGTACCACGGCAGGCTGGCGGGTTGGCGAACGCGGTCGCGGTCCGCACCGCACCGCACCAACGCCGTGTAGAAGTCCTCGACGGGAACATGCGACACGACCTTGAGACGGTCGATCCGGCGACACGGGCCTCGGACTTCATGTGCGCGACGAGCAGCCGTCCAACACCCCGTCCTTCCGCCCGCCACACCTCTCACAGAAGCGGTTACACCGACTGCCGTACCGAGTTCACCCGATTGCACTGGGTGAACTGGCTCGGTGCCACGGACACGTGAAGCTGATAGCGGTACAGGCTGACGGAAGGCGAGAACAGAATGAGTGCGGTCCATGGCATACGACGCTACAGACGGCGTCTCCACGGTGCGGCAGCTGGATTCGCCGTCGCCGTCCTGTGCGCGGTTCCGGCGGCACCGGCTTCAGCGGATGGCGGGGCAGGCGACGTCAAGCCCACCATCGTGCTGGTACACGGTGCCTTCGCCGACGGGTCCAGCTGGAACGGGGTGATCACGCGCCTGCAGCAGGCGGGGTATCCGGTCATCGCTCCGGCGAACCCGCTGCGTGGACTGGCCAGCGACGCCGAGTACATCCACAGCGTGCTGAAGAGCGTGCACGGACCCATCGTGCTCGTCGGTCACTCCTACGGCGGCGCCGTGATCAGCGAAGCTGCTGTCGGTGACGCCCAGGTCAAGGCGTTGGTCTACGTCGCCGCCTTCGCCCCCGCGGAGGGGGAGAGTTCTCTGGAGCTGTCCAACAAGTTCTCTGGGAGCACTCTCGGCCCCACCCTCAGGAACGTGCCCTTCTCCCTTACCGGCGGGGGCACCGGCACCGACCAGTACATCAAGGCCGACAAGTTCCACGACCAGTTCGCCGCCGACGTGCCCAGGTCAGTCACCGACCTGATGGCCGCCACCCAGCGTCCCGTGGCCGCCTCGGCTTTGCAAGAGAAGGCCACCAAGGCCGCCTGGAAGACAATCCCCTCCTGGACTCTGATCACGACCCAGGACCGCAATATCCCGCCGACCTCGCAACGCTTTATGGCCCAGCGCGCCCATGCGCACACCGTCGAGGTCAAAGCGTCTCACGCCGTCGCGGTGTCCCAGCCGGGCGCGGTCACCCGCCTGATCGAGAAGGCATCCCAGACCGCTGGCACCACGACGACCGCGACCGATCCTTCCGGCACGACCCTCGCGAACACCGGCTCTGGGCGGCAGACCACGCACGCCATCACCCTCGGCAGCGTAGCCGCTGTGTCGGTGGCCGCAGGTTCGGTCTTCGTCCTTCTCGGTCGCCGGTGGCGACCGGAAGCGAACAGCGGTCGCTGAGGCTTGCCCCGCAACCGCAGTGCAGACATGCAGCTCGCCGCATCCGCCACCTCGAGAGCGGCATTTTTCGTCGGTTCCTCAGAGATCCTCCACTCTCACCGACCGAGACGATCGGCTGCAGTGGGGTGACGTGCTTGACGACGCCTCGCTCGCATGTCCGGGCTCTGAAAGGGGGCTCACACCGGACCTTCGCCGGTTGACTGCGGCCGCCGGGTACCAAGCACCATCTAATGGTGAGCTACGGGGCTGGTGAGATCCGAAGCACCACCGGGTTCGGAGCCCTTTGATGAGGCGGGGTCACCAGCCCCGCGTCAACAGCAGCGGTACGTATGCGATCGAGTCGAGGATGTTCGTGGTCTGAGCACCTCGCGAGGACACGCACTGGCGGGGAACCTCGGGCTGGTGCCTGTTCGGGCAGGTCTGGAATGCCGCGCTACGAGATGGTCACTGGTCGGCGGCCACCTCAGCGAGGAGCCGCCGCCGCTGCGCACACTGCGTTCGGACGCCTCAGTGGAGCTGGAGAGGTTCGTCAGCCCTCTTCGGACCCCGCACAGCGGTCGGCCGGTGGCGAGGTCTGGGACGCCCTCAAAGAGATCAACGACCATCATTCCGGTGAGCCGCAGCCCAGCTGGAGTTGCCCTGATACCCGGTCCGCTTGTGTTGCACACCTGAAGCCTGTGCTGCCGACGGCTGGACTCGCCGTCGGTTCAGGCGCGTGAAACCTCCCTATGATTGGTCAGCCTGTGCTCGGGCGATGAGCAGGGCGACGTCGTCCTCCCCGCCGGGCGGCCGCAGGATCTCCAGGATGCGGTTGCAGGTGTCATCCAGGTCGTGCCCACGGGTCGCGGTCAGGGTGTCGAGAAGGGTGTCCAGGCGGGCGTCGATGGGTTCGCTGCGGGTTTCGACCAGGCCGTCGGTGTAGAGGACCAGTTCGTCGCCGGGGCGGAAGGGGATGGTGGTGGCCTCGAAGGGGACCCCGCCCACGCCCAGCGGTGCGCCGGTGGGCAGGTCCAGCAGGTGCGCCGCGTGGCCGGCTGGCATGAGAGCGGGGGGCAGGTGGCCGGCGAGGCAGATCTGGCACGTGCCCTGGTGAGGGTCGTAGACGCAGTAGATGCAGGTGGTGATGGTCTGCTCGACGCCCTCGGTCAGGTGATCGAGGTGACGAAGGGCCTCTGCGGGGGCTAGGCCGAGTTCAGCGAAGGCGCGGGCGGTACTGCGGAGTTGGCCCATGGTGGCGGCGGCGTTGATGCCACTGCCCATGACGTCCCCGACGACCAGGGCGGTTTTGTCCCCCTGCAGAGGTATGGCGTCATACCAGTCACCGCCGATCTCGCTCGTGACCCCGGCGGGCTGGTAGCGGCAGGCAACGTCTAGGCCCGGCAAGTGCGATGGAGGCTCAGGGAGCAGGCTGCGCTGGAGGGTGAGGGCCGCGTGGCGCTGGGCCTGGTATCCGCGGGCGTTGTCGATGCAGACCGCGGCTCGGGCGGCCAACTCCGAGGCGAAGGCGGCGTCGTCGTCATCGAAAGGCGCGGAGTTCCGGGTGCGTTTGAGGTCGAGGGCGCCGAGGACTTCGCCCCGGGCCACGAGTGGTACGGCCAGGTAGGAGTGCACGCCGGCCGCCGCAAGGAGGGAGGCTGCCTCACCATGGCGGGCGATGTGATCCAGATCCCGACGAGTGGTGCGGGGCACCAGGACCGGTTGGCGGGTGCGTACGCATCGGGAGATGAGGCGGTCGTCGTCGTAGACAGCGAGTTCCCCGGGTGGATCGGCCGCACGGACCGCCTCGGTGCGATGGGCCGCGCGGACGGCAAGGGCACGGAACCGGGCAGGGCCCGTCTGTGGCGCCGTGCGGCCCTGAAGGGCGCTGTCGAGTACGTCCACGGCGGCCACGTCAGCCAGGAGGGGTACGACGAGGTCGGCGAGCTCGCGCGCTGTGGTCTCCAGGTCGAGGGTGCTACCCACGCAGGCAGAGGCTCTGGCGATCAGTGCCAGTCGTTGCCGGGCTTGTGCGGCCTCGATGGCGGCTCGGTGACGCTCGGTGACGTCGATGACGGAGTACGCCAGGCCCAGCACCCGTCCACTTGAATCCTCCAGCCGGTAGTACGAGACGGACCAGGCATGCTCATGGTCCGGGTCGGAGGGCGGACGGCAGACGATGTGCCGGTCCACGACCGACTCGCCCGTCTCCAGGACACGGCGCAGACGGGCCTCGGGATTCGTGTCCAGGTAGCTCAGGGCCTCGCCGACCGGCCGGCCGAGACGCTCGGCGGCGGACTGGCCGGTGATGCGTTCGAGAGCAGGGTTCACGGCCAGGTACCGCAGGTCCGGATCAAGAATGGCCAGCCCGACCGGGGACTGGGACACCAGCCGCATGGCCAGGGCGGCATCTCGCTCGACCCGCTCCACAGCGGCCTGATCCGCGGCAAGGCCCAGGGCGTAGACGTCACCGAGGTCGTCCAGCAGCCGCATGTTGCGGAACTCCACCAGACGGGTGCTGCCGTCCTTGTGCCGGATCGGGAAGGCCCCTGCCCAGTCGGTGCCGGATTCCATGACGTCGGCGAGCAGCTTGATCACCGCGTCCCGGTGCTCCTCGTGGACCGTCAACCCAGCCGCGTGCTGGCCCAACGCCTCCGCCGCGGTGTAGCCGAACAGTTCCTCGGCCTTCCGGCTCCAGAAGACCACCTGGCCCTGCGCATTCAGCACCACCGCGGCGACGCTGAGCAGATCGAGCAGGCCACTGGGTGGCGCAGCAGGACCCGTCAGTGACCGGCCGTCGTCCGCTCGGGAGGAGTCCGTCGTGCCCATGTCTCGTTTCCCTTCCCGCTCGGCGCCTTGGCTTGTGCCGTACCGGCGGGCGTTCTGCCTTCATCCATGGTCGGCCCAGACCGAGGAAGAACACACCCCGACTGAATGCGAGCCTGCTCGGGATCGGCGCCCAGCCCTTCACAGCAGCTGGCGCCATAGCCAGACCGTGCTACGCGATGAAGGCATGTCGCGGGCGAACAGCCTGGGTGATCGGGTGGATCCATGGGGCCTGCAAAGGGATAATTCAAGCGATAACCGTTCCGGTTTCGCTATGGCGCAGGGGCCGGTCCGCGAGGGGGCGGTTCTGCCAGCGGGGCACGGCATCCCAGTAATTCCGGCACGCAAGCCCTGCCTCCCGTCAGGACAACGTCAGCTGGATGAACTCCGATATCGATGCCCGCGACAACGCCTTCGACAGTAGGCGACGAGCAGCTGGACAGACCATGGACGGCACCGAGGCCAGCACGTCGCTCTCCCTTCGAGGCCACGGCCACCGGAGGGCCGAGTGGACCACGCCCGTGATCAGTCTGCGAGACGCCGCACTGGCCTACGGCGACCGTGCGCTGCGGAGCGGTCTGGACTTGGCGGTGCGCCCGGAGAGTTCCTCGCGGTTCTGGGCCCGAACGGATCCGGCAAAACCAGCTGCTGCGCGTGATCCTGGGCCGACAGCAGCTCACCGCGGGGTCCGTCACAGTCCTCGGCCGGGCGCCGCGGCACGGCACGGCACGGCACGGCACGGCACGGCAGCAGAAACATCGGCTACATCCCCCAGCCGGAGTCCCTTCCCGTCCACACCATGCTCCGCGCCCGCGACCTGGTACAGCTCGGGATCGACGGGCATCGCTGGGGGCCGTCGCTCACTCCGCGGGCGATCCGCCGCTGTGTCGATGAGGCCCTGGCCTCGGTCGGAGCGACGCACTTCGCGGACCTACCGATGGGCACGCTCTCCGGCGGTGAGCAACAGCGCATCCGCGTCGCTCAGGCGCTCGCCACGGACCCACGGATCCTGCTCTGCGACGAGCCGCTTCTCTCCTTGGATCTGCCGTACGGATCTGCAGTACCGGCGCACGGTCGTCGAGCTGGTGGACCGACGCCGTCGCACCGACGGCACGGCCGTCATCTTCGTGACACACGAGATCAATTCCGTGCTGGGGCCGGTGGACCGGGTTCTGTATCTGGCACCGGGCGGATTCCTGATCGGGGCACCGGACGAGGTGATGACCACGCCCGCCCTCTCCCGGCTGTAAGGGACGCAGATCGACGTCGTCCGCGTCTGGGGCCGCACATGATCGCGGAGGCCAGGACCTCGTCGGCCGAGGAGGCACCGCCGCCTTCCGCTGTCGGCGTCGAGGCACACGATCACGGACACGAGCACTGATCATGCCGAGGTGGTCGTACGGTCTGTGGCGACGGGCCGCGCTTCGTCTGACCGTTCCTTGGGTACGGGCACGTGCGGGCAGCGCCGGGCTGGTCGATGAGCGGCTGATGGGCATCCACGGATTCAGGGCACTGGGGATCTTCCCCCGCACCGGAAGCGTGGTCATCTGGACGGCACCCGATCTGATGGACGTCGACCGCCTGGATGGTGCCGCTGCAGCCCAAACCGGAGGGCAGCCCCGACAGGCTTCGCTGCGGCCTCAGGCCGCGTCCCACAGGCCGGCGTCCAGGATGCGGGCCGCCTTGGTGATGCTCCCCGGCATCAGATGCCGGTAGGTGGCGATACGTCTCCTCGATCGACTTGTGGCCCATCCATTCAGCCACGTCGGTGATCGGTATCCCGTTCCCGAGCGCGTTCGAGGCGAAGTAGTGCCGGAAGCCGTACATGCCGACACCGTCCTCTGCAGGCAGGTCCTTGAAGAGCTTCTGCACACGACGGCGTTCCATCGGCTCCGTGTAGTAGCCGCTCGGACCGCGCAGCAGATTCCGCGACCGAGACAAGGAATAATGTGCAGCACGTTGATGGAGCTGTCCACGTGCCATCCCGTCGAGTACTCCGTCATCTTGCGCTGACGAGGACGCCACTGCTTCGCGTATTCCACGATCGTCTGCTGACCGAGTTCGCGGCGAACCTCAGCGACTGGCGAAGGTCTTGCCGGGTTCGCCCCAGCCACCGCGGTGGCGCCGGACGGGCACGGCCATCGCAATCGCCTCCTTCTTCCTTCTCGTGATCTCATCGTCCGCCATTCGTCATGCGAGCCATGCGGACTCCTTGTGACGTATGCGTGGGGAGACGTCCGAGTGGCCCGCGACAGCGGACGTGCCCGTGGTGCCGGGTACGGCCGAGTGCCCCAGGTGCCGGTGCACGAAGTGGATGGCCATCGCGCCCTCACCGGCCGCGGAGGCCACCCGCTTCACCGAGCCGCTGCGGACGTCCCCTACCGCGAAGACCCCGGGCAGGCTGGTCTCCAGGGTCATGCACGAGCGCCCGCGGCCGTGCCACACCTCGGGGTGGGCGCAGGCTTCCTGGGCCTCCGGCCCGGTGAGGACGAAGCCGCGGGAGTCGAGGGCGACGATGCCGGCGAGCCACTCGGTGTGGGGGGCGGCGCCGGTGAAGACGAACAGGCTTCGTACCGCGAGTCGGCGGTGCCCGCCCGTGCGGTTGTCGACCACGTCGAGCTCCTCCAGCACTTCCTGGCCGATGACCTCGGTGACCTCGGTGTGCAGCATGACCTCCACCCGCGGATGGCGCTCGACCTGGTCGACCAGGTAGCGGGACATGTTGGCCTCAAGGCCGGCTCCTCGGACCAACAGGTGCACCTTCGGCGCGTACCCGGCGAGGAACAGCACTGCCTGCCCCGCCGAGTTGCCTCCGCCGACGACGGCGACCGGGTCGGTGCACGCTCGTTCCCTCCAGGCGTTCGATGCCGGGCACCTGGAGCCGGCGGTAGCGGGCACCCATGGCCAGGACGACGGCGCGGGCGGCGATCTCGGTGCCGTCGGCGAACGCCACCACGTAGTGGTCCTCGTCCTTGGGATGGAGACCGGCCGCCTCCAGCGGAAGGCTGATCCTGGCGCCGAACTTGTCGGCCTGGAGCACTGCGCGTTCGGTGAGTTCGGCGCCGGAGATGCCGGAGGGGAAGCCGAGCAGATTCTCAATGCGGGACGACGTGCCGGCCTGGCCACCCGTGGCCATCGCCTCCACCACCGTGGTGCTCAGGCCCTCGGAGGCGGCGTACACCGCGGCAGCGAGGCCGGCGGGTCCGGAGCCTACGATGAGGACGTCGCCGTGACGGTTTCCGGCAGGCAGTGACGGCAGGCCGATGAGCCGGGCCAGTTCCGCGTTGCTGGGGTTGCGCAACAGGGTGGTGTCCCGCCAGATGACGAGTGGTGTCTCCGCCGGGCCGACGCCGAAGCGGCGCAACAGCTCCTCCGCCTCCTCGTCGGTCTCCAGGTCGATCCAGCGGTGCGGCAGCCGGTTGCGGACGGCGAACTCGCGCAGCCGTCTGGTGTCGGGCGAGTAGCGCGAGCCGATGATGCGGAAGCCGGCGCCCTGTCCAACGAGCAGCGCGCGACGGCACAGACAGGCGCGCAGCACGACGTCCCCGATGGCGGAGTCCTGGGACACCAGGTGGCGCAACTGGTCCAAGGAGACGACGAGGGCCTCGCCCGGCTCCCTGGCGACAGCGGTGTAGAAGGCCACTTGTTCGTGCAGCAGGCCGAGTTCGCCGATGAAGCGACCGGGACCGTGCACGCGCAGCACGTGCTCCTCCGGAGTGCCGTAGTCCTCGACGACGGCGACGGTACCGCTGAGGACGACGAAGAACGTCTCGCAGCGCTCCCCCTCCCGGATCAGCACGTCGTTCGGAGCCATGTTCCGGCGTTGCCCGTGCTTCGCAAGACGTGCTGTCTGGTCCTCCGTAAGGCGCGGATACGCGCCGTGGATGTCCGGGGTCTCCCAGAGGGCGGCCTCGTCCGTTTTCTCCGGCACCGGTTCCTCGCCCGGCAGCGACTGGTCGCCGGACATCAGACGAACGCCTCGTGGACGTAGCACCAGCGCCATTCCTCGCCGGGCTGGAAGGACTGCACGATCGGATGGACGACGGCAGCCGCGTGCTTGCGCGCGTGCTTGTTCGGCGAGGAGTCGCAGCAGCCGACGTGCCCGCAGGTCAGGCAGAGCCTCAGGTGGACCCACGGGGAGCCGAGCAACAGACACTCCTGACACCCTTCTGGGGTCAGCGGCTGGACCGGCCGGACAAGCGCGAGGTGGGGGTCTGCGTGCAGGGTCATCCGGATCACCCTTTCCGGGCGGTGATCGACTGTTCCACCCACTGGCGCAGAGCGGGGGCGGGCGCCGCCCCTGCCTGCCGGGCGACCGTCTCGCCCTGGTGGAGGATCAGCAGGGTCGGTACGGCCTGAACCTCGAAACGTTGCGACAGCCGCGGGTTCTTGTCGACGTCGACCTTGACGAGTTTGATTCGGCCGGCGAGATCGGTGGCGACCTTCTCCAGTGCGGGGCTGACCATGCGGCACGGGCCGCACCAGGTGGCCCACAGGTCGACCACGACGGGGACGTCGGCCCGCTCGGCGACCTCGGAGAAGTCGGCGTCGCCCGCGTCCACCATCCACGGTAGGGGCTGCTTGCAGTGGCCGCACTTGGGGCGGCCCTCCGCGGCCACGGGCACCCGGTTGGTGCGCCCGCAGTTCGGACAATTGACGGTTGTCGCCTGCGTCGTGCTCATGCCGCCCGCGCTCCCTTCACGTCCGCGGGCTGGTCGTAGGTGACCACCAGCTCTCCATGTTCGGCGTCGACGCGGACCGTCGCGCCGTCCTGGACGTCGCCGCGCAGCAGGGCGCGTCCGACCAGTGTCTCGACCTCGTGGGAGATGTAGCGGCGCAGTGGCCGGGCCCCGTACACCGGGTCGTAGCCCTGGTGGGCGATCACTTCTCGGGCAGTGTCGGTGAGTTCGACGGTGATGCGGCGTTCGGCGAGCCGCTGGCGCAGTTCGTCGAACTGCAGCTCCACGATCCGCTCGATCTGCCGCTCGCCGAGCGGTTTGAACAGCACGATGTCGTCGACGCGGTTGAGAAACTCCGGGCGGAAGTGCCCGCGCAGCTCGCCCATCACCAGGGCCCGGGCGTCGGGCTTGATCTCACCTTCGGCGGTGGCGCCGTCGAGGAGGTGCTCGGAGCCGATGTTGGACGTCATGATGATCACGGTGTTGCGGAAGTCGACGGTGCGGCCCTGCGCATCGGTGATGCGGCCGTCGTCGAGGATCTGCAGCAGGGTGTTGAAGACATCGGTGTGCGCCTTCTCGATCTCGTCGAACAGCACGACCGAGTACGGCTTGCGGCGTACGGCCTCGGTGAGCTGGCCGCCTTCCTCGTAGCCGATGTATCCGGGCGGTGCGCCCATGAGCCGGCTGACGGTGTGCCGTTCCTGGTACTCACTCATGTCGAGGCGGACCATGTTCTCCTCGGAGTCGAACAGGGCCCGGGCGAGGGTCTTGGCCAGCTCGGTCTTCCCGACGCCGGTGGGGCCGAGGAAGATGAACGAGCCGATGGGGCGGCGAGGGTCGCGGATGCCCGAACGGGCGCGGATGATGGCGTCGGCGACGAGCTTGACGGCCTCGTCCTGGCCGATGACGCGCTCGCGCAGGATCTCGTCGAGGCGCAGCAGTTTCTCGCGCTCGCCCTCCTGGAGGCGGGCAACGGGGACGCCGGTCCAGGCGGCGACGATCTCGGCGATCTCCTCCTCGGTGACGACCTCGCGCAGCAGCCGGTTCTGCCCCTGTTTGGCGGCCAGTTGTTCCTCCTCGGCCTTCAGCCGGCGCTCCAGGTCCTGGAGGCGGCCGTAGCGGAGTTCGGCGGCGCGGCTGAGGTCGTAGGCGCGTTCGGCCTCCTCTGCCTCGTGACGGACCTGCTCCAGTTCCTGGCGCAGTTCCCGCACGCGGCGAATCGCCTGCCGTTCGGCCTCCCACTGGGCGCGTTTGGCGTCGGCCTCGCCGCGCAGGTCGGCCAACTCCCTGCGCAGCTCCTCCAGGCGGGCTCTGCTGGCGGGGTCGGTCTCCTTGGACAGGGCCGCCTCCTCGATCTCCAGGCGGGTGACGCGGCGGGTGATCTCGTCCAGTTCGGCGGGCATCGAGTCGATCTCCGTGCGCAGCCGGGCGCACGCCTCGTCGACGAGGTCGATGGCCTTGTCGGGCAGGAACCGGTCGGTGATGTAGCGGTGGCTGAGGGTGACCGCGGAGACCAGCGCGGTGTCCTGGATCTTCACACCGTGGAAGACCTCCAGGCGTTCACGCAGTCCGCGCAGGATGGAGATGGTGTCCTCCACGCTCGGCTCGTCGACCAGGACCTGCTGGAAGCGGCGTTCCAGGGCGGCGTCCTTCTCGATGTGCTTGCGGTACTCGTCGAGGGTGGTGGCGCCGATCATGTGCAGTTCGCCGCGGGCGAGCATCGGCTTGAGCATGTTGCCCGCGTCCATGGCCCCTTCGGCGGCGCCTGCTCCTACGACGGTGTGGAGTTCGTCGACGAAGAGCAGGATGCGCCCCTGGGCGGCCTTCACCTCGGACAGCACGGCCTTGAGGCGTTCCTCGAACTCGCCGCGGTACTTCGCGCCGGCGACCAGGGAGCCCATGTCGAGAGCGAACACCGTCTTGTCGCGCAGACCCTCGGGGACATCGCCGCGGACGATGCGCTGGGCCAGGCCCTCGACGATGGCGGTCTTGCCGACGCCGGGGTCGCCGATGAGGACGGGGTTGTTCTTGGTCTTGCGGCTGAGGATCTGGGTGACGCGGCGGATCTCCGCGTCACGGCCGATGACGGGGTCCAGCCGCCCGGACCGAGCCTCCAGGACCAGGTCGCGGCCGTACTTCTCCAGCGCCTCGTAGGCCACTTCGGGGTTGGCGGAGGTGACGCGCTGGTTGCCGCGGACCTGGGTGAGCGCGCTCAGGAACGAGTCCCTGGTGATGCCGGCCTGTTTGAGCAGTCGCCCGGCGGCGGTCGAAGAGCTCTCCTCGGCCAGGGCGAGCAGGAGGTGCTCCACGGACACGTACTCGTCCTTCAGGCGTTTGGCCTCCCGCTCGGCGGCGTCCAGCAGGCGGGACAGGCGCTGGGTGACGAAGACCTGGCCGGGTGCCGCGCCGGGGCCGGTGACCTTCGGGCGTCGGGAGAGTTCCTCGCGCACGGCCGCGCGCAGTTCCTTCGGATCGGTGCCGGCCTGTTGCAGCAGCCGCGGGATCAGACCGTCCTCCTGATCGAGAAGTGCGAGCAGCAGGTGTTCCCCGTCGACCTCGGTGTGTCCCATGCCGACGGCCGCGGTCTGGGCCTCCTGGAGGGCTTCCTGCGACCTCTGGGTGAGACGGTTCATGTCCATGGGGGTGTTTCACTCCTCGTGCCGCGGCCGCGCAGGGCGGCTTCGAGCAGGCTGATGCGGTCGAGCAGGTCGAGCACCAGGCCGATGGATGCGTAGTTGAGGCAGAGTCCGGTGCGGAGCCGCTGGATGCGGGCAAGGACTGCCGGAGCCGTGGGGTCGAACACCAGCCGCCCTGCGCCGTCGCGTTCGGCATCCACCAGGCCGAGGGCGACGAACCGGCGGATCAGATCGGGGTGGAGGCCCGAGCGACGGGCCACGGCGTCGAGGGAGAGCCTGGGGGCGGGCACGAGCGCGTACCGGACAGTCGTCGAGGCGGTGAGGTCGGCGCCCGTCCGCACCGGACGGGCGCCGACGCCGGCCCGGCCGATGCCTGCCGCTCCCGCGGGTCGGTCGTTCATCGCGTCCTCCTGGGGTCGAACGAGGAGGTGGCGGCCAGCTCCTCGAACAGTTCGCGCTCCCGGTCGCCGAGGACGGGAGGCACCATGATGCGGAGTTCGGCGTACAGGTCGCCGTTCGCGCCCCGCGGGTTCGGCATGCCCTCGCCCCGCAGCCGCAGCCGCCGGCCGCTGGACGAGCCCGCGGGCACCGTGACCTTGGCCGTGCCGCCACCGGGCGTGGGCACCGGCACGGTCGCGCCCAGGGCCGCCTCCCACGGGGCGACCGGGACCTGGACGTGCACGTCACGGCCGTCCAGCCGGAACCGAGGGTCGGGCCGGACACGCACCCGCAGGTACAGGTCGCCCGCGGCGGCGTCACCACTGCCCCGGCCGCCCTCACCCGCCAGCCGGATGCGCTGCCCGTCGGTGACGCCCGGCGGCACGTCGACCTCGTACCGCCGCGGCTGCCCGGTGGGACCGGCGAGCGTGACGGTACGGCGGCCGCCTCGGTACGCCTCCTCGACAGCGAGCGGCAGTTCGGCCTCCTGGTCCGCCCCGGGGACACCGCCTCGGGCGGCGCCGGCTCCGAACATGGAGCCGAGCAGGTCCTCGATGTCGATGCCCTCCGCGCCGAAGTCGTCGCCGAAGCCGGTGGCGTACCGGACACGAGGACCGCCCCCGCCCGCGGTCCTCCGACTGCGGAAGCCGCCGCCCGCTCCCGCCGCGACCCGTTCGTCGAAGTCTTCGGGGATCTTGCGGAAGTCCTCGCCGAAGCGGTCGTAGCGGTCCCGGGTCTTGGGATCGGACAGGACGCTGTGTGCCTCGTTGAGGTCCTTGAAACGCTCCTCCGCCCCGGGGTCCTTGTTGACGTCGGGGTGGTACCTGCGGGCGAGTTTGCGGTACGCCTGCTGGATCTCGTCCTGGCTCGCGGTCCGCGACACGCCCAGCACCTCGTAGTAGTCCCGTGCCATGACCGGTCACTCCCGCTTCGCGACGGTCACCGCGGCCGGCCTGAGCTGCCTCTCGCCGTCCCCGTAGCCGGGGCGCAGCACCTCAACGACCGTGCCCGGCGGGGCGTCGGCGTCATGGACGACGCCGACCACCTCGTGCCGGGCCGGGTCGAAGGCGACGCCGGTCTCCGCGTGGCGCGGGTAGCCGAGCAGTTCCAGGACGTTCACCGCCTGGTCGCGTACGGCGCGGACGCCCTCCACGATCGCGCCCGGATCGGCGCCGGCATGGGTCAGGGCGAGTTCGAGGTTGTCGAGGACGGGCAGGAAGGCGGCCGCCGTGCGGGACCGCTCGACCGCCCGTTCCCGCTCCAGTTCCCTGGCGTGACGCTTGCGAAGGTTGTCGAGGTCGGCGAGTGCGCGCCGCCAGCGGTCCTCCAGTTCCTGGATCGCGGTCGTGTACTCGTCCTCGGCACGCGCGGGGCCGGCGGCGTCGGGTCCCGGTTCGCCGTTGGCCGTTCCGGACCGGGGCGGGCCCGGTTGGGGCAGATCCCCGCGCGGAGGGCGTCCGGCGCCTTCCGGGACCGGTGCAACCGGATCCGACGCTGCCCGGTCGGGTTCCTGGGAGTGGGTGGGCATGGCGCGCCTCAGCCCTTGTCGAACTCGGCGTCGATGACATCGTCGTCACCGCCACCATCGCCGGCGGGACCACCGGTGGCGGCATCCTGGTGGGGACCGCCCGTGGCAGCGGCGCCCTGATGGGCCGCCAGCCCGGCGAGCACCTGCTGGAGTTCGGAGGTCAGGGGCCGCACACGCTCCACGCCCGCCTCTTCCTTGACCGTCGCCCGGGCGTCGGACACGAGCATCTCGGCACGTGCCTTCTCGTGCGCCGGCGCTGCGTCGCCCAGTTCGGCGAGGCGCTTCTCGACCTGGTACGCGATGGCGTCGAGTTCGTTTCGGGCGTCGACGGCCTCGCGGAGTGCCTGGTCCTGGCCCTGGTTGCGCTCGGCCTCCTGGACCATGCGTTCGACCTCACTGCGGTCCAGGTTGGAGCTCTCGCTGATGGTGATGCCCTGCTCCTTGCCGGTGTCCCGGTCGCGGGCCTTGACGTTGAGGATGCCGTTGGCGTCGATGTCGAAGGTGACCTCGATCTGTGGTTCGCCCCGCGGCGCCGGCCGGATGTCGGTGAGCTGGAACCGGCCCAGCACCCGGTTGTCGGCGGCCCGCTCGCGCTCGCCCTGGAGGACCACCACATCGACGGCCGGCTGGTTGTCCTCGGCGGTGGAGAAGGTCTCGCTGCGGCGCACCGGGATGGTGGTGTTCCGCTCGACGATCTTCGTCATCACTCCGCCGCGCGTCTCCACGCCCAGCGACAAGGGTGTGACGTCGAGCAGCAGGACGTCCTTGACCTCGCCCTTGAGCACCCCGGCCTGGATCGCGGCGCCCAGGGCCACGACCTCGTCGGGGTTGACGCTCATGTTGGGTTCCTTGCCGCCGGTCAGTCGGCGGACCAGGGACTGGACCGCCGGGATACGCGTGGAACCGCCCACGAGGATGACCTCGTCGATGTCGCTCTCGCCGACCTTGGCGTCGGCCATCGCCTGCTGGACCGGTCCCAGGCAGCGCTCCACCAGGTCGCCGGTGATCTGCTCGAACGTGGACCGCATGACCGAGTCGGTGAGGTGCTTGGGGCCCGAGGCGTCGGCGGTGATGAACGGCAGGCTGACCTGCGTCTGCGTCACCGAACTGAGCTCGGTCTTGGCCTTCTCCGCCGCCTCGAACAGTCGTTGCAGCGCCTGCGGATCCTTGCGCAGGTCGATGCCGTTCTCCTTCTGGAAGTCGTCCGCCAGGTAGTCCACCAGACGCCGGTCGAAGTCGTCGCCGCCCAGGTGGCTGTCACCGGCGGTGGAACGCACCTCCACCACGCCGTCGCCGACGTCGAGGATGCTCACGTCGAAGGTGCCGCCGCCCAGGTCGAAGACGAGGACGGTCTCGTGCTCCTTCTTGTCCATGCCGTACGCGAGGGCGGCCGCCGTCGGCTCGTTGATGATCCGCAGCACCTCCAGTCCCGCGATCCGTCCGGCGTCCTTGGTGGCGGTGCGCTGAGCGTCGTTGAAGTAGGCGGGCACCGTGATGACCGCCTCCGTGACCCGCTCCCCGAGCTGCTTGGAGGCGTCGTCGGCGAGTTTGCGCAGCACCTGTGCGCTGATCTCCTCAGGCGCGTACAGCTTGTCGCGCACCTTGAAGCGGGCCGCCCCGCCGTCGCCTTCGACGACGTCGTACGCGACCGCCCTGGCCTCGTCGGAGATTTCGTCGAAGTGCCGGCCGATGAACCGCTTGGCCGAGTAGATGGTGCCCTTGGGGTTGAGGATCGCCTGGCGCCGGGCCAGCTGGCCCACCAGACGTTCCCCGGTGTCGGTGAAGGCCACCACGGACGGTGTCGTGCGGTTGCCCTCGCTGTTGGGCACGACGGACGGCTCGCCGCCCTCCCATACGGCGATCACCGAGTTGGTGGTGCCCAGGTCGATGCCCACTGCCTTGGCCATGAGGAACTCCTCCCGGTGCAGCGCCTGCGTCGACTCTCCGGATCACGTTCGCTCAGGTGGAGGTGGGACTCCGCCGGTTTCCCACCAGTGCGCACGGAGGGTCTCGAGCACTCCCCAGGGTGACGAACCGGGTGGCTCCACGCCTGCGCCTGCCGAGTCAGGAGTGCACGGGTCCCCTCGCCCCGCGAGGACGAGAGAAAGACCCGCACGTCTCGGGTAGGCCGGCCCGGAGCGGGTAGGCGAAAGCCGCTTCCCTCCGAAAGACGAAGTGATCGCATGGTCGGCAGCCGGGCGTACAGCCCGTACCACCGCTACTCCGACAGGAAGGGCAGCCTTCCGCGGGGCAGCGCCAGGCGGCACCCCTGGGCCGCGCGCAGAGGGCCCCGCCTGCCCGCCCGCAGCCGAGCCGACCGTGCCCTCCACGAAGTGGTCGCGCTCTCCCGCGCCCTGTTCGACACCCCGGACGAAGGCGAGATCCTGCGGCTGGCCATGGACCACATAGCCGCCGCGGGGCCGTACCGCGCCGAGGCCGGATATCTCAAGGTGGGCGGCGACCTGGTCCCCAGCCCGATGAACGGGCAGATGCATGCCTCGGCCGTGGGCCGGAGGGTGCGGGAGCTGGCCGGGCAGGACGGCCCTGTGACCGTGCCCGGCAGGCCCTGGGGCCGGGCCCTGGGGCTACGCGGACTTGAGGGACTCCACGGCTACCTCGTGGTGACGTCCCGCTCCCGGCCCACCGAAGCCCAGCGATCCCTGCTCGCCACGCTCGTCCGGCACACCGCTGCTGCACTGTCAGTCGCCTTCGCACACCGCCTCCAACGCGAGGACGCACTGGAGCTGCACCGGCTGAGGGACGACCGCACAGCCCTCCAGCGGCAGCTGATCCGCGTCATGGCTGAGGTGGGGTACCAGCGGGCCATCCACGCGCTCATGGCCGACGTCGCTGCCTCGGCCGGCAGCGAGGAAGCCATCACCCGCGCACTGCACAGGTTCACTGGACTGCCCGCACTGATCGAGGACCGCTTCGGTCGGCTGAGGTCCTGGACCGGCCCCAGCCGCCCCGACCCCTATCCCGAACCGGACCCCGTGCGCCAGGACGAAATGCTGCACGTCGTCGCCCGGGAGGTCGGGCCGGTGCGGATAAAGGACCGGCTGATCACCCTGGTCCGCCCACACGGCGAGATCCTGGGCGTGCTGGCCCTGGTCGATGTCCGGGGCGAGGCGGACGAGCACACCGTTTTCGCGATGGAACACGCCGCCGCGTCGCTCGCCCTGGAGCTGGCGCACCTGCGCAATCTGGCGGAAGTGGAGCTCAGGCTGCACCGCGAGCTGGTCGACGACCTCCTGGCAGGAACGGAAGAGGCGAGTGCCTACGCCCGCTCCGAGGCGGTCGGACACGACCTGCACCGCAGCCACTACATCGTCGTGGTGCAGTGGTCGAACCGGACTGCGGACGATTCCTTCGCGCAGACCGTGGGCCGGGCGGCCTCTGCCGTGGGCATGCGCTCGCTGCTGACCCGACGTTCCGACCACGTGGTCCTGGTCGCTGACGACAGGCCGCACGCCCGCGCGTTGCACGAGGCGCTCGCCCGGGAGACCGGGACACGGTCCGGGACGATCGGGGTGAGCGCCCTTTGCGACTCCCTGGGCGACATCCCTCACCGCTACCAGGAGGCGCTGCGCGCCCTGGAAGTGCGCCGCCACTCCCGCGAGCGCTACGGCACGACGTTCTTCGACGAGCTCGGCCTCTACCGCATCCTGGGACCTGGCAACGATTACCGGGAACTGGAGACGTTCGTCCACGAGTGGCTCGGACAGCTGATCGACTACGACTCCCGGCACCACACGGCCATGGTGGAGACCCTGTCCCGGTACTTCGACTGCGGCGGCAACTACGACGAGACCGCGGAATCCCTCGCGATCCACCGCAGCACGCTGCGCTACCGGCTCCAGCGCATTCGCGACATCAGCGGCAACGACCTCGCGAACGTCGAGGACCGGCTGAACCTCCAGGTGGCGACCCGGGTGTGGAAGATCGTGCTGGGCGGACCCGGCTGATGCCTAGCGGTGTCAGTAGCAGTTGCGCAGGCTGCCCCACTACAGCGCTGCGGGGGGTGGGTGGCCCTTCCTCTTGTCGGCACCAGCCTCGAAAGGGCCGAGTAGGTGTCCCACGCCGCCTGTGGACCGCAGCAGCGCCAGCATCAGCGGATGCTCCGGCAGATGTCGCGGCCTGCGCGAGGCGAACGCAGCGGCAGGACACCACCGACGGGTGACGTCCTGGCCGCGGTCCGGGCGTCACAGGGCGATGACGTGGAGGTCGACCAGGTGCTGTACAACCTCTCCCGGCGCGGCATCGAGTGGGATCTGCTCCCCTGGTGCCGCGAGGCCGGGGTGAGGGTCATGGCCTACTCCCCGATCGAGCAGGGGCGGCTGCTGAAGGGCGACGCTTTGGGTGCCGTGGCCCGGGCCCTCGGAGCCACGCCGGCCCAGGTGGCACTCGCCTGGGTGCTGGAACAGGGGGTGGCCGCGATCCCGCGTTCCGGATCACCCGACCACGTTCGGGAGAACCGCGGCGCGCTGGACCTCCACCTTCCCACCGAGGCGCTCGACGCCCTCGACGAGGCGTTCCCGCCGCCCAACGGGCCCACGCCCCTGGAGATGCTCTGAAGAGGTTGCCAGGGTGGCGCCCCCGCGCGACGCCTCTCCAGCAGCGGGCGACAGCCGTTGCGGTGATTGACGCGTTCGTCGCTGACCCGCCCGTTTCGGCATTGCAGAGGGCCTCGGCCTCCGCGGACATGAGCGCGTGGCGCCCTGTGCGCCCCGGGTCCCGGGCGCACCAGGTCCGCACGCTCACGTCCGCAGGGCACCGCCAACCGTCCTTGAGCTTCGGAACCCGAGAGACCGTGCCATACCTTGCCCGCTCATGCGGATAGCGGTTCGCCCAGCTTCGCGCAGAGCGTTTGTCCGGTCGGCAATTCTCGTACGAGGCGTTGCAACGCCGTGCAGCCTCCTGCGGATGGACGGCCGTACGGCTGGCCGAGGGATGCCTGCGCACTTCATGCTGCTCTGCCAGGGGAAGAGGGGGCGCCCTTTTTCGGCCTGGAGTGCGGAGGCGCTCAGCAGGGAGGCTCTGCGAATCTCGACCGGGGAACAGCCGATAGCGGCGCGGGCGGGAGCGAACGGCGCCGTCCGTTCCCGGTGAGGAGGCGGGAGGCATGACCGTGATGGGTGTGTCGAAATTCGAGAGGTTCTTCCGCGCCGCCGCAAGCCTCGGCGTGGACAGGAACGACCTGAAGCGGTACGGCGATTTCGTCGACGCCAAGCTCTACGACCTCCTGGTCGTCGGCCAGGCGTCGGCCAAGGCAGGCGGCAGGGACACCGTCGAACCGCGGGGGATCTACCGATCACCAAGGGCCTCCAGGAGAGCATCCATCGGTTCCGGCGGCTCGACGAGGAGGTCGAACTGAAGCCGATCCTGGACCAGCTCGCCGCACACCCTCCCCTCGACAGGACACCCACCCAGGAGGCCGAAGAGCGCTACCCCGAGACCATCGGCGGTCTGAGCGTCGCTCTCGCCGAGACGTTCAAAATCATGTATCCGGATGTCAAGAACCCGCAGACCAGTCACTGGGAGGGCGTTACAGCGGTGTTCGACCGGCTGCTGTAGCAGTCGCGCCCCGGTGCATGGCGCCGACTCGTCTCAGGCCGGGAAGGTCGGGCCGCCCCGGATCTCGCACGAACTCGTACTCAACAAGGCAGCGGACGGATACACGGGCACCAGTATTTCGGCGCCCGCGACGACGGCTGGACGAAGGTCGTCCTCACTCGAACGGCAGCTTTTACCGACCGCGCGCAGCCATGCGCTCGGGGCACCTTCGGGCCTTGCAGTCCGGTCCGGAAAAAGGAATGCGGACAGGCCCCGCCGGGTGACCGCTCGCGTCCTAAGGAACCAGCGACTCGTGAAGGGAGCCGTACCATGACACAGGAACTCCGGGGGATGCGGGTGGGGATTCTGGCCACCGACGGCGTCGAGCGCGTGGAACTCGATCAGCCGCGCGGTGCGCTGCAGGGCGCAGGGGCGAAGACCGAGATCGTCTCGCTCCACCACGGCGAGATCCAGGCCCGCCAGTTCGACCTCAACGCGGCCGGAACTTTCCCCGTAGACCGCCTGGTCGCCGACGCCTCCGTCGACGACTACCACGCCCTGCTCCTGCCCGGCGGCACCATGAACCCTGACCAGCTACGCATGGACCGCGACGCGGTGCAGTTCGTCAAGGACTTCATGGCCAGCGGGAAACCGGTCGCATCGATCTGCCATGGCCCGTGGACCCTGGCGGAAGCCGACGCCGTGCGCGGCCGCCGCCTGACGTCCTGGCCCAGCATCCGCACCGACCTTCGCAACGCCGGCGCGGAGGTGGTCGCCGACCAGGAGGTGGTCGTCGACGGGCAGCTGGTCACCAGCCGCGGCCCGGCCGACCTGCCCGCTTTCTGCGCCGCCGTCGTGGAGCAGTTCGCGCGGGCGCATCACCCCATGCCCGGCTGACCCGGCGGCCTGGTCGCAGGCCGTGCGCGGTGGAGGTGGGCCCGCTCTTCACCCCACGGGCCGGTCAGCCCGGGCGGTCGCCTCCGTGCGGATGCCGTCCGCGCAGCCGTCGAATGCCGGCACGCCCAAGTGAAGATCAAGATGCGCCACGTAGCCGAACGCATCGTGGAACGGGCCCCGACGGAACACCTCGAGGGCAATATCCGCCACAAGCTGGAACGCAGCATGGCGACGCGCGCGACCCCGCGCCCCGAAGCCGGCTGACCGGTACTCAGCCCCTCACGCTGTCATCAGGAGCGCGCGAGCCGGGCCGCGAGATAGGGCGCGGTGGCGCTGCGGCGGCCCCTCGCCACCTTGGCCGGCGGGCCCGCCGCGACCACCCGCCCGCCCGCGTCGCCGCCGCCCGGGCCGAGGTCGACGACCCAGTCGGCGGTGGCGATCGTGTCCAGGTCGTGCTCGACGAGGACGACCGTGTTGCCGGCGTCGACGAGCCGGTGCAGCTGTCGCAGCAGCAGCGCGATGTCGGAGGGGTGCAGCCCCGCCGTCGGCTCGTCGAGCAGGTAGAGCGCGTGCCCGCGCCGGGCTCGCTGCAGTTCGGTGGCCAGTTTGATGCGCTGCGCCTCACCGCCGCTGAGTTCCGTCGCGGGCTGGCCCAGCCGCAGGTACCCGAGCCCCACCTCGCGCAACGTCTCCAGACTGCGGGAGGCGGCCGGGACGGAGGACAGGAACCTGGCGGCGGCGTCGACGGACAGCGCCAGTACTTCCGCGATGTTCTTGCCGCGGTAGGTGACTTCCAGCGTTTCGGCGTTGTACCGGGCGCCTTCGCAGGTCGGGCACGGCGCGTAGGTGCCGGGCAGGAACAGCAGTTCCACTGCGACGAATCCTTCGCCCTGGCAGGTCTCGCACCGCCCTTCGGGCACGTTGAAGGAGAACCGGCCGGCCGAGTAGCCGCGCGTCCTGGCCTCGTCCGTCGCCGCGTACAGCTTGCGCACCGCGTCGAACATCCCGGTGTACGTGGCCAGGTTGGACCGGGGAGTCCGGCCGATGGGCCGTTGGTCGACCCGGACCAGCCGGTCGAACGACTCGACCCCCGACGCGTCCTGGACGTCGACTTCCAGCTGTGCCTCGTCGGGCTCCTCGGGTACGAGTCCGAGGTGGCCGCGGACGACCTCGGCGAGCACCTGCGTCACCAGCGTCGACTTTCCGGAACCGGACACGCCCGTCACCGCCGTCAGTACGCAGAGCGGTATGTCGACGGACACGTCGTGCAGATTGTGGCGGGAGACGCCGCTCAGGTGCAGCCAGCCGTGCGGTGTGCGCGGGCGGTGATCGAGCGGCTGGGCGCGCCCGAACAGGTACTGGCTCGTGGCCGACTCCCCGACCCGCTCAAGACCGGCGACCGGGCCGCTGTACAGCACGCGTCCGCCGCCCTCGCCCGCACCGGGGCCGATGTCGACCACCCAGTCCGCCCGCCGTACGACGTCCATGTCGTGCTCCACGACGAACAGTGAGTTGCCCGCCGTCTTGAGGCGGTCCAGCACGTCCAGCAGCGGTTCCGCGTCAGCCGGGTGCAGGCCCGCGGAGGGTTCGTCGAGGACGTAGACGACGCCGAACAGCCCCGAGCGCAGCTGGGTGGCGACCCGCAGGCGCTGCGCCTCGCCGGGCGACAGGGTCGTCGAGCGGCGCCCGAGGCTGAGATATCCGAGGCCCAGGTCGAGCAGTACGTCGACCCGCGCCACCAGATCGCCGCAGATCCGGACCGCGACCTCGGTCGTCTCCCCGGATCGTGCGGTCGACGTGGTGGCGTCGGCCTCGGACCGCCCCGCGACGGGCCGCAGCAGCGCCACGACCCCGGTGAGCGGCATCGCGTTGATCTCGGCGATGGAACGTCCGGCGAAGGTCACGGCGAGCGCCTCGGGCCGCAGTCCGCTGCCGTGACACTGGGGGCAGGGCACACTCCTGACGAACCGGAGCGCCCGTTCGCGCATCTTCTCGCTCTTGGAGTCGGCGAGGACGTGCATGACGTGCTTGCGGGCGCTCCAGAACTTGCCCTGGTAGCCGTAATCGATGCGGTCCTCCTCCGGCTCGATGTACACGGAGGGCTGCTCGTCCGTGTACAGCAGCCAGTCCCGGTCCTTCTTCCTGAGCCTGCGCCACGGTCGGTCGATGTCGATCCCCAGGCCGCTCACGACACTGCGCAGGTTGGCGCCCTGCCAAGCGCCCGGCCAGGCGGCGATCGCCCCCTCGCGGATGCTCAGCGAGGGGTCCGGGACGAGCAGGTCCTCGGCGACGTCGTGCACGACACCCAGCCCGTGGCACTCCGGGCAGGCGCCGGCCGCGGTGTTGGGTGAGAACGACTCGGCTTCCAGCCGTGCGGCCCGGGGCGGATAGGTGCCGGCGCGGGAGTACAGCATGCGCAGCAGATTGGACAGCGTGGTGATGGTGCCGACCGTCGAGCGCGCGCTGGGCGACCCGCGTCGCTGCTGCAGGGCCACGGCCGGTGGCAGTCCGGTGATTTCCTGCACGTGCGGTGCGCCGACCTGTTGCAACAGTCTTCGGGCGTACGGTGCCACGGACTCGAAGTAGCGCCGCTGGGCCTCCGCGTAGAGCGTGCCGAACGCGAGCGAGGACTTGCCCGAACCGGAGACGCCGGTGAAGGCGACCATCGCGTCCCGCGGAACGTCGACATCGATGTTCCGCAGGTTGTTCTCACTGGCGCCCCGGACATGCACGAAGGGGTCGGTCGCGTCCTTGTCCACCGTTCCTGACTACCTGATCGCGCCGGGAACCGCGCGACAGGCGCCGTAACCCGGCCCCGCTCACACGAGCGTCCGGAGAATCCCGGCTTCGGCGACAACGGCCCCGGCGCCGCCCCTGCCGGCAGGGGCCAGCGTGTCACGCGGCGTCGGCGTTACCCCGGGGGCATCCTGTGGGCACATGCGATCCCGGGGGCAGCCGACGAGAAGGAGTCATGCGGGTGTCGTCTCAGGGCGTTACGGTCGTGGCTCTCCTGGCGGATCCGGACACGCCGACGGAGATCGCACAGCGCATGGCCCGGATACTTGCCGATCGGCTCGCCGACACGTCGGGCCAGGGCCGACGGTTCGACGTCGAGGTGGTGAGCGAGCCCTTCACCGCGGGGACCGAGGACCCGCCCACCTTGATGCACCGGATCATGGAACGCGGAAGTGCGGAGAATTGGGACATCGTCGTGGCCCTCACCGACCTTCCGCTGCACTCACATGGGCGCAAGCTCGTGGTGGATCTGAGTCACGAACACGGCTTGGCGCTGCTGTCTCTTCCCACGCTGGGGGGCTTCCGGCTGCAGACCAGGGCCCGGCAGGCCGTGGAAGAAGCCGTGCTCAGCTTGGCGGGCCCGCAGGCCACTGGGGC
Source organism: Streptomyces sp. NPDC053076 (assembly GCF_044546845.1). Taxonomy (NCBI): domain Bacteria; kingdom Bacillati; phylum Actinomycetota; class Actinomycetes; order Kitasatosporales; family Streptomycetaceae; genus Streptomyces; species Streptomyces sp. NPDC053076. Next base: position 967,609 of record NZ_JBITZL010000001.1, on the reverse strand, counting down.
TGAGGGGCCTCCGGGGAGTCAGCCGCTGCGGGGGCCCTTCGCCGGTCGTCTCACGCCTATCCGTCCGGGCCAGGTCGGTGAGGAGGAGATCGCCGATCTGCGGTACATCGTCAGCGGGCCGCGCGGTTACCTGAGGGTGCTCCTCGGTATGGTCCGCGCCAACCGGCCGTGGCGCTTGGTGCCGGGCTTGTCGAAAGCCCTGGCGGCCGCACTCGCCACGGGAGCGGTCGCCACTGTGAACTCCACCATCTGGAGCCTGGCGGCGTCCCTGAGCACCCCGCGCCTCGTGATCGCCATGGTCGGGTCCGTCGCGCTCATGATCGGCTGGCTGATCGTGGACGCGAACCTGTGGCATCGAACGGATGAGGCATCGCCGGAGGCGAGGAAGAGAGCGGCTCTCTACAACGCCTCGACGGTCGTGACCGTGGGTATCGGGGTGCTCGTCTGCTACGTGGGTCTGATGGTCATCAACTTGGTGTGGGCGCTGTTCATCCTCAACGACCGGGTGTTCGCTTCCATGACACGAACCCCGCTGCACGGTACGGAGTACTGGACGTTGTCATGGTTCGTCGCTTCGGTCGCCACGGTGGGCGGCGCGCTCGGATCGGGCTTGGAGAGCGACGAGGCGATCCGGGCAGCCGCCTACTCCAAGCGCGAACAGGAACGTCGCAGCGCGCTGCAGGGCGACCGCGGTGACTAACTGGTGACCTCGGGGAAGTTGCGCCGTCGGTAGGTGGTCGTCCGGGTCCCGGGACTGCGCTGATCGGACGGTGCGTGGCTGTTTCGCCTCGGGGCCGACGGGGACCCGGACGGCACGTCGCCGGAGCGCCGAAGCTCCGCCTGGCAGGCCGGCGGCGGCACCACCGTTCCACCCGATCCGGGTGAACGGCCCGCAGAGGCGTGCCCGAGCCACGGACCCCGTCTTGGCGATTTTCGGGAGTCAGGCTCTCTGTGCCGTCTCCATCACCGTCGTGCCGCGGTCATGCCGGGACACTGAGGGAAGTCATCATGAAAGCAGCGGTATATGAAGGACCGCGAACGGTCACGGTGAAGGGCGTACCGGACGCGAAGATCGAGCACCCCTGCGACATCATCGTCAAGATCACCACCACCAACATCTGCGGTTCGGACCTGCACATGTACGAGGGCCGTACCTCGTTCGAGTCGGGCCGCACCCTGGGACACGAGAACATGGGCCAGGTGGTGGAGGTCGGCTCGGCCGTCCGCAAGGTCCAGGTGGGCGAGTACGTGGTCCTGCCCTTCAACATCGCCTGCGGCTTCTGCAAGCAGTGCGAGCAGGGTCTGACCAACTACTGCCTGACCATGCAGCCGGAACCGGCCCTCGCGGGGGCTGCCTACGGATTCGCCGACATGGGCCCCTACCAGGGTGGCCAGGCGGAGCTGCTGCGCGTGCCCTACGGCGACTTCAACGCGCTGCGTCTGGGTGAGGACGCCGCCGAGCGGCAGACCGACTACGTGATGCTCGCCGACATCTTCCCGACCGGCTATCACGCCACCGAGATGGCCCACGTCAAGCCGGGCGACCAGACCATCGTCTTCGGTGCCGGTCCCGTCGGGCTGATGGCGACCTACTCCGCCCTCCTCAAGGGTGCCGGCCGGGTCTGGACGGCCGACCACCAGCCCGACCGGCTGCGCAAGGCGGAGGAGATCGGGGCCATCCCGATCAACACGGCCGAGCAGAACCCGGCGGAGGTCGTCAAGGAGGCCACCCTCGGTCTGGGCGCCGACAACGGCTGCGAATGCGTCGGCTACCAGGCACACGACCCCCAGGGACACGAGGACGCCAGCCTCACGCTCAACGGCCTGATCGACTCGGTCAGGTTCACCGGCCACATCGGCGTGGTGGGCGTGTTCCTGCCCCAGGATCCCGGCGGCGCGGAGGCTCAGGGTGAGCTGGAGGCCCAGGGCAAGGTTCCGATCGACTTCGGGATGATGTGGTTCAAGGGCCAGCACATGGGGACCGGGCAGGCGCCGGTGAAGAAGTACAACCGGGCGCTGCGGGACCTGATCGTCGGCGGGAAGGCGAAGCCGAGCTTCGTGGTCTCCCACGAGCTCAGCCTGGACGAGGCCCCCACCGCCTACGAGCACTTCGACGCCCGTGACGAGGGCTGGACCAAGGTCGTCCTGAACCCCGACGGACACGGCAACGGCCACAAGCGGTAAGAGAGCCGGGTCGCCGTCCGCCTGTGTCCCCCTGGACCGGTCCGGGAGACGGATGGCCATCTGCTCGTTCCCCGGCCGGAGCTGGGCGCAATCGCCTGCGCTCCGGCCGGACCTGAACCAACAACGATTGCCCGGCCCGGAGGACGGACAGCGGACGCTCAGCAGTGTCGGCAGTGGCAGCACTCCAGCCGCTGCGGCCGCCGGCGTTCGCGGACCGCGTGGGAGGTCTCCTTGCCCTACGGCTGCCGCACCTCAACCAGGCCGACGCGACCCGGCAGGGCGTTCCGGCCAGGCGGACACCCGTGACGTGGCTGCGGGCCTTCGGGGAGGTCGTGCGATCCGGGCTCACGATCGAGGAGACGCGGCTGGAGCCCCTGCTGGCGCTGCGCACGGCCGCTGGGGTGGCGATCGTCATCGGGCCGACGCTGTGGCTTATCTCCCCTGCGTATGCCGCGTCCGCCGCCCTCGGCGCCTACTCCGCGGGTGGGGCCACCTTCCAGCGCAGTTGGCGTCCGCGCAAGGTGGTCGCGCTCGGCGCGGGCGCGGGTCTGGCGCTCAGCACCTTCGTGGGCTACCTGGCGGCGGGGCGACTCGTGACGTTCCTCCCGCTGCTGGCCGTATGGGCCCTTGCCGCGGGAATGGCGTGGGCCGTCGGATCGACCGCTGGGATCGTCGCGGCGACGACGGTCGGCAGCATGCTGGTGACCATCACCCTGCCCACGAGCGTCGGGCGAGCCCTGGAGCACGCCGGGGTCATCGCGCTCGGAGGCGTGGCGCAGGCCGTGCTGATCTTGCTGTTCCCGATCCGCCGTTGGGGGGCGCATCGTGACGCGCTCGCCGACGCCCTGGCCGCCGTGGCGGACTACGCCCGCCGACTGCGGGACGACCCGACCGCCCCGTTCGACCCGGAACCCTTGATGACGGCCCGGGACGCGGCCGCCGTGACGCCGTCACAGGCCCGCACCCGTCCCCCCGTCCTCCACGGCCCCCGGGGCCTCGCCGAGCGCATCCGGCCGGTCGTCATGGCGCTCGCCGACCCGGACGTCGGCGCCCCGGCGGAGGGACCCGGGCGGGACCGCGCGCGGGAGCTGCTCGACGCGGCCGCCGACGTCCTGGACGCGGCCGCCCGTTCGATCCGCCTCGGCACTCCCGCCGGCGTGCCGCCCGGGAGCGCGGACGTCCTGCGCGTCGACGAGGAGCACGAGGTGCTGGAGGGGCCCGCCCGGCAGGCCGCCGAGCGGCTCGTGGAACTGCTCGGCGAGGCGTTGGAGATCGCCGGGAGCGGCTGCGCGCGCGGGAGGACGCCCATCCCGCCCGGCCCCGCCGACGCCCAGTTCCTGGTGCGCCCGACCATGCTCCGGCTGGTCCCGGTCGTCGTCCGGGCGGTGCGCCGTGAGTTCCGCCGGGACTCGCCCGTGTTCCGGCACGCCGTGCGCCTGGCGGCGGTGGCCACGCTCGGCTATCTGATCGCCGCGCGGCTCCCCCTGGGCCACGGCTACTGGGCGCCCATCGCCTCGGTGATGGTGATGCGGCCGGACTTCCACCGGACGTACGCGCGTGTGGTGGCCCGTCTCGCCGGGACCCTGGCGGGTGTCGGGCTCGCCACCGGGATGGTGCGGGCCCTGGGCCCGGACGCCCATGTGTTCGGCGCGCTGGCGGTGGTCTCGGCGGGTCTGTCGTACACGCTGATCCGTACCGGCTACGCCTACTCCCAGTGCTTCACCGCCGCGTACGTCGTCTTCCTGCTCGGCATGGGAGGCCAGGCATGGGAGCAGACGGTCCCGGAGCGGGTGGTGCTCACCCTGCTCGGCGGGGGCCTGGCGATGCTGGCCTACCTGGTGTTCCCCGCGTGGGAGACGCCCCGGCTGCCGGGCCGGCTCGCGGACTGGCTCGCCGCCAACGGCCGCTACGCTGCCGCGGTGCTCCGCAGCTACGCCGAACCGTCCCGGGAGCATCGCGCCGCCATGCGCCGGGCCCTGCTGGCGAGCAGGGAGGCGCGTGCCGCCTGGCAGGATGCCTACGACCAGGCGAGGCAGGAACCGGTCCGCCCCAGGGGTCTGACGTCGCGCGAGGCGCAGGAGGCGCAGGAGGCCCTCAAGCGGTTCGGCCGGGCGGCGATGCTCATGGAGAGCGATGTCCCGCGGGCCGACAGCCGTTTCGTCCCCGAGGCGGAGCGGTTCGCCGAGGCCCTGGAGGCGGACACCGCGCAGGCGGCAGTCGCCGTGCGCGAGCACAGGGATCCGGACTGGGGGCACGTGGAGGAGGCGCTCCGCGCCTGGGAGGGCGCCGCCGGGGACCGGAGCCCGGTGGTGCGGCGCGGGGCGGAACTGCAGAAGCGGGCCTTGGAGGACCTCGCGACGGCCGTGAGCCGCACACCCCTGGAACGGGACGTCGGCTCTGCTCGCGAGGACCAGCGGGTGCGGGCGACCCTGGCTGCGGAAGGTGACGGATCAGGACCCGCGCACCGAGATGGGTGACGGCGCCGGCGACAGAGAGCGCGGCGCCTCCTGGAACGGGAAATAGTCAAAGGGACGGGCTCAGAACTGCTGGCCCTGGCGGGTCAGATCCTTGTGATGGCGACACCGGCGTACGTGTGGCGGCGCTCGGCGCGGCCGGTACCCGGTAGATGTCGTCCGCCACGACATTTTTGGCGTTCACCGCGCGGGCTTCCCCGTTTCGCAGGCCGCAGCCCACCATCATGACGATCTCAAGCGCGAGGATGTGATCCGCGACAGTCAGCGCCTTCTTCACATAGTCGAGGGACGGGATGACCACCTTCTCCCGAACGTACTCCGGTTCCTGGACCCCCTTCACAGGATCATCCGCCATGGCCCCCTTGCCATAGGCATCCCGCAGGATGGCCTTGCGGACACGGAATATGTTCACCTGGTCTACGCGCCCGACCCCGTCCGTCTGCAACTCATCCAGGAAGCGCTCCACCACGATCGGCGTGACGGAGTCCAGCTTTCGCGATCCGAGACGCGGGACGATGTGCACGTTGATGGAACTGTCCACGTGCCAGCCCGTGGAGTACTCCGTCATCCTGCGCTGCCGGGGCCGCCACTGCTTCGCGTATTCCGCGACCGTCTGCTGACCGAGTTCCCGGCGGGCCTCGGCAACGGACGGCGCCGTCTTCTTCTCCGCGTAGATCTGCGTCAGGCGCTCGATCGCGTCGTCCTGCGTTTCGTAGCCAGCCTCTTCACGCTGCTTGCCGAGAGCGTCCCGGAACCGAATCGTGTACGGGTGCGGGCAACGAGTCGGCCTGGAACAACCGCACTCCTTGAAGAACGACCCCATCCCACGGGCGAGCTGTCGAGCCACGCATCAAGCCTTCCGAGCAGGGCGATGGGCGGCGCAGGACGCCCCTGCCGCGGGTGCAGTTCAGCCGATGGCGAACCGCCCTCGCGCACCGTTAAGGAGAGCCGTTGAAGGCGACCGAGGAAGTGCTCCAGGACCTGCCCCGGCCCTCGAACGTTTCCGTCCACTCCGACGACGCGCTCGTCGGGAAGGTGAAGGCCGCAAGGTGAAGGCCGCCATGGCGCGGCTGCGCCGGGTGCGGGATCGGATCGACCGGGAGTACGCCAAGCCGCTGACTGTCGAACGGCTATTCGATCAGTGTCTTGATCCTGGCCAGGGTCCAGGTCTGATCCGGCCAGCCGTGCGTGTGACCGATCCTTTAGCCAGCTCCTGCTCCAGAACAGGGGATGGACGCGTGTGACCTCAGGCATTCTCGTCATGAATCCGCGCACCCAGATCCTCCGCCCACTCCAGCGCCCACGCCTTGAGTTCTTCGATCTGCTGGGAGGTGAGCCCGTACGCGGTGTAGTCCTCATCCTCGTACCAGTCCGCGCCGACGAGCCGGTCCCGGAGGTCTTCGAGGCTGAACTCGTCGTGGGCGCGACGGCGGCCCAGGGATTCGAGGTCGGCGGTGGAGCGGTGGCGGGAGGCAGCCTGGACGTCGATGAGGTCGCGGACGGTGCCGCGGTCGGCGAGGGCACGGACCTTGGTGCCGATCACGTCGTCGAGGGAAAGAACGGGGCCGTAGGGGGTCTGGGCGGGCGGAGCCCAGAACGCCTCCTTGAGGACGTCCACCTCGCACTCCTCGCCGGTGTCCGGATCGGTGACGAGGAACCGGCCGCTGAGCGGATCGGTCTGGACGTGCGTGGTCCGCCATCCGCGCGCGCTGAGACCTGCTGTGAGTGAGGCGACGATCTCCTGCATCGGAGCGGGGTTCTCAGTGGCGACGTCGAGGTCGCGGCTGACGCGTTCGACCAGGCCGTGGGCCTACACGGCGTATCCGCCGGTGAGGACCAGAGGGTAGGGGGAGCCGAGATCGAGGATGTCGGCGAGGAGACGCTCGTGGAGCGGAGTGAGCTTCACGCGGCGGTCGTGTCGGCCGGAGCGGTGCGGAGCAGCTCGGGGAAAGCGTCCTCCCATACCTCGCGGATGTAGGGACTGATCAAACGCCGCAGCACAGGCCACTGCTCGATGAGCAGCCGATGGTGAAGAAGGGCCACCAGGTCCTCACTCAGTCCTTCGGCCAGGACGGTCCGGTAGAGCGTCATGCGGGACTTCGGCCGCTCCAGGCTGTAGCTCGTCCGCCCGGACCAGACGATGTGGAGCGGCAGGTCCACATTGCCCTCGACGGGGCCGACCAGCTCCTGCAAGCGCTCGGGCAGTCGGCTGCGGTACCGGTGCCGCAGCACCTCGGCGCGGGGTGCGGTGATCGTCGTGTCCATGCATCCAGTATCGCCACTGGGAGGCGGCGGCATGACGGATACGGGGCGCCCTGGCGTACGTACGGGTCGGGCGCCGCCCGCCATTCCCTCGGACATCTCATTCAGTGGGCGCTTAGCGCATCATGGCCTATGCGTAGCCCCCATGTGACGCGGCAACCGGCTGCCCTGCCGACCGGGGACCGGCCCCGCTCGCGGGCGCGGGTGATCATGACGCAGCAGGTCACGCGGAGGCCGCCGCGGTGCGGCTTCGCTCTCGATGTCGCAAACAGCGACAGTGCCGAAGCCGAAGCCCATGGCGCCGGGGCAGTGGACGAGAAGGACACCGGGGCGGGCGAGGTCGCGGTAGCGGCCAGAGGGGGCAATCGGCATCCATAAGGCACGCCGCTTCGGTCCCGAACGCAGCCCACTCGCTCAGTGCCCCATGCCGCGAACGAGCTGTCGAGTCACGCAGCGAACCTCCCGAGCGGGAGCCAGGACACCTGTGTCCAGGTCCCCCGTCATGGCAGCCATCAGGTCAGCAAGCTGGGACGCTCCCGCGCCCGATCCTGACCGTTTGCTGACCCGAGCGGCACCATCATGCCTCTGACCTGCGGAAACACCCAAACGCTAGATCTGGGACTTGAACATGGTACGAAACATGGAGAAACTCCCGATTTGTCTGCTCCCTGCCTGCTTCTGCAGGTCAAGGGCGGTGCCCGGAGGCTACGTCGTTTCTCATGTCTGGTCAGCTGTCGCCGGGTGTCTAAGGACTCACACTGACCCGTTGCTGACCTTTCTGACGCTAGCGCTCGCCGAAGGGGGAAGCTGCTGTATGCCGCGCTTCTGATGCAGGGCGGGACGGCTCCCGTACACATGACTGACAAGAATCTGTCACACGGGGACCGGAATGCGGGTCCGGTGGGCGCCCGTTCTGACTGGCATGACTGTCGGCGTAGCACTCAACGCGTACAACACGCACAACCAGGTCGATGCCACCGTGCAGTTGGCTCAGGAGGCCGCAGCCGCCGGTTTGCGCTCGGCCTGGTTCGGCCAGACCTTCGGCGCGGACTCACCCCAGCTCGCCGCGATCGTCGGGCGTGCGGTACCCGGACTGCAGGTGGGGACCTCCGCGATCCCGGTCTTCGGCCGGCACCCGCTGCTCGTCTCCAGCCAGGCCCAGACCGCGCAGGCCGCGACGCACGGCCGCTACCACCTCGGTCTGGCCCTGGGCACCAGACTTCTGACGGAGACCGGCTTCGGCCTGCCCTTCGAGCGCCCCATCGCCCGTCTGCGTGAATTCCTCACCGTACTGCGGCAGTTGATACAGACCGGCACGGCCGACTTCCACGGTGAGCTGATGACCGCGACCACCCCCGTCCCGGCACGGGTACCGGGCGCCGAGAACGGCGTCCCCGTGCTGGTCGCCGCGATGGGGCCGCAGGCGCTGCGGGTCAGCGGTGAGCTGGCGGACGGCATCCTGCCGTACCTGGCGGGACCGCGCGCCCTGGCGGAACACATCGTCCCCGCCGTGACCGCCGCGGCCGAGGCCGCCGGCCGCCCCGCGCCCAGGATCGTGGCCCTGGTGCCCGGCGTGGTCACGGACGACGTGGATGCGGTGCGGGCGAAGGCCACCGAGAACCTCGCGTTCTACGAACAGATCCCGTCCTACGCGCGGGTCATCGAACTCTCCGGCGGCCGGCGGGCCGCCGACGTGGCCGTGATCGGCGACGAGAAGGCGGTCGAATCCGAGGTCCGCCGATACCGCGACGCCGGCGCCACCGAGGTCGTGTTCTCGGGCACCGAGATCGCGGGAGAGGCGGATCGCCGTCGCACCTGGGCGCTCCTCGGCGAACTGGCCGGATGAGTGCACCCATCGGGCGCCGGCCCGGCAGACGCCCTGCAACCCTGTGCGAGGCCGGGCCTCGCGTGACAAAGGAGAACTCATGACCACTGAGGTCACCACGACGGACCTCCAGGCTTTCACCGAGAACTGGCTGGACTGGTACCGCGCCCAGGAGGCCAGGCTCGCCGACCCGCACGGGTTCCTGGCCATCACCGGCCTGCACTGGCTCGACGACCGGCCGCAGCGTTTCCCCGACGCGCCCGGTGCGTGGCACAGCGGTCGTGACGGGGTCGTCGTCATCCTCGACGATGGAGAGGAACTGGTCGTCGACGGAAACTCGGTGCGGGGTGAACACCGCTTCGGTGTGCTTGCCGAGCGCAGTGGCGTCGACGCGGTCTGGGGAGACGCCGTCATCGAGGTCGCCAAGCGCGGCGGCCATGACATCGTGCGCCCCCGGCACCCGGACGCGCCGCTGCGCACCGCCTTCACCGGGACACCCGCCTACGCCCCCGACCCGCGCTGGGCCGTGACGGGCCGGTACGTCCCCTTCGAGAAGCCACGGCCGACCACCGTGGGCGCGGCCGTCGAGGGCCTTGAGCATGTGTACGACGCTCCGGGCACGATCGAGTTCGAGCTGCACGGGCGCCGGTTGTCCCTGACCGCGTTCCCCGGACAGGGTGCCGGCCGGCTGATGGTGCTGTTCACCGACGCGACCTCCGGGGTCACCACCTACGCCGCCAACCGGGTCCTGGCCGTCGAGCCGCCCGCCGCCGACGGCACGGTCGTCCTGGACTTCAACCGCGCCGCAAACCTGCCGTGCGCCTACACGGACCTGGCCACCTGCCCGCTGCCACCGGCCGAGAACCGGCTGCCGGTGGCGATCGAGGCGGGTCTGAGGATCCCCCGCGAGCGCGGCGGGTCCTGAACCGGGATGCCGGCCGAGATGACGGCGGCCGGCAGCCCGTGCCGGCCCACCTCAGTCCTGAGGAGCGTCTGCGGCGGATGATCCGGATGCCGGTGTGCGGCCGCGCCTCGGAGGACAGTTCAGCGGACCGCGGGTGCCTGTCCGCCGGCACCGGCCTGCGAAGTGGGAGCTGAAGGCTCCGGTGGGGGTCCCGTACGGCCGACGCCCCGTCGACAGGGCGGCCGTCGCTCACTGCCGCCGACCTGACGGATGCGGGCAAGATCTCATGTTCGTGTCCGTCGCTCGTTCAGGTCCATGCCGTTGACGGTTTTGCGGTGGCGGGTAGAGCACCTGATGTTGGCCCGTCTGGTCCGGGCCCGATCAGGAAGGCGTCGCGATGCTCGACTCCGAGGTGGAGTTCTACACCCAGCCGAACTACACGGGGACTGCTCACACCTATTCGTTAGGCACTGATGAGAACCTGTTTCCCGATGCGCTGACCGACAAGTTCGCCTCCGTGCGGATCGGGAACAGGGCGAAGGTCTTCTTCTGGAACTATGAAGGGGAATCCGGCGAGCGTTCGGAGCTGACGGCCGACAGCCCGGACATCACCGACATCGGCAGGCCGACCCGTTTCCTGGTCGCGGACTCCGCCACTGTCGGGATCCTGATCGGTTTTGCCGATGCCACCGGCGCCGCACCCGGGCGCCACAGCCTCAAGGCCGATTCCTTCCTGGTCGGCAGCGTCACCATCCCCTCCACACCCAGCGGATCACACCTCAGCCTCATCGGAAAGATGGACCCGTCCGGGCAGCCGGTGACCACCGCGCTGTTCGTCCGGGATGAGTCCACCGGAGCTTACGTGGCAGTCGGCTCGGTCCACTTCGTCCTGAACGACAGGTGGATCGAAGTCTCCGACTCCAACCTGCCCGACAACCTCACGTGCCAGCGCTGGGCCGACAGCGTCACCAACGTCTTCATCTTTACCCTTACCAGCACCGAGTAGCACCGGCTCGTACGGGGCTGCGGTGCCGGGCTACTGGAGCTGCTCGCCGGCATCAAGTCCACGGACTATCGAAGGCGGCCACCGGCGCCTCCCTGGGCCTGGTGCGCCTGTCGGTCGGCATCGAGAACCTCGCCGATCTCAAGGCCGACCTGGAGGCGGGGTTCCGCGTGGCGAAGGGCGCGTCCTGAACACCTTACTGACGCCCTCCGCGGTCCCCCTCCCGCCGGCCTCCGGAGCCTGGCGGGAGGGGGATCCGCCCGGGCATCGCCAGTGGTACGAGCGTGACGAGCCGCTCGCCTTGGAGGCGAGCGGCGAACTGCCGGGTGTGCGGCTCGCGTTCGAGACATGGGGGCGGCTCACACCCGACCGGTCCAACGCGGTGCTCGTGCTGCACGCGCTGACCGGCGACAGCCACGCCGCCGGTGCCGCCGAGCCCGGCCACCCGACTCCCGGCTGGTGGGACGGGCTCATCGGCGCAGGGCTCGCGCTCGACACGGACCGCTGGTACGTCGTGGCTCCGAACGTGCTGGGTGGTTGTCAGGGCAGCACCGGACCGTCGTCCGCACGCCGGACGGACGCCGCTGGGGTGGTCGCTTCCCCTTCCTGACGCAACGCGACCAGGTGGCGGTTGAGGCCGGCCTGGCCGACGCCCTGGGCATCGGCAGCCGGGCACTGGTCGTCGGCGGATCGATGGGCGGAATGCGGGCGCTGGAATGGGCCGTGTCGCATCCGGAACGGACGTGGGCGGCCTGGTACTTGACGACCCTGGCCGACACGATCGAGGACGCCCTCCGGCCCTGGGCCGACCGGCCGCTGGCGCTCTTCGGACACAGCATGGGCGCCTGCGTCGCCTACGAGCTGGCCCTGCGTCTGGAGGCCCGCGGTATCGTCCCCGAACACCTCCTGGTCTCCGCACACTCGGCCCCGCAGCGGGCCGAACGCACCGCACTGCACCGTGCCGACGACGAGATCCTGATCAACCGCGTCCGGCACCTCGGAGACCTGCACTCGGGGGCCTACGACATCCCGGAACTGCGTGACCTGTTGCTGCCCGCACTCCGCGCGGACTACCGGCTCATCGAGCGCTACCATCCCCCGCATCCGACTCCGGTCAAGACACCGATCACCGCGTACGCCGGCCAGGACGACCGGAGTTGCGTGCTCGAACAGGCCCTCGCCTGGTCCGATACCGCGGTCTGCTCCGGTGCGCCTCCGCCCGAATGAATGAAAGGCGTCGGCCTCCCCGGGCGTATCGGCCGAGGGCCGACTACGGTGATTTTGGTGGGGGTGAAATTCCGGCCCGGCGCCACCGGCCAGGCGGCAGTGGCACGTGCGGCGGCAGCCGTAACGTGCAGTCGAGAGAGGCTTCGCGCATGCCCCTGTAGCGCCTCCCTTCCTCGTTGGCCTGATCGCGGCCCCTCTGGTCAAGAAGGTGGCGAAACCGCTGGTGCGGGGCATCATCAAGACGTCGGTCGGTCTGACCCTCGAAGTCAGGCGCGCGGCCATCGAGGCGGGCGACGAGATCCAGGACCTCACCCGTGAAGTGGCTGCCGAGAAGCTGGCGAGTTCGGCTCGCACGCGTCGGGCGAAAGCCGACGGCGAGGCGACGACGCACGGGGTCACGGCCGGCTGAGAACTGGTGGTTCTCGAAAAGCCGGGTAAGCCGTACTCGAATCGGTTCCTCAGATCACGTGCTCCGGTCCCGCGCCCGGGTCAGCTGCTTCAGTTCGATGATGGTCGCGACGGCGCGCAGCCAGGCGGCCGCGGTGTCGTCGACGGCGATCCCGCCCACGAGTTCGGCGCCGGCCCGCAGCCACTCCCGTACGAGGACGGCCGCCTCCCGGCGGGGCAGGGGCTCGGGCAGTTCCACGGCGCGGGCGAGTCCGCCGGCGCGCACGGTGTCGGCGAGGAAGGCGACCGAGCGCGGCTCGGTGCCGAGGCGGTCGAGGATGACGGCCGCGGCCGCGGCGCCGTCGCCGAACAGGGCGGTGCGCCGGGTGCCGGGCTCGGCGGCGAGGCCGTAACGCAGCAGGACGGTGATGTCGAGCCGGGCCAGCTCGTCGTCCGTGCGGTCCGGCGGGTACGGGGCGTCGTCGTTCATGGCGGGGCCTCGGGTGTCTCGTCTCATCTGACTGGTCCGCCGCGGCTCAGTCGACGGTGACGGTGTAGGTGATGCGCTCGGGGGCCTGGGAAGGGGTGGCCGCCCCCGTGGTCGGGGTGGCGGAGGGTCCGGTCGTCTCGGGGGGCAGGGTGGAGGTGTTGCCCTGGCAGGTGGTGAAAGTGCAGTGCAGCAGCGTGAACCGGGTGGTCCCCTTGCCCTTGGCCTCGAAGGTGAAGGTGAGCCGGCCGCCGGCACCGTCCACCGGCTCGCCGCCGGAGTCCGACGCGTAGTCCTGGCCGCGGCTGACCAGCACCGAGCTGTCGGGCTCGGGGCCGACCAGGTACCAGTACTCGCGGGTGGAGGCGTTCTGGTCGACGGTGAGCGCGAACCGCTCGCCCGGCTCGGCAGTGATGCTGGTGTCCTTCACCGGGTGGCTCGTCGGGCGGCTCGCGGTGCCGGCGGGGTGGCTCGCGGTGCTCGTGGAGCCGCCGGCCGGTTCGTCGGTGCCCGAGCCGCAGCCCGTGGCGAGAGCGAGGAGCGCGGCCGCCGCGATCGCGGCACCGCCCCTGCTACCGCGGAAGATAGACGCTGTACGCGTTGGAGAGATCATTGTTGGAAGCCTTGCCCATGTGGCCGTTGATGAAGTCGTCCTCGCTGACCCAGGTGGTCGAGCCCCAGGGGTTGTACACCTGAAGCTTGTCACCCTCCTGGGCGATGATGGTCATCGCGTGAGCGCCCTTGCCCGAGACGTCGACCGGCACCGGCCGCCCCTGCGCCACCGACTTCTCGACTTCGGTGAGGACCGCCCTGCGGTCGGCGGCGCTGTTCAGGTCCTGGCGCTCGTAGTCACTGCCGGTGGCGCTGCCGACGGCGGTGTCGTTGATCCGTTCCTGCCCCTCGGGCCCCATGCCGCCCCAGTTCTTGCCGCCGTCGCCTTCGGTGTGCAGCCGGTGCTGTTCGGCCACCAGGCGCTGCTTGAAGGCGTCGGGGTCGTCCTGCTGCCCGTCGGGGCCGCCGGTGAGGCCGAGCGCGTACAGGGGGTCGACCATCGCGCGGGACGTGACGGTGGAGGAGGCCACGCAGGTGCCCTCGGAGCCGTCGCCGCCCTGGATCCACAGCTGGCCGTCGAAGGTGGCGTAGTCCTTGTTGTTGTTCGAGCCGTCCGGCGCCAGGCCCTCGTCGTTCATGCTGTCTTCGGCGGTGACCACCGGAGTGAGGTGCCGGCGCAGCCAGTCGGGGTCCTTGCCGTGGATCTTGCCCTGGAACTGGCCGATCTCGGCGACGCTGTGGCCGGCGGCCAGGGCCTTCATCAGATAGGCCCGCTCCTGCGGGGTGTCCGACGTGGCCAGCATCCGCTCCATGGCCATCTCGTCGTCGAGGCTCAGCAGGTCCATCCGCGCCGACGCGCGCGCCAGGTCGTCGGCCTTGAGGATCTCGTTCAGCTCGGTGTCGGCGCCCGCGACGCCGGTGTCGGCGAGCATCAGCTTGTCGACGGCGGTGAGTTCGCTGGTCTCCATCTTCCCGGCCCGTGCCTCGGCGGCCCACTTGTTCAGGTCCCGGGCCGCGACGCGGGTGGCCTCCTGCGCGTCGGAGACGGCGGCGTGCATCAGGTCGACCGCGTAGGAGCCGAAGTGGGCGGCGTTCTTGCGGTCCCACTCCTCCTCGTCGTTCTCGTGCAGGTCGTCGAAGAAACCGTCCCTGCCGCCGAGCGTCTTCTTCTGCTCCAGCAGCTGTCCGCGGCCCTGCTCGTCCTTGCGCTGCGCGGCGGCGATCGCGTCGGCCAGCGTCAGCAGCACCGTCGCGCAGCCCTGGAACGCCTCGCTCATCTGGGTCACGGACCGCCCGGCGGCGTTCACCACGTCCGAGGCGAGGACACTCGTGTCGCCGACCCATACCTCCGGAAGGCCCTTGCGGCCCACCCGGTCGACCTGGTCGAAGACACTGCCGACGTGGTCGACCTGGCCGCGGTAGAGCCTTGCCAGGCCCTCCAGCACGCCCTGGTCGCCGCCGGGTGCGGGCACCGAGAGGGCGTCGTCGATCAGGTCGAGGAGCTCGTTCTTGCTGCCGGCACCGAGCATCTTCTTGGACAGCCCGGCGAGCATCGAGAGGCGGACGGAAGGGGAGTCGAGAGGAGAGGAGAAGAACGACACCGGCCCGTTCCTCAGTAGCTCGACAGGGCCGAGGTGCGCCCGCCCTGCGTCGATGTGTCGGTGAGGCCGCTCGTGCCGCCGGCGGGGACGCTGTCCGCGTGCCGCTTCACCAGGCCGTCGGTGCCGTGGTAGGTCTTCTTGGCCAACTGCACCTTGCCGCCGAGCTCGTGCAACGCCGACGCCAGTGTCTTGGCCTCCGCCTCCCATGCCTTGACGAACGCGTTCAGCGCCGACGCGGCGTCTTCGCCGCCGGCGTCGCCGTACGAGTAACTCGTGCGGGACTTGACGGCCGAGCTGACGGTGTCCATGTCCGTGCCGGCGTCGTCGAGTTGCTGGGCCTGGCCGGTCATACCTGCCTTGACCTGGTAGCCATCCGAGCCCACCGTGCCTCCCCCGTATGCGTTTTGATCGTGACCGCGGGCAGGCTAACACGCACTGTCGTACGAACGATCACCCGTCGTCCGCCCCCGCACACCTCCCCCACATCACCCGCCCCACGGCACGCCTGGGCGCTCATCCCGGCCGAGGCGCAGCGCACGGCCTTCGGACCGGAGGAGGTCCGTCGTCCGGGTGGCGGCGGCCCTCCGGACCGGGCGAGGCCCGTCGTCCGGGTGGCGGCGGGCCTCAGGCCCTCCGGGGCGCTCAGCGGCCGTGGTCGGCCGGCACCGTCAGCGGATGGTGGCCGAAGGGTCCCAGCGGTCATGGGACGAGTTCGGACAGACAGGACGGGAGTTGGGTGCGGCGGCGGATGCCGAGTTTCCGGTAGGCGCGGGTGAGGTGTTGTTCGACGGTGCTGACCGTGATGAACAGTTTCCGGGCGATCTGCTCGTTCGTGGAGCCTCGGGCGGCCAGTTCCACCACTCGCCACTCCGCCGAGCTGAGTTGGGGGGCGGGCAGATCGGCCGCGCCGAGGTGCTCCGCCCCCGCCCTCTCCCTGGCCGCCGCTGCCGGCGGTTCCGGCACGGGTGCCGCGCCGCATCGGTCCGCCAGTGCCCTCGCCTTGTGGGTATGGCGGCGGGCCTGCCCGGAGTCGCCCAGTGACTCGTAGGCGTGCCCCAGGTCGGCGAGCGTGTGCGCCAGGTTCAGTGAGTCGCCGCAGCGGTCGAGGGTGTTCGCCGCCTTCAGCAGTACCGGCGGACGCTCCTCCAGGCGGAGGGTGGATGCCAGGGCGCGGTAGGTCAGGCCGCGGGTGCGCGGGTGACCCGAGGGGAGCAGTGACATGTGTTCCGTCAGGAGTTCCCTCGCCTGCGTCACGAGACCCTTGTGGAGATAGGCGCGGGCGGCGTTGACGCGCCAGGCCACCACGGACGGGCAGTCGGCCGCCCAGAGCTTCATGAGGTGTCCGGCCGCCAGGAAGTCCTGGAGAGCGGCGTCGTAGCGGCCGCGCGCGAGATGGAAGTGGCCCCGGGCGTCGAGGTAGATCACGCCGCCCAGGGTTCCGAAGGCGGCGCTGGGCACGGGCAGGTCGAGGTAACTTTCAGCCTCTCCCAGGTTCCCCATCGCCGTGGTGGTGAGGATGAGGAGCGAAAGCGGGACGACGATGGCCGCTCCCCAGCTCTCGCGCGGCATCAGCGCGAGCGCGGCGTTCGCCTGCCGCCTGGCGCTCCGCAGATCGCCGAGGCGGTAGTGGATCTCAGCGCGCGCCGAGGTGAACAGGGCGTTCCAGACGAGCCCGCACGTCTCCCCCAGGGAGGCCAGGAGGGCGTCGCACCACACCGCTGCCTTGTCGAGATGGTCGGTATAGATCAGGACCATGAGTGCGGCGAGCGATGACGCCGGGCTCGCCGCTCCGGCCAGGGCCTCCCGGAGGACGCGTTCCGCGGCGGGGACGGCACCCTCCTCGCCACCGCCCCGGAGGACCGCGCCGAGTGCCCCCGCGGCCCGGTGCTCGGGAGTGCCGGCGCCGTCGTCCAGCGGGGGCCCGTCCTCGAATCCCGAGGTGGGTGCGATTCCCGGGTAGGTGAGCGGCAGCCACAGGCGCAGCTGCTCGGCGTACCGGACGGCGTCCTCGCCGTCCTGCGCGCGCGAACCGTGGCGCAGGCGCGCCATCATGTGCGTCACCTGCTCCACCTGGCCGTTCCAGAGCAGGCTTCGCACCACGGGGACCAGCTGGCGGACGGAGAGCTCGCCACGCTCGGCGGCCGCGACCAGGTCGGGCAGGTAGCTCTTCACCGCGGCCGGGTTGTGCCGCCATACGACGTCGGCGAGTTTCGCGGCGATGTCGATCCTTTCCCGCCCCTGCGGGCACTCACGGTGCGCTCTTTCGAGGTAGCTGATGGCCCTGTCATGGTCTCCGCCGCCGAGAGCCTGGTCCGCGGCTTCGCACAGCACCTGCTGCGCCCAGGGGATCGCTTCGTCGATGCGCATCAGGTGTTCGGCCGTCACGAGGGCGGGGGCGCCCTCTTGGTGCAGCAGACGGGCAGCGCGGGACCGCATGGCGTGGCGCTCTTTCTGCGGGATGCTGCCGAGCACGGCCTCACGCACGCTCGGCTGCCCGAGCAGGTCGGGCTCCAGCAGTCCGCCGACACCGGGGGACGTGACGACCCGCCCGACGGATTCCGGGTCCATGCCGCACAGGCGCGCGACGGCGGCGGCCGACCGGAACTCCCCCAGTGTGGCCATCGCCTGCGCGATCTCGAGCACGACGGGCTCGGCCCGGTACAGGCAGCTCAGGACGGCGCGGCCGAAGGCCGGACCGGCCACGGGCCGCCGCTGTGCGGCCGACTCCAGCATCCTGCCGATGCAGTCCTCGGCCAGAGCATGCACGAGCAGCGGCCGGCCGCCGCAGAGTTGCCTGCTCTCGGACGCCATCCGGCCGGCCGTTTCCAGCTTGAAATACTCCTCGAGTACCGTCGCGACTCCCGTCTCCGAGAGCGGCTCGAGGTCCAGCTGGGTGCAGTCCGGCATCCGGAGGATCTCTGCCTGGAGGATGCGCCGCACGCTGTCCCGGCCCATGTCCGGGCAGTAGGTCAGGACGATCGACATCGGCGCGTGGCCCATCCGGCGCATGAGGGCGAGGAGGTACTGGAGCGACTCGACGTCCATGAAGTGCGCATCGTCGATGCATACGATCAGCGGCGGGCTGTTGGTCAGGTGCTGGAAGGCCCCTTGCAGCAGACCGAGAATCGGCGGGGAGATCTCGCTGTGCGCTCCCGCCTCGACACCGCTCTCCGCCAGCGCGCCGTCCTGGAGGCCCGCGCTGTGCAGGAAGAGCCGGTTCCCCCGGAGGAGCTGGTCTAAGATCCCCAGCGGCTGGTAGCGCTCGAACCTCGACGCGGTGGCCTTGATGACCGTGGCGCCCGCTGCCGTGGCGTCGCGTGCGAAGGAGTCCAGCAGGGCGGTCTTCCCGCTCGCGAGGGGGCCGCCGATGGCGACCATACGACATCGGCCTCGCGAACATTCGCTGTAGACCTGGGCCAGCGTCTTTTCTTCCACATCCCGTTCGACCAGCTTTTCCATCACTTCTCACCATCTCGCGACACAGGGACAGGACTGAATCAGCACCCGACGAATGCAGGCGATCGTGTGTGAGAGTTCAGGACTAGTCCCGCGATCCGGGGGCCGATGCGGGGTAGGGGTCGCTCAGCACCGGCACCACCTTGTACCTGCGGTCGATCGCGATGAGGAGCGGCCCGGTCATGGCGGTCGTGATCAAGGCCATGAGGACGAGGATCGTGAACAGCCGCTCGTCGATGATGCCCGCGCTCAACCCCACGTTGAGCGCGATGAGTTCGGTCAGACCCCGGGTGTTCACCAGCGCGCCGATCATGGCCGACTGCCGGGTGTCGAGACCGCCGAGCCGCGCCATCGCGTAACCCGCGAGGATCTTCCCGCCGGTGCCGAACAGGAGGATCACGGCGAGCAGGGCCACGTCGGCACCGTTCATCGCACCGATGTTGATCGTCAGCCCGGTGACGACGAAGAACAAGGGCAGCAGCAGCCCGCCGGCCTGTTCCATCGAGCGCAGCACGTCCGCGTCCGGTGCGCCCTCCGGTTTGGGCATGACGAGGCCGGCGACGAAGGCTCCGAAGATCGGGTGCAGACCGAGGGAAGCGGTGGCCCATGCTCCCGCCGCCGCGAGCACGAACGCGACCGGAACTTCGCTGGACAACACGGTGCCCGGGCGCTGGACCCACCAGTTCAGCACGGGCCGTACCACCAGGAGCATCAGAGCGACGAAGCCGGTGAGCAGCAGTACCGTCTCCAGCCAGGGCCTGCTCATGGGCGCATCGGTACCGATGAGGGCGGCCGCGAGGATGAGCCAGGCGGACACGTCCATGAGCCCGGCGGACGCCGTGGCGATGTTGCCCACCGGGGACCCGGCGAGTCCGCGTTCCCGGACGATGGCCGCGAGCACCGGCAGTGCCGTGATCGACGTCGCCACGCCGAAGAAGAGCACGAAGGAACGGCCGTCGGTGTGCCCGCCGTCGAAAGTGGCCAGGTGCTGCACCACCAGGGCGATGCCCGAGCCCAGCACCAGCGGGATGAGGATCGCGCCGGCGGAGATCAGTGAGACCGCCCTGCGGCGGCTGCGGACGGACCTGAGGTCGATCTCGTAGCCCACGCCGAACATGAAGATCACGACGGCGATCTGGGCGATGACGGAGATGAAGGGTACGGCCTCGTGCTTGAAGAGGTGATCCGTCGGATCGCCCGGGAGCCTGCCGAGCAGGCTCGGTCCGAGAATGATGCCCGCGGCGATCTGACCGACCACGGTCGGCTGCCCGAATCGGCGCGCAAGGGCGCCGAGCAGAATTGACGCCCCTAACACAAGGGCGATATCGCCGACAACGTCGGCCGTCACCACTTCCACGTTCATTACCATCCCCCAATTGGTCGATGAAACCGGCAGTGTTCAGAGCCAATGCGCGTCTCTGGCGATCCGCAGCGCGTCGATGCGATTGCGGGCACCGAGTTTCGACACCAGGGATGAGAGATAGTTGCGCACGGTCCCCTCGGACAGGTGCAGTCGTGTCGCGATCTCGACGATCGTGTCTCCGTAGGAGAGGCGTTCGAGCACCGAGAGCTGGCGCGCGGTCAGCGGGCAGCCGGCGTTGGCCAGGGCCGCGACCGTGAGGTCCGCGTCGAAGACGCGTTCGCCCTGATACACCCGGTGCAGGGCCTCGAAGAACCAGCTGGGCGACACGCTTCGCTGCAGCATGCCGTCGACCCCGCCCGAGAACGCCTGGCGGATGATCGATCGGGTGAAGCTCTCGGCCAGGACCAGACTCCGGCACTCCGGCAGGCTCGAGATCTTCTCGGCGACGCTGATCGCACTGCCGTCCGCGCCGTCGAAGCTGATTATCGCGATGTCGGGCCGATGAATTTCGGCGAACTCCAGCGCATCGGTGTCGCCGCCGACGGCCCCGACCACCCGGATCTCCTCACGCTTTTCGATCAATGCGGCGAGCGCGTTTCGGGACAGCAATAAATCGTCGGATACCATCACTCGGATGCCCATCGATTTCCCCCTGGAATGAGAAACAGCTCGCTGGTAGAGGAGAACACTTCCGCCCGGATGTCGCGTCGGTGGTTCAGTCAGGGATCGGCGCGTCCAGCACGGTGTCGGCCCCCTCGGCACTGCCCGGGTCGCGCCTGTCGCCGCCCACCGCCGTGAGGACCGCCTCGGCCGTCCGCGCCCCGGAGGGCAGGCGGGCGATCCACCACGGCGCCGTGGTCGCCAAAGCGGCGGCGGCGGTGGACTTCCGGCCATGGGCGAACATCGCAAACACCGGAGGCCGGCCCGCGGCCGCGCCGGACGTGCCCGGCCGGCGGCCCGCAACCGACGGAGGCCGTCCCAGGCCCGGCTGACGTGTGCACTCGGGAACCGGCGATTCGAGCGATCTGCCGGCACCGGCGCGGTGAAACCCCAGTGCCTTGGTGAACCGCGAGGTGCGGAAGTGGATCGACCGGCGGTGCGTCCGTTCCATTCGTACGGCTGGCAGAAACCCGCTGGAAGTCGGTCCGACCGCTTGCTGAAACGGCCTGGCCATGTGATAGCGGCTTAGCCTTGCCATACGCCGTAGGTCGGCGCTCGACAAGTCCACTGTGCTCAACCTCCCCCGTTTTGAGGCCGACAGCGGTCGAAGATAGTCAGTCAAGATGTTTCGGGTCAAGAGGTTTAGGCCAAAGGTTGTCTCAGCTGGGGCGTCCGCTGAAATGCCGGAATTCAGCCGGATTGGAGAACCGCACAGCTGGAATTACCGCGTCCGATTAGCGCACGCTTCTTGACTCACCGGCCGGTCGCCTCGGTGAGATCATCAGCATAAATGGATCATCGGCGGCGGATGGAATTCAGACCTGCCGCCCACCGGCGGCGAACGGAGTGCGGGACGTCGCTCGTCTCCGACTCGGCTCGCTCTTTGCATAGTCGAACCAGGTGAACTCGACCCCCCAGCGCGCCTCTCCCCGGGGGTCCGGACCGGACCTTGCACATGCGGAGGGACGCGGCAAGGTGGTCGGCGGAGCGGGGGCGCATCGACGGAGATCCGGAAATTCCCGCGCGCCGGGGCGACGGTATCAAAAGCGGACGCCGGCAGTCCTTTATGCGGAACCCCTTTTTCCGTGAAGATCGTCGCGACCGACGGTGCGCCCAAGGCGCAGCCATCGTCCTTGCGGCCGGGTGAACGTCAGGTGAAAGCAGTGCAGCTCACCTTCGGGCCGCCTGGCGGGCCGACACGGGGTCAGCCCGCAACTCTCTGACATTTGTCGCCGAATGTCAGCGAGTTGCGGGCTGAGCCGGTGCCCTGCGGCCGCCACAGAAGGCGAGACAACGAGCGCGGCGCATGCGGATCTTGAAGGTGGGAAAACTCCGATCCCCGCATGCGCCGCGCTTGCCTCGTATCCGGTATACACTCGCGCTCTGTTGCTACTTCAATTACCGGTTACGGGCCCGGTTCCGGCGTTTCCCGGCTCGCCGGCGGCCGGCTTGATCACAACAGAGCGGGCCGGGCACGTAATCGTGCCCAGCCCATTTCAAGCAGCGAATCAGCAAATAGCACGCTGGATCACGGCCGCGTGGTCGCCGCCTGGCCGTCGAACGGCTCAGCGGCTTTCTCCTTGGCCGCCGCCATCGTCGGCAGCGCGAGAGCGGCCAGCGCGGCGAGGAGCATGATCCCCCCGTTCACGAGGAACGCGACACGGTAGCCCTGGACGAGCGCGTCGAGGCGGCCCCTGTCGTGGCCGGCGTGAGAGGTCACGCTGGACGCGACGTTCACGAGCACGGCGAGACCGACGGCTCCGCCGATCTGACGGGACGTGTTGAGCAGCCCGGAGGCAGCTCCGGCGTTCTTGGGCTCCACACCGGCGGTGCCGCTGATGGTGACGGCGAGCAGCATGATGCTGACGCCGAACCCGCCGACCAGGTTGGGCAGGAGGATGTGCGTCACGTAGGCGGAGTGGGTGGGGATGGTGGCGACCCAGGCGATCCCCACGGCGGCGATGAGGCCGCCGGCCACCAGCATGGGCCGGGGTCCCACCACGGGGACGAGCTGACGGGAGGTGATGCCGCCGACGATGAAGATGACGGTGACGGGCAGCATGGCCATGCCGGTGCGCAACGCGCTGTAGCCCAGAACCTGCTGGCAGTACAGCGAGAGGAAGAAGAGCAGGGCGGTCAGTGTCACGCCCAGGCAGAACATGAGCAGGTTCGCGATCCGCAGCGTCCGGGGCCGGAGCAGTTCGAGCGGGATGAGTGGGCGGGAGCCCCTGGCTTCGGCCACCAGGAAGGCGGCGATGAGGACCGCGGCCGCGATCAGCGGCACCACGGTCTGCGGTGACCCCCAGCCCTCGTTGGATGCCTCCGAGAGCCCGTAGGTGAGCGCCCCGACCCCGAGGGTGACGCAGAGGGCACCGGGCAGGTCGAGCCGGGTACGCTCCGCGCCGGCGGAAGGAAGCAGGAACAGCGCGCCTGCGACGAACAGCGCGAGGCCGGGGGGAACGTTGACGAAGAGGACCCAGCGCCAGCTCAGTTCGGCGGTGAGGACCCCGCCGAGGACCACACCGGCCAGGCCCGCGATCCCGCCCATCATGCTCCACAGCGCCAGGGCCCGCTCGCGTTCGCGTTCGTCGGTGTGGCTGGCGGTGATGAGACTCAGACTGGCGGGGGTCAACGCCGAGGCGCCGGCGCCCTGGGCGATCCGGGCCACGATCAGCACGACGGAGTCGGACGCCAGGCCGCCGATCAGGCTGGCGACGGTGAACACGACCGCGCCGAACAGGAACACCCGTTTGTGTCCGAAGAGATCACCGACCCTGGCCGCCAGGAGCAGGAAGCCTCCTAAGGTGATCAAGTAGCCGCTGACCACCCACTGTTGCTGATCGGTCGACATGTCCAGCCCGGCTTGCATGTCCGGAAGAGCCACGGTGACGATGGTGGCGTCCAGCACGACCATGAACAGGGCGAGACAGGACATGGCCACGACGACGCCGAGTGGCAGATTCGGCCGAAGAACAGGGGGAGCTGACGCGACTCGGGTCTCGGACATGGAGTCTCCTCAGTGACTGACCACGAGTGAAGCAGGTTCATGTGAACAGCGTTCACGTGAACGCTGTTCACGTTACGATGTCGCCCGGAGGATGTCAATCAAGGGAGACGCAATGCCACTGCGCAAAGCCGACGTTGTCGAGGAAGCGCTGCGCTTCCTCGACGCGGAGGGCCTCGACCAGCTCACGATGCGCAAGCTCGGCGCAGCACTCAACGTGCAAGGTGGCGCTCTCTACCGGCACTTCCCCAACAAAGAGGCCCTGCTCGACGCCGTGGCCGACAAGATCGTCGAGGGCATCGGGGACCCCCTGCCCGACGTCACCTGGCCCGAGAAGATCCAGATCCTGGGCAACCGGCTCCGCGCCGCCCTGCTCAGCCATCGCGACGGCGCTCGCGTGGTGGCCGGCACGTTCGCGCCCGGAGCCAACACCATCATCGGCTCGGACATGGCCGTCCAGGTGCTCTGCGGGGCCGGCCTGCCACCGGCCCAGGCGGGCTGGATGAGCTTCGCCCTCTTCTACTACGTGCTCGGCCACACCATCGAGGAGCAGGCCCAGTTGCGGTTGCCGCCCGACCACGACTGGCGGATCCGCACCCAGCGGCTCAACGTCAAGGTGTCACCGCAGTACGCGGCGGCACTCGACTCACTGGCGGGCACGGACCCGGCGGTACGGTTCGACTACGGGCTGAACGTCTTCGTCGACGGGCTCTGCCGGCTCCAGGCGACCCTGCCGTCGCCGGAGGAAGCGGTGCGCCAGACCACTCCCTAGGAGTGCTCGGCGGCTCCCCTGGCCGTCGGTGGGGGCCGGCCGGGCGAGAGGCGGGAGGCCGGGCGAGAGGCGGGAGGCCGGGCGAGAGGCGGGAGGCCGGGCGAGAGGCGGGAGGCCGGCTGAGGTCCGGCCGGCCCTCTCCTCGACGTCCGCGCACGGCACACCTAGACGCTCCGTACGCCACCGGCCGGTTCATCGCATTCCGAGCGCAGCAGCGTGTCCAGTTCCCGGATGACCCGCTGGGCGCACTCGGCCGCCGCCGGCACGATGCTCTGCATCAGGAAGTAGCCGTGGACCAGCCCCTCCCCCGGTACATGACGTACGGCGACTCCCGCGGCGCGCATCCTCGCGGCCAGTTCCACGCCCTCGTCATGGAGCGGGTCGTACTCCGCGGTGGCGATGACCGTCGGAGGCAGGCCCCGGAAGTCCGCCTTCAGCAGGTCGACTGCGGGGTCGGAGCGCCGTAGCGGATCGGGGACGTACTGCTCGTAGTTCCAGGCCATGTCCTCGACGCTCAGGAGGTAGTCCTTGCCGCGCTCACTGACCGAGGCGATGACCAGACTCGGGTCCACCGGGGGGTAGATCAGCAGTTGCGCGGCGAAGCGGACGTCGCGCGCCTGGAGGACGACGCCCAGGGACAGATGGGCACCGGCACTGTCACCCGCGATCACGTGCGTCCGGCCGGGGAAGGACCGGGCCGTCCACCGGGCCGCGGCGACGGCGTCGCGCAGGGGCGTGGGATAGGGGAACTCCGGCGCCCGCCGGTAGTCGACCGAGACCACGACCGCGCCCAGCGACGCCGCCATGGCCCGGCAGACCCAGTCGTGGCTGTCGAGGTCTCCCAGCGCCCATCCACCACCGTGCAGAAAGGTGATGACCCGCCGCCCGGCCGACTCCGGGGTGTAGACCCTGACCCCGAGCGCCGCCCCGTCCGGACCGTCGATGAGCCGGTCGGTCGAGGTCACGGCCGGGCCGGAACCGTCCTGGTCCTCACGCCGGCGTACCGCGTTCACCCGATACCGCTCGCGGGCCTGCTGGATCGTCAACTCGCGGTCCGGGACCGGGGGGCCGTCGATGCTCTGCCAGGCGATCAGGTGCCGGAGTAGACGGTCCAAAGGCATCGCGATTCTCCCACGTACTCGGCCGACGGGACGGAAAACACGTTTCGCGAATCTATTTTGCGATCACGACAACGGGAAGAGCGCAGCGCCCGGGGCGTGCGGAATTCACGGCAGCCGGTGTGATTCTCATGTCGCGCCGGTACCGCGCCCGCCGATATCGTGGCCAGTCGTTTGAAAATCGAAAAAGGTGCGCATCATGGAAGACTCGACCCGCTCGCCGTCCGCGGGCCAGGAGCCCCGCGATCCGTCCGACCTCCTCGGTCTCGTACGTTCGGCGTGGCAGGAAATCCTCAACTTCGAACCGGACAGCGATGACCTCGGATTTTTCGACTGCGGAGGCGATTCGCATCTGCTGTTCGTTCTCGTCGAGCGCCTCTCGAAGATCGGCGGGCTGAAACTCAAGACGATCGACGTCATCGATGCCGACACCGTCCGCGGTCAGGCGGATCTGCTCGCCCGGATGAAGCGCGCGCAGCTCGAGGAGTCCCTCGATGGCCCCTGAGGATCTCCCGGGGCCGCCCGACGTGGCCGTCGTCGGCTTCGCCGAAGAGGGCGACCCGGAGACGGAGACTCTCGCCGAGGAGCGGATACGCCTCCTGGAGTCGTGGGCGGATCGGCTGACCGGGGTGCCGGAGGTCCTCGAGATTCCGTCCGACACGCCACGCCCCCACCGCCACGACACGTCCGTCGAACGGCTTCCCGTCGCACTCTCCGGTGAGACGACGACGGCCGTGCGGGAGCGGTCCCGGGCCTTGGGCGTGACTCCGACCGCCTTCCTCCTCGCCGCGTTCGGCCTGACCCTGGGGCGGCTGACCGGAGCCGACACGCTGCTGGTGGGCGTCCCCTCGCCCCTCGGCGATCTCCTCCCGGTCCGCATCGACATCGACGACGGCCGCACACCGGGCGCGTTCGTCCACGCCGTCCACGAGTCGCTGGCCTGGAGCCTGAACGCGGACGGCGTTCCGTTCCCACGGATCCTGGAACGGCTGGGCGTCGAGCGGTCCGGCCCGACGCATCCGCTGGTCCGAACGTCCTTCGGCACTCAGGGCCCGTCCGTCCCGGGGACGGCCGGGACCGGCACCGCGCGCGTCCCGGTCAAGGAGGTGGAGGGCGGCGGATCACGCTTCGACCTCAGCGTCCGGTTCGGCCAGGACGAGCCGTCCTACGCCGGCCACGCCGAGTACGCGACGAGCCTGTGGAGCGAGGACGAGGCGCGCAGCTTCGTCCTCGGCTACGTGGCCGCGGTGGAGCAGCTCGCCGAAGCGGTGGCCGATGACCACGTCAGGCTGGCGGACGTCCGGTGCATCTCCCCCGCCGGGTCGAAGATCCTCGCAAGGATCAACGAGACGGACGGTGTCTTCCCCGCCTCCTCCCTGGACGAGCTCTTCCGCGCCGAGGCGGTCCGCCGCCCCGCGGCGGTGGCCGTACGCGACGCGGAGGCGGCGCTGACCTACCGCGAACTCGCCGATGCCGCGGCCGAGCAGGCACGGCGCCTGCGTGCCGCCGGCGTCCGGCACGGCGATGCCGTGCTGATCGGGATCCAGCGGTCGGTGGCGGAGGCGGTGGCCGTCCTGGGCACGCTCTGGGCGGGCGGTACGTACGTCGGCGTCGATCTCGCCCAGCCTGCCGCGCACACCGCGAGGATCGTGGCCAAGGCGGCGCCGACCGCCGCCATCGTCGCCGACGACGACGCCGAGAGCATGGCCCGGCACGGGCTGCCCGTGGTCGGCCCCTGGCAGCCGGACCGGGTCCCCGGCGGGGAATACGTGCCACCCGCCCCGCCCGATCCCGATCGGCTGGCCTACATCGCCTTCACGTCGGGCTCGACCGGCGAGCCGAAGGGGGTGGCGATCCCGCATCGCGGAGTCATCCGGCTGGTCCACGGCCCCGACCACCTCATGCCCGGTCCGGGTGACCGCGTGCTCCGCCTGTCGTCACTGGCCTTCGACGCCTCGACGTTCGAGCTCTGGGGCGCGCTGCTGTCCGGGGCGACGCTCGAGGTGTGCCCGCCGGGGCTGCTGTCGCCGGGCGAGCTCGGCGCGTTCATCGCGGAGCGCGAGGTGACCGTGGCCTGGCTGACGGCCGGTCTCTTCCGGCTCGTCCAGGAGTTCGCGCCGGCCTCGCTGGGTACGCTGCGCCAGCTGTTGAGCGGTGGGGACGTGGTCCCCCACGAACACGTCGCACGGGTCCTCGCGGACAACCCGGGCCTGACCGTCACCAACGGCTACGGCCCGACCGAGAACACGACCTTCACGACGTTCTATTCGGTCCGGGAGCCGGGAGACGTCGACGGCCCGCTGCCGATCGGCGGCCCCCTTCCCGGGACCCGGGTGTACATCCTGGACCGGCGGGCGAGACTGCTGCCGCCCGGGGCGGTCGGCGAGCTGTACACGGGGGGCGAAGGGCTCGCGGTGGGCTACGTGGGCGACAAGGAGGAGACCGACCGCTGCTTCGGTTTCCTCTCCCCCGACGTCCCGGAGCGCATCTACCGTACGGGCGACCTGGTCCGTATCGACGCGGCCGGCCGCATCCGCTTCCTCGGGCGGGCCGACCACCAGGTCAAGGTCCGCGGCTACCGCATCGAGCTCACCGCGATCAGCGACGCGCTGAACGGCCTTGCGGAGGTCGAGGATTCCCTCGTGACCGTCACCGACGGCGCCACCTCCGACAAGCGGCTGCTCGCCGCCGTCCGGCTCGCCCTGGGGACGGCCGCCACACCGGTCGACCTCAGAGACCGCCTGGCCGAACGGTTCCCGTCGTTCATGGTGCCGTCGCTGTGGGCGGTCGTCGACCGGATGCCCGTCACGGCGAACGGGAAGGTCGACCGGCGTGCGCTCACCGCTGCGGCCGCACCCGCCCACGCGTTCGCCAAGAAGGGCGAGCCCCGCCGAGCGAGGTGACCGCACCCGCCGGCCCGGCCGGCGGACCGGCGGACCGGCACGCCGTGGTCACGGTCTTGACGCTCCGCTGCCACGACAGCGGAACCGACGACGTCAACACCGAGACCACGGCGATCGCGCGGTACATGTACGGGCAGGCCGCGCCAGAGCGTGCACGCCGTGGGCGTGCACGCCGTGGGCGCGGCTTGACCCTCCTACGCCACCGCATCCTCCCCGGACGGCGTCACCCTGCGCTCCCACCGATGTGCGACAGGGCCGTGGGCTGGGCGGTCCTGGCGGGACTTGCCGTGCGTGTCAGGTCGTTGAGCAGGTCATCCAGGACCTCCTGGAAGTGGTGCCGGATGTAGAAGTGGTCGCCCGGGTAGCGGTGCAGCGTGAAGGCTTCCGGGCCGGCTGTCCACTTCTGCCATCCCGCCATGTCCTTGGGGTCGGCGATGGCGTCGTCGTCGCCGGCGAAGGCGGCGACGGCGCACCGCAGCGGGACGGGCGGCTGGATCCCGAGCCCCGTGTACAGACGGGCGTCGGCGCGGATCAGGGAGATGAAGGAGTCGACGGTGGCCTGGTCCTGTTCGATCTGTCCGGGCAGAGCCTCACCGCCGAGCATCAGATAGGCGGTGACGGGATCGGTGAGCAGCGTCTCCGCGGTGCTGGTCCAGTACGTGTGGTCCGGCGCCGAGATCCCCGAGGGGCACAGCAGTGCGGGGCCACGGTTGGCGCGTTCCAGGGCCCGGCAGACCTCGAAGGCGTAGCGGCCGCCGCCCGAGTGCCCGAACAGTGCCGTCGGGCGGCGCTCGCAGATCCCCGCGATCGCGTTCGCGGTCTGCCTGACCAGGCGGGGCAGGTCGGTGATGGGCAGCTCGGCGGTGCGGGCCTCGCGTCCTGGTGGCTGGACGGCGAGGATCTCGACGCCGCTGACGCCGGCCCAGGGCGCGTAGAAGTTGGGACCGCCGCCGGGGTGTGGCAGGCCGATCACACATACTGGCGCGTCCGGGTCGGATGCGATGGGGACGATCCAGTCGTTCACGAGTGCTGCTCCTTGGCGTGGCTGACCCCCGCGGCGGCCATGGCGCGGTTGGCCAGATCGCGTATGCCTTGGCTGGCGAGGATTTCCAGGGTGGGGATGTCGAGGTCGAGTTGGCGTCGCAGGGTGACGCCGAGCTCCGTCGCCAGAATCGAGTCGAGTCCGAGGCGGTTCAGCGGTACCGAGGGTGAGAGGCGTTCTGGATCGGTCCGCAGGATGGCCGCGATGACCTCGGTGAGCGCCTGGGTGGCCAGTTTCTCCGCGTCGGCTGCCTCGCTCGCCTGCAGCTGCTCGCGCAGGCTCACGCCGGACCGGTCCTGCTGCCCGGATGCCGAGGTGATGAGATGGGAGAACCGTGCGGCGGCGCCGGCCGGGAACATGAGGCCGGCTCGCTCCCAGTCGACGCGTGCGATCACCGCGCTGTGCGGCGCGTCCGCGATCAGGAGCCGGCCCAGGGAGTCGAGGGCTTCGGCCGTGGAGATCGGCACCAGCCCGAGCCCGGTCATGGATTCGGAGAGGTTGTCGCGGACGACGACGCCGGTGCCGGCGATGGCTCCCCAGCCGACGGCGAGTGCTGCCTGGCCTCGGTCGCGGCGCTGGCGGGCCAGGGTCTCCAGGCCCAGGTTGGCTGCGGCATAGGACGCCTGGAGCCGGTTGCCGAGCAGGGCGGAGATGGAGGAGTAGAGGACGAAGTGGTCGAGGTCGCAGTCGCTGGTCAGCTCGTCGAGGAGGCGGGCGCCGGCGACCTTCGGGGCGAGCACGCCTTCATAGCGGTCGCGGGTCAGCTCCTCGACGGGCCCGTCGTCGTAGCGGGCCGCGCAGTGGAACACTCCGCGCAGTCCGCCCGGCGCGCAGGTCCGGGCGTGCTCGACGACCCGGGTCATGGCAGCCCTGTCGGTGACGTCGGCGGCCATGAAGGTGATGCCGGCGCGGTCCGGCCCCTGAGCGGGCTTGCGGCGTCCGGTGACGATGACCTGCCCGGCGCCGTGGTCGACGAGCCAGGATGCGGTGGCGGCGCCGAAGCCGGCGGTTCCGCCGGTGACGAGGTACACGCCCTCGGAGTCGAATGTCACGCGCTGGGCGGCGATGCCGGTGGTGTCGATGACGAGCTTGCCGATGTGCTCGGACCGCTTGAGCCGGTTGAACGCGTCATCGAAGCGGGCCGCTGGGTAGACGGTATGGGGCAGCGGTTCGATACGTCCCTGTCCGGCCAGCCGGGCGATGTCGTTCAGGACCTCCCCGGCCCGCTCGGGACGCCGGTCGATGAGCTGGGCCAGGTCGACGGCGAAGTAGGACAGGGTGTTCAGGAAGGGGCGCAGCCGCAGTCCGGCATCGCCGTACAGGTCCCGCTTGCCGAGCTCGACGAAGCGTCCGTCGGGGGCGAGCAGTTCCAGGCAGGCCACGGCGGCCGTTCCGGTCAGGGAGTTGAGGACGATGTCCACGCCCCGTCCGCCGGTGATTTCCCGGACCTGGTCGGGGAAGTCCCCGGAGCGTGAGTCGAGCGCGTGCTCGGCGCCGCGGTCCAGGAGGAGTTGGCGCTTCTCGGGTGTGCTGGCGAGGGCGATGACGCGCACGCCGGCCAGGCGTGCCAGGTTCAGGGCGGCCAGGCCGACGCCGCCGGCGCCGCCGGGCAGGAGCAGGGTCTCGCCGGCGGACATGCCGGCAAGCACGTTGAGGCTGTAGTGGGCAGTCGCGTAGACCAGCGGCATGGTGGCGGCGTGCTCGAAGTCCATGCCCTCGGGAATGGGGACGGTGACCGCCGCCTCGGCCATGACGTGGCTGGCCAGAGAGCCGCAGCCGACGGCCATGACGGCCTGGCCGACGCTCAGGCCGGTGACGCCGGGGCCGGTCTTGGCGACCACGCCGGCGCATTCCTGGCCGATCAGCGGACCGGCGTTGACGCCTGCGCGCCAGTCGGCCTGCATGGGCTCGATGGGCATCAGGCCGGTGGCCAGCATGACGTCCTTGTAGTTCAGGGCGGCCGCCTTGACCTCGATGACGACCTGGCCCGGGCCGGGTTCGGGCATCGGGATCGCGGCGGGTCCGAACTGCGGTGTCAGCGCGATCGTGCGCACCTGCAGGGCCGTCGCCTGGTTCACGGGCCGGGTGCGCGGCGGGGTGGCCTCGCCTGTGGACGCCGGCACGGGGGCGACGCGCGGCACGCGCACCTCGTCCGGGAGGACGGCGAACTCGTCCTCCTGGCCGGTGTCGGCGGTGAGGACCGCGGCGACGCGGTCGCTCAGCGCCGGGCTGAAGGAGGGTTCGACGGCGATCCGGCGGATGGTGATGCCGGGTACCTCGTTGGTGATGGTCCGTGCCGTGCCCCATGCCGAGGCCGCCGCCATGCTGCCGGCGCCGTCCGTTCCGGGGTGTGCCATGACGCCGCAGGGGCCGGTGATCAGCCAGAGCGCCAGCCGTGCGTCGGGGGTGTCGGTGAGGCGCTGCTGCCAGGCGAGCGACAGGTCGCGGAGGATCTGCCCGGCGTCCGTCGCGGCCGCGACGGGGTCGTCGCCGTCGTCGGCGAGCACCAGTGCCACCGCGGTCGCGGAGTCGGCGGCGTCCGGCTGGACCGCGTCCGTCCAGCGGGCGGTGTCGCCGGGGGCGACGGCCGTGGGGGCCGCGGCGTCGAGGGTGTCGGCGAGCTGCTGCGCGAACGGCAGGCCACCGTGGTCCGCCAGGACCGTCCAGGCCGTCGGGGCGCCGGCGCTGTCCGTGGCGAGCCGCGTGCCCGGCTCGTCCGTGAAGGCGGCCGCTTCCGAGGTGGCCGCCCATATGCCCAGCGGGGGCTGCGGACGGCCCTCGATCAGGCGGAGCCGCATGTCCTTGATGGTGATGGCGACGGTGCCGTCCGGGTCGGCCAGCGTCACGTCCCACACGGCTTCCCGTCCGGTTTCGGAGTGGGCGACGACGTGCACGACGCCTCGCGTGGGCGGCCGTGACCAAGCGGTGAGCGCACCGAACTCGACGGGCATGAACAGCATCGAGCCGTCGCGCAGGGAGGAGTTCAGCGGGCCGCCGGCGTGGAGCGCGACGTCGAGGAGTACGGGGTGGGCGATGTAACGGCTGGTGGGTCCGGTCATCTCGGCCGCGGGTGCGGCGGGCATGGTGTACTCGGCGAGAAGCTCGCCGGTCCCGCCCACCTCGCTGCGGAACCACGCTCCGGTCACGGCGCGGAAGCCGGGGCCGTAGACGGTGCCCGCCCGGTCGCTTATCGCGTAGAACTCCTCGTGGTTCAGGGTCATCGCGTCGTCGAGGCGGCCGCGGATGGCCGCGACGTCGAGCGCCTGGGGGCTGGATCCCGTGACGGCGCGCAGTCGGCCGCGGGCGTGCTGCTGCCACGGCTGGGCCGGGCCTCCGAGCCGGTCCCGCCGCGAGGAGATCGTGATCATGTCACCCGACACGGCGGTGCTGAGGTGTACCTGCGCGGGGTCGCCGGGGGCGGGCATGGTGAGGCCGGACGTCACCGCCAGGTCGGTCACCTGGATCGCGTGGTCGCGGATCGCGGCGGGTCCCGCGGTGAGGGCCATTTCGGCGAAAGCCGCGCCGGGCATGACGATCGATCCGGCCACCTGGTGCTCGCTCAGCCAGGGCACCCGCGCTACTTCGACCGTTCCTTCCCACTGCGGTTCCGCGACGCTCACGCGCTCGCCGAGCAGCGGGTGCACGAGCTTGCCGTCGCCGGGGCCGTGCCCCCACCAGGACGGTTCGCCGACCCACAGCCGTTCCCGCTGCCACGGGTAGGCGGGCAGGTCCGCGACGCGGCCGGGTGCGGCGAACCACGTCTCCATGTCGACGGCGCCGCCGGCCGCGAGTACCGCCGCGGCATAGGCGTCCAGGTCCGGCTTCTGATCGCGCCGGATCGTCTCGGTCGCGATGAAGGAGGGGCTGTCCGGCGCCTGGGAGATCCGGCGCAGGTAGGTGGCGAGTACGGGGTGCGGGCCGATCTCGACGAGCACGCCGGCCCCGGCGGTGGTCATCGCCTCGACGGCCTCGGCCATCTTGACCGGCTCCCGGATGTTGCGCCACCAATAGTCCGCGTCCATCGTCCGGCCGTCCGGCACGGCTGCGCCGGTCACCGTGGAGAACATGGGCAGCTTCGGGTCATCGGTCGCGAGGTCGGCGAGTTCCTCGAGGATCTGGGCCCGGATCGGGTCCATCTTGGCGCTGTGGAAGGCGTAGTCGAGCGGCAGCATGCGGAAGAACACGCCGCGGTCGGCGAGTATCTTGCCGATGTCCTCCAGCGCCTCGCGGTCACCGGAGAGTGTGACGTCGGTGGGCGAGTTGATGGCGCTGACCTCTACCTCGGCCCCGCTCGACGCGATCAGCTCGACCGCTTCCGCGAGGCTGACGGCGGCGGCGGCCATCATCCCGGTGCCGGCGGTGCGGCCCTGGGCGGCGCTGCGGATCGCCACCACCCGGCAGGCCGCCTCCATGCCGAGGATGCCTGCGGCGTAGGCGGCGGCGATCTCCCCGACGCTGTGCCCGGTGACCGTCGACGGGGTGACACCCCGCTCACGCAAGCTGGCCAGCAGCCCCACCTGGACGGCGAACAGCAGCGGTTGGGCGATCTCCGTGCGCGCCAGGTCGTACTGGCCCTCAGCGAGCGCGTCAGCCACCGACCAGCCGAGCAGCGGGGACAGGTACGTGTCCGCTTCCTGCACGGCGGCGGTGAAGGCGGCATCGGCCCCGGCACCTTCGCCCATCAGTGCCGATCCCATGCCGGCCCACTGGGAGCCGTTGCCGGCGAAAACGAACCCGATGGGAGTCCCTGCCGCCGCGGCCGCCTCGCAGCGGGCCGCGGCTTCGGGCAGCGTCCCGGCGGAGATGCTGTACAGGTCCTGGGCGGCGGCGGCCGCGTCATCGGCGATCACCACCGCGGTGTGCTCGTGGCGCTGTCGCCGGCGCACCGAGGTGAACGCGGCGTCGTAGAAACCGTCCGGGGTGTCCTCCAGGTACTCGGCCATCGCCCATGCGGCCTCGCCGAGCGCTTCCGGGGATCGCGCGGAGACCAGCACCGGCAGCCGCCGGCCGGCCGTCGGCGGCCGGGTGCCGGTGTGGTCCGTGGCCGGCTCGGTGAGGACGACGTGCGCGTTCGCGCCGCCGATGCCGAAGGAGTTGATCCCCACCGCCGCACGGCCCGGGCCCCGGTCGATCGGGATCTCCTGGTCCGTGGGGAGGAGTCCGAGCCCGTCGAAGTCGATGGCGGGGTTGTGCGGCCGGCCGTGCAGGGACCGGGGGATCCGGCCGCTACGCAGGACGACCAGGGTCTTGAGCAGTCCGGCCATTCCGGAGGCGCACTCGAGGTGGCCGACGTTGGTCTTCACCGACCCGATCGGGAGCGGGCGGTCCGCGGCCCGGTGCACGCCGAGCGCGGCGCCGAGCGCGGTGCATTCCACCGGGTCTCCGACCGGGGTGCCGGTCCCGTGGCATTCCAGGTAGACGAGCTCTTCGGGGCTGATGCCGGATTCCGTGTACACCTGCTCCAGGAGCGCCTGCTGGGTGATCGGGGACGGCTGGCTCATCACGTTCACCGACCGGCCGTCGGTGTTGGTGCCCGAGCCGGCGATGACCGCCAGGACCCGGTCCCCGTCCGCGAGCGCGTCGTCGAGCCGCTTGAGCAGGACGACGCCCCCGCCCTCGCCTCGTACGAACCCGTCGGCGAGTTCCGAGAACGCGTGGCAGCGTCCGGTCGGCGACAGTACGGATGCCTCGGCGAATCCGAGATAGTCGACGGGGTTCAGCAGCAGGCCGACACCGGCGGCTATCGCCGTCCGTACCTGTCCGCTCGTCACCGCCCGGGCCGCCTGGTGCAGGGCGACCAGCGCCGACGAGCACGCCGTGTCGATCGAGTACGACGGTCCCCGCCAGTCCAGGAGGAAGGACAGCCGGTTGGATGCGTTGCAGGTGAGGGTGCCTTGCAGCGAATGGGCGTCGACCGCCTCGGGGCGCGCGGATATCAGCTCCCAGTACCCGCGCGTGGAGGTCCCGACGTACACGCCGCCGTCCTGCCCCTTCACCGCTGCCGGGTCGATGCCGGCGTGGTCGAACGCCTCGACCGTCATTTCCAGCAACAGCCGCTGCTGCGGGTCCATCTGGGCCGCCTCGCGGCGCGAGATCCCGAAGAATTCCGGGTCGAAACCGGTGATGTCCTGGAGGAAACCCCCGGCGCTGGTGTAGCTCAGGCCCGGCCGGGGCTCGCCCGGGGCACACCACAGCGCCGGATCGAACCGGTCCGGCGGCACTTCCGTCACCAGGTCACGGCCGGCGAACAGGGCCGCCCCCAGCTGGTCCAGGCTGTTGATCCCGCCCGGTAGCCGACAGCCCACTCCCACGATTGCCGCGCAGTTCCCAAGATCGCCCACGAGTCTCTCCTCCCAGAACCCTGATACACGCTCACTCTGAATGAGCATCGATCCGCACGATTTCGTATGTCGCGTCAACACGCATGCAAGAGCCGGCCGTCGAGCGAACCGACAAGGAAATCGGGCACTTTCACGTACGGTTGTTGAATTTGTTCACCGCTGGATCGCAACGGCGAACGACATGTCTTCCTCGGAGCGGATCCACACCGGTACCGTCGCACCGCGGTAGGACGCGATCAACGCATCGTCCGAGCGACTGAGCTCGATCTTCCAGAACAGGAAATGGTCCTGTGTACCGATGCCGTACAGCGCCTTGAAAGCTGCCTCCTTGGCTGAGAAGAGTTCCCGTGGCGTGCATTCTCCGGCGGGTGGGAGCAGCGTGCGCCGCTCCCGTCCGCTCAGGACGAACCTGGCGACGCGAGGACTGATGGCCGCGCTTTCGATGTCGACGCCGACCGCCGCGGCACCGGGAACCACCACCGCGACGGCCAAGCGGTCGGTGTGGGAGATCGATCCGGCGAAGCCCGGCGGGAAGCACGGCCGGCCGTCGGGGTCACGGGGCACGGTCCGGTCGGCCGCGCCGGCCGCGGCCAGCGCCGCTGCGGCCGCCCGACGGCCGGCCGTGAACTGCTGACGGGGCCCGTACGGCCGCCGCACCGGACACCACGCGGTCCGCATTCCGGTGGCGGCGCGGGCGGGAACCGCCGACTGGACAACCATGTCGGGGCCTTCAACTACGCAGTGCCACGACGTGGTCGGCCAGCGACTCGATGGAGCGCAGCACCTCCGGCTGGACGTCGTCGTCCCATTCGAAGTCGAACGCGTCCTCCATCGCCACCAGCAGAGCGACCAGAGCGTTGGAGGACATCCCCGCCTGCCGAAGCGACTCGGTGTCCGACACCGTGCTCACGAACCGGTCACCACCGTGCTGCTCCCGCAGCAGTTCACGAATGCTCCGCCGCACCTCGAGTGCTTCGTCAGGCACGTGATTCCACTTCTTCGATGAACTTGCGGACGATCGACTGGAAACCCTCGGGATCGTCGATGAAGGGGATGTGGCCGGCCTTCGGAATGATCTCGCAGCTGCCGTCGGGGAAAAGGGCGGCCAGTTCCTTGGCGCCGGTCGGGCTGAGCAGGAAGTCGTCGTCGCCGACGACGACTAGCGTCGGCGCCTCGATCCGGGCCAGCATCTCGGGGTTGCTCTTGTCCTGCATGGCGCGCTTCAGACCGTTGGTCATCTCCTCGACGGTGGCGAGCGCGCTGAAGCTCTCACGGAAGCCCAGGAAGCCGGGCGCACCGATCGCTTCGTTCATCTCCGCGCTGAACACCTCGGGATACAGGTGCTCGTACAGGCCCTCGAGGCCGTGGCTCTCCAGCGTCCGCAGCCACGCCCGCTGGATCTGCCGTTGCCGCCGCATGCCGCGCGGGCCGAAGGCCGGGCCGGTCAGCACCAGACCCTTGACGCGCTCGGGGTACCGCAGCGCCACGTCCCTGGCGAACACGGTGGAGGTCGACAGGCCGACCAGATAGGTCGACTCGATCTCCAGGGCGTCGAGCAGGGCGATCAGGTCGGCCGCGTGCTCCTCCCAGGTCGGCTCCTCGGCGACCTTCGAGGAGTGGCCATGATTGCAGAGGTCGAAGCTCAGAACGCGGTAATGCTGGTCGAGTTCCTCGGTGTACACCCGCCACGCCGGGACGGGCAGGAAGAAGGTGTTGAGCACCGTGACGGCAGTGCCTTCACCACGGGACTCGTAGTAGAGCTCGACGCCCTCTCGGGTGCGAATGCGCGGAGCGTCCTCGTGATACGTCATATCCAGCCGGGACAGCTCTTCATAGCTTGCCATGAGATTCCTCCACATCCTCTGAGCCAACAGCGCCGGCGCCCGGCAGAACATGAGCGAATCCGGCGACGACATCAGCCGCCGGGACTTCGCCGGAAATGGCGCCGCAGGACAGTCCGCAGTACATCGCCATTTCCTCGATACGGCCGCTGGTCGTGACGGTCGGTACCGCGGCGCTGAACCGCGGAACCACGAACGGCTTCCCCTCGACCACCGTGCGGCCGATGAAGTTCTTGGGCTGGTCCGGGTTGCGGGTGACGTCCGTCGCGAGGACGCGGTGCCGCCTGCCCGGCCAACCGATCTCGTACACCCCGGTGATCACCGTGTCGGCCTCGCCTGACGTGCAGACCGCGGTCTTGAAGTGCGGGTGGGCCATCGACTCGCGGGCGACCACGAAGGCGGTCCCGAGGAGTACGCCGTCGGCGCCCGCGGCGATCGCGCGCGCCGCCTCGGCCGGCGAGCCGATGCCGCCCGCCGCGACGAGACAGGCGGTGGGCAGCAGAGCACGCAGCTCGGCGACCAGGTCGTCCCGGTGCGAGGTACCGAGGAGATGGCCGCCCGCCTCGATGCCCTGCGCCACCACGATCGCGCCCCGCTCGGCGGCGCGTACACCGTCCTGGACGGTCCCGATCTGGACGACGAGCTGCCGTCCCGCGCCGGTGATCCGGTCGAGCACGGCGTCGTCGGCCATGCCGAACAGGGAGAGGTACACGTGCGGTGGTGTCTCGTCGAGCACCTGCGCGAGCTGCCGGTCGAGTTCGTCCGGTCCGACGACCTCCGGGATCAGGTTCACGCCGACGGGGCGGTCGGTTCCCGCGATCAGCCGCTTGAGCATGGCCGACAGCGCGTCTCCCGCCAGCTTGTAGCCGCCGGCGCAACCCGCCGCGCCGGCCTCGGACACCGCGCATGCCAGGTCCGGGCCCGCGACGCCGCCCATTCCCGACTGGAGCAGGCTCACCCGGATCCCGAGCACCTCCGCCAACGTGGCGCGCATCAGCTCAGGTTCTCCAGCGCGGACACCGCGGTGGCGGTGTCGCCGAAGCGCTGGGTCAGGGTGTGCACCCACCGCTCCAGGCCGAAGGCCAGGCAGCTGGTGTGCGCCGTGTCGTCGCCGGCCTGGATGGAGCACCGCTCGCCGAAGAAGTTGCGGTGGTAGTTGACGGAGCCGATCGCCAGGCCGTTGACGACGAACTCCTCCTTCACCGGGAACAGCCGCTGCATCTTGGCCTTGCTGCTGTTCTTGTCGAAGAAGGGATCGGTCGCGACCTCGACCTGGACGTCCAGCCCCAGCTCGGCGCAGAGCGTCAGCACGGTGTCCTTGGCGCTGAGGAGATGCTGCTTGGCCCCCTCCTCCGGTCCGATGAAGACGATCTCCCGCATGGAGAAGCCCAGCAGGCGCTGCAGGCCGTCGTAGTGGTTCTCGTTGCGGAAGCAGGTGGCGACCGTGGTCCGCATGACCCCGGTGTCGGGCAGCGTCGTACCGGCCAGGTCGAGGTAGATGGCGTAGCAGGCAGCCGACGGCAGCGCGAAGGCGGTCGGTTCCATGATCTCGGGCGGAACGCGGTCCAGCGGTCGCTCCGCCTCGGTCAGCAGCTTGCCCAGGCGGTGCGGGTCGAGCCTGGTCGCGGCCAGACCCAGGTGCGGGAAGTTGTCGAAGTAGTCGAAGGTGTCCAGGTCCTGACAGCGGATCAGGAACGGGAACCGGAACTCCGGGGCCTGCCAGCCTTCGGCGAAGCGCCGAAACACCGAGTCGAGCGCCCGCAGCAGACGCAGCTGGCCGCCGTCGAGAACGCTCAGGCCGTTGTCGGTTGCTGTGGTCATCATGCTGCCTTCTGCTTGAAGAATCGCGCTTCGATCGCGTTGAGGGTGCGGAAGTCGTCCAGATCGACGTCTTCGGGGTCGATCGGCTCGCCGGTCAACTCCTCCAGCAGGAAGATGAACTCGACGAAGGCCAGCGAGTTGATGGCCCGGCTGTCGATCAGATCCAGCTCGTCGGGCAGCTGGCCGAGACGGGGGTTGCGCCCCAGGATGAAATCCCGGACCTCCTGAATGGGCTCGGTCATTTGACGATCTCCCTGCCGACGCCGGCCTTGGACAGAAACTTCCTCGTCCGCTTCAGCACCTGATCGTGTGCCTCCACCCGGGCGGGATGTGTCAGCGCGCGCCGCCGCAGCGCCAGCGCGTCCGGGATGCCCGCGTCGCGGTAGGCGGCCGGGTTGTAGAGGGTGGCGATGCTGTACTGCAGGTAGTCCTCGAGATACTCGGCGAGCACGGGCACCTCGTCCGGGTCGCGCTTGGCCACCTGCTCCAGGAGGTTGGTGAAGACCATCCGGCCGAACGCGACGTGCCGGCTCTCGTCCTGGTGGTGCACCCGGTTGATCTCGCGGGCGATGTGCGGCAGCGACTGGTCGGTCGCCATGTGGGCGTTGTAGTAGTCGACGATCTCCTCGAAGATCAGGATGCGCGCGAACACGACCAGTTCGCGGGCCACCGGCGAGAGGTGCGTCACCGAGTCGGCCTTCAGCGTCGGCTGCGCCGGATACAGCTTGCCGCCGTAGCGCAGACAGAACTGCGCGAAGAACCACATGTGCTCGTTTTCCTCACCGATGAAGTGGTGCAGGAACTCCGAGACGTCTGCGTAGGTCCGCTCGTGGATGCGCATCACCACATCGCTCAGCAGCTCACGTATGCCGTGGATGTTGAGGCTGAAGAAGTTGATCGCCTCGTACTTGGTCAGCGCGAGCTGCTGTTCGCGGGTCAGCTCGTCCCACATCTCCGTGCCGCCCAGCGTGGTGAGACTCTCGCTCATCCACGGCTTGTCGGCCTCGATGGAGTCGGGCCAGTCGAAAATCGTGTACGGGTTGTAGTACCCGGACTCGGCCATCTGCTCCAGCCGGTCCAGGTCCAGCACGACCGGCTCGATTTCGCGTACAGCCATGTGCAGTCGTCTCCTCAACGCACCGATCGGATGTCCGCGCGCACGTGGACCGGCGTCCGTGAGCCGCACTCGTGGTGGGCCAGGGCGGCGTTGCCGGAAGCGGTGGACGGAATGACTTTGTTGTAGATCGATCCAAGGCACAGTTCCTGGAAGTCGCCGGTGCCGGCCGAGAGCCGCGCGGCCAGTTGGGCCTTGGCGATGTCGATGGTCTTGACCGTGCCGTCGTCGTCCTCGACCTCGACGCAGGCGTGCGGCAGGTCGAGGGCGCCGCCGAGGACGCCGCAGAACCAGCCACGCTTCGCCTCGGCCCGGTACCCCGCGTTCCGGAAGCGCTCGGCCAGCAGCAGGCTGGCCGCGATGCAGCTCGTCGCGCCCAGCTCGTGCACCAGCGCGTAGTCGGCCTGCATGGGCACGGGGATCATCTGCCAGCGATAGCCGGCGGCCAGGTACTCGCCGGTCAGCTGCCGCAGCACCGGGGAGAGCACCGGAGTGCGCGCACCGGTCGTGGTGACCGTGGCCGCGTACGTGGCCGACCCCGAGCCCGGTGCCGGCGCCGTCACGTCGGTGACGCTTCCGCCGAACCGGACGATGTCCGGTTCCTCCAGCCGCCACGGAGCCTCCCCCGCGCAGTCGGCGCACTCCAGCTGGACCCGGAAGTCCCAGGTCTTCGTGCGCAGCAGGTCGTCCACCGGCCGGCTCGCGAACCGGAAGAGCATGCGGAACGCGAGTTCCGGCTGCGTCTTCGAGGTGTTCGAGTACATGCCGAGGTTGTAGAGATCGTTCGAGTCGAAGTGACGAACGCCGGATCGGTCCTCGTAGGGCAGTCCGGCAGCGACGAGCCGATCGATCTCCGCGGACCCGCAACGCAGCATCTCCTGCGCCACCGATTCCGGCTGATTCTTGTTGGAATATTGGGCGGGAATGAATTCGATGGAGTGCGCCACCCTTTCCCAGGGCGTATCCACCGCTACAGGTTGGCCCGACACAGTCCATCTCCCGAGGCAGGATCAAAATGACGATCGTCAGCGAACTCTGTCGACGCTATCAGCGGGATGGCTCACCAGGGCAGATTAATGCCACACATTTCCCCGTGCATTCTTCACCGAAGCCGTGGACATGCCTGATCACCCCGCCGGGCCGGGCCGCCGCGGGGAATCGATCCGTGGAATTTCAGCTCACCGATCGCCGGACGATCGTGCAGGAGAAGGTGAATCCGCCGCCGCCCTGGATGAGCATGCCGACCTCACCGGGTTCGAGCGCCGCCGCCATCTCCGCCAGGTCGGCCAGGTACTCGCCCGGGCCCAGGCAGCCGGTGCTGGTCTCCAGGTACTCCGGCCGCCTTTCCAGGAGCAGATCGACCCCCGGCTTGAACACCTTGTCGCGCGTGTGCCGGGTGAGCCGCGGAATCGTGACCAGGCGGACGTCCTTCGGCGCGACGCCGGCCCTGGCCAGGCTTCGCTGCGTGGCGGCGTACAGCTTCTCGATGCCGCTCCTGCCGAGTTGCGCCGCCTGGGCCGTGGCCTGGAAGACCTTGTTGGGGCGGTTGATGTCGATCGGGGTGCTGTGCCAGAGCGGGGCGGGAGCGAACGCGTCGTCTCCGCGCATCTGGGTCTCGAACGCCGGGTCCGCCGCCATCTCGAGCGCCAGCAGGTCGAGCAGGTCGTTGCCGTCGCCGCGCCGGCCGAGCACGACCGCGGCGCCCGAGTCCCCGTACACGGCCTCGTCATTGCTCGCCCACCGGTCGAAGCCGGGCCCGCAGAACCGGTCCGCGGCCGTGACGAGAGCCGCGCCGGCGTCGGGCGTGGCGGTCATCCACATGGCCGCGAGGTGGAGAGCCAGGGCGGCGCCGTTGCAGGTCTGCTGCACGTTGATCGGCAGACTGGCGACGGCTCCGGACTCCTGCGCGATGTAGTGCGCCGGCGACCAGATGTCGAATCCCTGGTGGTACAGGTGCGTGTGCAGGAGGCAGCCGATGGCGCCCGGCGCCACACCGCTCGCCTCGAGCGCGTCCCGCGCGGCCAGCACGGCCATTTCCGGTGCCGCCAGCTCGTGCGCGACGGTCAGTTCCGGCACGCCGATGCGCTCGGCGTCCTCCGGGCTGAGCGCACCGGTGGGCGGAATCTCCTTGTCCGGCGGGAACCAGGCCGCCGCCGCCTTGATGCTCAGCCCATTGCCTTGTTCCGCCATCGGCTTCTCGGTTCCTTCTCACTTGAACGTCCGGGTGAAGACACGGCTGCGACCTCGGCCGCCGGACCACCGACGGAAATAGCCGGAAGGAATATCTGCAATGCACCACCAGGAG
Organism: Streptomyces sp. NPDC053076; assembly: GCF_044546845.1. Lineage (NCBI taxonomy): Bacteria > Bacillati > Actinomycetota > Actinomycetes > Kitasatosporales > Streptomycetaceae > Streptomyces > Streptomyces sp. NPDC053076. The sequence continues at coordinate 924,963 of NZ_JBITZL010000001.1, read as the reverse complement.
TGCGTGCACAGCGGGCCCGACCGGCACATCGCGTCACGATCCTTGTGGTACCCGACGCCCGATGCCCCATCAACCCCTATCGCACCCTTAGTCGATGCGATTAGGGGTCCGCATAGGGGTGGAGGCGGGGTGTGAGGGGGCTGACCCGCACAGTAAGGTCGACCGGGAAATAAACTGGAGCAGATATTGCCTTTCCCGAGCGAACGAATTGCTTGATAATTACAGGGAGCCGTGCGGCCAATGGCTGATGAAGAAAAGCTGCGTCAGTACCTGAAGAAGGCCACCGGTGAACTGCGGCGCACTGCCCAAAGGCTGCACGAGGCGGAACTCAGAGATGCCGAGCCCATCGCGATCGTCGGTATGGGCTGCCGGTTTCCGCCCGACCTGCGCTCCCCGGCGGATCTGTGGCGGTTCGTCGCGGGCGAGGGCGACGGCATCTCGCCGTTTCCCGACGACCGGGGATGGGGGGCCGTCCGTGTGCCCGGCGGCACCGGTGCGACGCCCGGACCAGCGGCGGGCCAGGGAGGCTTCGTAGCCGGAGCCGACCGCTTCGACGCCGAGTTCTTCGGGATCGGCGAACACGAGGCGCTGGCGATGGATCCCCAGCAGCGGCTGCTCCTGGAGACCGCCTGGGAAGCGGTCGAACACGCCGGCCTGGATCCGGCCGGCCTGCGCGGGACCCGGACGGGCGTCTACGCCGGTGTCTCCTACTGTCACTACGGCGCAGGACCCCGGACGCCGCGTCCGGCGGCCGTCGAGGACCAGTTGATCGTCGGCGGCGCCCCGAGCACGGCGTCGGGCCGAGTCTCCTATGCCATGGGCCTGCACGGACCTGCCATCAGCATCGACACGGCCTGCTCGTCCTCGCTGGTGGCCATCCACCTGGCATGTCAGGGACTGCGGCGCGGCGACTGCGAGTTCGCGCTGGCCGGCGGCGTCACGATCATGGCCACGCCGGACGTCGTCATCGAGTTCGGCCGCCGTGGCGCTCTCGCCGGGGACGGCAGGTGCAAGCCCTTCGCGGCCGCCGCGGACGGTATGGGGTTCGGCGAGGGTGCCGGGCTGCTGGTGCTGGAACGCCTGTCCGTGGCCCTGCGCAACGGCCACGAGGTGCTCGCGGTGATCCGCGGGTCGGCGGTCAACCAGGACGGCGCGACGAACGGGCTGACCTCGCCGAGCCGCACGGCGCAGGAGGCGGTCATCCGGCAGGCGCTGGCGAACGCCGGGCTCACCCCCGACCAGGTGGACGCGGTGGAAGGGCACGGGACCGGCACGCCGCTGGGTGACTCGATCGAGGCCGAGGCCGTCATCGCCACCTACGGCGAGACCAGGGCGGCCGACCGGCCCCTGCGGCTGGGCTCGGTCAAATCGAACATCGGCCATACCCAGACGGCGTCCGGGGTGGCGAGCGTGATCAAGATGGTCATGTCCATCCGCTCGGGGACCCATGCCCGCACGCTGCACATCGACCAGCCGTCCACCTATGTCGACTGGTCCGGCGGGACGGTCGTACTGACCACCGAGTCGGTTCCGTGGCCGGCCGACGGCCGGCCGCGGCGGGCCGGTGTGTCCTCCTTCGGCATCAGCGGCACCAACGCGCATCTGATCCTCGAGGAGCATGCCCCGGCGGACGGCGGATCCGCCCCTGCGGCGGGCGGCGCCGACGGTGCCGCCACGCCCTGGGTGCTGTCGGCGAAGACCGAGCCGGCGCTGCGGGCCATGGCCGCGGAGCTCGGCGATCTCCTCACCGCTCAGCCGGCCCCCACCGCGGGGGTCGGACTCACACTCGCCCGCACCCGGGCGGGGTTCAAGCACCGCGCGGTCAGCGTGGGTGCCACCGCCGGTGAGCACCTCGCCGCGCTCGCGGCTCTGGCCCGGGGCGCGGACGCACCCGGTCTGACCACCGGTGTGGTCACCGCCGCCGTAACGGCCGTGCTGTTCACCGGTAGCGAGCCGGGAGCCGGTGACTCGGCCCGGAGGCTGGCGGAACGCTTCCCCGCCTTCGCCGAGGCGTACGACGATGTCCGCACGCGGCTGGAGGCCCGTCTCGACCGGCCGCTGCCGGCGTACCGGCACGCCGCCGTGTTCGCCCTTCAGGTGGCGCTGTACCGCTTGTTCCGTTCGTGCGGAGTGATGCCCGACCTTGTCGCGGGCTCAGGCATCGGCGAGATCACCGCGGCGCATGCCGCCGGCGTCCTGTCTCTGGGCGATGCCGCGGCGCTCGCGGCCGCCACGGCGCGGGCGTTCGACACCGAGGGGCCGTACGACACCGAGGGGGCATGCGACACCGAGGGGCCGTACGACACCGAGGGGGCGTGCGACGCGGAGGGCCGTGGGGCCGCGGAGGGGCTGCGGGCCGCCGCCGAGCGGATCGACTACGCCGCACCGCGTATCACGCTGGTCTCCCCCGGCGAACCCGGCCACCCGGACCACTGGGCGGCGGGCGAGTTCCTGCGGACCGGCGCGCGGGAGATCCTTTCCGGTGTGCGGGCGCGGGGGGCCACCGTCTGCCTGGAGCTGGATCCGGGAGCCGTCGTCACCGAGGACGCGGTGCTGGCACGCCTCGCGACGGCGTACACCGCAGGAACGGCGGTGTCGTGGGAGGCCGTCCTCACCGGGACCGGCGCCGCCCAGGTCCGCCTGCCCGGCTACCCCTTCCAGCGCAAGCGGTACTGGCTCGACGCGCCGGTCAGCCGGGGCCGAGACGGGAACGAGGTCGTCCGGCAGCCCGTGCACCCGCTGCTCGGGGGCCTGATCGACCTCGCCGACTCCGCCGAACGGCGGTTCACCCGGACCCTGACGGCGCGGGAGCCCTGGTACGTCGACCAGTACCGGTTGCGCGGCACGCCCGCCCTGCCGCCCGGCGCCGTCGCCGAATGGGCACTGGCGGCTGCGCGCCACGGAGCCCACGACGGCGGCGGTGCCCGCACGATCGAGGATCTCACCTTCGGTGAGCCGGCCACTGTGCCCGGCACGTGTCCGCCGGCCCTTCAGGCCGCGGCCGAAACCCACGGCGCGGTCCGCCGGATCAGGGGGTTCAGCGCGGATCCCGAGGACGCCGGCCGCGGCTGGACCCTCCGGTTCACCGCCTCGGCCACTGAGGAGATCCCGTCGGTCCCCTCTCCCACGGACCTGGAGCGGCTGCGCTCCCGGATGACCGAGCAGGATCCCGAAGCGCTGTTCGCACGGCTCGGCGACGCCGGCATCGCCTGCGGCCCGGCCTTCCGGCAGGTGATCCGCGGCTGGTGGCGGGCCGACGACGAGGCGCTGGCCGTCCTCGAGACCGACGTGGCCGCGGCCGACGCCGACGCGTACGTCCTGCACCCCGTGGTGCTCGAGACCTGCTTGCTGACCGCCCTGCCGCTCGTCGGCGGCGCCGGTCTGTGGCTGCCGTCGGGCCTGTCCCGTCTCACCCGCCACCGCGACCTGCCCCGGCGGCTGTGGTGCCATGTCCGGCGTACCCCGGGCGGAGCGGTCGACCTGGAGCTGTCCTCCGCCACCGGCGAACCGCTCGTCACCATCGTGGGACTCACCCACGCCGCGTCCGGCCTGGCCGAGCGGGCGGCGGCCCCCGTGGAGCCGGACGTCGCCGTGCCGTGGGACGCCGACGAGCTGACGCGACTCGCCGTCGAGGAACCGCAGGCGGCACGGCGAGCGCTCACGGACGTCCTGTTCGCCCGGGTGACCGCCCTGGCCGAGGGGCTCGCGGAAGACCGGGAGGGCCTGCGCACACGGTTCGCCGGCAGCCGGCTGGGGGATCTCGGCCTGGACTCGCTGCGCGCGATGCGGCTCAGGGAGCAGTTCCGCACCGGGCTTCTCGTGGACGTCCCGCCCCAGCGTCTTCTCGGCGACACCACCGTGGCGGACATCGTCGACCTGGTCTGCGGGTCCCTCGCCGCCCGGAGCCTCGTCGTGACCGGCGACGAGGAGCCGGAGGCCACCGGACTGATCGAAGAACTCATCCTGTAACCCGCCAGGAAGGCAGGCACGATGACCACGGATCTCTTCGCCGAGTTGTACCGTCGCGGGGTCAGAATGCGGCTGGTCGACGGCCGGCTCCACGTGACGGCCCCGCCCGATGTGCTGACCTCCGAACTGCGCGAGGAGATGAGGCTCCGCCGGGACGAGCTCATCGAGATCATTTCCCGCTCCGAGCGCGCGGACGAGCCGGCGAGCCTGGCGCCACGGCCGGAGGAGCGGCATGACCCGTTCCCGCTGACGGACATCCAGCAGGCGTACTGGGTGGGCCGGACACCGGTGGTGGAGCTCGGCGGGAACTCGACCCACTGTTACCTCGAGTTCGATGCCGCGGATCTCGACGTGCCGAGGCTGAGCCGGAGCCTGGACAAGGTCGTCCAGCGCCACGACATGCTCCGGGCGATCATCCAGCCCGACGGCAGTCAGCGTGTCCTGCCCGAGGTTCCGTCGTACGACATCCAGGTCACGGACCTGTCCGGCCTCGGCCCCGAGGCGCAGGAGGCCGGGATCGCGCGGATCCGGGAAGAGCTGGCCCACCAGGTCCTGCCCGCCGACCGCTGGCCGCTGTTCGAGGTCCGCACGACCCGGCTGGACGACCGACGCTGGCGCCTGCACCTCAGCCTGGACATGCTGGTCATGGACGGGTTCAGCTTCGGGATATTCCAGCGCGACTGGTTCCGCTTCTACAGCCGGCCGGACTCCCCGCCCGAGCCCATCGAGGTCACCTTCCGCGATTATGTGCTCGCCGAGCAACGGCAGCAGGGCGAGCGGCGGTTCGAAGCCGACAAGCGGTACTGGCTGGACCGGCTCGACCAACTGCCGCCCGCTCCCGAACTGCCCCTGGCCGTCCAGCCCGGGCAGCTCTCTCGCCCGAAGTTCGCCCGGCACCATGCCCGGCTGTCCCGCGACCGGTGGTCCGCCATCAAGGACACCGCCCGCCGCCGGGGTCTGACTCCGTCCGCCGTACTCATCGGCGCCTACGCCGATGTGCTGCGGCGCTGGTCGAAACGGCCCGAACTCACGCTCAACCTGACGCTGTTCAACCGGCCGCCGCTCCACCCGCAGATCGGCGAGGTGATCGGCGACTTCACCTCCTTGGTCCTCCTGGAGACCCGGCCCGAGCCGGAGGACTCCTTCGCCGCACGGGTGAAGCGCCTGCACCACCAGCTCATGGACGATCTCGGGCACTCCAGCTACTCGGGGGTCCGCGTCCTGCGGGAGCGCGCCCGGCGCCTGGGCGGCCGGCTGGGGGCCGCGATGCCGGTGGTGTTCACGAGCATGATCGGCTTCGACTCCGCGTCCAACCCCACCCAGACGGCCCAGGTGTTCGGCGATGTCGTGTACGGCGTCAGTCAGACGCCCCAGGTCTGGCTGGACTACCAGGTGCTCGAGGACCGGGGCGAGCTGCTGGTCAACTGGGACTTCGTCGACGGCCTCTTCCCCGCCGGCATGATGGAGGAGATGTTCCTCGCCCACCGCGCCTGCCTGGAACGCCTCGGCGAGGGTGAGGCCGCGTGGGACGAGCGGGAACTCGTCACGCTGCCGCGGACGCAGGCCGACGAGCGCGGCCGGGCCAACGCGACCGAAACCCCCATCCCCGAGCGGACGCTCTGCGAACTGGTGGAGGACCAGGCCGGACGGACCCCGGACGCGATCGCCGTGATCTCGGCCGACGGTGAGCACACCTACCGCGAACTCGTCGAGGACGCCCACCGGCTGGCCCACGTCCTGCAGTCGATCGACGCGACCCGGGACACTCTGATCGGCATCGTCGCCGAGAAGGGGTACGAGCAGGTGGCGGCGGCCCTCGGCGTCACCCGGTCCGGAGCCGCGTACCTGCCGGTCCAGGCGCGCTGGCCGGCCGCCCGGCGCGAGCAGCTCCTCCGGCAGGGCCGGGTCGGCGTGGTGGTCACCACACCGCAGCTGCGTGACGAGCTGACCTGGCCCGACGGCATCCGGCTGGTGACCCTCGCCGACGCCGAGGTGCGGTCCGCGCCGCCCACCCCGCCGCCCACCGGTCCCTCCCCCGAGGACCTGGCGTACGTGATCTTCACTTCCGGGTCGACCGGCACGCCGAAGGGCGTCATGATCGACCATCGGGCCGCGGCCAACACCGTCCAGGACCTCAACGAGCGCTACCGTGTCACCCCGGACGACCGGGTGCTCGCGCTGTCCGCCCTCAGCTTCGACCTCTCGGTGTACGACATCTTCGGCCTCCTGGCGGCGGGCGGCGGTGTCGTCGTACCGGAGCCGAGCAGGTCGCAGGAGCCACGGCACTGGAGCGAACTGGTGGACCGGCACCGGGTGACGATATGGAACACCGTGCCGGCTCTCATGCAGGCGTGGATCGACGCGCACGATCCGGCCGCCGCGCCGCCCGGACGCGGGCTGCGGCTGGTCATGATGAGCGGTGACTGGATCCCCGTGGCGTTGCCGGACCGGATCCGTGCGTCCTACCCCGCGGCCGAGGTGATGAGCCTGGGCGGCGCCACCGAGGCGTCCATCTGGTCGATCCACTACCCGATCGGCGAGGTGCCCCCGGAGTGGTCACGGATCCCCTACGGCAAGGCGCTCGCCAACCAGACCATGCACGTGTACGACCAGTGGCTCGAGCCGAGCCCGGTCTGGGCGACGGGTGAGATCTACATCGGCGGGAGCGGCGTGGCCCGGGGCTACTGGGCCGATCCCGAGCGGACGGCGGAGCGGTTCGTCGTGCACCCCCGGACCAAGGCCCGCCTCTACCGGACCGGTGACCTCGGCCGCTATCTGCCCGGCGGGGACATCGAGTTCCTGGGACGGGAGGATTCACAGGTCAAGCTCAACGGCTACCGCATCGAGCTCGGTGAGATCGCGGCGGTGCTGCGGCGGCACCCGAGCGTCCGTGAGGCGCTGGTCAGCGTGGACACCAATCCCCGTACGGGCCGCCGCCAGTTGGTCGCCTACCTGGTGCCCACGGAAGGAGAGGCCACCGCGGGGCGGACGCATCCCGACGCCGGCGCGCTGCGCACCGCGCTCGAAGAGGCCCTTCCCGAGTACATGGTGCCGCGCCACTACCTCGTCATCCCGAAGGTGCCGCTGAGCGGGAACGGGAAGGTCGACGTGTCGGCGCTGCCCGCCCCGAGGGACCAGCAGGCCCCCGGCACGACGTCCGCCCCGAGGGACGATCTGGAGCGGACGCTGCTGCGGTTCTGGCAGGAAGTGCTGGAGCGCGACGACTTCGGGACGGAGGAGAACTTCTTCGAGCTCGGCGGGGACTCCCTGCACGCGATCGGCGTCCTGGAACGGATGAGCAAGGAGTTCGGTTCGTCGGAGAGGCAGGACGACGGTCTGCGCAAACTCTTCGAGAACCCCACGGTCGCCCGGCTGGCCGCCGTCATGCGGGCCGAGGGCCGGGGACGCTGACCCGTGCGCCCTCTTCCGGCGGGGGCCCGGACCGACCGAGGCGCGACGGGCGAGCCGCGGCCCCCGGTTCCGGTCGGGGGCGCGTCACGGAGGAGGGCCGTCCGGGCACCGGTGCGGCCGTCGCCGTCCACGCCGGGCGTGCCGGAAGGCCCTCGTCCCCTCAGGCCGACAAGGCGTCACCGGGCGAGCGTGTGCGGCGCGGCCTCCTCGTGATCGCTCGTCGTCTCCTCGCGGCTCAGGGCACTCGGCCACCACATCCGGCGACCGATGTCGTACGTCAGGGCGGTGACGAGGACAGAGCGCACCACGAAGGTGTCCAGGAGTACGCCGAACGCGACCGCGAAGCCGATTTCCGCCGCGAAGACCAGTGGCAGCGTCGCGAGCGCGGCGAACGTTCCGGCGAGCACGATGCCCGCGGAGGTGATCACGCCGCCGGTGGCGTTCAGGCCGCGCAGCGCTCCGCGCCGGGTGCCGTGCGTCCTGGCTTCCTCGTGCACCCGCGTCATCAAGAAGATGTTGTAGTCGACTCCCAGGGCGATGAGGAAGACGAAGATCCACAAGGGGATCGCCGGGTCGGCTCCGGCGAATCCGAAGACGTGGCGGAAGGTCAGGGCGCTCACACCGAGTGCCGCCGCGAACGACAGCACGACGGTGCCGAGCAGGACGAGCGGCGCGACGACGGCACGTAGCAGCACGCCGATGATGAGGCCCACGACGACCAGGACGAGCGGGACCAGCAGGGTCCGGTCGTGTTCGGCGGCCCTCCGGTAGTCGAGGTTGACCGCGTTGCCGCCGCCGACCTTGGCCTCCGCGCCCGGGACGGCGTGCACGGCGTCGCGCAGCCGGTCGACGGTCGCGAACGCCGCCTTGCTGTTCGAGGTGGCCGTCAGTGTGCCTTCCAGGTAGACGTGACCGTTCTTCACCACCGGCGGGGTGACGTCCGCGATCCCCGCGGTGGCGGCCACGGCGGACCGTAGTGGTTCGGCCGCGCCGGCGGAGCCGATGATCTGGACGGGATCGCCGCCGCCCGCCGGGAAGTGCAGGGCCATCGCCCGCTCACCGGTGACGGCTTCGGGCGTGCTGGTGAAGGAGTCCTTCAGCTGCATGTTGTCCGCCGTGAACCCGATCAGGCCGAGCGCCAGCACACCGAGCGCGAGCGAGGTACCGATCCAGGTGGCGCGCGGCCGGCGGGACACCACACGTCCGATCCGTTTCCACGGGCCGCGCTGCGCGGGTTCCGGGGAGCCGAACGTGGGCCGGACCGGCCAGAACACCCACCGCCCGAGGATGACGAGAAGAGCCGGGAACAGGGTGACCATCGCGGCCAGGGCGCTCGCGACGCCGATGGCCAGCGCAGGCCCCACGCTCTTGGTCGAGTTGAGCTCGGCCACGAGGAAACACAGCAGGCTCAGGATGAGCGTCACGCCGCTGGCGAGGATGGCCGTACCGGCGTGCCGCAGGGCCGCCGCCATCGCCTCGTGCCGGTCCTCGTGTCGGCGCAGTTCTTCGCGGTAGCGGGCGATGAGCAGCAGGGCGTAGTCGGTGCCCGCGCCGAAGACCAGCACGGTGAGGATGAACTGGGTGTCCCCCTTGGCCGTCAGGCTCCCGTACCGGGCGAAGAGGTAGATCGTCGCCTGGGCGACGACCAGCGCCACGCCCACGCAGATCAGCGGGGCGATCCACAGCACCGGGCTGCGGTAGGTGAACAGCAGGATGACGATGACGATCGCGACCGTGAGCAGGAGCAGCGCCTTGTCGGCACCCGAGAACGCGTCGGCCTGGTCCGCGGCGTAACCCGCGGGCCCGGTGATGTGCGTGGTGAGGCCGGGATGGGAGCGCAGGATCGACCGCATCTGCTTGACGGCGGCCTCGATCTCGCTCGCGCCCGTCTCCCCGGTGCCCGCGGACGTGATGGGGACGACGAGTTCGATCGCCCGGCGGTCCTTCGCGGCCACCGGGCCGACGATGGGCGTGGTGACGTGTGCCAGCCGGGCGAAACGCCGGGCGTCAGCCGTGACCAGGGCCCGGTCGTCGGCGGTCACGGCGCCGTCGCCGCGCTCATAGACGACGACCGCCGAGCTGACGTCCGGCGTGAATTTCTTCGCCAGTTCGATGGCCTGTGTCGACTCGGCGTTCTTCGGCAGGAACGTGCCCACGTCGTTCTGCACGACGCTGTCGAACTTGCCGCTGAAGACGCCGGCTACCGCCAGCAGACCGATCCAGAACACGAGGACGGCCCATGTGGATCTCCGGCCGGACGGGATGGCTGATGCTCGCATGGAAACTCCGCTGAAGGGTTCGGACAAGGCGGGTGCCGACTGCCTGGGGGAGATGGACGTTCACGTGCCGCAGCGCGCCGACCCGTACCGCAGGGCCCGGCGTGGATCCCTCCATCCGCTGAGCAGCGGGGCCTGATTTCGGAGTGTGGCCACGATGCGAGGCCGGGATCCGGTTCGGCGCGTACCCGGGGCCCGCTTCGGTGCGAGCCCGGGGCCCGGTTCGCTGCGAGGCGCAGGAGCGATCCGCACGGAAGCGCGCATCTGCCGCTCTCTTCCGTCGCGCGCCTCACCCCCATCCCGCGGCGAGGGGTTCGACGAGCAAGCCGCCCGGTGAGGCGAACAGCGCGAGCCGCAGGCGTCGCGAGCCGACGGTGGCCGGGATCGGCGCGGCACGGGCCACCGCGCCGAGCGCCAGCGCCCTTTCGTAGTCGGCCTCGATCGCGGTGCTCACCACACCGATCGAGGGAAACCCGCTGTCGTTCATCCGGTGCTCCGCGAGAGGTGCCTCGTCCCTCGTGAGAATGAGCGGGCAGCTGGTCCGTCGCAGCGCCGACGGCACGGTGCCCCACGCGGCCTCGGCGGTGACCGAGTCCCAGTGGACCTCGGCGAGGCTCTCCCAGAAGGCCGCCTCCACGGCCACGTCGCGAACCCGGCACACGATCGCGCGCAGGCCCCCGGCTCCTCCCCCGGCGTCGAACCATGTCTCGGTGCCGTGCGGACTCAGCGCCAGGCACTGGGGCGCAAGCGCCGCACCGGACTTCGCGATGGCGTCCGCGACGGCCGGCCTGCTGACGGGATCGCCCACCCCCGCTGGGGGCGCGCAGCCGAACACACCCGTGAACGCCCCCTCGCCGCCCGCCCGCTCGGCATGGTGCACGATCTCCAACTGGATCCCTTCCCGCGCGGAGTAGAGCGCGAGCGGCAGAGGCGCCTTGTGGGGGGTGACTCGCTCGAAGTCGGCGGGGAGGTCCACCTCACCGGTGAAGTCGTGCCGGAATCCGACCCGGCCCGCGAACCTCGCGCCCTCCTCGAGCGAGATCTCCATGGTCAGATGCGAAATGCCCTCGATCATGTGTTGCGACTTCCCTTCATGACCATGTCTTTGCTCCGGCCGGGCGGTGGGTGGATCGCCGGTCAGCCCTGCTTGCTGTAGAGGCGGAGTGTGATCGGGCCGCACACCAGGGCGATGACGGCGGTCGCGATGAGCGACCAGGCGACCGCGCCACCGGCGCCTGCGGTGTCGTTCATCAGGTCCCGGGCCGCGGTCGCGACATGACTGAGCGGGTTGACGTCGACGAATGCCTGGAGCCAGCCGGGCATGGTGCTCGGCTGGACGAAGATGTTGCTGGCGAACGACAGCGGCATCAGCACGGCGTTGGCGATGCTGATGACGACGGCCGGGTCCCGGACGGCCAGGGCGACCGCGGCCCACACCAGGGACAGCGAGAGCCCGAAGGCGACGACCAGGGCGACCGCGGCGAGCACGCCCAGCGCACCGCCGTCGGGCCGGTAGCCCATGCTCATGCCGAGGACCACCACGATGGCGGAGGCGAACAGGTAGCGGGCGATGTCGCTGAGCAGGCCGCCGAGCACGAAGGCGCCGCGCCAGACCGGCAGGCCGCGGAAGCGGTCGAAAGCTCCGCTGCGCACGTCCTGGGCGAGACGGCCGCCGCCGTACATGGTGACGATGGCAATGCTCATGCTGAGCACGCCGGGCAGGAGGACCTTGAGGTATTCGCTCGTCGAACCGCTGATGGCACCGCCGAACAGGTAGGTGAACAGCACGGTGAACAGGATCGGGATGGCCGACGAGTCGACGAGCTGCTTGGGGTCGTGCTTGAGCTTGAGCATGGCGCGCCTGCCGAAGGTGGCCGAGGCGGTGAGTGCCCCGGTACGGCGGCGTTCGCGTCCCGCGGCGAGCAGTGCGTCGATCGGGTCCTCCGCGGCAGCGGGGCGCGTGGAGACGACAGGGGTACTCATGCGGTCAGTTCCTCCTGGTCGGTGGTGGCGGGACCGGCCCGATGGCCGGTCAGGGCGAGGAACGCCTCGTCCAGACTGGGCTGGCCCAGGGAGAGATCGGCGATGCCCACCCCGGCCTCGGCGAGCTGGGTCATGGCGCGCCCGACCAGTCGGCCCGTGTCCGTCGCTCCGGGCCGGGTGGCGAGCAGCATGGTCAGGGCGAGCGGGTCCGCGGCGGGCTGGATCGTGCCCTCCACGACGCCGGTCAGGATCTGCAGCGCTTGCGGACGCTGCTCGCCGTCGAGGAGCCGGACATGCAGGGTGCCGGAGCCGACTCGGGACTTGAGCTGGGCGCTGGTGCCTTCGGCCACGATCCGGCCGTTGTCGATGACCGCGATCTGCTCGGCGAGCTGGTCGGCCTCCTCGAGGTACTGGGTGGTGAGCAGCACCGTGGTACCGGCCGCGGCGACCCGGCGGACCAGGTCCCACACCTGGTTACGGCTGCGCGGGTCGAGACCGGTGGTCGGCTCGTCGAGGAAGAGCAGGTCGGGCGTCACGATCAGGCTGGCGCCGATGTCGAGCCGGCGGCGCATACCGCCCGAGTAGCCGCCCACCGGGCGGCCGGCCGCACCGGTCAGGTCGAACGCGGCGAGCAGGTCGTCGGCGCGCTGTTTGGCGGCGGTCCGGGACAGGCCCTGGAGCCGGCCGAGGACCGTCAGGTTCTCGTATCCCGTCAGGTCTTCGTCGAGAGAGGCGAACTGGCCGGTCAGCGCCACCCGGGCCCGGATCGCGTCCGCCTCGGTCAGCACGTCGTGACCGAGGACTCGGGCCGTGCCGCCGGTGGGCCGGGTCAGCGTGGCCAGGATGCGGATCGTGGTGGTCTTGCCCGCGCCGTTGGGGCCGAGGAACCCGAAGACCTGACCGCGCCGGATCGTCAGATCGATCCCGTCCAGCGCCCGTTTCTCCCCGAATGCCTTGACCAGACCGCACGCCTCGATCGCCGGATGGTCTTCACCCACGCTCATTTTTGACATGCTGTAAGAATTGGCTACCTCTTACAACTTGTCAAGGTTCCGGGCAGAGCCTAGGATTCCTGGCATGATCGACTCGCCCGAAGCCGCTCCGCCGCCGCGCCGCCGCCGGGCCGACGCCCGGCGCAGCATCGACGCAATCCTCAACGCGGCCCGAGTCGTGCTCGGTGAACGCCCCGACGCGAGCATGGAGGACATCGCCGCCACGGCCGGCGTCACTCGCCAGACCGTCTACGCGCACTTCCCCTCACGCGACGCCCTGGTCGTCGCCCTCATCGAGGCCGCGGCCGCGGAATACATCGCCGCGCTCGACGCCGCCGGCCTCGACACCGCCCCGCCCGCCGACGCGCTGGCCCGGTTCCTCGACGCCGGCTGGCAGTTCCTGCGCCGCCACCCCCTCCTGCTCAACCCCACGGCGCCCGGGGCTCCGCGACCCAACAGCAACGCTCTCTCCGACGTCGTGCCCCCGCGGCTCGAACGGCTCATCCGGCGGGGCCAGCGCACGGGCGACTTCGGTGCGTCCCTCCCCGCCGCCTGGCTCGCCGACGCCGTCATCGGACTCCAGCAGATCGCCGCGGCACAGGTCGCGGCCGGGCGGGTCACCACCCAGGAGGCAGAGGCGCTGTGCCTGGAAAGCACACTGCGCCTTTGCGGCGGACAGGCCCGTCGCTAGGGCCTGTCCGCCACGCGTCGTCTCCCCCGCGACGCCGTGCACGCACTCTCGCCGCACCGGCCTCGGAACCGGGTACGCCCTGTGCGAGGGCGTGAGGCCGAGTACGTCCTGTGCGAGGGCGTGAGGCCGAGTACGTCCCGTGCGAGGGCCTGGGGCGGTGCTCTCCCACCCTCCGGCCGGGGCACAGGGACGCGTCCGGCGGCCTGGGCGGCCCCTCGGGCGACGGCACGTACGGCCGGTCGGGCCCCGGTACCACGACCGGCAAGGTCCGCCCCGTGCCGGAGCGGCGAACGGGGGCAGACCTTGCCGGGAGGCGGTACCGGTCACAGGGCGTCGGGCAGTTCTCCGTCGATGAGCGCGAAGAGCTCGTCGTCAGTGGCGGAATCGAGGGCGGCCTCCACCGCGTCGGGGGACGCCGCCCCGCTCTCCGGGTGCGCGTCGTCCCATCGGCTCAGCAGGGTCCGCAGGCGCCTGGTGATCCTGCCCCGCAGGTCCTCCTCGGGCCGGCTGTTCAGGAGGGCCTTCTCCAGGCTCTCGATCTCGTCGAGCACCGGAGCGGATCGTGGCACCGCCTCGGAGGTGAGCCTGGTACGCAGGTAGCCGGCCAGTTCGGCCGGAGTGGGGTGGTCGAAGACCAGCGTCGCCGGGAAACGGCAACCGGTCGCGCCGGTCAGCCTGTTGCGGACGTCGACGGCGGTGAGGGAGTCGAACCCGAGATCACGGAACGGAGTGTCCGGGTCCAGTGCCTCCGCGTCGCCCGCGCCCAGCGCGACGGCGGCGTGCGACCGCACGAGGTTGAGCAGGAACTCCTTCTGCTCGGCCTCGCTCAGCGCGGCCAGCTGCCTCGTCAGGCCGTCGGCAGGATCGGCCGCCGCGACCCGGGGCTGGACCGGCGCGTTGATCAGTCCACGCCAGAGCGCCGGAAGCGAACCCTCACGGGCGAGGGACCGCAGCCGGCCCGCGCGGATGACGGACGCCAGCAGAACGGGTTCGGCGGACCCGCGCGCGGCGTCGAAGAGCGCCAGCGCCGTCTCCGTGGGCAGCGGGGTGAAGTACCCGGTGATCCGGGCCCGGTGGGAGCTGGTGATGCCGGCGGTCAACCCGCTGGTCTCCGCCCACAGGCCCCACGCTATCGACGTCGCCGGCAGACCCCTGGCCCTGCGGTGGCCGGCGAGCGCGTCGAGGACCACGTTCGCGGCCGCGTAGTTGCCCTGCCCCGGAGCGCCGGTCAGCCCGGCGCCGGAGGAGAACATCACGAACTCGGCGAGGTCGGCCTCCGCGGTGAGTTCGTGCAGGTGCAGTGCCGCGTCGGCCTTGGGCCGCATGACCGTGTCGATCTTGTCCGGGGTGAGCGAGGGCAGGATCCCGTCGTCGAGGACTCCGGCGGCGTGCACCACCGAGGTCAGCGGGTGATCGGCCGGCACCGCGGCCAGCACCCGGGCGAGGTCCGCTCGGTCGGCGACGTCACAGGCGACCATCTCCACCCGGGCGCCCAGCGCGGCCAGTTCGGCGTGGATCGTCCGCGCACCGGGTGCCTCGGGACCACGGCGGCTGACCAGCACGAGGTGCCTGGCTCCCCGCTCGGCGAGATGACGCGCGACCAGGCCGCCCAGCGTCCCGGTGCCGCCGGTGACGAGCACCGTCCCCTCGGGGTCCGGCGCCGGCGGAACGGTCAGCACGATCTTGCCGACGTGCCGGGCCTGGCTCATGTAGCGGAACGCCGGTATCGCGTGGCGGACGTCCCAGGCGGTCACCCGCGGCAACTCCAGCGCACCCGCGCGGAACAGGCCCATGATCTCGGACAGCATGTCCTTGATGCGGTCCCGTCCGGCCTCGTCCAGTTCGAACGCCCGGTAGCTGATCCCGGGGTGGCTGCCGGAGACGTCGTCGCCGTCGCGGACGTCGGTCTTCCCCATCTCGACGAAGCGTCCGCCGGGCCGCAGCAGCCGCAGTGAGGCGTCGACGAACTCCCCGGCCAGCGAGTTCAGCACGACGTCGACGCCCTGCCCGCCGGTCGCTTCGGCGAACTCCCGCTCGAAGTCGAGCGTGCGGCTCGACGCGATGTGCGCGTCGTCCAGCCCGGCGGCCTTCAGAACCGGCCACTTGCCCTGGCTCGCGGTCGCGAACACCCGGGCGCCGCGGTGCCTGGCCAGCTGGATCGCCGCGGATCCGACCCCGCCGGCCCCCGCGTGCACGAGCACGGACTCGCCGGGCCGCAGCCCGGCCAGGTCGGTAAGCGCGTAGTGCGCGGTGAGGAAGGCCACCGGCACCGAAGCGGCCTGCTCGTACGACCACTGCGCGGGGATCTTGGCGAGCAGCCGGTGATCGGTCACCGCGACCGGGCCGAACGCACCGGTCAGCAGACCCAGTACGCGGTCCCCGGGCGCCAGGTCGGTGACGTCGCTGCCGACGGCGGTCACCGTTCCGGCGCCCTCGCCGCCGAGGTCCGCCTCATCCGGGATCAGCCCCAGCGCGACGACCACGTCATGGAAGTTGAGCCCGGCCGCGCGCACGGCCACCCGTACCTCGCGCGGCCCGAGCGGGCCGGCCGGCGGCGGGCACTCCGCGAGCGTCAGTTCCTCCAGGGTCCGTGTGCCGCCGCATTCCAGGCGCCAGGCGGCCGCGCGGGAAGGCGGCGTCAGGCTCTCCCCGCCATCGGCCCGGGCCAGTCGCGGCACCAGCAACTCGCCGGAGCGGACGGCGAGCTGGGGTTCGCCGCAGGCCGCTGCCGCCGCCCAGAGGTCCCCCGACCCGGCGTCGTCCGGGCCGGTGCCGTCGTCGACCAGGACGAAGCGGCCCGGGTGTTCGGTCTGCGCGGTGCGCAGCAGCCCCCACACGGCGGCCGAGGCCAGGTCCGCGATGTCGTCCCCGGCGTGCGCCGCGACCGCGCCCTGTGTCCTGACCACCAGGCGGGCGGCGCCGAGGTCGTCGTCCGCCAGCCACGCCTGCACCACGCCCAGCGCCTCCGCGGTGACCGCCCGGACGCGAGCCGCCAGGTCCGCGGCGCCGGCGCCGGGAGACGGCTCGGCAGGCCCGGGGCCGCACCAGACCACGAGGTCGGGCGCGGGAGTCCCCCCGGTGATCGCCGCGCGGAGCCCGGCCAGGTCGCGGTACGTGCCGATGACCG
This sequence comes from Streptomyces sp. NPDC053076, assembly GCF_044546845.1. NCBI lineage: Bacteria > Bacillati > Actinomycetota > Actinomycetes > Kitasatosporales > Streptomycetaceae > Streptomyces > Streptomyces sp. NPDC053076. The sequence goes on along the minus strand of NZ_JBITZL010000001.1, from coordinate 908,514 downwards.
CGCCGGACCGGCCGAGCCGCTCCCCGACCGCCGTCCCGTCCGCGCCCAGGACCGCCCAGCGCGGCCGGTCCGCACCCGGCCCGGACGCGGGCCGGGGGGCGGGTACCCAGTCGAGCCGGAACAGCGCGTCACGCAGCGCGCCGGTGTTCGTCGCGCGCAGTTGCCGGGCCGACACCGGCCGTACGACGATGGCGCCCACCGAGACGACGGGGCGCCCGTCGAGGTCGGCGGCGGTCAGCGCCACCCGGTCCGGGCCGATACGGCGCACCTTGACCCGCAGGTCTGCCGCGCCCGAGGTGACGAGGGCCACCTCGCTGAACACGAACGGCAGCCAGAGTCCCGTACCCGCCGGCGAGCCCTCCTGCGCCATGAGGACGCCGGCCGCCTGTGCCGCCGCGTCCAGCAGGGCGGGGTGCACTCCGTACCGCGCGGCTTCGCCGCGCTGCGCGGAGGCCAGGCCGACCTCGGCGAACACCTCGTCCCCGAGGCGCCAGGCCCGGCGGATCCCGCGGAAGGCCGATCCGTAGGCGTATCCGCGCTCCGCGTATCCCTCGTAGAGGCGGTCCGTGGGCAGCGGCTCCGCGCCGGCCGGCGGCCAGATCACGAGGTCACCGAAGTCCTCCGCGAGGGGCGAGCCGGTCAGCTCGCCGACGGCGTTCGAGGTCCATTCACCGTCGACGGACGTGTCCTCGGGCCGCGAGTACACGGTCACCTGGCGCTTGCCCGAGTCGTCCGGGGCCCCGGCGACCACCTGGACCTGGACCGCCCCCGCCGACGGGACCGCCATGGGCGCTTCCAGCGTCAGTTCCTCGACGCCGGAGCAGCCCGTCTCGGTCGCGGCGCGCAGCGCCAGCTCCACGAACGCCGTGCCGGGCAGCAGCACCTGGTCGTCGACCGCGTGATCGGCCAGCCATCCGTGGGTCTGCGGCGACAGCCGGCCGGACAGCACCACGGCGTCGCTGCCGGCGACATCTATCGCGGCGCCGAGCAGGGGATGCTCACCGGCGCGCAGTCCTGCCTTCCCGAGGGCGTCCCCGGACGGCGTGGAGGGGTCCTGCCAGTAGCGCTGCCGCTGGAACGCGTACGGCGGGAGGCCGACGGTGGCGTTGCCGCGGTGGCCGAGCACGCCCTCCCAGGCGACCGGCACGCCGCCGACGTACGCCTGCGCGACGGAGCCGAGGAAGTCGTCCGGGCCGCCGCGGTCGCGGTGCAGCGTGCCGAGGACGACACCCGCGGCGTCCGCGGCGGCGATCGTCTCCTCCAGCCCCAAGGTCAGCACCGGGTGCGGGCTCGCCTCCACGAACAGCTCGTACCCGCGCTCGATCAGGGTCCGGGTGACCTCGTCGAAACGCACCGGCTGCCGGAGGTTGCGGTACCAGTAGTCCGCGTCGAGCCCGGTGGTGTCCAACTGCCCACCGGTGACCGCGGAGTAGAAGGGGATCCGCGAGGGGCCCGGGGTGATGCCGCTCAGCTGCGCGAGCACGTCGTCCCGGATCCGCTCGACGTGCGGCGAGTGCGAGGCGTAGTCGACCGGGAGCCGCCGTATCCGGATCCCGGAGCCCCGGTGTTCGGCCACCAGCTCGGCTATCGCGGCGCTGTCGCCCGACACCACCACCGACCCGGGCCCGTTGACGACGCCGATCGCCAGCCGGCCGGCCCACCGGGACAACCGCGCCTCGGCCTCCTCCCGGCTCAGACCCAGCGACGCCATCGCCCCCTGCCCGGACAGCGCCACCAGGGCGCGGCTCCGCAGCGCCACGACCCGTGCCGCGTCCTCCAGGGACAGCGCGCCGGCCACGCAGGCGGCGGCGATCTCCCCCTGGGAGTGTCCGACGACGGCCGCGGGCACGATGCCCGCGTGCTCCCACAGGGCGGCCAGCGACACCATGACCGCGAACAGCACCGGCTGGACGACGTCCACCCGCTCCAGTTCCGGGGCGCCGGGCGCGCCGCGCAGCACGTCGCGCACCGACCAGCCGGTGAACGGGGCCAGCGCCCGATCGCACGCGGTGAGCCGGTCGCGGAACACCGGGGCCGCCTCCAGCAGCCCGAGCGCCATCCCCGGCCACTGGGACCCCTGCCCGGGGAACACCAGCACCGCCTCGCCGGACCGGCCGCGTGCCGTTCCCCGCACCAGCCCCGGCGCGGGCTGTCCCTCGGCCAGGGCGTGCAGCCCGGCGAGCAGTTCGGTCCGGGTGGTGCCGAGCACCACGGCCCGGTGGGACAGTGCCGCGCGCCGGGCCAGTGAGCCCGCGGTGTCGCGCGCGTCCAGATCCGGGTGGGCCTCGGCGAACTCCGCCAGCCGGGCGGCCTGCCCGCGCAGGCCCCGCTCACCCCGCCCCGACAGCACCCACGGCACCACCGGCAGGCCCTCCCCCGCCGGCGGGACGTCCCCCGCCGGGGACGGCCGTGCGGCCGGGGACGCGCCGTCGGGGGCGGGCGGCTGTTCGAGGATGAGGTGGGCGTTGGTGCCGCTGACCCCGAACGAGGACACTCCGGCGCGCCGCGGATGCCCGCCGTCGGGCCACGGCACCGCCTTCACCGCCAGCTCGACCTCGCCCGCCGACCAGTCCACATGACGGCTCGGCTCATCGACGTGCAGCGTCGCGGGCACCACCCCATGACGCATCGCCAGCACCATCTTCATCACACCGGCCGCGCCCGCGGTCGCCTGTGTGTGGCCGATGTTGGACTTCACCGACCCCAGCAGCAGCGGCTTGTCGGCGGGCCGGTCCTGCCCGTACGTCGCCAGCAGCGCCTGCGCCTCGATCGGGTCGCCCAGCGTCGTGCCCGTGCCGTGCGCCTCCACCACGTCCACATCGCGCAGGGCCAGACCCGCGTTCGCCACCGCCTGACGGATCACCCGTTCCTGCGACGGGCCGTTCGGCGCCGTCAGTCCGCTCGACGCACCGTCCTGGTTCACCGCCGAGCCCCGGATGACCGCCAGCACCTCGTGCCCTCGGCGCCGGGCCTGCGACAGCGGTTCGACCAGCAGCAGGCCGACGCCCTCGGCGAACCCGAATCCGTCGGCGGCATCGGCGAACGCCTTGCACCGCCCGTCCGCCGACAACGCGCGCTGCCGGCTGAACTCGACGATCACCCGCGGGCTCGACATCACGGTCACCCCGCCGGCCACCGCCATCGAGCACTCGCCCGCCCGCAGCGCCTGGCACGCCAGGTGCAGCGACACCAGGGACGACGAACAGGCCGTGTCGACGGTCACCGCCGGGCCCTCCAGCCCGAACACGTACGACACCCGCCCCGACAGGATGCTCGGGGTGGTCCCGGCCACCGCGTACCCCTCCACGCCGTGCGGGTAGTCCGTGGGGCCGGCACCGACGAACACCCCGGTCCGGCTGCCCTTCAGGCTCTGCGGATCCACTCCGGCGGCCTCGAACAGCTCCCAGCAGGTCTCCAGCAGCAACCGCTGCCGCGGATCCATGGCCAGCGCCTCGCGCGGGGAGATCCCGAAGAACTCCGCGTCGAATGCCGCCACCTCGTCCAGGAACCCGCCCTCGCGGACGTACGACGTCCCCAGGTGATCCGGATCCGGGTCGTACAGGCCGCCCAGGTCCCAGCCCCGGTCCGCCGGGAACGCGGACACCGCGTCCCGGCCCTCGGCCAGCAGCCGCCACAGCCCTTCCGGCGAGGTCACACCGCCCGGCAGGCGGCAGGCCATGCCCACGATCGCCACCGGCTCGCGGAGCGTCGCCTCGAGCTCGTCGTTGCGCGCCCGCAGCCGCCGGGTCTCCTTGACCGATTCCCGCAGCGCGCTGGTGATCTGTTCGATTGATGCACTCATCGGGACTTCACTCTCCGGAGTTCCGCTCGTGGTCTTCGGCACCGTGCGCGGCGCGGATCAGTTCGTCCACGTCCATGTCGTCGACCGTGCTGGTCTCGTCGTCGGCGCGCTGCCGGTGGCCGTCGTCGCCGCCGTCCGCCGCGCTCGGGGCGTCACTCACCGGAGTGAGCCGCTCATCGAGCCGGCGTGCGAGTTCCGTGGGCGTCGGGCAGTCGAAGATGACGGTCGCGGGCAGCCGCAGACCGGTGGTCGTGGCCAGCCGGTTGCGCAGTTCGACGGCGGTCAGCGAGTCGAATCCCATCTCGAGGAACCCGCGGTCGACGTCCACCGCGGTCACCGAGCCATGGCCCAGCACCGCGGCGGCCTGCTTCCTGACCAGCAGCGCGAGCGCCTGACGCCGCTCGGCCGCCGACATCCCGGCGTACTGACCGGCTTCGCCCGCGGCGGCGCCGCCGCCCGCGGTGCGGTCCGGCCGGCCGCGGCGCGGCACCAGCAGGCGCATGACGGGAGGGAGCGTCCCCTGGGTGTCCTGGGCACGCAGCGCTTCGCGGTCGATGTGCGCCGCCACGACCAGCGGCTGCCCGCCCTGGGCGGCTTGGTCGAACAGGGTGAGGCCGTCGGCGGCGGACATGGCCTGCGCGCCGGACCTGGAGAGCCGATCGCGGTCCAGGGCGTTCATCTGGCCCGTCAGTGCGCTGTCGGGTGCCCACAGACCCCAGGCGATCGACGTGGCGGCCTGTCCGCGCGAGCGCCTGACCGCGGCGAGCGTGTCGAGGAACACGTTGGCCGCGCCGTAGTTGGCCTGACCGGGATTGCCGAGCAAGCCGGCGGCGGACGAGTACATGACGAACATGCCGAGGTCGCAGCCGGTGGTGAGCTGGTCCAGGTGCACGGCGGCATCGACCTTGGGACGCAGCACGGGCGCCAGACGCTCGCCGGTGAGGGAGGTGAACACCGTGTCGTCCAGCACGCCCGCCGTGTGGACCACCGCGGTGAGCGGGTGCTGCGCCGGAATCCCGGCCAGCAGGTCCGCCAGGGCCTCGCGGTCGGCGATGTCGCAGGCGGCCAGCCGCACGTCGGCGCCCGACCCGGCCAGCTCGGCGCGTAGTTCCTCGGCGCCCCGCGCGTCGGCGCCCTGACGGCTCGCCAGCACGATGTGGCGCATCCCCCAGGGGCCGACCAGGTGCTTCGCCACCAGGGCGCCCAGCGTTCCGGTGCCGCCGGTGATCAGTACCGTGCCTTCGGGGTCGGGAGCGGGCGGGATGGTCAGTACCAGCTTGCCGACGTGCTTGGCCTGGGCCATGTGACGGAACGCCTCGGGTGCGTCACGAACGTCCCAGGTGCGGACGGGCAGTGGCCGCACGGCGCCGTCCCGCAGCAGCCGGACGACATCGGTCAGCATGGTCCGGACCGACTCCGGGCTCAGGTCGGGCACCAGGTCCACCGGCCGGTACACCACACCCGGCCATGCGTGGGCGACCTGCTGCGGGTCGCGGCGGTCGGTCTTTCCCAGCTCGATGAAATGACCGCCCTTGGGCAGCAGGCGCAGCGAGGCGTCGACGAGGTCACCGGTCAGCGAGTTGACGACCACGTCGACCCCGGCACCGCCGGTGGCGGCGAGCACCCGGTCGGCGAACGCGGAGTCCCGCGACGAGGAGATGTGGGCGTCGTCCAGGCCCATGAGCCGCAGCGTGTCGTGCTTGGCCGGGCCGGCCGTGGCGAACACCTCGGCGCCGAGGTGGCGGGCGATCTGGACCGCCGCCGTGCCGACTCCGCCGGCCGCCGCGTGGATGAGGACCCGCTGCCCGGGGCGCAGGCCCGCCGCGTCGTTCAGGGCGAAGTAGGCGGTCAGGAAGGCGGAGGGGACCGCGGCCGCCTGCTCGAACGACCAGTCCTCGGGGATCGGGACCAGCCAGCGGTGGTCGGTGACCGTCTCGGTGCCGAACGCGCGCGGCATCAGCCCCAGGACCCTGTCCCCGGGCCTCAGCCCGGTCACGCCGGAACCGACCGCCTGGACCACGCCGGCACCTTCACCGCCGATGAACAGGCCGTCGTCCGGGGGCAGTCCCAGAGCGACCAGGAGATCGTGGAAGCTGATCCCGGCCGCACGGACCCGTACCCGTACCTGTTCGGCCGCCAGGGGCTCGCCGGTCTCCGGACACGCCGCCACCGTCATGGCGTCCAGGACGCCGGCCGGGTCCGGTTCGAGCCGCCACCTGCCGCCGGGCGGCGGGGTCAGCCTGCCCTGCGGCGAACCCGTCGCCGCCAGCCTGGGGACGAGCAGCGCGCCCCGCCGGATCGCGATCTGCGGCTCGTCGCCGGCCAGCGCATGCGCGAGCGCGGCCGTGCTGTCGTGCTCGTCCAGGTCGACGAGGACGATCCGGCCCGGGTTCTCGGCCTGCGCCGAGCGGACCAGCCCCCACACCGGCGCCGCGGCGAGGTCGTGCACGTCGTCGGGCTCACCGACCGGGAGCGCCCGGCGGGTGACCACGACCAGCCGCGTGTCGACCGTCCGGTCGTCGGCCAGCCAGGACTGGACGTCGTGCAGCACCGTGCTGGTCAGGTCGAAGACCGAACCGGGCAGGCCGGCGCCGTCCCCCGTCGCGCAGGGGAGCACCGCGATGCCGGGGGACGGCGTGCCGTCGGCCAGCGCGCTGAGCAGGGCGGCCACATCGGGATGGGAGTGGAACGGGATCCCCGACGCCGGCAGCGAGTCGGCCAGGCCGAAGGTGTCCCGTCCGATCACGGCCCAGTCGCCGCCGACACGGGTCTTGGGCGTCGGCAGCGGGACCCAGTCCAGCTGGAACAGGGAACGGTCGGCCGGGCTCGCGGCCATGGAGAGCTGCTCGACCGGAACCGGCCGGGTCACCAGGCGTTCGATCGCCAGAACCGGGGCGCCGGTCTCGTCCGCCGCGGTCAGTGCCACCGCGCCCGGACCGGCCGGCGAGATGCGCACGCGCAGGGTGCGCGAACCGGGCGCGAACAGCGACACGCCCGCCAGGCTGAACGGCAGCCGCACGGTCCTGCCCTGGCCGTCGCCCTGTTCGGCGGACGGGGCGAGCACCATCGCGTGCAGCGCCGCGTCGAGCAGCGCGGGGTGCATGCCGTACCGGTCCGCCTCGTCCTGCACCTGGGCGGGCGGCGACACCTCGGCGTAGACGTCCTCGCCGCGCCGCCACGCGCGGGCCAGGCCCTGGAACGACGGCCCGTAGGTGTAGCCGGCCTCCGCTCCCGCCGCGTAGAAGGCGTCCGGGTCCATCGGCACCGGCTCGGCGCCGGGCGGCGGCCAGGCGGTCAGGGAGGCCGGGGCGGTGTCACCGGCGGGCGCCAGGACCGCCGACGCGTGCCGCGTCCAGTCACCGCCCTGGCTGTTCTCCCCGTCCGGCCGGGAGTAGACGGCCAGTGGCCGGTGCCCGGAACCGTCGGGCGGGCCCACCACCAGTTGCAGGCTCACCGGATCATCGCCGGACAGCAGCAACGGTGCTTCGAGGGTCAGTTCCTCGACCTGTGGGCAGCCTGCCTCGGTACCGGCTCGCAGGGCCAGCTCGGCGAATCCCGTCCCCGGCAGCAGCGCGACTCCGTTGACCGCGTGATCGGCCAGCCACGGCCGGGTGCCGGCCGACAGCCGCCCGGTGAGCACCAGTCCGCCGCTGTCCGCCAGTTCCACCGCGGCACCGAGCAGCGGGTGGTCCGGCGTCGTCACGCCGAGGGCTGCCGGGTCCACGGCGGCGCTCTCGTCGTCCATCCAGAACCGCTGCTGGTCGAAGGCGTAGGTAGGCAGCGGGACCCGCCTGCCGCCGGGGATCAGCGTGGCCCAGTCCAGGTCCGCGCCGTTCACCCATGCCTCGGCCAGCGAGGCGGCGAACCGGCCCATGCCGCCTTCGTCACGGCGCAGGGAGCCCACCGTGACCGGCTCGGCGGCGTCGTCCGCCGAGGTGGCCGTGTCCAGCACCGCGCCGGTCAGCACCGGGTGCGGGCTCGCCTCCACGAACATGGTGAAGCCGTTGTCCAGCAGCTTCCGGGTGGCGTGCGCGAACAGCACCGGTTCGCGCAGGTTGCGGTACCAGTACTCCGCGTCCAGTTCGGTGGTGTCGGCCGGCTCTCCGGTCACCGCGGAGTAGAACGGTATCCGCGCGCGCCGGGGGGTGATTCCGTCCAGCTTCGTCAGGAGGTCGTCGCGCATCGGCTCGACCTGCGGCGAGTGTGAGGCGTAGCTGACCTCGATCCGCCGGATCCGGATCCCGCGCCGTTCGCACTCGGCGGTCAGCTCGTCCAGTGCGTCGGTGTCACCGGCCACGACGACCTGCGAGGGGCTGTTGACGGTCGCGATCGACACCCGCCCCTGCCATGGGGCCAGGAGCGTCGCCGCCTGCTGCTCGTCGGCGTGCAGCGACGCCATTCCCGCGGAGCCGGTCAGCCGGGCCAGTGCCGCCGCCCGCACCGCCACCACCTTGGCGGCGTCCTCCAGTGACAGGGCGCCGGCCACGTAGGCGGCGGCGATCTCGCCCTGGGAGTGCCCGACCACCGCCGCGGGGCTCACGCCGTGGTGCTGCCACAGGCGGGCCAGCGAGACCATCACCGCGAACAGGGCGGGCTGCACCACGTCGACCCGTTCCAGGCCGGGCGCGCCGTCCGCCCGGCGGAGCACCTCGGTCAGCGACCAGTCGGTGTACGGAGCCAGCGCCTGCTCGCACTCGCGGATGCAGTCGGCGAACTCCGGTGAGGTGTCGAGCAGTTCGGCGGCCATCCCGGACCACTGGCTGCCCTGTCCGGGGAAGACGAAGACGACCCGTGGCTTGCGCCGTGCGGTGCCGCACACCAGCGCGGGGTCCGGCTCGCCGGCGGCCAGCAGGGTGAGCCGGCGAAGGTGGTCGTCCCGGCCGGCTCCGAGCACCACGGCGCGGTGCGGCAGCGCCGCCCGGGTGGCGGCCAGGCTCCAGCCGATGTCGCGCGGCCGCAGGCCGGTCCCGTCCGCGAGCAGCAGGCGCAGCCTGTCGGCCTGCTGCCGCAGCGAAGCCGGGGACGCCGCCGAGACGGGCCAGGGGACCGGCGGGGCCGCCGGACCGGGCTCGGTGTCGTCTTCCCGCTCCGGCGGCTGAGCCGGCCGTTCCTCGAGGACGAGGTGGACGTTGGTGCCGCTGACGCCGAACGCGGAGACCCCCGCGCGCCGCGGATGCCCGCCGTCGGGCCACGGCACCGCCTTCACCGCCAACTCGACCTCACCGGCCGACCAGTCCACGTTCCGGCTCGGCTCATCGACGTGCAACGTCGCGGGCACCACCCCATGGCGCATCGCCAGCACCATCTTCATCACGCCGACCGCGCCCGCCGCCGCCTGCGTATGGCCGATGTTCGACTTCACCGACCCCAGCAGGACCGGCCTGCCGTCGGGCCGGTCCTGCCCGTACGTCGCCAGCAACGCCTGGGCCTCGATCGGGTCCCCGAGCGTCGTCCCCGTCCCGTGCGCCTCCACCGCGTCCACGTCACGCAGCGACAGGCCGGCGTTCGCCACCGCCTGGCGGATCACCCGTTGCTGGGACGGCCCGTTCGGTGCCGTCAGCCCGTTCGACGCACCGTCCTGGTTCACCGCCGAGCCCCGGATCACCGCGAGCACCTCATGGCCGTGGCGCCGGGCCTGCGACAGCGGTTCGACCAGCAGCAGGCCGAGTCCTTCGGCGAACCCGGTTCCGTCCGCGGCGTCGGCGAACGCCTTGCACCGCCCGTCCGTCGACAGCGCGCGCTGCCGGCTGAACTCGACGAACACCTTCGGGCTCGATATCACCGAGATCCCGCCGGCCACCGCCATCGAGCACTCACCCGCCCGCAGCGCCTGGCACGCCATGTGCAGCGCCACCAGGGACGAGGAGCACGCCGTGTCGATCGTTATCGCCGGGCCCTCCAGCCCGAAGAAGTACGACACGCGCCCCGATATCACGGCCGGTGTGCTGCCGGTCACCGCGTATCCCTCGGCGCTGCGCGGCGCCAGCGGCGCCCCGGTCGCGTAGTCCGTCGGACCGGCGCCGACGAACACCCCGGTCCGGCTGCCCTTCAGGCTCAGCGGATCCAGTCCGGCGTTCTCGAACAGCTCCCAGGAGGTCTCCAGCAGCAGCCGCTGCCGGGGATCCATGGTCACCGCCTCGCGCGGGGAGATCCCGAAGAACTCCGCGTCGAACTCCGCCACCCGGTCCAGGAACCCGCTCTCGCGGACGTACGACGTCCCCAGGTGATCCGGGTCGGGATCGAACAGCCCGGCCAGGTCCCAGCCCCGGTCCGTCGGGAACCCGGAGACCGCGTCCCGGCCCTCGGCCAGCAGCTGCCAGAACTCCTCCGGCGAGGTCACACCCCCGGGCAGCCGACACGACATGCCCACGATCGCCATCGGCTCGTCGACGGCCGCGGTGTTCTCCGAGACCACGGCCGGTGCGGCCGATTCACCGGGGGTGAGCTCGAGCAGGTAGCCGGCGACGGCCGCGGCGGTGGGGTAGTCGAACGCGAGGGAAGCCGGCAGGCGCAGCCCCGTGGCCGCGTTCAGCCGGGTCCGGAACTCGACCGCTGTGACGGAGTCCGACCCCATCTCGCTGAAGGGCCTGTCCGGGTCCACGTCGTCCGCACGGCCGTACCCCAGCACGGCCGCGGCCTCGGTCCGGACCAGGTCCAGCACCGCCCACTCGCGCTCGGACTCGGCCGTCCGCGCCAGCAGCCGGACGAGAGCGCTCTCCCCCGCCTCCTGCTCGCCCTGCCCCGCCGCCCCGCCCGCGACGCCCTGGGCGTCCGGCAGTTCGTCGAGGAGCGGCCGGGGGCGGGCCGCCGTGTAGAGCGGGGCGAACCGCTCCCATTCCACATCGGCGACGGCCACGGACGTCTCGTCCCGGTCGAGCACGTGCCGCAGCGCCCGCAGCGCCTGCCCGGGATCCAGGAGCGGCAGGCCCTGCCGTTCCGACTGGCTGGTGAACATGTCCCGCACCGCCGGGTCGTCGGCGTCTTCTCCGAAGGCGTTCCAGAAGCTCCAGGCGACGGTGGTGCCCGCCTGGCCCCTGGCGCGGCGCTGGACGGCCAGTGCGTCCAGATACGCGTCGGCGGTCGCGAACACGCCGTTGTCGGCCGCACCCCAGACGCCCGCCACGGAGGAGAACAGGACGAAGGCGTCCACCGAGTCCTCGCTCAGCAGTTCGTCCAGGACTCGCGCACCCGTCACCTTGGCGCGCAGCGTGTCGGCGAGCCGCGCGGGTGTCGTCCCGGACAGCGGGCCGGGCTCGGGGACGACCGCCGCGTGCAGGACGGTGCGGACCGGCCGCCCCGCCGTCCGGGCCTCGCGCAGCAGGCTCTCCATCGCGGCGCGGTCGGCCACGTCGCAGGCCACCGTCGTCACCGAGGTGCCGGATCGCACGAGGTCCGCCTCGAGTTCGGCCACGCCCGGTGCGTTCCGGCCCCGCCGGCCGGCGAGGATGACGTGTTCCGCACCGCAGGCCGCCAGCCACCGGGCCAGACGCCGGCCGAGCCGGCCGGTACCCCCGGTGATCAGCACGCTGCCGCCCGGCTGCCAGGTCCGTGCCGCGGGCCGGTCGGCCACCGGGTCACGCACCAGCCGTCGCACGTGCACACCGCTGTCCCGTACGGCCACCTGGTCTTCCGCGCCCAGACCACCGCCCAGCACCGCGCACAGCCGCGCGAGCGTCTCCTCGCCGGGTGCGGCGGGCAGGTCGATCAGGCCGCCCCAGCGTTGCGGGGACTCCAGGCCGGCCACCCGCCCCATGCCCCAGACCTGGGCCTGCGTGGGCGAGTGCAGGTCACCGCCGTCCACGCAGACCGCGCCGCTGGTCACCAGCCACATCGGGATGTCCGCCTGCACGTCGCCCAGCGCCTGGACGAGGGCCAGGGTGGCGGACGTGCCCGCGGGGACGTCCGGGAACTCCCGGTGCGGGCGTTCGTCCATCGCCAGCAGCGACAGCACACCCGCCGCGGCCGCGGCGGCCTCGTCACGGAGCAGGCCGGCGATGTGCTCCCGGCCGTCGCGCGCCGGGTCGAGGGTGAGCTGTCGCACGTCCACGCCCCGTGCGGAGAGGGCCGCGCACACGGCCTGCGCGCACTCCCGTCCCGGGCCGGTGCCGGGAGCCAGGACCAGCCACTGTCCGCTCAGCGGCGGCTCCGCGGGATCGGCGGCGGCCCGCCAGTCGACGCGGTAGCGCCAGGCGTCGAGTTCGTGACCGGCGAGGTCGGGGATCGCGGCCGGTTCCGTGTCGTGCCCGGCGAAGACCGGCGGCCAGTCCACGTCGGCGCCCTGTGTGTACGCCTCGGCGAGGGAGGTCAGGAAGCGTCCGGTGCCGCCGTCGTTCCTGCGCAGCGTGCCCAGTGCCCGCGCGCCGCTCCCCGCGTGCTCGACCGTCTCCTCGATCGCCGGTGTGAGCACCGGGTGCGGGCTGGCCTCGATGAACAGGTTGTGGCCGTCCGCGAGCAGCGCCTGGACCGCCTCTTCGAAACGCACGCGCTCGCGGAGGCTGTGGTACCAGTACTCCGCGCCGAGTTCGGTGGTGTCCAGCAGGCCACCGGTGGCCGAGGAGTAGAACGGCACCTGCCCCGGACGGGGCGTGATCCCCTTGAGGACGTGCCCGAGCCGCTCGCGGATCTGCTCCACGTGCGGCGAGTGCGAGGCGTAGTCCACATCGACGCGCCGGAACCGGACGCCGTCGCGTTCGCAGACGTCCGCCAGTTCCTCCAGGGCGCCGACCTCGCCGGCCACCACGACGCTGCTCGGACCGTTGACCGCGGCGATCGACAGACGGCCCGCGAAACGGCCCAGCAGGGTGGTGACGGCCTCCGCGCCGAGGGCGACCGAGGCCATGCCGCCCTGGCCGGACAGCTGCGCCAGTTCGGCGCTGCGCAGCGCCACGACACGGGCCGCGTCCCGCAGCGACAGGGCGCCGGCGATGTACGCGGCGGCGATCTCGCCCTGCGAGTGACCGGCCACGGCCGCGGGCGTGACCCCGTAGGAGCGCCAGAGTCCGGCCAGCGAGACCATCACCGCGAAGAGCGTGGGCTGGACGACGTCGACCCGGTCGAGCGACGCCGCGCCGGGCTCGCCACCGATCACCGCGCCGAGCGACCAGTCGGTGAATTCGGCCAGCGCCTCCCCGCACGCGCGCATCTGCTCGGCGAAGGCCGGCTCGGCCGCCATGAGTTCCGCGGCCATCCCCGGCCACTGAGCGCCCTGGCCCGGGAACACCAGGGCGGTCCTCGGATCGTCGCCTACCGTGCCCTGGATCAGGTTCGCCGCGGTCCGGCCCTGGGCGAGCGCGGTCAGCCCGTCGCCGAAGCCCCCGGCATCGCCGGCCAGGACGACGGCACGGTGGGCGGCCGAGCGCGGCAGTGCGGCGAGGGAGGATCCCACTCCGAGGGGGCTGAGGTCCTGGCTGCGTGCCGTGAAGTCCCGTACCGCGGCGGCACGTGCCCGCAGGCCGGTGGCGCTGGCGGCGGACATCGTCCACGGGATCGTCGGCCGGTCGCCGGGGAGGCCGACGGCCTCGCGGTACCAGTAGCGGCGGCGCTGCCACGGATAGCCGGGCAGGCTGACCGGTCGGCGCGACGCCTTGGCCGGAGCGGGGGCGGCGCCGGTCACGAAGAGTTCCGCCGCGGTGCCGGCGAGCCGGTCCACCGGGTCGCCGGCAGCCGTCGTCACCCCGAACCGGCCGGCCAGCTCCTCGGGCAGGTCCTGCGGCAGGACGTCGACGAGCGCGTGCACGCCTCCGGCCGCGATGTCCTCGGCAAGGCCCTCCGGCCGGTCGGCGGGCACGCCGCGGCGGGCACGGCGCATCAGGTCGTCCGGGGTCATGGCGGGGCCTTCGCCGTCCGCCGACATCTCGGGTGTGCGGGCGGGCCGGAGTCCGACGCCGGCCGCCTGTCCGGCGGCGAGGCGCAGCGCGTCGTCCAGGTCCAGCCGTCCCGCCGCCCAGGCGGCACCCAACTGGCCCGCGCCCGCACCGATCACGGTCTGCGGCGCCAGCCCGACGGTGGCCCACATCCTGGCCGCCGCGACCTGGTGACACAGCAGGTAGGCCGCCGGCTGGTCGGTCGACGGCTCGGCGAACGGGTCGACGGTCGTCCCGGTCAGCGCGGTGAGGCGTTCGGCGCTGGAGCGCAGCGCCCCGGCGTACTCGGGCAGTTCGGCCAGCCGGTCGCGCAGGGCGGCCGACGGGGGTTCGGCTCCGAACCAGAACCCGACGGTGCGGTCCGCCCCCTCGGACACCTGTCCCTGCCGGGCGGCGGGCGTGCTGTCGCCTCGTGCCGCCGTCTCCAGGGCCGCGGCGAGGGCGGCGGCGTCCTGGCCGGTGACGGCGAGCCGGTGGCCCAGCCAGGTGCGGCGGTAGGCGGCGGTGAAGACGATGTCGTCCAGGTCTGCCGGAGTCCGGCGCAGGCGGCCCGCGAGGCGTGCCGCCGCCTGGCGCAGCGCCGGCTCGGCCGCCGCGGTGACCATCAGGACGTAGGGTGCCCGGCGCGGCGGAACCGCCGCCGGCTCCGGGGCCCGCGGTGGCTGTTCGACGACGACGTGCGCGTTGCTGCCGCTGAATCCGAACGAGCTCACGCCGGCCCGTCGCGGGTGGTCGCGGAGCGGCCACCGCCGGCGGTCGGTCACCACCGAGACCGGCAGCCTGTCCCAGTCGATGCGTGTCGAGGGCCGGTTCAGCGGGTGCGGGGGAAGCTCCCCGTGGTGGAGCGCGAGGACCACCTTGAGCAGCCCGGTGACGCCGGCCGCTGCCTCCAGATGTCCGATGCTGGCCTTGGCGGCGCCGATCAGCAGGGCCTCATCCGGCGCGCGGCCGGTTCCCAGGGCCTCGGCGAGGGCGCGGACCTCGATCGGGTCGCCGAGGGGCGTACCGGTGCCGTGGGCCTCGACGTAGTCGATGTCGCGCGGTGCCCAGCCCGCGGCCTCGACCGCCCGCTTGATCACGGCGACCTGCGCGGACGCGCTGGGAACGGTCATGCCGCCGCTGGCGCCGTCCTGGTTGACCGCGGTGCCGCGGATCACCGCGTAGACGCGGTCACCGTCCCGCTTCGCCGCGCCGAGCGGCTTGAGGATGAGCGCGGCCGCCCCTTCGCCGCGGCCGTAGCCGTCGGCCGCGTCGTCGAAGGTCTTGCACCGGCCGTCGGCGGCCAGGGCGCCGGCCCCCGCCATGGAGACCGACACCGTGGGGGCGACGATCACGTTCGCCCCGCCCACGACGGCGATCTCGCAGTCCCCCTGACGCAGGCCCTGACAGGCCAGGTGGACGGCGGTGAGGGAGGAGGAGCATGCGGTGTCGACGGCGATGCTGGGGCCGCTCAGCCCGAGGAAGTACGACAGACGTCCGACGGCCGCGGCGAACGTCGTGCCGGTCCCGTAGAAGTGGTCGACGTCGGCCATGTCGCGGGTGAGCAGCTGCTGGTAGTCGGCGGTGTTGAGGCCGAAATAGACACCCGCGGCCCGGCCGTCCAGCGTGGGCGCGGGCTGCCCGGCGTCCTCCAGTGCCTCCCAGGCGACCTCGAGAAGCAGGCGGTGCTGCGGATCGAGTGACTTCGCCTCGCGCGGCGAGACACGGAAGAACTCCGCGTCGAAGCCCTCCACCTCGTCGAGGAAGCCGCCGCGCAGCGGGACGCCCGGGCCGGTCTCCGCCCAGATCGGGTCTGTCCGGCGGCCGGCCGGCATGTCGCGGACGGCGTGACGGCCCTCGGCCAGCAGTGCCCAGAACTCCTCGGGGGAGTTCGCGCCGGGCAGCCGGCACGCCATGCCGATCACCGCGACGGCGTCGTCCGGCGTCCCGTCGTCGTCCGTCGCGCCGCCGGACGGGAGGGCCGGGGAGGTCGCCGGGTTCTGGCCGGGTGCCTGCGGGGCGGCGTCCGCCAGGAACTCGCTCAGGGCCTCGACGGTCGGCTTCTCGAAGACGATCGTGGTGGGCAGCTCCAGGCCGAACTCGGCGGCCAGGCGGTCCCGCAGCTCGACGGCGGTGAGCGAGTCCAGGCCCTGGTCGAACAGGCCGCGCCGCCGCGCCAACGGCTGGTCGGCCGAGAGGCCGAGCACCGCCGCGACATGTTCCTCGACGCGCCGCGACGAATCGCCGTCCACCTGCGGCTTCCCGGCAGGCGCGGGCGCGGGGGCCGATACCGCCTCCACGCGGGCCTCGGCGCTCGGTACGGCCGCCGTACCGCTGATGCCGGGGACGGCGTCGTCCACCGGGTGCGCGACCATCTCGCTGATCACCCGGCCGTCGCCGTCGAGCAGGCTCAGGCGTACCTGCGCCGGTGCCACGCCCGCCGACCCGCGCCCCTGCTCACCGGGCTCGACCCCCGGCAGCCAGTACCGGTCGCCGCCCCAGGAGGGCACCGGCAGCGTCCGGTACCGGCCCGGAGTCCCGGTGATCTTCGTCCAGTCCACGTCGACGCCGCCGACATGGAGCTGCGCGACCGTCTTGTGCAGGGCGAGCAGCCCGGATTCGCCGCGGCGCAGCGTGGCCACCGCCGGCCCCCGGCGCCGGCGGTGGCGGACGGCGTCCGCGAGCTGCCGGATCAGCGTGGGGTGCGGGCCGATCTCGACGAACGCCCGGTCGCCCTCGGCGAGCAGCCCGTCGATCGCGGGCCACAGGAGCACGGGGTCGGTGAGATTGCGTTCCCAGTAGCCGGCGTCGAAGCACACGTCCGGATCGTCCGGCAGCACGCTGGAGATCATCCGCAGCGAGGGCGTGGCGGCGGTGAGACCGGCCAGGGCCTCCCGCAGCCGCGGGCCGCACTCGGCCACCACCGGGCTGTGGAACGCGTAGCCGCCGGGCAGCCGCTTGCACCGCAGACCACGCGCCTCGGCCGCCGCGGCGGCCGAGCCGACAGCGTCGGCGGGGCCGCTGAGCACGACCGCGTCCGGCCCGTTGACCGCGGCGACCACCACCGGCAGGCCGGTGTCGGCCAGCAGCGCCAGGACCGTCTCCCGGTCCGCGCGGACCGCCAGCATGGCGCCCCGGCCCGCCGTCTCCTGCAGGATGCCGCCCCGCCGGACGGCCAGCCGCACGGCGTCGGCCCGGGAGATCACGCCCGCCGTGTGTGCGGCGGCGATCTCCCCGACGCTGTGTCCGACCACGGCCTGGGGCCGGACGCCGCAGGCGGCCAGCCAGCTCGTCACCGCCATCTGCACGGCGAGCAGGGCCGGTTGGGCGATGTCGGTCCGGTCGAGCCTGCTGTCCTGCTCGCCGCGCCGCAGCTCGTCGATCAGCGACCAGCGCGCGTCCCGCCGGATCAGCGCGTCGCACTCGTCGAGGGCGTCGCGGACCACGGGCGAGGCGTCGTACAGGTCCACCGCCATGCCCGCCCACTGCGCGCCCTGACCCGAGTACACGAACACCGGCTCGGGGATGCCCTCGGGGTCCACGGCGCCGACGTAGGCGCCGTCGGGTGCCTCCTCGATGTCGCCCAGCGCCGCCGCCAGTTCCTCCGGTCCCGCCGCGACGGCGGCGAACCGGTGCCGCTCGTGGGTCCGCCGGGTGGCGGCGGAGGCGATGAGGTCGCCGAGTCCGTCGGCTTCCGCGGTCACCCGCTCCCCCATCCGGGCCACCTGGTCGGCCAGGCCGGTCCGGTGGTGGGCCGAGGCGAGCAGCACGTAGGGGCCGGCCGGACGACCGGCCGCCGGCTCGGCTCCGGCGGGCTCGACGCCTTCCGCGATCACATGGACGTTCGTGCCGCTGAGCCCGGAGGAGCTCACCCCGACGCGGACCGGCCGGTCCGTCTCCGCGAGGCCGACCGTGCTGAGCGGCACCGCCAGCGTGCCGCGGTCCCAGGGGACCGCCGAGGTCAGCCGGCCGGGATCGGGCTGGGCGGGCACCTCCCGCGCGTTGATGACCCAGAGGCCCTTGAGCAGACCGGCGACTCCGGCCGCGCCGTCGGTGTGCCCGAACACCGCCTTGTTGGAGCCCACGTAGAGCGGCGGACGGCCCGGGTCCCGGTCCCTGCCGTAGACCTCGTTCAGCGCCATGAGCTCGACCTGGTCACCGAGCGGGGTCCCGGTGCCGTGGGCCTCCACGTAGTCGAGGTCCGACGGGCCGATCCCCGCGGTGCCGAGGGCGGTGCGCAGCAGTTCGGCCTGGGCGGCGCCGTTGGGTGCCGTGATGCCGAGGCTGCGGCCGTCGTGGTTGGCCACCGACGCGCGGAGGACCGCGTAGATCCGGTCCTGGTCGGCGAGGGCGTCGGGCAGCCGCTTCAGCACGAGGACGCCGCAGCCGTCACCGCGGAGGATGCCGTCGGCGTCGGCCGCGAACGGACGGCACCGCCCGGTCGGCGAGATCGCGCCGATCCTGCTCATGAAGACGCTCAGTTCGGGCGTGATCATCAGGCTGACGCCACCGGCCAGGGCCATGTCGGTCTCACCGGACCGCAGGCTCTGACTCGCCAGGTGCACCGCGAGCAGGGAGGAGGAGCAGGTGGTGGTGAGCGCGGCCATGGGCCCGTGCAGGTCGAAGGTGTAGGCCAGCCGTCCCGCCGCGAAGCTGAACTCGTTCCCGCTGGCATAGTGCGGCCCGATGCCCTGGATGCCGAGCGTCTTGGTGTGCAGCGTGGCGTAGTCGTGGGCGAACATCCCGAAGAACGCCCCGGTGCGTGTGCCGCGCCAGGCGTCCGCGGGCCGCCCGGAGTCGCTCATCGCCTCCCAGGCCACCTCCAGCATCAGCCGTTGCTGGGGATCCATCGCGCTCGCCTCGCGTGGCGAGATCCCGAAGTAGGAGGCGTCGAACCGGTCGATCTCCTCCAGGAAGCCTCCGACATGGCTGGCCGTGCCGGAACCGGAGCCGCCCGGGTCGGTGTCCGCGCGGTCCCAGCGGGTCGCGGGCACGTCCCGGAAGACGGTGGTCGCGGACCGGAGCGCCGCACCGAAGGAGTCGAGATCACGGGCGCCGCCGGGGAACCGGCAGCCGATGCCGACGACGGCGATCGGCGTGGCGTACGGGCTCGTCAGCGGTCGTTCTGCCATTGAAGATATTCCTTGCTCTACAATGATCTTCCGCAATTTCGGCATCGGGATCCCGTGGGATACCGGAGGGGGCGACCGATGGGTGAGCCGCACCTCGCGGGCTCCGGACACGTCGCCGTCTGGGTGGCGGTGGGCGCGGCGGCGCCCGGAGGCGAGCCGCTCAGCCTGGAACAGCGCGCCCGCCGCTATCGCCGGGCGCGGGCCACCGCACGTATGGTCGGCCGGCACCTGGTCGCGGAGCACACGTCATGTCCGCCGGACCGGCAGGTCTGGGAGCGCGACAGCCGGGGGCGCCCGCTGCTCGTCGACCCCGGCGGCCTCCATGTGAGCCTCAGTCACGCCGAGGCCGTGGTGGCGGCCGCCCTGTCGTGGGACGCTCCGGTCGGCGTCGACGTCGAGCGGCTGCGGCCGCCGGCCGACCGCGGCGCGCTGGCCCGGGCGGCCCTGTCCGAAGCCGAACAGCGGGCCGTGGACGAACTGCCGGAACCGCTCAGGGACGCGCAGCTGCTCCGCTTCTGGACCCGTAAGGAAGCCGTGGCGAAGGCCCTGGGCACCGGACTCGCCACGAACCTGCGCGGCATCGTCACGACGGCCCACGGCGCTGTGGTGTCCCTTCCGCGAGAGTGCGGTGACGTCTCCGCCTGGTCGCTGACCGATCTCGCCGTCCGGGACGACGTGATCGCCTGCGTCACGGTCCGCGCGCCGGGCGTCCGGGTGCTGACCCGGACGCTCGCACTCCCCTCGGACGAGGGCTGAACCGGCCCGAGGGGCCACGTCGGTCACGACCGGACGCCTTCTGTCACGTCCGCGGCGCTAGAAGGACGGAGCCATGACCGGGGCACGGAGCGTGCCCAGGTACGGGTGCCACAGGTGGGACGGGTCTTCCTCGACGGCCGTCACGGTCTCCCGCATGACGCGCAGCACCTCCGGCTCCTCGTCGTCGTAGAGGTCGCCCTGCAGCAGCCGGATGATGTCCAGCCGGTAGCGCGGGTCCGCCACGAACGTGGTGAACAGGATGTTCAGCCGGTAGTAGACCGAGATGAACTCGTACCAGTTGCGGGTACCGTTGCGGATCGCCTTCTCGTACGTGGTGAACCGGTCCCGGGAGAAGTCGTCGGCCTCGGCGGCCGCGACGATGTCCCGGCAGGCCAGCCGCGCGCTGTTGAGCGCGACGCTCACGCCGCTGGAGAAGATCGGGTCGACGAAGCGCGCGGCGTCACCGAGCAGCACGTACCGGTCGCCGCAGATCTGCCGCATGGCGTAGCTGTAGTCGCCCTCGACCTTGAAGTCGGTCACCTGCTCCGTCTTCTTGAGCGCCTCGTACAGGTCCGGCCGGCTCTCCACGAAGCTCCAGAAGAACTTCTCGCGGTCCATGTTGGCCTCGGCGAACCGGTGCTTCTGCGTCACCACCCCGACGCTGGTGACGGTGTCGGTGATGGGGATCTGCCAGACCCAGGTGTCGCTGATCGGCAGGAAGTGCACATAGATGTAGTCGACCTTCTCGGGGCTGTTGGCGACCGCGGTCCGGTCGAGCCCGTCGAACCAGGCGTGGATGGCGTACTGGTTGAAGACGGGGTCCGCCTCCTTCAGCCCGAGCTGCCGGCCCAGCATGGTCTGGCGGCCGGAGGCGTCGACGATCATCTTCGCGGTGATGTCCACCTCGCTGGAGCCCACCCGGCAGGTCAGGGTGACCTGGTCCGGGTCGTCGAAGTCGACGCGCAGCGCCCGTATCCCCTGGAACACCTTGGCGCCCAGGCTCTCGGCGTGCTTGAGCAGGATGAGGTCGAACTTGCTGCGGTCGACATGGAAGGTGTAGTTACGGTCGACCCCCGGCTGGTCGCGCTCGCTGAACAGGATGTCGGCCGCGCCGAGTTCGTGGGTGAGCTTGCCGGCCACGGCGGAGGTGACGTTGAGCGACTGGGACGACGTCCAGGCCGCGCCGTACTTGCGCGGGAAGCCGGCGGCCTCGATCTTGTCCATCACCCCGGTCTCCAGCAGCACCCGCGTGGTGGCCGGGACCAGCGACTCCCCGACGTGCGGCCGGGGGAAGTTGTCACCCTCGAACACGGCGACCTTCATACCGGCCTTGGCGAGGTAGGCGGCGGCGCTGGAACCGGCCGGGCCTCCACCGACGATCACGACGTCATAGTCGACACTCATACTTCTCAGGCACCTTCCGCAGGGACGGCCATGAGGCCGGTAACGAGCTTGCTGATGGAAGCGATGTCGCGGAAATTCGCGGCGTTGATCGACGCCAGCGGCACATCGACCCGCAGGTCCTCCCGCAGGAAGTTCAGCAGGAGCGCGCTGTTCATCGAGTTGAGGACCTCCCACTCGAGCAGCGGGGTCGACTCGGTGAGCTCGCCTTTCGGGTCACCGTCGAGAAAGCTCTCGGCTATGAAGGTCGTGATCCGCGGTGTGACCTCGTCGATGGTCATCCGTCGCCCCTTTCCGTCGGGAGGTGGTTGTCACGGCTGCGGTGCATGAACTGCTCCTTCGGCCCCGGCGCGCGCCTGCAGAGCCGGCCGGTCGATCTTGCCGTTGCCGTTCCTGGGCAGCGGGGAGAGGAGCCGTACCTCGTCCGCCACCAGGTAGCGCGGCAGGCGCTGGGTGAGGTACTGCCGCAGGGCCAGGACCCCGAGATCGCGGCCCGACCGCGGGGCCACGAACGCCACCAGACGGGTGTCGACCCCTTCGCCCACCGCCACCGCGGCGGCCTCCGCCACGTCGGCGTGGTTCTCGAGCACGGACTCGACCTCGCCGAGCTCGACCCGGTGCCCGCGGATCTTCACCATGTGGTCGCGGCGCCCGAGGTAGTCGAACGAGCCGTCGGGAAGGACCCGGACCAGGTCGCCGGTCCGGTACGGACCGCTCTGCGGCGGATGACCCCAGTAACCGGACATCACCGTGGGGCCGTCGACGACGAGCTCACCTTCCTCGCCCGCCACCGCGACCGCGCCGTCGTCCCGCACCGCCCAGACCCGGTCGCCGCCGGCCGCGACCCCGATCGGCACCGGCCGGTCGCGGTCCAGGTCCGCCTTCGTGACCTCGTGGAACGTGCACACGTTGGTCTCGGTCGGGCCGTAGAGGTTCATCATCCGCGCGCCGGTCCAGCCGGCCAGGTCGCGGAGTTGGGCGATGGGGAACGGCTCGCCCGCGAACAGCACCGTGTGCAGCGCCTGGGGCGCCGGACGGTCGAGGAGCCCGCCGTGCCGCATCATCACCGCCAGGGCGGACGGCACCGAGTACCAGACGCTGATCCGCTCCCGGTGGAGGAACTCGACGAGCTGCATCGGCGCGAAGGACAGCTCCGGGGGAATGAGGTGCACCGACGCGCCCGCCCGGAACGCCACGTACAGGTCGAGCACCGACAGGTCGAAGGCGAAGGGCGCGTGGTTGGCGAACCGGTCGTCCTCCCCCGGCGCCAGCAGGTCGTGCGCCCAGTCGACGAACGCCCGCGCGTTCTCATGGGTCAGGCAGACGCCCTTGGGCGTGCCGGTCGACCCCGACGTGTAGAGGATGTACGCCAGGTCGCCGGGGGCCGTGGCGGCGTTGACGGCCGGTGCGTGATCGTAGGGTCCGTCGAGCTCCTCGTAGCCGACTTCCTCGGCCAGCTCGGCAAAGATCCGTGGAATCCGGGCGTGGTTCGTCACGACGACGCGCGCCGCGCAGTCCCGGGCGATGGCCGCGACCCGGGCCACCGGGCTGCTGCCGTCGACGGGCACGTAGGCGGCGCCGAGCCGGAGGACCGCCTGCATCGCCGCCACCGTCGCCGGGCTCTTGCCGGCCCAGAGCACGACCCGGTCGCCGTGCCGGACGCCCTGGCGGACGAGCCTGGCCGCGATCGCGTCGGCGGCGACATCGAGCTCGCCGTAGGTGAGGGAACCGGACGGCCCGCTCACGGCCGGTGCGTCGGGCCGGCGTGCGGCGGCCTCGATGACGAGCTGGTGGAGCGTCACAGTCCCGCCTCCCTCGCGATGAGTTCCAGTTGGATCTCGGTCGTCCCGGAGAAGATGGTGGTGGGCAGGCAGTCGCGCAGCTGCTCCTCGATCCCGGCGCCGGCCAGGTAGCCGGCCGCACCGAACAGCTGCATGGCGTCGAGGCTGTTGGCGATCGCGGCCTCGGACACGGCGGTCTTCGCCATCGCGATCGCGCTGACGTCCGTGCGGCCCTGGTCGAGCTGCCAGCAGGCGCGGTACAGCAGCAGCCGCGCGCTCTCCAGCCGCTGCCGCATCCGGGCGATCCGGTGCGAGACGGCCTGAAACCCGGCGATCTTCCGCCCGAACTGGCGCCGGTCGGTGGTCCGGCCCACGCACTCGGCCAGCTGCCGCTCCATCAGCCCCAGGTACCCGGCGAACAGGCAGCCGCGTTCCCACGCCATGGAGTGCTGGAAGACGGCCCCGCCGCTGCCCTCGGCGCCGAGCCGGTACCGCGCCGGTACGACGCAGTCCTCGAAGCGCACCCGCGCCGCCAGGCAGCCGTTCAGTCCCATCTTCGGCAGCGGTGGACCGACGACGATGCCGTCGAGTTCCCGCGGCACGGCGAACGCCGAGATGCCCAGGAATCCGGCGGAGGGATCGGTGACCGCGTAGGTGACGAACACGTCCGCGATCGGTGCGTTGCTGACGAAGGACTTCTCCCCCTCGAGCACGTACTCCTCGCCCGAGCGCGTGGCGGTGGTCCGGATCCGTCCGACGTCCGAGCCGGCCTCGTCCTCGGTCATGGCGTTGCCGGCGACGACATCGCCCGCCGCCATGCCGGCCAGCAGCTCCCGGGCCTCGTCCGTCCCGAACTCCCAGACGGGTACGGCACACGACAGCAGGTGCGCCGCGACCCCGAAGACCAGGCCCATATCGGAGCAGGAGCGACCGAACGCCTCAAGGCCCAGCGCCGTGTCCAGTGCCCCCAGACCGGCCCCGCCGTGCTCCTCGGGGAGGCACAGTCCCGTCAGGCCGATGCTCGCCGCGTCCTTCCACGCCAGCCGCACCAGCTCCGGGTCGGTGCACGTCTCATGCTCGGCGAACCGCTCGGCGACAGCCGCGCTTATGCCGGCGTAGCGTTCACGTTGCAGCGGTGACAGCTCGAAGTCCATCAGTCGTTTTCCGGAGTGTATTCGACCGGTGCCAATTCAATCCCACCTCGAAGGCAGTTACTCGGAAAGTAACGGTGCTGCGACATTTGACTATTCTGGTTCGAACACTCGGCAACGGTAGGTTCCGGGCGGGCGGACCCCAACCCTTAGCGCACCCTTATGCGAAGAGGACGCGGCTAGGGGTACGGTAGGGGTGCCAGTCGGCGCACAATCGACGTACTCTTCGCACGAGAGGCCGTGCGGAAATGCCGGGAGGAATATGGATGCGCCGGCTCCGGTCTTTCGTGACGGCGCGCCGGTCCATCCGGCCGGCCATGTCGGCCGGTGCGGTCCGGGCAGCGCGGGACGACGGCCCACACGACAGCGCGGGCCGGGGCGACGCGAGTCGAGCGACGGTGTTGCGGCCGGCGGCGGTGTCCCTGCCCGCGTCGCCCGGCCCCGGCAGCGGGACTTCACCCCCGGGACGGGAGACGCCCCGCGTCCTGCCGTGCCCCGGAAAGCACGGACGAGATCACGTCGAGCACTCCGGCCCGACAGTCCTCCAGGTAGAAGTGGCCGCCCGGGAAGATCCGCAGATCGAACCGGCCGAGGGTGTGCTGCGACCAGGCCGCCACGTCGGCGACGGGGGCAGCCGGGTCGGTGTCGCCGACCATCGCGGTGACATCGCACGGCAGCGGTGGTGCGGAGTCGAAGCGGTAGGTCTCGATGGCCGTGTAGTCGGCGCGGATCGTCGGCAGGACGAGTGTGAGCAGCTCCTCGTCCGCCAGGACGCGCGGGTCCGTACCGCCCAGCGCGCACATGTGCGCGACGAGCGCGGCCGTGCTCGCCCGGTGCAGCTGCTCGTGTCCGGGACGGGAGGGAGCCCGCCGGCCGGAGACGAACAGATGCGCCGGCGCGACCCCCTCCTCCCGTGCGATCCGGCTCGCCACCTCGAAGGCGAGGATCGCTCCCATGCTGTGGCCGAAGAACGCGAACGGCTCCGCCAGCCGTGGCCGTATCGCCGCATGGATCCGGTCGGCCAGCTCGGGGACGGTGCGGACGCAGGGCTCGCCGGCCCGGTCCTGGCGGCCCGGGTACTGCACGGCCAGCACATCGATGTCCTCCGGCAGCGACCTCGACCACGAGTAGAAGTAACTGGCGGCGCCGCCCGCGTGGGGGAAACAGAACAGGCGTGTACCTCCCGGCGCCTGGCGGTAGACACGGAACCAACTGTCGCTGTCGGTATTTCCCACTGCCATCACCTTTCCGAGCGCAGCACACATATCCGATCCTGAGGCGCGTCCGACCCTATCCCCCGCCCCGGTGCGGCGAACCCCTAACAGGCCCCTATTGTCGGCGCTTGCGCATTGCCCGGCATTGACACCGTCCCTACGGTCGATTTCGACGGCGCGGCAGCGGATACGGTAGGCGGGACGGGCGAATGCTCAGCATGGACGAAATCACCGAACTGCTGACCCGACAGTGGCATTTCCCCGACCTGGCGGACGAGGCCGCCCTGACCCGGTTGTGGAGACTGGCCGCGACGCGGGGCTGGTTCGGCTGCGACAGTCTCACCGCCGCCGTCGCGCTGGTCCGGGCCACCGGGGCGGCCGCCTGTCCGCTGCCCGTCATGGACGGCTTCGTCGCCGCCGGTCTGCTGGCGAAGGCCCCGGAGATCGTGGCCGGCATCACGGCCGGAGACATCCGGATCCTGGTGGCGCCGGCGGACCCGGCGGCCGAGACGGTGCAGTTCACGGAAGGCGGGACGGCCGCCTCACACGTCCTGGTGCTGCCGCCCGCGGGCGGCAGCGCGTCGGTACGGCCCGTGGAGTTCGCCGTCCCCCAGCCCGGGCTGGCGTCACCCCCCTGGGCCCGGCTCCACCTGGGCGGACCGGAGGCCGTCGTCGACGTCGGCCCGGAGCGGGCCGGCCAGGCGCTGTCCCTGCTCAGACTGGGCCTGACGGTACGGGCGATGGCGGCCGCGCGGCGGACTCACGAACAGTCCATCGCCCATGCGAAGGTCCGCCGGCAGTTCGGCCGGACGATCGGCGGGTTCGGCGCGGTCCAGCAGCGCACCGCGGCCCGCGAGATCGAACTCGTCGCGGGCGAACTCCTCATCGAGGACGCCGTCCGCAGACACTCCGGCGCCGCACCGGACCGGTTCCTCGCCACGGAGCTGGCGGTGTCCCACGCGGCAGCCGTGGCACCGCGCATCCAGGTCAGCGCCCATCACACCCTGGGTGCCGGCGGGTACTTCGAGGGACACGACGCCCCGTGGCTCTTCCGCCGGGTCCATGCCGACATCGCGCTGCTGCCGTCCTGTCCGCCACCGTGCGGAACGGTGGCGGACATCCTGATCGGGACCGCAGCCGGCCTGCCCGCCGCCGACCCCACCGCTCGGGCGGCGGCCGTACGCGCGCAGGCCCGCTCCTTCTGCGCCGAACACCGCACCCGTGCCAGGGTGTTCGCCAAGGGCGACGACCCTGCCGTGGTGGCGGCGATGTCCGCGCGGGGCTGGTTCGGCATGGCCTGGCCCACCGCCGACGGCGGCCGCGACGCGACCCTCGTCGAGCAGCTCGCACTCCAGGACGAGACCGCCTATCACCAGCTGCCGGTCGCCAACGCGGTGGCCGCCGTCTCGGTGGTCGGCGCTCCCATCGTCAAGTACGGGACGGCCGAGCAGAAGGAGAGGTACCTGCCCCGGATCCGGGACGGACGGCTGACCTTCTGTCTGGGCTACAGCGAGCCGGAAGCGGGCTCCGATCTGGCGTCGCTGACCACGACCGCGATCCGTGACGGCGACGACTGGGTGATCAACGGGACGAAGTCCTGGATCAGCAACGCCCATACGGCGGAGTACATCTGGCTCGCCGTGCGCACGGACGTGGACGCGAAGCTGCCGCTGGCCGGGATCAGCATGTTCATGGTTCCCATGACGGCCGCGGGGATCAGGACAACGGCGCAGCACGCGCTGTCCGGGCAGGTCTGCTGCACGGTGAGCTTCGACGACGTCCGGGTGAGCGACTCCGCGCGCATCGGCCCGGTCAACCGCGGCTGGCAGGTCATCACGGACACGCTCACCGGCGAGCGGCTGATGCTGGCCTGCGAACTGGCCGGGATGTCCCGTCGGCAGTTCGACGAGCTGCTGGCAGCCGTCCGTGCCGATCCGGACGGTACGGCCGGCCCGTCCGGGTCGGCCGGGCGAGCCAGGCTGAGCGGCATGGCCGTGCAGGTCCAGGCGGTGAGCCTGCTGCTCACCGAGGCGGCCTCGAAAGCGCAGTCCGGTGCCGCGCACACCGCTCGCCTCACCTCGTCGATGGCCGGTGTGCTGGCCGCCGAGGCGGCGGAGCAGCTCAGCCGCGACGCCTTGGAGATCCTCGGTCCCCCGGCGGCCCTCGGCACCCCGGACGCTCCCGGCGCGGGCATCTTCGAGCAGGGCCTGCGCCTGTCCGTCCTCGCCTTCCTCGGCGGCGGAACCAACGACGTGCAACGCGGATTGATCGCCCGCGGCCTCGGCCTGAGCTGACCGGTCCGTTCAACCGTGCTCTCGCGGGAGGCACGGGACAGTAAGGCGAGCGGTAAGCGGCTCTGCCAGCTGCAATGCCCCCGCCGCCCGAGCCGGTATGCCGCGCGTAGAACGCTCGCTCGTTCGATTCCGGTGGGGAATTCCCCTACCCTCGTCGCGGCACCCCGGCGTACGGCGGCTAGCGGCCGCGCGGGCCGAGGTGGCGGTCCGGGTTCACGACCGTGGACAGGCCGTTGAGCAGGAGGCGGGTGCCGCCGAGCAGGTGAGCGACGTCATCGGTGCCGTCCCCCGTGGGCACGAGCCAGGTGTACTGCTCGGTCCAGGTCAGACGGGAGCCGGTGGCCTCGTCGGACAGTTCGACGGTGACCAGGGAGATCCAGCGGCGGCTGCCGTCGACCTCGGCCTCGTAGACGTAGACGATCCGGGTGTCCGGCACGATGTCCAGGAACCGGGAGCGGTAGGCGAGGCGCTCCTCGGTGTCCCCCGAGACGAAGACGTTGCGGGCGGTCTCGCCGCCGCCGGTCCGGAAGTCCAGTTCGTGCTCGGCGGTGGCGGAACCGCCGGGGAGGCGGAACCAGCGGCTGCGCAGGGACGGGTCGGCGAAGCCGCGGAAGACCTCGGCCCGCGTCACCGTGAAGTCCCTGTCGAGGGAGAACGAGCCGTGCCGGGCGGGAGATGCCGGGCCGGCGGTCGTGGCACTTCCCGGCTCCGCCTGCGAAGGGTGACCTGCGTCCATTGCCTCAACCTAACACGGGCGCGAAGGCCGCCGGCCGGACGAGCGTCCGCCAAGTCCCCTACCCTGCAATCGACTTGAGGTCGGATCCGGTGCCCCCTCCGGGCCGGTTCAGCGGGTCCGGCCCACCGCGCGGCCGGTCAGCAGATCCCGCACCTCCCGGGCGTTGCGCCGGCTCACGGCGAGGACCCGGTCGCCGATCCGGACGGTCAGGTTGCCGCCGTCCACCCGGAGTTCCTCGATCCGGCCGAGGGCGACGAGACGACTGCGGTGGATGCGGACGAAGCCGCGCGAGCGCCACTGCTCCTCCAGGGCGGACAGCGGTATCCGCACCAGATGACTGCCCTGGCCGGTGTGCAGCCGCGCGTAGTCGCCCTGGGCCTCGACATAGGTGATGTCGGCGAGGGGCACGAACCGGGTCACCCCGCCCAGCTCCACGGGCACCTGGTCGCCGACGGCCGGAGCGGCGGGCGTGAACGCGGCCGGGCGGGGCCCCTGTCCGGCCCGTACCAGCTCGGCGACCCGGCGTACCGCCTCGGCGAAGCGCTCCTTGCGGAGCGGCTTGAGCAGGTAGTCCACGGCCTTGAGATCGAAGGCGCGCACGGCGAAGTCCTCGTAGGCGGTGACGAAGACGATCAGCGGCGGTGCGGCGAACCCACCCAGCAGCCGGGCCAGTTCGAGTCCGCTCAGGCCGGGCATGTCGATGTCGAGGAAGACGACGTCGAAACCCTCCGTGCCGTCCGGGCTCTCCGCCACGGCCCGGCTGAGCCGGCGCAGCGCCTCGGTGGCCTCCAGGGCGGCCACGGCCGTGCCGACCCGCGGATCCTCCCCCAGCAGGTAGAGCAGTTCGTCCAGTGCGGGTTTCTCGTCGTCCACGGCCAGGACGCGCAAGGGCACGTCGGTCACCCTCATGTCCGGCAGCCCCCCTCGTCCTCGACCGTGCCCCCATGGTGGTCCCGCCGGTCATCGCCGTCGAGATCACGGACGCCGGTGTGTCCCGGCCGTGACCAGGTCGTGCTCCCCGGGTTGCCCTTCTCTACTTGAGACCGCTGAGCATGACCCCGCGGACGTAGTATTTCTGGAGCAGCAGGAAGAGGGTCAGGACCGGCAGGACACTCAGGACGAGGCCGGCCATGACGATGGGCATCGTGCGGGTCGGGTCCACGTAGTCCTGCAGGAGCTGGATGCCGACGGGCAGGGTCATCACGTCCGGGTCGGCGGTCGAGACGAGCAGCGCCCAGATGTACTCGTTCCAGGCGTCGACGAAGGTCAGCAGTCCGAGCGTCACCAGCACCGGCTTGGTCTGGGGGACGACGATCCGCCACCACACGGCGAACTCGCCGGCACCGTCGATGCGCGCGGCCTCCAGGACCTCGTCCGGGATGGAGAGCATGAACTGACGGGTCAGGAAGATCCCGAAGCCGTTGACGAGGAACGGCATGGCGAGCGCCACGATACTGACGGTCAGGCCCGCGCCGCCGCGCCCGAGCAGGTCGTTGCCGCCGGCCAGCGGCCAGTGCACCAGGATCAGGAAGTGCGGGACGAAGAAGAGGAACGGGGGGAACATCATCGTCGACAGGACGAGACGGAAGACGAAGTCCCGTCCGGGGAAGCGGAGTTTGGCGAGCGCGTAACCGGCGAGCGACGACGTGAGCAGCACCGAACCGGTGATCAGGGCGGTGGCGACGACGCTGTTGCGGAAGAGTACGGGCAGGTCGAGCTGGTCGATCGCCGCCCGGTAGTTGGACAGGTCGAACGCCTCGGGCAGGAACCGGTAGGGCAGCGTCCCGGCCTCGCCCGGCCCCTTGAAGGAGGTCATCACCATGTCGAGGAACGGCACCACGGTGAGCACCGCGCCGGTGACGACCAGCAGGTACGACAGCCATGGGAAGCGGCGGCGGTTCATGCGTCCTCCCCTTTGCGCCGGAAGACCCACAGTTGGGCCAGGGTGACCGCGAGGACGACCAGGAACAGCACGAAGGCGGCGGCGCTCGCGGTGCCCCAGTCGCCGTAGGCGAATGCCTGCCGGTACATCTCCAGGGCGGCCACGTCGGTCGCGTCGCCGGGGCCGCCCTTGGTCATCACGATGATCAGCGCGAACGACTGCAGGCCGGTGAGGAACTGCGTGACGCACACGAACAGCAGGGACGGCCGCAGCAGTGGCAGGGTGATCCTCCAGAAGACGGTGCCGGGCCCGGCACCGTCGAGCGCGGCGGCCTCGTAGTACGACTCGGGTACGGACTTCAGCCCGGCGGTCAGGATGAGGATCGCCGAGCCGACCGAGGCCCATGCCTGGACGACCACGACCGCGGGCAGCGCGGTGTCCGGGTCCTGGAGGAACGCCACCGAGCCGAGCCCGAGGGCGTTGAGGACGCCGTTGACCAGGCCGCCCGGTTCGTACATGTACTTCCACACGTTGCCGACGGCGACGACGGTCGTGACGATCGGCAGGAAGTACAGGGTGCGCCACAGTCCCTGGAACCGCAGCTTGTCGATGCAGGTGGCGACGAGCACGGAGCCGGCCAGCGCGAGGGCCACGGTGCCCAGGGCGAACAGCAGCGTGTTGGTGAGGATCGGCACCAGGAACGTCGACCCGTTTGCGAACAGGCCGGCGAAGTTGTCCAGGCCGACCGGGTCGATGTCGCCCAGGTCGAAACCGGTCCAGCGGGACATCGACAGCAGCAGCGCGAAGCCGAGCGGCAGGATCAGGAAGACGGCGAAGAACAGCAGCGTCGGTGCCAGGAAGAGGTAGGCGACGAGGGTCTGGCGGCGCCGGGCCCGGCCGCGGCCGCCGACGCCGGGAGCGGCGGTCCGCGGGCTGTGCGCGGCCGGCTCGGACACCTCCGGCGCCAGGGTGTTCACCATGAACGCGCCACCTCCTGGTCCACCTGGCGGCGGGTGGTGCGCAGGGCCTCGTCGACCGACTGCTGGCCGGTCCACAACGCCTCGATGTTCTTCCGCAGCAGCGACTTGGCCTGCTGCGCGCCCGGCACGTTCGGCTCCGGCACCGCGTACGCCAGCGCGTCCAGGAACGGGCGCAGGTTCGGATCGCGGCCCGTGCCGAGAAGTGTCCGCATGTCGTCGGCGCGGCCGGTCAGGGAGCCGACCGACACCTGCAGGGAGCTCATCCGGGTCGCCGTCACACCCTTCCCGGCGCCCCGCACGCCCGCCTTCCCGGTGTTGAGCCAGCGCAGGAACTCCCATGCCTCGTCCGGGTACTCGCTGGCCGCGTTGACCCCCAGCATGAAGCCGGTGCAGAGCGTGGCACGCGCGTCACCGGCCGCGCGGACCGGCACGGGCGCGACGCCCACCTCGCGGTAGTCCTTGCCCATCGTGGACTTCAGGCTCCCGGTCCACCACCCGGCGCCGATCACCATGGCCACCTGTCCGGACGGGAACGCCTTGTAGACGTTGACGCCGGGGGTGCTCGCGCCCCTGGCGACGAGGCGGTGCTCCAGGTCGAACACGGCCCGGCCGGCCGGCGAGTCGATGAGGGTGCTGCTGCCGTCCGCGGCGACGAACCGCCCGCCGGCGGCGTTGAGCAGGGCGAGCGTCTGGCCGACGGTGGTGGAGTCGTCGTAGGTCGACAGCCCGAACCCCTGGACCAGTGTGTTGCCGTACCGGTCGCGCCTGGCGGTGCGGTAGGCCGTCTCCTCCAGCTCCCGCCAGGTGCGCGGAGGGCCGCCGATGCCGGCCTCGCGCAGCAGCCGCTTGTTGTAGTAGAGGGCGTAGGTCTGCACCTCGGTCGGGTAGCCGTAGACCTTGCCGCCCACCGAGGCGGCGTCGACCACGGCCGCGCCGTAGCCGCGTCCGATCTCCTCGGCGTGCTCGGGCGGGGCGGGCCGCAGGACCCCGGCCCGGACGAGCTGGCCGTTCCACAGGCAGTAGGGGTGCAGGATGTCGGCGCTCTGGCCGGCGGCCTGCCGGACCATGAACGTGGTCAGCAGGTCCGTGAACTCGACGGCCTTCGTCCGCACCTTGATCCGGTCGTGGGTGGCGTTCCACTCGTCGACCGGCCCCTGGAGGGCCGCCTTGAGCTCCCCGCTGGCGTAGTGCGAGAGCAGGGTGAGGACGATCGGATCCCCGGGCCGCCCGGTGCCCCGGTGCGGTGCGGCGCATCCGGAGGCGAGCAGCGCCGTGGGGAGCGCCAGCGCGAAGCGACGGCGGCTCAGGCCCCGGGTGGCCGGGGGTGGCTGACGGCCGCTGGTGCGGCGGGCCGGCGTCATCCGGCGGCCTGTCGGCGCATCACCCGGAACCTCCGGGTCGTGCTGAACCCGGCCTTGCGGTACAGGTGTCCCGCCGGGGACTGCTCGCCGGTCCACAGGAACCACGCGGAGTGCGCGCGGCGCGCCCGCATCCGTTCCAGGACCAGGTGGAGGAGGACTTCCCCGAGTCCGGTGCCGCGTGTCTCCTCCCGTACTCCGATCGGGCCGAACCGCTCGTCCACGGATTCGAACGCGCCGTGCATCGCCCAGCCGACCATGCGGCCCGACGGGTCCCGGGCGGCGACGATCCGGTCGAGCGGCGTTCCCGCGGCCAGACTGTCCCGGATCGTGCACGCCCAGTCCGGGCCGAAGTGGTTCCCGGCGAGTGCGAGGAGATCCACCAGGTCGTCGTCGGCAGGGGTGGAGAACCGGTAGCCCTGCGCCGTCAGTCCGTCCAGCCGGCCCGTGACGTCCGCCGGGAGGCGATAGCCGACCAGGCCGCGGTCCATCGCCGCCGCCTCGTACAGGGTGCGGAAGCCCAAAGACTCCAGCAGGCCGGCCGCCTCCGGGTACGCCTCGGCGTCCAGGCCGGGAAAGACGTAGTGGGGGGTGTACGAGGAGAAGTCCACCCGGGTGCGGCCGTGGCGGTGCAGCCAGTCGAGGGCGTCGGTCAGCAGCCGGCGGCCGAGACCGCGCCCGCGGGCGGCTGGGTCGACGAAGAAGAACGGGATCCAGCCCTGCTCCGGCTCCAGGTCGGTGCCGGTCATCGGCCTCAGACGGCGCACGGCGTAGGCGGCGCCGATGACACGGTCGCCGTCGACGGCGACCCGGAGCCCCTCCGGATCGAAGTTGGCGTCGAGCAGCACCAGGGAGCGGAAGCGGTCGGGGGTGATGGGGTCGGCCGGCGCACTGCGGCGCCACGCCTCCACCAGCCGCGGTCCGTCGCCCGCGCGGAAGCCCCGCGTCTCGGCCCGGGTTGTCGTCGTGCGATCGGTCATCGACGGGGTTGTCCTTCCAGACGCGGGGCGCGGACGGCGTCAGCCGGGGCGGGTGGTCTCAGGGGTAGAGCAGCAGGTCGTGGCCGGCCCACCGGCCGGGCGGCGCCGGCAAAGCACACAGCGGCAGCGGGTCGTCGCCCGCGTCGACGGCGCGCCGCAACCGGTCGGACCCCCACAGCAGGTCGATGAAGTGACGGTGCCCGGTGTCCTCCGCACCGCCGCCGGCGGTGCGCCAGGCGAAGTCGTCCGGGTAGAGCCGTCGCAGCACGGCGAGCATCGCGACGGCGGTGCGCACGGGCGCGAACGCCGCGCGGTCGGTGACGTGGAGCTGCACCCCGCGCAGCGGCCGTCCTGCGTGTTTGTGGAAGGCGGGGACGAACCACAGGTCGCGGAAGTGCACCCCGGGCAGGCCGAGTTCGCCGAGCGAGGCCGCGAACCGGGCGTCGATGTAGGGAGCCCCGACGATCTCGAAGGGCTGCGTGGTGCCGCGGCCCTCCGAGAGGTTCGTGCCCTCGAACAGGCAGGTGCCGGGGTAGACGGCGGCCGTGGCGGGCGTCGGGATGTTGGGCGAGGGGGCGATCCATGGCAGGGCGGTGGCCTCCGCGTCCATGGCGCGCCGCCAGCCGACGGCCTCGATCACCGTCAGGTCGGCCGCGCCGCCCGCCGCTCGGGGCACGGCCGAGGCGTTGAGGTGCAGGGCGAGTTCGCCGCAGGTGAGGCCGTGCCGGACGGGTACGGCGGCGCGCCCGACGAAGCTGGCCCACGCCTCCTCGAGCAGCGGGCCCTCGCTGACGAGTCCGCCCAGCGGATTCGGCCGGTCGGTGACCACGAAACGTACGCCTGTGCGGGCTGCCGAGACCATCAGGTCGAACATGGTCCACACGTAGGTGTAGAACCGGGCGCCGATGTCCTGCAGGTCGTACACCAGCGCGTCGACGCCGCTGTCCAGCAGCAGTTTGTCGAGGCGTTCGCCGCTGTGCCGGTAGGTGTCGTGGACCGGCAGGCCGGTGGCGGGATCCGTGCGCGCGGCCTCGCTCTCGCCGGCCTGGCCGGTCCCGCGCAGCCCGTGCTCGGGACCGAACAGGGCGGTCAGCCGCGCGCCGGACTCCAGCAGCGCGGGCGCGGCCGGGCGCAGGTCGGGCAGGACGCCGGTGTGGTTGGTCACCAGTCCGAGCCGGCCGGGCCCGGCGCGTCCGGGCGACGCGTGCAGTCGCGTGATCCCGGGCGTCACCGCGACGCGGTCGTCCGTGCTCATCCTGTGGCCCCGTCTGCCGGTGACATCTCCAAGCGGTGGACGACATTTATGCGTATGTCTGGGAATTTTGCAATGATTCGCCACCTGTTCGCGTCACGCCGAACGCGTATACGACGTCAGGATCCAGCCGTGGAGCAGGCCGCTGAGGGTGGAGCCGTGGCATCCTGCGCCTGCACCTGTTCCACGTGCTGCAGACTCTCTCGCCGCACACCGCCGACCTGGACGTCGGCGTCCCCGCCCGCGGACTGCACGGCGAGGCGCAGGGACTCCCGCAGGCGTTCCTCCGCGGGCCGGTATCCGTCGTACTCCCAGCCGGGTCCGGCCACCGTCATCCCTCGGACAGCAGGCCGGTGAGGATCCGGTCCGGGGTGAGGGGGAGTTCGCGGAAACGGATGCCGGTGGCGTGGTGGACGGCGTTGCCGAGCGCGGCGGCGGTGCCGACGATGCCGATCTCCCCGATGCCCTTGCTGCCCATGGGGTTGAGGTGGCTGTCGTCCTCGTCGATCCAGTCGGCCTCGATGTCCGGGACGTCGGCGTGGACGGGCACGTGGTAGGAGGCCAGGTCGGCCTCGGGGAAGTCGCCGAACGCGGGGTCCAGGGTGCTGTGCTCGGTGAGGGCCATGCCGAGGCCCATGACCATGGCACCGGTGAACTGGGAGCGTGCGGTGCGGGCGTTGAGGATCCGTCCGGCGGCGAAGACACCGAGCAGCCGGCGGACCCGGATCTCGCCGGTGACCGTGTCGACGGCGACCTCGGCGAAGTGGGCGCCGAACGCGTGCCGCGCGTAGGGGCTGTCGGCGTCGGCCTTGCCGGTGGTGTCCGCGCGGACCGTCGGCCCCTCCTCGGGGTGGGCGGCGAGCCGGGCGCACGCCTCGTGCACGGCCCAGCCCCAGGACGCGGTGCCGGAGGAGCCCCCGGCCAGCGGGGCCGGCGGCAGGTCGCTGTGGCCGACCTCGGTGCGCACCCGGTCCAGGGGCACACCGAGGGCGTCCGCGGCGATCTGGGCGAGGACGGTACGGGCTCCGGTGCCGATGTCGGCCGCGTTGACCCGGACGACGTAGCTGCCGTCGGGGCGGGCCTCGGCGGTGGCGGTGGACGGGGCGACCTGTACGGGGTAGGTGGCGGCGGCCACGCCGGTGCCGATGAGCAGCGGGCCCTCGCGGCGCACGCCGTGGCGCGGGTCGCGGCCGGCCCAGCCGAAGCGGCGCGCGCCCTCGCGCAGGCACTCCACGACGTGCCGGCTGCTGAACGGTTTGCCGCTGACCGGCTCGCGCCGCGGTTCGTTGCGGACGCGCAGCTCCACCGGGTCGATGCCGAGCGCGTCGGCGAGTTCGTCCACGGCGGATTCCAGGGCGTACATGCCGGGTGCCTCGCCGGGTGCGCGCATCCAGGACGGGCTGGGCACGTCCAGCGGCACCACCCGGTGGGAGCTGAGCAGGTTCGGGGTGGCGTACATGACCCGGGAGACCGCGCCGGCGAACTCCACGAACTCCTGCACGTGGGAGGTCTGGGTGGTGACCTCGTGCAGCAGGGCGGTCAGCCGGCCGTCCCGCTGTGCGCCGAGCCGCAGCCGCTGCACGGTGGGGGCGCGGTGACCCACCACGGTGGGCAGGTACCGGCGGGGGTAGGCCAGGGTGACGGGCCGGCCCGTGTGCCGGGCGGCGAGCGCGGCGAGGACGACGTCGGGGCGCGGGGTGCCCTTGGAGCCGAAGCCGCCGCCGACGTGCTCGGCGACGACGGTGACCCGCTCCTCGGGCAGCCGGAACAGCTGGGCGAGCACGGACCGCACGGTCGTGCCGCCCTGGCTGGAGGTGTACACGGTGAGCCGGTCCCCTTCCCAGTGGGCCGTGCTCGTGTGCGGCTCCATGGGGTGGTTGTGCAGCGGCGGCACCCGGTAGGTGACGTCGAGACGGACCTCGGCCGTGGCGAAGACGGCCCCCGGGTCGCCGTACTCGGCCCGGCCCGGCTGGCCGTTCGCCTCCTCCGGCTCGTAGGCGTCCGAGTGGCCCTCGCTGAGGCGGGTGTCGTGGGCCTGCGCGTCGTAGCTGACCCGGACGGCCCGGGCGGCGGCGCGGGCGGTCTCCGGGGTCTCGGCGACGGCCAGGGCGACGCACCAGCCGCGGTGCGGCACAGCCGGGCTCCGGAGCACGGCGAGCATGCCGTCCTCGGGTTCGGCGAGGCCGGCGGCGGCTCCGGGGGTGAGGACGGCGAGGACGCCGGGCATCGCGAGCGCGGCCGAGGTGTCGACGCCGGTGACCCGGCCGCGCGCGACCGTGGCGGGCACCGGCCAGGCGTGGACGCGGCCGGGCAGGGCGTACTCGCCGGCGTAGCGGGCGACGCCGGTGACTTTCTGGCGGCCCTCCCGGCGCTCGGCGGGGGCGCCCAGGGCGGTTCCGGTCGTGCCGGTCATGGGGTCCTCCAGAGAGGGCTCAGGCCACTGCGGGGGCCGGGGCGAGGCGGTTCAGGACGTCCAGGGCGAGATTGCGGGCGAGGGGCACCTTGTAGGCGTTGTGCCGCAGCGGCTCGGCGTGCGCGAGTTCGAGCGCGACGGCCCCTTCGAAGGCGGCGGGGGTGGCGGGGGCGCCCAGCAGGGCCAGCTCGGTGTGCCGGGCCCGCCAGGGGCGGTGGGCGAGCCCGCCGAAGGCGACGCCCACCTGGTCGACGACCCCGTCCGCGACCCGCAGGACGACGGCGACGGAGGCGAGGGCGAAGGCGTACGAGGCCCGGTCCCGGGCCTTGCGGTAGGCGGAGGGGACGCCGGCCGTGGCGGCGGGGAGCAGCACGCCGGTGATCAGTTCGCCGGGGCGGATCCAGGTGTCCCGCTCGGGGTGCTCGCCGGGCAGCCGGTAGAAGTCGGCCACCGGAAGGCGCCGGGTGCCGTCGCTGCCGTACAACTCGACCTGGGCGTCCAGCGCGGCCAGGGCGACGGCCATGTCGGACGGGTGGGTGGCGATGCAGTGCGGGGAGTGGCCGAGGACGGCGTGGTCGCGGTGGACGCCGTCGCGGGCGGCGCAGCCACTGCCGGGCTCTCGTTTGTTGCAGGGTTTGTCCAGGTCCTGGAAGTAGGGGCAGCGAGTGCGCTGGAGCAGGTTGCCGCCGGTGGTGGCGGCGTTGCGCAGCTGGGCGGAGGCGCCCGCGAGGAGCGCCTGGGACAGGGCCGGGTAGCGGTCGCGGACGCGCGGGTCGGCGGCGAGGTCGCTGTTGCGGACGGTGGCGCCGACGCGCAGGGCACCGCCCGGCAGCTCCTGGATGGTGTCCAGTGGCAGCCGGCCGATGTCGATGAGGACGCCGGGCCGCTCCACGCCGAGTTTCAGCAGGTCGACCAGGTTGGTGCCGCCGGCGAGATAGCGGGCGCCGGGGTGGGCGGCGTACGCCTCGGCGGCCTCCTGGACGCTGTCGGGCCTGAGGTATCCGAAGCCGTTCACGCGATCACGTCCTCGATCGCCTCGACGATGCGGGGGTAGGCGCCGCAGCGGCACAGGTTGCCGCTCATCCGCTCGCGGATCTCGGTCCGGTCCAGCGGGGCGGGCCGGCCGGAGGGGGCCGCCGGGTCGGTGACGTGGGAGGGGTGGCCGGCCGCGGCCTCGGCGAGCATCCCCACGGCGGAGCAGAGCTGGCCGGGGGTGCAGTAGCCGCACTGGAAGGCGTCGCGGTCCAGGAAGGCCCGCTGGAGCGGGTGCGGCTCCTCGCCGTCGCCGCCCAGGCCCTCGACGGTGGTGACGTCGCTGCCGTCGAGGGCGACCGCGAGCAGCAGACAGCTGTTCAGGCGGCGCCCGTCGACCAGTACGGTGCAGGCACCGCACTGGCCGTGGTCGCAGCCCTTCTTGGACCCGGTGAGGTCCAGGTCCTCACGGAGCAGGTCGAGCAGGACGCGCCGGTGGTCGACGCGCAGGGTGTGGGGTTTGCCGTTGACCCGGAGGGTGACCTCGGAGTGGTGGCCGGGCTGGTGTGCGCTGGTCATGGCGGGGGATGACCTTCCGGACGGACGGTGCTGCCGTCCATTCCGCGTATCCAGGTCACCCCCTGCTCACACGTCCGCGGGCCCTCGCGGTCGGATCAGGGGTAGTTCTTCAGGTCGGCGACGTTGCTGCCGGCGTTGGACGGGCCTGCGGTGTTGTTGACGACGTGACTGATGGTGCCGGTGCCGCCGAGGGAGACGGTCACCATGCTGGTGAAGCGCACGTTCGCGTTGTTCGGCGCCTCGATGGCGCGGGCGGCCGTCACGCTCGGGTTGACGTTGAAGTAGCAGTAGCTGCCCAGACCGTACGCCTGGTGGCTGGTGACGGAGTCGGCGACCTTGTAGGCCGCGTAGCCCTGGGTGGAGCCGTTCATCCAGGCGGCCTGGTTCGGCGGGTCGTACGGCATCTCGTTCTGGAAGAAGTAGGTGCGGCCACCGTTGCCGTTCCAGACCGTCTGGTACTTCTGGAAGTGCTCGACGAACAGCCCGTACATGGTCACGTCGTCGCCGTTGACGACCAGGCCGGTGTCGGCGGTGTTGCTGGTCCAGCCGACGCCGCTGCCGTGGTCGGCGCGCCAGATCCACATGTGGTCGCCGATCACGTTGTCGCTGTTGACGACGAGGCTGGTGGCCGCCTTGCCGACGCCGGCGCCGCCGACGCGGAAGTACACGTCGTGCAGGGAGGTCGGGTCGGCCGCGTGGGAGGCGGCGGAGCCGGCCGGCCCGACCTCGACGAGGGTCTTCGAGCTGGTGGTGCCGGCGTCGAAGAGCAGGCCCGCGATCTTGACGCCGTCGACGTCGGCGACGGACATCGCGGTGATGCCGTTGTCCGGGACGAAGGTGGCGAGGCCGAGACCGAGCACGACCGTGTCCGGGCGGGTCACTTTCAGTGTCTGGTCGAGGTGGTAGACGCCGGGTGTGACCAGCAGGTTCTGTCCGGCGGCGAGCGCGGAGTTGATCTGTGCGGCGGTGGCGCCCGGCTTGACGACGTAGAACTGGCTCAGCGGCAGCGAGGAACCGGCCGGGCTGCCGTTCGCCCACGAGGTGCCGGTGGAGCCGGCGCGCGTGGACGGCACGAACACCTGGTACTTGCCGGAGCCGTCGACGTACAGGAACGGCTTCTCCCGGGTGACCGGGCTCTGCGCGACCGTGGTGTACGGAGGGTTGGGGAAGCCGGTCCCGGGGACACCCTGGCTGCCCACGAAGACCATGTTCCAGTTCGAGCCGGTCCAGCTGCCCAGCTGGGAGTTGCGGGTCAGCCACTGCTGCTGGCTGCCGGAGTTGACCTGCCCGTCGATCTTGCTGTCGGCGAGATAGCCGCCGGAGGACCAGCCGCCGTCGTCGAGGGCGAGGTTGCCGCGCAGATGCATCCGGCGGTACGCCGCCGCCTGCGAGACCGCCCAGCGGTCGCCGCCGTTCGCCGGGGTGACCGACAGGTTCTCGGCGCCGCGCCAGAAGTTCTGGGTGGCGTTGCCCTGGAACCAGTCGGCCTCGGCGTGCACCGCGCCGTTGACGTTGACGGCGTCCGGGGTGAGGCCGAGACCGAGGACCTGGGTGTAGAAGCCGACGTTGACGTCGGCGTTGTAGGTGCCGGGCTTGAACAGCACGGCGTAGCGCTGCGCGCCGAACTGGTTGGTCTCCTGCTGCTTGAAGATCGAGTCCAGCCTGCCCTGAATGGTGGCGGAGGACATCGAGGGGTCGAACAGGACGACGTTCGGGCCGAGGTCGGGGTTGTCGGAGTTCTGGGACACGGGGGTCACCTGGAAGCGCTGGGCGGCGGTGCCGTTGCAGGTGTACTGCGCGAACTGCACACTGTCGGCGGTCGAGGCACCGGGGTCGTCCAGGCATTTGCCGCTGTTGCGGTTGACGAAGTGGTAGACGCCGCCGCCGTCGTCCACGGGCAGCCACTGCTGGTTGGCGCCGCCGCCGTAGCTCCACAGGTGGACCGGCGCGTTGTCGGCGGTGGAGAGGTCGGCGACGTCCACGACCTGGTCGGTGCTGTTGCCGTTGCCGATCCGCACGTAGCCGTCGCTGGTGGCGGCGAGGCTCCACTGCTGGGCCGTGGTGCCGTTGCACGCGTACTGCTGCACCACGGTGCCGTTGGCGGTGCCGGCCGCCCGGGCGTCCAGGCACTTGCCGCTCGCGGCGTTGACGACCGTGGCGAAGCCCGTGGGCAGGGCGGCGGCAGCGGTGGTGGCCGCAGGCGCGGGCGCTGCCGTGAGCAGCGCGGCGGCAAGGGAGAGCGCGGCGAGCGAGCCCGCCGCCGGGAGAGGTCTGGCCATGAGCGCGGGTGGCCTTTCGAGTGGGGGGTGGTGCGGGACCAACGACCTGGGCACAAGCGGCCGTTGGCGACCCGTTAGGCTTTGTTTAAGGCGTGAAACTAAAGGTCCGGACCACTGGCGTCAAGAGGCGGGGCTGGAAACGGGAGGGGCCGGGGCGGTGGACCGGTGACACGGAGGGCTCCCGCTCAGCGCCGGCACCGCGCCCCGCGCCCCGCGCCCCGCGCCCCGCGCCCCGCGCCCCGCGCCCCGCGCCCCGCGCCCCGCGCCCCGCGAGCAACGTCACCCCGGCACCGCACCCGCGAACGGCCGCCACCCACCACCCACACCCCGCCCCGCGCCCACCTCGTCCCGCCCCGCACCCCGCCCCGCACCCAGCACCCGCCCCGCACCCCGCCCCGCGCCCAGCACCCGCCCCGCACCCCGCCCCGCGCCCAGCACCCGCCCCGCTCCCCGCTCCCCGCACGCCGTACCCGGCACCCGGCACCCGGCACCCGGCGGGCGGTCCTCCTGCCGGCGTCGTCGCGGGCGCGCGGACGGACGCCGTCACCCCGTCGCCGGTACCCCCGCGTCCGCCGACGCCGGCCCGTGGGCCGCGTCGTCCCGCTGGGCGAACTGCGTCCGGTACAGCTCCGCGTACCGGCCGGCCGCCGCCAGCAGTTCCTCGTGGGTGCCGCGCTCCACGATCCGGCCGGACTCCACGACCAGGATCTGGTCGGCGGCCCGGACCGTGGACAGCCGGTGGGCGATGACCACGGCGGTGCGGCCTTCCAGGGCCTCGGTGAGCGCCTCCTGGACGGCCGCCTCGGAGGTGTTGTCCAGGTGGGCGGTGGCCTCGTCCAGGATCACCACGCGCTGACGGGCCAGCAGGAGCCGGGCGATGGTCATGCGCTGGCGTTCGCCGCCGGAGAGCCGGTAGCCGCGCTCTCCGACGACCGTGTCCAGGCCGTCGGGCAGGGACCGTACGACGTCGGCGAGACGGGCGCGGCCGAGGACGTCCCACAGTTCGTCGTCGCCGGCGCCGGGACGGGCCAGCAGCAGGTTGGCACGGACGGTGTCGTGGAAGAGGTGACCGTCCTGGGTGACCATGCCCAGAGTGGCCCGCAGGGACGCGGCGGTCAGGTCCCGGACGTCGGTCCCGCCGATGCGGACCGCGCCCGCGTCGACGTCGTACAGGCGCGGCAGGAGCTGGGCGATGGTCGACTTGCCGGCGCCGGACGAGCCGACCAGGGCGACGGTCTCACCGGGCCGGGCCCGGAAGGAGATGCCGTGCAGCACCTCGGAGCCGCCGCGCGTGTCGAGGGCGGCGACCTCCTCCAGGGAGGCGAGGGAGACCTGGTCGGCGGCGGGGTAGGCGAAGCGGACGTTGTCGAACTCGACGGCCACCGGGCCGTCGGGGACCTCGCGGGCGTCCGGCTTCTCCACGATGAGCGGCATCAGGTCGAGCACCTCGAAGACCCGCTCGAAGCTGACGATGGCGCTCATCACCTCGACCCGGGCCCCCGCCAGCGAGGTCAGCGGGGCATACAGACGGGTCAGCAGCAGCGCGAGCGAGACCACCGCGCCGGGCTCCAGGCTGCCGCGCAGCGCGAACCAGCCGCCGAGGCCGTAGACGAGGGCCAGGGCGAGGGCGGAGACCAGGGTGAGGGAGGTGATGAAGACGGACTGGGCGGTCGCCGTACGCACCCCGATGTCCCGGACCTGGGCGGCGCGGGCCGCGAACTCCGCCGACTCCTCCTCCGGGCGGCCGAAGAGCTTGACCAGGGTGGCGCCGGGGGCGGAGAACCGCTCGGTCATCCGGGTGCCCATGGCCGCGTTCAGCGCCGCCGCCTCCCGCTGCATGCGGGCCATCCGGCTGCCCATCCGACGGGCGGGCAGCACGAACACCGGCAGCAGCACCAGCGCGAGCAGGGTGATCTGCCAGGACAGCGTGAGCATCACCGCGAGCGTGAGCAGCAGCGTGACCAGGTTGCTGACGACCCCGGAGAGGGTGTTGGCGAAGGCCCGCTGGGCGCCGATCACGTCGTTGTTGAGACGGCTGACCAGCGCGCCCGTACGGGTACGTGTGAAGAACGCGACCGGCATGCGCTGCACATGATCGAACACAGCCGTCCTGAGGTCGAGGATGAGCCCCTCCCCGAGCGTCGACGACAGGCGCCGCCCGAGGATGCCGAGGGCCGCCTCCGCGAGCGCCACGAGCGCGATCAGCAGGGAGAGCCGGATCACCGTGCCGGAGTCGTGCCCCGCCACGATCGCGTCGACGACGCGGCCGGCCAGTACGGGGGTCGCGACCGCGAGCAGTGCGGTCACCACCCCGAGCAGCACGAACCGGACGATGCCGGCACGGTGCGGGCGGGCGAAGGCGGCGATGCGGCGCAGCGTGGCGCGGGCGAACGGGCGACGCTCGGACTGCGCGTTCATCACGCTGTGCAGCTGCGTCCAGGCTGTGGTCTCCATGCTCATGAGGGAGAACGTAGAACCTCGAGCTTCATTGAGGTCAATGTCCGGGCGATTTCACCCGCTGCTTTTTCCTGCGCACCGGTGTCCCCCGGGCTCAAGGCCCCGATGACCCTGCCCTGTAAGCCGCCGTCCCCGGTTCCGCCACCCGCCGTTGGGACGGTCCGGAGAAGCTCTGGGGATGTGACTGCCGTCCCGCTGCCCCCGCCGCCCCCGATTCCCCGGGGACGCTTCCCCCGACGTCTCCCCCGTCGCGTTCCCGTCCGCCAGGTGCTGTGCCTGGTGCCGCTCGTGCTCGTCGCCGTCGCCGCCCTACGGCACCGCTCGATGCTCGCCGAGGGCTTCGGCCAGCTGCGCACCGCCTCCTGGCCGTGGCTGCTCGCCGCGGCCTGCGCCACCTGCCTGACCTGGGTGGCCGCGGCCGTCACCCGGCAGGGTGCGGTGGTCCAGCCGCTGCCGAAGGGCCGGCTGCTGGCCACCCAGTTCGCCGCGGCCTCGGCCAACCACCTGCTGCCCACCGGGCTGGGCGCGGGCGCGGTGAACCTGCGCTTCATGAGCGTGTGCGGGGTGCCGCCGGCCCGTTCCTCGGCGGCGCTCGCCCTGTACCTGCTGGCGGAGTGCGTGGGACGGCTGGGTCTGCTGGCCGCGCTGCTCATCGCCTTCCCGGACGCGCTGCGGCTCGGCTCCCTGCTGCCGGACGGCTCGGCGCTGCCGCTGCTGCTGGGCGTGGCCGGCCTGTCGGCCGTCGCGGGGGCCGTGCTGGTGCTCGTACGACCGCTGCGCACGCGCGTGTCCTCGTTCGTGCGGGACGCCCTGGGCGAGGCACGGTCGGTGCACACCCGGCCGGCCCGCGCCCTGGCGCTGTGGGGCGGGTCGCTGGCCTTCCCCGCGCTCCAGGCGGCCGGGCTCGCCGCCGTCGGCCAGGCCCTCCGCCTGCCGGTGCCGGCCGCCCACATGGCGCTCGCCTACCTCGCCGCGACGGTCGCGGTGGCCCTGGTGCCCACGCCGGGCGGACTCGGTTCGGTCGAGGCGGCGCTGATCGTGGCGCTGGTCGCGGTGGGCGGCCCGGCGGCGGTGGCCACGGCGGTGGTGCTGGCCTACCGCGTCATCACGGTGTGGGTGCCGCTGGTACCGGGCGCGCTGACGCTGGGTGCGCTGGTACGGCTGAAGGTCATCTGACACCCGTACCCGGTCCGTGGATGGCCGGCCCCAAGGTACGCACTGCCGCGGGCGCAGGCGGCCATGTCGTCCGTGCCGGCTGTGCCGGTCCCGCGGCCAGGGTGACCGGTGCGGCGAGGCGCTGCATGACAGCCCGAACCGGTGCGGCGAGGCGCTGCATGACAGCCCGCGCCATGGGCGACACGGGTCGCCACCGCCAGGATCATCCTC
The DNA here is from genome assembly GCF_044546845.1 of Streptomyces sp. NPDC053076. Taxonomy (NCBI): domain Bacteria; kingdom Bacillati; phylum Actinomycetota; class Actinomycetes; order Kitasatosporales; family Streptomycetaceae; genus Streptomyces; species Streptomyces sp. NPDC053076. The sequence continues at coordinate 863,867 of NZ_JBITZL010000001.1, read as the reverse complement.
TCCGTCCTGTCCTGACCGGCCCCGGTACTGCGAAGCTACCGGCACGTCACGTCCCAGTGCGGGCACTGGGCCCGTAGAAGGAGGTTGCCGCATGCCGGTGCGGATCGAGCGGCAGCAGCACGTCACCACGGTCGTCCTCGCCCGGCCTCAGGCGCGCAACGCGGTGGACGGTCCCACGGCCGCCGAACTCGCCGCCGCGTTCCGGACGTTCGAGGCGGACGACGATGCCCGGGTGGCGGTCCTGTGGGGCGAGGGCGGCACCTTCTGCGCGGGCGCGGACCTGAAGGCGATCGGCACGGAGCGCGGCAACCGGGTGGCGGAGGACGGGGACGGTCCGATGGGGCCGACCCGGATGCGGCTGTCCAAGCCGGTGATCGCGGCGGTGGCCGGGTACGCGGTCGCGGGCGGCCTGGAACTGGCCCTGTGGTGCGATCTGCGGGTCGCGGAGGAGGACGCGGTGTTCGGGGTGTTCTGCCGCCGCTGGGGCGTGCCGCTGATCGACGGCGGCACGGTCCGGCTGCCCCGGCTGATCGGCACCGGCCGGGCCTTGGACATGATCCTCACCGGCCGCCCGGTGGCGGCCCGTGAGGCGCACGCGATGGGGCTCGCCGACCGGGTGGTGCCGACCGGCGCCGCACGGGCCGAGGCGGAGGCGCTCGCGGCGGCCATCGCCCGCTTCCCGCAGTCCTGCCTGCGCAGCGACCGGGCCTCGGTCCTCGACCAGGAGGGCGCGGACGAGGGAACGGCCCTGCGCGGCGAACTCCGGTACGGCATGGGGGTGCTGGCTCAGAGCAGGCAGGGCGCCGCCCGGTTCGCGTCCGGCGCCGGACGGCACGGGTCGTTCACCGACGCATGACCGCTGCTCGTCCGGCGGCCCGGCACAGAGCGCCGCACAGAGCCGTGCGACCCCGGGGGCCAGGGCGTCCATGACGTAGGCGTCCGGGGCGTCCCGGACATCCATGACGTCGAGGGCGGCCAGGGCGTTGACTGCCCGGGGGCGTCGGTCCCCGGGGGCTTGGGTGGGCGCCGGGTCGGCCCGGTCGACGGCGTCCGGCCCGGACGGCGAGGAGCCCTTCGACGTCCGGCCCGGACGGCGAGGAGCCCTACGGTGTCCAGACCCGACAGCGGGGAGCCCTTCAGCGTCCGGCTCCGACAGCGGGGAGCCCTACGGTGTCCAGTCCGGACGGTGGGGAGCCATTCAGCGTCCGGCCCCGACAGCCGGGAGCCCTACGGTGTCCGGCGCCGACAGCGGGGAGTCCTACGGTGTCCGGGCCGGACAGCGGGGAGCCCTACGGTGTCCAGCCCCGACAGCGGGGAGCCCTACGGTGTCCGGGCCGGACGGCGGGGCGTCCGTGTCGGTCGCGCGCCCCGCTGCCGCTGTCGCGCACCGCGCCGCCGGCCGGTCGCTCAGCCGGTGCTCACCCGAACCTCCCCGCCCTCGGGGTCGACGCGGTCGTGCCATCGGGCGGTGAGGGTCAGGGTGCGGTGCGGCAGGGCGGGGCCGATGCCGAGCCGCTCGCGGTGCAGGAGGCGGCCGTCCTGACGGACGTACAGGACGGGGTGGGGCAGTGGGGTGCCGGTGCGCAGGACGTAGCGGGCGGGGCGGACGGCCGGGGTGACGCGGTTCGGGGCGATCCAGCGCAGCGGCGCCGACACGAGGAGGGGCACTCCCGGGTCCGGCCAGGGGGCGCCCGCCAGGAAGTCGAGAACGGCGCGGCCCGCCCGGGTGCCCTCGCGGGCCGCGGTGCCGGCGGGCTCCACGGCGTGCAGGAGGTTGCCGGCGGCGAACACACCGGGGCGCGAGGTGTGCGCGGAGCCGCCGACGGCGGGCCCGCGGGTGCCGGGGTCCAGGACGAGGCCGCCGCGCCGGGCCAGTTCGTGGTCGGGGACGAAGTCACCGGTGAACACCACGGTGTCGCAGGGCAGGACGGCCGTACGACCGTCCCGGTGCCGGACGCGGACGCCGGACAGCCGCCCGTGGCCCAGGAGTTCGGTGACGGTGGTGCCGGTCAGCAGCGGGACACCGTGGCGCAGCCGGGCCGCCTGGGCACGGGTACGGCCGGTCTGGGCGCGCGGGTGTTCCGTGACCAGGGCGACCACCTCGGCGCCGGCCACGCGCAGGGTGTCGGCCGCCGCGTAGGAGACGTCCTCGGCGCCGGCCACGACCGCGCGGGTGCCGATCTGCTGCCCAAACAGGTGCACCGACTGCTGGAGTTCGCCGCTCGTCAGGACGCCGGCCGGACGGGTGCCGGGCACCAGGCGGGCGGTGCGGGGGCGTTCGCGGGCGCCGGTGGCGAGGACGACCGCCCGCGCCTCGATCGTCTCCGGCCCGCCGGGGCCGACGGCGGTGAGCACGGGGCCCGCCGTCGCCCAGTCCAGTGCCGTCACCCCGGTCCGGAGCGTGGCCCCGGCCCGTTCGCCGGCCTGTGTGAGCAGGCGGGCGTATCCGGGGCCGGTGAGGGGACGCGTCCAGGTGCCGAAGCCGCCGTGCGCGCAGTGCCGGGGCACTCCGCCGGGCTGTGTCTCCCGCTCCAGCACCTCCACCCGCCCGGCACCGGCGGCGGCCAGTCGCGCGGCGGCGGCGAGCCCGGCCGGACCGGCACCGACGACGAGGACGTCGACGCGGCGAGGAACCGTCATGCCCGGTCTCCCTCCTGCTCCCCCTCGGACAACGGCCGCTCGGACAGCCCTCCCTCGGCGGCACCCCGCTCGCACAGTCCCCGCTCGGACGGCCCGCCCTCGGCGGCACCCCCCTCAGCCGGCCCCCGCCCGACGGCACCTCCCTCGGGCAGCCCTCCCTCGGCGGCACCCCGCTCGCACAGTCCCCGCTCGGACACCCCGCCATCGGCGGCACCCCCCTCAGCCGGCCCCCGTTCGACGGCACCCCCCTCGGGCAACCCTTCTTCGGCAGAACCCCGCTCGCACAGTCCCCGCTCGGACAGCCCGCCATCGGCGGCACCCCCCTCGGGCAGCCCCCGTTCGGCGGTACCCCGCTCGCACAGCCCCTGTTCGAACAGCTGCCGTACCGCCGCCCCGCAGTAGAACCCCTGGCAGCGGCCGGCCTTGGCCCGGGTGCGGCGGCGCAGGCCCTCCAGGGTGCGGGGCGGGACCGTACTGGCCAGGGCGTCGCGGATCTCCCCGCGGGAGACCCGCTCGCAGTGACAGACCAGGGTGCCGTACTCGGGGTCGGCGGCGATGAGCTCCGGCCGCTGGTAGGGGCGTGGGAACGCCTCGCCGAGGTTGGGCATGGTGAGCGGCTCCGGCTCCCGTACCGGGCCGAGGTCGAGCCCGGTGCCGGCCAGCAGGCCGGTGACATGGGCGGCGATGGCCAGGGACGCGGTCAGGCCGGTGGAGCGGATGCCGCCGACGGTGACGTACGCCTGCTCGGGGTGCGCGGTGATGCGGTAGTTCTCGTGCTCGGTGGCCGCGCGCAGCCCGGCGTAGACGGCGGTGACCTCCTCGTCGAGCAGGGCGGGCAGGATGCGCCGGGCCTGGTCCCGCAGCGCGGCCAGCCCGTCGGCGGTGGAGCCGGTGGCCCGTTTGTCGTGCAGGTCCTCGGCGGTGGGGCCGAGCAGCACATTTCCGTAGACGGTCGGGGCGACCAGGACACCTTTGCCGAGGGCGGTCGGCACGGGCAGCAGGATGTGCCGGACGAGGGGGCGGGCGAGCCTGTCGTGGACCAGCAGCTGGCCGCGGCGCGGGGTGACGGTGAAGTCCTCGTGGCCGAGCGCGCGGTCGAGGGTGTCGGCGTGCAGTCCGGCCGCGTTGACCAGGTGGCGGGCGTGCAGGGTGCCCCGGCCGGTGGTCAGCCGGTGACCGTCCGCCGTCCGCTCCACCGCCCGCACGGCGGTGTTCAGGTGCAGGTCTGTTCCGGCGCGGACGGCCTGGGTGGCGTACGCCAGGGTCGTCGTCCAGGGGCAGATGACGCTCTCGCCGGGGACGTGCAGGGCGCCGAGCGCGCCGGGGCCGAGCCGCGGTTCACGGGCGTACAGTTCGCCGGGGTCCAGCCGGGCGGTGTCCCGGCAGCCGTTGCGTTCGGCCTTCTCCGCGAGCCGGGGCAGCGCGGCGAGCTGCTCCGCGTCCCAGGCGATCAGCAGGGCGCCGACCCGTTCGACGGGGATGCCGGTCTCGGCGGCGTAGGCGCCGAGCCGCTGGTAGCCCTCGCGGACCAGCCGGGCCTCCAGGGTGCCGGGCGTCGCGTCGAAACCGGTGTGCAGGATCGCGGTGTTGGCCTTGGAGGTGCCCTGGCCGACGTCGTCCTGGGCCTCGACGAGGGCGACGCGCAGCCGGGGGCGGCGGGCGAGTTCGCGGGCGATGGCGCAGCCGACCACCCCGGCGCCGACGATCGCCACGTCGTACGGCGCCGACGGCAGCGGGCCGTCCGCGGTGACGGTCACGAGCCGAGCAGGGCCGCGACGGCGGTGCGGAAACCGGCGCGGCGTTCGGCGGCCCGGTCGGCCGGGACGCGGGGCTCGTACACGGCGGCGGGTTTCCAGTCGGGCAGGGCGTGTCCGACATCGAGTGCGGGGTCCGCGCCGAGGCGGGCGAGGGCGGCGGCGCCGAGCGCGGTGGCGTCGGGCAGCGCGGACACCTCGACGGGGCGTTGCAGCAGGTCGGCCTGGGTCTGCATGAGGAGCGCCGAGCGGGTGAGGCCGCCGTCGACCCGGAGCGTGTCCAGGGGCGCGCCGAGGTCGCCGGCGGCGGCCTCGGCGAGTTCTGCCACCTGGGCCGCGATCCCCTCGCACAGGGCGCGCACCAGATGCCCCGGGGTGGTGTCGAGGCCGAGTCCGGTGAGGGAGCCACGCAGGTCGCCGCGCCACCAGGGGGCGGCGAGTCCGGCGAGGGCCGGGACGAAGGTGACGCCGCCGCTGTCGGGGACGGTACCGCCGACCGGGTCGAGGTCGGCGGCGGAGGAGATGACGCCGAGGTCGGTGAGCCAGCGGACGGCGGAGGCGGCCGTGTAGACCTGGCCGTCCAGGCAGTAGCTGGTGCGCCCGGCCAGCCGCCAGGCCACGCAGCTGACCAGGCCGGAGCCGCCGCGCCGGGGGCGGTCGCCGGTGTGGGCGAGCAGGAACGCGCCTGTGCCGTAGGTGCACTTGGCGGCGCCGGGTCCGGTGACGCGCTGGGCGAGCAGGGCGGCCTGCTGGTCGACGATCAGCCCGGTGAGCGGTATCTCGGGGCCGAACGCCGTGGTCGTCCCCACCGGCCCGGCCGCGTCGGTGACCTGGGGCAGCCGCTCGTCGGCCAGGCCGTACAGGTCCAGGGCGCGCGGGGACCACTCGGCGCGGTCCAGGTCCAGGAGCTGGGTACGGCCGGCGGTGGCGGCGTCGGTGACATAGGCGCCGGTGAGGCGGTGGACCAGCCAGGCGTCGGAGGTGGTGACGACACCCTCGCGGGTCAGGTGACGGCGGATCCAGGCCATCTTGGGCGCGGCGAAGTACGGATCGAGGGGCAGTCCGGTCAGCTGCCGCAACTCTTCGGCGCGGTCCGCGAGTTCGGCACAGACGGTCTCGGCCCGCCGGTCCTGCCACACCAGGGCGTCGGTCAGCGGGCGGCCGGTGGCCGGGTCCCAGGCGAGGACGGTCTCGCCCTGGTTGGCGAGGCCGAGCGCGACGACGTCCGCACCGGCCTCGGCGAGTGCCTGCCTGCCGGCGTCCACGACCGAGTCGTACAGCTGGGCCGGGTCCACCTCGGCCAGGCCGCCGGGCAGGTACCTGGGCCGGACCTCGGCGAATCCGGTGCCGAGGACACCGCGTTCCGGGCAGACCACGAGCGCCTTGGTGCCGGACGTGCCCTGGTCGACGGCGAGCACCGGCCCCGTCATCGCGCGTCCTCCGCTCCGGCCCTGAAGATCACCGCGTCAGCCTGCCGCCGTATCGGGCCCCGCGTCAAGGTGCGGATCTCGGCCAACTTGCCTGGCTAAATAGTTGACTTGGCAACAATGGTACGTCGCAACCTCCGCCTCTATAGTGACCGCCGACCACACGAAGACCATTTCCGTCACCGCCCAGGGGAGGGCTGTTGCAACGTCACCCCGCCACCTCGCCCGGGTGCCAGCGGCAGGGGGCCGGCGGCTGATGGCCAGAGACGGAGCCCGTCCCTCCTACGATCCCGCCGGCCCCGACCACCCGCTGCGCACCGCGCTGCAGGACCTGCGCACCGGCCGCTGGATGGCCATGCGCACCCTGCTCGCGGAGACCACGCAGTGGTGGCAGTGGACCCAGCGGACCCAGGTTCTGGCGGCAGCGGCGGCCGGCACCGACGTGGTCCGGGCCTGGCTCACCGAGGAGCCCGACAGTGTCCACGCGGCGGTCATGCACGCCCGGGTCGGCGTGGAGCGTGCGCTGCGGGCCCGGCGTGAACAGCACCGCCGGACCCATCAGTTGTGGATCGAGGCATGGGACACCGCCCAGTCGGCCACGGTGGCCGCGCCACAGGACCCCGTGCCCTGGGTGTGCCTGCTGGCGCTGGCCCAGCTCGATCCGGAGCAGCGCTGGGAGGAGCACCGGGCCGGCCCCCCGGAACCGATGCTGCCGCCGGGACCCTGGGGGCTGCTGGCCGAGGCCGGCAGGCGCGACCCGTTCAACCGTGAGGCCCACCACCGGATGCTGCAGTTCCTGTACGCGCGCGGCGGTTCGGGCCGGCTCGCGGAGGCCGCCGGGTACGCGCAGTGGGCCGCCGGTCAGGCCCCGCCCGGTTCCGCGCTGCACCTGCTGCCGCTGTACGTCCGCGTCGAGCGCTACCGCCGGGACAGCGGGCACGACGCGGCGCTGGACCTGCACTGGGTGGTGGAGGAAGCGGCCCGCGAGTCACGGCACGCGCTGCACGCCTGGTTCGAGCGGACCCGGCCCGCCGAACGCGCGCTGCCGGACCTCAACCACCTGGCCCACGCCCTGTGGGGGTCCCTGCAATTCCCCGAGGCCAACAGGGTGTTCGAGGCCATCGGCCCCTACTTCACGCCCCCGCCCTGGATGTACCGCACCCGGGACCGGGACCGTGCCGTGGAGGTCTTCGTCCAGGCCCGGGACCGCTGCCGGTCCACCGCGGACGGCTCCCGCCCCTGAACGTGCCGCACACCGAAGCGCGAACTCCCGCTCTCTCCGCTCCGCCCCCGAACGCTGTGCCGCTCCGCCCCGAACGTCCTGCCGCACCACCCTGAACCTCACTCCGCACCACCCGAAGGCCCTCCGCACCACCTTGAGTCTCACTCCGCATCACCCAGAAACGCTCCTCCGCACCACCCAGAAGGTCCCCGTTCGACAACTGTCCGATCCCGGAGGTCTCCGCGTGTCCCCCACCCCCGATCCGTCGCCCGCCCCCTCCCCCGGCCTGCCGCAGCAGGACGAGGAACAGCGCCTGCGTGAACTCGGCTACCGGCCGGTGCTGGCCCGCCGCATGGGCGGCTTCGGCAACTTCGCGATCAGCTTCTCGGTGATCTCGATCCTGTCCGGCTGCATGACCCTGTACCTCTACGGCATGAACACCGGCGGCCCCGCCGTGATGCTGTGGGGCTGGGCGGGCGTCGGCCTGTTCGTGCTGTGCGTGGGTCTCGCGCTCGCCGAGGTCACCAGCGCCTATCCGACCTCAGGCGCGCTGTACTACATGGCGGACCGGCTCGGCGGACGGCGCTGGGGCTGGTACACGGGCTGGCTGAACCTGCTGGGCCTGCTCGGCGCGATCGCCGGCATCGACTACGGCGCGGCCCTGTTCACCGGCGCGTTCGCCAACATCCAGTGGGGCTTCGAGCCGACGCCCGGCAAGACCATGCTGATCTTCTGCGCCATCCTGCTGCTGCACGCGACGCTGAACCTGTTCGGTGTGCACCTGGTCAGCCTGCTCAACTCCATCAGCGTGTGGTGGCACCTGGCGGGCGTCGCGCTGATCGTCGGCGCGCTGGCCATCGTCCCCGATCACCACCAGTCGCCGTCCTTCGTGTTCACCAAGTTCGTCAACGAGACCGGCTGGGACAACCCGCTGTACGTGGCCGCGATCGGCCTGCTGCTCGCGCAGTACACCTTCTCCGGCTACGACGCCTCCGCCCACCTGTCGGAGGAGACCTCGCACGCCTCGGTGGCCGCGTCGCGGGGCATAGTCCGCGCGATCTGGGTCTCCTGGCTCGCCGGTTTCGTGCTGCTGGCCGGTCTGACCTTCGCCATCCAGGACTACGACGCCACCCGCACCACCGACACCGGTGTGCCGCCCGCCCAGATCATGCTGGACGGTCTCGGCACCGGCGGCGCCAGCGCGCTGCTGCTCGTCGTGATCATCGCCCAGCTGTTCTGCGGGAACGCCGAGGTGGCCGCGGCCAGCCGGATGGTGTTCGCGTTCAGCCGGGACGGGGCGCTGCCCGGCTCGCACCTGTGGCGCAAGGTGAGCGGTCGTACCCAGACCCCGGTGGCCGCCGTCTGGCTGTCCGTCGTCGTGGCCGGCGTCCTCGCCCTGCCGTCGCTGTACTCGGCGACGGCGTACAACGCGGTGACCGCCATCAACGTCATCGGCATCACCCCGGCCTACGCCATTCCCGTGTTCCTGCGGCTGCGGGCGGGCGACCGCTTCCGGCCGGGGCCGTGGCATCTGGGCCGCTGGAGCAGGCCGATCGGCTGGATCGCGGTGGTGTGGGTGGCCTGCGTGACGGTTCTGTTCTGCCTGCCGCAGGCGTCGCCGGTCACGGTCGACACGATGAACTACGCGTCCGTCGCCCTCGCCGTGGTGCTGGTTCTCGCCAGCGTCTGGTGGTACGTCGCCCGCAGGTCGTACGGCACTCCCACCACCGCCGCCTACGGCAACGACCGTGACCAGGCGGAACTCGCGGAGGGCATCGTCTGAGCCGGCTGCCCGGAGTGCGCCGGTCCCGGTACGAACTGGTGCGCCGGATACGGCAGGATGAACGAGCGCGCCGGTCACCGGAGTTCCGGGGCCGGCGCGGTCGCACATCCCGGACATCGAGCAGGTGACAACGTGACGAGACTTCACAACCGGCCTCCCGCAGCGGCTTCGCGCCCCGGAGGTGACCGGTGAACCGCGCGCTGAGCCTGGACGACCTCGTCCTCGCCGGCATCGCCCTGGCGGCGGGCCTGGTGCTCGCCTTCATGTCGCGCACCCTGCTGCGCTGGCTGGCGGGGCACGCCAAGCGGACCCGCTGGAGCGGCGACGACGTCATCGTGGACGCGCTGCGCTCGGTCGTCCCCTGGGCCGCGATCGCGGGCGGGGCGGCGTCGGCAGCGGCCGTGCTGCCACTGACCCGGACCGTCCAGCACCACGTCAACCAGGTGCTCCAGGTCTGGCTGATCATCGTGGTGACGTTCTCCGCGGCCCGGGTGATCGCCGGCCTGGTCCGCTCGGTCACCCAGTCCCGCTCGGGTGTGGCGGGCTCGGCGACGATCTTCGTGAACATCACCCGCGTCCTGGTCCTGGCGATCGGCTTCCTGATCGTCCTGCAGACCCTCGGCATCTCCATAGCTCCCCTGCTCACCGCCCTGGGTGTGGGCGGTCTGGCCGTCGCCCTGGCCCTGCAGGACACGCTCGCCAACCTCTTCGCGGGCATCCACATCCTCGCCTCCAAGACCGTCCAGCCGGGCGACTACATCCGGCTCAGCAGCGGCGAGGAGGGCTATGTCGTGGACATCAACTGGCGCCAGACGACCGTCCGCCAGCTCTCCAACAACCTGGTGGTCATCCCCAACGGCCAGCTCGCCAAGGCCAACATGACCAACTACACGCAGCCCGAGCAGGAACTGACCGTCCTGGTGCAGGTGGGCGTGAGCTACGACTCCGACCTGGAGCATGTCGAGCGAGTGACCGCGGAGGTGGTCACGGAGGTCATGACGGACGTCACCGGCGCGGTCCGCGACCACGAGGCCGCCGTCCGCTTCCACACCTTCGGCGACTCCCGGATCGGCTTCACGGTGATCCTCGGCGTGGGCGAGTTCAGCGACCAGTACCGGATCAAGCACGAATTCATCAAGCGCCTGCACCGCCGCTACCGCGCGGAGGGCATCCGCATCCCGGCCCCCACCCGCACGGTCGCGCTCCAGCAGGGGTCGGTGGTGATTCCGCAGCAGCGGAGCGGGGAGGAGGGCGTCGTCATCGGCGACCCGTCGCTGGCCGACTAGGACACCGCGGTTCGCGAGGGACGCGGGGGCCGGCGAGCACGGTCCGCGAGGGAGCGGGTGCCGGCGAGCACGGTCCGCGAGGGACGCGGGGGGCCGGCGAGCACGGTCCGCCCGGGAGCGGGTGCGGCGAGGTTGCCCGTCCGCCGCCGGTGCCCGTCGGTACGAACCACGAGAGCGGTCGGCGATCTTGGGCATCCGTAGACGGAAGATCTTCGTCGTCACCGTCCCGGAGGTAGCCGGCATGACCATACCCGTGCGCCAGGATCGGCCCGTGGAGCGCGCCCGGCGCTTCGATCTGCGGACGACCGCGATGTTCTTCCTGCTGCTCGCGCTCATCCTGTGCCTCCTGGCGTTCCTGGGGCGCACGGCGGCGGGGATCGTCGAACGCCGCCCGCTCTGGGCCGGTGTCCTGGCGGTGCTCGGCCTGGCCGGCGCGCTGAGGTTCCGGTCGAGCCGGCGCCGGCGGTCCGCCGGGAGGTACGCGCGCCGGGCCGCCCGGGCACTGGAGGAGGCGGCGGAGAAGGCGTCGGCCAGCCTCGGCGCCGCGGCCACGGGAGAGGTGGTCGCTCCCGCCGCAGGCATCGGCACGCCGGCCCGGCCCCTCGGCGTCCCCGCCCCGGCGGCCCCGGACGGCGCCGAGGACCTTGCGGCGCCGGAGTCGACGTGGTCCGTCACCGTGCCGCTGGACCCGGAGGCGGCGCTGGACGCCGCTCGTCCCGGCAGCGGGACCTGCTTCGCCGAGCTCGACCCCGATGGTTTCGAGCAGGCGGTGGCGGAGCTGTGCGCCCGCGACGGCTGCCGGGAGGTGGAAGTGGTCGGAGGCGCGGGCGACTTGGGGGCAGACGTCGTCGCGATCGTCCCGGACGGCCGACGCGTGGTCATCCAGTGCAAGCAGTACGGTGACACCAACAAGGTCGGCTCCCAGGACATGCAGCGCTTCGGCGGTACCTGCTTCACCATCCACGAGGCCGACGTCGCGGCCGTGGTCACCACCAGCGACTTCACGGCACCCGCCCTCGAGTACGCCCTCCAGTGCGGAATCGTCTGCGTGAACGGCGACGAGCTGGGGGCCTGGCACCAGGGCACCGGGCCGAGCCCCTGGCACCGGACGGACCCCGTGTCCTGACCGGCGGCCGGCGCGCCGAGTGGGCCACGGCCGACGCTCGGCCACGCATTAGGCTCGAAGAGGTATGAATTCCTCCACCGTCCCCGGCCCACCCGAGCAGCCGTCCGGCGACCCCCGCTCCCCGGGCCCACCCGAGCAGCCGTCCGGCGACCCCCGCTTCCCGGGCCCACCCGAGCGGCCGTCCGGCGACCCCCGCTCCCCCGGGCGGGGCGCCCGCGACCCCCTCTCGATCGACCGGCGGCTCGAGGCCCTCGCCCGGCAGCCGTTCCGGGCGAAGTTCCACCTGCGCGGGCGGGACCGGGCGACCGCCCGGCTGAAAGGCCCGGCGACCCTCCGATGGCACGCGTACGACCTGATCGCCAAGCGGCTGGCGCCGGCCGAGCCGTACAAGGACGGCAGGCAGACGCCGTACCGCGGTCACCCGGTGTTCGTGGCCCAGCACGCGACCGCCACCTGCTGCCGGAGCTGTCTGCAGCGCTGGCACGGCATCCCCAAGGGACGCGAGCTGACCCGCTTCGAACACGTGTACGTGGTGGATGTGATCTGCCGCTGGATCGCGCGCGAGATGGCGGACGGCGCGATTTCCGGCCAGGACCCCTGTCGAGCCGACCCCGATCACGAGATATCTTGATGTCGAGCAATGTTGCAGACGTGGAGCGGAGCACCCGGTGACTGACTCGACCATCATCTACACCTACACAGACGAGGCCCCGGCCCTGGCGACGCATTCGTTCCTGCCGGTGATCCGGGCGTATGCCTCGCAGGCCGGTGTGCCCGTGGAGACGCGTGACATCTCGCTGGCCGGGCGCATCATCGCCGTCTTCCCGGAGTACCTGAACGAGGACCAGCGCATCCCGGACGCGCTGACCGAGCTGGGCGAGCTGGCCAAGACCCCGGCGGCCAACATCATCAAGCTGCCGAACATCTCGGCGTCCATCCCGCAGCTGAAGGCGGCCGTCGCCGAGCTTCAGGCCAAGGGCTACGCGCTGCCGGACTACCCGGACGACCCGAAGACCGACGAGGAGCGCGAGATCCGCGCCCGCTACGACAAGATCAAGGGCTCCGCCGTCAACCCCGTGCTGCGGGAGGGCAACTCCGACCGCCGCGCCCCGGCCTCGGTGAAGAACTACGCCAAGACCCACCCGCACCGCATGGGTGCCTGGACCTCCGAGTCCAAGACCGACGTGGCGACCATGGGCGAGAACGACTTCCGCTCCACCGAGAAGTCCGTGACCATCGCCGAGGACGGCGCGCTGCGCATCGAGCTGGTCGGCGACGACGGCTCCACCACCGTGCTGCGCGAGTCCGTACCGGTCCTGGCCGGCGAGGTCGTCGACGCCTCCGTGCTGCGCACGGCCGCCCTGCGCGAGTTCCTGACCGCGCAGATCGCCCGGGCCAAGGAGGAGGGCGTCCTGTTCTCCGTGCATTTGAAGGCCACGATGATGAAGGTCTCCGACCCGATCATCTTCGGTCACGTGGTGCGCGCCTTCTTCCCGAAGACGTTCGCGAAGTACGCCGAGACCTTCGCCTCGGCCGGCCTGACCCCGAACGACGGCCTCGGCGGCATCCTCAAGGGCCTGGAGAGCCTCCCCGAGGGCGCCGAGATCAAGGCATCCTTCGACGCGGAGATCGCCGAGGGCCCGGCCCTCGCCATGGTCGACTCCGACAAGGGCATCACCAACCTGCACGTGCCGTCGGACGTCATCATCGACGCCTCCATGCCGGCGATGATCCGCACCTCCGGCCACATGTGGGGCCCGGACGGCCAGGAGCACGACACCCTGGCCGTGATCCCGGACTCCTCCTACGCCGGTGTCTACCAGGCCGTCATCGAGGACTGCCGGGCCAACGGCGCCTACGACCCGTCCACCATGGGCTCGGTCCCGAACGTCGGCCTGATGGCGCAGAAGGCCGAGGAGTACGGCTCCCACGACAAGACCTTCGAGATCCCGGTCACCGGCACGGTCCGTCTGGTCGACGCGTCCGGCAACGCCGTGATCGAGCAGGCGGTCTCCGCGGGCGACATCTTCCGCGCCTGCCAGACCAAGGACGCCCCCATCCGGGACTGGGTCAAGCTGGCCGTCACGCGGGCCCGCGCCACCGGCGACCCGGCCGTGTTCTGGCTGGACGCGGGCCGCGCCCACGACGCGCAGCTGATCGCCAAGGTCGAGCAGTACCTGCCGGAGCACGACACCGAGGGCCTGGACATCAGGATCCTCTCCCCGGTCGAGGCCACCAAGCTGTCGGTGGAGCGCATCCGCCGCGGCGAGAACACCATCTCGGTGACCGGCAACGTGCTGCGTGACTACCTGACCGACCTGTTCCCGATCCTGGAGCTGGGCACCAGCGCCAAGATGCTGTCGGTCGTCCCGCTGATGGCGGGCGGCGGCCTGTTCGAGACGGGCGCCGGCGGCTCCGCGCCGAAGCACGTCCAGCAGCTGGTCAAGGAGGACTACCTGCGCTGGGACTCCCTCGGTGAGTTCTTCGCGCTCGTCCCGTCCTTCGAGCAGTACGCGACGGTCACCGGCAACACCCGCGCCAAGGTCCTCGCCGACACCCTGGACCGCGCCACGGCGACCTTCCTCAACGAGGACAAGTCCCCGACCCGTCGCGTCGGCGGCATCGACAACCGCGGCAGCCACTTCTACCTGTCCCTGTACTGGGCGCAGGAGCTGGCCCGGCAGACCGACGACGCCGACCTCGCGAAGGCGTTCGCGCCGCTCGCCGAGACGCTCGCCGCGAACGAGCAGAAGGTCGTGGAGGAGCTGATCGCCGTCCAGGGCAAGCCGGCCGACATCGGCGGCTACTACCAGGTCGACCCGGCCAAGGCGGACGCGGTCATGCGCCCGTCGGCCACCTGGAACGAGGCGCTGGCTTCCCTGAGCTGACGCTCACGGCCACAGGTCACCCGACTCGCCCCGGCCGGCACCGCCCGGCCGGGGCGAGTCGTGCTCCCGAGCTGCTCGCCCGTCCCACTCCGCCCGAGCTGCTCACCCCTCCACTCCGCCCGAGCTGCTCACCCGTCCGCTCGGCCCGAGCTGCTCGGCCGGTCCCGCTCCGCTCCGAACCGCTCGGCCGGGCTCCCCTCCCCGTTGTCAGTGCCGTGTGACACCTTGATCGTGTACGACGCCACCGACCCCAGCCCTGGAGCAGCCCGTGACCGAGCCCGCCCCCTCCTTCGAACTCCTGCCCGGCGCCGCCGAGTCGCCCGTGCTGCTGCACGTACCGCACTCGGCACGGGCGATACCCGAAGACGTGCGCGACGGCATCGTGCTGGGCGACGCCGCGCTGGAGCGGGAGCTGGACCACATCACGGACGCGCACACCGCCGAGATCGCCGGGCGGGCCGCGGAACTGGCCGGGCTCACGCCCTGGCGGTTCGTGAACCGGCTGTCGCGGCTGGTCGTGGACCCGGAGCGGTTCCCGGACGAGCGGGAGGAGATGACGGCCGTCGGCATGGGCGCCGTCTACACGCGCACCACGCACCGCGACGAGCTGCGGCCCGTCGGCACCGACCCGGAGCCGCTGCTCGCCCGCTACTTCCGGCCGTACGCCGAGGCCATGCGGGAGGCGGTGGCCGGACGGCTGGCCGCGACCGGGCGCGCCGTCGTCATCGACGTGCACTCGTATCCGTCCGAGCCGCTTCCCTACGAGCTGCACGGGACCGGGCCGCGCCCGCCGGTGTGCCTGGGCACGGACACCTTCCACACCCCGGCGGAGCTGACCGGGGCCGCCCGCGAGGCGTTCGCCGGCTGCGGGGAGACGGGGCTGGACAGCCCGTTCGCCGGGACGTACGTACCGCTGGAGTTCTACGGCAGAGACGCCCGGGTCGGCGCGCTGATGGTGGAGATCCGCCGGGACACCTACATGAGCGAGCCGGGCGGGCCGACGCATGCGGGTCTGGACCGGCTGGCCGGGGCGCTGGCCGCGCTCGTCGACGCCGTGCGGCCCCCCGCCTGAGCCCGCCCGGGGCCGCCTCAGGCCCGTAGCCACTCCGTGACGATCACCTCCGCACCGGTCCGCAGCCGCAGGGCGAACGGGCCGGCCGGTGGGGTGTCGCTGGTGAACCGGCCGAGGGTGTCGGCCGCGACCGGGCGGCCGGCCCCGGGGCCGTCGAGCACCTCGATCCGGGCGGACCGCGGCGGCAGCACCTGGCCGATCAGGCCGTCTCCGGTGACCTCCACGTCGACGGTCACCTCGCCCGCGCGGAACGTCAGCATGCGCGGCGCGTCCACGGCCCCCCTGACCGGCAGCGCGTCCACGAGCGAGTCGAAGGTCAGCTCGGCGAGCCGGGCGTCCAGGTCGTGCAACGCGAAGGCGTCCAGGGCCGTCTGCACCAGCGCGGCCGGGACCGGGTCCAGGACCGCGGCGACCTGGCGCAGTTCCTCCTCCAGCAGCGCGTCCGCCGACCCGCCCTCGTCCGGGCGCCCTTCCCCTGGCATCTCGTCGTCACCGTTCACATCGCACCCCGACCGTCCATCCGGGCCCGCAGCCGGCGCAGACAGCGCTGGCGCAGCGGACCGATGCTGCCGACCGCGATGCCGAGCGCGGCCGAGATCTCCCCGTAGCTGGGCGGCGGCGAGGCCATCAGCACACGCAGCAACTGCCGGCAGCGCTCGCCCAGTCCGTCCAGCTCCTGCCAGAGCCGGCGGATCCGCTCGGCCCGGCCCGCCGCCTCCTCCGCTTCGATCAGCGACTCCTCCGGCGTCCGGTCCTCACTGGCCCGGTCCAGCACCCGCGGATCGTCGGTCAGGGTCAGCCGGGCCAGGCCCCTGAGCACCTTCAGACACTCGTGGCGGGCCGTACTCGCCAGCCAGGCACCGGCCTTGTCGGGCTCCCGTATCCGGCCCAGGTGCTGGGCGAAGCGGAACCACACGGTCTGGAAGACCTCGTGCCCGTCGGCGTCCGACAGCCGGTGTGCTCGCACCACCGACCACACCAGCGGACTCATCCCTTCCACCAGCGCCTTCCAGGCCGCGGCGTCCCCGTCGACGGCGGACCGGACCAACGCGCCGACCTCTGTTCGGTCCACGACTCCACCCCTTGTGTACGGCACGTCATCGTACGCCGTGGAGGGGAGGGTTCCGGCCCTCATGCGGGCAGAGCCGCGACCGCGGCCGGGGTGGGCAGCCAGGTGGGCGGCCGGAGCGCCGGGACGTGTGCCCCGCGCACCTCGGCCCGGTCCGCGGTGGCCGCCAGCAGCGCGGCGGCGGCCGCGCGCGGGTCGCGCTCCCGGTACGCCGTCATCCGGGCGGCGACGAGACCCGCGGCCACCGGTGCGGCGAAGGAGGTGCCGCTCCACTGCGCGAGGCCGTCGAACATCACCTGGTCCGGCTTGGCGCCGGTGCTCTCCCGGCCCTCGCTCAACACACCGGTGTGGCGCGGGTACTGGCAGGTGCAGACGTAGTCGGCGCCGAAGCGGCAGGC
The DNA here is from genome assembly GCF_044546845.1 of Streptomyces sp. NPDC053076. Taxonomy (NCBI): domain Bacteria; kingdom Bacillati; phylum Actinomycetota; class Actinomycetes; order Kitasatosporales; family Streptomycetaceae; genus Streptomyces; species Streptomyces sp. NPDC053076. The sequence continues at coordinate 847,202 of NZ_JBITZL010000001.1, read as the reverse complement.
GTCGTAGGTGGAGTGCTGGTAGACGTACGGCACGGGCGCGGTGAAACCGGTGAGGGCGCTGGTGAGGCGTTCGCCGAGGGCGTGGGCGCGCACCCAGGGACCGTGGTTGGTGAAGCAGGCCGCGCCCTCGCCGTCCGCGCGGAGGGCACCGACCGACAGCACGGTGTCGGCGAAGTCGGGCAGTCCGGCGTAGGCGGCGGGCCAGAACGGGGTGTCGCCGCCGTTGTTGCCTGCGGCGGCCACCAACAGGGTGCGGTGGTCGCGTAGTTCGCCCATGAACGCGTCGAGGCCGATCAGGCCGCCGGTGTCCCGGCTGGGGGTGCCCGCCGAGAGGCTGATGATGTCCGGCCAGCCGTCCCGGTCGACCGCTTCGAAGAGCAGGGCGCCGAACTCGGACTCGAGGACGGCCCCGGCGTCGTTGAGGGTGCCCCGGACGGTGATGTCGGTGTTGGGCGCGACGGCCGCGAGGAGCGCGGCGATGAACGTGCCGTGGCCGACGTACTGGCGCAGCACGCCGTCGCCGTCGGTCTCGGTCAGCTGGGTGTCGCCCGTGGTGTGGGCGAGCAGCGGGTAGGAGCGGTGGTCGTGCATCAGGCCGGTGTCGACCACGAGGACACCGACCGCGGTGGCGGGGTCGTGACTCCCCTCGGCGGCGGCCGGGTTGGCGGGCTCGGTACGCGGGACGGGCACCGGCTCGTCGCCGGGGCAGGCGTTGACCGCGATGTGCACCACGTGGTTGCGTCCCACCAGCCGGCGTCCCCGGCGGCCCTCGGCCTCCCGTACGGCGCGCAGGGCGTGCGGCACCGTGTCCTCGCCCTCCGCCGGGTCCCCGACCCGGATCCGGGTCACGCCGGTGCGGCCGGCCCGCGGGCCCACGCGCCGCACATGGTCGGGGACGAGGCCCGCGGTCTCGGTGAAGTGGGTGCGCACGGCGTCCTCCACGAACCGGGCCTCCTCGCCGTCCCGGACGAGGACGACACCCTTCTCGTAGAGGAGACCCGCGGTGTCGTCCGGCCCCATGGTCAGCGGGACGTCCGGCAGGGAGCGCTGGATGTGGTGGAACTGCTCATGGAATCGCTGTAGTGCCATGTGTGTCCTCCCCCTCAAGACGGTGCGACAGTGAGAGCCGCGGGACCGCCGTCTGATACAGCGGGCCACTACCATGCGAGACGTGACAGCGGGAAGCGAGCCGGTTCTCGAACTGCTGCCCATGGTGTTCGCCGATCCGCGCGAGGCCCGGGCACGCGCGGAACACCTTCTGCGTACCGGTCCGTCCCCCCTGCACGGCAGCGTGGCCCATCAGGTACTGGGCATCTGGCAGCGGGACTTCGGCGATCTGCGCATCGCGCTGCGGCATCTGCGGCGGGCCCGGGACCTGGCCGCGCGCGCCGAGTCGGCCGACCGGGAGGCCGATGTGCTCGCGACACTGGGGGTCGCACTGGTGCATGCGGGGCGCACACGGCAGGGGCTCGCATCCTTCGAGCGGGGGGTCGCCCGGGGCAGCGGGCACACCCGGGCCCGGGTGCTGTACCGGCGGGCCTATGTGTGGTGGGTGCTGGGCCGTCACCGGGAGGCACTGGAGGACGTACGACGGGCGCTGCCGGTGCTGCGGCAGGTCGCCGACGACATCTGGACCGCCCGGGCACTGACCCTGCGGGCCACCGTGCACCTGGCGCTCGGCGCGGTGGACCGGGCGGTCGCCGACTTCACGGCGGCGGAACGGCTGTGGGACACCACCGGCCAGGAACACGACAAGGCGGACGCGGTGGAGAGCCGGGGGCTGGCCGCGTTCCGGTCGGGGGACATCCCCGCGGCGCTGCGGCTGCTGGACGAGGCCGAGGAACGCTACGCCAAGCTCGACACCCCGACGTACAACCTGTCGATCCGGCGCTGCGAGGTGCTGATGGCGGCGGGGCTCGCCCCGGAGGCGCTGGCCGAGGCGGACGCGGCGAGCACGCTGCTGGACCGGATCGGCGGGCAGTCCACCCGCAAGGCCGAGCTGCTGCTCGCCGCCTCCTGGGCAGCCCGCGCGGCGGGGGACGCGCACACCGCCATCGCCCGCGCCGCCGTCGCCGTACGGCTGTTCGCGGCGCAGCGCCGGACGTGGTGGGAGACGCACGCCCGGCTGGTGCTGATCGAGGCACGGACGGCGACCGGGCGCCGGTCGGGGCGGATGGTCGCGGACGCGGCGGCGGTCGCCGAGCGGCTGGCCTCCTTCGGCTCACCCGCCGCGCCGGAGGCTTCGCTGCTCGCCGGGCGGATCGCCCTGGCGCTGGGATGGACGGCGGACGCGGAACGGCACTTGGCGGTGGCCGCCCGCAGCCGGCACTGCGGGCCCGCGCCGGCCCGGGTCACCGGCTGGGCGGCGCAGGCACTGCGGGCGCAGGCGGCCGGCTCCCGGCGGGGGGTGCTGGAGGCGTGCCGGCGCGGCCTGGACGTGCTGGACGACCACCGGATGACGCTGGGCGCCTCGGAACTGCGCGCCCACACCAGCACGCACGGCGCCGAACTGGCCGCACTGGCACAGGAGGTGAGTCTCGCCCAGGGCAGCCCGCGGCGGCTGCTGGGGTGGAGCGAGCGGTGGCGGGCGACCGTGCTGTCCGCGCCCCCGACCCGGCCGCCCGACGATCCGGCGCTGCTGAGCGGGCTGACCGCCTACCGGGAGATCGCGGCCCGGGCGGAGGCCGCCCGGATGGACGGCCGCCCGGTGCCGGCGCTGGAGCGCGAACGGCGGCGCCTGGAGCGGGAGATCCGTTCCCGCACCCGGCACATGGGTAGTGCCGCCGCCGACGCCGGGGACCGCTTCGACGTGGGCCGGCTCCTGGACCGGCTCGGTGACGTGCGGCTGGTCGAACTGGCCGTGGTCGACGGCCGGGTGCACGTCCTGCTGTGCGGGCAGGGCAAGGTACGGCGCTTCGCCGGCGGGTCGCTGGCGGAGGCGGTGGCCGAGGCCGAGCACGTGCAGGCCGGGCTGCGGCGGCTCGCGCACCCGGGGGCCGAGGCCCGGCTGCCGGTGGTGGAGGCGGCCGGCCGGCGGCTTCAGGAGCTGCTGCTGGCCGGGGCGGCGTCGCGGCTCGGCTCGGGCCCGGTGGTGATCGTGCCGCCGGGGGCGCTGCACCGGGTGCCGTGGGCGTTGCTGCCCGCGCTGCGGGAGCGGGTGCTCAGTGTGTCGCCGTCGGCGGGCAGTTGGCTGCGCGCCCGGGAGACGGTGCCGCCGCCGGACGGCCGCGCGGTGCTGGTGCGCGGACCGGGTCTCGCGTCCGGTGGCGCGGAGGTCCCCGAGCTGGCCCACCGGTACGGCACGGCGACGGTCCTGGAGGGCGACGACGCCCAGGTGCCCCGGGTGCTGGCGGAGCTCGACGGCGCGGGCCTCGCGCACCTCGCGGCGCACGGTACGTTCCGCGCGGACAGCCCCCTGTTCTCCGCCCTCCGGATGGCCGACGGCCCGCTGATCGTGCACGACTTCGAGCGCCTGGCCCGCAGCCCTCACCGGATCATCCTCTCCAGCTGCGACACCGCCCGGCTCGCCTCGGTCGGCGCCGACGAACTCCTCGGACTGGTCACGGCGTTGCTGCCACTGGGCACCGCCGGGGTGGTGGCGAGCAGCGCCCCGGTGAACGACGCGGCCGTGGTGCCGCTGATGCTCGCCCTCCACAAGGGCCTCGGCGCGGGCCTCTCCCTGGCCGAGGCCCTCCGCGACGCCCGCGCGGTCCTGCCCGGTGACCCGGCCCACCAGGCGACGGGCTGGGCATTCGCGGCGTTCGGGGCGGCGTGAGGACACAGGGCGCCCACCGACGGTGACCGGCCCGTACGCGGGGCTGCGCAAGGCTGCCTCGGCACCCGAGACGGCCGCCCCGGACACACGGGACGGCGCAAGGACGCCTCGGCGCCGATGACGGCCGACCGAGACAAGCGGGCCTGCGTGAGGACGCCTCGGCACCCAAGACGGCCGACCCGGACAAGCGGGGCTGCGCAAGGCTGCCTCGGCACCCGAGACGGCCGACCCGGACAAGCGGGGCCGGGTCGATGGACAGCCCCACCGGGACCGGCGCGAGCGGTCACGACGCGCCCGAACCCAAGCCCGCGCCCGAACCCAGCCCGTGCCCGCGCCCGAACCCAAGCCCGCGCCCGCGCCCGCGCCCGCACTCAGGCCGGCGCCGGGGCCCGCACTCACGCCCAGGCCCGTACTCACGTCCACGTCCCCGCCGCCCCCGCACTCACGCCGTGCCCGGGAGCGGGAGCGGGTCTGCGGGGGCTCTCCTACGCCGTCGCCCTCTCCGGCGCGTCCATCAGCGCCGGCAACGCCCCGCGGTCCCCCGTGCCGAGGCGCGTGTACGCGCTGTACAGGTGATTGCCGACCGTCCGCACCGACAGCGTCAGTCTCTCGGCGATCTCCCGATTGCTCAGCCCGGCGGCCGCCAGGGTGACGACCTGCTGCTGCCGGGCGGTGAGGTCACCGAGGACGAGGCCGGCCAGGGCCGGCGTACGGGCACCGGCACACCGCCGGGCGAGCGCCAGTGCCCGGGCACGAGAACGCCGCGCGGCCCGTGGATCACGATGCGCGCGCACGGCCTGCGCACGTGCCTCCGCCGCGTACAGCAGGAACCCCCGCTCGGCCAGCGCCTCCGCGGCCCGGTCCAGCGCGGCCCCGTCACCGCGGGCCAGCGCGTCCGCGTGCCGGGCGAGCACACTCCCGGCCGGCAACCGCCCCACCGCCCGCTCGGGCGCGCCGAGGCGTACGGCCGCGTAGACCGCGTGGACGTCGTCCGGATCACCGCCGTCCCCCGGCCGGCCTTCCGAAAGCCGCAGTTCCGCATGGCACCCGGTGTCCGACGGAGTCTCCCGCAGCCCCTCCCGGGCCCATGCCGCGGCCTCCCGCAGCTCACCGCGCAGACGGGCGAACCGGGCACGGATCCCGGCGTATCCGGCCGGCAGCGGGAGGCCCTCCGCCACCAGCCACTCCCCCACCGGCGTCGGCAGGGGCCGGACGTCCAGCTGCGCCATCCGCCGTAGCAGGGTGCGCTGTTCGGCGGCGAGCGCGGGGCCATGCGCGTCGGCGGCACGGGCCGGCCGACGGGTGCGCAGCCGGCCGGCGGTGGCCCGCAACGCGGCGCCGTGCAGGGGGTGGGCGAGGGTGACGCCGCCCTGGTCGCCGACGTGGATCAGTCGGTGCGCCTCCAGGCGTTCGAGGACGTCCGGTTCCAGTTCGTCCAGCGGCACCGGCAGGGGCTCGGCGAAGGCGAGGCGCTCGAGGGTGGCCCGTTCGCCGGGGCCGGACCGCTCCAGGGCGGGGGCGAGCCGTTCCCGGACGGCCGGGGTGACCGGCAGCGGGCCTCGCCAGGCCCGTTCGCCGGTGCCGGGGACGGGCGACAGCCGGCCTGATCCGGCGAGCGCGGCCACCAGGTCGCGCAGCAGCCGCAGATCGCCCCGGCACGCCTGGTGCAGCCGGCGCACGGTCAGCGGTTCCAGGCCGGCGCCGGCGAGCAGCCGGGCGGTGTCCTCACGGGGTAGCGGTTCGAGCGCGAGCCGGGGCAGCAGCTCCCCGGTCCACAGCCGGGACACGGCGGCGGGCGCGGGCCCGTCGTCCGTCGCGGTCACGATCAGGCGGGTGCGCCCGTGCACGGCCAGCTGGTGCACCAGGGCGGCGGAGGTCTCGTCCAGCAGCTGGGCGTCGTCCACGACGAGGACCCGCACGCCGGACAGCGTCCGGACCGCGCGGGGCAGCGACACGGTGTCGGGGAGCAGGTGCGCGAACGCCGCGAGGGGCAGGTCCCGGGCCTCGGGGGTACCGGTCACCCGGGCGTGGTCGCTGCCCCGGGCCGCCTCCGTGATCAGCCGGGTCTTGCCGTGGCCCGCCGGGCCGGTCACCGCGATGCCGGGCCGGCCCGCGGTCAGCGCACCGCGCACCAGCTCCAGTTCGTTCGTCCGGCCGGTGAACGGCCAGGGGAGTTCCGGGGCCGTCGCGTCCTGCTCGTCAGTCCTCACATCGTTCAGAGCGCGCGTACTCAGTTCTGATACAGGCTGACTTGAGTAGTCCTCGACTCAGGCGTCCGGCACGGCGGGCGGGCACCCTGGGGGACAAGGAGTTCGTGCTCCGCTGGTATCCGCCGGCGGCGCCCTCCGGTCCGGCCGGGCTGCCGCCCTTCCGCTCCGCGCCGCTCGGGCTCGGGCCGGTTGAGCAGGCGGACTTCGCCGTGGAACCGCCGGAGACCCGCGAGTACACCGTGGGTGCCTTCGGCGACGCGGACACCGTGCTGGTGGTCTTCGAGGAGCGCGACGGGGTGCCGCGTTTCCTCGCGGGCCACGACGACGGCGGCACGCCGGACAACGCCGCCGTGCGGGTCCGGCTCGTCAGGGGCCGGCGTTATGCCGTCCGGGTCCGCCTGTACTCCACGTGGGGGTCGGGAGAGACGGCGGTCATGTGCTGGTGACGGCACACGGACGGCAGGGAGCCACAGTCCTGCGCCGGGGGAACGGGCGCGGACGTCACCCACGGGGGAGGTGACGTCCGCGTCCACACCGGTGCTCCGGCGGCCGGCCCCCAGGGGGGACACGTCACGAGGCCGCCCGTGCGGCGGGGGTGCCGGCGTCGGGGTGGGCGAGACCCAGGTGGTCGCGCAGGGTCGTGCCCTCGTAGTCGGTGCGGAAGACGCCCTGTTCCTGGAGCAGCGGGACCACCTTGTCGGCGAACGGGTCGAGCCCGCCGGGGGTGATGTGCGGGACGAGGATGAAGCCGTCGGCGGCGTCGGCCTGCACGAAGTCGTTGAGGGCCCGCGCGACGGTGGCCGGGGAGCCGATGAAGGACTGCCGGTTGCCGGTGTTGATGACCAGGTCGCGGATGGACCACTTGTTGGCCTCGGCGAGCTGCCGCCACTCACGGGCGACGGCGACCGGGTCGCGGTACATCCGCACCTGGGCGCGGCCCCGGGACATGTGCTCCTCGCCGACCACCGGGTCGACGTCGGGCAGCGGGCCCTCCGGGTCGTACGCCGACAGGTCCCGGTTCCACACGAATTCCAGGTGCTTGACGGCGGTGGCGCCGCTGACCTGGCGGCGGCGGATCTCGTGGGCGAGTTCGGCGGCCTCCTGGTCGGTGTCGCCGAGGACGAACGTCGCGGAGGGCAGGATGAGCAGCTGGTCGGGGCGGCGGCCGTACTTGGCGAGGCGGGACTTGACGTCCGTGTAGAAGGCCCGGCCCTCCTTCAGGGTGGAGTACCGGCTGAAGATGGCGTCGGCGTCGGCGGCGGCGAACTCGCGGCCCTCGTCGGAGTCGCCCGCCTGGAAGATGACGGGGCGGCCCTGCGGGGAGCGGGGGACGTCGAACCGGCCGTGGATGTCGAAGTGGTGCCCTTGGTGGACGAAGGCGCCGGCCTTGGCGTCCCGGAGGAAGGTGCCGGTGGCCTGGTCGGCGAGTATCTCGTCGCCGCGCCAGGAGTCGAACAGTTCGTGCGCGGTGGTGAGGAACTCCTTGGCGCGGGAGTAGCGCTCGTCCTGTGGCAGGAAGCCGCCGCGCCGGAAGTTCTCGCCGGTGAAGGCGTCCCAGGAGGTGACGACGTTCCACGCGGACCGGCCGCCGGAGAGGTGGTCGAGGCTGGCGAACTGGCGGGCCACCTCGTACGGCTCGTTGAACGTGGAGTTGATGGTTCCGGTCAGGCCGAGCCGGTCGGTGACGGCGGCCAGCGCGGCCAGCACGGTGAAGGTGTCGGGGCGGCCGACCACGTCCAGGTCGTAGATGGCGCCGCCCTGTTCGCGCAGCCGGAGCCCCTCGGCGAGGAACAGGAAGTCGAACTTGGCGCGTTCGGCGGTCCGGGCGAAGTGTGCGAAGGAGCTGAACTCGATGTGGCTGCCGGCGGCCGGGTCGCTCCAGACGGTGGTGTTGTTGACGCCGGGGAAGTGGGCGGCCAGGTGGATCTGCTTCAGCGGCTTGCTCATGGTGGTGCGGTCCTCCTGGCTCAGACGGCGGCGGTGTAGCGGTTGGCGGGGCGGGTGAGGCCGAGGAGGCCGCGCAGGGTGCCGGACTCGTAGGTGTCCCGGAAGCGGCGGCGCCGCCGCAGCTCGGGCACCAGGTCCCGGGTGATCCGGGGCAGGTCGTGGCCGGCGACGGCGGGCCGCAGCCGGAAGCCGGTCAGCCCGCCGGCCGCCAGTTCCTCCAGCAGGTCGGCGAGTTGGGCGGCCGTACCGGCGAAGATCCGGGCGTCGCTGGTGTACGGCGCGCCGGCGAGCGTGTCGAGCCGGCCGCGGCGGGCCTCCGCCTCGTCATGGCTGTCGTCGAGGAGGACGACGAGGTCACCGAAGACGTGGAGGGTCTCGTCGGCGCGGCCCGCCGCCTCCTGCTCGGCGCGGATCTCGGCGACGATCGCGCGGGCCTGTGCCGCGTCGTGCGGGGTGACGTAGCCGACGTCGGCCTGGCGGGCCACGAGCCGGTAGGGGACGGTCCGGTGCGCGAGGGCGGTGACCAGGGGCTGGCCCTGGGGCGGCCGGGGGGTGATGGAGGGGCCCTTGACGCTGAAGAAGCGTCCTTCGAAGTCGATGTAGTGCAGCTTGTGCCGGTCGATGAAGCGGCCGGTGGCCGCGTCCCGGATCTCGGCGTCGTCCTCCCAGCTGTCCCAGAGCCGGCGTACGACTTCCACGTGGTCGGCGGCCTCGTCGAACAGCTCGGCGAGCAGTTCCCGCGCGGCCGGGCCGTCGAAGGAGTCGATCGGTCGGATGGTGCGGCGGCCGAAGTGCGCGGCCTCGTCGGTGCGGGCGGAGATCCGGACGCGTACGCCCGCGCGGCCGGCGCTGATGTGGTCGAGGGTGGCGATCGCCTTGGAGATGTGGAACGGCTCGGTGTGCGTGGTCACCACGGTCGGGATCAGACCTATGTGCCGGGTGAGCGGGGCGACGCGGGAGGCGATGAGGACCGCGTCGAGCCGGCCGCGGACCTGGTCGGTGCGCTCGTCGGGTGCCAGGGGCAGGGAGGACTGGGGGCCGAGGCCGTCCTCGAGGGTGACGAAGTCGAGCAGGCCGCGTTCGGCCTCGGTGATCAGGTCGGCCCAGTAGCCGGCGGTGAACAGGTCCCGGGGGCGGGCGACCGGTTCGCGCCAGGACGCGGGGTGCCAGCCGGTGCCGTCCAGGGCGACGGCGAGATGCAGGTGTGCGGAGGGGGTCGGTGACACGTCGGTGCCTTCCTTGAGGTCCGTACGAGGAGTACGAGGAACACCGGCTCGCGGGAGCGGGCGACCGCCGGGTCAGGCGGCGTCGGCCGGCGGCGGGCGCGGCAGGAGGTGACCTGGGCCGGGGCGGGGCCGGGCAGGACGCAGAGTGAACCCGGCCGGCTCGGACAGCAGGTCAGGAGTTGTCCAGTGGCAGACCGGGCGGGTTGATCTTCGATGTGGCCACGGCCTCGTCGGAGAGGTTGTAGGCGGCGAGCCACTTGGCGTACTGCCCGTGCCCGATCAGGTAGTTGACGGCGTCCGCGAGGGGTCCGGCGAGCCCGCTGTCCTTCTTGGCGGTGGCGGCGATCAGGCCCTGGAGCGTCGCGCCGGCGCCGGAGAAGCTGCCCGCGCTGCGGGTGGGGGCAGGCGTGTGCGCGGTCTGCCGGGCACGGTAGGCGACCCCGGGGTTGGGGCCGAAGAAGGCGTCGATCTTTCCGCTGTTCAGCGCCAGGTTGATGGCGTTCTGGTCCGGGAAGTACTTGACGGTGAGTTTCTTGCCCTCCTTGGCCAGCTTGGCTTTCCACACCAGCAGGATCTTCTCCTGGTTGGTGCCGGAGCCCACGGAGACCGTCCGGCCGGCGAGGTTCTCGTAGTCGCCGTCGAAGTTCCAGGTGCTCTTCTTCAGCACCTCGAAGGCCAGATTGTCCTTGCGGTAGGAGGCGAAATCGTACTTCTTCTTGCGTTCCTCGGTGTCGGTGACGTTGGAGAAGGCGACGTCGACCTTGCCGCTGTCGAGGCCGACGAAGAGGTTCTCCCAGGTGGAGTTCCGGATCTCGGGTTCGAGGCCGAGGACCGCGGCCACCAGGCGGCCGAGGTCGGGCTCGGAGCCGGTGAGGGTGTGCTGGTCGCTGCCGACGAAGTTCAGCGGCGCGGATCCCGAGGGCAGGGCACCGACGCCGATGACGAGCTTGCCGCTCCTGCGGACGGAGGCGGGCAGTCGGGCGCTGATGGACTTGACTTCGGAGACCTTCAGCTCGGTCTCCCGCGCGGCCCCGTTGGACTGCCGTCCCACGGTCACCGTGCCGGCCGGACCGGTGGTGGTGGCGGCGTCGCTGTCTCCTCCGCAGGCGGCGAGCCCGCCGGCGAGGGAGAGGGTCACGGTCGCCGCGGTGAGGCCGCGTATCAGGCTGCGCCGGGAGAACTGGCTGGGCATGGCTGTCCTTGTCGTTCGGGGAGTTTCACTGTGGACGGGGCAACGGGCGGACGGTCGCATCACTTCGCCGGGTGCGGGGCCGGGCACCGGGGCCGGCTCGTGGTCATACGGCGGCTTCCCTGCGCAGCCGGGCCCGCAGCTCGGTCAGCCCGGCCCGGGCCTTCTGCAGCGGGGTCGGCGGCAGGGCGCGGGTGGCACCCCGGGCGTAGTACCGCTCGACGTAGAACTGGACGACGGACACGGCGCTGGTGAGGATCAGGTACCAGACGGTGGCGACCAGCAGCAGGGGCACGATGTCACCGGGGTAGGTGTTGCCCATCGACTGGACCGTGCCGAACAGGTCGAGCAGGGACACGTAGAACACCAGGGACGTGCTCTTGATCAGGCCGATCAGCTGGTTGACGTAGTTGGGCGTGATGGACCTCAGGGCCTGCGGGAGGACGATCCTGCGGAACTGGCGGGCTCGGGGCAGGCCGAGGGCGGCTGCCGCCTCGTGCTGCCCCTGGTCGACGGAGAGTATGCCGCCGCGGACCACCTCGGCCGCGTACGCCGCCTCGTTGAGGCTGAGGCCGACGACGGCGATCGCCGTGTCGGTGGCCAGCTTGGACTCGTCGAAACTGACGAAGGCCGGTCCGAACGGCACGCCGAGGCTCAACGTCCGGTAGAGGGCGCTGAAGTTGTAGAGGAAGATCAGCACCACGATCAGCGGGACGGAGCGGAACAGCCAGGTGTAGGTCCAGCTGACCGCGCGCAGTACCGGGCTCCTGGAGAGCCGGCCGAGTGCCAGCAGGACGCCGCCGACGAGCCCGAGGACGGCGCTGAGCGCGGTGACCTCGAGGGTGACGAGGAGGCCGTCGAGAACGGCCGGGCGCAGGAACCAGTAGCCGAAGCGGCCCCACTGGTAGAAGGGGTTCGTGACCAGTCCGTGCAGGATCTGCGCGACGAGCACGAGGACGACGGCGGTGGTGATCCACCGACCGGGTCGACGCACCGGCCGCACTCGGGCAGCGGACTCTGATTTTGCCACTGTGCCGGTCGGTGGGGGCGCGTCGGCGAGGGAGACGGCGGCGCCTGCGGGTTCACTCATGAGGGGCTCCGGCGGAGTCGGACACCCCGGGGCCGCGAACGAGCGGACGTGGGCCAGGACGGCGCTGTGAGGCGGCGCACGGACCGGCGCGGAACCGGGGGCTGGGCGGACAACGGCACACCGGGCGGAGGGTGCGCGGCGGGAACGCGGGGCTGAGCGGAGAGGTCAGCCCTGGCGGCGGGCAGAGCCCGGCGCGGTACACAGTGCGCTGTTCACGCGGAGCAGATCGACGGCGCGGTCGGTGACGAGCCGACCGGCGTGCGACGGTACGCGGCCCTGGGGGCGGCTCGCGGCCGTCCTGGGAGCTGCGTCCATGGCGTCACCTGTCACTGTCCGGCCCCCTGGGGGGCTCGCGCTTACCGAGAACGTCGTCCGGTCCGGTCGTCACCTGGGGCACCCCACCGCGATGCGAGGGTTGCCGGTCAGCGAGCCAGGGCCTGTCGCTGACACTCATGACCGTTCTTGAGCCGTAAGTAAGGCAGTTGACCGTTCGAATGTCAACGGCCGTCCGCCCAGCGGACTTCGAAGGACCGCTCTCACCTGCGGGAAGTGTCCGAGGCGTCCGCGGCATGGCGCGCCCAGTCCAGGATCTGGACAGCGGCTCCGGCGGCCTCCAGCCCCTGGCAGCGACCGTGGTGGCGGCGGTTGATGCCGTCGAGGTCGAGATGGCGGCCGAAGGCGGGGTGCCCGGCCAGCCGGCGGGCGTAGGCCCACAGCGCGCGGTGGCCGGCGATGCGGTGGACGGCGGCGGCGTCGAGATGGCAGCGGTGGACGGTGTCGAGCTGCACCAGGGACACCCACAGCTCGATGTCGGCGGCCGTGAGCCGGTCGTCGGCCAGGTACTCCTCCCCGCTCAGCCGCCGCTCCAGCCGGCCCAGGGTGTCCAGCAGCACATCGAGCGCGGCGGCCCGCTCGGCCGGGTCGGCACCGGCCCGGCCGGCGCGCTGGGCGGCCTCCTCGATGCCCTCGGCGCACATCCGCCGGACCGCCTCGATCACGGACTGGAGGCCGCCGGGATACAGGCGGGCGTGGCCGCCGTGCCGGAACTGGTCCAGGTCGCACAGGATGTCGGGGGCATGGGTGCTGACGATGCGTCCGGACCAGTCGTCGCTGAGGACGGGCGCGAGCGCCGGGCCGGTGTAGTGGTGGGCGCTCGCCTCGTACAGCGGGCGCAGCGCCGCGTGGCCACCGCCGGGACAGTCCGGTGTGGCGGGCAGGAGGACGACCGGACAGTGGCCGTCCAGGCCGAGCAGGCTGTGGCCGACGGCGAGGCGCAGTCCGTCGGGGCACGCGGTCGACAGGTGGAGCCGGTAGCGGTGCGGCACCGCGTAGTGGCCGCTGCGCGCGTCCCGGCCGATCCGGCCCCGGAAGACGGGGACGGGACGGCGGGCGGACGGGACGGCGGCGAGCGGAGTGCTGGACATGCGTCTCCCCGGGGTGTGGGCGTGCGGACGGGTGATCCGGCGCGGTCGTGGCCGGTCGAAGGAGGGCGCGGGGCCCGCTTCAGCGGCTGCGGCTGATCGCGCTGCAGACGCGCTGGAGGTCGATGTGGCGGCGGGAGGTGAGCAGGGGTGCGCGCAACGGCGTCCGGCGCGTGGGGCCGGTGCCCGTTCCGAGGCGCGTCATGATTCCCTACCTGTTCACTAGGATTCCCTTCCCTGGAGTGTCGATCCGGCTCCGTACGACGTCAAGGGGGCGTCCACGCCTGGGACTCCGGGCCGGCCGCAGGGACGGTGCAACCAGGCGCGCGACGGGTCCTCCCGGAACCGCGCGGGGTCTCCTCAGCGAGAGAAACATGTGACATAGTACTGCCCGTGGCGAAGCGACTGACCTGCGATGTCGTGGTCGTCGGAGCCGGGATGGTGGGTGCGGCCTGTGCGCTGTACGCCGCCCGGACCGGCCTCGACGTGAGGGTGGTGGACCGGGGCCCGGTGGCGGGCGGCACCACCGGGGCGGGCGAGGGCAACCTGCTCGTCTCCGACAAGGAACCCGGACCGGAGCTGGAACTCGCCTTGTTGTCGGCCCGGTTGTGGGCCGGTCTGGCCGATGAGCTGGGCACCGCGATCGAGTACGAGCCCAAGGGCGGTCTCGTGGTCGCCTCCACCCCCGCCACCCTGGCCGCGCTGCGGGACTTCGCCGCGGGCCAGCGCGGGGCCGGCGTCCTGGCCGTACCGGTCGACGCGGACCGGCTGCCCTGCCTGGAACCGCACTTGGCACCGGGCATGGCGGGCGGAGTGCACTATCCGCAGGACGCCCAGGTCATGCCCGCGCTCGCCGCCGCCCGGCTGCTTTGCGCCTCCGGGGCCCCGCTGCACATGGGCCACACCGTGACGGGCGTACTGCGTGCGGCGGACGGCACGGTGTACGGCGTACGCACCGACCGGGGCGACATCCACGCGCCGGCGGTGGTGAACGCGGCCGGCACCTGGGGCGGTGACCTGGCGGCACTCGCCGGCGTCCGGCTGCCGGTACTCCCCCGGCGCGGCTTCGTCCTGGTCACCGAGCCGTTGCCGCGGATGGTCCGGCACAAGGTGTACGCCGCGGACTATGTGGCCGACGTGGCCAGCGACTCGGCCGCTTTGCGCACCTCGCCGGTCGTGGAGGGCACGGCCGCGGGACCGGTGCTGGTCGGCGCCACCCGGGAGCGGGTGGGCTTCGACCGCTCGCTCTCGCTGCCCGCCGTACGGGCGCTCGCCGCCGGGGCGATCGGGCTGTTCCCGTTCCTGGAGCGGGTCCGCGCGCTGCGCGCGTACGCGGGCTTCCGGCCGTATCTGCCCGACCACCTGCCGGCGATCGGCGCCGACCCGCGGGCGCCCGGCCTGTTCCACGCCTGCGGGCACGAGGGGGCGGGCATCGGACTCGCCCCCGGCACCGGGCAGTTGATCGCGCAGGCGCTCACCGGGAAGACACCGGAGCTGGACCCCACGCCGTTCCGGCCGGAGCGGTTCGACACCGATGGAGGCGACGAACGGTGAATCCGATGGAGTTGACCCGGGCCCGGCCGGGCGCGGCCCGCACCGTCACCTTCGACGGCCGTCCCCTCGAGGTGCTGCCGGGCCAGACGGTGGCGGCGGCGCTCTGGGCGGCGGGCGTGACGGCATGGCGCAGCACCCGGGGCGCCGGCCGGCCCCGCGGGGTGTTCTGCGGCATCGGGGTGTGCTTCGACTGCCTGGTGACCGTCAACGGCGCCCCGAACCAACGGGCTTGCCTGGTGCCGGTGCGCCCCGGTGACGTGATCCGCACGCAGGAGGGGACGGGCCGGGACGATGACTGAGCGACCGCGCCTCGCCGTCGTCGGCGCGGGCCCGGCCGGCCTCGCCGCGGCCCTGGCGGCAGCCGCACGAGGCGTCCAGGTCACCCTCGTCGACGCCGCCGACCAGGCGGGCGGCCAGTTCTACCGGCAGCCTGCCGCCGCCCTCGGCGCGCTGCGGCCCCAGGCACTGCACCACCAGTGGCGCACCTGGGAACGGCTGCGGACCGGCCTCGACCGGCATCGCGCGGCCGGCCGCCTCACCCACCTGACCGCTCATCATGTCTGGTGCGTGACCCGGGACCCGGGCTCCGGAACGTTCGGCGTGCACGCCCTGCGCGGGCCCGCCCAGGAGGAGAGCGCCACCGTCCGGGCAGACGCCGTGCTGCTCGCCACCGGCGGGTACGAACGGGTGCTGCCCTTCCCGGGCTGGACCCTGCCGGGGGTCGTCACGGCGGGCGGCGCGCAGGCCATGCTCAAGGGCGGCCTGGTGCTGCCCGGGCGGACGGCCGTGGTCGCCGGGAGCGGGCCGCTGCTGCTGCCGGTGGCGACGGGGCTCGCCGCGGCCGGTGCACAGGTCGCCGCCCTGGTCGAGTCCGCCGACCCCGCCACGCTGCTGCGCCGGGCGCCCGCGCTGGCGCTCCAGCCGGGCAAACTCGCCGAAGGCGCCGGATACGCGGCCCGGTTGCTGCGACACGGTGTGCGCACCCTGACCCGGCACACCGTCGTGGCGGCGCACGGCACCGACCGGCTGGAGGCGGTCACGGTGGCCGCGCTCGACCGGGAGGGACGCCTGCGACCGGGCGGCGGCCGCCGGATCCGCTGCGACACCCTCGCCGTGGGCCACGGCATGCTGCCGCACACCGACCTCGCCGAGAGCCTCGGCTGCACCCTGTCCGGCACCGCCGTACGGGTCGACGACGAGCAGCGCACCGACGTGTCCGGCGTCTGGGCCGCCGGGGAGGCCACCGGCGTCGGCGGTGCGGCGCTCGCGCTCGCCGAGGGGCACATCGCCGGGCGCTCGGCCGCCGCCCGGCTGCACGGCAGCGCACCCGACCCACGCCACTGGGCCACCGCCGCCCGGGCCAGGACCCGGCTGCGGGAGTTCGCCGCGGTTCTCGACGCGGTGTACGAGCCGCCGGCGGGCTGGGCGGGCCGGGTGCCGGACGACACCGTGGTGTGCCGCTGCGAGGAGGTCACCGCCGGCGAGGTGCGCGGTGCCGTGGACCCGCTCGGCGCCGGGGACCTGCGCACCGTGAAACTCCTGTCCCGGGCCGGGATGGGCTGGTGCCAGGGCCGGATGTGCGCGCCCGCGGTGGCGGGCCTGACCGGTTGCCCGCTCACCGCCGGCCGGAGGCCGTTCGCCCGGCCGGTACCGCTCGGCGTCCTGGCCGGCCTGCCGGACACGGACGCCGGCCTGCCCGAGACGGACGCCGGTCCCCCGGGCACGGACGCCGGCCCGGCCGAATCGGACGTCGGCCCCCATGAAGCGAACGTCGGCCTGCCCGAAGCGCACGTCGACCTGCCGGAAGCCGACTGAACCCGGGAGTGGATCCCCGGGGTCGCGTCCCACCTCCAGCTCACCGGCCGTCAGTAATATGTCACACTCTACCCGTGAGGGATCGCCCATGACGCACCTCGAGAACCGTCCCTGGCGTGGCCTCCTCGTCGCCACCGCCCTCCCGCTCCGTGACGACCTCTCGGTCGACCACGACCGCTACGCCGAGCACTGCGCCTGGCTCGTCGCGAACGGCTGCGACGGCGTCGTACCGAACGGCTCGCTCGGTGAGTACCAGGTACTCACCCCCGAGGAGCGCGCCCGGGTGGTGGAGACCGCCGTGGCCGCTGTCGGCGGGCAGCGCGTGATGCCGGGTGTCGCCGCGTACGGCGCCGCGGAGGCCCGCCGCTGGGCGGAGCAGGCGGGCGAGGCGGGCTGCGCGTCGGTGATGCTGCTGCCGCCCAACGCCTACCGCGCCGACGAGCGGTCCGTCCTCGCCCACTACGCCGAGGTCGCGAAGTCGGGCCTGCCGGTGGTCGCGTACAACAACCCGATCGACACCAAGGTGGACCTGGTGCCCGAACTCCTCGCCCATCTGCACGGCGAGGGGCTCGTGCACGCCGTCAAGGAGTTCTCCGGTGATGTCCGCCGCGCCTACCGGATTGCCGAACTCGCTCCGGAACTCGATCTGTTGGTCGGCGCCGATGACGTACTGCTGGAACTGGCGGTGGCCGGTGCCAAGGGCTGGGTGGCCGGATACCCCAACGCGCTGCCCCGTGCCTCGGCGGAGCTGTACCGCGCCGCGACGGCCGGTGACCTCGGCACCGCGCTCCCCCTGTACCGGCGACTGCACCCGCTGCTGCGCTGGGACTCGCGGGTGGAGTTCGTCCAGGCGATCAAGCTCTCCATGGACGTCGTCGGGCGGTACGGCGGACCGGTGCGCCCGCCCCGCGTACCGTTGTCGGCCGAGCAGGAGGCCGCGGTCCGCGCGGCCACCGAGAAGGCCGTCGCCGCGGGCCTCGGGTGAAGGAGCCGGACATGCGCAGCAAGCTCGTCCTGCACGCCGTCGACTCGCACACCGAGGGCATGCCGACCCGCGTGATCACCGGCGGGATCGGCACCCTCCCCGGCGCGACGATGAACGAACGGCGGCTGTACTTCCGGGAACACCTCGACCACGTCAAGCGGCTGCTGATGAACGAGCCGCGCGGCCACTCGGCGATGAGCGGCGCCGTCCTCCAGCCGCCGACCCGTCCCGACTGCGACTGGGGCGTCGTCTACATCGAGGTCTCCGGCTATCTGCCGATGTGCGGGCACGGCACGATCGGGGTGGCCACCGTGCTGGTCGAGACCGGCATGGTGGAGGTCGTGGAGCCGGTGACCACCATCCGGCTCGACACCCCGGCGGGGCCGGTGGTCGCCGAGGTGGCGGTGGAGAACGGCGCCGCGCGGAACGTCACCCTGCGGAACGTCCCGTCGTTCGCCGCCGCCCTGGACCGCGAGATCACCCTGTCCGACGGCCGCACCGTCACCTACGACCTCGCCTACGGCGGCAACTTCTACGCCATCCTCCCGCTCGACGCCTTCGGGCTGCCCTTCGACCGCGCCCGCAAGGACGACATCCTGGCGGCGGCCCTGTCGCTGATGCGCGCGATCAACGAGCGGGAGGAGCCGGTGCATCCGGAGGATCCGTCGATCCGCGGCTGCCACCATGTGCACCTCTACGCTCCCGGCGCGACGGCCCGGCACTCGCGCCACGCGATGGCGATCCACCCGGGCTGGTTCGACCGCTCTCCGTGCGGCACCGGTACGAGCGCGCGCATGGCCCAACTGCACGCACGCGGTGAACTCCCTTTGCACACCGAGTTCGTGAACGAGTCCTTCATCGGTACCCGGTTCACCGGGCGGCTGCTGGGGACGACGGAGGTCGCCGGGGTGCCGGCCGTGCTGCCCAGCTTCACCGGCCGCGCCTGGATCACGGGTACCGCGCAGTATCTGCTGGACCCGGCCGATCCCTTCCCGGAGGGGTTCGTCCTCTAGACTCACCCGGTGATGCGTGACATGGCACAGAACACGCCGGGGGCACAGACGCCCGCGCTCCCCCGGCTCGGCGGCCGGCGGAGCAGCTACCGCGAGCGGGTGGCGGACGCCCTGCGCGCCGCGCTGATCGCGGGCGAGCTGCGACCGGGCGAGGTGTACTCGGCGCCCTCGCTGGCCACCCGGTTCGGTGTCTCGGCGACACCGGTGCGCGAGGCGATGCTCGACCTGGCCAAGGAGGGGCTGGTCGACACCGTGCCCAACAAGGGCTTCCGGGTCACCGCCGTCTCCGACAAGCAGCTGGACGAGTACACGCACATCCGGTCGCTCGTCGAGATCCCCACCGTGGTGGCCCTGGCCCGCACGGCCGACCGCGTCTCGCTGGAGGCTCTGCGCCCGGCGGCCCGGGAGATCGTCACCGCCGCGGTGGCGGGTGACCTGATCGGCTACGTCGAGGCCGACACCCGCTTCCACCTGGGTCTGCTCGCCCTGGCAGGCAACGCCCACCTGGTCGAGGTCGTCGCCGACCTGCGCAAACGCTCCCGCCTTTACGGTCTGACCGCGCTGGTGGAGGCGGGCCGGCTGCTCGCCTCCGCCGAGGAGCACCTGGAACTGCTGGACGCCCTGCTGGAGCGCGACGAGAAGGCCGTGCACGCGATCATGACCCGGCATCTGGGGCATGTACGCAGTCTGTGGGCGGCGGCGGACTGACCGCGCCCGGTACCCGGCCGCCCCTGGCACCGGTGGCGGACATCTCGCGGTGCGGAGGCCGTCCCGCGACGCTTTTTGCGTGATCGGGCGGCCCGCACGAAACAACGATCGGCCATTTTGCGTCAGATCGACGCATCCCCGACCATGGACCCGTCCCGGTGATCCCGGGAACGTCAGTTCCATGAGAGGCGCACCACCCATGCACAGCACCGGAACCGTCCCACAGTCGGCTCCGGCCCCCGCGGAGACTGCCGCGGAGACCCCCACGGTTCCCGTCGAGGACCCGCACGGCGACACCGGCAGGCACGCCCGCCGGTTCGGCCTGCCCGTCGCCACCGCGCTGGTCATGGGCAACATCATCGGCGGCGGCATCTTCCTGCTGCCCGCCTCCATCGCTCCCTTCGGCACGGTCAGCCTGGTCGCCTTCGTGGTGCTGACCGTCGGTGCCATCGCGCTCGCCCTGGTCTTCGGCCGGCTCGCCGCCCGCGACCCCCGTACCGGCGGCCCCTACGTCTACGCCCGCGAGGCGTTCGGTGACTTCGCGGGCTTCCTCGCGGCCTGGTCGTACTGGATCACCACCTGGGTGTCGAACGCCGCGCTCGCCGTCGCCGCCGTCGGCTACCTGGACGTGCTGATCCCGGTCGACGGCCACCGCTGGACCGCCTGTCTGGCCGCACTGACCCTGCAGTGGCTGCCCGCCCTCGCCAACTTCGCCGGCACCCGCTACGTGGGGGCCGTCCAGCTGGTCTCTACGGTGCTGAAGTTCGTACCGCTGCTGCTCGTCGCGGTCGGCGGCCTGTTCTTCTTCGACCCGGACCGGCTCGGGCCGTTCAACGCCGGCGGGCACAGCGCCGTCGGCGCGGTGTCCGCATCCGCCGCCCTGCTGCTCTTCTCCTACCTCGGGGTGGAGTCCGCCGCCGTCAGCGCGGGAGAGGTCAAGGACGCCCGGCGCAACGTGGGACGGGCCACCGTCATCGGCACCTCGGCCGCCGCGCTGGTGTACCTGCTGGGCACGCTGTCCGTGTTCGGCACGGTCGCGCACGACCGTCTGGTGACCTCCACGGCGCCGTTCTCGGACGCCGTGAACACGATGTTCGGCGGCAGCTGGGGTGGTACGGCGGTGGCGCTCGCCGCCCTCGTCTCGATGACGGGCTGCCTCAACGGCTGGACGCTGCTGAGCGCCCAGACACCGTACGCGGCGGCGCGCGACGGTCTGTTCCCCAGTGCCTTCACGCGCCGCCGGCGGGGGGTGCCCACGGTCGGGGTCGGCGTGACGGTCGTCCTCGCCTCGCTGCTCACGACGTACAACTACCTGTCGGGCTCGGGCAAGGTCTTCGAGATCCTGGTCCTCGTCACCACGTTCACGGCGACCGTGCCGTATCTGCTGGCCGCCGCCGCGCAGATCTTCCATCTGGTGCGGGGCGAGGAGGTCGACCGGACGCGGCTGGTGCGCGACTCCGTGGTCACCGCGGTGGCCGCCGCCTTCTCGGTCTGGCTGATGGCGGGCGCCGGCTACGCGGCGGTGTACCAGGGCGTGCTGTTCCTGTTCGCCGGGATCCTGGTCTACGCGGTGATGGCGGCGCGGCGGCAGCGGACGCGGTCGTCAGCGGTCGTGGCGCCGTAGTCCGCCGGCACCCGGCGCCGCGGTGCGCGGGGGCTCGCTGTGCACTCCGGCCCGGTACTTGGGGACACGGATGGTGACCTTCATCCCGGCGCCGACGCCGGTCTCGATCACCAGCCCGTGATCGTCCCCGTAGACCTGCCGCAGCCGCTCGTCCACATTGCGCAGCCCGATGCCCGCCGCGGAGCCGCCCTCTCCGCGCAGGATGCGGCGGAGCCGGTCCGGCTCCATGCCGACGCCGTTGTCCTCGATGACGATGCGGGCCGTCGCTCCCTCGTCCTGAGCGGCGATGGTGATCCGGGCGCGCTCGACGCTCTCCTCCAGCCCGTGCTTGACGGCGTTCTCCACCAGGGGCTGGAGGCACAGGAAGGGCACCGCCACCGGCAGCACCTCGGGGGCTATCTGAAGGGTCACCTCCAGCCGGGGTCCGAACCGGGCGCGGACCAGTTCCAGGAACTGCTCGATGGCGCGCAACTCTTCGGCCAGGGTGGTGTACTCGCCGTGACGGCGGAACGAGTAGCGGGCGAAGTCGGCGAACTCCAGGAGGAGTTCGCGGGCCCGCTCGGGGTCGGTGCGGACGAACGAGGCGATCGCCGCGAGGGAGTTGTAGACGAAGTGCGGGGAGATCTGTGCGCGCAGTGCCCGGATCTCCGCCTCGATCAGTCCCGTGCGGGTCCGGTCGAGATCGGCGAGTTCGAGCTGGACGGAGACCCAGCGCGCCACCTCCTCGGTGGCCCGGACCGCGGGCGCCGACTCCCCCGCGCCGAGCACGACGAGGGCACCGAGCACGCGCTGGTCGACGGTGAGCGGGGCGGCGGCGCCCCAGCGCACGGGGCACTGCGGGTCCCGGCAGCCGACGGTGAAGACGTGCGTGCGGCCGGTGTCCAGTACCTGACGGACCCGGTCCAGGGCCGCGTCCTCGTGGTGCCGGCCCGGCCCGTCCCAGGCCAGCAGCCGGTCCTCGGCGGTGAGCCCGAGCGCGGCCGTGCCGAACAGCGGCCGGAGCCGTCGTACCGCCTTGCGGGAGGCGTCCACGGTGAGTCCGGCGCGCAGCGGGGGCGCGGCCAGGGACGCGGTGTGCAGGGTGCGGAAGGTGGCGCGTGCCACGGGGGTGCCGAGGTCCGTGCCATCCCGGGCGGACCGGCGGGCCGGCAGCCGTCCCACGGCGAGTCCGGCCGCGAACAGCAGGGGACCTCCGGCGGCGAGGAGGGCGAGCCCGTTCATGTGCGGGCCCGCTGGGCCGCGGGCCTCAGCTTCGTCATGGGGTCCTCACTCCTCGGCGGGTGGTGGGCGTGGGCGTGCCCCGGTCCACCGGGCGTTCGGGCAGGTGGAGGCGGCCCATGGCCGCCTCGGTGCCGGGCGGGATCCGGTCCCGGGTGGCCAGGGACACCAGGATCATGGTCAGGAAGCCGAGCGGTACCGACCACACGGCCGGCCAGGCGAGCAGCGTGTGCACCCAGCCGTCGGCCAGGGGCCCGGCGATGGTCAGGGCGACCGCGGTGAGGGCGCCGCCGCCGCCGGTGAGGAGCCCCGCGATCGCGCCGGGCGCGGTGAGTCCGCGCCACCAGATGCCGAGCACCAGCAGCGGGCAGAAGGACGAGGCGGCCACCGCGAAGGCGAGTCCCACGGCGTTGGCGACGGGGAGTTCGCTGGCGGCCACGCTCACCGTGGCGGGTACGGCGACCGCCGCCGGTGTGGCCAGCCGGAAGTTGCGGACGCCGAGCGAGGGCAGCACGTCCTGGCCGAGCACGCCCGCGACGGAGAGGGTGAGCCCGGAGGCGGTGGACAGGAAGGCGGCGCAGGCGCCGGCGGCGATCAGCGCGCCGAGGAGGTCGCCGCCGACGCCTCCGACGAGACGTTCCGGCAGCACGAGGACGGCGGCGTCGGTGTTGCCGGTGAGCAGCAGGTCGGGGGCGTAGAGCCGGCCGAGGAGACCGTAGAGGGGCGGCAGCAGGTAGAAGCCGCCGACCAGGGCGAGCACGATCACCGTGGTGCGCCGGGCGGCACGGCCGTCGGGATTGGTGTAGAAGCGGACGAGGACATGGGGCAGCCCCATGGTGCCGAGGAAGGTGGCGCATATCAGCCCGTACGTCGTGTACAGCGGGTGCTCGTCCCCAGCGCCGGACGACGGCGCCGCCCACCCGGCGCCGCTGCGCCGGCCGTCGTCGCTCTCGCGCTCGGGCACCGGGGCCGTGGGCGGGAACCGGAGTGTCGTCCCGGCCCGGACCTCGTGCACACCGGGGTCCAGCACCAGCCGGCCCTCCGCGTAGCCCTTGCCGTCCACGGCACCGGTCACCACGGCCCGCAGGGGGGCGTCGATCCTGATGCGTACGGTGCTGTCGACGGTGACCTGGGTGTGCCGGCGGAAGGTCGGCGGCTCGTCCACGGACCGGGCGGGATGCGGGTCGCCGTGCCAGGCGATGACCAGGAAGATCGCGGGCACGAGGAGCGCGGTCAGCTTCAGGCAGTACTGGAACGCCTGGACGAAGGTGATGCTGCGCATGCCGCCGGCGGCCACGGCCAGGGTGACGACGACGGCGACGAGCAGACCGCCGAGCCAGCGCGGCGCGCCGGTGACCAGGCCGAGGGTGAGGCCCGCGCCCTGGAGCTGGGGCAGCAGGTAGAGCCAGCCGACACCGACGACGAGCACACCGGCGACGCGCCGGGCGGCCTTCGACTCCAGCCGGGAGTCGGCGAAGTCGGGCAGGGTGTAGGCCCCGGAGCGGCGCAGCGGGGCGGCGACGAACGCGAGCAGGACGAGATAGCCGGCGGCGTAGCCGACGGGGAACCAGAGCATCTCGACGCCCTGGGCGGCGACGAGTCCGGCGATGCCGAGGAAGGAGGCCGCCGAGAGGTACTCGCCGCTGACGGCCATGGCGTTGAGGTACGGCGGCACGGTACGGGAGGCGACGTAGAAGTCGGACGTGGTGCGGGAGATACGCAGCCCCGCCGAGCCGATCACCAAGGTCGCGGCGAGGGCCGCCGACACGGCCACGATGCCGTACGTCTGGTTCACCCGGCGGCCCCTGGCGCGCGTCCGGAGCCAGGCGGCTGAACGACGGTCGCCATCAGGGCCTTTCGGGTTCCACGGCGTCCCGTTCATTGCGTTCGGCGCGTACGACGTACCACCGGCCGAGGACGACGAGTGCGGGGTAGACGGCGACACCGAGAACGGCCCAGACGACCAGGGCACTGCCCGGGCGGACATCCGGGTCCGGAAGGGCGGTGAAGGCGAGGGGGAGCAGCCCGAGCAGGCCGACGAGAATCCCGAACGCCGTCATCCCGAGCCGGAATTGACGGCGTATCAAGTTCTGGAGGCCGCGGGCGTCGACGGCGGGGTCCGCCACCAGGTGCGTCCGGGCGGGGCGGGCGGCCCCACGCGGCGCACGGGGAGCCCCCGTGACCACCTCACGTAGGGGAGCCCCCGTGACCACTTCACGTCGGGGAGTCCCGGGTGCACCCATGCCGCGTCCTCCGGCCCGCGAAGATCACACTTCGCAGTGGAGTGTACGCACCGGGAAACAAAAGGGACAGCGTCCGGTCGGCGGCCGTTGGGGCCACCGCTGCGGCGGCCCGCTCGACGCAGGATTCGTGGGGCGGACCGGGCGGACCGGGCGGACCCGACGGTCGACCGCTCGCGCCGGCATGACGAGAAGCCGTGCCGGATCACTCCGGCACGGCTTCCGACCTGCTTGTTCGCAAGTCGGGACGACAGGATTTGAACCTGCGACCCCTTGACCCCCAGTCAAGTGCGCTACCAAGCTGCGCCACGTCCCGCCGCGGTCCCACACGGAGCGCTCCGCGTGATCACGCAGGTCAACACTACCGCACCTGTGCGGGTGCCCGTGTCGACCCCGGCACGGGCCGCGGCTCGGCCAGGTGGCCGGAGCGGTGGACCGGGACGAGGAGGGCCGCGCCGGCCGCGGCCAGGCAGAGCAGGGCGAGCAGGGCCCAGCCGTGGGTGTAGCCGGAGGCGTACGGCAGACCGGAGGGCTGGAGCCGGCCGGTGACCAGGACGCTGGTGAGCGCGGCGCCGATGGAACCGCCGATGGTGCGGATGTTGGCGTTCATGCCGGTCGCGGCACCGGTCTGCTCCACCGGCACACTGCCCACGATGAGGTTGGCCATCGAGGCGAAGGCCAGTCCGATACCGAGGCCGAAGAGACCCGCGACGACGGCGATCTGCCACTGCTCGTCGTGCCAGAGGGTGAGGAAGCCGCAGGCCAGCGCGCCGAGCGCGGCCCCGGTCGTGAGCAGCGCCTTGGCGCCGACGCGGGGCTCCAGGCGGCCCGAGAGGACGCCGGAGAGGAACATCGCGAGGAGCATCGGCAGCATGAGCAGGCCGGAGGCGGTCACACTGGCGCCGAAGCCGTAGCCGGCCGCGGCGGGGGTCTGGACGAAGCCGGGCAGGAACGACCAGATGGAATACATGCCGGCGCCGAACAGCAGGGCGGCGGCGTTGGTCGTCCACACCGCGGGCAGCCTGAGCACCCGCAGGTCGATGAGCGGGCTGCGCGAGCGGGCCTCGGTCACCAGCCACACCGTGAACAGCGCAACGGCGAGGGCGAACAGGCCGAGCACCTTCGCCGAAGCCCAGCCCCACTGCCCGGCCTGGCTCAGCGGCAGCAGCAGGGCCACCAGCCAGCCGGAGAGCAGCACGGCACCGCCCCAACTGACCTTGCCTTCGGCGCGCTTGGGTGACTCGGGGACGTAGCGCAGGGCGATCAGGACCGTCGCGGCGACGATCCCCACGGGGAGCCAGAACAGCCAGCGGTAGTCGAGCGCGGACACGATGGGCCCGGCGGCCACCATGCCGACCCCGCCGCCGGCGGCGATCACGGCGGAGAGGTTGCTGATGCTGCCGCTGACCTCGGCCGGGGCGAACTCGTCCCGGATGATGCCGAAGGAGAGCGGGAACAGGGCGCCACCGACCCCCTGGACGACCCGGGCGACGATGAGCACAGCGATGTTCGGCGCCAGCGCGGCGACGAGACAGCCGGCGAGGACGGCCAGCAGGACGGCGACGAGGGTCCGTTTCTTGCCGACGAGGTCGCCGACCCGGCCGAGGATCGGGGTGAAGACCGAGGCGGACAGCAGATAGGCCGTCATCACCCAGGTCGCGGTGGACTGGGAGGTGTGCAGGGCGTGCTGGACGGTCGGCAGGGCCGGCGCGATCAGCGACTGGAGCATGGAGAACACGCCGGCACCGGTCGCGAGGACCGCGAAGGTGAGGCGGGCTGTCGGGCGGGGCATGAAGAAGCCTCTCCGGAAAGCGGGGACACGGAGGGTCGAGTGCTGAGGGGCACGGTCGTACGGGCCGTGCGACAGGTGCGGGGCGGTCGCGTGGGCCGCGTCCGGCCATGGCGGAGCCACCCCGCACTGGTAAAGTGGAGGTACTCCTCCACTGTAGCGGAGGCGCACCTCCGGTTCAATCGATTCCCCTCCCGGGAGGCCCCAGTGACGGCCACGCCGTTCCCCGTCAGCGAGATCGTGGCGACCCGCCGGCCGCACCGCAAGGACGCCGCCCGCAACTACGACGCCCTGCTCGACGCCGCCCGCGAGGCGTTCGCCGACCACGGGGCCGACGCCTCGCTGGAGGACATCGCGCGCCGTGCGGGCGTGGGCATCGGCACGCTGTACCGGAACTTCCCCACCCGCCGCGATCTGTTCGAGACGGTCTACGCGGACGAGGTCAACGCCCTGTGCCGGGCCGCCGTCGAACTGACGGACCGGGAGCCGTGGGAGGCGCTGACGGCCTGGCTGGACCGGTTCGCCGGGTACATGGTCACCAAGCGTGCGGTGCGCGAGGCTCTCGACGGCGAGTCGGACATCTTCCAGGCCTGCCGCGAGTCCATGTACGCGGCCGGCGGCCCGCTGCTGGAACGTGCGCAGCGGGCCGGTGCCGCCCGGGCGGACATGGACTTCGGGGACC
The DNA here is from genome assembly GCF_044546845.1 of Streptomyces sp. NPDC053076. NCBI lineage: Bacteria > Bacillati > Actinomycetota > Actinomycetes > Kitasatosporales > Streptomycetaceae > Streptomyces > Streptomyces sp. NPDC053076. Next base: position 820,716 of record NZ_JBITZL010000001.1, on the reverse strand, counting down.
TGCTGCGGATGGTCGCCGGGATCACGGCGACGGCCTTCGAGGACGCCGCCCAGCGGGACCGGGTCCTCGCCATCGCCCTGGACGGGGTCCGCGCCGGCCACTGACACCGTCCGGCGCCCGGCCCGTACGCCAAGCCCGAGCACCAGGCCCGCACGCCAAGCCCCGACACAAGGCCCGAGCACCAGGCCCGAGCGCCAAACCCGTACGCCAAGCCGGAGCACCAGGCCCGTACACGCGGCCCAGGCGCCTGGGCCGAGCGCCCTGGACCGGGCGCCCTGGACCGGGCGCCCTGGACCGGGCGCCCTGGACCGGGCGTCCTGGGCCGGACGCCTGGTCCGGTGGCCGTCGAGGCGCTCTGCCGCGGCCCCGGGACCCCGGCGGTTACTTGATCAACGCGTTCGCCCCCACCACGATCAGCCCGAGCAGCGCGTCCCCCAGTCCCATGAGGACGGCGACCGGCCAGCGCCGCGCCGACCAGCGGGCCGTGAGCAGACCGAGCACGAACAGGATCATCATGTTGAGGACGAACGCCGCGTACTCGACGCCCTTCGCCGGCCACCACCCCACCCGCGCGCCCGCGAGCAGGAAGACCGTGGGCAGCACGGCCGTCACGAGCGGCCACTCGTCGCGCACGGCGATCAGGACGTCCCAGCGGCGGTGCGGGGCCCGCTCGGCGATGTAGTGGGCGTAGCCGTGGGCGAGGGCGGAGGCGCACGCGGTCACCAGCACCCACGCCGCGTCGTAGCCCCGGACGTCGGCGGACGTGTGCCCGTACCGGGTGAGCGCCGCGACCATCGAGCTGGCGAGGACGGCGCCGTACACCCCGCCGAACAGGACGAGCTCGCGCGCGTCGTGCTGCCGGTGCGGTGCCGTGCCGGCCACCGTGGAGTCAGCCATCTCCCCACGATCACCCGGTCCCGGCGGCCCCGCCAGTCCACGCCCCGGCCCGTCCGTGCCCCGACGAAGTGTCCTGCGACCAGGCCGGATGTCCCACACACTGTCCACGGCCCCACGGTTCGCGGGCCGACTAGGGTCGGCCGTATGACGCACAGCTTCGCGCTCCACATCCCCGACGCCGGCCTCGAACCCGAGCCCCTGGACCCCGAGCAGATCGTCTCGGGCGACCCGGAGGTCACCGGGAAGGTCGTCTGGGAGTCGCCGGACGGGCGGCAGATCCGGGGCGTCTGGCAGATCACCCCGGGCGTGGTCACGGACACGGAGGCGGACGAGCTGTTCGTGGTGATCAGCGGGTCGGCGACGATCGAGGTGGCGGACGGGCCGACGCTGCGGGTGGGGCCCGGCGACATGGCGGTGCTGCGCGCGGGCGACCGTACGACGTGGACCGTGCACGAGACGCTGCGCAAGGCGTACGCGATCAACCTCTGACGAACCGGGCACTCGGCCCGGTCACGCCGTCGGGACGCCGGCAGCGGTCGCGGAGTGCGGCGGCCCCGTCGTTCCCCGTACCTGAAGTGTCGGCGGGGCCAGATGGACGGCGCCCTCCGCGTCATGACCGGCAAGGCGGTCCAGGAGGCACCGGGCGGCCCGCCGGCCGGCCTCGTACGGCGCGGTGTCCACGGTGGTCAGCCACAGGTGCCGCAACCGGGCGATGCTGGTGTTGTCGTAGCCCGTCACCGACAGGTCGCGGGGCACCCGCAGCCCCAGTTCCCCGGCCGCCGAGAGCGCGCCGACCGCCGCCATGTCGTTGACGGCGAGGAGCGCCGTGGGCCGCTCCGGGCGGCTGAGCAGCCGTACGGTTCCGCGGTAGCCGCTCTCCTCGGTCAGGTCGCCCGGTTCGACGAGCGGCTCGGCGCCGTGCGCTCGCATCGCCGTCTCGAAGCCGCGCCGGCGCAGTTCCCCGACGGCGCCCTGGCCCGCGAGGTGCGCGATCCGGCGGTGCCCGAGCCCGAGCAGGTGCTCGGTGACGAGCCGGGCGCCCTGCTCGTCGTCCCCCGCGACGACGTCCACACCCGGCGGCTGCGCCTCGCGGGCCCCCGCCACGACCACCGGCATCCGCCGCGACAGTGCGCCGAGCGCGCCGGCGTCCGGGACCGTGCCGACCACCACGAGTCCGTCGACGCCCAGGTCGAGGAAGGGTTCGGCGAGGTCGTGGCCCATGCGCCGGTTGAGGCGGGCATCGGCGAGGAGCATGTGCAGACCGGCCGCGTGCAGCAGGGAGTTGAGTCCGTCGAGCAGTTCCACGAACCAGGGGTTGCGCAGGTCGTCCAGGAGGACCCCGACGGTGCGGCTGCGCTGTTCGCTGAGGCTGCGGGCCGCCGCGTTCGGGCGGTAGCCCAGCTCCCGCACGGCCCGCAGCACCGCGTCCCGTTTCTCGGGCCGCACCGGGCCGGAGCCGCGCAGCACCAGGGAGACCAGCGACTTCGACACGCCGGCCCGTTCGGCCACGTCACGGATCGTCGGCGGTCTCATGGCATGGACCGTTCCATGGGGCGTGCCACGCTGTCAAAGGGTTGACACACAGGCCATGTCCGAACAAAGGTGAGCCGCACCGGGCATGGACCGGTCCAAGAACGCCGGGAAGGGCTGTCATGGTGGATGCGCTGGGTGTCGCCGTCGTCGGGTTCGGCTGGATGGGCCGGGTGCACGCCCAGGCGTACGCCCGGCTACCGCATCACTATCCGCGGCTCCCGCTGCGGCCCCGGCTGGTCACGGTCGCCGAGGAGGTGCCGGGGCGGGCCGAGGAGGCCGCCGAGCGGTTCGGGTTCGGCTCGGCGACCCGCGACTGGCGCGAGGTGGCCGCCGATCCGGACGTCCAGGCCGTCAGCGTCACCGCGCCGAACTTCCTGCACCGGGAGATCGGCGTGGCGATGGCCGAGGCCGGCAAGCACCTCTGGATCGAAAAGCCGGTGGGCCTGACCTCGGGGGACGCCCGCGCGGTCGCCGACGCGGTCGCCAAGGCCGGCGTACAGGGCACGGTCGGCTTCAACTACCGCAACGCGCCCGCCGTGGAGTCCGCCCGCGAGCTGATCACCTCCGGCGAGATCGGCATGGTCACCCACGTCCGCATCCGTCTCTTCAGCGATTACGCGGCCCATCCGGACGCGGCCCTGACCTGGCGGTACGAGCGGAAGCGGGGCGGCAGCGGGGTGCTCGGCGACCTGGCCTCGCACGGTGCCGACCTGGCCCGGTTCCTGCTCGGTGACATCGCCTCCCTCACCGCCGACACCGCGGTCTTCGTACCGGAACGCGCCCGCCCGGCCGGGGCGACGGCAGGCCACGCCCTGGCCTCGGGCGGCGAGCCGGGCCCGGTCGAGAACGAGGACTACGTCAACTGCCTCCTCCGCTTCGCCTCCGGTGCGCGTGGGGTCCTGGAGGCGTGCCGGGTCTCGGTCGGCGAGCAGAACAACTACGGCTTCGAGGTGCACGGCACCCGGGGCGCGGTGTTCTGGGACTTCCGCCGGATGAACGAACTGAGGGTGAGCCGTGGCACGACCTACCGGGACCAGCCGGTGAGCACGGTGTACGTCGGACCGGACGCCGGCGAGTTCGCGGCGTTCCAGCCGGGCGCGGCCAACGCGATGGGCTACGACGACCTGAAGGTGATCGAGGCCCACCGCTTCGTGCGCTCCATCGCCGAGGGCACGCCGTACGGCACCACCCTCGCGGACGCCGTGCACAGCGCCATGGTGCTCGACGCCATGGCGGAGTCCGCGGAGAGCGGCCGATGGGTCGGCCTGTAGCCGGCCCGGCGAGGACGCCACCCAGCGTGCCTTCCATGGCGCCGGCGCCGACTGGCAGGAGCAGGCCGCGGCCCGGCTGCCGAGGGGCGGGCCGGGTCGGCCGGACGAGATCGCGGACTTCGTCCTCCTGCCGCTGTCCGACCGGACCCGCCTGGTCACCGGCTCGGTGACCGACGACGCCCAGAACGTGCTCGACGGCCTCGACCAGCACCCGCACCCCACCCTAGGAGCAGCACCCATGCGCATCGGAATCCTCGGTCTCGGCCGCATCGGCGCCTTCCACGCCGAGACCCTCTCCCACCTCGACGCCGTCGAGTCGCTCGTCGTCACCGACCCGTTCACGGACGCCGCCAAGGCCGCCGCCGAGCGGTTCGGGGCCGAGGTCGCGGACTCGCCGGAGGCGCTGCTGGCGGCCGGGGTGGACGGCGTCGTCGTCGCGGCGGCCACGGACGCCCACCCGGCGCTCATCCGGGCCGGGGTGGCGGCCGGTGTGCCGGTCTTCTGCGAGAAGCCGGTGGCCCGCACCATGGCGGAGGGCGTCGAGGTCCTCGCGGCCGTCCGGGACAGCGACGTGCCGATCCAGATCGGCTACAACCGGCGCTTCGACGCGGGCTTCGCCGCCGCGCGGGCCGCCGTCCGGACCGGTGAGCTGGGCAAGCTGCACACGGTCCGCTCCACGACCCTGGATCCCGCGCCGCCGCCGGCCGCGTACGTCGCCGCGTCGGGCGGGATCTTCCGCGACTGCTCGGTGCACGACTTCGACGTCATCCGCTGGGTGACGGGCCGTGAGGTCACCGAGGTGTACGCGGTGGGCGGCAACCGGGGCGCCGACTACATCGAGGCGGCCGGTGACGCCGACACCACCGGCGCGATCCTGACCCTGGACGACGGCACGATCGCGGTGGTGTCCAACTCCCGGCACAACGCGCGGGGGTACGACGTGCGCATGGAACTCCACGGCTTCGCCGACTCGATCGCCGTCGGCCTGGACGACCAGCTTCCGCTCCGCTCGGTCGAGCCCGGTGCGACCTTCCCGTCCGGCGCCCCGCACGACTTCTTCATGGACCGCTTCGCCGCCGCCTACCGCGCCGAACTCAGCGCGTTCACCGAGGTCGTGGCCGGCACCCGGCCCTCGCCGTGCACCGTCGAGGACGCCCTGGAGGCCGGCTGGATCGCCGAGGCATGCACCCTGTCGCTGCACGAGCACCGGCCGGTGCCGCTCGCGGAGGTGCGGGGGGCCTGAGGACACGGTGACGGCGCCCGGGCACAGGCCCGGGCGCCGTCACCGTGTGCGGTCAGCCGCAGTAGCGGATCAGCCACTCGTCCGCGTTGTACGTGTCCCGCGCCGGGTCGGGCAGGGTCGCCGGCCTCGTCTCCACCATGTCCTGCGGGGGTATCCGCTCGGGCAGCTGACCGAAGCGCTCGTGACGCCGGGCGGTGGCCGCATCAGCGGCCTCCTGGGGCGTCTCATGGAGTTCCGTGCGGTGTGCCATGTCGTCCTCCCGTCCGCGCGGGCATTCCCCGTTGTCGGTGAGAACGCCCGCGGCCCCCCGTTGGTTCCCGGCCCCGCCGTGGCCGAATCCGTAGGGGTACCGAAGGAACCGGCGCGCCCGCCCTCCCCCTTCGGACCGTCAGGCGCCGCAGGACCGCAGGAAGCGCCGGGTGCGCTGGGCGATCGGCAGCGGCTTGTCCGGCTCGCAGGGGTACATGTCCTGCTCGACGATCGCGAACAGCTCCACACCCAGCTTCTGCGCCGCTTCCAGCACCGGTCCCAGTTCCGGGACGCCGGACGGCGGTTCGCACATCACCCCGCGCTGCACGGCCGGTCCGAACGGCACCCCGCCCGCGACCACCCCGGCGAGGATCTCCGGGTCGACCTGCTTCAGGTGCAGATACCCGATGCGCTCGCCGTAGGTCTCGATCAGCTCGACGCTGTCGCCGCCGCAGTAGGCGTAGTGCCCGGTGTCCAGGCAGAGGCCGACCAGCTCGGCGTCGGTGGAGTCCAGGAAGCGTTCGACGTGGTCGGCGGTGTCGATGTGGGTGTCGGCGTGCGGGTGGACGACGATGTCCAGACCGTAGGTCTCCTTGACCTCGTGGCCGAGCCGCTCCATGCCCTTCGTCAGGTGCGCCCACTGCTCGGTGGTCAGCTCGGGCGGCTCCAGGATCTCGGCGGTCTTGTCGTCCCGCCAGAAGGAGGGGATCACCACCAGGTGCCCCGCGCCCATCGCCTGGGTGAGCGCGGCCACCTGGCTGACGTGGGCCCAGGTGTCCTCCCAGACGGCGGGGCCGCGGTGCATGCCGGTGAAGACCGTGCCCGCCGAGACCTTCAGGCCCCGCCGGGCCACCTCGTCGGTCAGCCGCGCCGGGTCGGTGGGCAGGTAGCCGTACGGGCCCAGTTCGATCCAGTCGTACCCGGCCTCGGCGACCTCGTCGAGGAAGCGGTCCCAGGGCACCTGGCGCGGGTCGTCGGGGAACCAGACACCCCAGGAGTCGGGGGCCGAGCCGACCCGGATGCGGTCGAGCGAAGAGGGGTGCGCCATGTCAGGGTGTTCCTTCCTGGGAGGTCGCCGTGGGTGCGGTGAGGTCGCCCTCCTCGGGCAGTTCTTCCACGTCGACGCCGCGGACCTGGGCCAGTTCGTGCTTGAGGGCCGCGAGTTCGGTGCCGCCGGCCATGTGGTTCGTCAGCTCTTCCAGGCCGATCTCGCTGCGGTCGGCGGACAGTTCGAGGGTGCCCAGGCGCAGCACGCTGAAGTGGTCGCCGACCATGTAGGCGTGGTGGGGGTTGTGGGTGATGAAGATGACGCCCAGGCCGCGGTCGCGGGCGGCGGCGATGTATTTCAGCACCACGCCGGACTGTTTGACGCCGAGGGCGGCGGTCGGCTCGTCCAGGATGAGGACGCGGGCGCCGAAGTAGACGGCGCGGGCGATGGCCACGCACTGGCGCTGGCCGCCGGAGAGGGTGCCGATGGGCTGGTCCATGTCGTCCAGGACGATGCCCATGTTGCGCAGTTCCCGGTCCGCGGTGGCCTTCATCCGGGCGATGTCGAGGCGGCGGACGGGCCAGGGCCCCCGGGTCATCTCCGAGCCGAGGAAGAAGTTGCGCCACACCGGCATCAGCGGGACGGTGGCAAGGTCCTGGTAGACGGTGGCGATACCGCGGTCGAGGGCCTCGCGTGGTGTGGAGAAGCGTACCGGCTGTCCGTCGACGAGGAACTCGCCCTCGGTGTGCTGGTGCAGCCCCGAGATGATTTTGATGAGGGTGGACTTGCCGGCGCCGTTGTCGCCGAGCACGCAGGTGACCCGGCCGGCCTGGACCGTGAGATCGACGCCGTGCAGGGCGCGGATGTTGCCGTAGGACTTGCCGGCGCCGCGCAGTTCGACCAGGGTCCCGTCCTGGGCGGGTGTGTCCTTCAGGACGGCGCCGTGGGTTCCGGCTGTGTTGTCAGTCATGGGTCACCTCCGGGTCGCCGCGCGGCTGACCCACAGATTGATCAGGACGGCGCCGAGGAGCATCACGCCGAGGAATGCCTTGAACCAGTCGGGGTTCCAGCCGGCGTAGACGATGCCCTGCTGCACCATGCCGAACATGAACGCGCCGAAGACCGGGCCGATCGCCGAGCCGTAACCGCCGGTGAGCAGACAGCCGCCGATGACGGCCGCCGCGATGTAGATCAGCTCCTGTCCGACGCCCTCGCCGGACTGCACGGTGTTGAACGAGAACAGGTTGTGCATGCCGACGAACCAGGCGCCGAACCCGACCAGCATGAACAGCGAGATCTTGGTGAAGGTCACCGGGACGCCGACCGCGCGGGCGCTGTCCTTGTTGCCGCCGACGGCGAAGATCCAGTTGCCGTACTTGGTGCGCAGCAGCACCCAGGTGGCCAGGGCGGCGAAGACCAGCCACCAGACCACGGTGATCTTCACCTGGACCCCGCCCACGTCGAAGGAGGAGGCGAAGATCTTCTTGGCCTGGTCGAAGCCGTCCATGTCGCTGATGTCGTCGGTGGCGACGTTGCCGGTGACCAGTTTGGTCACGGCGAGGTTGGCGCCCTGGAGGATCAGGAAGGTGCCCAGGGTGACCAGGAAGCTGGGCAGCCCGGTCTTGACCACCATCCAGCCGTTGAACGCGCCGATCGCCAGGGACACGATCAGGGCGACGATCACCCCGGTCCACACGTTCAGGGTCAGCTGGTAGCTGAGCATGCTCGCGGTGAGCGCCGAGGAGATCACCGCGACGCCGGAGGACAGGTCGAACTCCCCGCCGATCATCAGCAGGGCCACCGGCAGTGCCATGATCCCGATCGTCGACGACTGGTACAGGATGTTCGCCATCGAGCTGCCGTCACGCACCGGCGGCGCCGTGATCAGGAAGAACACCAGGACGGCGACGGCACCGAGGAAGACGCCCACCTCGGGCCTCGCCAGCAGCCGCAGGGGCAGCGGGCGGCGGGCGGTGCGGCCGTCGGTCTGCTTCGGGCCGGACGCCGGCGGCCGGTCCACCGCCGGCTGAGCCTGCTGGGGCATGCTCATCACCGGGTGCCCTTCGCGGCGAACTCGGCGACCTTGTCGACGTTGGACTTGTCGACGAAGGCCGGTCCGGTGAGCACGGACTGCTCGCCGCCGCCGCTGTAGTTGCCGTTGTTCTTGTACAGCCACAGGGAGTCGACCGCCAGGTAACCCTGCAGATAGGGCTGCTGATCGACGGCGAACTCGATGGAGCCGTTCTGCACCGCCTTGACCAGTTCCTTGTTGAGGTCGAAGGTGGCCACCTTGGCCTTGCTGCCCGCGTCGTCCGCCGACTGGACCGCGGTCAGGGCGAAGGGCGCGCCGAGGGTGACGACGGTGTCGACGGACTGGTCCTGCTTCAGCTTCGCCGTGATCGTCGACCTCACCGACGGCATGTCGGTGCCGTTCACGTACAGGGTCTCGGTGGCGCCCTTGAAGGTCTTCTGCACGCCGTCGCAGCGCTGGGTGAGGCCCACGTTGCCCTGTTCCTGGACCACGCAGACGATCTTCTTCGCGCCGGTGGTGTTGAGCTTGTCGCCGAACGCCTCGCCCGCCACGCTCTCGTCCTGCCCGAAGAACTCCAGCAGGCCGAGCTTCTTCCAGTCGCTCACCCCCGAGTTGAGACCGACCACCGGTATGCCGGCCTTCTCCGCCTTCGCCAGGACGCCCTTCATCGCGTCGGGCTTGGCCAGGGTGAGCGCGATGCCGTCCACCTTCTGGTCGACCGCGTTCTGCACGAGGTTGGCCTGGTTGCCCGCGTTCGGGTCGGCGGAGTAGACGAGCTTGACGTTGTCCTTGGCCGCCGCGGCCTCCGCGCCCTTGCGGACGGTGTCCCAGAAGGTGTCGCCGGGCGCCTGGTGGGTGACCAGCGCGACGGTCATGCGGGGCGTGTCGGCCTTGCCCGCGGCGGCGTTCGCCGCTTCCTCCTCTGCCTTCTTGCCGCCGTGACTGCTGGAGCAGCCGGCCAGGGTGAGGGCTGCCGCAGCGGCCACGGCCACGAGGGGGGCCATTCTGCGGGAGCGGGGGCGAGAAGAGCGGTCCATCTTTCCTGCACCTCACTGTGCGTGCGACGGGGCAAGGGACGCGGATGCGTTGGGACGGGATACAAGCCTCTGTCGGGCCCGCTGTCAATACTTTGTTAAGACATCATTTCACAAGGTGGTCCGAATGTAAGTACAAATCATTGACACCTCACCTCCCCGGCCCTACACCTGAGAGGCATGAGCCCAGTACACCGCACCCCGCAGCGAACGGCACCGGGCGATCACCCCCCTCGACGCCGTGGCCTTCACCCTGGACCGCAGGAGCCCGGTGCCGCTGTACCACCAGCTCGCCCGGCAGCTTGAGGCCGCCATCGAGCGGGGGGCGCTGATCCCCGGGGACCTCCTCGGCAACGAGGTCGACCTGTCCGCCCGGCTCCGCCTGTCCCGGCCGACCGTCCGCCAGGCGATCCGGTCCCTCGTCGACAAGGGACTGCTGGTGCGCCGGCGCGGGGTCGGCACGCAGGTCGCGCACAGCCAGGTCAGGCGCCCACTGGAACTCAGCAGCCTCTACGACGACCTGGAGTCGGCCGGACAGGGCCCCACCACCCGGGTGCTGCGCAACGAGCGGATACCGGCGCCCGCCGACGTCGCCGCCGCGCTCGGCCTTCCGGAGGGCGCCGAGGTCACCGTGCTGGAGCGGCTGCGCCGCACACACGGCCTGCCGGTGGCGTTCCTGCGCAACCACCTGCCCGCCTCCCTGCTCGAACCCGACACCGAGCGGCTGGAGTCGACGGGCCTGTACCGGATGCTGCGCTCCGCCGGGATCACCCTGCACAGCGCCCGGCAGTCCATCGGCGCGCGCGGCGCCGGCGCCGAGGAGGCCGCCCTGCTGGACGAGCGGGAGGGCGCGGCCCTGCTCACGATGCGGCGCACCGCGTACGACCACGCCGGCCGGCCGGTGGAGTACGGCAGCCATGTGTACCGGGCGTCCCGCTATGCCTTCGCGTTCCAGCTGCTGGTCAGAACCTGAAACGGAACCACCTGTTTCGCACAGCCCCCGCCGCCCGTCAGGGCAGCGGGGGCTGCTGCGTGCGCCCGCCTCAACAGCGCAGGTGACGATGACGATTACGTTTCGGGCAAGAGACCCCCGAGTGCGACCGGAGCTATTGACTCATGAGCGGACATGGGGCTGTTATTACGCCCACGATGTTCGGTCGAGTTGGTTTCTGAGCGGTTTCGAAGACCTTTCGCTGATCAACTCATCCCCTTGGCCGAACCCTGTATTCCTCAGGAGCCGCCATGCGCCTGTCCCCCTCCGGCCTGTCCGTCCCGGGTCCCAGCCGGCGTTCCCTGCTGAGTGGAGCGGGCGGTGCCGCTCTGCTCGCCGGGGCCGGCATACCCCTGCTGTCCGCCTGCGGAGGCAGCGGTTCCGGCTCCGACCCGAAGACCGTCACCGTCGGCTCCAACGCCTCGGACGCGGTGCCGAAGAAGGCGTTCGAGAGCGTCTACGCGGACTTCAAGAAACGGTCCGGCCTCACCGTCGACGTGAACACGAAGGACCACAACACCTTCCAGGAGCAGATCAACTCGTATCTCCAGGGCACTCCGGACGACGTGTTCCACTGGTTCGCCGGTTACCGCATGCAGTTCTTCGCGGCGAAGAAGCTGGCCACGCCGATCGACGACGTCTGGGCGAAGATCGGGGACCACTTCCCCGAGGCGATGAAAAAGCTCAGCAAGGGCGAGGACGGCAAGTACTACTTCGTGCCGCTGACGACGTATCCCTGGGCGGTCTTCTACCGCAAGAGCGTCTTCCAGCAGCACGGTTACGAGACTCCCGCCACCTGGGACGACTTCGTCGCCCTGCTGAAGCGGATGAAGAGGGACGGCCTGGTTCCGCTGGCCTTCGGCGACAAGGACGCCTGGCCCGCGATGGGCACGTTCGACCAGATCAACTTCCGCCTCAACGGCTACGACTTCCACGTGGAGCTGATGGCGGGCAAGGCGTCCTGGACCGACGCCAAGGTGAAGGACGTCTTCGACCACTGGGCCGAGATCCTCCCCTACCACCAGGACGGCTTCATGGGCCGTACCTGGCAGGACGCCGCGCAGACCCTGGTGTCGAAGAAGGCCGGCATGTACCTCCTGGGCTCCTTCGTGGCTCAGCAGTTCACCGACAAGGCCGACCTGGACGACCTCGACTTCTTCGCCTTCCCGGAGATGAACTCCGCGTACGGCCAGGACACGGTCGAGGCGCCGACCGACGGATTCATGGTCAGCAGGTCCCCCAAGAACCACGCGGGCGTCGTCAAGCTCCTGGAATACCTGGGCGGTCCGGCGGCCGAGGAGCTGTACCTCAAGAGCGATCCGAGTGTGGTGGCCGCCTCCGACAAGGCCGCCACCACCTCGTACTCAACGCTGCAGAAGAAGGCGTTCGAGATGATCGGCGGCGCCAAGAGCCTCACCCAGTTCATGGACCGGGACAGCCGCCCCGACTTCACCGCCACGGTGATGCAGCCCGGCCTGCAGAAGTTCCTCCAGAACCCCAAGGGCGTGGACAGCCTGTTGTCGTCCATCGAGCGCCAGAAGAAGACGATCTTCGCGTCCTCGTGAGCGACCCGATGACCACCGACACGACGACGAAGTCCCCGGCGGCGGCTGCCGTGCCGACGCCGGGGACCGCGCCCGGGAAGAAGCGGGACACGCACGGCCACCGGCGCCTGCTGACCCGCCGTGACCGGTTCACGCTCGCCGCGATGGCGGGCGTGCCCACGGTCCTGCATGTGATCCTGGTCTGGGTCACCGCCATCGCCTCGATCTTCCTCGCCTTCACCACCTGGGACGGCATCGGGTTCGACTCGATCAGATGGGTCGGCCTGGACAACTTCGAGCAACTCTTCAACGACAACCCGCAGTTCTGGCCGGCCGTCCAGCACAACGTCATCTGGTTCCTGGCGCTGATCGTGATCCCGACGCCGTTCGGCCTGTTCCTCGCCGTCCAGCTGGACAAGCGGATCCGGTTCACGCGGGTCTACCAGACCGCGTTCTTCCTGCCCGTCGTCATCTCGATGGCGTGCATCGGCTTCGTCTGGCAGCTGGTCTACAACCCCGACACGGGCTTGATCAACAGCATCATCGGCGCCAACGAACCCGGTCACTACATCGACTGGATCGGCGACCCCGACCTCAACCTGTGGGCCGTCCTCGTCGCCGCGTCCTGGCGACACGCCGGCTACATGATGATCCTGTACCTGGCCGGTCTGAAGAGCGTCGACCCCTCGCTCAGGGAGGCGTCCGCGCTGGACGGCGCGAACGAGTGGCAGACGTTCCGGCACGTCATCTTCCCGACCCTGCGCCCGACCAACACGGTCGTCCTCGTCGTCACCATCATCGAGGCACTGCGCGCCTTCGACCTGGTCTTCGTCTTCAACAAGGGAGCCCAGGGCACCGAGTTGCTGTCGATCCTGGTCACCAACAACATCATCGGCGAGTCCAGCCGCATCGGGTACGGCTCCGCCATCGCCGTCGTCCTGCTGGTGATCTCCCTCGCGGTGATCATCCCCTATCTGATCGCCACCTTCCGGAAGGAGCGGCGCGCATGAGCGGCCCCACTCTCGCACTCAAGCGGCGCGCCCCGGTCCGCCCCGCCCGGGTCCTGCTGCACGTCTTCCTCGCGGGCACCGCCCTGGCCTGGCTGGCGCCGCTGCTCTGGGCGGTCTTCTCGGCCCTGCGCCCGTACAGCGAGACCAGCGACAAGGGCTACGTCTCCTGGCCGGACACGCTGAACTTCGACAACTTCAAGAACGCGTTCCAGCAGTCGGACATGCTGCACTACTTCGGCAACACGCTGGTGATCGCGATCCCGGCCGTGCTGCTGACGCTGTTCCTGTCCTCCTGTGTCGCCTTCTACGTCAGCCGGTTCGACTTCCGTCTCAACCTCGCGCTGCTGCTGGTGTTCACGGCCGGCAACCTGCTCCCCCAGCAGGTCATCATCACCCCGCTGTACCGGCTGTACCTGCTCACCGACCTGCCGGGCATCACCGCGAGCGGCAAGCTCTACGACTCCGCGCTGGGCCTCGTCCTCATCCATGTGGCGTTCCAGTCCGGCTTCTGCGCGTTCGTGCTGAGCAACTACATGCGCTCGCTGCCGCACGAGCTGACCGAGGCCGCGCTGGTCGACGGCGCCTCGGTCTGGCGGTTGTACTGGCAGATCACCCTGCCGCTGTGCAAGCCGGCGATGGCGGCCCTGGCGACCCTGCTGTCCATCTGGATCTACAACGACTTCTTCTGGGCGCTGGTGCTGATCTCGACCGGCGAGAACATGCCGATCACCTCAGCCCTGAACAACCTCTCCGGCCAGTACTTCACCGACCCCAACCTGGTCGCCGCGGGCTCCCTGCTGACCGCGATCCCGACCCTGGTCGTCTACTTCGCGCTCCAGCGCCAGTTCGTCAGCGGCCTGACGCTGGGCTCCAACAAGGGCTGAGGGCCGTGCGCGGACCACTGGTTCCTCATCGACCACCCAGGTCAGTGGGCCGCGTCCAGCCGGGCTCGCTGCTCCTCGGTGAGTTCCAGGTCGACGGCGGCGAGATTCTCGTCGAGCTGGGCCACTGAGGAGGCACCGGCGAGCGGTATCACGGGCAGCCCGCTGCCCAGTTGCCAGGCGAGCACGACCTGGTTGGCGGTCGCCCCCGTCTCCCGGACCACCTCGCGCAGCACCGCGAGCCGGGCGGGGGTGCCGGCGTGGTCGTAGTCCGGCGGCAGCGGCTTGTCGGCGCGGGTGTAGGCGCCGGCCAGCAGCGGTGAGTAGGCGACCAGGGTCAGCTCCGGTTCCGCGCGCAGATAGCTGCGGAGCTGGGCGTCGGTGCCACCGAGGCTGCCGTCCGGGAACAGCTCGCTGGGCACGTCGGTGCGCGGGCGCAGGTAGCTGTGCTGGTACTGGAGCACGTCGTAACCGGGCAGGCCGGCGGCCGCCGCGAGGGCGCGTGCCCGTTCCACCCGCCACACGGCGTGGTTGCTGACGCCGAGCAGGCCCACGGTGCCCTCGGCGACGAGCGCGGCGAAGCCCTCCACCGTCTCCTGGAGCGGGACGGCGGGATCCTCGATGTGCGCGTACAGCAGATCCAGCCGGTCCACGCCGAGCCGTTCCCGGCTGCGGTCGGCCGCCTCCCGGACCACCTTCGCGGACAGGCCCTCGGCGTTGTCGGTGTAGCCGGTCCCGGGAGCGAGCGGGCGGGCGCCGAGCTTGGTGGCGATGACGACCTCGTCGCCGACGCCTCGGCTGCGCCGCCACCGGCCCAGCAGTTCCTCGCTCTGGCCGCCCTGACTCCCGTCCTCCCAGAAGGCGTAGTTGTCGGAGGTGTCGACGAAGTTCCCGCCGGCCTCGACGTAGCGGTCGAGGACGGCGAAGGAGGTCTTCTCGTCCGTACGCGACCCGAACAGCATCGCGCCGAGTGCGAGCACGCTCACCTGCCGACGGGTGGCGGGGTCCGTGCCGATCGTGCGGTACTTCATTGGTCCTCCCGTACATGGCTGATGGCACGGGAGTCTTCATGCTGAAGTGCACGCGAAGTCAAGGCCCTTGAGAAGTCGTGCGGCTGCTGATGGGATGCGCGGCACCAGAACACCGCCGGCCCGGAGGTTCCCTGTGCTGCGAGCGATTCTCACGGCGGGCGCGGCACTCGCCGCGCTGCTTGCCCCCGCCACCGCCCACGCCGAGGAGACCGGGCAGGACCTGCCCCGGCTCACCGACCGGCACGGGCGGGTCCTCACCCTGCACGGCTGGAACATCGAGGACAAGACACACCGCGGCGAGGAAGCCCTCACCGGCATCACCGAGCGCCACCTGCGCGACCTGCGGGCCAAGGGCTTCGACTTCGCCCGGCTGCTGGTCTTCTGGGACGACCTGGAACCGAAGCCCGGTCAGTACAGCCGCAGTTACCTGCGAAAGATCGAGCGCATCCTGGACTGGGCCGAGCGCTACGACGTGCAGGTGGTGATCGACGCCCACCAGGACGTCTTCGGACCCGCCTTCGGCCACCGCGGTATACCCGAGTGGGCGACCAGGACCGACGGACTCCCCTTCACCGCGCATCCCGACGACTGGTTCGCCGAGTACTTCGAGCCCGCCGTGCAGCGCGCCTTCACCCACCTGTACGAGGACGCGGACCTCCGCCGCGCCCAGGCGGGGATGTGGCGCACGCTCGCCACCCGCTTCGCCCACCACCCGGCCGTGCTCGGCTACGACCTCGTCAACGAGCCCATGGGCGAGACGCGTCCCGGGGAGGATCTGGCGACGGCCGCGCGCAGGATCGAACGCGAGCAGCTCACCCCGATGTACAACCGCCTGGCCGACGCGGTCCGTCCGGCCGACCGGGACGCCTGGGTGTTCGTCGAACCGACCCCGATCGTGGGCGAGGGCGTACCGACCGGCCTCGGCCGCGTCGACGATCCCCGGGTCGTGTACGCGCCGCACTTCTACAACACCGCCATGGAGGCGGGCGGCGACTACGATCCCGGGGCCGGCTGGATCGAGGCGTACGAGCGGGCCGTCACCGCGTACCCGAAGCGGTACCGGGTGCCGGTCGTGGTCGGCGAGTGGGGTCCGCTGAACAACGCGCTGCCCTACATGAACCGCTTCTACCGGGACGCGATGGCCTCCCTGGGCCGCTACACCTCCGGCTGGGCGGGCTATGTGTGGTGCTATGGCGGCGGCTACTGCGCGGTCGACGACACCGGCGCCTTGCGCACCAACAAGGAGCTGACCGTCGAGCCGTACGCGCAGAGCGTGGCGGGCACGGTCCGCTCCGCGTCGTACGACGCCGGGTCCGGCGTGTACCGGCTGACCTACCGCGCGGCACCCCACGGCTCCCGGGTCACCATCCTGTCCCTGCCACCGGGCACCTGGCGGATCACGGCCGCCGACACCGCCCACGTCCTGCGCCACTCCCCCGGCCGAGCGTGGGTCCTGGCCACCCCGGGCAGCGAGGTGAGCGTCAGCGTCGAACGGGGCTGACCACACGGGCCCGGACATGAGCGAAGGGCCGCACCGGAAACCTCCGGTACGGCCCTCGACCTGCGTTCTCGCAAGTCGGGACGACAGGATTTGAACCTGCGACCCCTTGACCCCCAGTCAAGTGCGCTACCAAGCTGCGCCACGTCCCGTTGCGCTCACCCGCGGTGGTCCGCGTGATCGTGCGGACAGAACTTTACCCCACGCCGGGGGGGTGTGCCGAAGGAGGCCCGGACGGGGCGAGGGACAATCGGCGGTATGACGAACGCGGGCGCATCGGATGCCAGGGACCGGGACGAGGCCGGGCGGGCCCGCAACGCGCGGCCCCGGGACGGGCTGGGGCGCCCGCTGCCGTACGGCACCGAGGGCGTCCCCCGGCAGCCGGAGGGGGTGCTGCGCGCGCCACGGGAGACGGTCGCGGAGGCGCAGGCGCTGCTGGTGGCGGGACGGCCGTTCCACGCGCACGAGGTGTTCGAGGACGCCTGGAAATCGGGGCCGCGGGACGAGCGGGCGCTGTGGCGGGGGCTGGCGCAGCTCGCGGTGGGGCTCACCCACGCGGCCCGCGGGAACACCGCCGGCGGGGCGCGGCTGCTGCGGCGGGGCGCGGGCGCGGTCGAGGAGTGGCAGAGCGAGCGGGGCGAGGACCGGCCGTACGGCCTGGATCTGCCCGGCCTCACCCGGTGGGCACGGGAGCTGGCGGGACGCGTGGAACACGACCCGGCCCCGGTGGACGCCCGGACCGAGGCCCCCCGGCTGGGCCCCTGACCGGGTGCGCCTTCCCCGGGCGGCCGGCGGGCACGGCCGGGCGCCGTCGCCGGACCGTGACCGGGCACCGTCACCGGACCGTGCGCGGGACCGAGACCGGGCACCGTCGTGGGCCGTTTGCGGGAGGGTGGCCGGGTGTCATTGTGAGTCCTGTGCGGGAGGGTGGCCGGGTGTCGTCGCTGGGTGTGTGGAGGCGGTGGAGACGCTGTCAGTGGCGTACGGCAGACTCGGGGCGTGCGAAAGATTCATGTCATCGGTATCGGCGCGGGCGACCCCGACCAGCTCACCCTGCAGGCGGTCAAGGCGCTGCGGGGCACGGACGTGTTCTTCCTGCTCGGCAAGGGCGAGGTGAAGAGCGACCTCACCCAGCTCCGCCGGGACATCCTGGACGCACATCTGCCCCAGGGGTCGTACCGGGTGGTGGAGGCGCGGGACCCGGAGCGGGACCGGAAGGCGGGCGGGACTGCCTACTCGCCGGCCGTCGGCGACTGGCGCAGCGCCCGCGCCGCGATCTATGAGCGGCTGATCGCGGAGGAGCTGGACGAGGACGGCACCGGCGCCTTCCTGGTATGGGGGGACCCCGCGCTGTACGACAGCACGCTGGGCGTCCTGGAGGAAGTGCTGGAGCGGGGCACGGTGTCGTTCACCTACGACGTGGTGCCCGGCATCAGCAGTGTCTCCGCGCTGGTCGCCCGGCACCGCACGGGTCTGAACCGGGTGGCGCGTCCGGTGCAGATCACCACCGGGCGGCGACTGGCCGAGGGTTTCCCGGAGGGGGTGGACGACGTGGTCGTGATGCTGGACGCCCACCAGTCCTTCCGGCGGTACGCCGAGGAGGACATGGACATCTACTGGGGCGCCTACATAGGCACGCCGGACGAGATCCTCGTCTCCGGGCCGATCGCGGAGGCCGGTCCGCGCATCGAGCGACTGCGGGCCGAGGCACGGGAGCGCAAGGGCTGGATCATGGACACGTATCTGCTGCGCAGGAATCCCGGGGACGCCTGACGGGCCGCTGCGGGGAGACCCCTCTGGAAGCCCGGGGTCCGCTGCGCAAAGACCTCCGAAGCCCGGGGTCCGCTGCGCAAAGACCTCCTTGGAACCCCGGCGGCCCGCTGCACCGAACACCCCTCGTTGGAAGTCCGACGGGCCGCTGCGCGGGAAGCCGGGGACGGCTGCGGTCTGCTGCTATGTCCGCGCCGGCCTGGGTCAAGAGCGCGAAGAACCGGGACGAGGTGCTGCGCACCGTCGACCGGCTCCGGGAGTCGGTCCGCGCGCCGGGCTGAGGGTCAGCCAACGCGGTACGCCTGCTACACGGGGCTGAGGGGCCCAGTCATCGCGGTACGCCCGCTGCACCGGGCCGAGGCCGGCCATCGCGGTACGGCTGCTACGCCGGGCTGAGGCCCAGCCATCGCAGTACGCCCGCTACGTCTGGCACCGCCGCCGCGTCCGGCGGCAGCGGAGGGCGGCGTACGACGACGACGGGCAGGTGGAGATTCCGCGCGGCGGTCAGTTTCGCGGCCGTGGCCTCGCCTCCGCTGTCCTTGGTCACCAGCACGCCGACGCGGTGGGCGCGCAGCAGCTGCGTCTCGTCGGCGACCGTGAACGGACCGCGCGCGAGGACCAGTTCGGTCTGCGGCGGCATGGGCGGCTCGGGCGGGTCGACCGACCGTACGACGAAGTGCAGGTCCGCCAGGTGGGCGAACGCGGCGAGGCCCAGACGTCCGGTGCTGAGGAACACGCGGCGGCCGAGGCCGGGCAGTGCCTCGGCCGCCGCGGCCAGGGAGGGGACGTCGTACCAGCGGTCGCCGGGGCCCGGCTGCCAGCCGGGGCGGCGCAGCACCACCGTCGGCACTCCGCCGGCCGCCGCCGCGAGGACCGCGTTGGCCGTGATGTCCTCGGCGAAGGGGTGGGTGGCGTCGACCAGGGCGTCCACGTGGTGCGTGCGCAGCCAGTCGGCCAGGCCCTGGGCGCCGCCGAAGCCGCCGATCCGTACCTCGCCCGCGACCGCTCCCGGCCGCGCGACCCGGCCGGCCAGGGAGGTGGTGACCCGGATCCCGGGCCGGGCGGCGAGGTCGGCGGCGAGGCGGCGGGCCTCGGTGGTACCGCCGAGGATCAGTACGTGCGCGGGCATAGGGGTGAGGGTACGAGGTCGTGCGGGCCGGTCCGGTGTCCGGGTCGCTACGGTCGGGCCATGCAGTCCATGGCGTCCGTGCGTGCCGTCCTGATCGACATCGACGGGGTCCTCACCGTGCCCTGGAAGCCGCTGCCCGGTGCGGTGGCGGCGCTGCGCGCCCTCCGTGCGGCCGGGCTGGGCGTGGCCCTGGTGACCAACACGACCTCCCGGACCCGGGCGTCGATCGCCGAGACGCTGTCCGGGGCCGGTTTCGAGGTGGGCCCGCAGGACGTGCTGACCGCGCCCGTCGTCACCGCCGCCCATCTCGCCGAGCGCTTCCCGGGTGCCCGCTGCGCGCTGCTCAACAGCGGGGACGTCGCGGCGGATCTGGGCGACCTCACCCTGGTCGAGGAGGGTGCCGACGTGGTCGTGGTCGGCGGGGCCGGGCCCGAATTCGACTACGCGGCGCTCAACCGGGTCTTCGGTGAGCTGCAGCGGGGTGCGCGGCTGGTCGCCATGCACCGCAACCTGTACTGGCGGACCGGCGAGGGGCTGCAACTGGACTCCGGAGCCTTCCTCGTGGGGCTGGAGCGGGCCGCGCGGGTGGAGGCCGAAGTCACGGGCAAACCGTCCCGGGCGTTCTTCGAGGCCGCGCTGGCCCGGCTGGGAGTGGGCGCGGAGCACGCGCTGATGGTCGGCGACGACATCGAGTCCGACGTGCTGGCGGCGCAGCGGGCCGGGGTCACGGGGGTGCTGGTGAAGACGGGCAAGTACCAGCCGCAGACCCACGAGGACGCCAGCGGCACCCCGGACCACGTCGTGGAATCCTTCGCGGACGTCCCGGCACTGCTGGGGCTGACGCGATAGCAGCCGCATCCCGCTAACGCAGGAGCAGCTGTACGCCGCCCACGATCGTGGCGGCGATGACGAGTTGCTCGAAGAGTCGTTGGTTGATCCTGTTCACAGCCCACTTGCCGAACAACGCACCGGGCACGACGAACACCGCGAGCGCGGCGTCAAGGAGCAGCGAGTGTCCGTCGATCAGGCCCAGGCCGACGCTGAACGGCACCTTCGAGACGTTCACGATGAGGAAGAAGAACGCGGAGGTGCCGAGGAAGCCGAGTTTCCGGAAGCCCGCGGACAGCAGATACAGGGACATCACCGGCCCGCCCGCGTTGGCGACCATCGTCGTGAACCCGCCGAGCACGCCGTACGAGCGGGCCTTCATCCGGCCCGGCCGGGTCGTCACCGCGTCCGGCGTCTCGCGGGCCTCGGACGCCTTGGACGCCTCGCGGACCTCGGTCGTCTCAGCGACCTCACCGGCCCCGGAAGCCTCACCGGACGCCTCACAGGCCCCGGATGCCTCACAGGCCCTTGATGCCTCAGACGCCTCGCCCGCCTCAGAGGCGGATGCCTCGCGGGCCTCGGTCGTCCGTCGGCGCCACACCGTCACCCCGGCCATCAGCAGCAGGATCGCGCCGATCGAGGTGCGGACGATCCCGTCGTCGGCCCACATCAGGAACAGGGTGCCGGCCACCACGCCCACCGCCACCGCCGGGAACAGCCGCCACAACGTGGGCCAGTGCGCGTGCCGCCGGTAGGTGAGGACGGCGAGCACGTCGCCGGCGATCAGGACGGGCAGCAGGACGCCGGTGGAGGCGCGGGCGGGCAGCACCGCCGCGAAGATCGCGAGGCTGACCGTGTTGGCCCCGCTGACCGCGGTCTTGGAGAAGCCCACGAGCAGGGCCGCGAAGGCGAGCGCGGCGAACTCCCAGTCGGACAGGTGCCAGAGTGTCATCGTGTTCATGCGGGAACCGATGTTATGTCGGACAAGCCCCGGGGTAAGGACCGTCTCGCCCAGTGATCTCCGCCCTCGCCAGGCGATCCCGTCCTCGACGGGTGATCCCGGCCCTCGCCGGGCCATCCCCGCCCTCGCCAGGTGATTCCCACCGGCCGTTACGACCGGTCCGCGTACCGCGCCCGGAGTTCCCGCTTCAGCACCTTCATGCTGGGGCCCAGCGGCATCGCGTCGGTGAACTCCACGCGCCGGGGGTACTTGTGCCGGCCGAGGTGTTCCTTGGACCACTCGGTGATGGCGGCGGCGTCAGGGGCGCTGCCCGGCGCCGGGACCACGACGGCGCACACCTCCTCGCCGTGCAGCTCGTCGGGCAGGCCGATGACGGCGACCTGGGCGATCGCGGGGTGGCGCATCAGGATCTCCTCGACCTCCCGCGGGTAGACGTTGTAGCCGCCGCGGATGATGACGTCCTTCTTGCGGTCGACGATCCGCAGGAACCCCTCGTCGTCCTTGGTGCCGAGGTCGCCGGTGCGGAACCAGCCGTCCACCAGGGCCTCGGCGGTGGCCTCGGGGCGGCCGAGGTAGCCGGAGAAGACGTTGTGGCCCCGGACGACGACCTCGCCCAGCTCGCCGGGTGGCAGCAGCTCGATCCGGCCCTCCAGTTCGGCGCGGGCGATCTCCACGTCGATGCCCCACAGCGGGTGGCCGATCGTGCCGGCCTTCGTGCCGAAGACCGGCTGGTTGACGGCCGCGGTCGGCGAGGTCTCCGACAGCCCGTACCCCTCGTAGATCTTCGCCCCGAACGCGGCCTCGAACCGCTCCAGTACGGCGACCGGGAGCGAGGCCCCGCCGGAGATGCACACGCGCAACGCGGGGAGCCGGCCGGCGTCGGCGGCCGCCGCGGCGAGGGCGACGAACATGGTCGGCACGCCGTGGAAGGTGTTCACGCCCTCCCGCACCATGAGTTCGATGGCGCGGGCCGCGTCGAAGCGGGGCAGCAGCACGAGCGTGGCGCCGGCCCGCCAGGTGGAGTGGAGCGACACCGTCTGGCCGAAGGCGTGGAACAGCGGCAGCGCGCCGAGGGCGACGTCGTCGGCGCGGATGTCGTTGGCGTCGAAGGCGTTGACGGTGGCGTTCATCACCAGGTTGAAGTGGCTGAGGACGGCGCCCTTGGGGACGCCGGTCGTACCGCTGGTGTAGAAGATCACCGCCGGGTCGTCGGCGGCCCGGGTGACGTACGAGGACGGGGGCACGGCGTCCGCCGCGAGGGTGCCGAACTCCTCGCCCAGGGTGACGGCGGGGACGCCCAGCGCGTCGGCGGCGGCCCGTCCGGTCTCCGCCTGCGCCGGGTGGACGAGCAGCAGGACCGCTCCGCTGTCCTTGAGCACGTGCTCGACCTCGCCGGCCGACAGCAGCAGGTGCACGGGGACGACCACTCCGCCCGCCGCGGTGATCGCGAAGTAGGCGAGGGGGAACTCGGCCGTGTTGGGGGCCATGAGGGCGATCCGGTCTCCGGGCCGTACGCCGAGGGCGGTGAGCGCGCCCGCCCGGGCCAGCGCGCGCTGCCACACCTCGGCGAAGGTGAGCCGCAGGTCGCCTTCGACGAGGGCGGTCTTGCCGGGGCGGCGCCGGGCGTTCTCGGCGAGGATGGCGGCGACGGACAGGGTTGCCATGGAGTGCTGCTCCGTTTCCTTGCTGCGGCTCGTGGTACCTGATCCCCTCGTGGGGAGCCCCCGTCGAAGAAGCCTCAATGGCGCTCGACCAGCACCGCCGTCCCCTGGCCCACCCCCACGCACATGGTCGCGAGCCCGCGCTCCGCGCCCGTGCGCCGCATCCGGTGCAGCAGGGTGGTGAGGATGCGGGCGCCCGAGCAGCCGAGGGGGTGACCGAGGGCGATGGCGCCGCCGGTGGGGTTGACCAGGTCCGGGTCGATGCCGAGCTGGTCGACGCACGCGAGCGCCTGCGCGGCGAACGCCTCGTTGAACTCGGCCTCCCGCAGGTCGCCCGTCTCCCAGCCGGCCCGGGCCAGCGCCTTGCGGGTGGCGGGGACCGGGCCGAGCCCCATCACATCGGGATGGACGCCGGCGGAGGCGCCCGCGACGTACCGGCCGAGGGACTCCAGGCCCAGCTCGTTCAGGGCCTCTTCGCTGACCAGGAGCAGGCCGGCGGCGCCGTCGTTCATGGGCGAGGCGTTGCCCGCGGTGACCGTGCCGCCCGGGCGGAAGACCGGCTTCAGCCTGGAGAGCTTCTCCAGTGAGGTGTCCTCGCGGACGCACTCGTCCTGCTCGACCGTGCTGCCGTCCGGGCGGGTCACGGGCAGCAGTTCATCGTCGAAGTGGCCGTTCTTGCGTGCGGCGGCGGCCAGTTGGTGGCTGCGCAGCGCGAACTCGTCCTGCCGCTCGCGGGAGACGTCGTACCGCTCGGCGACCTCCTCGGCGGTCTCGCCCATGGCGAGCAGCCCGTGCAGCTCCTTCATCGCGGGATTGACCAGCCGCCAGCCGAGCCGGGTGTCGTAGGTCTCGATGCGCTGCGGGAGGGCCTCGTCGGGGCGGGGCAGGACGAAGGGCGCACGGCTCATCGACTCGGAACCGCCGGCGATCACGATGTCGGCCTCGCCCGCGGCGATGGTCCGGGCGGCGGCGGTGACCGCTTCGAGGCCGGAGGCGCACAGCCGGTTGACGGTGGCGCCGGGTACGGAGTCGGGCAGCCCGGCGAGCAGGGCGGCCATGCGGGCGACGTTGCGGTTGTCCTCACCGGCCTGGTTGGCGGCACCCCAGTAGACGTCGTCGATCCGGGCCGGGTCGAGCGCGGGGACGTCGGCCACCAGGTGGCGGATCACGGTCGCGGCCAGATCGTCGGGGCGGACGGCCGACAGGGATCCGCGCAGCTTCCCGATGGGGGTGCGGCGGGCGGTCGCGAAATGGACGGGACGCACGGCTGGGACTCCTGACCTACGACGCTGTGGATCAGCACGGTACCGGGACAGCACCTCTTAATTAGCACTGCTAGTTTTGGACTATAGACCTCGCACCGGCCCACTGGGAAGATCCTCCAGGACCTTCCCGAGGCAGTTGGAGGAGACATGCACCACGTCCGCGAGCACGTCCTCGACGGCACGCGCGGAGCCCTCGCGGTACACGAGTGGCCGCACCCGTCGCCCCGCCGGCTGGCGCTCCTGGTGCACGGGTACGGCGAGCACGCCGGCCGGTACCAGGAGCTGGCCGCCCTGCTCAACCGGCACGGGGCCGCCGTGTACGGGCCCGACCACGTCGGCCACGGCCGGTCGGCCGGCGAGCGGGTCGTGATCGAGGACTTCGAGGACGTGGTCACGGACGTGCACGCGGCGGCGGATCTGGCCCGGGCCACGCATCCCGGCCTGCCGCTGGTCCTGATCGGCCACTCCATGGGCGGCCTGATCGCGGCCCGCTACGCCCAGCGGTACGGCCCCGAGCTGAGCGCGCTGATCCTGTCCGGTCCGGTGATCGGCGCCTGGGAACTGCCGGGACGGCTGCTGGCCCTGGAGGAGATCCCGGACACCCCGATCAGCCCGGGCGCGCTCTCCCGGGACCCCGCCGTGGGCGCCGCGTACGTCGCCGATCCGCTGGTCTGGCACGGGCCCATGAAGCGGCCGACGCTCCAGGCGTTCGTCCGGACCCTCGAGACCGTCGCGGAAGGCGGCGACGTGGGCCGGCTGCCGTTGCTGTGGCTGCACGGCGACGACGACCGGCTGGTGCCGCTGCCCGGGAGCCGGATCGGGGTGGAGCGGCTGAGCGGCGGCCGACTGACCGAGCGGATCCTCCCGGGGGCGCGGCACGAGGTGTTCCACGAGACGGACAGGGCGGTGGCCCACGCGGAGGTCATCCGTTTCCTGGATGCGGTACTGCCTCGCTGATCAGCCGGTTTGCTCCCGGGTACCAGGGGCACCCGCCCTTTCGGACATGACCGCAGACATCTGTACGAAAGGGGACCTGCGCATCATGACCGTGGTCAAGAGCACGCTGCCCGAGAAGGCGCTCGGCGTCACCGGGACCGCCCTTCAGGAGACCCTGGTCGACCTGCTCGGGCTGTCGCTGATCGGCAAGCAGGCGCACTGGAACATCGTGGGCCCGCGGTTCCGGTCGATCCATCTCCAGCTGGACGAGGTGGTCGCCACGGCGCGCGGCCACTCCGACACGGTGGCCGAGCGCGCCTCCGCGCTGGGTGTGCCGCCCGACGGCCGTCCGGAGACCATCGCCGCGACCCTCGCGCTGCCCGGCACCAAGGACGGCTGGCTGCGCGACACCGAGGTGGTGGAACTGATGGTGTCGACCCTGGGGGCGGCCATCGGCCGGCTGCGCGAGCGCATCGACGCGACCGAGAAGGCCGACCCGGTCACCCAGGACCTGCTGATCACCATCACGGCCGACCTGGAGAAGCAGCGCTGGATGTTCGAGGCCGAGAACCATCCGCGCGACGACGCCGCCAGCTAGCACGCCCACCCAGCACGGAAGGGGACACCCATGGCCGACGCCCTGGAACTCGACGCGCTGTGGCAGGACTTCCACCGCGTGGTGAACATGACCTCCGCGGAACTCGAGGCATGGCTGAAGGTCCGGGACGCCGACGAGGAGACGGAACCGCTGCCGGAACAGGCGGGCACGCCCACCGGACAGCACGTCCTCGCGATCCTGCGCAAGCGCCGTACCGACCTCACCGACGCCGACGTCCGGGTCATGTACCAGGTCGTCGACACGGTCGGTGACCTGGTCGACATGGAGAACGAGCCCGAGCCCGAGAGCACGCCGGAGGACACCCGCCGCCGGCACCGGCTGATGACTCTGGGCCACGACCCGCTCAAGCCCTGAGGCCATGAACCGCGACGAACGGGTCGTGCACGAGCTGGTGTCCGAGTACGGGCGGACGTACGCCGAGGAGGCGGGCATCCGCCTGACGGACACCCCGCAGCCGCTGTACCGGCTCCTGGTGCTGTCCTTGCTGCTCAGCGCCCGGATCCGGGCATCGGTCGCGGTGGCCGCCGCGAAGGCCCTGCACGAGGACCGCCTGGACAGCCCCCGCCGGATGGCGGAGGCCGACTGGCAGCTGCGAGTGGACGCGCTCGGCCGGGGCGGCTACCGCCGTTACGACGAACGGACCGCCACCCAGCTCGGCGACGGCGCCCAGCTGCTCACCGAGCGCTGGGGCGGTGACCTGCGCCGGCTGCACCGGGAGGCGGAGGGCGACGTCGGCGAACTCAGCCGCCTGCTCCAGGAAGAGCCGGGCATCGGGCCGGCCGGCGCCGACATCTTCCTGCGCGAGGCACAACGGGTGTGGCCTGACGTCGCGCCCTACCTCGACGCCAAGGCGCTGGCCGGCGCCGGGCGGCTCGGCCTGCCGCAGGACCCGGAAAAGCTGGCCGCGCTGGCCGGGAACACCCAACCGGCCGCACTGGCCGCCGCGTTGGTGCGGGCGGCACTCGACAAACAGGTGGCCGAAGACTGTCTGCGCCGCGCCGCGTGATCGTGTCAGACTGCTCCCCGTACGTCCCGGAGCTACCACCGGGACCGAACTTCGCGGGGAGCAGCAGGTGGCGGGGACCGGGCCGGACATCCAGGACATCGACACCAGCCGGCCGCATCCGGCCCGGGTGTACGACTGGTTCCTCGGCGGCAAGGACAACTATCCGGTCGACGAGCAACTGGGCCGGCAGATCGCGGCGATCGACGGGGGCGCTCCGAAAGCCGCCCGCGCCAACCGGGCGTTCATGCGCCGGGCCACCCGGGCGCTGGCGGCCGAGACGGGGATCCGTCAGTTCCTGGACATCGGCACCGGCATACCGACCGAGCCGAACCTGCACCAGATCGCCCAGTCCGTGGTCCCGGACGCCCGCGTGGTCTACGTCGACAACGACCCCATCGTGCTGGCCCACGCGAGCGCGCTGCTGCGCGGCACCCCCGAGGGCGTGACGGAGTACGTGCAGGCCGACGCCCGCGATCCGCACGCCATCCTCGAACAGGCCGCCCGCGTGCTGGACCTCGACCGCCCGGTGGCCCTCTCCCTCATCGCCCTGCTGCACTTCGTCGCCGACGAGGACGGGGCCCACGGCCTGGTCAGCACGCTGGTCGAGGCGCTGGCGCCGGGCAGCGCCCTGGTGCTGTCGACCATGACCGCCGACTTCGAGCCGGAGAACGTGCGGCGGGGCATCGCCGCCTACGCGGCGGGCGGGGTGACCCTGGTGGCCCGCTCGCACGCGGAAGTGAGCACGTTCTTCCGGGGCCTGGATCTGCTGGAGCCGGGCATCGTCCCGGTGGCGGACTGGCGCCCCGACGAGGCGCCCGCCGACGGCCCCATCTCGCTGTACGGCGGGGTGGCGCGCAAGCCCTGACCAGCCGGCCCGGGACGCCGTCGCCGCGCCCCGCGCGGCCGGCCGGCGGTCACCCCTCCACCGCCTTCCGGGCAGCGCGACGACGAAGTCCGGCACGATCCGGGCGAGGGCCACGATGCTGAGGGGGGTGTCCGTCCCGGAACGGCCTCCCACTGGGCACGATCCCCCTCAGTGTGTCCGCGTCCCGCGGCATGGTCCGTCCGGTCGGCGCCGTGCGCGGCCCGTCGGTCACGTCCCGGGGGTCGCTCACACGCCCAGGATCCGAGCGACGGTCCGCAACACGCCGTTGTCGTTGTTGGACGGGGCGATGTGACGGGCCCGGCGGAGCACCTCCGGGTGGGCGTTGGACATGGCGAACGACCACTCGGCCGCGTCGAGCATCTCCAGGTCGTTGAGGTAGTCGCCGAACACCATGGTCTGCGCGGGCGTGATGCCCAGTTCGCGCTGGAGGCCGCGCAGGGCGGCACCCTTATCGGCGGTGCGGTTCATGACGTCGACCCAGTGCTCGCCGGAGACGACGACCCGATGGGTGGCCGTGAACGCCTCCAGGGCCGGGGCGGTGGTGTGCTCGGCGGAGCCGAAGTCGAACAGCGCCACCTTGATCACGTCGTCCTCGACGGCGGTCACGTCCTCGACGACCCGGTGCTCGACGTAGTACTTGCGCACCTCCGCCAGGAACGCCTCGTCGGTCCGCTCGACGTACGCCGACCTCTTGCCGCAGACCACGGCGCCCACGTCGGCACCGCCCGCGACCAGCCGCCGTACCGTCCGGGCGAGGTCCCCGGCGACGGTCCGGTCCAGCGGGTCGGAGCTCAGCTCCACGCCGTCACGGACGACGTACGTGCCGTTCTCCGCGATGAACACCATGCCCTCGGCGACCTCGGCGAACTGCCGGGCCAGTGTGGCGTACTGGCGGCCGCTCGCCGGGCTGAACAGCACCCCGCGGCGGCGCAGTTTCGCGAGCATCGGCCACAGGCCGTCGGGTATCCGCTTGGCGTCGTCCAGCAGGGTGCCGTCCATGTCGGTGACGATCAGCCGGATGTCGGCGGAGCCGGCGGGCGGGCAGGGTGTGTCGAGGAGGGAGGCGGGCGTGGCGGGCATGACTGCTTCCGGTCGGGGACGGCGGTACCGGTCCAGTGTTCCTCATGCGGCGGGGCCCGCCGGAGGGTGGCCCGGCCGTCACCCTCCGCAGTTCCCGGGACAGGCCGATCAACGGGCGGCACAATGACGGCGGAGAGCCGCACGTCGGAAGGGCGGATACGTGGAACACCGGCCCCGCCTCGCCCGTCACCGCCCGCAGCCGCGCCGATGGCAGCGCGTCCCCCGACGGTCCGCGGCCGGCCGGGCCCGCGCCGGTGCCCTGCTCACGGTGGCACGCCGAACCGGACGGGTGCGTGGCGGCGCGGTACGGCGCGGTGGCCGTGAAACCCTGACCACGACCCGTCTCCTGGCTCCGGCCGGGGCCGAGCCCGTCGAGGAGGACGCATGACCACTCTTGCCGACCCCGAGCCCGGCGGACGCCCCGGCGACCTGAGGCGGGTCGCCGCGCTCACCGCCGACCTGGCCTCCCAGGGCGTGCACGGCATCGTCCTGGCCTACGTGGACACGGCGGGCATCGGCCGGGTCAAGACGATCCCGACGGCACGGCTGGAGGCGGCGGTGGCCTGGGGGGTCGGCATGTCACCGGTGTTCGACACCTTCCTCGCCGACGACTCCGTCGTCACCACCGACGTCCTCGGCTCCCCCGACGGCGACCTCAGGCTCTACCCGGACCTCGACCACCTCGTCCCGCTGGCCGGCCAGCCCGGCTGGGCGTGGGCGCCGGTGGACCGGATCACGCAGGAGGGCGAACGGCACCCCGGCTGCGCCCGGACCTTCCTGCGCCGGACCGTGGCGGACGCGGCCGCCCGGCACGGCATCGACTTCAAGGCGGCGGTCGAGATCGAGTGGGCCGTCGGGCTCGGCTCGGCGCCCGCCGGGGAGTTCGTCCCGGCGGCCTCCGGGCCGGCGTACGGCGCGGCCCGGCAGGTCGAGCTGAGCGACTACACCGCCGATCTGCTGGCCGCTTTCGCGGCCCAGGGCGTGGACGTCGACCAGATCCATCCCGAGTACGCGCCGGGGCAGTTCGAGGTCTCGGTGGGCGCGCTGGACCCGGTGGCGGCGGCCGACCGCAGCGTGCTGGTGCGGCAGACCATCCGGGCGGTGGCCCAGCGGCACGGGCTGCGGGTCTCCTTCGCGCCCGCCTACCTCCCCGAGGGGGTCGGCAACGGCGGCCACCTGCACCTGTCCTGCTGGCGCGACGGCGTGAACCTGCACTCCGGCGGCGAGGGCCGGTACGGCATGACGGCCGAGGCGGAGTCGTTCGTGGCCGGGGTCCTCGCCCACCTGCCGGGGCTGACGGCGGTGACCGCGCCCAGCCCGGCCAGCTACCTGCGGCTCCAGCCATCCCAGTGGGCCGGGGTGTTCACCGCCTGGGGAAGGGAGACCCGTGAGGCCGCCGTGCGGATCGTCACCGGCACGTCGGGACGCCAGGACAGGGACGCCAACATGGAGGTCAAACCCGTCGACCTGGCCGCCAACCCGTATCTGGCCCTGGGCTGCGTGATCGCCGCCGGACTCGACGGCATCACGTCGGCTCGCACCCTGCCCGACGAGATCACCGGCGACCCGGTCCGGTACGGCCCGGACGAGGCGGCGGCCCTGGGCGTCCGGCGGCTGCCGCGGTCACTGCCGCGGGCCGTCGAGGAGTTCCGCGCGGACCGGGTGCTGCGGGCCGCGCTGGGACCGGTCCTCGCGGACGCGGTGACCGCCGTACGGCTCGGCGAGGCGGCGGCCGTCGAGGGGCTCGGCCCCGTCCAGGTGGTGGCGGCCTACCGCTGGGCGTACTGACCATGACCGCACCCGGACCGGTCCACGAGGCCCTCGCCGCGCTGCCGCTGGTGGACCATCACTGCCACGGCGCGGTGACGGCCGACCTGGGCGCCGGTGAGTTCGAGTCCCTGATCACCGAGGGCGCGGCCTGGCCCGGCGTGTCGCCCTTCGACAGCCCCGTCGGCGTGGCCGTGCGCCGGCACTGCGCGCCCCTGCTGGACCTCCCCCGCCACGCCCCGCCCGCCGACTACCTGGCGCGGCGCTCGGCACTCGGCTGGCGGGAGGTCAACCGCCGCTTCCTGGAGGCGGCGGGAGCCGAGACGTTCTGCGTGGACACCGGCTTCGCCCCGCATCCGCTCACCACCCCCGCCGAGCTGGCGGCGGCCGCCGGCGCCGCCGCCTGCGAGGTCGTACGGCTGGAGCAGGTGGCGGAGGCGGTGGCCGCGCGGGGCGTGGAGCCGGGCGAGTACCCGGCAGTCCTGCACGCCGCCGCCGAGGAGGCCGTACGCCGGCCGGGCGTGGTGGCGGTGAAGTCGATCGCGGCCTACCGCACGGGCTTCGCGCTGGATCCGGAGCGTCCCGCGCACGCCGAGGTGACGGAGGCGGCCCGGAACTGGCTGGAGCGCGGCGGACGGCTGACCGAGCCGGCGCTGGTGCGGCACCTGCTGTGGACCGCCGTCGACCTGGGCCTGCCGCTGCAACTGCACACCGGCTTCGGCGACGCGGACGTGACGCTGCACCGGGCCGACCCCGCACTGCTCACCGGCTGGCTGCACCGGACCGCCGGCACGATCCCGGTGCTGCTGCTGCACTGCTGGCCGTACCACCGCCAGGCCGCCTACCTGGCCACGGTGTTCGAGCAGGTGTACCTGGACGTCGGTCTCGCCCTGCACTACACCGGTCCGGCCCGCTGCCGGGCGGTGCTGGAGGAGGCCCTGGAGATCACCCCGTTCCGCAAACTGCTGTACAGCTCCGATGCCTACGGTGTGGCCGAGTTCCACCACCTGGGCGCCCTGTGCTTCCGGCAGGGGCTCGCCGATCTCCTGCAACACCGCGTGGACGCCGACGAGTTGAGTCTGGCCGACGCCCTGCGGATCGCGGCCTGGACGGGCCGCGACAACGCCCGCCGACTGTACGGGCCGCCCGTATCCGACCCGGCCCGCGATTCCAGCGGGCGCCCCACCCGGAAAGTATGATCAAGCAATGTCTGACATGACCGAAACCACGCCCGGCTGGCTGACCTCGGACGAACTGGAGATGGCCAGGGCCCGGATGCCGATCCTGTACGTCGAGGCCGTGCCCGTTCGGGTGGACGACAGCGGTGAAGTCACCAGCATCGGAGTGCTGCTGCGCATCGGCCCGGACGGGACGGTCAGCCGGACCCTGGTCTCCGGCCGCGTCCTGCACCACGAGCGCGTCCGCGACGCGCTGCTGCGCCACCTGGAGAAGGACCTGGGTCCCGTCGCGCTGCCCCGGGTCCCCGCCTCCCTCCAGCCGTTCGCGGTCGCGGAGTACTTCCCGACGGCGGGCATCACTCCGTACCACGACCCGCGCCAGCACGCGGTGTCCCTGGCCTACATCGTGCCGGTGACCGGTGACTGCCGGCCCCGCCAGGACGCGCTGGACCTCGTCTGGTTCAGCCCCCAGGAGGCGGCCTCCCCGGCCGTGCAGGGCGAGATGCCCGGTGGGCACGGGGCGCTGCTGAAGCAGGCCTTGGCGCACGTGGGTGTCGTGCACTGACCGTCCCCGCGTTCCTTCCGCGGGGACGGCGCCAGGGAGGGTGTGTGATGCGTACGCACGCCTGCTGGAACACGCCGTCCGGCTCAGGCACGCCTGTCCGGCCCGGTCGCGCCGGTGAAGCCCGCTCCCGCCGGTCAGGCCCGGTCGCGCCGGTCAGGCCCGGTCGCGCCGGTCAGGCCCGGTAAGGCCCGTGAGGGGCGCTCCGCCTCGGCGGTGCGCCCCTCACGACTGTTGTCCGGTCTGTGCCCTTGAGCGGTTACGCGGCGGGCCGCCGTGCCGTCACGATCAGGTAGCCCACCTCGGGCATCTCCAGGTTCTCCCCCTCGGCGGGCTTCAGCTTGGCGAAGACCTCGGGGTCGACCTTGGCGGCCAACTGCTCCATGTTCTTGGCGAGCGCCTCGCCGAGCCGCTTCACCGACTGCCGCGTGGTGTTCTCGCTGACGTCGATGAGCTCCGCACAGCGCAGGCCCGCCTCGCGCAGCATCACCGGGTACGCCTCGAAGGACGCCGGCGACTGGGTGAGGTACCGCTTGAGAATGCCCTCGATCACCGGGCGCCGTTCCTCCGAGATGGTCTCCCGCTCGTAGTTGTCCGTGAGCGCGAGCCGGCCGCCCGGCCGCAGCACCCGGGCCGCCTCGGTGAGCGCGGCCGTACGGTCGGGCATCTGCATGACGGACTCCAGCATCCACACGGCGCTGAACGAGGCGTCGTCGAACGGCAGGTTCATCGCGTCGCCGTGCTGGAAGCTG
Source organism: Streptomyces sp. NPDC053076 (assembly GCF_044546845.1). Classification (NCBI taxonomy): domain Bacteria; kingdom Bacillati; phylum Actinomycetota; class Actinomycetes; order Kitasatosporales; family Streptomycetaceae; genus Streptomyces; species Streptomyces sp. NPDC053076. The sequence continues at coordinate 788,114 of NZ_JBITZL010000001.1, read as the reverse complement.
ACCTTGCCGCTCATACCGGCCGCCTCGGCCAGCTCGTTGGCCCTGTCCACCTGCTTGCGGCTGACGCTGATGCCCACGACCTCGGCACCTGTCTTCTGCGCGAGCCGGATCGCCGGCCCGCCGAGGCCACAGCCGATGTCCAGCACCCGGTCGCCGGGGCCGACCTGGAGGCGCTCGATCATCATGTCCGTGAGCCGGTCGGCGGCGTCCTCCAGCCCGGTGGTGTCCTCCTGGTCGTTCCAGAAGCCCACGTGGATGTTGGGACCGTACAGCGAGGCGTCGAACGCACCCATCAGCTGGTCGTAGAACTGGCCGACCTGCTCACCGACGGGGGTGAGGTTCGAAGACGTCACTTGCTTCTCCTGATTGTTGATATCCGCAGTCCACGGGCCCGGAAGGGAGCCTGCACGGCTCGAAGGACGTGTGCGCGCCCTTCCGGGTTCCGTCTTTCTCTCGCGACGAGTGATCCAGTGCACGGCGAGCCGCCGTGCACTCACATCACGCGTTCTCCGCAAGCCAGTCGAGGACGGCTCCGGCGGTGGCGCCGGCATGATCCTCCATCATGGTGAAGTGGTCGCCGGGCACTTCGATCCGGGTGACCTGGGGCCCCCACGCCGCCTCCTCGTCGGTGGTCTGCTCCGAGCCCGTGAAGGTCTCTTCGGCCTTCACCGCCAGGATCGGCGCACCGATCGGTTCCGGTCCCCAGTTCGAGAAGAGGCGCAGGTACCCGCCCATCGCCGTGAGCCGGCCCTCGTCCACCACGCCGAACATCTTCTCGCGGTCGAACATCTTCCCGGACAGGTTGGTCTGGATCCATGGCAGGGCCTCACTGCGAGGCAGGTACGTGTCCAGCATCACGACCGCCGCCGGGGTGATCCCCCGCTGCTCCAGCAGCCCCGCGACCGCCTGGGCGATCCAACCGCCCGACGACCGGCCGACGAGCACGAACGGATCGTCACCGACGGTCCGCAGTACCGCCTCCGCCTGCATCTCCACCACGGCGTCGACGTCGGCCGGCAGCAACTCGTCCTTGCCGAAGCCGGGTTCGGGCAGCACGGTGACGTCGCGGCGGCCCCGGAAGCCCGCCGCGAAACGGGCGTACTCGCGGGCCCCCGAGATCGCCACGAGCGACGGGAAGCACACCAGGCCGGGCGCGGTGCTGCCCTTGGACAGCCGGACCAGCTTGGGCGGGCTCGTCAGCTCGGCGGCCGTACGGAACGACGGGCGCAACCGGGCCGCCGCCATCAGCAGTTGGGTGCCCGCGACGTACTCGCCGTCGGCGCACGCCTGCCGGTAGAGCGACTCGATGGTCGAGCCGCCCCCGGCCGCGGGGGCCGTGGGTTGCCCGGCGCCACCGGTCCCGGTGCCACCGGCCCCGGCGGCGGGCGCCTCCGGCTCGGGCGCGGCGCCCGGCACCACCTGGGTGCGCAGGTAGCCGGCCAGCGCGGCGGGGGTGGTGTGGTCGAACAGCAGCGTCGCCGGCAGCGTCAGACCGGTGACGTGGTTGAGCCGGTTGCGGATCTCCACGGCGGTGAGCGAGGTGATGCCCAGCTCCAGGAAGGCGTGGTCCTCCTCGACCGGGTCCACGGAGTCGTGGCCCAGCACCGTCGCCGTGTGTGTCCGCACCAGCTCGGTCAGCGTCCGCAGCTGCTCCGCGGCCGACAGCCCGGCCAGCCGCTGCCCGAGCGGCGCCTGCCCCGGCTCGTCCGCGCCACGGGCGGAGGTGCTGTCGGCGACCCGGCGCGGCGTCACCGGGACCAGCCCCCGCAGCAGGGCGGGCGTGCCGACCGAGGCCGCCTGCGCCCGCAGGGCGGCGACGTCGAGCCGCATCGGCACCAGCAGCGGGTCCACTGCCGATCCGTCCGCCTCGGTGGCCGACGACAACTCCACCGCGCGGTCGAAGAGGGCCAGCCCCTCCTCGGAGGTGAGTGCGGCCACCCCCGAGCGGTTCAGCCGCTGTACGTCGCCCTCGTCCATGTGCCCTGTCATGGCGCTGCGTTCGGCCCACAGACCCCAGGCGAGCGAGGCCGCCGGGAGTCCCGCCGCCCGGCGGTGGTGCGCCAGAGCGTCCAGGAACGCGTTGGCCGCCGCGTAGTTGGCCTGCCCGGCCGCACCGAACACACCCGCCGCCGAGGAGAACAGCACGAAGGCCGTGAGCGGCAGATCCCGGGTCAGCTCATGGAGGTTGACCGCCGCGTCGCTCTTGGGACGCAGGACGGTGTCCACACGCTCCGGCGTCAGCGAGCCGAGGACACCGTCGTCGAGCGCACCGGCCGCGTGCACCACACCGGTCAGCGGATGCCGGGCGGGCACGCTCGCCAGCAGCTCCGCCAGCGCCACACGGTCGGCGACGTCACAGGCGGCCAGCCGCACCGACGCCCCGAGGGCGGTCAGCTGGTCCGCCAGCTCGGCGGCACCGGCGGCGGCCCGGCCACTGCGGCTGGTCAGCAGCAGATGCCGGACACCGTGCTCGGCCACCAGGTGCCGGGCCACCAGGGACCCCAGCACGCCGGTTGCCCCGGTGATCAGCACCGTGCCTTCCGGAGACCACACCGGAGCGGCCGACGTGCCCTCGTCCATGGTGTCCGGGACCGCACCGTCGGTGGCGCGCTCCGCACGCACCCGGGCCAGCCGCGGCGCGAACGGCCGCCCGGCCCGCACCGCCAACTGCGGCTCCGCACCTTCCAGGACCTGCGGCAGCACCGCGAACGAGGTCTCCTGGTCGTCCATGTCCAGCAGCACGAACCGGTCGGGATTCTCCGACTGGGCCGCCCGCACCAGACCCCACACCGCCGCGCAGGCCGGGTCCGGCACCCGCTCCCCGGGCCGGGCGGCGACCGCCCCACGGGTCACGAACACCAGGCGTGAGCCCGCGAAGCGCTCCTCACCCTGCCACGCCTGGGTCAGCCGCAGCGCCCGGTGCGCCACGGCACGCACCCGGTCCGCGGACAGCTCGTCCGGCGTACCGCTTTCGAGCCACGCGGCGAACGGGGCGAACACCAGGTCCGGTACGTTCCCGCCCGCCGCCACGGACTCCGTCAGCGTGGGCAGGTCCGCGTACCGCTCGGCCTGCGCCCCGGCCGCACCCGCCGACTTCAGAGCCGTCGGCAGCGACGTGCCGTCGTCGCCCAGCACCGCCCACCTGCCCGGCGCGCGGGACACGGCCGGCGACGCCACCGCGGTCCAGTCGAGCCGGAACAGCGACTCGTGGAAGGTGCCGTGCGCCCGGCTGAGCTGCTCCCGGGAGATCGCCCGGGTCACCAGCGAGTCCACCGTCAGCACCGACCGGCCCGACTCGTCCACGGCGGTCACCGCCACCGCGTCGGGTCCTGCCGGGGCCAGTCGCACCCGCAGCGCGGACGCGCCCTGGGCGTGCAGGGCCACACCGTTCCAGGCGAAGGGCAGCCGGACCCGTCCGGTGTCCCCGTCCGGAGTGACGGAGCCGGGCAGCCGGACGAACCCGCCGAACGCCATCGCGTGCAGCGCCGCGTCCAGCAACGCCGGGTGAACGCCCAGGTTCCGTGCCTCGGACCACTGATCCTCGTGCAGCCGGACCTCCGCGAACACCTCGTCACCGCGCCGCCAGACGGCCCGCAGCCCCTGGAAGGTCGGTCCGTAACCGAATCCGTTGCGCGCGAACCTCTCGTACAGGCCCTCCACGTCGACGGCCTCCGCGTCGGCCGGCGGCCACGCCGCACCGGCGTCCGCCCACACCGCCGTCGCGCCGCCGCTCGTGAGAGCACCCACGGCATGCCGCGTCCAGGGGCCGCCGTCCGCCTGCGAGTACACGTTCAGCGCACGTCGCCCGGACTCGTCGGGCCCGCCGACGGAGACCTGTACGGACACCGCACCGTCCTCCGGCAGCACCAGCGGCGCCTCCAGCGTCAGCTCCTCCACCCGGTCACAGGCGACCGCCTCTCCTGCCCGCAGCGCCAGCTCCACGAACGCCGTCCCCGGCAGCAGCGTCACGCCGGCCACCGCGTGTTCGGCCAGCCAGGGGTGCGTACGCAGCGAAAGGCGGCCCGTCAGCAGGGCCCCGTCGGACGCGGCCAGCGTGACGGCCGCGCCCAGCAGCGGGTGATCGGCGGAGGACAGACCCGCCGACGTGACATCGGCGGCGGTGGCAGGCTCCGACTCCAGCCAGTAGTGCTGGTGCTGGAAGGCGTACGTGGGCAGATCGACGCGCCGGGCGCCCGTGCCCTCGAACACCGCCGCCCAGTCGACGACCGCACCACCGACGAACGCCTCGGCGGCCGAGGTGAGGAAACGGAGCAGGCCACCCTCGTCACGGCGCAACGAACCCACCGCTGAGACCGACGCGTTGGTGTGTTCCTCGGCGGTCTGCTCGATGCCCATCGTCAGCACGGGGTGCGCGCTGGACTCGATGAACAGCCGGAAACCGTCATCGAGGAGGGCCCGTACCGTGTCCGCGAATCGGACCGTCTGACGCAGGTTGCGATACCAGTAGCCCGCGTCCAGAGCGGTGGTGTCCAGCAGCTCAGCCGTCACCGTGGAGTAGAACGGCACCGAAGCCGGACGGGGAGCGATGCCCGCCAGCTCACGCAGGAGTACGTCCTCGATCTCCTCCACGTGCGAGCAGTGCGAGGCGTAGTCGACAGCGACACGGCGAGCCCGCACGCCGTCGGCTTCGCAAGCCGCGAGGAGTTCGTCCAGGGCGTCCGCGTCACCGGAGACGACCACGACCGACGGGCCGTTGATTGCCGCGACCGCCAGACGGCCGCTCCACGCCGACAGCCGCTCCCGGACGGCCTCTACGTCGAGGGAGACCGACACCATCCCGCCACGCCCGGACAGCGCCCGGATCGCCTTGCTCCGCAGCGCCACCACCTTCGCCGCGTCCTGGAGCGACAGGGAACCAGCCACCACAGCAGCGGCGATCTCACCCTGCGAATGACCGATCACGGCCGCGGGCTCGACACCGTAGGACCGCCACACCTCGGCCAGCGAGACCATCACGGCCCACAACACCGGCTGCACGACATCGACCTGCTCCAGCCAGCCGTCACCGCCGTCACCGCGCAGGATGTCCGTCAGCGACCAGTCCACGAACGGCGCGAGAGCCGCCGCACACTCACCGACCCGCCCCGCGAACACCGGTGAGGAGTCGAGAAGTTCGGCGGCCATACCCCGCCACTGCGAACCCTGACCGGGGAAGACGAACACGGCACGGCCATCGGCACCGCTCGCGCTCCCCCGCACCACGCCCGCGGTCTCACGGCCCTCGGCCAGCGCCTCCAGCCCACCGACCAGATCACCCAGCACCACAGCCCGGTGATCGAACACCGAACGCGACACAGCCAGCGACAGACCGACATCCACCGGCGACACACCAGGCACAAAGGCGGCCAGCCGCTGCGCCTGCCCCCGCAGCGCGGCCTCGGACTTCGCCGACACCACCCACGGCACCACCACCGGCGGCTCGACACTCACAACCGGCTCCTCCTCCGGAGCCGTGTCGGGAGCCTCTTCGAGGATGATGTGCGCGTTGGTGCCGCTGAGCCCGAAGGAGGAGACACCCGCCCGGCGCGGCCGGCCGGTCTCGGGCCAGGGCGTGGACTCGGTGAGCAGTTCGACAGCTCCGGCCGACCAGTCGACGTGCGGCGACGGCTCGTCGACGTGCAGCGTCCGCGGCAGGAAGCCGTTCCGCATCGCGAGGACCATCTTGATGATCCCTGCGACGCCGGCCGCGGCCTGCGTGTGGCCGATGTTCGACTTGATCGAGCCCAGCCACAGTGGCCGGTTCTCCGGCCGGTCCTGGCCGTACGTCGCCAGCAGTGCCTGCGCCTCGATCGGGTCACCCAGGGTCGTGCCCGTACCGTGCGCCTCCACCACGTCCACCTCGGCCGCCGGGACCCGGGCGTTCGCCAACGCCGCTCGGATCACCCGCTGCTGGGACGGTCCGTTCGGCGCCGTGAGGCCGTTGCTCGCGCCATCCTGGTTGACGGCCGAACCACGCACCACGGCCAGCACCCGGTGACCGTTGCGGCGCGCGTCGGACAGCCGCTCGAGCAGCAGCATGCCCACGCCCTCGCCCCAGCCGGTGCCGTCCGCGCCCGCCGCGAACGGCTTGCAGCGGCCGTTCGTGGCGAGGCCACGCTGCCGGCTGAACTCCACGAAGGTCGCGGGGGTGGACATCACCGTCACACCACCGGCCAGTGCCAGTGAACACTCTCCCTGACGCAGGGACTGCGCCGCGAGATGCAGGGCCACCAGCGAGGAGGAGCAGGCGGTGTCGATGGTCACCGCGGGGCCTTCGAGGCCGAAGGTGTAGGCGATGCGTCCGGACGCGATGCTCCCGGAGCCGCCCGTCGCGAGGTAGCCCTCGGCGCCTTCGGGAATGCTTTGCAGCTGGGAGCCGTAGTCGTGGTACATGAGGCCGGCGAAGACGCCGGTCGCGCTGCCTTTGAGGAACGTCGGGTCGATACCGGCCCGTTCGAAGGTCTCCCAGGAGGTCTCCAGCAGCAGCCGCTGCTGCGGATCCATGGCCAGGGCCTCGCGTGGCGAGATGCCGAAGAACGCCGGGTCGAAGTCGCCGGCCGCGTGCAGGAAGCCGCCTTCGCGAACGTAGCTCTTTCCGTCCGAGTCGGCGTCGGCGTCGTACAGCGCCTCCGTGTCCCAGCCGCGTCCCTCGGGGAAGCCGGAAATGGCGTCGCCGCCCGCGGCGAGCAGGCTCCACAGCTCTTCGGGGGTGCGGACGCCGCCAGGAAAGCGGCAGCCCATGGAGATGATGACCACCGGGTCGTCCTCGCCGTCTCCGGCGGACGGGCCGGAGAAAAGGGCGGGTGCCGTGCCGGCCGCCGTGTCGTGGTTGCCGGTCAGTTCCTGCCGGAGGTGTTGGGCCAGGGCCAGGGGGGACGGGTAGTCGAACACCAGGGTCGCGGGCAGGTGCAGTCCGGTGGCCGTGGTGAGCCGGTTGCGCAGTTCCACGGCCGTCAGCGAGTCGAAGCCGAAGTCGCTGAAGGCTCGGCCCGGTTCCACTGCCTCCGTCTCCGCATGTCCGAGAACCGCGGCCACGTTCCGGCGTACGACGTTCAGCACCAGCCGTTCACCGTCCGCGACCGACACTCCGGCGAGTTGTTCGCGCAGCTGCGAGGAACCCGTGGAAGCGGGGGTGTCGGCGAAGCGACGGTTCGTGGGCCGCACCAGACCGCGCAGTACGTGGGCCACTTCGCCCCCTCGGCCGGCCTGGGCCGGGTCCAGCCGCAGCGGGACCACGACCGGCGTCTCCGCCGCGCAGGCGATGTCGAACAGGGTCAGGCCCTCCGCGGGGGCCAGCCCCAGCACGCCGGACTGTTCGATCCGGCGCAGATCGGCCCGGGCCAGTCCGCCCGCCATGCCGTCGGCCGTGTCCCACAGGCCCCAGGCGAGGGAGAGCCCGGACAGGCCCGCGGCGCGCCGGTGCCGTACCAGCGCGTCCAGGAACGCGTTGGCCGCGGCGTAGTTGGCCTGGCCCGCGGTGCCGAACGTGCCGGCCGCCGAGGAGAACAGCACGAATGCCGACAGGTCGAGATCGCGGGTCAGTTCGTGGAGGTTGGCCGCCGCGGTCACCTTCGGCCGCAGGACCGCGTCGACGCGCTCCGGGGTGAGCGCGTCGATGACGCCGTCGTCGAGCACTCCCGCGGTGTGCACCACCGCGCGCAGCGGACGATCCGCCGGAACACTTCGCAGTACGTCCGCAAGTGCCGCCCGGTCCGCCACGTCACAGGCCGCCCAGGTCACACAGGCGCCGCCTGCCGACAGCTCCGACTCCAGCTCACGGGCACCGTCGGCGTCCGCACCCCGCCGGCTCACCAGCAGCAGGCTCCGGACGCCGGCGTCGGTCACGAGATGGCGTGCGACCAGCCTGCCCAGCGTGCCGCTGGCGCCGGTCACCAGGACCGTACCGGCCGCGTCCCAGGTCGCCGAGGGCAGCGGAGCCGCATCCGTGGTGCGTACCCGGTCCAGACGCGCGGCCAGCAGTGCCCCACCCCGAACCGCCACCTGAGGCTCTCCGCCAGCAGCGGCGGCGGACAGGAACGGGACGTCGTCGACGGTCAGCGCGCACGGCTCGGCGGAGTCCGACCGCTCCTCGCCCGCATCCAGGTCCGGGTACGGGTCCAGGTCCACCAGGACGAAACGGCCGGGATGCTCGCTCTGCGCGCTCCGTACCAGCCCCCATACGGCGGCTGCGGCGAGGCCGGGGACGTCGTCGCCGTCCTCGACCGCCACCGCTCCGCGCGTGACGATCAGCAGGCGCGAGTCGGCGAACCGCTCCTCGGCCAGCCAGCCCTGGATCAGGGCCAGGCATTGCTGTACGGCATGTCGTACCGTGTCGGCGCCCACGCCCGGCAGGGACGGCAGGACGCAGGCGACCACCGGGGGCACGGCCACACCGGCGTCGACCGCGGCACGCAGCGCGTCGATGTCCTCGTGGTACGACGTCCGGTCCAGCACTCCTTCCGCCCACGCGTCCCGAGATACCAGTCCGGCACCGCCCAGCAGGACGGGAGCGGCTTCGGAGTGCCGCGCCTGTACCTCGACACCGGGCACGCGGCGCCATCCCAACCGGAACAGCGACTGGTGGAGCACGCCGCCCGCCGCGCTGATCTGCTCGGCGGAAACGGGACGCGTCACCATCGACCGCACGGTGGCCACGAGCCCGCCGGCCTGGTCCATCACCGCCATGGACAGCGCCGAGCCGTCGGCGTTGCCGGGACTCAGTCGTACACGGAGCGCCGAGGCGCCCGTCGAGTACACCGACACGCCGCTCCAGGCGAAGGGCAGCCGGATGCCGGTCGACGGATCCGCCGGTTCCGACTGCTCCGCCGGGGCCACCGGGCCCGCCGCGGCCCCCATCGCGTGCAGGGCCGCGTCCAGCAGGGCCGGATGCACACCGAAGCGACTCGACTCCGTCTCCGCTTCCTCCGGCAGCGCGACCTCGGCGAACACCTCGTCACCGCGCCGCCATACGGCCCGCAGGCCCTGAAAGACCGGCCCGTACCGCAGGCCCGTACCGGCGGCCCGGTCGTAGTACCCGTCCAGGGCCACGGCCTCGGCGTCGCGCGGCGGCCATACCCCTTCCCCGGACTCCGTGCGCACCTCCTCCGGCGCGACCCGGCCCGTCGCGTGCCGGGTCCACGGCTCGCCCTCGTCGTCCGGCCGCGAGTGCACGGTCAGTGCCCGGCGACTCGACTCATCGGCGTCGGCAACCGCCACCCGTATCTGTACGCCGCCCTGCTCGGGCAGCACGAGCGGCGCCTCCAGCGTCAACTCCTCCAGCCGGTCGCACCCGACCCAGCCACCGGCGTGCAGCGCGAGTTCGACGAACGCGGTTCCCGGCAGGAGCACCGCGCCCATGACCTGGTGGTCGTTCAGCCAACCGTGCGACGCCAGCGACAGTCGGCCGGTGAACAGGCAGCCGTCGGAGTCGGGCAGCGTCACGGCCGCACCGAGCAAGGGGTGTTCCGCCGCGCCCAGACCGACCGAGGTGACATCGCCGGCGGACGGTGCCGCCTCCAGCCAGTACCGCTCCCGCTGGAAGGCGTAAGTGGGCAGCTCCACCTGCCGGGGACCGTACGGCGCGAGGTAGGCGGCCCAGTCCACGTCCTGGCCCTGGACGTAGACCTGCGCCAACGCCTCCAACAGCGAGCCGACGTCGTCCCGGCCCTTACGCAGCACCGGTGCGAACGACACGTCGGCAGCAGTTTCCTGGCCCATGCCGGACAGGACACCATCCGGGCCCAGCTCCAGGCAGACGGACACGTTCTGGGTGGTCAGCTGGGTGACGCCGTCGGCGAAACGGACCGCCTCCCGCACATGCCGCACCCAGTACTCCGGGTCACACACCTCACCCGCACCGGCAAGCTCACCCGTCAGGTTCGACACCAACGCGATCCGCGGAGCGTTGTACGACAACCCGGCCGCCACCTGCCGGAACTCGGCCAGCATCGGCTCCATCAACGGCGAGTGGAACGCATGCGACACCCGCAGCTTCCGGGTCTTCACACCCTGCTGCTCCAACCGCGACACCACCACGGCCACCGCAGCCTCAGCACCCGAAATCACCACCGAGGACGGACCGTTGACCGCAGCCACGCCCAACTCGCCGTGACCGTCCAACAACGGCAGGACATCGGCCTCCGACGCCCGCACCGACACCATCACACCACCCGACGGCAGTGCCTGCATCAAACGGCCGCGCGCCGCCACCAACGCACACGCATCCTCAAGCGACCACACACCCGCCACGAACGCCGCAGCGACCTCACCGATCGAATGCCCACCCACCACATCAGGTGTCACACCCCACGAAGAGAGCAGACGGTAGAGCGCAACCTCCAACGCGAACAGACCACACTGCGTATAAACCGTCGCATCCAACGCCTCGCCGTCCCCGAAGACGACCTCACGCAACGAACGCTCCAACAACGCGTCGAACCGCCCGCACACCTCATCGAAAGCCTCGGCGAACACCGGGAACGCCTCATACAGCCCCCGGCCCATCCCCACACGCTGACTGCCCTGCCCGGAGAAAAGCACCGCCAGCTTCCCCGACGCCACCTGCCCCCGCACCACACCAGCAGCCGGCTCACCCGCCACCAACGAAGCCAAACCACCCTCAAAACCAGCCCGCTCACCCGCCAGCACCACAGCCCGATGCTCGAACACCGAACGTCCCGTCGCGAGCGAGAACGCCACGTCAACGGGCGCGAGTTCCGGACGCTCCCCGACGAACGACACCAGTCGCTCCGACTGAGCCCGCAGCGCACTCTCCGAACGGCCCGACACCACCCACGGCAGCACCGTCGGCGGCACGGCACCCGCAGCCGGGCCCTCTTCCGGGGCCGAAGCCGGATCCGCAACGGGGGCCTGCTCGAGGATCACGTGGGCGTTCGTGCCACTGATACCGAACGACGACACACCCGCACGCCTGGCCTGACCACTCTCCGGCCAAGCGACCGACTCGGTCAGCAGCTCGACGGCACCCGCCGACCAGTCCACATGCGGCGACGGCTCATCCACGTGCAGCGTCCGCGGCAGCACACCATGCCGCATCGCCAGCACCATCTTCATCACACCAGCCACACCAGCCGCCGCCTGCGTGTGGCCGATGTTCGACTTGATCGAGCCCAGCCACAGCGGACGGTCCTCCGGCCGGTCCTGGCCGTACGTCGCCAACAGTGCCTGCGCCTCGATCGGGTCACCCAGCTTCGTGCCCGTACCGTGCGCCTCCACCACATCCACCTGACCGGTGGACAGACCCGCACTCGCCAGCGCGGAACGGATCACCCGCTGCTGCGACGGCCCGTTCGGCGCCGTGAGACCGTTGCTCGCACCGTCCTGGTTGACGGCCGAACCACGCACCACCGCCAGCACCCGGTGACCGTTGCGGCGTGCGTCCGACAGCCGCTCCAGCAGCAGCATGCCCGCACCCTCGGAGAAACCGGTGCCGTCCGCGCCGCCCGCGAACGCCTTGCAGCGGCCGTCGGGGGCGAGACCACGCTGCCGGCTGAACTCCACGAACAGCGCCGGCGTCGCCATGACGGTCACACCGCCGGCCAGCGCCAACGAGCACTCACCCTGCCGCAGCGACTGCACCGCCAGGTGCAGCGCCACCAACGACGACGAGCAGGCCGTGTCCACCGTCACCGCGGGACCCTCGAACCCGAACGTGTACGAGATGCGACCCGAAGCGATGCTGCCGGGACTGGGGGAACCGGGGGTGCCGTCGGGACCCTGCAGAAGGCCGTAGTCGTGGTGCATGATCCCGGCGAAGACTCCGGTCTGGCTGCCGCGCACCGACGCCGGATCGATACCCGCCCGCTCCAACGCCTCCCACGACGTCTCCAGCAACAGCCGCTGCTGCGGGTCCATCGCCAACGCCTCACGCGGCGAGATACCGAAGAACCCCGGATCGAAATCACCCGCGTCGTAGAGGAAACCACCCTCGCGGGCATGGATCTTCCCCGGGGTCTCCGAACCGGGTTCGTAGAGTTTCTCGATGTCCCAGCCACGGTCGTCCGGGAAGGCCGCCATGGCATCCGTGCCGTGCTCCAGGAGCTGCCACAGCTCCTCGGGGGTGTCTACGCCGCCGGGGAACCGGCAGCTCATCGCGACGATCGCGATCGGCTCGTCCGCCGCCGTCGCCGTCCCGGCGGCCGGGAGCGCCGAGGGAGTGGCACCGGCACCGTCCGTGGCGTTCGCCGCCGTCAGCTCCGACAGCAGATGGCGGGCGAGCACGGCCGGCGAGGGATAGTCGAAGACGAGCGTCGCCGAAAGGCGCAGCCCGGTGGCTGTGTTCAGCCGGTTGCGCAGCTCCACCGCCGTCAGTGAATCGAAGCCCAGCTCCTTGAACGCGCGGTCGCTGTCGACCGCGGTCTCGTCTGCGTGACCCAGGACCGCGGCGACATGGGTGCACACCAACGTCCGTAGGGTCTCGTCCCGCTCGGCCTCGGGCAGGCGCGCCAGGCGCTGCCAGAGTGCGGAGGTGCCGGTACCGGCACCGGACGCCTCGACCGTACGGCGGGTGGGGATGCGCAGCAGGTGCTGCAGAAGCGCGGGTACGACGCCGGACGCGGCCTGGGCACGCAGGGCGGGCAGGTCGAGGCGTATGGGCAGCAGAACGGCATCCGCCGTGGCCGAGTCGGTCGCCGGTGTCGCCGGTGTCGCCGCGGCGTCGAACAGGGCGAGGCCCTCTTCCGACGTGAGCGGGGCGATGCCGGCGCGGCGCATGCGCCGTACGTCCGTGTGGGCCAGGTGGCCGGTCATGCCACTGCGTTCGGCCCAGAATCCCCAGCCCAGCGAGACCGCGGGCAGACCGTGGGCGCGTCGGTGGGCGGCCAGCGCATCGACGAAGGCGTTCGCCGCCGCGTAATTGCCCTGACCGGCGCCGCCGAACGTCCCGGCGGCGGAGGAGAAGAGCACGAAGGCGGCGAGGTCGAGGTCCCGGGTCAGCTCGTGGAGGTGGACGGCCGCGTCCACCTTCGGCCGCAGGACCGCTTCGACCTGATCCGGTGTCAGCGACTCGATCACGCCGTCGTCCAGGACGCCGGCCGCGTGCACGACCGCGGTCAGCGGGTGCTCGGCGGGCACGGTCCGCAGCAGCTCCGCGAGCTCCGTCCGGTCGGCGGCGTCGCAGGCAGCGACCGTCACCGTTGCTCCCAACTCGCCCAGTTGCTCGGCGAGTTCGACTGCACCGGGGGCGGTACGGCCGCGTCGGGAGACCAGCAGCAGCCGGCGTACGCCGTGCTCGGTGACCAGGTGCCGCGCGACGAGGGCGCCCAGTGTGCCGGTGGCGCCCGTCAGCAGCACGGTGCCGTCCGGGTTCCAGGCGGCGGCCGGCACGGAACCGGAGTCAGCACCGGTACCGGGTCCGGTCCGGGTCTCGGCGGTGGCGCGCGCCAGCCTCGGGGCGAGGGCTTCTCCCGACCGTACGGCGATCTGTGGCTCTCCGGTGGCGAGCACGGCGTCCACCAGCGGACCGGACAGCTCCTGCCCGTCCAGGTCGAGCAGGACGAACCGGTCCGGGTGCTCGGCCTGCGCCGACCGCACCAGACCCCACACCGCCGCAGCCGCCAGATCGGTCACGTCCTCACCCGGCACGGCAGACACCGCTCCCCGGGTCACCACGACCAACCGCGACCCGGCCAACCGCTCCTCCGCCAGCCACGCCTGCAACGACTCCAGCGCGCGAAGCGTCACCGCCCGCACAACCGCCGGATCACCGGCATCCGTACCGATGCTGTCGTCGTCGGCCGCGACGCTGTCGTCGTCGGCCGTCCGCGTCGTGAAGGAGGCCAGCACCACGTCCGGCACAGCCTCTGTTCCCGCCGCCACGGCGGTCCGCAGCTCCTCCAGGTCCGGACAGATCAGGGTCGTCGGGGACGACGCCGGGGTACGCAGCGCGATCTCGCGCCACGTGACGCGGAACAGCGCCTCGTCGGTGATGCGTGCCGCAGCCCCCAGCCGCTCGGGCGACACGGTACGCGTCACCAGGGACGTCACAGCCGCGACCGGCGCCCCCGTGGTGTCGGCGACGAACACGGACACCGCGTCCGCTCCCGCCGGGGCGAGCCGGACGCGCAGCGCGTCCGCGCCCGTGGCGAACAGGGACACCCCGCTCCAGACGAACGGAAGCCCGGCACGCCGTTCACCCTCGCTCCGCTGCGGGTCGTCCGGTCCCGACGCCATGGCGTGCAGGGCGGAGTCCAGCAGCGCGGGGTGCAGGCCGAAGCGGCCCGCGTCGGCGCGCTGCTCCTCGGCGAGGGCGACTTCGGCGAACACCTCGTCGCCGCGTCGCCAAGCCGCCCGTACGCCCTGGAAGGCGGCGCCGTACTGCAACCCCATGGCCGCGAGGCCCTCGTACAGGCCGTCCACCGCGACCGGCTCCGCGCCGGCCGGCGGCCAGACGCCCAGTTCGGCGGCGACCGTGGTCTCCTCCGCACCGCCTCCGGCTTGGCTGTCGGTCAGCGCGCCTGTGGCGTGTCGCGTCCAGGATCCTTCGGGTGCGTCCTCGGGTCGTGAGTACACCGCCACCGGCCGCCGTCCGGCCACGTCCGGTCCGCCGACCGTCAACTGCACCTGCACGGCGCCGCTGTCGGGCAGCACCAGTGGCGCTTCCAGCGTGAGTTCCTCCAGCCGGTCACAACCGACCGCGTCTCCCGCACGCAGCGCCAGCTCCACGAACGCCGTCCCCGGCAGCAGCGTCGTCTCGGCCACCGCGTGATCGGCCAGCCACGGGTGCGTACGCACGGACAGCCGACCCGTCAGCAGGAACCCCTCCGCGTCGGCCAGCGCGACGACCGCTCCCAGGAGGGGGTGGTCTGCGGACCCGAGCCCCAGACCGGCAGCGGCGTTCTGGCTCACCACCGCGCCGGTGGTCTCCAGCCAGTAGCGGTCGCGCTGGAAGGCGTAGGTGGGCAGGTCGACGCGCTGGGCACCCGTGCCCTCGAACACCGCCGACCAGTCGACGACCGCACCGCCGACGAACGCCTCGGCGGCCGAGGTGAGGAAACGGAGCAGACCACCCTCGTCACGCCGCAGCGAACCCACGGCCGTGACGAGGGAGTTGGTGTGTTCCTCGGCCGTCTGCTCGATGCCCATCGTCAGCACCGGATGCGCACTGGACTCGATGAACAGCCGGAAACCGTCGTCCAGCAGAGCACGTACCGTGTCCGCGAAACGGACCGTCTGACGCAGATTGCGGTACCAGTAGCCCGCGTCCAGAGCGGTGGTGTCCAACACCTCAGCCGTCACCGTGGAGTAGAACGGCACCGAAGCGGCCTGCGGGGCGATCCCCGCCAGCTCACGCAGGAGAACGTCCTCTATCTCCTCCACATGCGAGCAGTGCGAGGCGTAGTCCACCGCGATACGACGAGCCCGCACACCCTCCGCCTCACAACCCGCGAGGAGTTCGTCCAGGGCGTCCGCGTCACCGGAAACGACCACGACGGACGGGCCGTTGACCGCCGCGACCGCCAGACGACCCTCCCACGCCGACAACCGCTCCTCGACGGCCTCCAGACCCAGGGAGACGGACACCATGCCACCGCGCCCGGACAGCGCCCGGATCGCCTTGCTCCGCAGAGCCACGACCTTCGCCGCGTCCTGAAGCGACAGGGCACCAGCAACCACGGCAGCGGCGATCTCACCCTGCGAATGACCGATCACCGCGGCCGGCTCCACACCGTAGGACCGCCACACCTCGGCCAACGACACCATCACAGCCCACAACACCGGCTGAACGACATCGACCTGCTCCAGCCAGCCGTCACCACCGTCACCGCGCAGGACGTCCGTCAGCGACCAGTCCACGAACGGCGCGAGCGCAGCCGCACACTCACCGACCCGCTGCTCGAACACCGGTGAGGAATCAAGAAGTTCGGCGGCCATGCCCAGCCACTGTGAACCCTGACCCGGGAAGACGAACACCGCACGGCCATCGGCACCGCTCGCGCTCCCCCGCACCACACCCGCGACCTCACGGCCCTCGGCCAGTGCCTCCAGCCCACCGACCAGATCACCCAGCACCACAGCCCGATGCTCGAACACCGAACGCGACACAGCCAACGAGAAGCCGACATCCACCGGCGACAGCCCGGAAACAGAAGCGACCAGCCGCTCCGCCTGTGCCCGCAGCGCACCCTCTGACTTGCCCGACATCACCCACGGCACCACCACCGGCGCCACCACGGCCTCAGCCGGCTCCTCATCCGAAGCCTCGGCGGGGGCCTCTTCGAGAATGATGTGTGCGTTGGTTCCGCTGATACCGAAGGAGGAGACACCCGCCCGGCGGGGTTCCTCGGTGTCCGGCCAGGGGGTGGCCTCGGTCAGCAGTTCGACAGCGCCCGCCGACCAGTCGACGTGCTGCGACGGCTCGTCCACGTGCAGCGTCCGCGGCAGCAGCCCGTGGCGCATCGCCTGCACCATCTTGATGATTCCGGCGACGCCGGCCGCGGCCTGCGTGTGGCCGATGTTGGACTTGATCGAGCCCAGCAGCAGCGGACGGTCCTCCGGCCGGTCCTGGCCGTACGTCGCGAGGAGCGCCTGCGCCTCGATGGGGTCGCCCAGGGTCGTGCCGGTGCCGTGTGCCTCCACCACCTCGATCTGCTTGGCGGAGAGCCGGGCGTCCGCGAGGGCCGCTCGGATCACGCGCTGCTGGGAGGGGCCGTTCGGCGCCGTGAGACCGTTGCTCGCGCCGTCCTGGTTCAGGGCCGAGCCCCTGACCACGGCAAGGACGGGGTGGCCGTTGCGCTGCGCGTCGGACAGCCGCTCCAGCAGCAGCATGCCCACGCCCTCGCCCCAGCCGGTGCCGTCCGCGCCCGCCGCGAACGGCTTGCAGCGGCCGTCGGGGGCAAGGCCCCGCTGCCGGCTGAACTCCACGAAGGTCCCGGGAGTGGACATCACCGTCACGCCACCGGCCAGCGCGAGCGTGCATTCACGCCGGCGGAGGGCCTGGGCGGCCCAGTGCAGGGCCACCAGGGACGACGAGCAGGCCGTGTCGATGGTGACGGCCGGGCCTTCGAGTCCGAGCGTGTAGGACACCCGGCCGGAGGCGACGCTGCCGGCGGTGCCGTTGCCGAGGTAGCCCTCGAGCCCGGCGGGTACGGCGTCGAGGCCGGTGCCGTAGTCGTGGTACATGACGCCGGTGAAGACACCGGTGCGGGTGCCGCGTACCGAGGCCGGGTCGATACCCGCGCGTTCGAACGCCTCCCAGCTGGTCTCCAGCAGCAGCCGCTGCTGCGGATCCATGGCCAGGGCCTCGCGTGGCGAGATGCCGAAGAACGCCGGGTCGAAGTCGCCGGCCGCGTGCAGGAAGCCGCCTTCGCGCGCATAGCTCTTGCCCACGGCGCTCGGGTCCGGGTCGTACAGCCCTTCCACATCCCAGCCGCGGTCCTCGGGAAAGCCCGAGACGGCGTCGGCGCCGGCGGACACCAGCTGCCACAGTTCCTCCGGGGAGCTTACGCCGCCCGGGTAGCGGCAACTCATCGCCACGATGGCGATCGGCTCGTGGTCCGCGGTCTCCGCATCCTGCAGGCGTTGCCGCGTCTGGTGCAGTTCGGCAATGACTCGCTTGAGGTAATCCCGGAGCTTGTCTTCGTTACTCATCGTGCTTTCCCATCAAAAAAGCAGTCGGCCGCAAGGCGGTCGGCGGAAAGGGCGGGACGTTCTCGACCGAGGGCGGTCGCTCGTACGTCAGGACGTCCGGTTCAGCTGAGTCCGAGATCGTCCACCATCCTGAAGAGGTCGCCGTCCGTCGCCGATTCGAGTTGCTCGGCGAGATCGGCGCTTTCCGTTCCTTCCTGGGTGTCGCCGTACTTCGCGAGGAGGGTGCGCAGCCGCTCGATCACGTCGGTGCGGCCGATCTCCTCCAAGGTCATGGCCGACAGCCCGGCTTCGAGCCGGTCGAGGCCCACCGACACGGGCACGTCGCCGGCGTCGCCGCCGAGCGCGCCCTGAGGGGCCAGCTCCTGGTACAGGAAGCCGGCCAGGGCCGTCGGTGTCGGATAGTCGAACACGAGGGTGGCGGGCAGGCGTCGTCCGGTGATCGCGTTGAGCCGGTTGCGCAGTTCCACCGCTGTCAGGGAGTCGAATCCGAAGTCCTTGAAGGCGCGCGCCGGTTCCACGGTCTCCATGCCGCCGTGGCCGAGTACAGCCGCGACATTGCGGCGTACGGCGTCCAGCACGATGCGTTCGCCTTCCGTCGCCGGCACACCGGCCAGCCGTTCCCGCAGACCTGCCGCTGCTGTTCCGGCGGCCTCCCCGGCCTGCCGCTGCCCGGGCAGCACCCGGACCAACTCTCGCAGCACGTGGGGAACTTCACCGCCACTGTCCCGGACCGACGCTCGTACGGCCGCCACATCGAGCCGCATCGGGGCGACCACCGGGGCGTCGCCCGCGCAGCAGGCGTCGAACAGCGCGAGTCCGTCGGCCGTCGGCAGTCCACCGAGTCCGATGCCTGCCATGCGTCGCTGGTCCGCCTCGCCCAAGCCGCCGGTCAGCGCGCTGCGCTGCTCCCACAGCCCCCAGGCCAGCGACAGAGCGGGCAGGCCCTGGGCGCGGCGCCTGGTGACGAGTGCGTCGAGGAACGCGTTCGCGGCGGCGTAGTTGCCCTGCCCGGCGGCTCCCAGCGTGCCCGCCACGGAGGAGAACAGCACGAACGCGGTGACGTCCGCGTCGGCCGTCAGCTCGTCGAGGACGGCAGCCGCCTCCGCCTTCGGGCGCAGCACCGCGGCGATGCGCTGGGAGGTCAGCGAGGTGACGACGCCGTCGTCCAGCACGGCCGCCGCGTGCACCACACCCTTCAGCGGGTGTTCGGCGGGGACGGCCGCGAGCACCGCGCCGAGGGCGTCGCGGTCCGCCGCGTCACAGGCGGCCCAGGTCACCGAGGCCCCCGCGGCGACGAGTTGGGTTGTCAGTTCCGCCGCGCCGTCCGCCTCGGCGCCCCTGCGGCTGAGCAGCAGCAGGTGCCGTATCCCGTGCTCCGCCACGAGGTGCCGGGCCACGAGACCGGCCAGCGTGCCACTGGCGCCGGTGATCAGCACGGTGCCTCGCGGGTCCCAGGTCGCGGCCGGTCCGGCAACCATGGACGAGCCGGTCTTCGCAGTCGGCCCGCTCTCCGTGGTCGGTCCGGTCTTCGCGGTCGGTCCGCTCTCCGTGGTCGGTCCGGTCTCCGTGGCGCGGATGAGCCTGGGCACCAGCACGCGTCCGGCGCGAGCGGCCAACTGCGGCTCGCCCGCGGCGAGGGCGGCGGCCACGGGCGCCGACGCGGCCTCGGCCGGATCGTCGGTGTCGAGGAGGAACAACCGGTCGGGGTGCTCTGCCTGCGCCGAGCGCACCAGGCCCCAGACGGCGGCTCCGACCGCGTCACGCACGACCTGCTCGGCAGGGTCCGCGGCGAGTGGCGAGGTGTTCACCGCCCCTTGGGTGACGATCACCAGGCGCGCATCGGCGAAGCGGTCGTCCGCCAGCCAGTCCTGCACCCACGCCAGCGTCCCCGCCACCGCCGACCGCAGCCGCTCGCCCTCGCCCGTGCCGGTGCCGAGAGCACCCGGCGCGGGGAGGAACACCCACTCCGGGAGGGAGTCACCGTTGCCCTGCGCGTGCGAGCCGGTATGGGCCTCGCCCAGGCTCTTCAGGTCCGCGTGCGTGGCCACCTCCCAGCCGCCCGACCGCAGGCACGCGGCCAGACCGGCCTCGTCGGGTTCGCCGACCACGGCACAACGAAGGGCCGAGGGCGCGTCGGTCTTCGGGAGTGGCATGGCCTGCCAGTCCAACCGGAAGAGGGACTCGCGCAGGGCAGCACCCCGGGCGGTGTCGATCTGCTCGGCCGTGACGGGGCGCGTCACCAGTTCGCCCACAGAGGCCACCAGCCGGCCGGACTCGTCCGCCACGACCGCGGACACACCGTCGGCGCCGGCGGACGAGAGCCGTACCCGGAGCGTGCTCGCGCCGGTGGCGTACAGGCAGACGCCGTTCCAGACGAACGGCAGCCGGATCTGGTCCCGATCCTCGCCACCCGGCTCGGTCAGGCCCCCCGGACCGGCCACGTGCATGGCCGCGTCCAACAGCGCCGGGTGGAGTCCGAAGCGCACGGCCTCCGCCGTGTGCTCCTGCGGCAGCGCGACCTCGGCGAACACTTCGGCACCGCGTCGCCAGGCCGCCCGTACCCCCTGGAACACCGGCCCGTACGCCAGCCCGCCCAGCGCGAACCGCTCGTACATGCCCTCGATGTCCAGCGCCTCGGCCCCGGCCGGCGGCCACACTCCCGGCTCGTCCGACACCGACTCCGCCACCTCGGCGGCACCCTTGGTCACGACAGCGCCGACGTGCCGCGTCCACGGCTGGTCCGGGTCGCCGGACTCCTGTCGCGCGTACACGCTGACCGGGCGTCCGCCCTTGTCGTCCGGTCCGCCGACGACGACCTGGAGCTGGACCCCGCCGGTCTCGGGCAGGACCAGCGGGGCCTCCAGCACCAGGTCGTCGACCCGCGTGCAACCGAACCGGGCACCGGCGTGCAGAGCCAGGTCCACGAAGGCGGTCCCCGGGACCAGCACGGCGCCCAGCACCGCGTGATCCGCCAGCCACGGCTGCGTACGCGCGGACAGTCGGCCGGTGAACAGGCAACCGTCGGAGTCGGGCAGCGTCACGGCCGCACCGAGCAAGGGGTGTTCCGCCGCGCCCAGACCGACCGAGGCGACATCGCCGGCGGACGGTGCCGCCTCCAGCCAGTACCGGTCTCGTTGGAAGGCGTAGGTGGGCAGCTCCACCTGCCGGGGACCGTACGGCGCGAGGTAGGCGGCCCAGTCCACGTCCTGGCCCTGGACATAGACCCGCGCCAACGCCTCCAACAGCGAGCCGACGTCGTCCCGGTCCTTACGCAGCACCGGCACGAACGACACGTCGGCAGCAGTTTCCTGCCCCATACCGGACAGCACACCGTCCGGACCCAGCTCCAGGCACACGGACACGTTCTGGGTGGTCAGCTGGGTGACACCGTCGGCGAAACGGACCGCCTCCCGCACATGCCGCACCCAATACTCCGGATCACACACCTCACCCGCACCGGCAAGCCCACCCGTCAGATTCGACACCAACGCAATCCGCGGAGCGCTGTAGGTCAGCCGCTCGGCCACCTGCCGGAACTCGGCCAGCATCGGCTCCATCAACGGCGAGTGGAACGCATGCGACACCCGCAGCCGGCGCACTCGCCGCCCCTCGGCCCGCCACACCTGCTCCAGCTCCGCGACAACCGCTTCAGCCCCGGAAACCACCACAGCCGACGGACCGTTGACCGCGGCCACGTCCACCTCGGCACGCCCCGCCAACACAGCCCGGACAGACGCCTCGTCCGCCTCCACCGCGAGCATCGCCCCACCCGACGGCAGTGCCTGCATCAAACGGCCGCGCGCCGCCACCAACACACACGCATCCTCCAGCGACCACACCCCCGCCACGAACGCCGCAGCGACCTCACCGATCGAATGCCCACCCACCACATCAGGCGTCACACCCCACGACGAGAGCAGACGGTAAAGCGCAACCTCCAACGCGAACAGACCACACTGCGTATAAGCCGTCGCATCCAACGCCTCGCCGTCCCCGAAGACGACCTCACGCAACGGACGCTCCAACAACGCGTCGAACCGCCCGCACACCTCATCAAAGGCCTCGGCGAACACCGGGAACGCCTCATACAGCCCCCGGCCCATCCCCACACGCTGACTGCCCTGACCGGAGAAAAGCACCGCCAGCTTCCCCGACGCCACCTGCCCCCGCACCACACCAGCAGCCGGCTCACCCGCCACCAACGCAGCCAAACCAGCCTCAAAACCAGCCCGCTCACCCGCCAGCACCACAGCCCGGTACTCGAACACCGACCGAGCCGCAACGAGCGAGAACCCGACATCCACCGGCGACACGTCGCCCGTCGCGGACGCAGCCAACCGCTCCGCCTGCCCCCGCAGCGCGGCCTCGGACTTCGCCGACACCACCCACGGCACCAACGGCGGTTCAGCTTCGGCGCGCTCGTCGGCAACCGTGTCCGGTGCGGGCGTGTGCTCCAGGACGACGTGCGCGTTCGTTCCGCTGGCGCCGAACGAGGACACACCGGCTCGGCGAGGGCGGCCCGTCTCCGGCCACGGCGTCGTCTCGGTCACCAGCTCTACGGAACCCAGCGTCCAGTCGACGTGCGGTGACGGCTCGTCCACGTGCAGCGTCCGCGGCACCAGCCCGTGCCTCATGGCGAGAACCATCTTCATCACACCAGCCACACCGGCCGCGGCCTGCGTGTGGCCGATGTTCGACTTGATCGAGCCCAGCCACAGCGGACGGTCCTCCGGCCGGTCCTGGCCGTACGTCGCCAACAGTGCCTGCGCCTCGATCGGGTCACCCAGCTTCGTGCCCGTACCGTGCGCCTCCACCACATCCACCTGGTCAGTGGAGAGACCCGCACTCGCCAGCGCGGAACGGATCACCCGCTGCTGCGAGGGACCGTTCGGCGCCGTGAGACCGTTGCTCGCGCCATCCTGGTTGACGGCCGAACCACGCACCACCGCCAGCACCCGGTGACCGTTGCGGCGTGCGTCCGACAGCCGCTCCAGCAGCAGCATGCCCGCACCCTCGGAGAAACCGGTGCCGTCCGCGCCGCCCGCGAACGCCTTGCAGCGGCCGTCGGGGGCGAGACCACGCTGCCGGCTGAACTCCACGAACAGCGCCGGCGTCGCCATGACGGTCACACCGCCGGCCAGCGCCAGCGAGCACTCACCCTGCCGCAGCGACTGCACCGCCAGGTGCAGCGCGACCAGCGAGGACGAGCAGGCCGTGTCCACCGTCACCGCGGGACCCTCGAACCCGAACGTGTACGAGATGCGACCTGAAGCGATGCTGCCGGCGGTGCCGTTGCCGATGTAGCCCTCGACGCCCTCCGGGACGGACAAGGAGCCGTAGTCGTGGTGCATGATCCCGGCGAAGACTCCGGTCTGGCTGCCGCGCACCGACGCCGGATCGATACCCGCCCGCTCCAACGCCTCCCACGACGTCTCCAGCAACAGCCTCTGCTGCGGGTCCATCGCCAACGCCTCACGCGGCGAGATACCGAAGAACCCCGGATCGAAATCAGCCGCGTCGTAGAGGAAACCACCCTCACGGGCGTACGCCGTGCCCTTGTGCTCGGGATCCGGGTGGTACAGCGCCTCCAGGTCCCAGCCACGGTCGTCCGGGAACGCGGCCATGGCGTCGCCGCCCCTGGTGAGCAGGGACCAGAGGTCCTCGGGGGTGCGTATGCCGCCGGGGTAACGGCAGCTCATCGCCACGATCGCGATCGGCTCGTCCACCGCCGTCCCCCGTCGGGTGGCCGGGAGCGCCGCGCGCACGGTGCCGCCATCCGCGCCACCGGCCGCCGTCAGCTCCGTCAGCAGGTGGCGGGCGAGCCCGGCGGCTGTCGGGTAGTCGAACACGAGCGTGGCCGGCAGCCGCAGGCCGGTCGCCGCGTTGAGCCGGTTGCGCAGTTCCACCGCCGTCAACGAGTCGAATCCGAGTTCGCGGAAGGCGCGGTCGGCCGCGACCTCGTCGCCCGGTCCATAGCCCAGGACGGCGCCCACGTGGGTGCGTACCAGGTCCAGTACGACCTGCTCCCGCTCGGCCTCCGGCAGTCCGGCCAGATCGCCTGCGAGGCCGTCAGCCGCACCGGCCGCGGTCGTGGACGCTGCCGCCGTGCGCCGCGCGGTCGTACGCACGAGTCGGCGCAGCAGCGGCGGTACGGGGCCGTTCCCGCCCCGCAGCACCGTGCCGGCGAGCCGTACGGGCACCAGCAGTGCCTCGCCCGCGGCGATCGCCGCGTCGAAGAGGGCCAGTCCTTCTTGCGACGACAGCGGTACGACGCCCCCGCGGGCCATCCTTGCGAGGTCGGTGTCGGCCAGGTGGCCGGTCATCTCGCTGCGTTCGGCCCAGAAGCCCCAGGCCAGCGAGACCGCCGGCAGGCCCTGGGCGTGGCGGTGCGCCGCCAGGGCGTCCAGGAAGGCGTTGGCCGCCGCGTAGTTGGCCTGTCCGGCCGCGCCGAACGTCGCCGCGGCGGAGGAGAAGAGCACGAATGCCGACAGGTCGAGGTCCCGGGTGAGTTCGTGCAGGAGCAGGGCCGCGTCCACCTTCGGGCGCAGTACGGAGTCCACGCGCTCGGGCGTGAGGGCGTCCACCACGCCGTCGTCCAGCGCACCCGCCGCGTGCACCACCCCGCGCAGGGGCATGTCCTGGGGGATGCGTGCCAGCACGCCGGCCAGTGCTTCGCGGTCCGTCACGTCGCAGACCTCGAACACGCCCTCCGCGCCCAACGCGGCCAGGTCCGCAGCCAGTTCCGGTGCCCCCGGGGCGGCTTCGCCCCGGCGCGACAGCAGCACGAGGCGCCGTACACCGTGTTCGGCGGCCAAGTGGCGGGCGACCAGGCCGCCCAGTACGCCGCTCGCTCCGGTGATCAGTACCGTCCCGTCGGTGTTCCACGGGTCGGTCGGTCCGGCCGTCGTCGACGCGGACGCCGTCCTGACCAGCCGGGGAGCGCGGAACTCGCCCGCACGTACGGCGATCTGGGGCTCGTCGGCGGTGAGGGCCGCGAGGGCCGCGCCGGCGGCACCGCTCCAGATGTCGGGGCCGGTGCCGAGGTCGGGCACGGCGTCGAGGTCGACCAAGTGGAACCGGTCCGGGTGTTCCGTCTGCGCGGATCGGACCAGGCCCCACACGGCAGCCGCCGCCGGGTCCGGCACATCCTCGCCGGGTGCGGTGGCCACCGCACCCCGGGTGAGGAAGACCAGCCTCGAGGAGTCGGCTGCCGCGCTGCCGAGCCAGTCCTG
Organism: Streptomyces sp. NPDC053076; assembly: GCF_044546845.1. Classification (NCBI taxonomy): domain Bacteria; kingdom Bacillati; phylum Actinomycetota; class Actinomycetes; order Kitasatosporales; family Streptomycetaceae; genus Streptomyces; species Streptomyces sp. NPDC053076. The sequence goes on along the minus strand of NZ_JBITZL010000001.1, from coordinate 763,275 downwards.
TACGGCGCGCAGGGCCCGGTGCGTCAGCTCGCGCGTGGCGGCGGCCAGGTCCTTCGCCTCTTCCCCCTCCACACCGACCGGGGCGAAGCACGGCAGGAGCACGATCCGGGGGACGTCCTCCGCCGCGTTCGAGGGCAGCCGGTCGAGCGACGGCACCGGCGACCCGGCCGATTCGTGTGCGGCCCTGGTGCCCGAGGGGTTCGTACCGAGCACCGCCCAGTCATCCGCGGCCGCCGTCTCGGGCACGGCCTGGAGCGCCTCCCAGCGGACCGCGAACAGCGAATCCGGTGTCGACCGCGTCGCGGCGCTGTCGAGCAGCTCCGGCGAGACAGGGCGACCCACCAGCGAGCCGACGGACGCCACCGGTGCCCCGGTCACGTCGGCCGCCAGCACCGACACGCCATCCGGTCCCGTCCTGGACAGGCGTACCCGGAGCGTGCTCGCGCCCGTGGCGTGCAGGGAGACCCCGCTCCACGCGAACGGCAGCCGTGCCGCGCCCGGCTCCTCGGCGTCGCCGGCATCACGCGCGTCCTGACCGGTCAGATGGGAGACGCCGGTCACATGCAATGCGGCGTCCAGCAAGGCCGGGTGAATTCCGTAGCGTTCCCCCTCCGCCCACTGCTCCTCCGGGAGGGCGACTTCGGCGAACACGTCGTCGTCGCGCCGCCAGGCCGCCCGCACGCCGCGGAAGACCGGCCCGTACTCAAGTCCGAGCGCGGCCAGCTGTTCGTACAGGCCGTCCACCGTGAGCGCGGCGGATCCGGCCGGCGGCCAGACGGCCAACTCGTCCGCCTCGGCCAGCACTTCGGCGTCGGCCGTGCTCAGTACACCTCGGGCGTGGCAGGTCCAGGCTTCCTCGTCGTCACCCTCGACGCGGGAGTACACGCCCACCTCACGGCGGTCCGGATCGTCCGTACCCCCTACGACGACCTGTACCTGTATCGCGCCGTCCTCCGGCAACACCAACGGTGCCTGGAGCGTCAGCTCCTCCAGACTCCGGCACCCTGCCGCGTCCGCAGCCCGCAGCGCCAGCTCCACGAACGCGGTCCCCGGTACGACGACCCTCCCCAGCACGAGGTGGTCAGCCAGCCAGGGCTGAGCCGCCAGCGCCAACCGGCCGGTCAGCACCAGTCCATTCGCGTCCGCCAGGGAGACCACCGCGCCCAGCAAGGGGTGATCCGCCGACCCGAGACCGACGGCGGTCACATCACCGACGCGGGAGGCGGGTGACTTGAGCCAGTAGTGCTGGTGCTGGAAGGCGTAGGTGGGCAGGTCGACGCGCCGGGCGCCGGTGCCCTCGAACACCGCCGCCCAGTCGACGACCGCACCACCGACGAACGCCTCGGCGGCCGAGGTGAGGAAACGGAGCAGGCCACCCTCGTCACGGCGCAGCGAACCCACGGTCGTAACGAGGGAGTTGGTGTGGGACTCGGCGGTCTGCTCGATGCCCATCGTCAGCACCGGATGCGCGCTGGACTCGATGAACAGACGGAAACCGTCGTCCAGCAGAGCACGTACGGTCTCCGCGAAACGCACGGTGTGGCGCAGGTTGCGATACCAGTAGCCCGCGTCCAGAGCGGTGGTGTCCAACACCTCAGCCGTCACCGTGGAGTAGAACGGCACCGAAGCGGCCTGCGGGGCGATCCCCGCCAGCTCACGCAGGAGAACGTCCTCTATCTCCTCCACATGCGAGCAGTGCGAGGCGTAGTCCACCGCGACCCGGCGAGCCCGCACACCCTCCGCCTCACAACCCGCGAGGAGTTCGTCCAGGGCGTCCGCGTCACCGGAAACGACCACGACGGACGGGCCGTTGACCGCCGCGACCGCCAGACGACCGCTCCACGCCGACAGCCGCTCCTCGACGGCCTCCAGACCCAGGGAGACGGACACCATGCCACCGCGCCCGGACAGCGCCCGGATGGCCTTGCTCCGCAGAGCCACGACCTTCGCCGCGTCCTGGAGCGACAGGGCACCAGCAACCACGGCAGCGGCGATCTCACCCTGCGAATGACCGATCACGGCCGCGGGCTCGACACCGTAGGACCGCCACACCTCGGCCAGCGAGACCATCACAGCCCACAACACCGGCTGCACGACATCGACCTGCTCCAGCCAGCCGTCACCACCGTCACCGCGCAGGACGTCGCTCAGCGACCAGTCCACGAACGGCGCGAGAGCCGCCGCACACTCACCGATCCGCTGCGCGAACACCGGTGAGGAATCAAGAAGTTCGGCGGCCATGCCCAGCCACTGCGAACCCTGACCGGGGAAGACGAACACGGCACGGCCATCGGCACCGCTCGCGCTCCCCCGCACCACACCCGCGACCTCACGGCCCTCGGCCAGTGCCTCCAGCCCACCGACCAGATCACCCAGCACCACAGCCCGATGCTCGAACACCGAACGACCGCTCACCAGCGACAGACCGACATCGACCGGAGACAGCCCACCCACGGACGCCGCCAGCCGCTGCGCCTGACCCCGCAGCGCGGCCTCGGACTTCGCCGACACCACCCACGGCACCACCACCGGCGCCACCACAGCCTCAGCCGGCTCCTCCTCCGGAACGGAAACAGGAGCCTGCTCCAGGATCACGTGCGCGTTGGTACCGCTCACGCCGAACGCCGACACACCCGCCCGGCGCGGTTCCTCGGTCTCCGGCCACGACGTGGCCTCGGTCAGCAGCCGCAGGTTACCGGCCGACCAGTCCACATGCGGTGACGGCTCGTCCACGTGCAGCGTCCGCGGCAGCACACCGTGCCGCATCGCCAGCACCATCTTCATCACACCAGCCACACCGGCCGCCGCCTGCGTGTGACCGATGTTCGACTTCACCGAGCCCAGCAGCAGCGGACGGTCCTCCGGCCGGTCCTGGCCGTACGTCGCCAACAGCGCCGTCGCCTCGATGGGGTCACCCAGGGTCGTGCCCGTACCGTGCGCCTCGACGGCGTCGATCTCGGCCGAGGACAGGTGGGCGTTCGCCAGTGCCTGGAGGATCACCCGCTGTTGGGAGATGCCGTTGGGCACTGTCAGGCCGCTGCTGGTGCCGTCCTGGTTGACGGCGGAGCCGCGGACCACAGCGAGGACGGGGTGTCCGTTGCGCTGCGCGTCGGAGAGCCGCTCCAGCAGCAGCATGCCCACGCCCTCGCCCCAGCCGGTGCCATCCGCACCGGCCGCGAACGCCTTGCAGCGGCCGTCAGGGGCAAGGCCCCGCTGCCGGCTGAACTCCACGAAGAGTCCGGGTGTCGTCATCACCGTCACGCCGCCGGCGAAGGCCACCGAGCACTCGCCCTGGCGGAGGGACTGCACGGCCAGGTGCAGGGCGACCAGCGAAGACGAGCAGGCGGTGTCCACCGTCACGGCGGGGCCCTCGAAGCCGAAGGTGTACGAGAGCCTGCCGGACATCACGCTGGCCGCGCTGCTGGTGGCCAGGTAGCCCTCGACTCCCTTCGGAGCCTGGCGCAGGGCCTCGATGTAGTCCTGGCCATTGGTGCCGATGAAGACGCCCGCCTTGCTGCCGCGCACCGAGGCGGGTGCGATGCCGGCTCGTTCCATCGCCTCCCAGCTGGTCTCCAGCAGCAGCCGCTGCTGCGGGTCCATCGCCAGCGCCTCGCGTGGCGACACGCCGAAGAACGCCGGGTCGAAGGCGCCCGCGTCGGACAGGAAGGCGCCTTCCTTGACGTACGAGGTGCCGGCCCGGTCCGGGTCCGGGTCGTACAGGGCGGCGAGGTCCCAGCCCCGGTCGTCCGGGAACTGGGCCACGGCGTCGCCGCCGTCGGCAAGCAGCTTCCACAGCTCTTCGGGCGAGCTCACACCGCCGGGGAAGCGGCAGCTCATCCCGACGATCGCGATCGGCTCCTGGGCCTTGTCCTCGACATCACGAAGGCGGCGCTGTGTCTGACGCAGATCGGCCATGACCCGCTTCAGATACTCGACAAGCTTCTCTTCGTTCGACACTTAGTCCCGCCCCCTCGTGGACACCATACTGTTCATGATCATTCTCAGGCATCCCCGAGTTCTCGGTCGATGACGTCGAAGAGTTCGTCGACCGACACGCCGTCGAGGTCGTCGTCCAGGGCGTCGTCGTCCACGGCCGCCTGGCCACCGGACGTGGCACCGGCCTGGCTCAGCTTCGCCAGCATGGACTGGAGTCGGACCACGGCCCTGGCACGCGCCATGTCGTCCTCCGGGAGTGCGGAGAGCACGGACTCGAGGTGGTCGATCTCCGCGGGCAGCGCGTTCTCCGGCGCGCTCTCGTCCGGCGCCAGCTCTGCCAGGAGGTGGCGCGCGAGCGCGGCGGGGGAGGCGTAGTCGAACAGGGCGGTGGACGGCAGCCGTAGACCGCTCGCCGTGTTCAGGCGGTTGCGCAGTTCCACTGCCGTGAGTGAGTCCAGGCCCATCTCGAAGAAGCCGCGCTCGGTATCGATGCCGGTCTGGGCACCGTATCCGAGCACCGTGGCCGTGTGCTTCCGGATCAGGTCGAGCAGCGCCGACTCCCGTTCGGCCACCGGAAGAGCGGCCAAGGTCTCGGCGAGTGCCGCCGCCGGCTCGGCGGGACCGTCCGCGGAAGGGTGCTCTACGGTCCGGTACAGCTCCCGCACTTCGGCGATCTCGCCGAAGAGCGCGCTGTTCCGGGAGCCGCTCAGCTCCTTACCGAACCGCGACCAGTCGACGTCCGTGATCACCGGGCAGGTATCGGAGGCACCGATTGCCTGCTCCAACGCCTTGACGGCCAGCCCGGGCTCCATGGGCGGCAGACCGAACCGCTCCATACGACCGCTGACGAGGTCGTTGTCAGCCGCCATGCCGTTTTCGGCCCAGGGGCCCCACGCGATCGAGGTCGCCGGCAACCCCTCAGCCCGCCGCACCTCCGCCAACGCATCCAAGTACGCGTTCGCTGCCGCGTAGTTACCCTGACCCGCACCACCCACGGTCGCCGAGAACGACGAGAACAACACGAACGCCGACAGACCCGCGTCCCGCGTCAACTCATGCAGATGCCGGGCACCCTCCGCCTTCGCCCACAACACCCGCTCGAACCGCTCCACCGACAACCCGTCCAGCACACCGTCGTCCAGCACACCCGCCGCATGCACCACCGCCGTCAACGGCACCTCGGCCGGCACACCAGCCAACAACGCGGCCACCGCACCACGATCACCGATGTCACAAGCCACCACCGACAACCGCGACCCCAACCCCGCAATCTCGGACTGAAGTTCCTCCACACCATCAGCCGCAGGACCACGCCGCGACGCCAGCACCACATGCTCGGCACCCGCCTGAGCCAGCCACCGCGCCACATGCCGGCCCACACCACCGGTACCACCGGTCACCAGCACCGTCCCCGACACCCGCCAAGAACCACCAGCGGACCCCGCAGCACGCACCACACGCCGGCCGAACACACCAGCAACCCGAACCGCGACCTCACCCTCACCCCCACCCGAGGCGAGCACACCCACCAGACGCCCCACCAACCGGGCATCCAGCACCTCAGGCAGATCGATCAGGCCACCCCAACGCTCAGTTCCCTCCGTACTGGCGACCCGCCCGAGACCCCACACCGGGACCTGGTCGAGGTCGGTCACACGCTCGGAGTCGGTGACCGCGACAGCGCCTCGGGTCACGCACCACAAGGGAGCCTCGACACCCACATCACCCAGCGCCTGAACCAGGCCGAGCGTGGCCGCCAACCCCACAGGCACAGACGGGAATGCCGCGTCCCGACCCGATGCCAGTGCGAGCAGCGACATCACGCCCGCGAGTTCGGTTTCACCCGCGAGCACCTCACGCAACCGCTCCGCCACCCGCTCGCGACCGAACTCCTCCACACCCAGTTCCAGCACCACCGGCCGGGCACCACCACGAGTCAGACCCGACAGGCACTCACCGACCCAGGCATCACCAGCAGACCCAGCCGGCACCACCACCAGCCACGCCCCCGACAACACACCGGAGGCACCGGACAACGGCGACCACGTCACGCGATAACGCCAGCCATCGACCGCCGACCTCTCACGGTCCCGACGACGCCAAGCCGACAACGCGGGCAGCACCGCCGTCAGCGACTCGTCCCCCGGCAGCGCCAGCAGATCCGCCAGCTCGGAGGCATCCCCGCGCTCCACCGCCTCCCAGAATCCGGAATCAGCGGCCTCCGGCACGTCGAAGGAGGTTCCCGACTCGGACTGTTCCAGCTGGACCCAGTACCGGTCTCGTTGGAAGGCGTAGGTGGGCAGCTCCACCTGCCGGGGACCGTACGGCGCGAGGTAGGCGGCCCAGTCCACGTCCTGGCCCTGGACGTAGACCCGCGCCAACGCCTCCAACAGCGAGCCGACGTCGTCCCGGTCCTTACGCAGCACCGGTGCGAACGACACGTCGGCAGCAGTTTCCTGCCCCATGCCGGACAGGACACCGTCCGGACCCAGCTCCAGGCACACGGACACGTTCTGGGTGGTCAGCTGGGTGACGCCGTCGGCGAAACGGACCGCCTCCCGCACATGCCGCACCCAGTACTCCGGGTCACACACCTCACCGGCACCGGCAAGCTCACCCGTCAGGTTCGACACCAACGCGATCCGTGGAGCGCTGTAGGTCAGCCGCTCGGCCACCTGCCGGAACTCGGCCAGCATCGGCTCCATCAACGGCGAGTGGAACGCGTGTGACACCCGCAGCCGGCGTACTCGCCGCCCCTCGGGCCGCCACACCTGCTCCAGCTCCGCGACAACCGCTTCAGCCCCGGAAACCACCACAGCCGACGGACCGTTGACCGCAGCCACGTCCACCTCGGCACGCCCCGCCAACACAGCCCGGACAGACGCCTCGTCCGCCTCCACCGCGAGCATCGCCCCACCCGACGGCAGTGCCTGCATCAAACGGCCGCGCGCCGCCACCAACACACACGCATCCTCCAGCGACCACACCCCCGCCACGAACGCCGCAGCGACCTCACCGATCGAATGCCCACCCACCACATCAGGCGTCACACCCCACGACGAGAGCAGACGGTAAAGCGCAACCTCCAACGCGAACAGACCACACTGCGTATAAGCCGTCGCATCCAACGCCTCGCCGTCCCCGAAGACGACCTCACGCAACGGACGCTCCAACAACGCGTCGAACCGCCCGCACACCTCATCAAAGGCCTCGGCGAACACCGGGAACGCCTCATACAGCCCCCGGCCCATACCCACACGCTGACTGCCCTGCCCGGAGAAAAGCACCGCCAGCTTCCCCGACGCCACCTGCCCCCGCACCACACCAGCAGCCGGCTCACCCGCCACCAACGCAGCCAAACCAGCCTCAAAACCAGCCCGCTCACCCGCCAGCACCACAGCCCGATGCTCAAACGCCGAACGTCCCGTCGCCAGGGAGTATCCGACATCCACCGGCGACAACTCGGCGACAGAAGCAGCCAGCTGTGCGGCCTGCCCCCGCAGCGCGGCCTCGGACTTCGCCGACACCACCCACGGCACCAACGACGGCGCCACGACACTCCCGGCCGGCTCCTGATCCGCATCCGAAACCGGAGCCGGGGCCGACGCCGGAGCGGAAGCCGAGTCCGGAGCCTGCTCGAGGATCACGTGGGCGTTCGTGCCACTGATACCGAACGACGACACACCCGCACGCCTGGCCTGACCACTCTCCGGCCACGCCACGGATTCCGTCAGCAGCTCGACGGCACCCGCCGACCAGTCCACATGCGGCGACGGCTCATCCACGTGCAGCGTCCGCGGCAGCACACCATGCCGCATCGCCAGCACCATCTTCATCACACCAGCCACACCGGCCGCCGCCTGCGTGTGACCGATGTTCGACTTGATCGAACCCAGCCACAGCGGACGGTCCTCCGGCCGGTCCTGGCCGTACGTCGCCAACAGCGCCTGCGCCTCGATCGGGTCACCCAGCTTCGTACCCGTACCGTGCGCCTCCACCACATCCACCTGGTCGGTGGAGAGACCCGCACTCGCCAGCGCGGAACGGATCACCCGCTGCTGTGCCGGACCGTTCGGCGCGGACAGGCCGTTGCTCGCACCGTCCTGGTTCAGGGCCGAGCCCCGGACCACGGCGAGCACGGGGTGTCCGTTGCGACGCGCGTCGGACAGGCGCTCCAGCAGCAGCATGCCCACGCCCTCGGCCCAGCCGGTGCCGTCCGCGCCGGCCGCGAACGCCTTGCAGCGACCGTCGGGCGCGAGACCGCGCTGCCGGCTGAACTCCACGAAGGCGACGGGGCTGGCCATGACGGTCGCCCCGCCGGCGAGAGCGAGCGTGCACTCGCCCTGCCGCAGCGCCTGCGCCGCCCAGTGCAGGGCGACCAGCGACGACGAACACGCCGTGTCCACCGTCACCGCGGGACCCTCGAACCCGAACGTGTAGGAGATGCGGCCCGAGGCGACGCTGCCGGCATTGCCGGTCATCAGGTAACCCTCGGACGCCTCACCCGCTTGATGGACCAGGTCACCGTAGTCGTGGTAGGTCAGGCCGCAGAAGACGCCGGTCTGGCTGCCGCGCACCGACGCCGGGTCAATGCCCGCCCGCTCCAACGCCTCCCACGACGTCTCCAGCAGCAGCCGCTGCTGCGGGTCCATCGCCAACGCCTCACGCGGCGAGATACCGAAGAACCCCGGATCGAAATCACCCGCGTCGTAGAGGAAACCACCCTCACGGGCGTACGCCGTGCCCTTGTGCTCGGGATCCGGGTGGTACAGCGCCTCCAGGTCCCAGCCACGGTCGGTGGGCAGGCCGGACACCGCGTCACCGTCGTTGACGAGCAGCTGCCACAGCTCCTCGGGGGTGCGGACCCCGCCCGGGAAGCGGCAGCCCATGCCCACGATCGCGATGGGTTCGTCGTCGGGGAGGCGCCGTGCCGTCGCCGTAGCCGGGTTCGGCACGGCGGCCTGCTGCTCACCGTCCGCGGAGTCCGGGCCCAACAGCTCGCCGACGATGTGCCGGGCGGCCGCGGCCGGGGTCGGGTAGTCGAACACGAGCGTGGCCGAGAGCCGCAGGCCGGTCGCCGCGTTGAGCCGGTTGCGCAGCTCCACCGCCGTCAGGGAGTCGAAACCGAGGTCCTTGAAGGCACGCTCGACCGCGACCGCGTCCGTGTGGCCCAGGACGGCCGCCACGCTGTCGGCCACCAGCTCCAGCAACAGCGCTTCACGCTCGTCCGGTGTGAGACCCGCAAGGCGTCGCACGAGAGCGGGAGTTCCGTCGTCGCTGCCGGCCGACTCGATGACCCGGCGGGCCGGGGCTCCGATGAGGTGCCGCAGGATCGTGGGTACGGTGCCGGGCCGTGCGTTGGCGCGCAGTACGGCGACGTCCATGCGCGTCGGTACGAGGAGGGCCTCGTCCGTCGTGTGCGCCACGTCGAACAGTGCCAGTCCCTCGTCCCCGGACAGGGGCGTCATGCCGAAGCGAGCCATGCGAGCCATGTCGATCTCGCTCAGGTGGCCGGTCATCTCACTGCGTTCGGCCCAGAAGCCCCACGCCAGCGAGACCGCCGGCAGGCCGTGCGCCCGTCGGTGCGCTGCAAGGGCGTCCATGAACATGTTGGCGGCGGCGTAGTTGCCCTGGCCGGCCGCGCCGAACGTCGCCGCAGCGGAGGAGAACAGGACGAAGGCGGTCAGCCCCAGGTCCTGGGTGAGCTCGTGCAGATGCGCGGCGGCGTCGACCTTGGGCCGCAGTACGGCGTCCAGTCGTTCCGGCGTCAGCGACTCTATGAGGCCGTCGTCCAGGACACCCGCGGCGTGCACCACTCCACGCAGCGGGCGGTCCGCGGGAACCCGTGCCAGCAGGCCGGACAGCGCGACACGGTCCGTCACGTCGCACGCCTCGAACACCACCTCGGCACCCAACGCGCTGAGCTCGGCCGTGAGTTCGGCCGCGCCGGACATCTCGGGCCCGCGTCGCGAGGCAAGGATCACGCGCCTTACCCCGTGTTCGGCGACCAGGTGTCGCGCCACCAGGCGGCCCAGCACGCCGCTGGCGCCGGTGATCAGCACGGACCCGTCGGCGTCCCACACGGCCGGCGACACAGTGGGGGTGGCAGGAACCATCGCCCTGGCCAGGCGCGGGATGTACACCCGCCCCTCCCGCACGGCGATCTGCGACTCCCCGCCGGCGAGCACCGCCTCACGCATGGTGTCGGACACCTGCTGCCCGTCCAGGTCGAGCAGGACGAACCGGTCCGGGTGCTCGGCCTGCGCCGACCGCACCAGACCCCACACCGCCGCAGCCGCCAGATCGGTCACGTCCTCACCCGGCACGGCAGACACCGCTCCCCGGGTCACCACGACCAACCGCGACCCGGCCAACCGCTCCTCCGCCAGCCACGCCTGCAACGACTCCAGCGCGCGAAGCGTCACCGCCCGCACAACCGCCGGATCACCGATGCCGCCGACGGCCGGGGAGCCGGAGAGGAAGGGCAGCAACACGCTCGCGGGCGCGGCCCCGTCGGACATCGCGGCGTCGCGGATGCCGGCGTACACGTCCCTGTCCGCGTCGGCGATCCCGAGCAGACCACACAGCTGGGCGGCGTCGGGACCGACGACCGCGTGGCGGGCGCCGAGGTCCTCCACCGCGGCCATGGAGGCCGCCGGGACATCCACCCACTGCACCCGGAACAGCGACTCGTACGGCACCCGTCCCTGCCCGGCCATGTCGTCCGGTGTGACGCTTCGGGTCGTCACCGTCTCCGCGGTGGCCACCACCTGGCCGGTCTCGTCGGCCAGCAGCGCCGCGACACCGCCGCTCGTCTCCGGCGAGAGACGCACACGCAGCGTGGTCGCGCCGGTGGCGTACAAGGACACGCCGCTCCATGCGTGCGTGAGCGCGACCGCGCCTTCGGCCAGGTCGGCCGGGTTGCCGGGCGCAGGGTGGAGAGCGGCGTCCAGCAGCGCCGGATGCAGGCCGTAGCGTGCGGCGTCCGCGCACTGCTCCTCCGGCAGCGTCACCTCGGCGAAGATCTCCTCGCCCCGGCGCCATGCCTGCCGCAGCCCCTGGAAGGCGGGGCCACGGACGAGACCTACGCCCTCCTCGCCGTCCTCGTACAGTCCTGCCGCGTCAATCGGAACGGCTTCGGCCGGCGGCCACTCGACCAGCGCACGACTCGTCTCCGAAGCCGCTGGAGCACCCGTCGTCAGCACACCACGGGCGTGCAGGGTCCACGGGAAATCCGAGGCCCCTTCTTCGTGGCGTGAGTAGACGCTGACCGTACGGCGGCCGGAATCGTCCGGTCCGCTCACCGCGACCTGGAGCTGGACCGCGCCGCTGTCGGGCAGCGCGAGCGGCGCCTCCAGCGTCAGCTCGTCCAGCCGGTCACAGCCGACCTCGTCGCCCGCCCGCAATGCCAACTCCACGAAGACGGAGGAGGGGAGTATCACCGTGCCGTGGAGGGCGTGGTCCATCAGCCAGGGGTGCGACTGCGCCGAGAGCCGGCCGGTGAAGAGGTGCCCGCCGGTCTCCGGCAGGGTGACGGCCGCACCGAGCAGCGGGTGATCGGCGGACGAGAGGCCGGCCGATGAGACGTCACCCTGGCGGCCGAGGGTGGGTTCGATCCAGTACCGCTGGTGCTGGAAGGCGTAGGTGGGCAGGTCGACGCGCCGGGCGCCGGTGCCCTCGAACACCGCCGCCCAGTCGACGACCGCACCGCCGACGAACGCCTCCGCCACCGACGTGGCGAACCGCTCCGGACCACCCTCATCCCGACGCAGCGAACCGACAGCGGATATGGACGTGTCGAGGTGCTCCTCGGCGGTCTGCTCGATGCCCATCGTCAGCACCGGGTGCGCGCTGGACTCGATGAACAGCCGGAAACCGTCGTCCAGAAGGGCCCGTACCGTGTCGGCGAATCGGACCGTCTGACGCAGGTTGCTGTACCAGTAGCCCGCGTCCAGGCCGGTGGTGTCCAGCAGCTCAGCCGTCACCGTGGAGTAGAACGGCACCGAAGCGGCCTGCGGGTCGATCCCCGCCAGCTCACGCAGGAGTACGTCCTCTATCTCCTCGACATGCGCGCAGTGCGAGGCGTAGTCCACCGCGACCCGGCGAGCCCGCACACCCTCCGCCTCACAACCCGCGAGGAGTTCGTCCAGGGCGTCCGCGTCACCGGAAACGACCACCACCGACGGGCCGTTGACCGCCGCGACCGCCAGACGACCCTCCCACGCCGACAACCGCTCCTCGACGGCCTCCAGACCCAGGGAGACCGACACCATGCCACCGCGCCCGGACAGCGCCCGGATCGCCTTACTCCGCAGCGCCACCACCTTCGCCGCGTCCTGAAGCGACAGGGCACCGGCCACCACGGCAGCGGCGATCTCGCCCTGCGAATGACCGATCACGGCCGCGGGCTCGACACCGTAGGACCGCCACATCTCGGCCAGCGAGACCATCACAGCCCACAACACCGGCTGCACGACGTCGACCTGCTCCAGCCAGCCGTCACCACCGTCACCGCGCAGGATGTCCGTCAGCGACCAGTCCACGAACGGCGCGAGCGCAGCCGCGCACTCGCCGATCCGCCCCGCGAACACCGGCGAAGACTCCAGCAGGTCAGCGGCCATGCCCAGCCACTGCGAACCCTGACCCGGGAAGACGAACACGGCACGGCCGTCCGCACCGCTCGCGCTCCCCCGCACCACGCCCGCGGTCTCACGGCCCTCGGCCAGTGCCTCCAGCCCACCGACCAGATCACCCAGCACCACGGCCCGATGCTCGAACACCGAACGACCGCTCACCAGCGACAGACCGACATCGACCGGAGACAGCCCACCCACGGACGCCGCCAGCCGCTGCGCCTGACCCCGCAGCGCGGCCTCGGATTTCGCCGACACCACCCACGGCACCACCACCGGCGCCACGACAGCCTCAGTCGGCTCCTCCTCCGGAACGGAAACAGGAGCCTGCTCCAGGATCACGTGCGCGTTGGTACCGCTCACGCCGAACGCCGACACACCCGCCCGGCGCGGTTCCTCGGTCTCCGGCCACGACGTGGCCTCGGTCAGCAGCCGCAGGTTACCGGCCGACCAGTCCACGTGCGGTGACGGCTCGTCGACGTGCAGCGTCCGCGGCAGGAAGCCGTTCCGCATCGCGAGGACCATCTTGATGATCCCTGCGACGCCGGCCGCCGCCTGCGTGTGGCCGATGTTGGACTTGATCGAGCCCAGCAGCAGCGGACGGTCCTCCGGCCGGTCCTGGCCGTACGTCGCGAGCAGCGCCTGCGCCTCGATCGGGTCACCCAGCTTCGTACCCGTACCGTGCGCCTCCACCACATCCACCTGACCGGTGGTAAGACCCGCACTCGCCAGCGCGGAACGAATCACCCGCTGCTGCGACGGCCCGTTAGGCGCCGTGAGACCGTTGCTCGCGCCATCCTGGTTGACGGCCGAACCACGCACCACCGCCAGCACCCGGTGACCGTTGCGCTCGGCGTCCGACAACCGCTCCAGCAGCAGCAGGCCAACACCCTCACCCCAGCCGGTGCCGTCCGCACCGGCCGCGAACGCCTTGCAACGGCCATCCGGAGCAAGACCCCGCTGCCGACTGAACTCCACGAAACCGCGCGGCGAGACCATCAGCGAGACACCGCCGACGATCGCGCGGGAGCACTCGCCCTGACGTAGGGACTGCGCGGCCAGGTGCAGAGCGACCAGCGACGACGAGCACGCCGTGTCCACGCTGACCGCGGGCCCTTCGAGACCGAAGGTGTAGGAGATACGGCCTGAGACCACACTGGCCGCGTTGCCCGTGGCGACATAGCCCTCGGTCACGTCCGGTCCCTGGTCGACGAGGGAGACGTACTCCTGGCCGTTCGTGCCGATGAAGACACCCGTCCGGCTGCCGCGCACGGCCTCGGGGTCGATGCCGGCCCGCTCCCACAGCTCCCAGGCGGTCTCCAGCAGCAGTCGCTGCTGCGGGTCCATCGCCAGCGCCTCACGCGGCGAGATGCCGAAGAAGTCGGCGTCGAACCCGCTCACTTCCGACAGGAAGGCGCCTTCGCGGACGTAGCTCTTGCCGAGCGCGTCCGGGTCGGCGTCGTACAGACCGTCGAGGTCCCAGCCGCGGTCGGTCGGGAAGTCCGAGATCGCGTCCTTGCCGGCGGCGAGCAGGTCCCACAGTTCTTCCGCGGTCTCCACGCCTCCTGGGAAGCGGCAGCTCATGGCGACGATCGCCAGGGGTTCCTCGGCGGCGGCCACCACGGCGGAGGGCGCCGGGGCGACTTCCTCGTCCGGCGAGCCGAGCAGTTCGGTGAGCAGGTGGTCGGCCAGGGCTGCCGGGGTGGGGTAGTCGAAGACCAGCGTGGCCGACAGCTGCATGTCGGTGGCTTCCGTGAGCCGGTTGCGCAGGTTGACGGCCGTGAGGGAGTCGAAGCCGATCTCCGTGAATGCGCGGCCGGGCGCGATCGCGTCGGCTCCGGCGTACCCGAGTACGGCGGCCACGTGCGCTCGTACGAGTTCCAGCACCACCCTGCGCTGCTCGGCCTCGGGCAGTCCGGTCAGTTTCCGTACGAGAGCGGACGTCTCCTCGGCGTCGGGGGTGTCCGCCGCAGCGGCTCCGGCCGCCTCGGTCACCCGGGCGAATTCCGGGATCTCGCTGAGCGTGCGGGACAGCTGCCGGGCTTCAAAGGTGCCGGCGAAGTGCTTCCAGTCGGCGTCCACGAGGGCGACGGCGGTGTCCCCCAGGACGAGGGCTCGTTCCAGGGCCTTCACGGCAAGGTCCGGGCTCATCGGGAGCATGCCGGTACGCCGGAGGGTACGGCTGACCTCGGCACTGCTGACAGCCATGCCGTTTTCGGCCCAGGGGCCCCACGCGATCGAGGTCGCCGGCAACCCCTCAGCCCGCCGCACCTCCGCCAACGCATCCAAGTACGCGTTCGCCGCCGCGTAGTTACCCTGACCCGCACCACCCACGGTCGCCGAGAACGACGAGAACAACACGAACGCCGACAGACCCGCATCCCGCGTCAACTCATGCAGATGCCGGGCACCCTCCGCCTTCGCCCACAACACCCGCTCGAACCGCTCCACCGACAACCCGTCCAGCACACCGTCGTCCAGCACACCCGCCGCATGCACCACCGCCGTCAACGGCACCTCGGCCGGCACACCAGCCAACAACGCGGCCACCGCACCACGATCACCGATGTCACAAGCCACCACCGACAACCGCGACCCCAACCCCGCAACCTCGGACTGAAGCTCCTCCACACCATCAGCCGCAGGACCACGCCGCGACGCCAGCACCACATGCTCGGCACCCGCCTGAGCCAGCCACCGCGCCACATGCCGGCCCACACCACCGGTACCACCGGTCACCAGCACCGTCCCCGACACCCGCCAAGAACCATCACCGGACCCCGCAGCACGAACCACACGCCGGCCGAACACACCAGCAACCCGAACAGCGACCTCACCCTCACCCCCACCCGAGGCGAGCACACCCACCAGACGCCCCACCAACCGGGCATCCACCACCTCAGGCAGATCGATCAGGCCACCCCAACGACCAGCCAACTCCAGACCAGCCACCCGCCCCAGACCCCACACCGGGGCCTGGTCCAGGTCGGCCACACGCTCGGAACCGGAGACAGCGACCGCACCCCGCGTCACACACCACAACGGAGCCTCGACACCCACATCACCCAGCGCCTGAACCAGACCGAGCGTCAGAGCGACTCCCACAGGCACCGACGCGAACGACGCGTCCCGACCCGACGCCAACGCGAGCAGCGAGACCACACCCGCAAACCCGACCCCGCCGTCCAACACACCACGCAGCCGCTCGGCAATCAGCTCGCGACCAGACCCATCCGACTCCAGCTCCAGCACCACCGGCCGGGCACCACCACGAGCCAGACCCGCAACACACTCACCGACCCAGGCATCACCAGCAAACCCAGCCGGCACCACCACCAGCCACGCACCCGACAACACACCAGAAACATCAGCCAACGGCGACCAGGCAACGCGATAACGCCAGCCATCGACCGCCGACCTCTCACGGTCCCGACGACGCCAAGCCGACAACGCGGGCAGCACCGCCGTCAGCGACTCGTCCCCCGGCAGCGCCAGCAGATCCGCCAGCTCGGAGGCATCCCCACGCTCCACCGCCTCCCAGAAACCGGAATCAACCGCCTCGGGGATGTCATCGCCGGCCTCCGGGACCGACGCCATCCAGTATCGGTCTCGTTGGAAGGCGTAGGTGGGCAGCTCCACCTGCCGGGGACCGTACGGCGCGAGGTAGGCGGCCCAGTCCACGTCCTGGCCCTGGACATAGACCCGCGCCAACGCCTCCAACAGCGAGCCGACGTCGTCCCGGTCCTTACGCAGCACCGGCGCGAACGACACGTCGGCAGCAGTTTCCTGCCCCATGCCGGACAGGACACCGTCCGGGCCCAGCTCCAGGCACACGGACACGTTCTGGGTGGTCAGCTGGGTGACGCCGTCGGCGAAACGGACCGCCTCCCGCACATGCCGCACCCAGTACTCCGGATCACACACCTCACCCGCACCGGCAAGCTCACCCGTCAGGTTCGATACCACCGCAATCCGCGGAGCGTTGTACGACAACCCGGCCGCGACCTGCCGGAACTCGGCCAGCATCGGCTCCATCAACGGCGAGTGGAACGCATGCGACACCCGCAGCTTCCGGGTCTTCACACCCTGCTGCTCCAACCGCGACACCACCACGGCCACCGCAGCCTCAGCACCCGAAATCACCACCGAGGACGGACCGTTGACCGCAGCCACGCCCACCTCACCGTGACCGTCCAACAACGGCAGGACATCGGCCTCCGACGCCCGCACCGACACCATCACACCACCCGACGGCAGCGCCTGCATCAAACGGCCGCGCGCCGCCACCAACGCACACGCATCCTCAAGCGACCACACACCCGCCACGAACGCCGCAGCGACCTCACCGATCGAATGCCCACCCACCACATCAGGCGTCACACCCCACGACGAGAGCAGACGGTAAAGCGCAACCTCCAACGCGAACAGACCACACTGCGTATAAACCGTCGCATCCAACGCCTCGCCGTCCCCGAAGACGACCTCACGCAACGAACGCTCCAACAACGCGTCGAACCGCCCGCACACCTCATCAAAGGCATCGGCGAACACCGGGAACGCCTCATACAGCCCCCGGCCCATACCCACACGCTGACTGCCCTGCCCGGAGAAAAGCACCGCCAGCTTCCCCGACGCCACCTGCCCCCGCACCACACCAGCAGCCGGCTCACCCGCCACCAACGCAGCCAAACCAGCCTCAAAACCAGCCCGCTCACCCGCCAGCACCACAGCCCGATGCTCGAACACCGAACGTCCCGCCGCGAGCGAGAACGCCACGTCAACGGGCGCGAGTTCCGGACGCTCCCCGACGAACGACACCAGTCGCTCCGACTGAGCCCGCAGCGCACTCTCCGAACGGCCCGACACCACCCACGGCAGCACCAACGGCTGTTCGGCGTCCCGGGCCGGCTCCTCCTCCGAAGCCGGAGCCGAAACCGAATCCGAAACCGGAGCCGGAGCCGACGCCGGAGCGGAAGCCGAGTCCGGAGCCTGCTCGAGGATCACGTGGGCGTTCGTGCCACTGATACCGAACGACGACACACCCGCACGCCTGGCCTGACCACTCTCCGGCCACGCGACCGACTCGGTCAGCAGCTCGACGGCACCCGCCGACCAGTCCACATGCGGCGACGGCTCATCCACGTGCAGCGTCCGCGGCAGCACACCATGCCGCATCGCCAGCACCATCTTCATCACACCGGCGACACCCGAAGCCGCTTGCGTGTGACCGATGTTGGACTTCACCGAGCCCAGCAGCAGCGGACGGTCCTCCGGCCGGTCCTGGCCATACGTCGCCAACAGCGCCTGCGCCTCGATCGGGTCACCCAGCTTCGTACCCGTACCGTGCGCCTCCACCACATCCACCTGACCGGTGGACAGACCCGCACTCGCCAGCGCGGAACGGATCACCCGCTGCTGCGAGGGACCGTTAGGCGCCGTGAGACCGTTGCTCGCGCCATCCTGGTTGACGGCCGAACCACGCACCACCGCCAGCACCCGGTGACCGTTGCGCTTGGCGTCCGACAGCCGCTCCAGCAGCAGCACACCGATGCCCTCGGCGAGTCCCATGCCGTCGGCTCCCGCCGCGAACGCCTTGCAGCGGCCGTCGGCGGCGAGCCCGCGCTGCCGGCTGAAGGCGATGAACGCGCTGGGGTTGGGCATGACCGCGACACCGCCGGCGAGGGCGAGCGTGCACTCGCCCTGCCGCAGCGACTGCACCGCCAGGTGCAGCGCCACCAGCGACGACGAACACGCCGTGTCCACCGTCACCGCGGGACCCTCGAACCCGAAGGAGTAGGCGACGCGACCCGTCACGACGCTGGCGGCGTTGCCCGTCATCAGATGGCCTTCGGAGCCGGCCGGTGCCTCGTGCACGCGCGGCCCGTACTCCTGGTAGTTGTTGCCGATGAAGACGCCGGTGCGGCTGCCGCGCAGGGACAGCGCGGGCACGCCGAGGCGTTCGAATGCCTCCCAGGAGGTTTCCAGCAGCAGCCGCTGCTGGGGGTCCATCGCGGCCGCCTCACGCGGCGAGATCCCGAAGAACGCGGGATCGAACTGGGCGGCGTCGTAGAGGAAGCCGCCCTCGCGCACGTACGTCTTGCCCGGGGCGTCGGGGTCGGGGTCGTAGATGCCTTCGATGTCCCAGCCCCGGTCGGTGGGCAGTCCGCCGATCGCGTCCCCGTCGGACATGATCAGCTGCCACAGCTCCTCCGGGGATGTCACCCCACCGGGGTAGCGGCAGCTCATCGCGACGATCGCGACGGGATCGTCGTCGGTCGCGGGCGACCCGGCCGCGATGGTGCCGGCCGACGACACGGCGTCCGCGCCGTCGGCCGTCGCCGCCTCGCCGCGGAAGAGCTGCTGCTGGATGTGGTCGCCGAGTACGGCGCTGTTGGGGTAGTCGAAGATCAGGGTGGCGGGCAGCCGCAGCCCGGTGGCCGTGTTCAGCCGGTTGCGCAGCTCCACCGCCGTCAGGGAGTCGAATCCGAGCTCCTTGAAGGCACGTTCGGAGTCGAGGGTGTCCGGGGTGGCGTGTCCCAGGACGGCCGCGACCTGCTCGTGGACGAGGTCGAGGACGGCGTGTGCGCGTTCACCGGGTGTCAGGGCGGCCAGCCGCTGCTGGAGCGGCGAGGCCCCTTCGGTCTCGGAGCCGGCACTGTTCCGGGGACCGGCGGCGCTCTCCTGCTGGATGCGTCGCGCCTCGGGAAGCTCTGCCAGCAAGGGGCTGGGGCGGGCCGAGGTGAAGACCGGGATGAAGTTCTCCCAGTCGATGTCGGCGATCGCCAGGTGCGTCTGGTCGTGGTCGAGTGTCTGCTGGAGCGCGGCGATGCCGAGGTCGACGTCCATGAAGCGCAGTCCGCGGCGGCGCAGTTGGTCCAGGTCGAGAGCCTCGGGCGCGTTGTCGCCGACCGCGTCCCACACGCCCCAGGCCACCGACGTGGCCGTCAGACCGTTCGCCCGGCGGCGTTCGGCGAGCGCGTCGAGGTAGGCGTTGGCCGCCGCGTAGGCGCCGTGGTCGCCGACGCCCCATACGGAGGAGACGGAGGAGAACAGGACGAACGCGTCGAGCGGGGTGTCGCCCAGCAGCGCGTCGAGGTGTGCGGCGCCGGCGGCCTTGGCGTTCATGACGTCGGCGAACTCGGCCGCCGTCGTCTCGGCCAGCGAGGCCAGCTCGATGTAGGCGGCGCCGTGGATGACGGCGGTGAGGGGGCAGTCCTCCGGTACGGACGCGAGGACGCCCGCCACCGCGTCGCGGTCCGCGACGTCGCAGGCGGTGATGGTGACCCGGGTGCCGAGCGCGGCGAGTTCGGCGACCAGGGCGTCCGCCCCGGGCGCGGCGGGCCCACGGCGGCTCGTGAGGATGAGGTGCTCGGCCCCGTTACGGGCCAGCCACCGCGCGAGGTGAGTGCCGAGGGCGCCGGTGCCGCCGGTGACGAGGACCGTGCCCCGTGGCTTCCAGGTACGGCCGGGACGGGTGTCGCCCAGCGGTGCGGGCTCCAGTCGGCGCCGCATGACCCCGGAAGCCCGGACGGCCACCTGGTCCTCGGAGTCGGCGCCCGCGAGGACGCCCGCGAGCCGTGTGCGGGCCCGCCCGTCCAGTGTCGCGGGCAGGTCGACGAGACCGCCCCAGCTGTCCGGGTACTCCACGGCGGCCACGCGGCCCATGCCCCACACCGTGGCCTGTGCCGGGCTGGCCAGCGGGTCGGCGCTGCCGGTGGACACCGCGCCCCGCGTGGCACACCACAGACGCGCCCCGGTGCCGAGGTCGCCCAGGGCCTGGATCAGGCTCAGGGTGAGGACCAGGCCGGTGCTGGTGACGGGGTGCGCGGGGTACGGCGTCTCGTCCAGCGCCAGCAGCGACAGCACGCCGGCCGGGGCGTGGCCCTCGGTGGCCTCGCGCAGCCGCTGCGCCAGCACGGCGCGGTCGGCGTCGGCGCCGTCCAGGGCGAGGGTGACGACGTCGGTGCCGTGCTCCTCCAGCGCCCGGCGGACGTCGGTCACGAGCGGGTCGGTGCCGCACGCGTCCGGAGTGACCAGGAGCCATGTGCCCGCGAGCGAGGGCACCGCCGTGCCGGGGGTACGGCGCCACACCGCGCGGTAACGCCACGCGTCCACGGTCGACTCGGAGCGCCGCTGTCGCCGCCACTGCGCGAGGGCGGGCAGGACGGCGTCGAGGGACTCCTGCTGTTCGAGGGAGTCGACGCGCAGCGTGGCCGCGAGCGCCTCGCCGTCCTCCCGCTCGACCGCGTCCCAGAAGATCGCGTCCGTACGGTCACCGGCCGCCATGCCGTGCCCGAGCGGACCTGTCCTCGTGGCCTCCAGCCAGTAACGCTGGTGCTGGAAGGCGTACGTCGGCAGCTCGACACGTCGAGCACCCGTGCCCTCGAACACCGCCGCCCAGTCGACGACCGCACCGCCGACGAACGCCTCCGCCAGCGACGCGACGAACCGCTCCGGACCACCCTCGTCACGACGCAGCGAACCCACCGTCGTGACGGGCGTGTTGAGGTGCTCCTCGGCGGTCTGCTCGATGCCCATCGTCAGCACCGGGTGCGCGCTGGACTCGATGAACAGCCGGAAACCGTCATCGAGGAGGGCACGCACCGTGTCGGCGAAACGGACCGTCTGACGGAGGTTGCGATACCAGTAGCCCGCGTCCAGGCCGGTGGTGTCCAGCACCTCAGCCGTCACCGTGGAGTAGAACGGCACCGAAGCGGCCTGCGGGTCGATCCCCGCCAGCTCACGCAGGAGTACGTCCTCGATCTCCTCGACATGCGCGCAGTGCGAGGCGTAGTCCACCGCGACCCGGCGAGCCCGCACACCCTCCGCCTCACAACCCGCGAGGAGTTCGTCCAGGGCGTCCGCGTCACCGGAAACGACCACCACAGAGGGGCCGTTGACCGCCGCGACCGCCAGACGACCCTCCCACGCCGACAACCGCTCCTCGACGGCCTCCAGACCCAGGGAGACGGACACCATGCCACCGCGTCCCGACAGCGCCCGGATCGCCTTGCTCCGCAGAGCCACGACCTTCGCCGCGTCCTCAAGCGACAGGGCACCAGCAACCACGGCAGCGGCGATCTCACCCTGCGAATGACCGATCACCGCGGCCGGCTCCACACCGTAGGACCGCCACACCTCGGCCAACGACACCATCACAGCCCACAACACCGGCTGCACGACATCGACCTGCTCCAGCCAGCCCTCACCACCGTCACCGCGCAGGACGTCGCTCAGCGACCAGTCCACGAACGGCGCGAGCGCAGCCGCACACTCACCGACCCGCTGCGCGAACACCGGCGAAGACTCCAGCAGCTCGGCCGCCATGCCCAGCCACTGCGAACCCTGACCGGGGAACACGAAGGCGACCCCGGTGCCGCGTCGGACGGTGCCCTCGACGAGGGCGGTGGTGGTCCGGCCGGTGACGTACGACTGGAGTTCCCGTATCGCCGCGGTGCGGTCGGGGGCCAGGACGACGGCGCGGTGGTCGAAGGCGGTCCGGGTGGTGGCGAGGGAGAGGGCGGTGTCGGCGCCGGTCGCCTCGGGGTGGGCCTCGGCGTGCTCCAGGAGGTGCGCGGCCTGGGCACGCAGTGCGGTGGCGGACTTGGCCGACAGGACCCAAGGGACGGTCGGCAGCGCGGTCGGTGCCGGGGTTTCCCGGGCGTCCGGGGTGTCCGGGGTGTCCTCGCCGGTGTCGGCCTGCGGGGCGGGGGGCTCTTCGATGATGGCGTGGGCGTTGGTTCCGCTGATGCCGAAGGAGGACACGCCGAACCGGCGCGGTTCCTCCGCCTCGGGCCACGGGGTGGTCTCGGTCAGCAGCTCGACGGCTCCGGCCGACCAGTCCACGTGCGGTGAGGGCTCGTCCACGTGCAGGGTGCGTGGGAGCACACCGTGCCGCATGGCCAGCACCATCTTCATCAGCCCGGCTACACCGGCCGCGGCCTGCGTGTGCCCGATGTTGGACTTGACGGAGCCGAGCAACAGGGGCTTGTCCGCGGGGCGTTCACGGCCGTAGGTGGCCAGGAGGGCCTGCGCCTCGATGGGGTCGCCGAGCTTCGTGCCGGTGCCGTGCGCCTCGACGGCGGCGATCTGGGCGGGGGAGAGTCCGGCGTCCGCCAGGGCGGCACGGATCACGCGCTGCTGGGAGGGACCGTTGGGGGCGGACAGTCCGCTGCTGGCGCCGTCCTGGTTGATGGCCGTACCGCGTACGACGGCCAGCACCGGGTGTCCGTTGCGGCGGGCGTCGGAGAGGCGCTCCAGGAGGAGCATGCCTGCGCCCTCGGCCGGGGCGAAGCCGTCGGCCGCGGCGGCGAACGGCTTGCAACGTCCGTCGGGGGCGAGCCCGCGCTGGCGGCTGAAGCCGATGAAGGTGCCGGGGGTGGCCATCACCGTGACACCGCCGGCGAGAGCGAGGGTGCACTCGCCGCGGCGCAGCGCCTGCACGGCGAGGTGCAGGGCGACCAGGGAGGAGGAGCACGCGGTGTCCACCGTGACGGCGGGGCCCTCCAGGCCGAGGGTGTAGGCGACGCGGCCGGACACCACGCTGATGGCGCTGCCGGTCACGAGGTGGCCCTCGACGCCGTCGGCGGCCTCGTGGACGCGCGGGCCGTAGTCGGGTGCGACGGCGCCGGCGAAGACACCGGCCTGGCTTCCCTTGAGCGAGGCCGGGTCGATACCGGCGCGCTCGATGGCCTCCCAGGCGGTCTCCAGCAGCAGGCGCTGCTGCGGGTCCATCGCCGTCGCCTCACGCGGCGAGATGCCGAAGAAGTCGGCGTCGAAGTCACCGGCCTCGGCGAGGAAGCCGCCCTCGCGGGCGTATGTGGTGCCCGGCCGGTCGGGGTCGGGGTCGTAGACGGCGTCGGTGTCCCAGCCGCGGTCGGTGGGGAACGGCGTGATCGCGTCCTCCTCGCCGTACACCAGGCGCCACAGGTCCTCGGGGGCGCGGACGCCGCCGGGGAAGCGGCAGCCCATCCCGACGATCGCGATCGGCTCGTGGGCCGCCGCCTCCACTTCCTGCAGGCGGTTGCGGGTCTGATGCAGATCGGCCGTGACCCGACGGAGGTAACCGAGGAGCTTTTCTTGTTCCGACATCAGGACCTCACGTGCTTGGGAAGCTGGGCGTACAGCGGGAAGGACAGGGCGGAGCGCGGGGCGGCGCCGGTGGGCGCGGGAGTGGTCAAGCGGATCAGGACTCCTCCGCGGAGCCGAACTCCTGGTCGATGAAGGCGAAGAGTTCGTCCGCGTCCGCGGTCTCCAGGTGGTCGGCGACGGCGGCCGGGGCGTCGGTCTCGGTGGCATCGGGCTCGGTGGCGCCGGAGGCCGGTGCGGCCTCCTCCAGGCTTCCGTCGCTCCAGCCGGAGACGGTGGACAGCAGTTCCCGGAGCCGGCCGGCCACCAGCTCGCGCGCGCCGGTGGCGCTGCCGGTGACCGCCTCGCGCAACGCGGCTTCCAACCGGTCGAGTTCGGCGGTGAGGGCGGTGTCCGGCACCTCGGCCGCCGGGGCGGGGGCGAACTCCTCGTCGAGGAGTGCGGCGAGTGCCTCGGGCGTCGGGTAGTCGAAGATCAGTGTGGCGGGCAGCCGCAGCCCGGTGGCCGCGTTGAGCCGGTTGCGCAGTTCGACGGCGGTGAGGGAGTCGAAGCCGAGTTCGAGGAAACCCCGGTCGGCGACGACGGACACCGCCGAGCCGTGGCCGAGCACGGTGGCGCCGTGCTCCTGGACCAGCCGCAGCAGCGTCCGGCGCCGCTCCGGCGCCGCGAGCCCGGCCAGCCGCTGCGCCAGCGACGGCGCGTCGGAGCGTTGCGGTTCCTGGACGCGGGACCTTTGGGCCGGTACGGGGCGTCGTACGACACCGCGCAGCACGGCGGGCGGCGGGGTGCCGCCCTGGGCGGCCTGCTCGGCCAGCACTCCCGTGTCCAGCCGGGCGGGTACGACGAGGGCCTCCGCCAGGCCGGCCGCCGCGTCGAGGAGTGCCAGGCCCTCTTCGGAGGAGAAGGGCAGCAGACCGCCGCGGCTCATGCGGGACATGTCCGCCTGGTTGAGGTGGCCGGTCATTCCGGTGCGCTCGGCCCACAGGCCCCAGGCCAGCGACGTCGCGGGAAGCCCCTGCGCGTGGCGGTGCTGGGCGAGGGCGTCCAGGAAGGTGTTGGCCGCCGCGTAGTTCGCCTGGCCCGCGGAGCCGAAGACACCGGCCGTCGAGGAGAACAGGGCGAACAGGGTGAGGTCGAAGCGGCGTGTGAGCTGGTGCAGGTGCCAGGCCGCCTCGGCCTTGGCGCGCAGTACGGTGCCGAGGCGCTCCGGCGTCAGGGACGCCACCGTGGCATCGTCCAGGACGCCCGCGGCGTGCACCACACCGGCCAGGCCGTGTCCGTCCGGCAGGCCGGAGAGCAGGGCCGACAGCGCGTCGCGGTCGGCGACGTCACAGGCGGCGATCCGTACCGTGGCGCCCAGCGCGGTCAGCTCCTCCCGGAGTTCCGGCATGCCTTCGGCGGCCGGGCCGCGCCGGCTGACCAGCAGCAGGCTGCGTACGCCGTGCCGCTCGACCAGGTGCCGGGCGACGAGCCGGCCGAGTGTGCCCGCGGCGCCCGTGACCAGGACGGTGCCGTCGGGCTGCGGGGCGGCGGGAACGCTGAGCACCAGCTTGCCGACGTGGCGTGCCTGGCTCATGAACCGGAACGCCTCCGGGGCCCGGCGTACGTCCCACACGCGGGTGGGCAGCAGCCGCAGCCGGCCTTGTTCGAAGAGGTCGAGGATCTCGGCCAGCATCTCGCCGATCCGCTCGGGGCCGGCCTCGCCCAGATCGAAGGCCCGGTAGCCGACCCCCGGGTGGGCCGCCGCCACGGCGTCGGCCTCGCGAACGTCCGTCTTGCCCATCTCCACGAACCGCCCGCCGGCTCGGAGGAGGTCCAGAGAGGCGTCCACGAACTCCCCGGCCAGGGAGTTGAGGACGACGTCCACCCCGCCTTCGCCGCCACCGAACCGGCTCGCGAACTCCAGTGAGCGCGAGGACGCCAGGTGTGTGTCGTCCACGCCCAGTGTCCGCAGCACGTCCCACTTGGCCGGGCTCGCGGTGGCGAACACCTCGACGTCCCAGGCCCGGGCGAGCTGTACCGCCGCCATGCCGACCCCGCCCGCGGCGGAGTGCACCAGCAGCGACTCGCCGGAGCGTACGGCGGCCAGCTCGCGCAGGGCGTACAGCGCGGTCACGTACACGATGGGGACCGACGCGGCCTCGGTGAACGACCAGCGGTCCGGCACGCGGGCCAGCGTCCGCTGGTCCGCCACGACCAGTGGGCCGAAACCGCCGGACCAGATGCCCATCACCCGGTCGCCGACGGCGAACGAGGTCACTCCGGGGCCGGTGGCCACCACCACGCCGGCTCCCTCGCCGCCCATCAGGGCCGCGTCGGGGTACATCCCCAGGGCGAGCAGCACATCGCGGAAGTTCAGTCCGGCGGCCCGTACGGCGATCCGTACCTCGTGCCGGCCCAGTTCCCGGGTCGCGTCCGGCGCCTCCCGCAACCGCAGCCCTTCCAGCGTCCCGTCCTCGGACGCCGTCAGCCTCCAGGCCCGTGTGCCGTCCGCTGTGCCGTCCTCGGGTACCAGCACCCCGTCGGCGATCCCGCCGGCCAGCCGCGGCACCCGGACCCGGCCGTCCCGCAGGGCCAGCTGGGGTTCCTCGGTCAGCGCAGCCTCGTGCAGGGCGGCGAGCGAGGCGTCGGTGTCGTCCACGTCCAGCAGGAGGAACCGGTCGGGGTGCTCGGCCTGTGCCGAGCGCACCAGTCCCCACACGGCGGCGGCCGGCACGTCGCGCACGTCCTCACCGGGTGTGGTCGACACCGCTCCCCGGGTCACCAGGACCAGCCGCGTCCGGTCGAGACCATCGGTGGTCAGCCATGCCTGCAGCAGCTCCAGCGTCCGGTGCGTCACCTCGCGCGTCGCCGCGACGACGTCGTCCTCGACGCCCGACGCGACA
This sequence comes from Streptomyces sp. NPDC053076, assembly GCF_044546845.1. Lineage (NCBI taxonomy): Bacteria > Bacillati > Actinomycetota > Actinomycetes > Kitasatosporales > Streptomycetaceae > Streptomyces > Streptomyces sp. NPDC053076. Next base: position 736,733 of record NZ_JBITZL010000001.1, on the reverse strand, counting down.
CCGGCGAAGACCAGCTCCGGCGCCGGAGAGCCGGAGTCCAGCTGCTCGGCGAGATCGGCCAGGTCCGTGTACTCCTGCGGGGTGCGGCCGGCCGTCTTGAGCGCGCCGGCCAGTTCCGAGGAGTCCGGCCCGACGACAGCGCAGCCGACGCCCGGGCCCACCGTGGCGGCGTCGGTGCCGGACATCTCGGTCCAGTCCACCCGGTACAGCGCCTCGCTCACCCCGCCCGGCGCGGCAGCCGCTATCTGCTCGCCCGTGACCGGGCGGGTCACCAGGGCGTCCGCGCTCGCGACCGGCGTGCCCGCCGCGTCGGCGACGAGCACCGACATCCCGTCGGCCCCGGCGGGCGCCAGCCGCACGCGCAAGGTCGAGGCGCCGGTCGCGTACAGCGACACCCCACGCCACACGAACGGCAGCCGGATCGCGCCAGAGTCCCGCTCCGCGTCCGTCAGCCAGGCGTGCAGCGCCGCGTCCAGCAGCGCCGGGTGCAGTCCGTACCGGCTCGCGTCGGCGCGCTGCTCCTCGGCGAGCGCGACCTCGGCGAACACCTCGTCGCCGCGTCGCCAGGCCGCGCCCAACCCACGGAACGCCGGACCGTAGACCAGGCCCGTGGCGGTCAACTGCTCGTACAGTCCGTCCACTTCGACCCTCCGCGCACCCGCGGGCGGCCACACGCTCAGGTCAGCTTCCGGTACGGAGTGTTCGGCCTCGGAGCCGAGCACACCGGAAGCATGCCGCGTCCAGGCAGCGCCGGACGCGCCGTCCCGACGCGAGTACACGCACAGTTCCCGACGCCCACCGTCACCCGGGCCGTCCAGTACCACCTGCACCTGTACGCCACCCTCCTGGGGCAGCACCAGCGGCGCTTCCAGGGTGAGCTCTTCGAGCCGGCCGCAGCCGACCGTGTCCCCGGCACGCAGCGCCAGCTCCACGAACGCCGTCCCGGGAAGCAGGGCCGCGCCCTGCACCGCGTGGTCGGCCAGCCAGGGGTGCGTACGCAGGGACAGCCGGCCCGTCAGCAGCGCCCCGTCGGACGCGGGCAGCGTGACGGCCGCGCCCAGCAGCGGGTGATCGGCGGAGGACAGACCCGCCGACGTGACATCGACGGCGGTGGCAGGCTCCGACTCCAGCCAGTAGTGCTGGTGCTGGAAGGCGTACGTGGGCAGATCGACGCGCCGGGCGCCCGTGCCCTCGAACACCGCCGCCCAGTCGACGACCGCACCACCGACGAACGCCTCGGCGGCCGAGGTGAGGAAACGGAGCAGACCACCCTCGTCACGGCGCAACGAACCCACCGCTGAGACCGACGCGTTGGTGTGTTCCTCGGCCGTCTGCTCGATGCCCATCGTCAGCACGGGGTGCGCACTGGACTCGATGAACAGCCGGAAACCGTCGTCCAGCAGAGCACGTACCGTGTCGGCGAAACGGACCGTCTGACGGAGGTTGCGATACCAGTAGCCCGCGTCCAGAGCGGTGGTGTCCAACGCCTCAGCCGTCACCGTGGAGTAGAACGGCACCGAAGCAGCCTGCGGGGTGATCCCTGCCAGGTCGCGCAGGAGTACGTCCTCTATCTCCTCGACATGCGCGCAGTGCGAGGCGTAGTCCACCGCGATACGACGAGCCCGCACACCATCGGCTTCGCAACCCGCGAGGAGTTCGTCCAGGGCGTCCGCGTCACCGGAAACGACCACCACAGAAGGGCCGTTGACCGCCGCGACCGCCAGACGACCCTCCCACGCCGACAACCGCGCCTCGACGGCCTCTACGTCGAGGGAGACGGACACCATGCCACCGCGCCCGGACAGCGCCCGGATCGCCTTGCTCCTGAGCGCCACGACCTTCGCCGCGTCCTGGAGCGAGAGCGCACCGGCCACAGCCGCCGCAGCGATCTCACCCTGCGAATGACCGATCACCGCGGCCGGCTCCACACCGTAGGACCGCCACACCTCGGCCAGCGAGACCATCACAGCCCACAACACCGGCTGCACGACGTCCACCTGCTCCAGCCAGCCGTCACCACCGTCACCGCGCAGGATGTCCGTCAGCGACCAGTCCACGAACGGCGCGAGAGCCGCCGCACACTCACCGATCCGCTGAGCGAACACCGGCGAAGACTCCAGCAGGTCGGCCGCCATGCCCAGCCACTGCGAACCCTGACCCGGGAAGACGAACACCGTCTGACCGCGTGAACCGGCGATGCCCCGCACCACGCCGGGCAGGACGTGTCCCTCGGCCAGTGCGTTCAGGCCGTCCATGAGTCCGTTCTGGTCTCCCGCGAGCACCACGGCGCGGTGCTCGAACACCGACCGAGTGGTCGCCAGCGACAAGCCGACGTCCAGGGGCGACAGCCCGGCCCCGTCTCCTACGAACGCGGCCAGTCGCTCGGCCTGGGCCGCCAGCGCACTGTCCGAGCGGCCCGACACCACCCACGGCACCACCGCGGGCGGTGCGCCCTCCGGGGAGGGTTCCACCTCCGGAGCCGGGTCCGGCGCCTGTTCGAGTACGGCGTGGGCGTTGGTCCCGCTCATGCCGAAGGAGGAGACGGCCGCGCGTCGGGGCCGACCGGTCTCGGGCCAGGCCACGTCCTCCGTCAGCAGGCGTACCGCTCCCGCGGACCAGTCGACGTGTGGTGTGGGTTCGTCCAGGTGGAGCGTGCGCGGCAGCACGCCGTGCTGCATGCCGAGGACCATTTTGATGATCCCTGTGACGCCGGCCGCCGCCTGCGTGTGACCGATGTTGGACTTGATCGAGCCCAGCCACAGCGGCTGGTCCTCCGGCCGGTCCTGGCCGTAGGTCGCCAGCAGCGCCTGTGCCTCGATGGGGTCGCCGAGCTTGGTGCCCGTACCGTGTGCTTCCACCACGTCCACCTCGGCCGCCGGGACCTGGGCGTTCGCCAGCGCGGCCCGGATCACCCGCTGCTGGGACGGTCCGTTCGGTGCCGTGAGACCGTTGCTAGCACCGTCCTGGTTGATGGCGGTGCCCCGGACGACGGCCAGGACCCGGTGCCCGTTGCGGCGCGCGTCGGAGAGGCGCTCCAGGAGGAGGACGCCGACGCCCTCGGCCGGGCCGAATCCGTCGGCCGCGGCGGAGAACGGCTTGCAGCGGCCGTCGGACGCGAGCCCGCGCTGCCGGCTGAAGCCGACGAAGGTCCACGGTGTGGACATGATCGCCGAACCGCCGGCCAGAGCCAGCGGGCACTCGCCCTGCCGCAGCGACTGCACCGCCAGGTGCAGCGCCACCAGCGACGAGGAGCAGGCCGTATCGACGGCGACCGCGGGTCCTTCGAAGCCGAAGGCGTACGCGAGACGGCCGGAGGTGACGCTGAGAGCGTTACCGGTGACGAGGTAGCCCTCGACTCCACTCGACGGGTCGTGGCTGCCCGTGCCGTAGCCGTGTGAGCCCGCACCCACGAAGATGCCGGTCTGGCTGCCCCGCAGGGCCGCCGGGTCGATGCCCGCGCGTTCGAACGCCTCCCAGCCCGTCTCCAGCAGCAGCCGCTGCTGCGGATCCATCGCCGTCGCCTCACGCGGCGAGATGCCGAAGAACGCCGGGTCGAAGCCGCCCGCGTCGGAGACGAAGCCGCCGTGGCGCGAGTACGTCTTTCCGGGGGCGTCGGGGTCCGGGTCGTACAGCCCCTCCGTGTCCCAGCCACGGTCCTCGGGGAACCCGGAGATCGCGTCTCGGCCCTCGGTCAGCAGCTCCCACAGCTCTTCGGGTGACCCGACACCGCCGGGCAAGCGGCAGCTCATCCCGACGATGGCGATGGGTTCCTGGTAGGTCGTGGCCCGAACGGCGGGCACCGCGGGGGTGGTGGTGTCGTCCTGACGGCCGAGCAGCTCGGTGTACAGGTACTCCGCGAGGGCGACCGGAGTCGGATGGTCGAAGACGACGGTGGCCGGCAGTCGGTGCCCGGTGGCGGTGTTGAGGTGGTTGCGCAGGCGGACCGCGGTGAGGGAGTCGAATCCATGGTCCTTGAAGGTGAGTTCCGGCTCGACGCCGTCCGGGCTGGCGTGTCCGAGGACAGTGGCGGCCTGCTCCTGCACCAGCCGCAGCAGCAGGCGCTGCCGCTCCGCCTCACCCGCGCGCAGCAGGCTCCGCCGGAGGGACGACTCCTCGGTGTCCGCGGCGGCCTGCGCCAGCGGGCGCCGGGTCACGGTCCGCCGGTCCGGCTCGTCGGCCGCCGGGCGGGTGGCGAGGTCGGCCACCGCGGAGAGCTGCTCCTGCGACACCGGGCGGGTCACCAGGGCGTCCGCGCTCGCGACCGGTGTACCCACCGCGTCGGTGACGAGCACCGACATCCCGTCGGCCCCGACGGGCGCCAGCCGCACGCGCAGTGTCGAGGCGCCGGTCGCGTACAGCGACACCCCACGCCACACGAACGGCAGCCGCGTACCCTCCAGCACACCACGGTCGGTGTCCACGGGGCCCAGGCCCGCCTGCAACGCGGTGTCCAGCAGGACGGGGTGGAGCCCGTACCGGGCCACGTCCGCTCGCTCCGACTCCGGCAGCGTCACCTCGGCGAACACCTCGTCACCGCGTCGCCAGGCCGCGTCCAGCCCACGGAATGCCGGCCCGTACGTGACCCCGGTCCGCGCCAGCCGCTCGTAGAAGCCGACGAGTTCGACGGCCTGAGCGCCCGTCGGCGGCCACGTACTCAAGTCATGGCCGGCCGCCGGCGTTTCGGCTCCAGCGGTCAGGACACCGGCGGCATATCGGGTCCAGGGTCCGTCCGCGGCGTCCTCGTCACGGGCGTACACCTCGATGGAGCGCGCACCGTTCACGTCGGGTCCGCCGACAGTCACCTGAACCTGTACGGCACCCCGCTCCGACAGCGCGAGCGGCGCCTCCAACGTCAGCTCATCCACCCGGTCGCACCCGACGGTCTCACCGGCCCGCAGCGCCAACTCGACGAAGGCGGACGCCGCGAGCAACGGCGTTCCCTGAACCGCGTGTTCGGCCAGCCAGGGGTGCGTACGCAGGGACAGCCGACCCGTCAGCAGCGCCCCGTCGGACGCGGGCAGTGTGACGGCCGCGCCCAGCAATGGGTGATCGGCGGAGGAGAGACCGGCCGACGTGACGTCAACCTGACGGGTGGTCGCGGCTTCGATCCAGTAGTGCTGGTGCTGGAAGGCGTAGGTGGGCAGGTCGACGCGCCGGGCGCCGGTGCCCTCGAACACCGCCGCCCAGTCGACGACCGCACCACCGACGAACGCCTCGGCGGCCGAGGTGAGGAAACGGAGCAGTCCGCCCTCGTCACGGCGCAGCGAACCGAGCGCGGAGATAGGCGTGTTGGTGTGTTCCTCGGCCGTCTGTTCCACGCCCAACGTCAGCACCGGGTGCGCGCTGGACTCGATGAACAGACGGAAACCGTCATCGAGGAGGGCCCGTACCGTGTCGGCGAATCGGACCGTCTGACGGAGGTTGCGGTACCAGTAGCCCGCGTCCAGAGCGGTGGTGTCCAGCAGCTCAGCCGTCACCGTGGAGTAGAACGGCACCGAAGCGGCCTGCGGGTTGATCCCCGCCAGCTCACGCAGGAGTACGTCCTCTATCTCCTCGACATGCGAGCAGTGCGAGGCGTAGTCCACCGCGATACGGCGAGCCCGCACACCGTCGGCTTCGCAACCCGCGAGGAGTTCGTCCAGGGCGTCCGCGTCACCGGAGACGACCACGACGGACGGGCCGTTGACCGCCGCGACCGCCAGACGACCCTCCCACGCCGACAACCGCTCCTCGACGGCCTCCAGACCCAGGGAGACGGACACCATGCCACCGCGCCCGGACAGCGCCCGGATCGCCTTGCTCCGCAGAGCCACGACCTTCGCCGCGTCCTGAAGCGACAGGGCACCGGCCACGACGGCAGCGGCGATCTCGCCCTGCGAATGACCGATCACAGCCGCGGGCTCGACACCGTAGGACCGCCACATCTCGGCCAGCGAGACCATCACTGCCCACAACACCGGCTGCACGACGTCGACCTGCTCCAGCCAGCCGTCACCACCGTCACCGCGCAGGATGTCCGTCAGCGACCAGTCCACGAACGGCGCGAGCGCGGCCGCGCACTCGCCGATCCGCTCCGCGAACACCGGCGAGGAGTCGAGAAGTTCGGCGGCCATGCCCAGCCACTGCGACCCCTGACCCGGGAAGACGAACACGGCACGGCCGTCCGCGCCACTCGCGCTCCCCCGCACCACACCCGCGGTCTCACGGCCCTCGGCCAGTGCCTCCAGCCCACCGACCAGATCACCCAGCACCACAGCCCGGTGATCGAACACCGAACGCGACACAGCCAACGAGAACCCGACATCCACCGGCGACAACCCACCCACGGACGCCGCCAGCCGCTGCGCCTGACCCCGCAGCGCGGCCTCGGACTTCGCCGACACCACCCACGGCACCACCACCGGCGCCACCACGGCCTCAGCCGGCTCCTCATCCGGAACGGAAACAGGAGCCTGCTCCAGGATCACGTGCGCGTTGGTACCGCTGACACCGAACGACGACACACCCGCCCGGCGCGGTCGCCCGGTCTCGGGCCAGGAGGTGGACTCGGTGAGCAGTTCGACAGCGCCCGCCGACCAGTCGACGTGCGGCGACGGCTCGTCCACGTGCAGCGTCCGCGGCAGCGCACCATGCTGCATCGCGAGAACCATCTTGATGACGCCTGCGACGCCGGCCGCCGCCTGTGTGTGACCGATGTTGGACTTGATCGAGCCGAGCAGCAGCGGCCGGTCCTCCGGCCGGTCCTGGCCGTACGTCGCCAACAGCGCCTGCGCCTCGATCGGGTCACCCAGCTTCGTACCCGTACCGTGCGCCTCCACCACATCCACCTGACCGGTGGACAGACCCGCACTCGCCAGCGCGGAACGGATCACCCGCTGCTGCGACGGCCCGTTAGGCGCCGTGAGACCGTTGCTCGCGCCATCCTGGTTGACGGCCGAACCACGCACCACCGCCAGCACCCGGTGACCGTTGCGCTCGGCGTCCGACAACCGCTCCAGCAGCAGCAGGCCAACACCCTCACCCCAGCCGGTGCCGTCCGCACCAGCCGCGAACGCCTTGCAACGGCCATCCGGAGCAAGACCCCGCTGCCGACTGAACTCCACGAAGAGTTCCGGGGTGGACATCACTGTGACACCGCCGGCCAGAGCGAGCGTGCACTCTCCCTGTCGCAGCGACTGCACGGCGAGGTGCAGGGCGACCAGCGACGACGAGCACGCGGTGTCCACGGTGACCGCGGGCCCTTCGAGACCGAAGGTGTAGGAGATGCGCCCCGAGACGACACTGGCGGCGCTGCTCGTCACGAGGTGACCCTCGACGTTCTCGGACGGCGCTTCGCGCAGGCTCCTGCCGTAATCCTGTCCGTTGCTGCCGATGAAGACTCCGGTCGGCGTCCCCTGCAACAGCGTGCCGTCGATACCGGCACGCTCGAAAGCCTCCCAGGAGGTTTCCAGGAGCAGTCGCTGCTGGGGGTCCATCGCCGTCGCCTCACGCGGCGAGATACCGAAGAACTTCGGGTCGAAGGCCCCGGCATCGTCGAGGAAGGCTCCTTCTCGGACATAGCTCTTGCCCGGCTCGTCAGGATCGGGAGCGAACAGGGTGTCGAGATCCCAGCCGCGTCCCGCCGGGAACTCGGTCAGCACCTCGCGTCCGTCGACCAGCAGGTTCCAGAGTTCTTCAGGCGTCCGTACGGCGCCGGGGAATCGGCAGCTCATCGCCACGATCGCGACCGGCTCGTCGTCCGTCGTCACCGTGGTGGACAGCGCCGGACCCTCGTCGCCGCGCAGCCCCAGCGCTTCCGTGCGGAGCACCCGTGCCAGCGCCGTCACGGTGGGGTGGTCGAAGAGAAGGGTGCTGGAGAGTTTCAGGCCCGTGGCCGCGTTGAGGCGGTTGCGCAGGGTGACGGCCGCCAGAGAGTCGAAGCCCAGTTCCTTGAAGGCCCGGTCGGTGTCGACGGTGTCGGGCCGACGGTGACCGAGTACGGCGGCGACATGCGAACGTACGAACTCGACTACAGCCCGCTCCTGTTCGGCGGCTCCCAGTCCGGTGAGCCGCCGGCGCAGTGATCCGTCGGCCGGAGCGGCACCGTCGTCAGCAGCGTTCCCCGGCGCGTGTCGAGTCAGTTCGGTCAGCAGCTTCGGGGCGCCGACGCCGGCCCTGACCTGTGCCAGGGTGTCCCAGTCGACGTCGGCGACAAGCAGTGAGGCCGCCATCGGATCGTTGACAGACAGTTCCAACTCGGCGATCGCCGAGTCGGGAGACATCGCGGGCAGACCGTGCTGTTCCCAACGGTCCGCCACGGCACGTGCCATGCCGTTTTCGGCCCAGGGGCCCCACGCGATCGAGGTCGCCGGCAACCCCTCAGCCCGCCGCACCTCCGCCAACGCATCCAAGTACGCGTTCGCCGCCGCGTAATTACCCTGACCCGCACCACCCACGGTCGCCGAGAACGACGAGAACAACACGAACGCCGACAGACCCGCATCACGCGTCAACTCATGCAGATGCCGGGCACCCTCCGCCTTCGCCCACAACACCCGCTCGAACCGCTCCACCGACAACCCGTCCAGCACACCGTCGTCCAGCACACCCGCCGCATGCACCACCGCCGTCAACGGCACCTCGGCCGGCACACCAGCCAACAACGCGGCCACCGCACCACGATCACCGATGTCACAAGCCACCACCGACAACCGCGACCCCAACCCCGCAACCTCGGACTGAAGCTCCTCCACACCATCAGCCGCAGGACCACGCCGCGACGCCAGCACCACATGCTCGGCACCCGCCTGAGCCAGCCACCGCGCCACATGCCGGCCCACACCACCCGTACCACCGGTCACCAGCACCGTCCCCGACACCCGCCAAGAACCACCACCGGACCCCGCAGCACGAACCACACGCCGGCCGAACACACCAGCAACCCGAACCGCGACCTCACCCTCACCCCCACCCGAGGCGAGCACACCCACCAGACGCCCCACCAACCGGGCATCCACCACCTCAGGCAGATCGATCAGGCCACCCCAACGACCAGCCAACTCCAGACCAGCCACCCGCCCCAGACCCCACACCGGGGCCTGGTCCAGGTCGGCCACACGCTCGGAACCGGAGACAGCGACCGCACCCCGCGTCACACACCACAACGGAGCCTCGACACCCACATCACCCAGCGCCTGAACCAGACCGAGCGTCAGAGCGACTCCCACAGGCACCGACGCGAACGCCGCGTCCCGACCCGACGCCAACGCGAGCAGCGAGACCACACCCGCAAACCCGACCCCGCCGTCCAACACACCACGCAGCCGCTCGGCAATCAGCTCGCGACCAGACCCATCCGACTCCAGCTCCACCACCACCGGCCGGGCACCACCACGAGCCAGACCCGCAACACACTCACCGACCCAGGCATCACCAGCAGACCCAGCCGGCACCACCACCAGCCACGCACCCGACAACACACCAGAAACATCAGCCAACGGCGACCAGGCAACGCGATAACGCCAGCCTTGAGCAGCATCAGCAGCCACGGCTTCCCGCAGCGCAGGCCGGTGCGTCTCCAGCCAGTAGCGCTCCCGTTGGAAGGCGTAGGTGGGCAGCTCCACCTGCCGGGGACCGTACGGCGCGAGGTAGGCGGCCCAGTCCACGTCCTGGCCCTGGACGTAGACCTGCGCCAACGCCTCGAACAGCGAGCCGATTTCGTCCCGGTCCTTACGCAGCACCGGTGCGAACGACACGTCGGCAGCACTGTCCTGCCCCATCCCGGACAGCACACCGTCCGGGCCCAGCTCCAGGCACACGGACACGTTCTGGGTGGTCAGCTGGGTGACGCCGTCGGCGAAACGGACCGCCTCCCGCACATGCCGCACCCAATACTCCGGATCACACACCTCACCGGCACCGGCAAGCTCACCCGTCAGGTTCGACACCAACGCGATCCGCGGAGCGCTGTAGGTCAGCCGCTCGGCCACCTGCCGGAACTCGGCCAGCATCGGCTCCATCAACGGCGAGTGGAACGCATGCGACACCCGCAGCCGACGCACCCGCCGCCCCTCGGCCCGCCACACCTGCTCCAGCTCCGCGACAACCGCTTCAGCCCCGGAAACCACCACAGCCGACGGACCGTTGACCGCGGCCACGTCCACCTCGGCACGCCCCGCCAACACAGCCCGGACAGACGCCTCGTCCGCCTCCACCGCGAGCATCGCCCCACCCGACGGCAGTGCCTGCATCAAACGGCCGCGCGCCGCCACCAACGCACACGCATCCTCAAGCGACCACACACCCGCCACGAACGCCGCAGCGACCTCACCGATCGAATGCCCACCCACCACATCAGGCGTCACACCCCACGACGAGAGCAGACGGTAAAGCGCAACCTCCAACGCGAACAGACCACACTGCGTATAAACCGTCGCATCCAACGCCTCGCCGTCCCCGAAGACGACCTCACGCAACGGACGCTCCAACAACGCGTCGAACCGCCCGCACACCTCATCGAAAGCCTCGGCGAACACCGGGAACGCCTCATACAGCCCCCGGCCCATCCCCACACGCTGACTGCCCTGACCGGAGAAAAGCACCGCCAGCTTCCCCGACGCCACCTGCCCCCGCACCACACCAGCAGCCGGCTCACCCGCCACCAACGCAGCCAAACCAGCCTCAAAACCAGCCCGCTCACCCGCCAGCACCACAGCCCGGTACTCAAACGCCGAACGTCCCGTCGCCAGCGAGTATCCGACATCCACCGGCGACAACTCGGCGACAGAAGCAGCCAGCTGTGCGGCCTGCCCCCGCAGCGCCGCCTCGGACTTCGCTGACACCACCCACGGCACCACCACCGGAGGCTCGGCGGCTTCGGCCGACTCCACCTCGGGAGCCTCGGCGGGAGCCTCTTCGAGGATCACGTGGGCGTTCGTGCCACTGATACCGAACGACGACACACCCGCACGCCTGGCCTGACCACTCTCTGGCCACGCCACGGATTCCGTCAGCAGCTCGACGGCACCCGCCGACCAGTCCACATGCGGCGACGGCTCATCCACGTGCAGCGTCCGCGGCAGCGCACCATGCTGCATCGCGAGAACCATCTTGATGACGCCTGCGACGCCGGCCGCGGCCTGCGTGTGGCCGATGTTCGACTTGATCGAGCCCAGCAGCAGCGGACGGTCCTCCGGCCGGTCCTGGCCGTACGTCGCCAACAGCGCCTGCGCCTCGATCGGGTCACCCAGCTTCGTACCCGTACCGTGCGCCTCCACCACATCCACCTGACCGGTGGACAGACCCGCACTCGCCAGCGCGGAACGGATCACCCGCTGCTGCGAGGGACCGTTAGGCGCCGTGAGACCGTTGCTCGCACCGTCCTGATTGACGGCCGAACCACGCACCACCGCCAGCACCCGGTGACCGTTGCGGCGTGCGTCCGACAGCCGCTCCAGCAGCAGCATGCCCGCACCCTCGGCCCAGCCGGTGCCGTCCGCGCCCGCCGCGAACGCCTTGCAGCGACCGTCCGCCGCGACGCCCTGCTGTCGGCTGAACTCCACGAAGAGGCCGGGCGTCGCCATCACCGTGACACCGCCGGCCAGCGCCAGCGAGCACTCACCCTGCCGCAGCGACTGCACCGCCAGGTGCAGCGCCACCAGCGACGACGAACACGCCGTGTCCACCGTCACCGCGGGACCCTCGAACCCGAACGTGTACGAGATGCGGCCCGAGGCAGCGCTCACGCTGCTCCCGGTGAGGAGGTATCCCTGAAGGCCGTCCGACGCGTCGTGCATGCGGGGGCCGTAGTCCTGGGCCATCGCGCCGACGAAGACGCCCGTCCCGTCCCGCCACTGACCGTCGGGAGTGATACCGGCCCGCTCGAAAGCCTCCCACGACGTCTCCAGCAACAGCCGCTGCTGCGGGTCCATCGCCAACGCCTCACGCGGCGAGACACCGAAGAACGTGGGATCGAAGTCACCGGCGTCGTAGAGGAACCCGCCCTCGCGTGCGTACGTGGTGCCCGGCTTGCCCCGCTGCGGCGAGTACAGGGTGGAGAGATCCCAGCCGCGGTCCGCCGGGAACCCGCCGATCGCGTCACCCTCGGAGGCGATCAACTGCCAGAGTTCTTCGGGCGATCGAACGCCACCGGGGAACCGGCAGCCCATGCCCACGATCGCGATGGGCTCATCGAGGGACACGACAGACCGTACCGGGGGGCTGTCCGACCGGTCCGCACCGACGAGCGCAGTCCTCAGATGACGCGCGAGGACGGTCGGGGTCGGGTAGTCGAACAGCAAAGTGGTCTGTAGCCGCAGTCCGGTCGTGGTGTTCAAACGGTTACGGAACTCGACAGCACCCAACGAGTCGAAGCCGAGTTCCTTGAACGTCCGGCCGGCGTCGACGGCGTCCGGGCCGTCATAGCCAAGCGTCGTGGCGACCTGGCTGCGGACCAGGTCAAGGAGCAGCTCCGTCTGCTCGTCGTCGCGCAACGCCGCCAGGCGTCCCCTGAGCAGCGAAGCGGCATCCGCCACCGGCTCGGCCGTCCGGCCGGCCTGAGGGTCGGCCACCGTGTCGAGCCAGTAACGCTGACGCTGGAAGGCGTACGTCGGCAGCTCGACACGTCGAGCACCCGTGCCCTCGAACACAGCCGCCCAGTCGACGACCGCACCACCGACGAACGCCTCCGCCAGCGACGCGACGAACCGCTCCGGACCACCCTCGTCACGACGCAGCGAACCTACCGTCGTGACGGGCGCGTTGAGGTGCTCCTCGGCCGTCTGCTCCACACCCAACGTCAGCACCGGATGCGCACTGGACTCGACGAACAGCCGGAAACCGTCGTCCAGCAGAGCACGCACGGTCTCCGCGAAACGCACGGTGTGGCGCAGGTTGCGGTACCAGTAGCCCGCGTCCAGGCCGGTGGTGTCCAGCAGCTCAGCCGTCACCGTGGAGTAGAACGGCACCGAAGCCGGACGGGGAGCGATGCCCGCCAGCTCACGCAGGAGCACGTCCTCGATCTCCTCCACGTGCGCGCAGTGCGAGGCGTAGTCCACCGCGACACGGCGAGCCCGCACGCCGTCGGCCTCACAACCCGCGAGGAGTTCGTCCAGGGCGTCCGCGTCACCGGAAACGACCACGACGGACGGGCCGTTGACCGCCGCGACCGCCAGACGACCCTCCCACGCCGACAACCGCTCCTCGACGGCCCCCAGGCCCAGGGAGACGGACACCATGCCACCGCGTCCCGACAGCGCCCGGATCGCCTTGCTCCGCAGAGCCACGACCTTCGCCGCGTCCTCAAGCGACAGGGCACCAGCAACCACGGCAGCGGCGATCTCACCCTGCGAATGACCGATCACGGCCGCGGGCTCGACACCGTAGGACCGCCACACCTCGGCCAGCGAGACCATCACAGCCCACAACACCGGCTGCACGACATCGACCTGCTCCAGCCAGCCGTCACCGCCGTCACCGCGCAGGATGTCCGTCAGCGACCAGTCCACGAACGGCGCGAGCGCAGCCGCACACTCACCGACCCGCTGCTCGAACACCGGCGAAGACTCCAGCAGCTCGGCCGCCATGCCCAGCCACTGCGAACCCTGACCCGGGAAGACGAACACCGCACGGCCATCGGCACCGCTCGCGCTCCCCCGCACCACACCCGCGACCTCACGGCCCTCGGCCAGCGCCTCCAGCCCACCGACCAGATCACCCAGCACCACAGCCCGATGCTCGAACACCGAACGCGACACAGCCAACGAGAAGCCGACATCCACCGGCGACAGCCCGGACACAGAAGCGGCCAGCCGCTCCGCCTGACCCCGCAACGCGGCCTCGGACTTCGCCGACACCACCCACGGCACCACCACCGGCGCCACCACGGCCCCAGCCGACTCCTCACCCGAAGCCGAAGCCGAAGCCGAAGCAGGAGCAGGAGGCGCCTGCTCCAGCACGACATGACAGTTCGTGCCGCCGACGCCGATGGCGCTGACGCCGGCGGTGAGGGGGGCCTCCGTGTCCGGGTCGGGGGTCCAGGGCTGTGTCTCGGTCTGGACGCGAAGGTTGAGTTCGTCCAGCGGGATGTCGGGGTTGGGGGTGCGGTAGTTGAGGCTGGGGAAGAGTTCCCTGTGCTTCAGGCCGAGCGCCGTTTTGATGAATCCGACGATGCCGGCGGCACCCTCCAGGTGGCCGACGTTCGTCTTGGCGGAGCCGACCAGGAGGGGTGTGCCGGCCTGGCGTCGCGCGCTGCCCAGGACGGCGCCGAGGGCCGCGGCCTCGATCGGGTCACCGGTCTTGGTCCCGGTGCCGTGGAGTTCGACGTACTGGACGTGGGCGGGGTCCACGCCGGCCTGCTGATAGGCGCGGCGCAGGACGTCTTCCTGTGCGGTCTGGTGGGGGGTGGTGAGGTGGGTGCCGCCGCCGTCGTTGTTGACGGCGCTGCCGCGGATGACGCAGTAGACGGTGTCGCCGTCGGCGAGGGCGGCGGGGAGGGGCTTGAGGATGACGGCGCCGCCGCCCTCGCCGCGGACGTAGCCGTTGGCGCGGGCGTCGAAGGTGTAGCTGATGCCGTCGGGTGACAGGCCGCCGAACTTGGCGACGCTGACGCTGCTCTCCGGGGTGAGGATGAGGTTGACGCCGCCGGCGACGGCGATCGTGCTCTCGCCGCGCCGCAGGCTTTCGCAGGCCAGGTGGATGGCGACGAGGGAGGACGCCTGGCCGGCGTCGAGGGTGAGGCTGGGGCCGCGCAGGCCGAGGTGGTACGAGACGCGGTTGGCGATGATGCTGCGGTGCAGTCCGGTGAAGCTGTGCCGGTCGATGGCCGCGAGACCGCGCTGTCGTTGCAGGGTGGCGTAGTCGTCGGCGATGACGCCGATGTAGACGCCGGTGTCGGTGGCGCGGAGCCGGTCGGGGGCGATGCCCGCGTCTTCGAGGGCCTCCCAAGTCAGTTCCAGGACGAGGCGCTGCTGGGGGTCCATCGCGGCGGCTTCGCGGGGTGAGATGCCGAAGAAGGCCGCGTCGAAGTGGTCGATGTGGTCCTGGGGCAGGAAGCCGCCGCGGCGGGTATTGACCGTGCCCGGGCGGGTGGTGTCCTCGTCGTACAGGTCGTCGGCGTTCCAGCGCTCCCGGGGCACATCGGTGATGGCGTCGCTACCGGTGCGCAGCAGGTCCCGGAAGGCGGCCGGGTCGTGGGCGCCGGGGAGGCGGCAGGAGAGTCCTACGACGGCGATCGGAGTTTCCGCCGCGTCCGCCGTGTGTGCGAAGGCGGCCTCGGAACGCTTCATGAGGATGACTCCCTGGGACCAGGACATGGGGGCCGGGCGCACGCGAGGTGTTCCCGGCTCCAGTGGGTGTGACGTTGATCGGATGGCGTGGGGGGGGAGGCGTCTCGCGCGCCGGGCCCGCCGGGTTCGCCGAGGCCGTCGGAGCCGCCGGTCCGCGGACACGTGGCTCTGGTGCCGGGCGTGCCGGGGCACGCCGTTGTGTCCCGGGTGGCCGAGGGCCGGTGGGTGGTGGGGTGTCACGGCGGCGGGCGCTCGCCCCGCCCTGTCCCGGGCCGCGGTGCGTCCCGGGACAGGGCGGGGCGAGCCCTGTGCGGGCCGGCCCCGGGCGGCTAGTAGATGCCCTCCGGTGCCGACCGGACGACCTGCAGGGGTCGTACGTTGGCGACGCCGTCGCACGGCCAGGCGTCGCCGGTGTCGTAGCGGACGGCGAGGTCGCGTTCCAGGATGTTCGGCAGGAAGAGGTCGTCGTGCAGGACGGTCAGGCGGACCTGGCCCTGTTCGCCGTACGGGACGACGCTGGACCAGTCGTCCTTGTCGACCACCGCCATGGTGACCTGCGGGTAGTTCGGCAGGTAGGGCATCAGCGCACCGTCGTTCTCCACGGGCAGGGCGACCGTGTTGCCGAAGGTGTTGGCGTAGGTGACGACGACGAGGTCGCCGCCGAGGGCCCGGTGGAAGGAGCGGCGCATCGCCGCGGTGGCGTGGGTGCCGCTGAGCCGTACGCCGCTCAGTCGCGCCACCAGTTCCGGCCGGGCCTTGATGAACGCCTGGAGGAGTGCGGGGGTGGTGACGAGGTAGTCGACGGGCTGGCTCTCCAGTACGGAGGCCATCTGGTCGACGATGTGCGAGGTGTAGTCCTGGGCGTCCTTCAGTCTGCCGTCGCGCAGCAGCCGCTTGACCCAGCGGGGGTCGAAGTCGATGCCGTAGACGCGGCCGTCGTACATGTCCGCGAGGTCGACGGCGCCGTGGCCGATGAGGTGGGGGCCCGTGGGAGTGGCCTGGAGCCAGCCTCGGCCGGGCTGGAAGCCTTCGCGTTCGATGACCCAGCGGCGCCAGGCGGCGCGCTGCAGGAGCATCGGCTCGGTGTAGAAGACGCGACAGGGGCTGCCCGTGGTACCGCCGGAGTCCCAGATGCGGCCGGCCAGGGGCCGGGGTACGGCCAGGGGTACCAGGTCGGCTGGGTCGAGCGTGCGCAGTTCGCCGAGCGGCATCGGGCCGAAGGCGGCGAGGTCGTCGTACCGGGTGATGTCGCGTGGGTCGACGGCGAGTTCGGCGGCCCGCTTGAGCCAGTACGGGCTGCCGGTGTCGGGGTCGAAGTGGCGGCGGACCACGCGGCGGGTCCAGGCGTCGATGTCCTGGGCGAGCCATTCGTCGATGAGGGGGGTGACGTCCTTCACCGTCTTCACCTCGCCACTGCTTCGCTGGCGGTGGCGACGGGTTCCACCGGGGGCAGGTCGATACCGAAGTCGTACACGGCTGTCATGGCCTCGAAGACGTGGTCCGGGGATTCGACGTGGACTACCGGGAAGTCGGCGTTCTGGAAGGTGCCGAAGGCGGCGGGGCCGAGGACCAGGCCCAGTTCGGTGCCGGCGTCCTCGAGGCCGCCGATCATGTGCGGCACGCTGACCGGGTCGGTCGGGTTGCGGCGGAACAGGTCGCGGATCTCCTCGCCCGTGGTGAGCGTCTTGCGCTCCATGCACGAGTGGACGGGGACGCGAGGGTTCTTGAAGGTGATGGCGTCCAGCGTGGGCGCCAGGAAGTCCGTGATGTGCCGCTGCAGCGGTGAGTGGAAGGCGCTGCCGTGTTCCTCGGCGATGTGCAGGGCGCCGGGCGGCAGGGTGGCACCGAAGGCTTCCAGGGCGGTGCGGTAGCCGCCGAGCAGCACCATGCGTTCGTTGCCGGTGCCCACGGGGCCGAGGTCGGCGGAGAGATGGACGTCGGGGACGTCGGCGACGAATGCGCCGGGGTCGGTGTCGAGAGGCACGCGGAGCATGGCGACGGCCTGTCGCGGGGAATCCGGTGAAGGACCCGGTACTTCTCGCAAACGCATCAGGAAGGTGAAGAGTTCCTGTCGTTCCACCGATCCGGCGAGGCTTGCGGCGACGAGCGCACCGAAACTGAGCCCGCATACCGCAGTGGGCGTGATTCCGTATTCTTCGGCGAGTACGTCGGCGATTCCGAGAACGGCGGCGGCCTGGCGAATGGCACCGACTCCTTGGCGATGCTCCTGTCCGGGCTCTCTTTGTTCGTTGAAAATGCGCTGAACGTCGAGGCCGGTCCAGTCGGCTATTTGGGCATAGGTCCGCTGCACGCTGGGAAAAAGTTCGTACAGCTCGGTACCGGCTCCTGGCTGATCATTCATGCCGCCGTCGAGAACATACGCAAGTGTCACTCAGAACCCCCGTTCCAGCCCGCCCGGTGAGGGGTGGGCAAACACCGCTTAGCGGCGATCGTCGACGAGGGCCCATGTGGCCTCCGTCACTTCTTGCAGGTCACAACTACCTGCGAGTCGCATGGCTGTTCGGCAATTTCATCCAACCCCCGTCAGCGATCTCGTGTCAAGCGAAGACTTCCTGTGAGGACGCTGACGGGAGGTCAGCACCGCGCCGTGCCGGGGGAGTTTATACGATCAAGATCATTTGGTTGCGCCGAGGGGCAGGCGGTCGGCGCCGAGCTGCTCCCAGACCTGGTCCAGGGCGTCAACGAATCCGCGCACCTCGTCCGCGGTGTGCACGGCACCGGGCGCGACCCGCAGGATCTCCTCGCCGACCCGTACGCTCGGGGCGTTGATCGCCTGCACGTAGATGCCGTGCCGGTCGAGCAGCAGGGCGGACATCCGCTTGCACAGGGCCTCGTCCCGCACCAGGACGGACACGATGTGCGTCTGGTCCGAAATGAAGGGAATGCGCCGCTCGTTCAGCAGCCGGTGCATCAATTGTGCGTTTGACCACAGCTGCTCGCGTTCGGCGTCGGAGGACCGAAGGTGCCGCACGGCGGCCAGGGCGGCGGCGGCCACGGCGGGCGGCAGGGCGGTGGTGAAGATGAAGGAGCGGGAGAACATGCGCACCGCCTCGATCACGTCGCCGGGGCCGGCGATGTAGCCGCCGGTGGTGCCGAAGCCCTTGGCGAGGGTGCCCATGATCACGGTGAAGTCGTCGGCGATGCCCTGCCGGGCGGCGATGCCGGCGCCCTCAGGGCCGTACATGCCCACCGCGTGCACCTCGTCGAGGTAGGTCATCGCCCCGTGGCGCTTGGCGATGTCGGCGATCTCCGGCAGTGGGGCGATGTCACCGTTCATCGAGTACACGGACTCGGCGACGATGAGCTTGGGCACGTCCGGGTCGGCAGCCGCGAGCAGCTCTTCCAGGTGTGCGGTGTCGTTGTGACGGAAGATCCGCTTCTCGGCGCGGCTGTGGCGCAGGCCGTCGATGATGGAGGCGTGGTTGAGCGCGTCGGAGAAGACGACGCAACCCTCCAGGCGGCCGGCGATGACCGAGAGCGCGCCGTCGTTGGCGGTGTAGCCTGAGGTGAACAGGAGGGCGTCGTCCTTGCCGTGGAGCGCGGCGAGCTCCTTCTCCAGCTGCACGTGATAGTGGTTGGTGCCGCCGATGTTGCGCGAACCTCCGGCGCCCGCACCGTACTTGTCGACCGCTTCCTTCATGGCGTCGAGCACGGCGGGGTGTTGGCCCATGCCCAGGTAGTCGTTGCTGCACCAGACGCTGATGCTGTCCGTGCCCTCGATGTCGCGCAGGCTGGCCGCGGGGAACCTCCCGGCGAGTCGGCCGATCTCCAGGAACTCCCTCTTTCCTCCGTCAGAGCCTTCGATGAGGCGGGAAAAGAGGTCCAGATATTGGGTCGTCACGTTTACTCGCTTCGCTTTCGGGCTGACTGAGGCCACGTGCACGTACAGGCGACTGAGATCTGAGGTGAGACCGGCGGCTAAGGCCGACTTGCGGCCGCCCCGGTTGGAAGCGTCGCCCCTGGAATCGTGCGGGGCCAGCGGCTCGCCGTCCTCGATTTCGAGGAGGCAGGGGGAAGTAAGGTCTGTATACCATCCCTTTGCCTATGGCGTCCAACCTTCCTTGCGGGGACGCTTATTCGGCACAGACAAGCGGCAACCGGGACCGACCGTACGGAAACTGACAACAAGTCAGTCACCTGTTGCCTCGTGCACGTGATCATGCAATCCTGCTCCGACCAAAATGTGCTGCGAAGTGGAGTTTCGGTGACTTCGAACGAGAATTACGCCCGCCGGGTTCTGGAGGCGTTGACGTCCGATCCCGACCGGATCGCCCTGTGGCGGGACGGCGAGGAGTACACCGCGGGCGAGTTCTCCCGGACAGTTCTCGCGGCGGCGGAGGTCCTGCGCCGGCACTTCAAGGAAGATGAAACTCCGATTGTGGCGGTACTGACCGTCACCAATAGTCCGGCCACCGTAATCCTGCGTTATGCGGCCAACCTCGCCGGGGCCACGGTGGTGCACCTGCACTCCACGAACGCGGTGGACCCCACCGACCAGCTGGCCGCCGCAGCCCGCCACGAGATCCTCGCCACGACCCGGCCGACGTTCCTCGCCGTGGACAAGGCGAACGCGGACGCGGCCCGCGAGCTGTGCGCGCGGCTTCCCGAGCCGCCCCGGCTCACCGCGCTCGACGCGCTCGGCCCCGACGTCCTGGACCTGTCGGCGGGCGACCCGGACTCCTTCGACCTCGGCGCCGTCGAGGCCGACCCCGAACAGCCGGCCGTGGTCCTCTTCACCAGCGGGACCAGCGGCAAGCCCAAGGGTGTCACCCTGCCCTACCGCGTCCGGAGCCTGTACCTCCAGGCAGGACTGCAGTCTCCGGAACCCGTCGTGTACCTGTCGACGCTGCCGGTGAGCCACTCCAACGGCTCCGGCGTCGACCTCGCCCTCGCCTCCGGCGGAACGGTCGTCCTGCATGACGGGTTCGAGCCGGGTGAGGTGCTGCGCGCGGTGGAACGGCACCGCGTCTCCGCGCTCACCGTCACCCCGCCGCAGCTGTACATGCTGGTCGACCACCCGGACCTCGCCGCCACGGACCGGTCCAGCATCAGGATCATCTCCTACGGCGGCTGCCCCGTCGCCCCGGCCCGGCTGGCGGAGGCCGTCGAGGCGTTCGGGCCGGTGCTCCTGCAGTTCTACGGCACCACCGAGACCAGCGGCATCAGCGTGCTGATCCCGCCGGACCACTTCGACCCCGAACTGCGGGCCACCGTCGGACGCCTGACCGCCGAGGTGCGCATCCGCGACGTGGACGACCACCGAGACCTCACCCCCGGGGAGGTCGGCGAGGTGTGCGTGCGCACCCCCTTCACCATGCTCGGCTACTGGGGTGAGCCGGAGCTGACCGCCGCGACCGTCCGCGACGGCTGGGTGCACACCGGCGACCTCGGTTCCCTCGACGAGAAGGGGTACCTGCGCCTGCACGGCCGGCTGGGCGAGGTGATGAAGACCAACGGCATCCGGGTCCATCCGACGGATGTCGAGAACGCGCTGCTGACCCATCCGGAGGTCGCCCAGGCCGCCGTGTACTGCGTGGTGGACGACGACCGCGTGGAACACATCCACGCCGCCGTCGTGCGCCGCCCGGGCACGAGCGCCGACGCCGGCACGCTGATCGGCCATGTCGCCGCCGAGCTGTCCCCCCAGCACGCGCCCGCCGTGGTCACCTTCCACGACGCTCTGCCCCTGACGGGCGCGGGCAAGCCGGACAAGCAGGCACTGGCGGCGCTCCACACGGGCGTCGCCTGATGCTGACGGCCGCCTCCGTCCTCGCCGAGTCCGCCGGGCGACGCCCCGACCACCCGGCGCTCGTGTTCGGCCCGGAACGCTTCACCTACTCGGAGCTGTGGCAGGCCACCCGCCGGTACGCGACGGTACTGCGGGAGCACGGTGTGCGCCCCGGCGACCGGATCGCCCTGCTGCTGCCCAACACCCCGCATTTCCCGATGGTGTACTACGGCGTGCTGGCACTCGGCGCGGTGGCGGTCCCGGTGCACGGGCTGCTGCGCGCCGAGGAGATCGTCCACGTTCTGCGCGACTCAGGGGCGAAGGCCCTGGTGTGCGCGGGGCCGATGCTGGCACAGGGCGCGAAGGCGGCGGAGGTGGCCGGGGTCCCGCTGCTCACCGTCATGGCACCGGACGGCGCCGACACGGTCGCGGGCGTCGGCGGTCCGCCGCGCCTGGACGTCCTCGCGGAGCGGGCGGAGCCCCTGGACCGGCTGGTACCGCGCGCGCCCGACGACCTGGCACTGGTGCTGTACACCTCGGGCACCACCGGCCGGCCCAAGGGCGCGATGATCACCCAGCTCAACCTGGTGATGAACATCAGCACCACGATGCGCTCGCCGTTCGACCTGGGCCCCGACGACGTGCTGCTCGGCTGCCTGCCGTTGTTCCACACCTTCGGTCAGACCTGCGGGATGAGCGCCTGTTTCCTGGCCGGCGGCACCCTGGTCCTCATGAGCCGCTTCGACGGCCCCGCCGCGCTCGACCTCATGGTCACCGAGGGCTGCACCGTGTTCATGGGCGTTCCGACCATGTACCTCGCTCTTCTGGACGCCGCCGCCGCCGACGCCCGGCGCCCCGCCCTCGACCGCGCCTTCTCCGGTGGGTCGGCCCTGCCGGTCAAGGTGCTGGAGGAATTCGAGGAGGTCTACGGCTGCCCGATCTACGAGGGGTACGGCCTCACGGAGACGTCGCCGGTGGTGGCGTACAACCAGAAGGCGTGGCCGCGCCGGCCCGGCACCGTGGGGCGTCCCATCTGGGGCGTGGAGGCGGAGATCGCCGCAGCCGACGTCGAGGGCCGCGTCGACCTGCTGCCGCCCGGCGAGATCGGGGAGATCGTCGTACGGGGCCACAACGTCATGGCCGGCTACCTGGGCCGGCCGGAGGCCACCGCGGCCGTGCTGGTCGACGGCTGGTTCCGTTCGGGCGACCTGGGGGTGAAGGACGCCGACGGATACCTGACCATCGTCGACCGCAAGAAGGACATGGTGTTGCGCGGCGGCTACAACGTCTACCCGCGGGAGGTCGAGGACGCGCTCATGCGCCACCCGGCCATCGCCCAGGTCGCCGTCATCGGCGTCCCCGACGACAGGTACGGCGAGGAGGTGTGCGCCGTGGTGCGGGCCCGGCCGGACGCGGTGCCGGACGCGGACCTGGCGGCGGACATCGTGTCCTGGAGCAGGGAGCGGGTCGCCGGGCACAAGTACCCGCGGCTGGTGGAGTTCGTCGAGGACTTCCCGCTCGGGCCGAGCGGGAAGGTGCTGAAACGGGAACTCGTGGCCCGCTTCGCCGGCCGTCGCTGACGGCGTGGCCCGCGCCGGCTGTCCCGGCCGGCGCGGGCACGTGAGGCCGCCGGGTCAGCGGCCGGCAGCGGTGCCGGCCCGCTCCTGAAAGGCCGTCAGGTCCTCATACAGGGCCGCGATCACCTGCTCGCCGCGCTCGGCGAGATAGAAGTGGCCGCCGCTGAAGGTGCGGACCCGGAAGTCGGCACGCGTGTGCTCGGCCCAGGCCCGCGCCTCGTCCGCACGCACCTGCGGGTCGGTGTCACCGGTGTAGACGCGCAGCGGGCAGCTCAGCGCGGGCCCCGGCCGGTAGGCGTAACGCTCCACCGCCGTGTAGTCGGCGCGCAGCGCGGGGATGATCATGCGCACCACGTCCTCGTCGTCCAGCAGCGCCGAGGCGGTCCCCTCCAGTTTGCGTATCTGTGCGATGAGCCCGGCGTCGTCCCGCAGGTGCACGGTGTCCTCGCGCGTGCTGCCGGGCGACCGGCGCCCGGAGACGACCAGCCCGAGCAGCCGCCCGTCCAGTTCCGCCTCCATACGGCGCGCGGTCTCGAAGGCGAGGGTGCCGCCCATGCTGTGCCCGAAGAACACCAGGGGCCGGTCGGCCTGCTCGCGCAGCGCGTCGACGATGCCGTCCACCAGCGCGTCGACGCTGGTGAGCGCGGGTTCCGAGCGGCGGTCCTGGCGCCCCGGGTACTGCACTGCCAGCACCTCGGCGCGGGGGGTCAGGCGAGCGGACAGCGGCTGGAAATAGCTGGCCGATCCGCCCGCGTGCGGAAAGCAGACCACCGTGACGTCACTGTCCGGCGCGGAGTGGAACCGCCTGATCCAGCGTTGCCTCAGTTCCTGCGCATCAGCCATGTGCTCTCCCCGTTTCGTCGCGCTGACGGGCTCGTCCGAGCGAGGACGCCCCGAGGCCCCACCTTTCCCGACGCGCGCTGAATGATCAAGTCTGGTCCGCAGCCGGTACGACTCCCCCACACACACGGAAGGCCGCTCTCTCCTTCACGAGAGAACGGCCTCCGACCTGCGAAACGCAGAGTCGGGACGACAGGATTTGAACCTGCGACCCCTTGACCCCCAGTCAAGTGCGCTACCAAGCTGCGCCACGTCCCGGTGCCGTTTGACCTGGGGTTTCCCCGGTCGAAACGCGCAGAGAAACCATACCGCACTCGGGTCGGTGATCGCGCATCCCTTTGCCCATTGACCTCAGGTTTGGTTGAGGTTGCACGATCGTCGACATGACGATCACAGCGGACGAGAGCCGTACGTACGGCTACGACGACCTGCCCCGGCTGATGGGGCTCATGACCGGCGACGAGAAGCACGGTCCGGCGGCCACCTCCACGCTGGACGTGCTGTGGGTGCTCTACGACCGGGTCCTCCGGGTCGCGCCTGAGCGGCGGGACGACCCGGCCCGGGACCGCTTCCTGCTCAGCAAGGGGCACGGACCCATGGCGTACTACGCCGTGCTCGCCGCCAAGGGGTTCGTGCCCGTCGACTGGCTGCCGGCCTTCGGGTCGTACGACTCCCCGCTCGGGCACCACCCGGACCGCGTGCTGGTGCCGGGGGCGGAGATCGGCAGCGGGTCCCTCGGGCACGGGCTGCCGATCGCCGTCGGCACCGCGCTGGGCCTGCGGGCACAGGGCCGGCCGGACCCCGCCGTATGGGTGCTGATCGGGGACGCCGAGCTGGACGAGGGCAGCAACCACGAGGCGATCGCCTTCGCCGGGCCGGCCGGACTGGACCGGCTGCACACCGTCGTGATCGACAACTCCTCCGCCAGCCATGGCCTGCCCGGCGGGATCGCCGCCCGGTTCGAGGCCGCGGGCTGGTCCGCGGTGACCGTCGACGGGCGCGACCACCAGGCGCTGCACGCCGCGTTCACGGCGCCGCATCCGGGCCGGCCGCACGTGGTCGTGGCCCGCGTCGAACCGAAGAACGCCTGACCCCCACCCACTCTCGGAAAGGGCACACCTCCATGGACACCATGCGCGACCGTTTCGCCCCCGTCGTCTCCCGGCTGCTGGACGAGGACCCGCGGGTCGCGGTCGTCCTCGCCGAGATCGGCCGGGACGGGTTCCGCGAGGCCGAGCGCCGGCATCCCGACCGGGTGATCAACGTCGGTATCCGGGAACAGCTGCTGATCGGGGCGGCGGCCGGGCTGGCGCTCACCGGGCTGCGGCCCGTCGTGCACACCTTCGCCAGCTTCCTCGTGGAGCGGCCGTTCGAGCAGGTCAAGCTGGATCTGGGACACCAGGACGCGGGCGCGGTGCTGGTGAGCGCCGCGGCGTCCTTCGACTGGCCGGCCGGCGGCCTCACCCACATGGCTCCGGGCGACGTGGCCCTCCTGGACACGCTGGACGGCTGGACCGTCCATGTCCCGGGACATCCGGACGAGGCCGAGACACTGCTGCACCACGCGGTCGCCGCGGGCGACGACAAGGTGTACGTCCGGCTGTCCGTGCAGTCCAACCGGCAGGGCCGGGTGATCGACGGGCAGCACTTCGTCACGGTCCGCGAGGGCCGCTCGGGTGTCGTCGTCGCCGTCGGCCCGGTGCTGGACGCGGTCCTCGCCGCCACGGAGGGCCTGGACGTGACCGTGCTGTACGCGACGACCGTGCGCCCCTTCGACGCGGCCGGACTGCGCCGGGCGACCGAGGCGGCCGGTACGGACGTCGTGCTGGTCGAGCCGTACCTGGCGGGTACGTCGACGGCCGCGGTGAGCGAGGCGCTGTCCGACGTGCCGCACCGGGTGCTCGGCCTCGGCGTCGGCCGCCGTGAGCTGCGCCGCTACGGCACCATCGAGGAGCATGTGGCCGCCCACGGCCTGGACGCGGCGACCCTGCGGGAGCGGATCGGCCGCTTCGTCGGCGCCGGGCGGGTGCGGGTGGGCGGGTGAACCCCCGGAGCCAGTGGACGTGGTGCCGGACGACCTCGGTCGCCACGAGGGGGACGGTCGGGCCCCAGACGGCGATCATGTAGAGGCACCAGACGGCGATCACACCCCACAGCCAGGTACGGGAGCGGAACTCCCGCCAGCCGTCGACGAGATCGTCGCGGAAGGCGCGCAGCGCGGAGCCGGTGGCGGCCCGGGTGCCGGGGGTCATCCCGACTGCTGCCCTCCCCGCCGTCCGGCCGCCGCCCGGCGGAGCCTCCCCGCGCCGGCCGCCGCGTACCGCTTCCGCCGCGCGGGATCATGCCATCCCCCGGCCGCGTCCGCCGGGCTTTTCAGTCCGCGGACGGAAGCCCCAACTCGGGGTGTGTGTCCAGGAGTCGGGGCGGGGCGGCCTGGCGCCAGGAGTCGGCCAGGATGTCCCGCAGCTCGTCCTCGTCCTCCAGTGCGGCGAGTCTCGCTCTCACCCAGGCGAACTGGGCCTCGTGGTCGGCGATCCAGAACTTCGCCGGCTCGGCCAGCACGAGTTCCTCCCGCTCTTCCTTGGGACAGCGCACGGCGATGGACGTCTCGTCCTCGGGAAGGGTCGCGAACATCTTCCCGGCCACCCGGAACGTGGGCATGCTCCAGGCCACCTTCTCCGTGGTGTCCGGCAGGGACAGGGCGATTCGGCGTACGTCTTCTGCATCCGGCATGCGACGCACCGTAGCTGCTGCCACTGACAGTCATCGGCGAGGAGTGTCCGACCGCCGGCGGCAGGAGGCTTCCAGCCGCTTGCAGGAGAGGTCGGGGGCAACTCGCCCATGGGCTCGCCGCGTAGTCGCGGAGGGTGCCGGCCGCGGCCCGGCCGGCCGAGCGGTACAGGTGCTCGGTGGGGCTGCCGGTCTCGGTGTCGAGGGGGAGCAGGGTGCGGCCGTCGGTGGTGTTACGGAAGCCTCACGTCCGGGCCGCCTGGCCGAGTGCCTCCAGCACCGGGTGGATCAGCGGATGCCCCTCGGCTCCCCGGCGGACGGCGGCGAAGACCCGGCGGGTCGGCGCGACGCCGTCGACGGGACGTACGACCACGCCGGCGAGGTCCATGCCGCGCAGCGCGGAGCGCGGTACGAGGGCCACGCCCGCGTCGGCCGAGGCGAGGGCGACGACGGCCCGGAAGTCGTCGGAGGAGTGTTCGAGACGGGGCTGGAAGCCGGCGCTCTCGCAGGCGAGGACCACCACGTCGTGGCAGGGGTTGCCGGGGTACGGGCCGATCCAGGCGTCCTTGGCCAGTTCGGCGAGCGGGACCTCCGGCGCGTCTGCCAGACGGTGTTGGAGGGGTACGACCGCGTCGAACGGCTCCGCGTAGAGCGGGACGTGTGTCAGGCGGGGGTCGTCGGCCGACGGGGCGCCCCGGTATTCGACGGCGACCGCGACATCGACCTGCCGGTCCAGGACCATGGGCAGGCTGGCGTCCCCCTCCGCGTCCTGGACTCGGATCCGTATGCCGGGCGCCGCGGCGGCGAGCCGGGCCACGGCCGGGGCCACCACCTGGGCGATGCCGGTCGCGAAGGCCGCCACGGTGACCGTGCCCGCCTCGCCCGAACCGTAAGCGGCCAGCTCGGCCTCGGCGCGTTCCAGCTGGGCGAGGACCACGTTGGTGTGGCTGAGCAGGATCTCGCCGGCCGGGGTGAGCCGGACCCCCTTGGCGCTGCGCTCGACCAGGCGGTGGCCGGTCTCCTGCTCCAGCGCCGTGAGCTGCTGCGAGACGGCGGAGGGGGTGAGGTAGAGCGCGGCGGCTGCCGCGGTGACCGTGCGGTGGTCGGCCACCGCACGGAGGATGTGCAGCCGCCGCGCTTCGATCATGCCTCCATTATCCCAGGGCGTCCGCCCTGGTCAGCCCTCCAGTTCGGCGCGCGCCGCGATGAACGCGTCGACCGCGCGATCGACGTCGTCCGTGGAGTGCGCGGCGGACAGCTGGACGCGGATGCGGGCCTGGCCCTGCGGGACGACCGGGTAGGAGAAGCCGATGACGTAGACCCCGCGCTCCAGCAGCAGTTCGGCCATTCGGGCCGCCTTCGCCGCGTCACCGATCATGACGGGCGCGATGGCGTGGTCGCCAGGAAGGACGTCGAAGCCCGCGTCGGTCATCCGGCGGCGGAACAGCGCGGTGTTCTCGGCGAGCCGGACGCGCAGGTCGTCGGCGGACTCCAGCAGGTCGAGGACCTTCAGGGAGGCGGCGGCGATCACCGGGGCGAGGGTGTTGGAGAACAGGTACGGGCGGGAGCGCTGGCGCAGCAGGGCGACGATCTCGGCGCGGGCGGCGACATAGCCGCCGGAGGCGCCGCCGAGGGCCTTGCCGAGGGTGCCGGTGATGATGTCGACGCGGTCCATGACGCCGTGCAGTTCCGGGGTGCCGCGGCCGGAGGGTCCGACGAAGCCGACGGCGTGCGAGTCGTCGACCATGACCATCGCGTCGTAGCGGTCGGCGAGGTCGCAGATCTCGGCGAGCGGCGCGACGTAGCCGTCCATGGAGAAGACGCCGTCGGTGACGATCAGGCGGCGCCGGGCGTCGGACGCCTCCTTCAGCTTGGCCTCCAGGTCCGCGAGGTCACGGTTGGCATAGCGGAAGCGGCGGGCCTTGGACAGGCGGATGCCGTCGATGATGGAGGCGTGGTTGAGGGCGTCGGAGATCACCGCGTCCTCCTCGCCGAGCAGGGTCTCGAAGACACCGCCGTTGGCGTCGAAGCAGGAGGAGTACAGGATCGTGTCCTCCTGGCCGAGGAACGCCGACAGCCGGGCCTCCAGCTCCTTGTGCACCTCCTGGGTGCCGCAGATGAAGCGGACGGAGGCCATGCCGTAGCCCCAGCGGTCCAGGGCCTGGTGGGCGGCGGCGATCACCTCGGGGTGGTCGGCCAGGCCGAGGTAGTTGTTGGCGCAGAAGTTGAGGACCTCGCCGGGGCGGCCACCCGCGCTGACGTTCACGGTCGCGGACTGCGGGGTGTCGATGACCCGCTCGGGCTTGTGCAGGCCGGCGGCGCGGATCTCGTCGAGGGTGACGCGCAGGTCGTCGCGGACGGTCTTGAACATGGGGACTCCTGAAAGTACTGACGGGGCAAGGGAGTTCACGGACTACGGCTGGGACGGCGGTGACACGCCCACACGGCTTGCGCGCTGCCACGGCTCACGCGCTGCCGTGGCCTGCGCGCTGCCGTGGCTCACGCGCTGCCGTGGCTCACACGGTCCAGTCGAGGATGACCTTGCCGCCCCTTCCGCTCGCGGCGTCGGCGAAGGCGGCCTCGAAGTCGCGGTAGTCGTACCGGCCGGTGATCACCGGAGCGAGGTCGAGGCCGCCCTCCAGCAGCACCGACATCGCGTACCAGGTCTCGAACATCTCACGGCCGTAGATGCCCTTGATGGTGATCATCGAGGTGACGATCCGGGCCCAGTCGACCGGGAACTCCTGGGCGGGCAGACCCAGCATGGCGATCCGGCCGCCGTGCGTCATGTTGGCGATCATGTCGCGCATGGCCTCGGGGCGGCCGGACATCTCCAGGCCGATGTCGAAGCCCTCGCGCAGGCCCAGTTCGCGCTGTCCGTCGGCGATGGCGGACTCGGCGACGTTCAGGGCGAGGCTCACCCCTATCTTGCGGGCGATCTCCAGGCGCTCCTCGCTGACGTCGGTGATGACGACGTTGCGGGCGCCCGCGTGCCGGGCCACGGCAGCGGCCATCAGGCCGATCGGACCGGCGCCGGTGATCAGCACGTCCTCGCCGACCAGCGGGAAGGACAGCGCGGTGTGGACGGCGTTGCCGAACGGGTCGAAGATCGCGGCGACGTCGAGGTCGACGGGGATCCGGTGCACCCAGACGTTGGAGGCGGGCAGGGCGACGTACTCGGCGAACGCGCCGTCGCGGCCGACGCCGAGGCCGACCGTGGCCCGGCACAGGTGGCGGCGGCCGGCCAGGCAGTTGCGGCACTTGCCGCACACCAGGTGACCCTCGCCGCTGACCCGGTCTCCTATGCGGATGTCGGTCACGTCCCGCCCGACCTCGACCACCTGCCCGACGAACTCGTGACCGACCACGAGCGGCGTCCGGATCGCCTGCTGGGCCCAGCCGTCCCAGGCCCGGATGTGCAGATCCGTGCCGCAGATACCGGTCCGCATGACCTTGATCAGTACGTCACCGGGGCCGATGGCGGGCTCCGGGACGTCCGTCAGCGAGAGTCCCGGCTCCGCCTTCTGCTTGACCAGCGCCTTCAACGCTACGGCTCCTGTGAGTGAGGTCCCGGCCCGCCGGCATGCCGAGGCAGCCCGCACCGGGGCAGAGGGGTGGAATCACCCTGCAATCTGCCGTATACGCGAGCCGCGGTCCATCGAGCTTTTCTTAACCGGCGCCTCAGCTTTCCTTCATGCCCTCGCGATGTCCCCCCGAAATGCCTTCAATCACGCCCCTCACCCCTCTCTTCTCGCGTCACAGAGGCAGACCGTCGCCGGTACTCCGTTCGAGGCGTACGACGAGGTCGGCGGCGAGCGCCTTGATGGTCTCCAGGCCCGGCCTGCCCCAGGCGCGGGGCGCCGTGTCGGCGGCACACACGGTGCCGAGCGCCATACCGGAGCTGTCGATGAGCGGGGCGCCGAGGTAGGAGCGGATGCCGAGCTCGTCGACGACCGGGTTGCCCGCGAACCGCGGGTAGTCGCGGACGTCCTCCAGCACCAGTGCCTTGCGGCGCACCACCACATGGGGGCAGAACCCATGGTCGCGGGGCAGCACCCGGCCGATCTCGATCCTGCTGCCGTCCTCGCGCACGATCGGCGCGGTGGCGGGGGCGCTCAGGCCCGCGAAGAACTGGTGGTCCTCGCCGATGAAGTTGACCATGGCGTAGAGCGCGCCGGTGAGCTGGGTCAGGTGGCCGGCGAAGGCGTCGAGCACAGGGTCGGACCGGTCCGCCAGGCCGAGGTGGCGCAACCGGTGGACGCGGGCGGGGGCCTCCTTGTCCTCGGGTGTGAGCAGCAGACCCCGGACGGGTCGGGGCGGCTCGTAGCTCATGGCCGGGCTCCGTCGCTGTGGGCGTACCTCATATAGGGGCTCCGTGGGCGGTAGGTCGGGATCACATGTGGGCGCCATGGCTGGGCGTGGGCGCCGGGGCGTGGGCGAGGAGATGGCGTACGAGGGTGAGCAGGGTCTGCACGCCGGAGCTGGAGATCCGGGCGTCGCAGCGCACCACCGGGACCGCCGGGTCGAGATCGATGGCGGACCGCACCTCCTCGGCGTCGTAGCGGTGGGAGCCGTCGAACTCGTTGATCGCGACGATGAAGGCGAGGCCGCGTTCCTCGAAGAAGTCCACGGCGGCGAAGCAGTCCTGCAGCCGGCGGGTGTCGGCGAGGATCACCGCGCCGAGCGCGCCCTCGGACAGCTCGTCCCACATGAACCAGAACCGCTCCTGCCCCGGTGTGCCGAACAGGTACAGCACGTGTTCCGGATCGAGGGTGATCCGGCCGAAGTCCATGGCGACCGTGGTCTCCATCTTGTTCTCGACGCCGTCGAGACTGTCCGTGCCGACGCTGACCGTGGTGAGCAGCTCCTCCGTGCTGAGCGGCGCGATCTCGCTCACCGCGCCCACGAAGGTCGTCTTGCCGACGCCGAACCCGCCCGCGACCAGGATCTTGAGCGCGGTGGGGAACGGGTCAGAGCTGTCGTCGTAGTCCATCGAGCACTGCCTCCAGCAGAGACCGGTCAGTGGGTGTGTGTTGGTAGGCGGGCGGCTTGGTGGTCAGCGCACCGCAGTCGACCAGGTCCGAGAGCAGCACCTTGGTGACCACTGCGGGCAGTTTCAGCTGCGCGGCCACCTCCGCGACCGAGACGGGCGCGCGGCACAGTTCGAGTGCCTGCGCGTGTTCCGGGCCCAGGTAGCCCAGCGGGGTGACGCCGGTGGCCATCACCTGCGACATCAGGTCGAGGGCGATGCTGGGCTTGGTGCGGCCGTTGCTGACCGTGAACGGGCGCACCAGCCGCCCGGCCGCGTCGTCCAGCCAGGGCCCGTCGCCGACTGCGGCCACGCTCAAGTCCTCGTCGCCGCGGAGTCGACGGCATGCTGCCGGGGGGCGGTCACGAGATAGGGGCGCACGCTCTTGACCAGCATCGCCATCTCGTAGCCGAGCACCGCCGCGTCGGCCTCGCGGCCGGCCAGCACGGCGAGACAGGTGCCGGAGCCGGCGGTGGTGACGAAGAGAAGGGTCGCGTCGAGTTCGACGACGACCTGGCGGACCTCCCCGCCGTCACCGAACCGGACGCCCGCGCTGCGGCCGAGGGAGTACAGGCCGGAGGCCAGGGCCGCCATGTGGTCGGCGCTGTCGACGTCCAGGCCGTGCACGGACTTCACCAGTCCGTCGCAGGACAGGAGCACCGCGCTGGTGGTGTGGGGTACGCGCTGCACTAGGCCGCTCAGCAGCCAGTCGAGGTCGGATGCGTGGACGGTCGGCGCATCGCTCGCCATGGTGGATCGACTCCTTGGGGTACGAAGATCTGCGGGAGCGCTGGGGGTGGGGGTACGACGTGCGGGTGCGGAGGTGGTCATCCGGCCGGGGCGCTCCCCTCGGTGCGGCCGGTACCGCGACTGCCGTCGGTCGCGGGCGCGTGGGCATGCGCCTGGCGTATGGGGGCCGGGTCCATGGGTTCGGGGACCGTGTGGTCCGAGCCCGTGTGGTCCGGGACCGTGTGGTGAGAGGCCGGGTGGTCCGGGCCCATGTGGTCCGGGCTCATGTGGGGGGAGGCCGTGTGGTGTGAGCCCATGGTGCGAGAGCCCGTGTCGGGGGTGCCCATGGGGTGGTAGCCCTCGGAATCCAAGCCCATGTGACCGTACGCCGATGTCCTGAGCACGGAGGCGTCAGCCGCGGGCGTGCCATGCACGGGGGTGTCATGCACAGGGGTGCCATGCATGGGCGTGCCATGCGCAGGCGTGCCATGCGCAGGCGTGCCATGCGCAGGCGTGCCATGCGCAGGGGTGCCATGCACGGGGGTGCCATGCATGGGCGTGCCATGCGCAGGCGTGCCGTATTCCGGCTCCGCGTAGTCCGATTCGAGGTTCTGCTGGGCCTCGGCGAGTCCGATCCCGCGTTGGAAGGCGGCCATCAGACCGGGGTCGTGGCCTACGACGGTGCCGGCGTCCTGGCGGGGCGCCGGGCCGCCGCGCAGCTGGGGCACGATGTGCTCCTGGGCGCGCCGGCGGGGCAGCCGGGGCTTGTCCATGGTGCCGCGGACGGGACCTAGACGAGGAGTGGGCAGGACCCCCCCATGCGCCTCCACCACCGCCCGGTCCTCAGCGCTGACGCCGGGTACGGCCTCGGCGGGGGTGGGCCGCCTCTCGTCGGCGCCGCGTACCGGAAGCGGGGGCGGGGCACCTCCGTGCCGTCCACGCGTGGCGCTCTCCGTTCCGCGCCGCCCGGATCCGCGCTGCGCGTGCCGGCGCCGCCCGGTGGCCGGAGCGTCCGCGAGGCCCGCCCCGGCGCCGGTACCGCTCCCGGTCGCGGAGCCGGTCTCGGTCGAAGGGCCGTTCCCCGTAGCGCTCTTGACGTCGGCCCCGCTGTGGGAGGAGAGACCGGCTCCCGGCCGGGCCCCCGGTTCCTGCGTGGGCGCCGGCACGGACGCCCGTACCCGCTGGGCCTCCCCGGTGTCCGCCGGAAGCGGGACCTGCGGCTGGGACTGCGGCTGCCGCTGCGGCTGGGGCTGGGACTGCGGCTGCCGCTGCGGCTGGGGCTGGGACTGCGGCTGCCGCTGCGGCTGCGGCTGCGGCTGGGGTACGGCGGCATCGGCACCCGCCCCCGGCACGATCGGCGCGTTGCCCAACAATGCCTGCGGGACGACGAGTACGGCCTGCACACCGCCGTAGATGTTGCTCTGCAGCCGTACATGGATGCCGTGCCGACGGGCGAGCTGGGAGACGACGTAGAGACCGATGCGGCCGTCGGCCAGCAGGCTGGCGACGTTGACCTGGTCGGGATCGGTGAGCAGGGCGTTCATCCGGTCCTGCTCACCGACGGGCATGCCCAGTCCGCGGTCCTCGACCTCCACGGCGAGCCCGGAGGTGACGAGGTTGGCGCGCAGCAGCACCTGGGTGTGCGGCGCGGAGAACACCGTGGCGTTCTCGATGAGTTCGGCGAGCAGGTGGATGACGTCGGCGACGGCGTGACCGCGCAGTTCGCCGTCGATGGGCGGCACCAGTTTGACCCGGGAGTACTGCTCGACCTCGGCGATGGCGGAGCGCAGCACCTCGGTCATGCTGACCGGGTTGCTCCACTGCCGGCGGGAGACGGCGCCGCCGAGCACGGCGAGGTTCTCGGCGTGCCGCCGGATCCGGGTGGCCAGGTGGTCCACGTGGAACAGGCCCTTGAGCAGGTCCGGGTCCTCGATCTCGTTCTCCAGGTCATCGAGGATCGAGATCTCCCGGTGCACGAGGGACTGAAGCCGGCGTGCGAGGTTGACGAACACCTCCAGCTTCTGTTCGCTGCCCGTCTGGCTGGAGAGCTGGGCGGCCCGCACGACGGCGGTGACGGCGCCGTCGTGCGCGCGGGAAAGGTCGGCGGCGAGCAACTCGAAGTCGTCGGCGTCCGCGGGGGGTCGGCGGCGCGGGCCGCGCCGCGGCGGGACCTCGCCCTGCCGCAGCGCGTCGACCAGGGTGTGCAGGTCGGCCTCGCCGCGTGCGGCGGTGCGGCGGAGTGCGTCGACGCGGTCGGAGACCGTCCGCGCGGCGCGGTCGGCGGCCACGGCGGCGATCAGGATGCCGGCGACGGCCACGGCGACCGCTCCGGAGAGCACGGCCCACAGGACGGGACCGGTGCGTGCGCCGGTGGAGCGGATGCTGAACAGGACCGCGGCGCTGGCGCTGAGCGCGACCGCGAGGGGGGGCAGGACGGCGAGCCTCATGAGCTGGGGCCGTATGTGCGTCTCGGACAGTGCGGGAGCGGGACGGGCCATCGGACGCCCGTGTCGGCCGCCCTCGCGACGGTCGTCGCGGGCGGCCGGTGCTCGGAGGTGAGACATCTGCGTCCTCGTACTGGTCCGTCGGGCCTGGTCCTCACGCGG
Organism: Streptomyces sp. NPDC053076; assembly: GCF_044546845.1. Taxonomy (NCBI): domain Bacteria; kingdom Bacillati; phylum Actinomycetota; class Actinomycetes; order Kitasatosporales; family Streptomycetaceae; genus Streptomyces; species Streptomyces sp. NPDC053076. The sequence continues at coordinate 702,210 of NZ_JBITZL010000001.1, read as the reverse complement.
TGCGCGAGGCGGGCATGGGTCATCGCGGTGTCGGTCGGCGGAACCGGCGAACCCCGCCTCCCGCCGCGACGGACACTCACAGTAGTTGCCTGCGCCTCACGTGCGGTGGGCAGTTGACAAAAGCATCCGAGGCGCGTCCCGCTCTGGTATGAAGCGTCGTACGACAGACCGATAACCGGGCCGGGTCGCGCTGACCGAGCCGAAAGGCAACGAAAAGACCTGATCAAAAGCGATCACGAGAGGAAGGCGGCCCGGGGAACGGCGTCCGGCCGGGCCGACCGCTCGCCCTGCCGCGACGCCCGGTCTGCGACTCGACCGGCGACCTCCACCCCGCCCATCCCCCGGGCGCCGCTCGCCCGTGATCGTCACGGAGAGTGTCGACTTTGGCCTTGCATTGGTGGCATGCGAGGCCGGGCGCTACCGCGGCCAGAACGGCGCACGACAGCACGAAGGGGGAGCCTGTCCGGCTCCCCCTGAGGTGGCGGCTGTCGGGCGGAAGGGTCGTCAGCCCCGCGCCGGCGGCTCCGCGACGAACGCCCCGACCGAGCGCCAGGTGCGCCGCATGTCTCCCGACACGCCTCGCCACCACGCCTCCGCCGGCAGCTTGCCGGCGGGTTCGAAGGGCTCGCCGGGGCGGGGCAGGGCCACCGCCTGGCCGGCCTCCTCGGCGACCTCCTTGGTCCACTCCCCGGGCTCGGCCCAGGGGTGCGGGGCGAGGTTGAAGGTGCCCCAGTGGATCGGCAGCAGCGCGCCGTGCGGCGCTCCGCCCTGAAGGTCGAGGTGGGCGCGCAGCCCCTCCTCGGGGGTCATGTGGATGTCGGGCCAGAACTCGCTGTACGCCCCGATCTGGATCATCGTGGCGTCGAACGGACCGTGCGCGGCGCCGATGTCCTTGAAGCCGTCGAAGTAGCCGGTGTCGCCGCTGTGGTAGATCCGGTGCTCCTCGCCGGAGACGGTCCAGGACGCCCAGAGGGTGTGCTGGGTGTTGCGCAGGCCCCGGCCGCAGAAGTGGCGGGCCGGGGTGGCGGTGAGGGTGAGTCCGCCGACCCGGGTGGACTCGTGCCAGTCCAGCTCACGCAGCCGGTCCGGGGAGACGCCCCAGTGTTCGAGGTGGGCGCCGACGCCGAGCGGCACGGCGAACAGGGTGTCCGTGCCGGCCAGCGCCTTGATGCTGGGCAGGTCCAGGTGGTCGTAGTGGTCGTGGGAGATGACGACCACGTCGACCGGGCCGAGAGCGGCCAGCGGCAGCGGCACCGGATGCAGCCGCTTCGGCCCGGCGAAGGGGAACGGGGAGCAGCGCTCGCCCCAGACCGGGTCGAACAGGACCCGGTGACCGTCGATCTCGGCGAGCACGCTCGAGTGGCCCAGCCATGTCAGCCGCAGTCCGGTGGCGGGCGGCTTGGCCAGGTCGGCGAAGGTGGTGGGGTGCACCGGGACGGTGCCCTTGGGGGCCCGCAGCGGCCGGGTGTCCTTGTCGAGGAACACCTTGGCGAGGTCGAGAGTGGAGCCGGAGGGCCGGGTGCGTGCGGGGCCGCCGGGGTTCTGGAAGACACCGTCCTTGAAGTGCGGCGAGCGGCGGATGCGTGCCAGGCGCTCACCGCCCGGGTCCGCGCCGAAAGCGGCGGGCCGCAGCGCGCGCAGCCCGGAGCTCGAAGAACGCAAACCGGTCACGGTACCTCCCGGTGGAGTGGGTGAGGCCCTCCATTATGGTCGGCCCCTCCGACGGTCCGGGCACGGCAGGGTGCGCTCCGCGGATACTGAAGATCCGTTCAGCGCGTTGACAGGGGTCCGACCGCCTCCGGACACTGACTCACCGTTCAGTAGCGTCGGCCGTCGTCCCCGTCGGTGCCGCCTTCGTTCCCTCGGCATCCGCCATGATTCCCCTCGCAACCCGCCCCCGCTCCTGCGCCACCCGGCCCCGCTCCTCCGCCGTCCGTCCCCGCTCCTTCGACGTCAGCCCCGCTCCCTTCGGTATCCGCTCCCGCCCCCATCGGAGACCCCATGACCACCCCCCTGATCTCGCTCGTCTGGACCGATCACGTCACCGGCCGCCAGGGCTTCCTGGTCGTGGACCGGCTGGTGCGGGGGGTGGCCAGCGGCGGACTGCGGATGCGGCCGGGCTGCACGCTGGAGGAGGTGGCGGGTCTGGCCCGCGGCATGACGATGAAGGAGGCCCTGCACTACGACCCCGAGGGCCGCTACATCCCCCTCGGCGGCGCGAAGGGCGGCATCGACTGCGATCCGCGGGACCCACGCGCGTACGGGCTCCTCGTCCGCTACCTGCGCGCCATGGCGCCGTACATCGAGAGCTGCTGGACCACCGGCGAGGACCTGGGCCTCAGCCAGGACCTGGTGGACCGCGCGGCGGCCGAGGCGGGCCTGGTCTCCTCCATCCAGGCGGTGTATCCGCTGCTGGACGACGAGTCGGCGGCCCGGCAAAGACTCGCGGCCGCCTTCGCGGTGGAGGTGGACGGCATCGGCCTGGACGAGCTGGCCGGCGGCTGCGGGGTCGCCGAGTCGGTGCTGGCGGCCCTGGACCGGGCGGCGGTGCCGTACGCGGGCACGCGGGTCGCCGTGCAGGGACTGGGCACCATGGGCGGGGCCACCGCGCGCTTCCTCGCGCGCGCGGGTCTGACGGTGGTGGCCGTCGCCGACCTCAAGGGCACGATCGCCAATCCGGCGGGGCTCGACGTGGAGGCGCTGCTGGCGGCGCGGGACGGCTACGGCGCTGTCGACCGCGGCGCGCTGCGCCCGGACGACCGGGAACTGCCGGGCGACGCATGGCTGTCCACGGAGGCGGAGGTGCTGGTACCGGCCGCCGTGTCGTACGCGGTCGACAGCGCGAACCAGGAGCGCGTCCGGGCTCGCTGGATCGTGGAGGCCGCCAACATGCCGGTCGTGCCCGAGGCGGAGGCGCCGCTGGCCGCGCGCGGGGTGACGGTGCTGCCGGACGTGGTGGTCAACTCCGGGACGAACGCCTGGTGGTGGTGGACCCTGTTCGGCGACATCGGCGCGGACGCCGACGAGGCGTTCGCGTACATCCGCCGCTCGATGCGCGCCCTGGTCGGCCTGATGCTCGACCGCGCCGAGACCGACGGGACGACCCCGCGGGCGGCGGCCCACGCCCTGGTGACCGAACGGCTGCCGGTGATCGCGGAACGGTTCGGCTGGTACCGCTGAGGGATCCGACGGCTTCGGCGGCACCGGGTGAACGACTAGTGTGACCGCGTGGCAAGAGTGCGGTTGAGCGTGGCGGAGCGGCAGGAGGAACTGCTGCGGGCCGCCATCGAGCAGATCGAGGCGCGGGGCGTGGCGGCGGTCAGGATCGCCGACGTGGCCGCGAGCCTCGGGGTGAGCAACGCGCTGGTGCTGTACCACTTCTCCACGAAGGAGAAGCTGGTCGCCGCCGCGTTCACCTACGCGGCCGAGGGCGACCTCGCGCACCTGCGCAAGCTGCTCGGCCGGCGGACCACCGCGCTGCGCCGACTGCGGGCGGCGGTGCGCTGGTACGCGCCGACCGGCCAGGCGAAGGGGTGGCGGTTGTGGATCGAGGGCTGGGCGGTGGCCCTGCGCGAGCCGGCCCTGCGGGAGGTCACCCGGGACCTGGACAGGCAGTGGAAGGCCGCGCTCACGGAGGTCCTCGCCGAGGGCGTGGCGGCCGGCGAGTTCGTGTGCGCGGATCCTGTCGGTGCGGCGCTTCGGCTGACCGCGCTGCTGGACGGGCTGGCTGTGCAGCTGACGTCGTACCCGGGCGCGGTCGCGCGGTCCCGGGCGCAGGAGTGGGTGGACGACGCCCTCGCCCGGGAACTGGGCCTGGACCTGGCGGCGTTGACCGAACGGGAGCGGTGAACGCGCGCACGAGCCGCCCGGAACCGCTTCCGCGAGCCACCCCGGACCGCGTGCGTGAGCCACCCCGCACCGCTTGAGCTACCCCGACCGCTCGTGTGCGCCACTTCGAACCGCTGGTACGAGGCCCAGGCGATCCGCAGCCGCTTGAACGAGCCGGTCGCAACCGGCCAGTGCGAGCCGCCCGGAACAGCTTGTGCGCGCCACCCCGGACCGCGTGCGCAGGCGGTCCGGGGTGTGGTCGGCGGTGTCAGGCCACGGAGGCGATCCACGTCTTGATGTCGTCCGGCGACAGCGCGCCCTTGGCGGTCACATGGTCGCCGGAGGACTCTCCGCGCAGCCGGCGCCCGATCCAGGGGACGAGGTACTCGCGCGCCCACTGGACGTCGTCACGGCGGATGTCCAGGGTGCCCCGGGGCGGCAGCGGCGGCCACGGCTGTTCCGGGTCGGCCGGGATCTCCAGACCGAGGGCCTGTCCGGCCCGCAGCGCCACGCGCGTGTGCCCCTCGGGCGAGAGGTGCAGCCGGTCGCTGTCCCAAGCCCTGCGGTCCTGCACGGACTTCAGGGACCACAGGTCCAGGACGGGACAGCCGTACCGGTCGGCGATGGCCCGGACATGCCCGTTGTAGGTGGCGATCTTGCCCCGCAGATGCTTGAGCAAGGGGACGCCGCGGGTGTCGAACCCGGTCGTCACCAGCACGGTGCCGGCGGCCTCGGCCAGTTGGGCCACGGCGCGTTCGAAGCGCTCGGCCACCTCGTCCGGATCGGTGCCCGGGCGGATGATGTCGTTGCCGCCCGCGCAGAAGGAGACCAGGTCCGGGGCCATGTCCACGGCCTGCGGGAGCTGGTCGGCCACGATCTGGTCCAGCAACTTCCCGCGCACGGCGAGGTTGGTGTACCGGAAGTCGCCCTCGGGGCGCCGGTCGGCCAGCAACACCGCGAACCGGTCGGCCCAGCCCACGAACGCCCCGTCGGGCCCGGGGTCGCCGACGCCCTCGGTGAAGCTGTCCCCCACCGCCACGTACGACCCGATCACTGATCTGTTGTCACTCTTCGAATCGTCTGCCACGTCGGACCATGATTCACCTTCGGATGTGACTTACGCGACCGTAGGCCGAGGTTGACGAACGGTGAGATGGGCCACTCGTAAAGAGTTTGCGATATCAGGAATACCGTCGCTCGCGGGGCTGTTGGAGACGGGCACACCGAAGGCCGGACCCGGGGATCGCGGGTCCGGCCTTCGGCAGCGTGTCAGGCAGGTGGTGCGCAGGGCGCCGGTCGTCAGCCGACGGCGACGCCGTGCTCGCGGAGATAGCCGACGGGGTCGAGGTCGGAGCCGTAGTCCGGCGTGGTGCGGATCTCGAAGTGCAGGTGCGGACCCGTCACGTTGCCGGTGGCACCGGACAGGCCGATCTGCAGGCCCGCGGTGACGGCCTGGCCGGCCGAGACGGAGAGCTGCGACAGGTGGGCGTACTGGGCGTAGTGGCCGTCGTTCAGCTTGATGACGACCTGGTTGCCGTACGCGCCGCCCCAGCCGGCGGAGACGACCGTGCCCGCGGCGACGGCCTTGACGGGGGTGCCGGTGGGCACGACGAAGTCGACGCCCGTGTGGTAGCCGCTGGACCACATGCTGCCGGCCACGTGGTAGCCGGTGCCGATGGTGGCACCGGTCACCGGGAGGGTGTAGCCGGTGGAGGTGGACTGCGCGGGACCGGACCCGGTTCCCGGGGACGCCGGGGACGTCCGGGCGGCCCGGGAGGTGGCCGGCCGGGAGGGCTTCGGGGCGGCCGAGGAGTGCTGCGGGGCGGCGGAGGTGTGCCGCGGGGCGGCGGACTCGGTGCGGGCCGGCGCGGCCTTCTTGCCGAGGGTGAGCTTCAGACCCGGGTGGATGAGCGACGGGTCGGCGCCGACGGCCTGGCGGTTGTCGTCGTAGAGCCGCTGCCAGCCGCCGCTGACGTGCTGCTCCTCGGCGATCGTCGCGAGGCAGTCGCCGCTGCGTACGGTGTAGCCGCGCACTCCCGACTCGGGCTGCGCGGCGGTCTTCTTCGCCGTTCCCGGAAGGGTCAGCACGGTCTTTCCGGAAAGCGACTGCGCGGGGGTGGCGGCGTGCGCTCCGGTGGCTCCGAGAAGCGGGAGGGCCAGGGCGGCGCCACCGGTTCCGGCGACGGCGATGGAGCGGGAAAAACGCGGGGTCTTGGGGCGGCGGTGCTTACCCTTGGCGGGCATGGCGCGATTCCTCTCCGGCGCCTGCGAGGTCAGCTGTCGGGTTCGGGCTGGAGCTGCCCGGCCGTGCGCGGCACGGCTGCACCCCTAGCCTGTCGCGGAGACCGGGACAGGCAGTCGTACCTGGTGGGTCCCCCGCTCCTGCCGACGCGGGTCAAGTGTGTGGGGACTCCGGGCGGCGGCAGGATTCGGCGTTCCGTCCGGATTGGTGGCGAACGTAAGCGAGCGAGACGCACGGGAACAAGCAGCTGGTTCCCGTCGTCGGGGTTCCGGGTGATCGGATACGGGAGCTGGCGGTCACCCAGAGTGAATTCCTGGGCCCGTCACCCTGCAATTCGCCTTTTCGGCAGCGTTATTACGTGTACATGACGAGCGACGCACGGTCACGGATATGACGCTCCTCACGCACCTCTCCCGCGGGACCCCCCATTCCATGGCGAGTTGCAATGAAGGATCCCATTTCGGACGGAGAGATCAGATGCGATGCAGTCTGACAATCGTCGCATCCAGGTCACCCTTGAGTTCCATGCGCAAGCCGTGGTGCAGCAACACTGCACCTCGGTGCACTTCGCCCGTTTCGCGGCATTCGTACGATGCTGTCGGGTCGAGTCCGCGCAGCCGCACCGCCGGTACCGGCTCGCCGTAGCTCTGCGCCTGGAGCCAGGCGAGGACGACCGCCTCCTCCCCCAGGACGTACTGGACGGCGCTCAGACCGCCCGTCGGGGGTCGCAGCCGGTACAGGTCGCCGCGCTGGACGACCGGGCGGATCTCCTTGTACAGCTCCACCCATCGGCGCGCCTCGGCCAGCTCCTCCGCGCTCCACACCGTCAGGTCGCCGCCGACCCCGAGCACGCCCGCCATGGCGCTGACGAACCGGAAGCGCAGCGAGCTGACCCGCCCGTTGAGCTGGGTGTTGGGGCTGTCGGTGACCCAGGCGGCCATCACGCGCGCGGGATGGATCTGGGTGAAGCCGTGCTGGACGGCGAGCCGGTCCAGCGGGTCGGTGTTGTCGGAGGTCCACACCTGGTCGGTGCGGCCGAGCACGCCGAGGTCGATCCGGCCGCCGCCACCCGAGCACGACTCGAAGGCGACCCCTGGGTGCGCCGCCCGCAGCCGGTCCAGCAGGGCGTACAGGGCGTGGACGTGGTCCACCCACAGGCGCTGCGGGTACGCCTCCCCGGGCCAGCCGGCGTCGGTGAAGCAGCGGTTGAAGTCCCACTTCACGTAGTCGATCGGGGCGCCGGCCAGCAGCGTGTCCAGCCGCTCCCACAGGTACTCCTGGACGTCCTCGCGCGCGAGGTTGAGCACGAGCTGATTGCGCAGTTCCGTCCGCTTCCGCCCCGGTTGGTACTGCACCCAGTCGGGGTGGGCCCGGTACAGGTCGCTGTCCGGGTTGACCATCTCGGGCTCGACCCAGATGCCGAATCCCATGCCCAGGCCGTGCACCCGGTCGGCGAGGGACGTGAGGCCGCGCGGGAAGCGGTCGGGGTTGGGCGTCCAGTCGCCGAGTCCGGCGCGGTCGCTGGTGCGCGCGCCGAACCAGCCGTCGTCCACCACGAACAGCTCGACGCCGATCTCCGCGGCCCGCCGGGCGAGGGCGGCCTGCTGCTCCTCGGAGATGTCGAAGTTCGTGGCCTCCCAGGAGTTGAACAGCACGGGCCGGTCCTGCCCGGCGTCCGGGATGACGTGAGCGCGCTGGTAGGCGTGCCAGGTGCGGCTCGCGCCACCGAAGCCGTCGTCGCTCCACAGGCCCGCGAAGACCGGAGTGGTGTACGACTCCCCGGGATCGAGGCACAGCAGGCCCGAGTCGTCGTATCCGGCGCCGCCGGTGATCTGCACGCGCGCGTCCGGGAGTTGGGCCACCGCGATGCGCCAGGAGCCGGACCAGCCGAGCGCGCAGCCGTAGACCTCGCCGCGCTCCTCGGTGGCGTCGGTGTCGAGGGCGACCCAGGGCAGATGCTGGTGGCCCGTGTGCCCGCGGCGGCTGCCGATGATCTTCTCGCCGTAGGTGAGGGGGGCGGTGGTGAGTCTGGACTCGGCGGCCCAGCGGCCGTGCAGCTGGGACAGCCGCCAGCCCTCGCGGTCGGGCAGGGTCCAGGTGGCCGCGTCGGCCCGCAGCAGCTCCACGCGCGCGTGCCCGCCGTTCTCGACGGTCACCCAGCGCTCGACGACGTCACCGCGCATCTGGTGGTGCAGGACGATCGCCAGGCCGTCGTCGGTGAAGCGCAGCCGCAGTTCCTCGTCCTCCGTCTCGTACGACACGAAGCGCCACTCGGTGCCGCGCCGCTCCTCGGTGCGTACGGACAGGGCGGGGCGGACGAAGCGGGGGCCGCCCTCGACGGGGTACTCCTCGCGGCCGTCCAGCGGGGACTCGAACGGCCAGTAGCCGGGCAGCGGGCGCACCGCGAGCGCCTCGGCGTCGGCGAGGGCGAGGCGCGGCCCCCAGTGCAGGTGGAGCAGCTCGTCCGTGTCGGTGAGATGCAGGGCGTAGCTGCTGCGGGGACCCGACAGGAGCCAGGTACGACCGTCTTCGGCGATGTCCACCATCGAGACCTCACAGGTGCCAACAGATGCGCTCAAGTGTCAACATCATCAAGGCCACGGGCCTGCCTGACAATGCCTGTGGACAACTCATTGCCCGAGGAAATCGATGTCGTATGGTCGACGGAGTGCCCGCCGACGAGCCGCGCCGGCGGGGCCGACCGGGAGGAGCCCCCGTGACGCAGCAGGTCCCGTCGACCGAGCCGGAGCTGGCCGGAGTCCGCAATTTCCGTGACGTGGGCGGCCTGCCCACCGTGGACGGGCGGCGGGTGCGCCACGGAGTGCTGTTCCGCAGTGGCCATCTCGCGCACGCGACCGAGGAGGACGCGGCCTTCCTCGCGTCCCTGGGCCTGCACACGGTCTTCGACTTCCGCAACGCTGCCGACCAGAAGCTGGAAGGCCCCGATGTCGAGCTGCCCGGTGTGCGGAATGTGAACCTGCCGCTGAGCGACCCGGCCGACGGCGCCGAGTTCTGGAAGATGGTCCGTGACGGCGACCTCGACCAGCTGCGCGCGATCCTGGAGGACGGCAAGGGGGCGGCCCGGATGACCGCGTCCTACCGGAAGATCGTCAAGGAGCGCACCGCCGAGCACTCCCGGGTGCTGCGGGCGCTCGCCGACGACAGCGTCCCCGCGCTCATGCACTGCGCGGCCGGCAAGGACCGTGCGGGCATCTCCATCGCCGTCACCCTCCTCGCGCTGGGTGTCGAGCGCGAGGCGATCGTCGCCGACTACCTGGAGTCCAACGCCAAGCACCGCCGCTACAAGGTCCGCCGCAGCGGCAGCGCGGACACCGCGTACACCGCCGAGGTGATGGACCTGATCAGCCCGCTCTTCGACGCCCGCGCCGAGTACCTCGAGGCGGCCTTCGCGAGCATCGAGGAGACCTGGGGCGACGTCGAGACCTATCTGGCACAGGGCCTCGGCCTCACCCCCGAGTCCCGGGAACGGCTGCGCGAACGCCTGCTGGACTGACGGCGGACGGCACCTCGGCACCGGGTGGCGACCGGTACCGGTGGCCGGGCGGCTCGGCGGGCCCGGGCCGCGTCCGGCGACGGCGGCATCCGCGCATGGCCGTCCCGCCCCGCTGCCTCAGCCCTTGGCGCCCACCGCGAAGAGCAGGTAGAGGAACGCGGCCAGGACGTGCCCGAGGGCGATGTAGATGATCAGCCGGACCCACAGGGCACGGGGGAACTTGGTCTCCAGGTCGGTCATGGCAGCTCTCCGGTCAACGGGCCCAGGCACAGCGTGGCCGTGGGACTCTGCAACAGGGTGTGGACGAACAGCAGCTCCACGCCGTCGTGGTCCTCGGCGGCGAGGCGGTGCGGGGTGAGTGAGTCGAAGTGCGCACTGTCACCGGGCCCGAGCAGATGCGCGGTGTCCCCCAGCCGCAGCCGCAGGTGCCCTGTGAGGACATAGAGCCACTCCTCGCCGGGGTGGACGCGCACGATGTCGCCCTGCGAGCCGTACGGCACCCGCACCCGCAGGGCCTGCATGCCGCGGCCCGGCGCCCCGGCCTGGAGGTATGTCCAGCCGCCCGCCCGGGTCGGCTCCATGTCGGCGGCGCGCACGATGGCGTCCCGGCCGGCGACCGTCTCGCCGAGCAGTTCGGAGACGGTCGTACCGTAGATACGGGCGAGTGCGAGGAGCATCGGCAGCGACGGCTGGCGGTGCCCGGTCTCCAGGCGGGAGAGGTGGGCCGCGGAGAGGCCGGCGGCGCGGGCCGCGGCCTCCAGCGTGAGACCGGCGCGCCTGCGCAGCGCGCGCAGCTGCGGGGCGACGGCGGGCAGGCCGTCCTCCGGGGCCGCCGCCGACGCGGGGTCTGAGGCGTTCATGCCTCCATTGAGCCCGATTCTTACCTCACCGGCAAATTTTTTGCCTCATGGGCAAATCGCCGGCGGGCAGGCTTCGTCCCGTGGGCGTCCACCCCGCCCGCCGTGGCGTCGGCCGGCGGCTGGACGGCCGTGACCGGACCGCCCTGGGCACGATCGGACCGGCCCCTGCCTTCGTCCTCGTCCCGGCCTCTCCTTGCGGGCCGCCCGCGGTCAGCGGTTCGCCACCGCCTGCTTGATCAGGGTCTTGCCGAAGTCCCACATCAGGCCGCCGCCGCTGTGGGCGTCGTCCATCACCGCGGTGAAGGCGTCCATGAACCGCTCCACGTCGGCCTCGTCCACGACCAGCGGCGGAATGAGCTTGATCACCTCCAGGTGGTCGCCGGAGACCTGGGTGAGGATGCGGTGCTTCTGCAACAGCGGTACGACGACCATCTGCGCGAACAGGCCCTTGCGGGCCGCCTGGAGCATGGCCCAGCGGCTGCGCAGCTTCAGCGAGGAGGGCTTGCCGAACTCGATGCCGATCATCAGCCCCCGGCCGCGGACGTCGGCGAGCAGCTCGTACGTGCCGATCAGCGCGGTGAGCCGTGACTTGAGCAGGTCGCCCGTCCTGCGTACGCCGGCGACGATCTGCTCGTTCTCCATGACCGACAGCACGGCGAGGCCGCACGCCATCGCCTGGGCGTTGGCGCCGAAGCTCGCCGAGTGCACCAGCACACGGTCCATGGACGAGTAGACCTTCTTGAAGATCCACTCCTTGCCGAGGGTGGCGCCGACCGGCACGTAGCCACCGGACAGCGCCTTGGCCACGCACACCAGGTCCGGTTCGACGCCGTCCTCGTGCTGGTAGGCGTAGAAGTCACCGGTGCGGCCGAGGCCGGTCTGCACCTCGTCGGCGATGAGCAGGGCCTTGTGCTGGTGCAGCAGCTCCTGCGCGGCCCGCAGATACCCGGGCGGTGCCTCGTGGACGCCCTTTCCCTGGATCGGCTCCACGATCAGGGCGGCCACGTCCCCCTTGCGCAGCTCCCGGGAAAGCGCCTCCAGATCGCCGAGGGGGACGGCGGTGTCGGGCAGCAGCGGGGCGAACCCGTCGCGGAAACCGCTCTCGCCGTTGACCGACAGGGAGCCGGTGGTCAGTCCGTGGAAGGCGTGGTCGCAGTAGAGGACGCGGGGCTTGCCGGTGGCGTACCGGGCGAACTTCAGGGCCGTCTCGACCGCTTCGGTGCCGCTGTTGCCGAAGAAGACCCGGTCCAGGTGCGGGCTGTGCGTGAGGAGCCGTTCGGCGAGCAGGCCGGGCAGCGGCTGACAGTCGAACCGGGTGAGGTCGGCGAGGTCCAGGTCCAGGACGTCGTGCAGCGCCTTGCGGACGACCGGGTGATGCCGGCCCAGGCCCATCACCCCGAACCCGGCGAGCATGTCCAGGTGGTCGTTGCCGTCCGCGTCGAAGAAGTGCGCTCCCTCGGCGCGCTCGTAGACCTTGTCGAAGCCGATGGTGTGCAGCATGCGCGGCAGCTGCGGGTTGAGGTGCTTGGCGTGCAGCTCGTAGCGTTCGGCTCCGCGCTCGGCGAGCAGGGCGCCGAGGTCGAACTCCGTGCTCATTCACCCTCCTTGTCCAGGCGCCGGAGGGGCGCGGGGAACTGCGCGACCGGCCCGGACGGCGCCGCGGACGCGATACGGCCATTGTCGGCACGTGCCGCCGCGCTCCCGGCGTCCCGCGCCGCGAGGCTCGCACTGATCCGCCCGGCGATCTCGACGGGCGTGAGGCCGATGTCGGCCAGCACCTCGCTGCGCTTGGCGTGCGCCAGGAACTGTTCGGGGATGCCGAACCGGCGTACGGTCACGTCCACGTCGGCGTCGCCGAGGGCCAGCGCCACGGCCGAACCGACGCCCGCGGCACGGCTGTTGTCCTCGACCACGGCCACCAGCCGGTGCCCGGCGGCAAGTCCGGGCAGCGCGGGGTCGACGGGCTTGACCCAGCGCGGGTCCACCACCGTGCAGCCGACGCCGCGGGCCTCCAGCAGCTCGGCGGCCTGGAGGCACACCGGCGCCATCACACCGACGGCCACCAGCAGCACCTCGGGGCGTTCGGCGCGGTGCAGGACGTCCATGCCGCCGACGTGGCCGACCGCGGGGAGGCGCGGCCCCACGGACTCCTTCGGGAAGCGCACCAGGGTGGGGGCGTCGTCGACGGCGACCGCCTCGCGCAGCTGGGCCCGCAACTGGTCGGCGTCGCGCGGCGCGGCGATCCTGAGGCCGGGGACGACCTGGAGTACGGACATGTCCCACATGCCGTTGTGGGAGGCGCCGTCGGTGCCGGTGACACCGGCCCGGTCCAGCACGAAGGTCACCCCGCAGCGGTGCAGGGCGACATCCATCAGCAGCTGGTCGAAGGCGCGGTTGAGGAAGGTGGCGTAGACGGCGACGACCGGGTGCAGCCCGCCGGTCGCGAGGCCGGCCGCGGAGACGGCCGCGTGCTGCTCGGCGATGCCCACGTCCCAGATCCGGTCCGGGAAGCGCTCGGCGAACTCGCCCAGTCCGACGGGGCGCAGCATCGCGGCCGTGATGGCGACGACGTCGTCCCGCTCCTCGCCGATCCGGACCATCTCGTCGCCGAACACCGAGGTCCAGGAGGGCCCCGCGGACGGCGTCAGCGGCGCGCAGGTCAGCGGGTCCATCACGCCCACGGCGTGGAAGTGGTCCTCCTCGTGCGCGAGGGCGGGCTCGTAGCCGCGGCCCTTGACGGTGAGGCAGTGGACCAGGACGGGACCGTGGAAGCGTTTCGCGCGGCGCAGTGCCGACTCGACGGCCTTGATGTCGTGGCCGTCGATCGGGCCGAGGTACTTGAGGCCCAGGTCCTCGAACATGCCCTGCGGTGCGAAGGCGTCCTTGAAGCCCTTCTTCGCGCCGTGCAGGGACTCGTAGAGCGTGCCGCCGACGACCGGGGCGCGCTGGAGCACCTCCTTGCCCCAGGCGAGGAAGCGCTCGTAGCCGTCGGTGGTGCGCAGGGTGGCCAGATGGTTGGCGAGGCCGCCGATGGTGGGGGCGTAGGAGCGTTCGTTGTCGTTGACGACGATGATCAGCGGCCGGTCCTTGGCCGCGGCGATGTTGTTCAGCGCCTCCCAGGCCATGCCGCCGGTCAGCGCGCCGTCGCCGATGACCGCGACCACATGGCCCTTCTCCCCCCGCACCTGGTTGGCCTTGGCGAGGCCGTCGGCCCAGCCGAGCGCGGTGGAGGCATGGCTGTTCTCGATGACGTCGTGCTCGGACTCCTCGCGTGCGGGATAGCCGGACAGGCCGCCCTTGCCACGCAGCTTCGAGAAGTCCTGACGGCCAGTCAGCAGCTTGTGGACGTAGCTCTGGTGGCCGGTGTCCCACAGGATGCGGTCGACCGGTGAGTCGAAGACCCGGTGGAGCGCGATGGAGAGTTCCACCACGCCCAGGTTGGGCCCGAGGTGCCCGCCGGTTCTCGTCACCGCTTGCACCAGGAACTCACGTATGTCCTCGGACAGTTCGCCGAGTTCCGCCTCGGACAGCGCCTTCAGGTCGCGTGGTCCCCGGATGGTCTCCAGAATGGTCACGCTCGGGCCCCCTCTCGGTCCGTGCTGCCTTGCCTCAACCCAACTGTTCTGCGGGGCTCGTCCCCTCGGCGAGCTTCATGGCCTCCTCGATGAGGGTCTCCACGATCTTCGACTCGGGCACGGTCTTGATGACCTCGCCCTTCACGAAGATCTGCCCCTTTCCATTGCCCGAGGCAACTCCGAGGTCGGCCTCCCGGGCCTCGCCCGGACCGTTGACCACGCACCCCATCACCGCGACCCTGAGCGGCACCTCCATGCCGTCCAGGCCCGCCGTGACCTCCTCGGCGAGTTTGTACACGTCCACCTGGGCGCGACCGCAGGACGGACAGGAGACGATCTCCAGGCGTCGCTGCCGCAGCCCCAGCGACTCCAGGATCTGGATGCCGACCTTGACCTCCTCGGCGGGCGGCGCGCTCAGCGACACACGGATCGTGTCCCCGATGCCCCGTGACAGCAACGCCCCGAAGGCCACCGCCGACTTGATCGTGCCCTGGAACGCCGGACCGGCCTCCGTGACCCCCAGGTGGAGGGGGTAGTCGCACTGCTCGGCGAGTTGCCGGTACGCCTCGATCATCACGACCGGGTCGTTGTGCTTCACCGAGATCTTGATGTCCCGGAAGTCGTGCTCCTCGAAGAGCGACGCCTCCCACAGCGCCGACTCCACCAGCGCCTCAGGGGTCGCCTTGCCGTACTTCTGGAGCAGGCGCCGGTCCAGGGAGCCGGCGTTGACACCGATCCGGATCGGCGTGCCGTGGTCCTTGGCGGCGCCCGCGATCTCCTTCACCTGGTCGTCGAACTTCTTGATGTTGCCCGGGTTCACGCGGACCGCCGCGCAGCCGGCCTCGATCGCCGCGAAGACGTACTTCGGCTGGAAGTGGATGTCCGCGATCACCGGGATCCGGGACTTGCGGGCGACGGTCGCGAGGGCGTCCGCGTCGTCCTGCGTGGGGCAGGCGACGCGGACGATCTGGCAGCCCGCCGTGGTGAGTTCCGCGATCTGCTGCAAGGTGGCGCCCACGTCCGAGGTGCGGGTCGTCGTCATCGACTGCACCGACACCGGGGCACCGCCCCCGACCGCCACCGGCCCGACGTGGATCTGCCGCGCCTCGCGGCGCGGCGCCACCGCACGGGCCGGTACCTCGGGAACGCCCAAGGAAACGGCGGTCATCGCCTCACTCCCGGTTCCCGGAGACGGTCTCGCGCATCGCCCGCAGCGACTCCTTCAGGGAGCCCATGGTGGCGAGGACGGCGGTCGGCTCGTAGCCGCAGTGCGCCATGCAGTTGGCGCAGCGCGGGTCCTTGCCGCGGCCGTACTTGTCCCAGTCGGTCTCCTCGATGAGTTCGCGGTACGTCGGCACGTACCCGTCGCTCATCAGGTAGCAGGGACGCTGCCAGCCGAAGAGCGAGTAGTTGGGGATCGCCCACGCGGTGCACGGGAAATCGACCTTGCCCTCCAGGAAGTCCAGGAAGAGCGGGGAGTGGTTGAGCCGCCACTTGCGGCGGTTGCCGCCCGCGAACGCCTTCTTGAACAGCTCGCGGGTCTGCTCGACGCCGAGGAAGTGCTCCTGGTCGGGCGCCTTCTCGTAGGCGTAGGCGGGCGAGATCATCATCTCGTCGACCTTGAGGTCGTCGTTGAGGAAGTTGAGCACCTCGACGATGGTCTGCGGGGTGTCGGTGTTGAAGAAGGTGGAGTTGGTGGTCACCCGGAAGCCGCGCCGCTTGGCCTCCTTGATGGCCTCCACCGCCTCGTCGAACACGCCCTCCTTCGCGACGGACTCGTCGTGCCGCTCCCGCAGGCCGTCGATGTGCACGGCGAAGGCGAAGTAGGGAGAGGGCTTGAACTTGTCCATCTTCTTGCGCAACAGCATCGCGTTGGTGCACAGGAAGACGTATTTCCGCTTCGCCACCAACTGCCGCACGATCTCGTCGATCTGCGGGTGCATCAGGGGCTCGCCGCCCGCGATGGACACCATCGGCGCACCGGACTCCAGCACCGCGCCCACCGCCTGGGCCACCGGCATGCGCTGCTTGAGCACACCGGCCGGGTGCTGGATCTTGCCGCAGCCCTCGCACTTCAGGTTGCAGGCGAAGAGCGGTTCGAGCTCGACGATGAGCGGAAACTTGTCCCGCTTGCGGAGCTTCTGTTCAGCCAGGTATGTAGCGACCTTGATGGACTGACGCAACGGCATGGCCATCTGGCTCACCTCCGGGGGAGCGGCAAAGAACGGTGCCATTCGAAAAAAGCAGGAAGGATGGATCGGAGAACGCGAAAAGCTGATATTCCACCGCGCACCGTGCCGATCCGGACGAGTTCGTGTTCCGGAGCGTCCACGACCACCCGCACGGCCGCCACGGGACGTTCACCCGTGCGGACGGCGGCCAGCAGCGTGGCCGCCGACTCCATGTCCACCGCAATCGCGCCGGTGGCGAGCAGATCGGACCGCTCGGGGCCCCGGACCACATGGTCGGAGCCGGTGAGCGGGCCGGTGTGGACCGTGCGTCCGGGCAGCAGGCGCACGAGTTCCTTGACGAGCAGTTCGGTGCCCACGCACGGGACGGTGCCGCGCGGGTCCCGGGTCTCCTCGGCGACGACCAGGTCGCCGGGGTGCATACCCGGGGCCAGCCCGGCGCAGAAGCCGGTGGCCAGCACCGCCGTGTCGGCCGGTGCCGGGCCGGCGAGGAGCCGGGCGACGGAGCGTTCCGCCGCACGCGGCCCCATGCCCGTGCGGAGGAAGGTCACCGGCCCGTCCGCCCCGCTCCTGTCGCCGGTGCGCAGGGCGAGGTGCTCGATGCCGAGCGCGCAGGCGATCAGCAGCGGGGCCGGGGCGGGCTGGCCGCTCAATTCAGTCTCCCCCGACCCGTGCTGACGCCTTGTCGGCCCGGGCGAGCAGCTTGCGCTCGAAAGGGTCCCCGTGCAGGTACCGGCCGAGCGCGGTGAGCGGGAACACCTGCCGGTACAGGTGGTAGTTGATGGAGAAGTCCCAGGGGAAGCCGGTGCCGGTGAAGTACGGCTCGTCCCAGGTGCCGTCGGCCCGCTGGGTCTCGGCCAGCCACCTGATGCCGCGCTCGACGGCCTTGGAGTCCTTCTCCCCCGCCGCGAGCAGCGCCATCAGCGCCCACGCGGTCTGTGAGGCGGTGGAGGCGCCCCGGCCGCTCCACTCCTTGACGTACTTGTAGGAGCGCAGGTCCTCGCCCCAGCCGCCGTCGTCGTTCTGGACGCTCTCCAGCCAGGCCACGGCCCGCCGGATCGCCGGGTGTGAGCCGGGCAGCCCGGCCGCGGTGAGCGCGGGGACGACCGACCCGGTGCCGTAGATGAAGTTGACGCCCCAGCGGCCGAACCACGAACCGTCCGCCTCCTGTTCGGCGAGCAGCCAGTCGATGCCGCGACGGGTACGCGGGTCGTGGGCCAGGCCCTCGGCGGCGAGCATCTCCACGACGTGCGCGGTGACATCGGCGGACGGCGGGTCGATGACCTCGCCGAAGTCGCAGAACGGCAGCCGGTTGGGGAACGGGCTGGTGTTGTCGACGTCGAAGGCCCCCCAGGCGCCGTTCTTCGACTGCATGCCCAGGTTCCAGCGCACGGCCCGCCCGATCGCCCGGTCCACGCGCTCGGGGTCGTGGTGCCGGATCCGGCGCAGCGCGAGGGCGACCTCGGCGGTGTCGTCGATGTCGGGGTAGTTGTCGTTGTGGAACTCGAAGGCCCAGCCGCCCGGGGGAAGTTGGGGCCGGCGTACGGCCCAGTCGCCGGGCCGGACGATCTCCTCGCCGAGCATCCAGTCGGCCGCCTTGACCAGTTGCGGATGGTCCACCGGCAGCCCGGCGTCCACAAGGGCGATGGCGGCCAGGCAGGTGTCCCACACCGGGGACTGGCATGCCTCGATCATCCGGGCGCCGTCCTCGCGCCAGACGGCGAAACGGTCCAGCGAGGCGAGGCCCTCGCGCAGCACCGGGTGCTCCAGGTCATAGCCGAGCAGGTGCAGGGCGATGACCGAGTACACCGCCGGTGGCTGGATGCCGCCCCAGCAGCCGTCGTTCTCCTGCCGTTCGATGATCCAGCGGGCCGCCGAGTTCATCGCGGCCTTGCGGAGCCGGCGCACGGCGACCTTGCGGTAGCCGCGGACAACCTTGTCGAGCCGCTGGAAGAGTCCGTCCCAGCTCGCCACCGGGGCGAGCGGCTGCGGCGGATTCGGGTTCGCCGGGTCGGTGTGCAGTTCGTCCAGCGGGAAGGGCGCCGGGCGCACGGGGCGCTTGGCGGAGACGATGGTGAGCGGCACGATGGTCTGCCGCGCCCAGCATCCGAAGTTGTAGATGTTGAGCGGGAACCAGGAGGGGAAGAACATCAGTTCCGGCGGGAGTTCGGGCAGGTCCTCCCACTTCCACCAGCCGAACAGGGCGAGCCAGATGCGGGTGAAGACCCGGGCGGCGGCGATGCCGCCGCGCTCGCGGACCCAGGCGGCGGCCCGCGCCATGTGCGGGGCGTCGGGCGCGTCGCCGGCCAGGCGCAGGGCGACGTACGCCTCGATGGTGGCGGACAGATCGCCGGGGCCGCCGTAGAAGGTGGCCCAGGCGCCGTCCTCGCGCTGCTCACCGCGGACGAACTTCGCGGCGGCCTGCGCCGTGTGGTCGTCCAGAATGCCCAGGAACTGACGGAGCAGCAGGTCTTCGGCGTCCATGGTGACGTTGGTCTCCAGGTCGCCCTTCCACCAGCCCTCGGTGTCCTGCGCGGCGAGCAGGAAGTCGATGGCGCGCTGTGCGGCGCGGGAGGCGACTTCTTGTACCCCGGTCGCCTCGGGGGTGCTGAGGGTGGTGGTGTCGCTGGCCGCGGCAGCTCGGGACGGCAAGGTCGCCCCGGTGCTTCCGTCGGTCGTCGCTGTCATGGCTTCCCCTTCGTGCAGTCGTGCGAGTCGTGCTGCTGTGGGTCCGCCGTCGGCCGGTGCCCGCATCTCCTGCGGCACCGGCCGGCGACTACGCGAGGCGTGTTGGGCCGATAGTGATCATCTCTTCCGTACGACGACGAAGTCGGCGAGCGCCGTGAAGGAGTCCCGTACCCGGTCGGGCATGTCGACGGCGTCGAGGGCTTCGATGGCGATGGTGTGCTGACGGCGCGCCTCCTCGGCCGTCCAGTCCCGGCCGCCGGCCTCCTCGATGAGGGCGGCGCGAGCCGCGAACTCCTCCTCGGAGAAGTTCTCGAAGTCGCTGCTCTTGGCGTCGGCGGCGAGGATCTCGCCGAGCTGCTCGGAGGCGGGGCCGCCGGCCGCGAGGGCGGCGACGACCGGCAGGGACTTCTTGCGCTGGCGCAGGTCGCTCCAGGTCTGCTTGCCGGTGGCCTCCGGGTCGCCCCAGATGCCGAGCAGATCGTCCACGGCCTGGAAGGCGAGGCCGAGATGGTAGCCGTACCGTTCCAGCGCGTCGGCGGTGGCGTCGTCCGCGCCGCCGAGGACAGCGCCGATGGAGCAGGCGCAGGCGAGCAGGGCACCGGTCTTGTTGCCCTCCATCTCCAGGCACTCCTCGACGCTGACGCGGTCGCGGTGCTCGTAGGAGATGTCCTGGGCCTGACCGTCGATCAGGGCGCGGGTGGCGGTGGTCAGACGGCGGGTGGCGCGGCCGGCCTCGACCGTGCCGAGTTCCAGCAGGACCTCGTTGGCGAGGGCGAACAGGGCGTCGCCGACCAGGATGGCCTGGGCGGGGCCGTGCACCTTCCAGACGGTGTCGCGGTGCCGGCGCTGCTCGTCACCGTCCATCAGGTCGTCGTGCAGCAGCGAGAAGTTGTGCACGAGTTCGACGGCGACCGCGCCCGGGACGCCCGTCTCGGGTGCGGCGCCGGTGACCTCGGCGGAGAGCACGGCGAGTGCGGGGCGCACGGCCTTGCCGCCGTCGCCGTCGGCGGGGTTGCCGGCTGCGTCGATCCAGCCGAAGTGGTAGGCGGCGACGGTGTCCATGGGCGGCGCCAGGCGGTCGACGGCCGTGCGCAGCACCGGTGTGGCCAGGGTCCGGCCGCGCTCCAGGAGCGCGGACACGTCCACCGCGGGCCTCCGAGCGGGCGTCGCGGCCGGGGGCACAGTGGGCACAGTCTCTCCTCTTGTTGCGGTACCGGGGGTGCGGGCGCCTGCCGCCTGCCGGTCGGGCATCAGGCCGCCTCCTCGAACTCGAAGAGGTGGCGGGGGCGGGGGCGGCCCAGGGCGCTGAGGGCGGCGTCGGCCGCACTCACTCCGCTGCGGACCGCACTCTCCATGGTCGCGGGCCACCCGGTGGCGGTCCACGCTCCGGCCAGGTACAGGCCGGGGGCCTTGGTGCGGGCGCCGGGCCGCAGCCGCCCGACGCCGGGGGTGGGGGCGAACGTGGCCGTGCGCTCCCGGGTCACGAAGAAGTCCTGCACCACGGCGGCGCGCGTACCGGGGATCAGCCGCTCCAGCTCGGGCAGGTAGCGCTCGCGGAGCTCGGCGACCGGCGTGTCGATCTCGTTCTCGGCGGCCGACTGGGACAGTGCGAGGTACTGGCCCGCCCGTCGCCCGCCATCGCCCTTGGACGGAGGCGCCTCGGGGCCGCTGCGCGACAGCCCGGAGGCGTGGGTGCGGTCGAACACCCACTGCACGGGGGTGCCCAGGGCCGCGAAGAAGGGCCGCGCGAGCACCTTGCGGTCGTAGACGACATGGACGTTGAGGATCGGCGCGGTACCGATCTCCAGCAGTCGTCCGGGGGCGTCGAGGGCACCGGGCGGCAGCAGTTCGTGGGCCTCGCGCTGGGGTACGGCGAGGACGACGGCGTCCGCGACAAGCGTCTCCCCGGGAACCTGAACGTTCCAGGCGCCGTTCTCGTTGATAGAGACGGAGGTGACGCGTGTACGGACCTCGGTACGCACGCCCGCGGAGTCGAGCGCCTTGCGGGCCAGCCGGTCGTGCAGTTCGCCCAGCGGGACGCGGGCCCAGCCGATGTCGGCCGCGCCCGGGTCGGACAGCAGACCGGTTTTGAACACCATCGCGGCGAGCCCCAGCGAGGCGTCGCCCGCGACCGCGTTGAGGGTGGCGACGCCGACCAGGTCCCACAGGGCCTCGACGGCACGCGCGGACTGGCCGTGCGCGGCCAGCCAGCTGCCGAAGTCCTGGTCGTCCAGGGCCGGATCGGCGAGGTCGAGCCCTTTCAGCGCGAGCGCGGCACGCCCGACGGCCGCGCGCTCGGCGAGCGAGAGGTGCGGGTAGGCGGCCAGGCTGCGCCCCAGGTGCAGGGGGACGGGCAGCGGGTCGCGCCGCAGTCTGCCGAGCCGCCGTCCCTCGGGCTTGGTGACGTCGACGACGGGCACGTCCAGGCGGTCCTGCAGCGGTGCCAGCGCCGCGCCCTCGATGCGGTCGAGGAACCAGCGGTACGCGGTGCAACAGCGCAGGTACACGTGCTGGCCGTTGTCGACGGTCAGTTCGCCGCGCTGGAAGGAGAAGGCGAGGCCGCCCAGCCTGGGTCTGCCTTCGAGCAGGGTGACCCGGACGCCGGCGTCGGCGAGGGCGAGCGCCGCGGTGATCCCGGCGAGGCCGCCGCCGACCACGACCGCGCTGCGGCCTGCCGTCCGCGGGCTCCCGGCCTGGGCCGGAGCCGGGGGTGAGCCGTCGCTCATCGTGCGTCCTTCCGTGCGTGCCGAGCGTGCTGGTTGAACGGTGCACGCCCGGCCGTCGCAGTCAGGGACGCCACGCCGCAGCGGAGGGTTGCCTCCCGCGTGCCGTCTGGTCCGGTGAGGTCCATCAGGCGCGCCTCCTGACGGAGCGCCGGGAGACATGGCGGGTCACGTTCCGGGTGTCGAGCCCGGACAGGCCGCGCACGGCGACGTATGCCTTCTCGTGTCCGGGGAGCGAGACCCGGCCGCGCAGCACGGCCTCCGGGTCGCGCTCGATGCGGTCCAGCAGCCGGCGGTAGATGCCGGCCATCGCGGCCACACAGGCGCCGCTGCGCCGGTCGAGCATGGGCAGCAGCCGGTAGCCCTCGGCGAACAGGGCCCGGGCGCGCCGTACTTCGAAGTGGACCAGGCCGGCGAAGTCGGATCCCTCCGGCGGGGTCGGCGCGTGGAAGCCGGCCGAGCAGCCGAACTTGGCGAGGTCGTCGGCGGGCAGATAGGTACGGCCGCCCGTCGCGTCCTCACGGACGTCACGGAGGATGTTGGTGAGCTGGAGCGCGAGGCCCAGCGTGTCGGCGTACTCGGCGGCGCGCTCGGCGCCGCGCGCACCCGGTTCGGTGCCGAACACGCCGAGCGAGAGGCGGCCGATGGCACCGGCGACACACCGGCAGTAGACCTTGAGCTCGTCCCAGGTCTCGTAGGTCTCCCCGCGTACGTCCATCTGCACGCCGTCGATCAGCTCGTCGAGGCCGCCGAGCGGGATCGGGAAGGCCCGCGCGGCGTGGCTGAGGGCGACGGCCACCGGGTCGGTGTCGTCCTCCTCGACCGCGTCCTCGCGGACCCGCGTGAGCAGCGTCCGGGTGTCCTCCAGCCGCGCCAGCTTGACGTCGGCGGCGAGGTCGCCGTCGCCGATGTCGTCCACGCGCCGGGAGAACGCGTACAGCGCCGACATGGCGCGGCGCTTGGCCGTCGGCAGCAGCCGGATGCCGTACGCGAAGTTACGGGCCTGCTGCCCGGTCACGGCCTCGCAGTAGCTGTAGGCGGCGAGTACCGGTGCGGACACGTGCGGCGCAGAATCCACGGCCCGGATCACCCCTCTCCTCGCAGGATCACGCCCGCCTCACGCAGCAACTGGACCTTGCCGGGTCTGGGCGGGCCGGGAAGTACGTCGTATTCGGCGGCGGCGATCGCCCTGATCGCCGCCCTTCCCCCCGCCACGAACCCCGCGAGCAGCAGCTTCAGCCTGCCGTGGACGCTACCCACCAGGGGGGCGCCTTCATTCAGCAGACCGCGGGCGCGTTGCGCCTCGTATGCAACCAGGGCGCGCACCGATGCGCCCGCGGTTTTCGCCGCGAGGTCGGTTTCCTGGACGTGGAAACGTTTCATGTCCTCGGCGGGGAGATAGATCCGGTCGCGGCCGAGGTCCTCGGCGACGTCCTGGAGGTGCTCCACGATCTGGAGCGCGGTGCAGATGGCGTCGGACAGCCGGACCCGTTCGGGGGTGGAGGTGCCGGTGACGGCGAGGACGAGGCGGCCGACGGGGTTGGCGGACAGTTCGCAGTAGGCGAGGAGGTCGTCGTAGGTCTCGTACCGGGTGACGAGCTGGTCCTGGCGGTTGGCGGCGATCAGCCCGAGGAACGGCTCGGGGGTGAGGGCGCGGCGGTGGACGGTGCCCTGGAGCCGGCGCAGCAGCGGATGGCGTGGCGTGCCGTCGAAGACGCGGCGCAGATCGGCCTCGAAGGCGTCGAGCAGGACCAGCCGGTCGGCCGCCTCGGCGGGCGACACGCCGAGCGTCCGGGCGTCGGCTCCGCCGGGGGCGAGGTCGCCGTCGCCGATGTCGTCCACGAGGCGGGCGAAACCGTAGACGGCCACGAGGTCCTCGCGCCAGGCCCTGGGCAGGAAAAAGGGGGCCACGGGGAAGTTCTCGCTCGCGGCCTTGTCCAGCGTGGCGCGTTCCAGGTCGGGCGCCGTGGCGGCGCCCGTCATCGGGCGCTGCCCGGCGCGGGGACGGCACATGCTGCGCTGAGCTGGGGAGTTTCCGTCGCCATTGCCGTCACATCTCCCGTTCTACACTGCCGACCCAATACACACTATTTCGGACACGCCGCCCCGCAATGCACAGCGGCACCCTCACGGAGGGCGGCGTGCATTATCGCCCCACTTGCCGGTTTCCGGCGCCGGTACAGCTTACGTTGTACAACGCAGCGCGGACCGTCGGGGTGTCCTGCACATCACAACAACACACCGATTGGCTCCAAGATTCCTTGCGGCAGCGCGAGTTGACGTTTCCTTTGCAGACGAAGGCCCCGCCGGTCAATTCCGGCGGGGCCTTGGCCGAAACGGGTCACCTGCTCGTGAACTTCTCGTACTCCTTCAGGACCTCGTCGGTGGGTCCGTCCATACGCAGTTCACCGCGCTCCAGCCACAGCACACGGTTACAGGTGTCGCGGATCGACTTGTTGTTGTGACTGACCAGAAAGACCGTTCCGGCCTCTTTGCGTAGTTCCCGGATCCGCTCCTCGGAACGCTTCTGGAACTTGCGGTCACCGGTGGCGAGCGCCTCGTCGATCATGAGGACGTCATGGTCCTTGGCGGCGGCGATGGAGAACCGCAGCCGGGCCGCCATGCCGGAGGAGTACGTCCGCATCGGAAGGGTGATGAAATCCCCCTTTTCGTTGATGCCGGAGAAGTCGACGATGTTCTCGTAACGCTCCTTGATCTGCTCCCGGGACATGCCCATCGCGAGGCCGCCCAGAATGACGTTCCGCTCCCCCGTCAGATCGTTCATCAGGGCCGCGTTCACGCCCAGCAGGGACGGCTGGCCGTCGGTGTAGACCTTGCCCTTCTCCGCGGGGAGCAGGCCGGCGATGGCGCGCAGCAGGGTGGACTTGCCGGAGCCGTTGGAGCCGATCAGGCCGATGGCCTCGCCGCGGTAGGCGACGAAGGAGACCCCGCGCACGGCGTGCACCTTGCGCACGCCCCGCGCCGAGTCGTCGGAGCCTCGCTTGAGTATCCGGCTCAGGGCCGCCGTCGCGCTGCCCTTGCCGGTCCTGGCGCCATTGACCCGGTAGACGATGTGCAGCTCGTCCGCGATGACCGTCGGGCGCGGGTCCTGGATGTTCTGCTCAGCCACGGCCGTACCGCTCCTCCGCCTTCCAGAAGTACACGAAGCCGCCGGCGAAGACGACCACCGCCCAGAACAGGGCGATGGCCCACACGTGCGGCGGCAGGTTCGACGCACCGTAGCCGTCGATCAGGGCGAACCGCATCAGGTCCATGTAGACCGCGGCCGGGTTGGCCTGGAGGATCCGGACGATCCACTCGGAATGTCCCTCCAGCATGTGGTTGATGGAGAACATCACGCCGGAGGTGTACATCCAGGTCCGCAGGATGAACGGCATCAGCTGCGCGAGGTCGGGCGTCTTGGCGCCCATGCGGGCCACGACCAGCGCGAGCCCCGTGTTGAAGAGGAACTGCAGCACCAGCGCCGGCACGATCAGCAGCCAGGACGGGCCCGGGTAGCTGCCGAAGCCGACCGCCACGATGAACATCACGATCATCGAGAAGAGCAGCTGCTGGAGCTGCTGGAGCGAGAACGAGATCGGCAGGGAGGCGCGCGGGAAGTGCAGCGCGCGCACCAGGCCGAGGTTGCCGGAGATCGCGCGGACGCCCGACATCACCGAGTTCTGGGTGAAGGTGAACACGAAGACGCCGGTGACCAGGAACGGGATGTAGACGTCCCGGGACATGCCACGGCTGGCGTGCAGGATCAGCCCGAAGATGAAGAAGTACACGGCCGCGTTCAGCAGGGGCGTGGCCACCTGCCACAGCTGGCCGAGCTTCGCCTGGCTGTACTGGGCGGTCAGCTTCGCCTGCGAGAAGGCGAGGATGAAGTGGCGGCGCCCCCACAGCTGCCGGATGTACTCCACGAGCGAGGGCCGGGCGCCGCTCACGGCGAGCCCGTACTTCGCGGCCAGCTCGGCCGCCGTCAGTCCCGCATCGGGCGACGGGGCCGCGGTCACCGCGGCCGTGGCGTCGTGCGTGGTCTCACTCACAGGTGGAAACTTTCGTCTTCGGGTTCGTCTGCCGCGCGCCGCCTCGTCGGCGGTCACGTGTTCCTGAGCTGTCCGGCGGCGCGACCTCTCGGGTCGAGCTTGTCAGATCACCGGGGGACGGCCCAGCCGGGTGAGTCGCCACACCGTACGCCACCGCATGGGACGGCGGGGGCCGCACGGCGTGGTCCAACCCTCCCGGAAGCCGCCGAACCAGGCCCGCAGGGCCGGCCGCGAGGGGCGGCGGAGCAGGGTGAGCAGCAGCCAGACCCCGAGGTAGACCGGGACCAGGGGGGCGGGGAGATTGCGGCGGGCGAGCCAGACGCGGTTGCGGGCGACCATGCGGTGGTAGACCGCGTGCCGCGAGGGCGCGGTCGTCGGGTGGTACAGCACCATGTCGGACCGGTAGTCGATCATCCAGCCCGCGTCGAGGGCCCGCCATGCCAGGTCGGTTTCCTCGTGCGCGTAGAAGAATGCGTCCGGCAGCCCGCCGACTTCCGCGAAGACCCGGGTGCGGACCGCGTTGGCGCCACCGAGGAAGGTGGTGACCCGGGAGGAGCGCATCGGGTCGGAGGCGCGCAGCCGGGGCACGTGCCGGCGCTGGGTCTCGCCGGTGTCGGGGTCGGCGATGCGGAAGCTGATGATGCCGAGCTCGGGGTCCGCGGCGAAGGCCGCGCGGCACAGCTCGGCGGTGTCGTGGCGGGCGAGCAGGCCGTCGTCGTCGAGGAAGAGCAATATGTCGACATCGCGGCCGCTGGGTCCGAACGCCTCTATGCCGACGTTGCGCCCGCCGGGGATGCCCAGGTTCTCGGGCAGCTCCATGGTCCGCACGCCGTCGGGCAGATCCGGGACGGGCGAGCCGTTGCCGACGACGACGACCTCGACCGGGTCGCCGTCCTGCTTCGCCACCGAATCGAGCAGGGCGCGCAGCTCGGCCGGCCGGTTGCCCATGGTGATGACGACGACGCCCACCTTCATGGCCGCGCTCACCGGAGCCTGCTGGAGGCGAGGATGGACACCAGGTGCAGCAGCGTCTGGAGCAGGGCGATGCCCGCGAGGACGGCCGTGCCGAGGCGCGTGAAGAACAGGTCACCGCGGGCCTGGTCCACGATCGCGAGGACGAGGATGAGCAGCGACGCCTCGATGCCGAGGATCAGCCGGTGGAACTTCAGCGCCGCGGCGGCCCGGCGGGCCAGGGCCATCTTGCGGGAGCGCGGCTCGGCGACGCCGGCGGCGTCCTGCACCGGCGGCATCCCGGCCTGGTGCCGGGCGACGCCGACCAGGTCGGTCTCGGCCTTGATCAGAATGGCGCCGAGCGCGGCGAGGGTGCCGAGGAAGGCCCACAGCCAGTCGATACGGCCGCTGCCCCACAGGTCGGCGGCGCGCAGGCCCAGGCCGACCAGCACGGCCGCGTCGGTGAGGTAGGCGCCGACGCGGTCCAGGTAGACCCCGCCGAGCGAGTACTGCTTCTTCCAGCGGGCGATCTCGCCGTCGACGCAGTCCAGCAGCAGGTACAGCTGGGTGGCGACGATCCCGAGGACGGCGCCCGCGATCCCCGGCACCAGCAGGGCCGGGGCCGCGAGCACGCCGCAGACGGTCATCAGGTACGTGAGCTGGTTGGGCGTGACCCCGGTGTTCACCAGGTAGCGGTCGACGCGCAGGGACACCTCGCGCATGTAGAGGCGTCCCGCCCAGTGCTCACCGCTGCGCCGGTCCTTCACCCCCGCGGGGTGGACGACCGGACGGAGTTCAGCTACCGATGGCCTTGACATAGTCGGCGTAGGTGTCCTTGATCTGGTTCGTCTTGAGGTCGAGGTGTTCGAGGATCGTGTAGCGGCCGGGCCGGGTCTGCGGAGCGAACTCCACCGCGCGGACGAACTCGTCCAAGGTGAAGCCGATCTCCTCCGGCAGCACCGGGAGCCCGTGCCGGCGCAGCACCTCGGCCATGTAGGCCGACTCGTCGTGGGCGCCGCGCAGGTACATCGCGAAGGCGGCGCCGAGACCGCACTGCTCGCCGTGGGCGGCGGCACGCTTGGGGTAGAGCAGGTCGAAGGCGTGGTTGATCTCGTGGCAGGCACCGGAGGACGGGCGGGAGTCGCCCGACACGGACATGGCGATGCCGGTGAGGACCAGCGACTCGGCCAGGACCTGGAGGAAGCCGTCGTCGCCGACTCCGCCCGGGTGCCGGAGCACCGCCTCGCCGGCCTGCCGGGCCATGGCGGCGGCCAGGCCGTCGATCTTCTCGCCGTTGACCCGGTTGGCCAGCTCCCAGTCCGCGACCGCGGAGATGTTGGAGATGGCGTCACCGATGCCGGAGCGTACGAACCGGACGGGTGCCTCGCGGATCACGTTGAGGTCGATGACCACCGCGATCGGGTTCGGCACGCCGTACGAGCCGCGGCCGGCGTCGTTGTCGAGGGTGGCGACCGGCGAGCACAGGCCGTCGTGCGCGAGGTTGGTGGCGACGGCGACCAGCGGCAGGCCGACCCGGGCCGCCGCGAACTTGGCGCAGTCGATGATCTTCCCGCCGCCGAGGCCGACGACCGCGTCGTAGCGGCCGGCCTTTATGTCGCTCGCCAGCCGGACCGCGTCGTCGATGGTGCCGCCGCCGACCTCGAACCAGGTGGCGCCGGGCAATGTGGGAGCGAGCCGCTCACGCAGCCGGGCGCCCGAGCCGCCGCTGACGGCGACGGCGAGCTTGCCCGACTGCGAGATGCGCTCGTCGGCGAGCACGCACGCCAGGTCGTCCAGGGCACCCGGGCGGATGTCCACGACGACCGGCGAGGGGATCAGCCGGGTCAGTACTGGCACGCGATCTCCCGTCCCCGGGCGAGATCGTCGTGGTTGTCGATCTCGACCCACTTGACGTCACCGATCGGCGCCACGTCGATCCGGAAGCCACGGTTCACCAGCTCCTGGTAGCCGTGCTCGTAGAACTGCTGCGGGTCGGTCTCCCAGACCGTCTTCAGCGCGTCGGCCAGCTCCGGCGCGGCGTCGCCCTCGATCAGGGTGACGCCGATGTACTCGCCGGTGGCCTCGGCCGGGTCCATCAGCTTGGTGATCTTCGTCATGCCCTTCTCGGGGTCGACGACGACCTTCATCTCCTCGTCCGCCAGGTTCTTCACCGTGTCCAGGGCGAGGATGATCCTCCTGCCCTCGCCGCGGGCGGCGAGCAGGGTCTTCTCGACGGAGACCGGGTGGACGGTGTCGCCGTTGGCGAGGATCACGCCGTCCTTGAGGGCGTCACGGCCGCACCACAGGGAGTAGGCGTTGTTCCACTCCTCGGCCTTGTCGTTGTCGATCAGGGTGAGCTTGAGGCCGTACTTCTGCTCCAGGGCCGCCTTGCGCTCGTACACGGCCTCCTTGCGGTAGCCGACGATGATCCCGACCTCGGTCAGCCCGATCTCGGCGAAGTTGCCGAGGGTGAGGTCGAGCACCGTGATCGAATCCTCTATGCCCGCGGGCCCCACCGGCACCAGCGCCTTGGGCAGGCTGTCGGTGTAGGGGCGCAGACGCCGTCCGGCGCCGGCCGCCAGCACGAGGCCGATCATGCGGTTTCTCCTTCGTCGTGTACGGCGGGCGCCCCAGCGGACACCCAGAAGCGGATGCTCTCGACGAGCACCAGCAGGGCCACGGCCACGGCCAGGACCGTGAGCGCGATCTTGAACTGCGAGGCGGTGAGCACCGCGGCCAGCACGGTGACGAGCAGCGTCCGCCCGTCATGCCCCCCGATGACCCGCACCAGCCAGGCCGGGGGCGCTCCGGCGTCACCGCGGATGCGGTACACCGTGTCGTAGTGATGGTAGGCGACGGCGGCCACCAGGCCGAAAGCCGCAGGGAGGGCCCCGTTCACCCCCGCTTCACCGGCCAGGGCGAGCACGGTGCCGTACTCGGCGGCCCGGAAGAAGGGGGGGACCAGCCAGTCGAGGGCGCCCTTGAGCGGGCGGGCCACGGCGAGGCCCGAGGTGAGGACGTAGACGAGGGCGCCGACGACCGGGAGCACGCCGCCGAAACCGGTCAGCGCCGCACAGGCGACGACCGCGACGCCGCCGAGCAGGGCGACGGCGGGCACGGCGAGACCGGGCAGGCCGCGCCCGGCCACGCGCCCGACCACCGCCGCGAGCGGACCCGAGTCGGCGAGGTCGGCGAGCGCCTGCGCGGCCCGGTCGGTGCGCCGGGCCCGACGGGTCACCGAGCGCAGCACGCGGCCCGCCGTGGTGTAGGTCGCGGCGAAGGCGCAGCCGATGAGCAGGACGTAGAAGGTGATCCGCGGGGTGGTGGCCGCGGTGAGGACCGCGATCAACGCCCAGCGCTCGCCGATCGGCAGGACGATCATGCGGCGCAGCCAGACCGTCCAGCCGACGCTGTCGAGCTTGTCGGAGAGGGCGGCGGTGGGGCTGGTGTTGGCGGTGGCGTCGTGGTTGGCCTCGTTGAAGGAGAAGTCGACCACGTGCCGGCAGGTCTGGAGGATCATCGCGCCGAGGGCGAGGGCCCACACGTCGTCGCCGCCGCGGGCCGCACCGAGGGCGAGGCCGGCGTAGTAGGCGTACTCCTTGGCCCGGTCGAAGGTGGCGTCGAGCCAGGCGCCGAGCGTGGAGTACTTCAGGGCGTAGCGGGCCAGCTGGCCGTCGGTGCAGTCCAGCACGAAGGAGGCGATCAGCAGCACGCCGGCCGCGACGAAGCCGCCGCGGGTGCCGGTGGCCGCGCAGCCGGCCGCGATGAGCGCGGTGAGCAGCGAGGCCGTGGTGACCTGGTTCGGGGTCAGGCCGCGGCGGGCACACCAGCGGGCGAGGTAGCGCGAGTAGGGGCTGATGAAGAAGGTGGTGAAGAAGCCGTCCCGGGACTTCACGGCCGACTTGAGGCGTACGGCCTCGTCGTCGACGGCGGCGACGGCCTGCCGGACCTCGTTACGGGCCTGCGGGTCGGCCGGTACGGCGGCGACCAGGCTGCCCAGCTCGGGCCGGTGCACCGCGGCGCCGTCGGCGTCGAGGGCGGTGGCGACGCGATCGGCGAGGCTGTCCCCGGCGAGCGCGGGGGCGCCGTCCGCCACGAGCGGGGCCGGGCGCTCAGTGGTCGTGGCCGCCGAGGTCTCCCCCGCCGTGGCCTCGCCCGCCGACGTCTCCTCCGCCGTGGCCTCGCCCGCCGTGGTCTCGCGGGCCATGGCCCGGGTGAGCTGCTGCCGGGCGGCCGGCTGGGCGGT
The DNA here is from genome assembly GCF_044546845.1 of Streptomyces sp. NPDC053076. Taxonomy (NCBI): domain Bacteria; kingdom Bacillati; phylum Actinomycetota; class Actinomycetes; order Kitasatosporales; family Streptomycetaceae; genus Streptomyces; species Streptomyces sp. NPDC053076. The sequence goes on along the minus strand of NZ_JBITZL010000001.1, from coordinate 671,342 downwards.
GACGGCTCCCGGGACGGCGGCGAGTGGGAAGCGCGGGTCGGTCAGCCCGAGGCGCAGCGCGTGCGGGTGGCCGACGAAGCGGGCGTCGACCAGGGCCACGCGCCGGTCGGCCGGCACGGCCGCCAGCTGGGCCTCCGCCTCGGCGGCGTCGGCGGCCACACGCACATCGAAGCCGAGGGACCGCAGATCGCCCTCCAGTGACGATCCGGGGACCGGCTGACCGGTGACGATGGCGGTCGGCAACCGAACTCACTCCCTGGGTGCCGGCGCGCTGGGCGCCGGTCTTCTGCGTGGTGGGGCACCCCTGCCTGCGGCACCCGGGCGGCATGTCGGCAGAGGCTATCCGATGGGCCACAGCCCGTGTTCACCGGCCGTTCACGGCCCGGCCGACGGGGGCTGACCCGGCCTTTGCCGCGATCATCATCGGGGATCCGGGGCCCGGCCCACAAACCCATGGGGCAGACCCGGGCAACCGGGACACGGGGCTGCTCGGCATAGGGTGGGCGACCATGACGTGGCTGATCACCGGCGGAGCCGGATACATCGGGGCTCATGTGGCACGGGCCATGGCGGGCGCCGGGGAGCGTGTCGTGGCGCTGGACGACCTGTCGGCCGCCGTACCGGCGCGGCTCCCGGCGGACGTTCCGCTGGTGCGGGGCTCGACGCTGGACGGGCCGCTGCTCCAGCGCGTCCTCGCGGAGTACGGCGTCACGGGCGTGGTCCATCTCGCGGCGCGCAAGCAGGTCGCGGAGTCGGTGGCCCGGCCCACCCGCTACTACCGGGAGAACGTGGGCGGACTGGCCACGCTGCTGGACGCGGTCGCGGAGGCGGGCGTCGGACGGCTGCTGTTCTCCTCGTCGGCGGCGGTGTACGGCAACCCGGACGTGGACCTGATCACCGAGGACACCCCGTGCGCCCCGGTGAACCCGTACGGCGAGACCAAGCTGGCCGGGGAGTGGCTGGTGCGGGCGGCCGGGCGGGCGCACGGGATCTCCACGGTCTGCCTGCGCTATTTCAACGTGGCGGGCGCGGCGGCGCCGGAGCTGGCGGACACCGGTGTGTTCAACATCGTGCCGATGGTCTTCGACCGGCTCACCCGCGACGAGGCCCCGCGGATCTTCGGCGACGACCATCCGACGCCGGACGGCACCTGCGTCCGGGACTACATCCACGTCGCCGATCTCGCGGAGGCCCATGTGGCGGCGGCGCGACGGCTGGCCGCCGGGGATCTCGCCGGCGATCTGACGCTCAACATCGGCCGGGGCGAGGGGGTCTCGGTGCGCGAGCTGATCACCGTCATCGGCGAGGTCACCGGGGACCGCCGGGCACCCCTGGTGGAGGGCCGCCGCCCGGGGGACGCGCCGCGCGCGGTGGCCTCGGCGGAGCGGGCCGCCGCGACCCTGGACTGGCGGGCCCGCCGCGGGGTGCGGGAGATGATCGAGTCGGCGTGGGCGGGCTGGCAGCTGCACCACGGCGGATGAACCGGCACGGCGGGCGAACCGGCGTGGGCGGGCGAACCGGCGTGGGCGGGCCGACAGCTGCACCACGGCGGGCGATCCGGCCCGCGCCCCCCGGCACACCGCCCCGCGCCGCCCGGTCGGCAAGCCCGCACCGTCCTGACCTGCAGAACGTTTCCGCAGGTCAGGGCACATGACAACGGTGTTCAGTGCCGCGTTGCCTGATACCCCCCGCCCGTAGTTGACTGGGCGTCCGGGCAGGCACACGGAAGGCGGACGGTCATGGGGGCAGGGCACGACCACGGGCACTCCCACGCGCCGACTCCGGGGACGGCCACGGCCGCGTACCGGGGCCGGCTGCGCATCGCGCTCGGCATCACCCTCATGATCATGGTGGTCGAGATCATCGGCGGTCTGATCGCGGACTCGCTCGCGCTGATCGCGGACGCGGCACACATGGCGACCGACGCGGTGGGCCTGGGCATGGCGCTGCTCGCTATCCACTTCGCCAACCGCCCGCCGAGCACCAACCGCACCTTCGGTTACGCCCGTGCGGAGATCCTCGCTGCCCTGGCCAACTGTCTGCTGCTGCTCGGGGTCGGCGGATACGTCCTGTACGAGGCGGTGCAGCGGTTCGTCGAGCCCGCCGGGACCCGGGGCGGCCTGATGGTCGTGTTCGGTCTGGTCGGCCTGGTCGCGAACTCCGTCTCGCTGGTCCTGCTGATGCACGGGCAGAAGGAGAGCCTGAACGTGCGCGGCGCCTTCCTGGAGGTGGTCGCGGACGCGCTGGGCTCGGTGGCCGTGCTGATCTCGGCGACGGTGATCCTGACCACCGGCTGGCAGGCGGCCGACCCCGTCGCCTCGCTGGTCATCGGGCTGATGATCGTGCCGCGGACGGTGAAGCTGCTGCGCGAGACGCTGGACGTGCTGCTGGAAGCGGCCCCCAAGGGAGTCGACATGGCGGAGGTCCGGACGCACATCCTGGCGCTGGACGGCGTGGAGGACGTGCACGATCTGCACGCCTGGACGATCACCTCGGGCATGCCGGTGCTGTCCGCGCACGTGGTCGTCAGCTCCGAGGTGCTGAGCGCCATCGGGCACGAGAAGATGCTGCACGAGTTGCAGGGCTGCCTGGGCCACCACTTCGACGTGGAGCACTGCACCTTCCAGCTGGAACCGGGCGGCCACGCGGAGCACGAGGCACGGCTGTGCCACTGACCGTACGGACAGCCGTTCGGCGCACCCCCGGACGGTTCCCGGCGGCGGACCCCGGGCACGATGATCTACCGGACCCGACTCCCGGTGCCGCGCCGCGCGCGGACAGGCGGACGTGCCGGGAGTGCCGGATTCGTACGGCAGACTTGGGGCGCTAGGACCGAAGCGAAGGATGGCTATGCCGATCACACCTGCCACCGCGACGCACAACTCGTCGAACGGCACCGCAGAGGCGATTTTGCTGGAACTGGTCGACGAGAAGGGCGTGACGATCGGCACCGCGGAGAAGCTCGCCGCGCACCAGCCGCCGGGGCAGTTGCACCGGGCGTTCTCGGTGTTCCTCTTCGACGAGCAGGGCCGGCTGCTGCTCCAGCAGCGGGCGCTCGGCAAGTACCACTCCCCCGGCGTGTGGTCCAACACCTGTTGTGGTCACCCCTACCCGGGCGAGGCGCCGTTCGCGGCGGCGGCCCGGCGCACCTACGAGGAGCTGGGCGTCTCGCCGTCGCTGCTCGCGGAGGCCGGCACGGTCCGTTACAACCACCCTGACCCCGCCTCCGGTCTGGTGGAGCAGGAGTTCAACCACCTGTTCGTCGGCCTGGTGCAGGCGCCGCTCGGGCCGGACCCGGAGGAGGTCGCCCAGGCCGCCTTCGTGACGGCGGCCGAGCTGGCCGAGCGGCACGCCCAGGACCCGTTCTCGGCCTGGTTCATGACCGTGCTGGACGCGGCCCGCCCGGCGATCAGGGAGCTGACGGGCCCGTCCGCGGGCTGGTGACCCTGCCGGGACCCGCTAGGTAAGCGCCACGGGCTTGAGCGGCAGGGCGGCCCAGATCACCTTGCCGCCGCTCGCGGTGTGCTCCACGTCGACCACCCCGCCCGCCTCCCGGGCCACCTCGCGGACCAGGAGCAGCCCCCGGCCGCCGGTCCGACCGTGGTCGGCCTCCAGGGCGGTCGGCCGGTAGGGGTGGTTGTCCTCGACGGACACCCGTACCCACTCGGCTCCCACGGCCACCTCCACGGCCAGCACCGGCGACAGCAGCGCCGCGTGCCGGACCGCGTTGGTGACCAGCTCGGAGACGATCAGCAGCAGCCCGTGCACCAGGTCGTCGGAGACCGGCACGCCCTGGCGCTGCAGCAGGTCCCGTACCGCGTGCCGGGCCTGCGGGACCGAGGCGTCCACCGCCGCTGCGGTGAACCGCCAGACGCCTTCGTACGGCAGTGGATCCGGCGGGCGTTCGCCGCCTCCCGCAGGGCGCGGGCCGTCCCCGCGCCCGTGGTTGTCCATCGTCCGGTCGCCACCCTCGCGCTCGATTGTCACCACACGTCGAGTGTTGGTAACGACGCGCTCCCGCCCGGATACCTGAACACAAGTCAGCGGGTATCGAACGGTTTCTGACCGACTGCGCATGAGCGGGCCCCGGGTGGGACTGTTTCCTGTTCCTCGGACGCCGATTCGCGAACTAGTCGGGTTGTACGGGTTCGGTCTGCCGCCGTGAACAGCCCTCGGCTACGATCCGCCGCATGGAGCCCCAGCTGTCCCACCAGGTCACCGACTCCGTGGCCACCGTGGTGATCCGTCATCCCGCCAAGCGCAACGCCATGACGACAGCGATGTGGCGTGCCCTGCCCCCGCTGCTGGACGGACTGGCACGCGATCCGGACGTGCGGGCGCTGGTGCTGACCGGCGCGGGCGGCACCTTCTGCGCGGGCGCCGACATCTCCACGCTCCGGGGCTCACCGGAGGAGGCGCAGTCCCTGGCGGCGGCGGCCGAGGAGGCGCTGGCCGCCTTCCCCGGGCCGACCGTCGCCGCGGTGCGCGGACACTGCGTGGGCGGTGGGGCGCAGCTCGCGGCGGCCTGCGATCTGCGCCTGGCGGAGGAGGGGGCGCTGTTCGGTGTGACACCGGCGAGGCTCGGCGTCGTCTATCCGGCCTCCGCCACCCGCCGGCTGGTGTCCCTGGTCGGCCCGTCCACGGCCAAGTACCTTCTGTTCACGGCTGAGTTGATCGACGCGGGGCGGGCGCTGGGCACCGGACTGGTGGACGAGGTGCTGCCCGAGGGAGAACTGGACAAGCGGGTCGTGGAGCTGACCCGGGTCCTGGTGACCCGCTCGCGTCTCACCCAGGCCGCCGCCAAGGAGTTCGCCGACGGCCGCACCGACCGGGACGCCTACTGGACCGCGCAGGCACGCGACAGCGGCGACACCGCGGAGGGAGTGGCCGCGTTCCTGGAGCGCAGGCAGCCGCGCTTCACCTGGAGCGTGCCTACGACAGGCTGAAGCGGCTCGCGTCGCGGAACTCCGCGACGAGGTGGGCGGGCGCCTTCTCGGGCGACCCGGCGTCGTACGGAGGCTGCGGGTCGTACTCGGTCAGCAGCTGGACGGCCTGGGCGTGTTCGTCGCCGGCGATGGTGCCCAGGAGCGTGAGGCCCATGTCGATGCCGGACGACACGCCCGCGGCGGTGACGTACTTGCCGTCCACGACCACCCGCTGCCCCGTGGGCTCGGCCCCGAAGTCGCGCAGCTGCTCCAGCGCCAGCCAGTGCGAGGTGGCACGGCGGCCCTGGAGCAGCCCCGCGGCGGCCAGCAGCAGCGAGCCGGTGCACACCGAGGTGGTCCAGGCGCTGGTGGCGTCGGCCGTGCGCAGCCAGTCCAGCAGGACGGGGTTGTCCATCTGCGGCGTCTGGCCGGGCCCGCCCGGCACGACCACGATGTCCGGGGACGGTACGTCGGCCAGGCTCCGGTCGGCGGTGAGCGCCAGGTTCCCGGTCTCGTTACGGACCGGACCGGTGCGCTCGGCGATGAACACGGTCTCGGAGTCCGGCAGCCGGCCGAGGGTCTCGTAGGGCCCGACGGCGTCCAGGGCGGTGAAGCGGTCGTAGAGGACGATGGCGATCTGCATGGTGTTCCCTTTCGCGAGGTCGGTACGGCGGGTCAGGTCGTGGGGGCGGGGCGGAAACGGCGGCGGTACTCGGCCGGAGCGGTGCCGAGGGTGCGCAGGAAGGCGCGGCGCATGGCCTCCGGCGTGCCGTAACCGCTGGCCCGGGCCACCTGCTCGATGCCGTCGGCGGTGTCCTCCAGCAGGCGGCGCGCGTGCTCGAGGCGGACCCGGTCGACGTACCGGCCGGGTGTCATGCCCGTCTCGGCCTGGAAGGCGCGGGCGAAGTGGCGTGGGGAGAGGGCGGCGCGGGCGGCCAGCGCCTCGACACCGAGATCGCCGTCCGGGTGCTCGGTGATCCACTGCTGGACGTCCCGCAGGGGTTCCCGGCGGGCCGTCTGGGCGGCCAGCTGGGCGCTGAACTGGGCCTGATTGCCCGGCCGGCGCAGGAACACCACGAGGTGGCGGGCGACGGCCAGCGCCGCTTCCCGGCCCAGGTCCTCCTCCACCAGCGCCAGGGCGAGGTCGATGCCCGCGGTGACCCCGGCGGAGGTGGCCACATGCCCGTCCCGGACGAAGATCGGGTCGGGGTCGACGTGCACGGCGGGGTGGTCCCGGGCGAGCTTCTCGCAGTACGCCCAGTGGGTGGTGACGCGCCGGCCGTCCAGGAGCCCGGCCCGGGCCAGCGGGACGGCGCCGGTGCAGACCGATACCAGACGCGTGGCCCGCGGGCCACGCACGCGCAGCCACTCCACCAGCCGCGGGTCCGGGTCACGGGTGCCCTCGCCGCCGGGGACCAGCAGGGTGTGCGGATCCGCCGCCTCCGCCAGGGATCCGTCCGGTACGAGGGTCAGCCCGCTGGAGGTGCGCACGGGCCCGCCGTCCACGGACGCCGTGCGGATCCGGTACGAGCCCGGGATCACCAGCTCGGCACCGGCGAAGACTTCCATGGGTCCGGTGACATCGAGGCTCTGGAGACCGTCGAAGACGGTGAGGAGGACGGTTCGCTGCGCCATGACCTCGATTGTTCGCGGGTCCGGCGATGGCCGCAATGACGCCTTTCCCAACTTTTCGGCCATGCGGGGGTTCCGTGGCGCCGCGCGGAGGTACCCGGTCCACGCACCCGGTCACCCGGACCGGGCGGACAGGAGAGGTGTCGTGTTCCGTGCCCTCGCAGACGTACTGCGGCAGATCGGCGGGGCCGTCGCCACGGTGGTCACGCTCCCGTTCCGGGCGGTCGCCCGGCCGTTCGGCGGAGCGTCGTCCTCCGCGTGGGAGCCGGGCCTGACATCGGGCCCGGCGCCCCGCCGGGGACCGCCCTGATCCCCGGTGGCCGGTGCCACCTGCCACAATTGCCGCGCAACCTCAGTGGATAAGGCGGTACGGCATCGTGACGACACCCGGGTCCCTCGGAGCAGGGTCCATCGAAGGCAGGATCGCCGAGGAGCTCGGCGTCCGGGAGCGGCAGGTGAAGGCCGCGGTGGAGCTGCTCGACAGCGGTTCGACGGTGCCCTTCATCGCTCGCTACCGCAAAGAAGCGACCGAGATGCTCGACGACGCGCAGCTGCGCACGCTCGAGGAGCGGCTGCGCTATCTGCGGGAGCTGGAAGAGCGGCGGACCGCGATCCTGGAGTCGGTGCGGGAGCAGGGCAAGCTCACCGAGGAGCTGGAGGCGCGGATCCGCGGCGCCGAGACCAAGGCGCGCCTGGAGGACATCTACCTCCCCTACAAGCCCAAGCGGCGCACCAAGGCGCAGATCGCGCGCGAGGCGGGCCTGGAGCCGCTCGCGGAGGGACTGCTGGGCGACCCGACGACCGAACCGACGGCGGCAGCAGCCGCGTTCGTCGACGCGGACAAGGGCGTGGCCGATGCCCAGGCCGCGCTGGACGGCGCGCGGGCGATCCTCACCGAGCGGTTCGCCGAGGACGCCGACCTGATCGGCGAACTGCGCGAGCGCATGTGGGTGCGCGGACGGCTCGCCGCGAAGGTGCGGGAGGGCAAGGAGGAGGCCGGTGCCAAGTTCGCCGACTACTTCGACTTCGCCGAGCCGTTCACCGAGCTGCCCTCGCACCGGATCCTGGCGATGCTGCGCGGCGAGAAGGAGGAGGTCCTGGACCTCGTCCTGGAGCCGGAGGAGGCCACCGAGGGCCCCTCGTCCTACGAGGGCATCGTCGCCTCGCGGTTCGGTGTCGCCGACCGGGGCCGCCCGGCCGACAAATGGCTGACGGACACGGTCCGCTGGGCCTGGCGCACCCGCATCCTGGTCCACCTCGGCATCGACCTGCGCCTGCGGCTGCGCACGGCCGCCGAGGACGAGGCGGTGAACGTGTTCGCGGCGAACCTGCGGGACCTGCTGCTCGCCGCCCCGGCCGGCACCCGCTCGACGCTCGGCCTGGACCCCGGTTTCCGTACGGGTGTGAAGGTCGCGGTGGTCGACGCCACCGGCAAGGTGGTCGCCACGGACGTGATCTACCCGCACGTGCCGGCCAACAGGTGGGACGAGGCGCTCGCCAAGCTGGCGCGGCTGGCCGAGGAGCACGCGGTCGAGCTGGTCGCGATCGGCAACGGCACGGCGTCCCGCGAGACCGACAAGCTCGCCGGTGAACTGATCGAAAAGCACCCCGAGTTGAAGCTCACCAAGGTGATGGTGTCCGAGGCGGGCGCGTCGGTGTACTCGGCGTCGCAGTACGCCTCGCGGGAGCTGCCGGACATGGACGTGTCGCTGCGGGGCGCGGTCTCCATCGCGCGCCGTCTGCAGGACCCGCTGGCCGAGCTGGTGAAGATCGACCCGAAGTCGATCGGCGTCGGCCAGTACCAGCACGACCTGTCCGAGGTGAAGCTGTCGCGCTCGCTGGACGCGGTCGTCGAGGACTGCGTGAACGGCGTCGGTGTGGACGTCAACACCGCGTCCGTGCCGCTGCTGTCCCGGGTGTCCGGCGTCTCGTCGGGGCTCGCCGAGAACATCGTGGCGCACCGGGACGCGAACGGGCCGTTCACCTCGCGCGCCGAGCTGAAGAAGGTGGCGCGGCTCGGCCCGAAGGCGTACGAGCAGTGCGCGGGCTTCCTGCGGATCCGCGGCGGCGACCCGCTGGACGCCTCCAGCGTGCACCCCGAGGCGTACCCGGTGGTGCGCCGCATGGTGAAGACCGCGGGCCAGGAGGTGGCGTCCCTCATCGGCAACACGGGCGTACTGCGCTCTCTGCGGCCGGCCGACTTCGTGGACGACACCTTCGGTCTGCCGACCGTCACCGACATTCTCAAGGAACTGGAGAAGCCGGGGCGCGACCCGCGGCCCGCCTTCCGGACGGCCACCTTCAAGGAGGGCGTGGAGAAGATCTCCGACCTGTCCTCGGGGATGGTCCTGGAGGGCGTGGTCACCAACGTGGCCGCCTTCGGCGCGTTCGTGGACGTCGGTGTCCACCAGGACGGCCTGGTGCACGTGTCGGCGATGTCGAAGACGTTCGTCAAGGACCCGCGCGATGTCGTCAAGCCCGGTGACATCGTCAAGGTGAAGGTCCTGGACGTGGACATCCCGCGCAAGCGCATCGCCCTGACCCTGCGTCTGGACGACGAGGCCGCGCCGCAGGGGCAGGGCGGCGGACGGCAGCAGCGCGGCGGCGGTGCCCGTCCGCCCCAGCAGCGGCAGGGCGGCGGCCAACGACAGGGTGGCGGCCAGCGACAGGGCGGTGGCGGCCAGGCCGGCGGCGGCCAGCGACAGGGCGGCGGCGGTCAGGCCGGTGGCGGCCAGCGACAGGGCCGTGGCGGCGACCGGGGCGGACGGCCGGCCCCGGCGCCTGCCAACAGCGCGATGGCGGACGCGCTGCGCCGCGCGGGGCTGCTGGACCCGAAGAAGCGCTGACGACAGGGGGCCGGCCCCCTGCCACGGCAGGGGGCCGGACCCGCCCGGCGGCAATCTCCGTGGACAGGGCCCGGCGCACCGTCGAGTGTTGTCCGCGTGACTGTGACCGATCCCAAGACAGACCTTCAGGTGTATCTCCAGGACGCCCGTGACGTCCTGCTGTGGAAGCTGGAGGGCCTGTCGGAGTACGACGTCCGCCGGCCGTTGACGCCGACGGGCACCAACCTGCTGGGGCTGGTGAAGCACCTGACCGGCGCCGAGGCCCTGTACTTCGGGGCGGCCTTCGACCGGCCCTTCGCCGGGACGCCCTTGTGGTTCACCGGGGACGCGGACCCGGACGCGGATCTGTGGGCGCGGGCCGCCGAGTCGCGCGAGGACCTCGTCGGCGGGTACCGGGACGCCTGGGCACACGCCGACGCCACCATCGCCGAGCTGCCGCTGGACGCGGTCGGCCGGATACCCGGCGACGGCCCGGGGACCGGAATCACCCTGCACCGGGTCCTCACGCACATGATCGCCGAGACCCAGCGGCACGCCGGACACGCCGACATCGTCCGGGAGTTGATCGACGGATCCGTGGGTCAGCGGCCGGCCGGACTCAACGTCGCACCCCACGACCCCGAACACGTCGGGCGCGTCGAGCGGGCGGCACGGGAGGCCGCCGCCCGCTGGACCGGACCCACACCGTCCGAGCCCACATCACCCGAGCGCCCTGCCTAAGCCGTGCCGGAGCCCTCGCTCCGGAACCTCGCCGGGACGCGGTGCCGGGCCCGTCGGCGCTCCTCGCCCCCGCGAAATCGAACCCGCCGGCACCCTCTCCCCCGACCGTCCGCGGGATCGGCCCGCCGACGCTCACTCCCCAGCCCTCCAGGGCCTCCACGGGGATCGGCCCGCCGACGCTCGCTTCCCCAGCCCTCGGCGGGATCGGCCGCTGGTGCTGTGGCCGGAAAGGTTTGCCGGAAGGCTCGCGGCGTCCGGTGCGGTGCATCGCAAGGCGGAGCATCACCCGCGTACTGGATGTACTCGGGTGATGCGACAACGCGGCGAGGTGCCGTGCCGGGCGCCGCGAGCCGGTGAACCTTTCCGGTCACAGCACTAGCGCTCCGTCACCTTGCCGTCCGCCACCTCCAGGCGCCGGGTCACCCGGACCGCGTCCAGCATGCGCCGGTCGTGGGTGACCAGCAGCAGGGTGCCCTCGTAGGCGTCGAGGGCCGATTCCAGCTGCTCGATGGCCGGCAGGTCCAGGTGGTTCGTCGGCTCGTCCAGGACGAGGAGGTTGACGCCGCGGCCCTGGAGCAGGGCCAGCGCCGCGCGGGTGCGTTCACCCGGGGAGAGGGAGTCGGCGGGGCGCAGTACGTGGTCCGACTTCAGGCCGAACTTGGCCAGCAGGGTACGGACCTCCGCCGGTTCGGTGTCCGGGACGGCCGTGCAGAAGGCGTCGAGCAGGGTCTCGGGGCCGTGGAACAGCTTGCGGGCCTGGTCGACCTCGCCGACCAGGACACCGGAACCCAGGGCCGCGTGACCGGAGTCGAGCGGGATCCGGCCCAGCAGAGCGCCGAGCAGGGTGGACTTCCCGGCGCCGTTGGCTCCCGTCACCGCGATCCGGTCGGCCCAGTCGACCTGCAACGACACCGGGCCGAAGGAGAAGTCGCCACGCCGGACCTCGGCATCCCGCAGCGTCGCCACGACCGCGCCCGAACGCGGCGCGGACGCGATCTCCATGCGCAGCTCCCACTCCTTGCGCGGCTCGTCGACGACATCGAGGCGCTCGATCATGCGCTGGGTCTGCCGGGCCTTGGCCGCCTGCTTCTCGCTGGCCTCGCTGCGGAACTTGCGGCCGATCTTGTCGTTGTCGCTGCCCGCCTTCCGCCGGGCGTTCTTCACGCCCTTGTCCATCCAGGCCCGCTGCGTCTGCGCGCGCTCCTGGAGAGCGCCCTTCTTGTCGGCGTACTCCTCGTACTCCTCGCGGGCGTGCCGGCGGGCCACCTCCCGCTCCTCCAGGTAGGCCGCGTAGCCGCCGCCGTAGAGGTTGATCTGCCGCTGGGCGAGGTCCAGTTCGAGAACCCGGGTGACCGTGCGGGTGAGGAACTCGCGGTCGTGACTGACGACGACCGTGCCCGCGCGCAGTCCGGTGACGAAGCGTTCCAGACGCTCCAGGCCGTCCAGATCGAGGTCGTTGGTGGGCTCGTCCAGGAGGAAGACGTCGTAGCGGGACAGCAGCAGGGAGGCGAGGCCCGCGCGGGCCGCCTGACCGCCGGAGAGGGCGGTCATCGGCTGGTCCAGGTCCACCGCCAGGCCGAGGGAGTCGGCGACCTCGTCCGCGCGCTCCTCCAGGTCGGCGCCGCCGAGTCCCAGCCAGCGCTCCAGGGCGGTCGCATAGGCGTCGTCGGCGCCGGGCGCGCCGTCCACCAGCGCCTGGGTGGCCTCGTCCATGACCCGCTGGGCCTCGGCGACGCCGGTGCGGCGGGCCAGGAATCCCCGGACGGTCTCCCCCGGCCGGCGCTCCGGCTCCTGCGGCAGGTGACCGACGGTCGCGGCCGGCGGGGACAGCCGGAGTTCGCCCTGCTCGGGCTGTGTGAGACCGGCGAGCATCCGCAGCAGGGTCGACTTGCCCGCGCCGTTGGCGCCGACCAGGCCGATCACATCGCCGGGCGCGACGACCAGGTCCAGTCCGGAGAACAGGGAGCGGTCGCCGTGGCCGGCGGCGAGGTTCTTGGCAACGAGGGTGGCAGTCATCAGGAGGCCGATTTTAGTGGCGGCCCGAGCCCGTCTCCGCCACGTTCCGCGCCGCTCGCCGGTTGCGGGTGCGGGGTGCCTCCCCGGCCTGACGAGGTGGGCCGCGCAGGGCCTATCGTCCTGGCGTGGACAGTGAGCCGAATGACGAAGTGATCGTGGTCGGAGGCGGGGTCGCCGGGCTCACGACGGCCGTGCTGCTGGCCGAGTCCGGGCGGCGGGTGCGGGTGTGGACGCGGGAGCCGGCCGAGCGCACGACCTCCGCGGTCGCCGGCGGCCTGTGGTGGCCGTACCGCATCGAACCGGAGCCGCTGGCCGGCGCGTGGGCGCTTGCGTCCCTCGGCGTGTACGAGGCGCTGGCGGCCCGGCCGCAGGAGACGGGGGTGCGTCTGGTCGAGGGCGTCCACCACGGGACCCGGCTGGAGGAGCTGGGCACCTGGGCGGCCCGGGTGCCGGGGCTGCGGGCGGTCGCCGAGGGGCTGGCGGCGCGGTTGCCGGTGATCGACATGCCGGTGCATCTGGCGTGGCTGCGGCGGCGGCTGGTGCGGGCCGGGGGCACGGTGGAGGTGCGGGAGGTGACCGACGTGGCCGCCGTCCCCGCCGCAGTGGTGGTCAACTGCACGGGGCTGGGGGCCCGTTCGCTGGTGCCGGACCCGGCGGTGCGTCCCGTGCGCGGGCAGCTGGTCGTGGTGGAGAACCCGGGCGTCACCAGCTGGTTCGTGTCCGCCGACCACTCCTCGGCCGCCTCCACGTATGTCATCCCGCAGCCGGACCGGTTGCTCCTGGGCGGCACGGCGGAGGAGGACGACTGGTCCCTGGAGCCGGACCCGGTCACCGCCGCGGCGATCGTCGCCCGGTGCGCGGCCGTCCGGCCGGAGATCGCCGGTGCCCGGGTACTCGCGCACCGGGTGGGACTACGGCCCGCCCGGGAGGCGGTACGACTGGAGCGTCAGCCCCTCCCGGACGGACGTGCGCTGGTGCACAACTACGGCCACGGCGGCGCCGGCGTCACGGTCGCGTGGGGCTGCGCCCGGGAGGCGGCCGACCTGGCGTTCCCGGCGGCCTGAACAACCGACCACCACAGCTCCCCCAGGGGCGCGGGGAACCGCGCGACCGGCCCACGACCTCCCGCAGCCACACACCGCGCCCCACCACCCCGAACCCACACCCGCCCGAACCACACACCACCGCAGCCCCCCAGGGGCGCGGGGAACCGCGCGACCGGCCCACGGCGGGCCGCGGTCGGGCACCGCGACCCGCCGCCCCGGACCGGCGCCGCCTCGGCGGTCGGCCCGCGGTGTCAGCTCGCCGGGATGTGACGGCCGGCGCTGGGTGCGCGGACGCCGTCCAGGACCGTCGGCGCGGGGATGCCGGCCCGGCCGTCGGTGGCGTGGGCGTCGGTGGCCTGGGCGAACGCCGCCGCACCGCCCACCAGCGGCACCTTCGCCGCCGTCCGGGACAGGTCGACGGTGAGCGTCGGCCTGGTGGCCGGAGGGTCGATGAGGTCCTTGTCCGTGCCGGCGACGATCAGCGCCAGGCGGTGCCCGGCGGGGACGACGTTGTCGGTGGCCGCGAGGCGGAGGGTCATCGTGTAGGCCCTGCCCGGCGTGAGCGGGACGCCCTTGGTCGCCGAGGCGTAGTGGCCGAGGTCGGCCCAGCCGCGGCTGACCACGGTGTAGTCGACGGCGGCCGTCTTCGCCCTGGTCTCCTTGAAGCAGGCGCTGTCCCCGGCCGTGCTCTCGCCCCAGCAGGTGCGGTCGGTGAGGGTGGTGATGCCCTCGGCGCTGTCGGCGTAGTCGCGGATGGTGGCCGGGCCGACATCGACCAGCACGGCGGACAGGTGGGCGGAGGCGGTGGTCGGGGTCGCGGTGACCGTCACTTCGGCGGAGCCGGCCAGGCGCAGGTCGCGGCTGAGGGGCGCGGTGAGGAAGCCCGCCTTCTCGGGCGTGGACGCGGTGAGGTGCGCGGCCCAGTCGGTCTCGCTCAGCCCTGGGTCGTCCGTGAAGGTCTCGGTGCCGGCGGCCCGGCGCAGACCGAGGGTGCCGACGCCGGCCTGGCCGCCGGCGGCCGGGCGCAGGACGGTGGCTCGGGTGCCGCGCGGCGGCCAGGCGGCGGAGGTGACCCACCGGTCGGGGTGGCGTTCGATGTCGGCCATCGGCTCGCGGTCGATGCCGTTGTCGTAGCCGAGGAGTTCATGGTCGAACCAGCGGTGCAGGGTGTCGACCCAGGCGCCCCGCCGGTAGTCGAAGGGGTCCACGTGACCGGTCTGCGACAGCCAGATCTTGCGCTCGACCCCCTGCCGGGCGAGGGCGTCCCACCACTGGCCGAAGTGCTTGGTGCGGACGTTGAGGTCCTGCATGCCGTGCACCAGGAACACGCTGGCGCGTACCTTCGCCGCGTCCTTGACGTAGTCGCGCTCGGTCCACAGCCGGGTCCAGTCGCCGCTGCGCGGGCTGCCCTCGGCGAGCCTGCGCTGTACGGCCGCGCAGTGGGCCTGGGCACCGTCGCTCTGGACATAGCCGGCGAGTTCGTCGGGGCCGCCGTCGTAGAGCGGGGCGCCCTGCGCGAAGTAGTAGTCGTACCAGGAGGAGATGGCACTGATCGGGACGATGGTCTTCAGGCCCTTGACGCCCGTGGCGGCGACGCCGTTGGCGATGGTGCCGTCCCAGCTCTTGCCGATCATGCCGGTTCTGCCGTTGGTCCATCCGGCCTTCACCGGCGTGCCGCCCGCGCGGCTGCTGTACGCCCTGGCGCGGCCGTTCAGCCAGTCGATCACGGCCTTCGCGGAGCGGATGTCGGAGCGGCCGCCCACGTCGACGCAGCCGTCGGAGCGGTTGGTGCCGGTGAGGTCGACGCCGACGAAGGCGTAGCCGCGGGGGACGAAGTAGTTGTCGTAGAACAGCGGCATCTGGACGACGTGGCCGTGCGCGTCGTACGTCTTGAGCTGGCTCTCGTTGCCGCGTCCGCAGCAGGAGTAGTACGGGCTGGCGTCCATGATGACCGGTACCTTGCGGCCCTGCCGGGCTGGTTCGGCGGGCCGGACGATGTCGGCGGCGACACGGTCGTTCCTGCCGTCACCGTCCTCGTCGAGCCCGGTGTCCACCCACACGGATTCGCGGATGGCATGGGCGTAGGAGTAGACGGGTCGGCTCTCCCGGGGCGCGGCCCGGGCGGTGGCCGGGGCGAGGAACACCGCCGTCAGGATGGCGACGACCAAAGTCGCCGGCGTTCGCCAGGTCGTCATGCGTGTGCGTTTCGGCATGCGCGGACGGTACTCCGGGCAACTCTCGCGCAGAAGGGGGCTTTCGGGTGCTCGTGACGGCTGAATGGCGATCGTGTGACAGGGGGTGCCATGGACAGGCCGGAGGCCACCGGGACTGAATAGGCTCTTCAAACAGAATTCTGGCGAACGGACTTGCAGTCCTGACGACTTGGAGCTGACGTGCACCGCAGAATCATCGCCCCGGGCGCACTGGCGGCGGCCTCCCTCCTGCTGGCGATCCCGGCATCGGCCGCGAGCCACTCCCCCGGCGCACCGGGCATCGGCGATCCCTATTACCCGTACTACGGCAACGGCGGCTACGACGTCTCCCACTACGACCTGAGGCTGCAGTACCAGCCGAAGACGGACGAGTTGCAGGGCACGGCGACGATCCTGGCGAAGACCACGCAGGATCTGTCCAGCTTCGACCTGGACTTCCTGCTGGACGTGAGCGAGGTACGGGTCAACGGCGCCAAGGCGTCCTACGCGACGTCCGGCCAGCACGAACTGGTCGTCACCCCGAGGACTCCCCTGGCCGAGGGCACGCCGGTCACGGTCGTGGTCCGCTACAGCGGGATCCCGTCGACGAAGAGCGCCTACGGCTTCTCCACCTGGCACCGCACCGTGGACGGCGCGGTGGCCGCCGACGAGCCCGAGGCGGCCTGGTGGTGGTTCCCGAGCAACGATCATCCGAGTGACAAGGCGACCTACGACGTGTCGGTGGCCGTGCCGGACGGCACCCAGGCCATCTCCAACGGCACGCTGCAGTCGACCAGTTCGAAGCTGGGCTGGACCCGCTACAGCTGGCGGCAGGACAAGCCGCAGGCCACCTATCTGTCCACGCTCGCGCTGGGCAAGTTCGACATCACCACCGGCACCTCCGACGGCGGGGTGCCCGTGATCAACGCCTACAGCAAGGACCTCGGCGACAACGACGGGGCCGCGCGGGCCAGCGTGGAGCGCACCGGGGAGCTGGTGGACTGGCTGAGCGGCTACTTCGGGCCGTATCCGTTCAGTTCCGCGGGCGGCTACGTCCCGAACACCACCACCGGTTACGCGCTGGAGACGCAGACCCGGGTCTACTACAGCCCGAAGCAGTTCGCGAACGGCTCCAACACGTCCGTGGTCGTGCACGAGCTGGCCCATCAGTGGTACGGCGACGACGTGTCGCTGAAGCGCTGGAGGGACATCTGGATCAACGAGGGCTTCGCCCGGTACGCGCAGTGGCTGTGGTCCGAGCACGAGGGCGAGGGCACCGCGCAGGAACTCGCCGACTACGTGTACGCCTCGCATCCGGCCGACGACGCGTTCTGGTCGGTGGCGCCCGGTGACCCGGGCGCGGACAACCAGTTCGACACCGCCGTCTACGACCGTGGCGCCCTGGCCATCCAGGCGCTGCGCAACGCGATCGGTGACGACGCGTTCTTCAGGATCCTCAAGGGCTGGCCGAAGAAGCACGCCTACGGCAACGCCTCGGTGGCCGACTTCCAGAAGTACGCCGAGCAGGTGTCGGGCAAGCCGCTGGCCGAGCTGTTCGACACCTGGCTGTTCCAGCCGTCGAAGCCGGCGGCATCGTCGGCCCGGGCGCTGGTGAAGTCCGGTACGGCGGTGGCGCGGCCGAAGTCGTGGAAGAAGATCGAGGCGACGAACGGCGTGCACGGGCACTGACGCCCCTCGGCGCGTCCACCCGGGGGTCGCCCGGGAAGGTGCGGTGGCCGTCCGCGGGGCGCCCGCGGCCGGGCGCACAGTCCCCCGCGCCCCCGCACGGCGCACCCCCGAGCGCTCGTCGACGAGTGCTCGGGGGTGCCCATGTGATCTTTCGGCGTGACACCACCGTGGGCGACGCCGCGGACATGGCTCCTGCCGTTACCTCGTGAGGTCGGACAGCTCCCGGTCGGTGTTCTGGGCCACGCGGCGGCGGACGCCGAACCAGCCGGCGACCAGCATGACGGCGATCAGCGGGATGAGGAACAGGGTCTTGCGGCCGACCTCGGTGTCGTTCCACATCATGCCGAGGCAGACCATGAGGAACGCGATCGTGGCGATCTCGGTGACCGGGCTGAACTTCAGCTTGAAGTGCGGCCGGGTCACCACGCCCTCGCGGGCGCGGCGGACGAAGATCATGTGGCAGAGCATGATGATCACCCAGGTGCTGATGATGCCGAGGGAGGCGACGTTCAGCACGATCTCGAACGCCTGGCTGGGCAGGCGGTAGTTCAGGAAGACGCCGAGGACGCAGACCGCGCAGGTCAGCAGGATGCCGCCGTAGGGGACCTGGCTGCGGTTCATGCGGGCGGTGAACTTCGGCGCGGAACCGGCCATGGCCATGGACCGCAGGATGCGGCCGGTGGAGTACAGGCCGGAGTTCAGCGAGGACATCGCGGCGGTCAGCACGACCAGGTTCATCACGTCACCGGCCGCCGGAACGCCGATCTTGGACAGCACGGTCACGAACGGGCTCTGGTCGGCGGAGTAGACCGAACCGGGCAGGAGCACCGCCAGCAGCACGACCGAGCCGACGTAGAACAGGCCCACGCGCCACATGATCGAGTTCACCGCGCGCGGGACGACCTTCTCCGGCTCGGCGGTCTCACCGGCGGCCACGCCGACCAGCTCCAGGGCCGCGTAGGCGAAGATCACGCCCTGCATGACCAGGACGACCGGCATCACGCCGTGCGGGAAGACTCCGCCGTGGTCGGTGATGACGCTGAGGCCGGGGGTGTGGCCGCCGACCTTGTGCTGGGTGGCGAGCAGGAAAATGCTGATCAGCATGAAGCCGACGATGGTCGCGACCTTGATGATCGCGAACCAGAACTCCATCTCGCCGAAGATCTTCACCGAGATCAGGTTCACGGCGAGGACCACCGCGAGGGCGATCAGCGCCAGCACCCACTGCGGTATGGAGGTGAAGAAGCTCCAGTAGTGCGTGTAGAGCGCGATCGCGGTGATGTCGGCGATGCCGGTCGTCGACCAGTTCAGGAAGTACATCCAGCCGGCGACGTAGGCGCCCTTCTCGCCGAGGAACTCCCGGGCGTAGGACACGAAGGATCCGGAGGACGGGCGGTACAGGACGAGCTCGCCGAGGGCCCGGACGACGAAGAAGGCGAAGACGCCGCATACCAGGTACGCCAGGGCGAGTGCGGGGCCCGCGTTGTGCAGACGTCCGCCGGCGCCCAGGAGGAGCCCGGTTCCGATGGCGCCGCCGATGGCGATCATGTTGACGTGGCGGGCCTTGAGGTCCTTGCTGTAACCGGCGTCGCCCGCGTCCGCGGGCGTCCGGGCCACCTCGGGGTGGGTGGTGGCCTGTGCCGTTTCCACGGCTTCCTTGCTCACGGGTGGTTCCATTCCTGGTGCGCCCGGATCTCTTGGACCCGGGGTTCGTGCAGGTCTTGGCCCGCACCACCCTCGTGTCGCGGTACAGACCAAGACAGCAGCTTTCCAGAGAGTTCCACCGATACGCGGTGGTCCATGTCACAGAGCGTCGCTTCTCACACGATCCACTCAGGGGCCGCACGATGTTCACCGGAGGTTTCACACTTTTGGTGAGACAGCAATACTGTTCCGTATGACGACCGAGGCCGGGGACGAGGCGCCCCTCACCATCGACGAGCTGGCCGCCCGGGCGGGCGTCACGGTCCGCACCGTCCGCTTCTACGGTGGCAAGGGGCTCCTGCCACCGCCGGTGATCGGTCCGCGCCGGGTGGGGCACTACGGACCCGGCCATCTGGCACGGCTGGCCCTCATCGAGGAACTGCAGCAGCAGGGCATGACCCTGTCGGCGATCGAGCGGTACCTGAAACAGCTCCCCGACGACCTCACCCCGCACGACCTGGCCATTCACCGGGCAGTGGTCGCTTCCTGGGCTCCGGACGCGGTGGACACGGTGTCGCGGGGGGAGCTGGAGCGGCGGGCGGGACGGCCGCTCGCCGCCGAGGACGTGGAACGGCTGGCGGCGATGAACGTCATCGTCGAGGCGGACGGTGACACTTTCCGTGTCGACTCCGGGCTGCTCCGCCTCGGTGTGCGGCTCCTCGACGTGCCGTTGTCGCACGAGGTGATCCTCGCGGCGCGCAAGGTGCTCACCGAGCACTCGCGCGCCGCGGCTCACGAACTCTCCCAGCTCTTCCGCGGCGAGGTGGCGGAGCGTGCCGCCCAGGACGTGAAATCCCTGTCCGCGCACATGCACCCGTTGGTGGTGCAGGCGCTGCTGACGACGTTCCAGCGCTCGCTGCGGGAAGAGCTGAGCGAGTGGGTCACCGGTTCAGGAGCGGACTGAGTCGCTGAACGGCTCCCCCTTCTCCGCCTTCCGCACGAGCAGCGCGGGCGGGGTGAACCGCTCGCCGTAGCGCTCGGCCAGCTCACGCGCGCGGGCCACGAATCCGGGCAGCCCTCCCTCATAGCCGTTGATGTACTGGAGGACACCGCCCGTCCAGCCCGGGAAGCCGATGCCGAAGATCGAGCCGATGTTGGCGTCGGCGACCGAGGTCAGGACGCCCTCCTCCACGAGGCGTACGGTGTCGAGCGCCTCGGCGAAGAGCATGCGCTCCTGCATGTCCCGGAACGGGATCTCGTGGCCCGGCTTCGTGAAGTGCTCGCGCAGGCCCGGCCAGAGACCGGCCCGCTTGCCGTCCTCGGAGTAGTCGTAGAAACCGCCGCCGCCGCTGCGGCCGGGGCGGTCGAACTCGTCGACCATGCGGTCGATGACCGCCTCCGCCGGGTGCCCCGTCCAGGTGCCGCCCGCCTCCTCCACGGCTCGCTTCGTCTCGTTGCGGATCTTGCGCGGCAGGGTGAGGGTCAGCTCGTCCATGAGGGACAGCACCTTGGCCGGGTAGCCCGCCTGGGCGGCGGCCTGCTCCACGGACGCGGGCTCGACGCCTTCGCCGACCATGGCGACGCCCTCGTTGATGAAGTGGCCGATCACCCGGGAGGTGAAGAAGCCGCGCGAGTCGTTGACGACGATCGGCGTCTTGTTGATCTGCCGGACCAGGTCGAACGCGCGCGCGAGCGCCTCGTCGCCGGTGCGCTCGCCCTTGATGATCTCGACCAGCGGCATCTTGTCGACCGGTGAGAAGAAGTGCAGCCCGATGAAGTCGGTCTGCCGCTCCACGCCCTCGGCGAGCGTGCTGATCGGCAGCGTGGAGGTGTTCGAGCACAGCAGCGCGTCGGGGGCGACGACCGACTCGATCTCCTGGAACACCTTGTGCTTGAGGGCGGTGTCCTCGAACACGGCCTCGATGACCGCGTCACATCCCGCGAGGTCGGCGACGTCGGCGGTGGGGGTGATCCGGGCCAGCAGCGCGTCCGCCTTCTCCTGGCTGGTGCGGCCCCTGGCCACGGCCTTGGCGCACAGCTTCTCCGAATAGCCCTTGCCCTTCACGGCCGACTCCAGGGAGACGTCCTTCAGGACGACCTCGATGCCCGCGCGGGCGCAGGCGTAGGCGATGCCGGCGCCCATCATGCCGGCGCCGAGGACGGCGGCCCTGCGGACCTGGCGGGGCTCGATGCCCTTGGGCCGGTTGGCGCCCGAGTTGACCGCCTGGAGGTCGAAGAAGAACGCCTGGATCATGTTCTTCGAGGTCTGCCCGGCGGCGAGTTCCACGAAGTAGCGGGCCTCGATCACCTGGGCGGTCTCGAAGTCGACCTGGGAGCCCTCGACGGCCGCGGCGAGGATGCTGCGCGGGGCGGGGTAGGGGGCGCCGCCGGTCTGCTTGCGCAGGTTGGCGGGGAAGGCCGGCAGGTTGGCGGCGAACTTGGGGTTGGCCGGAGTGCCGCCCGGGATCCTGTAGCCGGGCGTGTCCCAGGGCTGCTGTGACTCGGGGTGGGCGTCGATGAAGGCGCGGGCCTTGGCGAGGAGCTCCTCCGGGGTCTCGGCCACCTCGTGGACCAGGCCGTTCTCCTGGGCGCGGCGCGCGTTGTACTGCGTGCCCTGGAGGAGCACCTTCAGCAGGGCGTCCGCGATGCCCAGCAGCCGGACGGTGCGGACGACTCCGCCGCCTCCGGGGAGCAGGCCGAGGGTGACCTCGGGGCAGCCGATCTTCGTGCCGGGGGTGTCGAGGGCGACCCGGTGGTGGCACGCGAGGGCCAGTTCGTACCCGCCGCCGAGGGCCGCTCCGTTGATCGCCGCGACGACCGGCTTGCCGAGGGTCTCGATGCGGCGCAGGTCGCGCTTGACAGCGAGCCCGCCGTCGAACAGCTCCTGCGCGGTCCCGGGCGTGACCCGGATGAGGTCGCGCAGGTCACCGCCGGCGAAGAAGGTCTTCTTGGCCGAGGTGAAGATGATGCCGCGGATGGAGTCCTTCTCGGTCTCCAGCCGGTCGGTGATCGCGGCCAGGGAGTCGCGGAACGCCTGGTTCATGGTGTTCGCGGACTGGTCGGGATCGTCCAGGACGAGGGTGACGACACCGGTGTCGTCCTGCTCCCAGCGGATGGTGGTGCTCTCGGTCATGACAGTCGTCTCCGTTGAAGTCGCTTGGTTCCGCAGGGAGTTCAGATGCGCTCGACGATGGTGGCGATGCCCATGCCGCCGCCGACGCACAGCGTGGCGAGGCCGTAGCGCTTGTCCTGGCGCTCCAGTTCGTCGACGAGCGAGCCGAGGATCATGGCGCCGGTCGCGCCGAGCGGGTGGCCGAGGGCGATCGCGCCGCCGTTGACGTTGACCTTGTCCAGGGACAGGCCCATGTCCTTCACGAAGCGCAGCACGACCGCGGCGAACGCCTCGTTGATCTCGACCAGGTCGATGTCGTCGATGGTGAGGCCGGCCTTGGCCAGGGCCTTGCGGGTGGCCGGGGCGGGGCCCGTGAGCATGATGGTCGGCTCGGAGCCGGAGACGGCCGCGGAGACGATCCGGGCGCGCGGGGTGAGGCCGTGGCGCTCGCCGACCTCCTGGGAGCCGATCGCGACGAGCGAGGCGCCGTCCACGATGCCGGAGGAGTTGCCCGCGTGGTGGACGTGGTCGATCTTCTCCACCCAGTGGTACTTCTCCAGCGCGACCGCGTCGAAGCCGCCCAGGTCGCCGATGTCCGCGAACGACGGCTTGAGCTTGCCGAGGGAGTCCGCGGTGGTGCCGGGGCGCATGTGCTCGTCGTGGTCGAGGACGACGAGGCCGCTGCGGTCCTTGACGGGGACCACCGAGCGGTCGAAGCGGCCTTCCTTCCAGGCGGTGGCGGCGCGCTCCTGGGACAGGGCCGCGTACTCGTCCACGTCCCGGCGGGAGAAGCCCTCGATGGTGGCGATCAGGTCGGCTCCGATGCCCTGGGGGACGAAGTTGACGGTGAGGTTGGTCATCGGGTCGTTGAACCAGGCGCCGCCGTCCGAGGCCATCGGGACCCGGGACATGGACTCGACACCGCCGGCGAGGACCAGGTCCTCCCAGCCCGCACGGACCTTGGCCGCGGCCAGGTTGACGGCCTCCAGGCCGGAGGCACAGAAGCGGTTCTCCTGCACGCCCGCGACCGTGTCCGGCAGCCCGGCGGCGATCGCGGCGATGCGGGCGATGTCGGAGCCCTGGTCGCCGACGGGGCCGACGACACCGAGCACGATGTCGTCGATCGCGGCCGGGTCCAGGCCGGGGAAGCGGTCTCGGATCTCGTGGATGAGGCCGACGACCAGGTCGATGGGCTTCGTGCCGTGCAGGGCGCCGTTCGCCTTGCCGCGGCCGCGCGGGGTGCGGATCGCGTCGTACACGTACGCTTCGGTGCTCACTGATGTGCCTTTCGGGAGGTGGGCCGAGCGGGTGGCGGGTCAGCCGCCGTCGGTGACCAGGTCGTCGGGGTCGTCGGCGGGGTGGGCCGGTATGCCCCAGTCCCGGACGACCGCCGCCGTGTCCGCGCCGGGCCGCGCGGGGCCGGTGCGGATGGTGGCGGGGGTCGCGGAGAAGCGCGGGGCGGGGGCGGGCTGGGTGATGCCGCCGTGGTCGGTGAAGGTGCCGCGGGCGGCGAGATGCGGGTGGGCCGGGGCCTCACGCAGGCTCAGGACGGGGGCGACGCAGGCGTCGGAGCCGGCGAAGACGTCGGTCCACGCGTCCCGGGTACGCGACCTGAAGGCGGCGGTGATCCGTTCGCGCAGCTCGCCCCAGCGGGTCCAGTCCTTGCGTGCGGACGCCAGGTCGTCGAGGCCGAGCAGGCGCAGGAACTCCTCGTAGAACTTGGCTTCCAGGGCGCCGACCGCCATGTACCCGCCGTCGGCGGTCTCGTAGGTGCCGTAGTAGGGGCAGCCGCCGTCCAGGAGGTTGGCGGCGCGCCGGTCCTGCCAGCCGCCGGCGGCGAGCATGCCGTGGATCATCGCGGACAGGTGGGCCGTGCCGTCGACGATGGCCGCGTCGACCACCTGGCCGGTGCCGGTCGCACGCGCGTGGTGCAGGGCGGCGAGGACGCCGACGACCAGGTAGAGGGAGCCGCCCGCGTAGTCCCCGAGGAGGTTGGCGGGCACGGCGGGGGGCTCGTCCGGCCGGCCGATCATGCCCAGCGTGCCGGTGAGCGCGATGTAGGCGACGTCGTGCCCGGCGCGGTCGGCCAGGGGACCGTCCTGGCCCCAGCCGGTCATGCGGCCGTAGACCAGGCGGGGGTTGCGGGCGTGGCAGTCCCCGGGACCGACTCCGAGCCGCTCGGCGACGCCCGGCCGGTAGCCCTCGACGAGGATGTCGGCCCGCTCGGCCAGGTCCAGGACCCGCGCGGGGCCGTCCGGCGCCTTCAGGTCGACCACGATCGAGCGCTTGTTGCGGTTGGTGACGTCGTAGGCCGGGTCGATGGCGAGGCCCACGCCGTCCGGACGGTCCACCCGGACCACGTCCGCACCCAGGTCGGCGAGCAGCATGGCGGCGAACGGGCCCGGCCCGATGCCGGCCAGCTCCACCACGCGCACGCCGGAGAGCGGACCGGTACCCGGCGCCGGTGGCTTCCCTGCCGTTGTCATGCGTACAGCCCCCAAGGGTGTGTGACACAACTGATGTAACACCGGTGATGCTAAGAACGTGTTCCACCGGACACAAGACCTCAACGAGCAAGCGCTTAGCCAAGTGCCCGACGCCGGGGCCTTCGCCCGGGAGAGTGAACGGTCCCCGCATGGCCCTCGCCATGAGCATGCGGCCCGCCGGGGGGAGGTGCACCCTCCGGTTCACCTAGGTCGCGGTCTCGCCCCACGGGAGCCCACCGGCCGCCCCGGCGGGAACGCGGGTGCTTTCTCCCGCTTCTTCAGGGCATTCCTGGCTACGGCCACCGCTGCCTCCGGGCTGGTCTTCGAACTGCGCACCTCTCACGCTAGCCTCGGCCACCGACAGCGGCGCGTGCTGCGCGGCGGGCCGCGAGACAAGGGGTGTCATGAGCAGGATGAGCAGGACGGACCGTCCCTACGACCTCGTGCTCTTCGGGGCCACCGGCTTCGTGGGCGCGCTCACGGCCCGGCATCTCGCCGCGCACGCGCCGCGGGACCTGCGCTGGGCGGTCACCGGCCGTGACGAGCGGAAGCTGGAGCGGCTGCGTGAGAGCCTGCCGGGCGGCGCGGACGTGGGTGTGCTGCGAGCCGACGTGGGTGAACCGGCCACGCTGCGCGCCCTCGCCGAGCACGCGCGCGTGGTCGCCACGACCGTGGGGCCGTACGTGCTGTACGGCGAGGCACTCGTCGCCGCCTGCGCCGACACCGGTGCCGACTACCTGGACCTCACCGGCGAGCCGGAGTTCGTGGACCTGATGTACGTCCGGCACGACGCACGCGCGCGTGAGACGGGCGCGCGCCTGGTGCACGCCTGCGGCTTCGACTCGGTACCGCACGATCTGGGCGCGTACTTCACCGTCCGTCAGCTGCCCGAGGGCGTGCCGCTGACCGTGGACGGCTATGTGACCGTGGACGCGGCCTTCTCCGGCGGCACTCTCGCCTCGGCGCTGAACCAGCTGGCCCGCGGACGCCGGATGCTGGCGGCCGCGCGCGAGCGGGCCCGGCACGAGCCGCGGCTGCCGGGCCGCCGGGTGACGGCGCCGACGGGCGCGCCGAGGTTCGCCGCGGAGGTCGGCGCGTGGGCCCTGCCGCTGCCCACCATCGACCCGCAGGTCGTGCGCCGTTCGGCGCGGGCGCTGGAGCGGTACGGCCCGGACTTCCGCTATCGGCACTACGCCGCCGTGCGGCGCCTGCCGGTCGCCCTCGGCGGGGTCGCGGCCATCGGCGCGGTGACGGCCGCGGCCCAGCTGCCGCCCGCGCGGCGCTGGCTGTCGGACCGGCTCGAGCCGGGTGACGGACCGAGCGCCGAGAAGCGGGCGAAGAGCTGGTTCACGGTGCGCTTCGTCGGCGAGGGCGGCGGACGGCGCGTGTTCACCGAGGTCGCGGGCGGCGACCCCGGATACGACGAGACGGCCAAGATGTTCGCCGAGGCCGCCCTGTGCCTGGCCTTCGACGACCTCCCGCCCACGGCCGGGCAGGTCACCACGGCCGAGGCGATGGGCGACGCCCTGACGGAGAGGCTGCGCGCGGCCGGGATCACCTTCCGGGTGGCGGCGGAACGCTAGTCGGCCGTGCCGGAAACCGACCCGGTACGTGGGAGACCGACTCGGTGTGCGGGAGAGCGCTGAACCGGTCTGCCGGGAGGTCGGCGCGGGCTGTCAGGCGGTCGGCGTCCGGCGGGTCGTCGAGTCCTGGACCGGGCCGCCGGCCCGGTCCGCTGTCGCCTGCCGCAGGGCCTGCCGGCACAGTGCGTCCGCCCGTCGGGTGGTCTCCGGGAGCCGGAACCGCGGGGTCAGCGCCAGGGTGTGCGCCAGGGCGCCGGGCAGGCTCACCCGGTGGCCGACGGAGACGAAGACGGGTTTGACGCCGTCCCGGGTACGCAGGGCTCTGCCGACCTCCTCCGCCCCGGCGAGCAGCGGTGCGGAACTGCCCCGCGCCGGCTCCGGCTCGTCGTACGTGAAAGTGAAGGGGTTCTTGGCGACACCGATGGTCGGCAGGTCCGTGAGCACGCCCAGGTGGCTCGCCAGGCCGAAGCGGCGCGGGTGGGCCAGGCCGTAGCCGTCGCACACCACCAGGCCGGGCGGGCACGGCAGCCGGTCCAGGGCGGCGCGGACGGTCGGGATCTCACGGAAGGCGAGGAGACCGGGCACGTAGGGGAAAGAGACCCGGCCGACGGCCGTCGCCTCCGCGACGACCTCCAGGGTGGCCGCGTCCAGCACGACGGCCGCCGCCGCGACCAGGTCGAGTTCGTCGTCGTAGGCGACGTCGACCCCCGTGACGCGGCCCGTCCCGGGCGGCGGTCCGGGCGCGTCGAGCACCACGCGTCCGCGCAACTCCTCCTGTACGGCGCGGGCCTCTTCCTCGGTCGCGGGCCAGCCCGCGGGTACGCCAACGATCGTCATGCCGGGTGACTGTACGGGGCCGCCGCGCACCGGCGGCCCGGCGGGGGTGGGCCGACGATCATGTCCATCATCAAGCCCGCCGCACCGAGCGGAGGGTGGGGCGAACCCGCGTCGCGGCACGGCACAGGGGCCGGCTCCCGTACGGCGGTCGAACCCGGCGTCGCCGCGCGGCACGGGGACGGCCGGCTCCCGTACGGCGGTCGCACCGCGTGCGGGAGCCGGGGCGGAAGCCCGCACCTCTCTTCCGTGAGAGGTCTTCGTGAACCGCCTCGCACCCGGCGGATCAGCCCTTCTTACGGTTCAGCGCGCGCTGCAGCTCGTCCTTGTTCATGTGCGAACGGCCTTCGATGCCGCGCTGCTTGGCCTCGTTGTACAGCTGGTCGCGGGTCGGGCCCTGCGGGCCCGTCCGGTTGCCCGACCGCTGACCGCCGCGCTTGCTGGACGACATGTCCTGGGTCGAGCTGCGGCTGGCGGTCTTGGACTCGCCGGAGCGGGCGCGTTCCTTGTTCACCGTGCGCGCGGCGATCTCCTTGGCGCGTCCGGCGCTCTCGCCCCGGTCCTGGGCGCTCTCCTTGATGTGCTCGTACTGACGCTCGCGCTTGGGGCTGGAACCGGCTGGCATGATCGCTCCTTTCCTTTGCGGCAGGAAACGAGTACCCGCGTTCCACGGCAGTTACCTCATCGTTCCGCCGCGGCGTCATCATTCCACCGCCATCGCACGATTACAGCCGTTCTCAACACCTCCATGCGATGAGATCCCTTTTCAGCGGATCTGCCCGGCCAGAGCCGCTTTCACCACAGCCGCAGGGTCCAGCCGCCGTCTCATCGCTCCAGCCGCGCCACCCGCCCTTGTTCGCCGGCCGCCCAGCAACTCAGGTCGGGCGTGCAGGTCACGGTGTCGTACGAGCCGGTGTCGATCGTCCGCCAGCTGCGGCCGCCGTCGGTGGTCAGGTCGGTGCCGGTCGGGCCGACGGCCAGCGCGACGGCGCGGCTGTGCGGAAGCCAGGCGGCACCGGAACGGTACGCGGGCGGAGCGGTGACGGCGGGCCGCCAGGTACGGCCACCGTCGGCCGTGACCGCGGCGGCTCCGGGCGAGGGCCGGCCAGGGCGGTAGTCGCCGCCGACAGCGACGCCGTGGGTGCGGTCCCGGAACGCGAGCGCGAAGACTCCCTTGGCCGGATCGGCCGCGGGGACCGGTGTGTCGGCGGCCGTCCAGCTCAGTCCCCGGTCGGCGGAGTGCAGTACGCGCGCGTGGGCGCCGCCTCCGGTGGCCAGCCAGGCGTCCTTGGGGCCGGAGGTGACCAGACACTGGCCGCTCGCGGCGAACCCCGCCTCGCCGTCCAGCGCGGGCGGCATGCCCGCCGCGGGCAGTACGCGCCAGGAGCGTCCGCCGTCGGCGGTGGACAGGATGCGGAACCTTCCGTCCACGGGGTCGCCCAGGGCGAGACCGTGGCGGCGGTCGAAGAAGGCGAGGCAGTCGTAGAAGGCCCTCGGATCGGTGTTGCGGAACGACTCCGTCCAGGTCGTGCCGCCGTCGTCGGTGCGGTAGACGCGGGACGCCTCGCCCTCGCCGATGGCCAGCACCACCGCGCGCCGCGCGTCGAACGCCGTCACGTCCCGGAACTCCAGGCCGGCCGCCCCGGGCGGAGAGACGTTCCGCCAGCTCGCGCCGCCGTCGGTGGTACGCAGCACCGTGCCGCCCGTGCCGGCCAGCCAGGCGGTGCGCCGGTCGACGGCCGCGAGGCCGCGGAATCGGATCTGCGGAGCGCCGGTGTCCTTCACCACCCAGTGCGCGGCTCCCCGGCCGTGCCCCGTCCGCTCCGCGCTCGGCCGGCTCGCGTCCATCCGCTCCACGCCCGCCCGGCTCGCGTCCACCTGCCCCACGCCCGGCCGGCCCCCGTTCGCCTGGCCGGCCTCTTGCTGTCCGAGCGGCCGGGCCTCGGCCCCCGGGACCGTCAGGACGGCCAGCGCCGCCGCGCCCGCCACCCCCGCCGCCACCAGCCGGTTCGCCCGTCTCCCGCGTCGCGTGCTCCCCAAGCGCCTCATGGCCGGCGAAGCTAGTCCAGTCCCCCGGCCCCGTCCAGAGGGCCGGTCGCGCAGGCGCCCCGCGAGGAACGCGTGGGAACAGCCGTGTGTCGCCTGTGCATGAAGGCGGTGACCGAGGTCACTCGTTGCGCGTGTGCACGCATCGGCCGTTTCCGTCGTCTCTTTCAGTACCGGGTGGCGCACATCCGGCCGCAGTCCAGCCGTCACGAGGGAGCAAGGCGTTGTCCACCGTCATCGAGCAGCCCGTAGAGGCACGTCTCGTCGCCGCCGCCCCGCGCATGCCGAGCATTCCCGCCATGCTGCGCTACGACCGGCGCGACCCGTTCGCGGTCCGCATGACGTTCCCGGCGCCGGCCACCCTGGAGGGTGTCGAGGTGTGCTGGACCTTCTCGCGTGAGCTGCTGGCGGCGGGGCTGCGGGAGGCCGAGGGCCAGGGTGACGTCCGCGTGCGGCCGTACGGGTACGACCGCACGGTGCTGGAGTTCCACGCCCCGGAGGGCACCGCGGTCGTACACGTGCGCTCGGGCGAGATACGGCGGTTCCTGGAGGCGGCCGACGAGCTGGTCCCCGTCGGCCTGGAGCACCTTCAGCTCGACCTGGACCACGACCTCGCCGAACTGATGCGGGACGCCTGCTGAGCACCACGCGCGCGTGAGGGACGCGTTCGGCTCGCCGTGTCCCGTTTAACGCTTTGACAGCCCTCCCCACCCCTCGTACGGTGTAGAGCGGTTCTGTTGCCGTCGATTGGAGAAGGACGTTGCTCGTCTGAGGTCCTGAGGCACCGCGTCGCACCGGTGAGGTGTGCGCGGCGTACGACCTCGGCGTCCGAGCCGTCCCTTTGGCACAGGCCCTTTTTCGTGGCCTCGTCCGTGCCCAGGCCCTTCGGTTTCCGCCTCGCGGTGTCTCGATACGCGTCAACCCGACCGCATCTTCCTCGCGAGGCGCCTCATGTCTGCTTCCCTCACCTGTACGTCCCTGTCCTTCACCTGGGCCGACGGCACCGCCGTCTTCGACGGCCTGGACATCGCCTTCGGCCCCGGCAGGACCGGGCTCGTCGGCGTCAACGGATCGGGCAAATCCACCCTGCTCAAGCTGCTGGCCGGGGAACTCACCCCGGCCGACGGCAGCGTGAAGGCGGCCGGTGAGATCGGCTACCTCCCGCAGAACGTCACGCTCGACACCGCGCTCCGCGTCGACCAGGCCCTCGGCATCGCCGAGCGGCGGGCCGCCCTGCACGCCATCGAGGCGGGCGACGTCGCCGAGGAGCACTTCGAGATCGTCGGCGACGACTGGGACGTCGAGGAGCGCGCCCTGGTCACCCTCGGCGAACTCGGTCTCGGCCACATCGGCCTGGACCGGACCGTCGGCGAGGTGTCCGGCGGTGAGTCGGTGCTGCTGCGGCTCGCCGCGCTGCTGCTGCGCCGCCCCGACATCCTGCTGCTCGACGAACCCACCAACAACCTCGACCTGTACGCGCGCCGGCGGCTGTACCAGGCGGTCGCCACCTGGCCGGGCGTCCTGGTCGTGGTCAGCCACGACCGGGATCTGCTCGACCTGGTCGACCAGATCGCGGAGCTGCGCTCCGGGGAGGTCGCCTGGTACGGCGGCAACTTCTCGGCCTACGAGGAGGCCCTGGCCGTGGAGCAGGAGGCGGCCGAGCGGATGGTGCGCGTCGCCGAGGCCGATCTGCGCAAGCAGAAGCGCGAACTGGCCGACGCCCAGGTCAAACTGGCCCGCCGCAAGCGGTACGGGCAGAAGATGTACGACCAGAAGCGCGAGCCGAAGATCGTCATGGGGAACCGCAAACGCGCCGCCCAGGAGTCCGCCGGCAAGCACCGCATCATGCACGAGGAGCGGCTCGCCGGGGCCAGGGAGCGGCTGGACGAGGCGGCGGAGGCCGTACGGGACGACGACGAGATCCGTGTCGACCTGCCGCACACGGCCGTACCGCCCGGCCGGCAGGTGCTCACCCTGGAGAACCTGGACATGGCCTACCACGCGCGCGTGCAGGGTGTTTTCGATCTGCGCGGGCCGGAGCGGATCGCGCTGGTCGGCCGCAACGGCGCCGGCAAGACGACACTGCTGCGGACCGTCGCCGGGGAGCTGGCGCCGGTGAGCGGCACGGCGACGGCCCACGTCCCGCTGCGGTTCCTGCCCCAGCGGCTGGACGTGCTCGACGACGGTCTGTCGGTCGCCGAGAACGTCGCCCGGTTCGCGCCGGGCGCCATCAACAACCGGATCCGGGCGCGTCTCGCCCGCTTCCTGTTCCGGGGCGCGCGGGCCGACCAGAAGGCGGCGACCCTGTCGGGCGGTGAGCGTTTCCGGGCGGCCCTGGCCGCGCTGATGCTCGCCGAGCCCGCACCCCAGCTGCTGCTGCTCGACGAGCCGACCAACAACCTCGACATGGCCAGCGTCCGGCAGCTGACCACGGCTCTGGAGTCGTACGAGGGCGCGCTGGTCGTCGCCAGCCACGACCTGCCGTTCCTGGAGTCGATCGGGATCACGCGGTGGCTGCTGATGGAGGGGGGAGAGCTGACCGAGACGACACGGGAGGAGCTCGCGGATCCGGCCTGACCGCCCTGCGGTGATCTCAGGTCGGGCACAGCCTGACAACGACGGGTTTTGCCCTGACCGGAGCTCCCTGCATGATGTCGGACCGGCGCCTTGTGCAGGGCGCCGGACACCGCACCCTCGCACCCGACCGATTCGAAAGGCCCCTCGTGCCCAGCAAGAAGGCCCTCGTCCGCCGCCCCGGCCCCCGACTCGCCGACGGCCTGGTGACGCACATCGAGCGGGAGAAGGTCGATGCCGGGCTCGCCGCTGAGCAGTGGCAGACCTACGTCGAGGCCCTCGGCGCGCACGGCTGGGAGACGATCGAGGTCGAACCGGCCGACGACTGCCCGGACTCGGTGTTCGTCGAGGACACCGTGGTCATGTACAGGAACGTGGCGTTGATCACCCGGCCGGGTGCCGAGTCCCGGCGCGCGGAGACCGCCGGGGTGGAGGAGGCGGTGGCCCGCCTCGGGTGTTCGGTGAACTGGATCTGGGATCCGGGCACGCTGGACGGCGGCGACGTTTTGAAGGTCGGCGACACCGTGTACGTCGGGCGCGGCGGGCGGACGAACGCGGCCGGTGTGCAGCAGGTGCGGGCGGCGTTCGAGCCGCTGGGCGCCCGTGTGGTGGCCGTGCCCGTGAGCAAGGTGCTGCACCTGAAGTCGGCGGTGACCGCGCTGCCCGACGGCACGGTGATCGGGCACATACCCAAGGTGGACCGGCCGTCGCTGTTCCCGGGCTTCCTGTCGGTGCCGGAGGAGTCCGGCGCGCACGTGGTGCTGCTCGGCGGGGGCAAGCTGCTGATGGCGGCGAGCGCCCCGAAGACGGCGGAGCTGCTGACCGATCTCGGCCACGACGTGGTGACGGTCGACATCAGCGAGTTCGAGAAGCTGGAGGGTTGTGTGACCTGCCTCTCGGTGCGTCTGCGGGAGCTGTACACCTGACCGGGTGATTCCGTCACCCCGGCAGCCCGGGGACCTGCGGGTCCCGGGGCTGTACGACATGCCGGAAGGGCCGTCCGGGTGGGCTGATCAGCGGGTTCTTTACAGTCGTCTTAACCTACGGCTTCGTAACCTACGGGTTCGTAGCCTACGATCACGTAGGTTTCCGGTACCGCTCGCCGGACCGTCCACTCCCCTTCCCCCTGTTCCGCGTCCCCCTGGAGTTCCTATGACGATCACCTCCCCTCATCTCGGCAGCACGTCCGTCTGGACCGACGCGCGGCTGCTGTACGCCCTGGAGGAAGTGGTCGAGCAAGAGCTGAACCGGCATCTGCAGGTCGCCAAGGACTGGATGCCGCACGAGTACGTGCCGTGGAGCGACGCCCGCAACTTCCCCGGCCTCTTCGAGGACGGGGAGTCCTGGGACAAGGAGCAGTCGAAGGTGACGGAGGTCGGCCGGATCGCCCTCGTGGTCAACCTGCTGACCGAGGACAACCTCCCGAGCTACCACCACGAGATCGCCACTCTCTTCGGGCGCGAGGGCGCCTGGGGCACCTGGGTGCACCGCTGGACGGCCGAGGAGGGCCGGCACGGCATCGTGATGCGTGACTACCTGCTGGCCTCGCGCGCGGTGGATCCGGACAAGCTGGAACAGTTCCGCATGGCGCACATGAGCGAGGGCTTCGAGTCCGACAACCGGCACTCGATGCTGCACTCGGTGGCCTACGTCGCCTTCCAGGAGCTGGCCACCCGGATCTCGCACCGCAACACCGGCCACCAGTCCGGGGACCCGGTCTGCGACCGCATGCTGGCCCGCATCGCGACCGACGAGAACCTGCACATGGTCTTCTACCGCAACCTGCTCAAGGCCGCCTTCGAGCTCGCCCCCGACCTGACCATGCAGGCGGTCCGGGACGTCGTGGTGAACTTCCGCATGCCCGGCCACGGCATCCCCGGCTTCGAGCGGGCCGCCGCGCAGATGGCGATCGGCGAGGTCTACAACCTGCGCATCCACCACGACGACGTGATCCAGCCGGTGCTGCGCTTCCTGAAGGTCCTGGAGATCGACGGCCTCGGCCCCGAGGGACTCCAGGCGCAGGAGGAACTCGGCCTGTTCATGAACGGGCTGGACACGGAGGCCGCGAAGTTCGACGAGAAGCTGGCCGCGCGGAAGGCCCGGATGGCGGCGCGCGCCGGGGGCTGACGCCCCGCAGGCTGGGCGGACCGTCGTGCGGGGTGGCCGGCGTGGCGTCGGGAGCGGGGCCGGCGGCGTGGGCGGACCGGGTCGGCCGGGGCCGCCGTCACTGAGCGGTGCGCCGGAGGGCGAGCCGCTCCTTCTCCGACAGGCCGCCCCAGACGCCGAACCGCTCGTCGTTGGCCAGCGCGTAGTCCAGACAGGCCGGACGCAGCTCGCACATGGCGCAGATGCGCTTCGCGTCGCGCACCGAGCTGCCGGGCTCGGGGAAGAAGAAGTCCGGCCCGGTCTGCGCGCACAGGGCCTGCGCCCGCCAGGTGTCGTCGGCCGGGGTGATGGTTTCGAAGTGCATGGCCAGGAGCCTGCCTCAGGGTGAAAAACGTTCGATCAACACCGGCTCAACGGCGGGCTCGGGCCTCCGGCCGCCCCGATGATGCTCCCCCGGGCCCGGCGCGCGCACGGCGGCGCGCGGAGCGGTGGGAAAACCGGGCGGACGCGCGCCGTCACACGTGGTGAGACCGGCGCGTCGCGGTGGTCCGGGCGCCGATTGCCGGTGGGCGGTGCCAGACTCGGCAGTGCACAGGAGCGGACCCTTTCGAGGAGTGCCGAGATGCTCACGACCCGTTTCGTCAACGGCGCGCCCAACTGGATCGACGTCGGCAGCCCCGACCTCGACGGCGCCACCTCCTTCTACGGCGCGCTCTTCGGCTGGGAGTTCCGGTCCGCGGGGCCGGACGCCGGCGGTTACGGCTTCTTCCAGCTGGACGGGAGAACCGTGGCGGGCGGCATGCCGACCGGCCCCGGGCAGGGACCGCCGGCCTGGACGGTGTACTTCCGGAGCGAGGACGCCCGAGCCACCGCCGAAGCGGCCCGACAGGCCCACGGCAGTGTGCTGCTCCAGCCGATGGACGTGATGGGCCAGGGCCACATGGCGGTCCTCGGGGACCAGGCGGGCGCGCCGTTCGGGATCTGGCAGCCGGGGCGGACCAAGGGCGTGGACGTGGCGGGTGAGCCGGGCGCGCTGTGCTGGGTGGAGCTGTACACGCCGGACATCGCGGCAGCCGCCGCGTTCTACCGCAAGGTGCTGGGCCTGGAGACCTCCGGGGTGCCCTTCCCGGGTGGGACGTACACCTGTGTCAATCCCGAGGACGCCGGGGACGACGCGATGTTCGGCGGGATGGTGCCGCTGGCCGACGCGCCCGACGAGGCGGAGGGCGGTCCGCACTGGCTGCCGTACTTCGAGGTGACGGACACCGACGCCGTGGTCGAACAGGCACAGCGCCTCGGCGGAGCGGTGCGGATGCCCGCGACGACCGTGGAGGGCGTGGGCCGCATGGCCAAGCTCGCCGATCCGTACGGGGTGCGTTTCGCGGTGATCAGGAGCGAGTCACCGCAGGGCTGAGCCCGCCCCCGCGCGCGACCGGTTCCGGGCCGGTCCACCGGCGTCCGACGGGGGCCGGCGGCTCGGGCCGCGGTCACGCGGAGGCGCGGCGTATCAGGGTGGTCGGCAGGATCACGCCCCGCCCCGGTGTGTCCTGGGCGCCGGCGGCCGGGTGCTCCCGGTCCCGGCCCTCGGACGGGCCGTGCAGCAGCAGACGTGCCATCAGCCGGCCCATCTCCTCGATGTCCTGGCGGACCGTCGTCAGCGGTGGATCGGTCTGCTCGGCGACCGGCACCATGTCGTCGAAGCCGACCACGGCCACGTCCTCGGGCACGCGCCGGCCGCTCTCGCGCAGTACCCGCAGGGCGCCGAGCGCAGTGAGGTCGTTGGCGGCGAACACGGCGTCGACGTCCGGGCAGCGGTCGAGGAGTGCGCGCATGGCGCGTTCACCGCCGGCCGGGGTGAAGTCGCTCTCCACGACCAGCCGGGGGTCGCTCTCCCCCAGGACGTCGGCCATGACGTCCCGGTAGCCGTCGAGCCGGTCCACCGCCGACGTCTGGTCCAGCGCGCCGGTGATGTGCGCGACGCGACGCCGGCCGAGGTCCACGAGGTGCCGCACCGCCGCGTGCGCTCCGCCCCGGTTGTCGCAGTCGACGTAATCCACGTCCTTGTCCGTTCCCTCCCGCGCGCGTCCCGGGCCGGTGGCGAGGGCGTCCTGGCTCCAGTCAGGGCGCCCGCCGAACACGGTGGGCACGCCGGCGGCACGGATGAGACCGGGCAGCGGGTCGTCCAGGTGCAGGGAGAAGACGAGCGCGCCGTCGACATGGCCGCCGGCGAGATAACGCGCCACGCGCGCGTGATCGGCGCGACCCTCCGTGAGCAGCAGCACCAGTTGGTTGTCGTGCGCGGTCAGTTCCTTGCTGATGCCGCGCAGCTGGAGGGCGAAGAAGGGGTCGGCGAAGACCCGGCTCTCGGGCTCGGCGATGACGACCGCGACGGCGTCATGCCGCCGGGTGACGAGGCTGCGGGCCGCCTGGTTGGGGACGTAGCCCAGTTCTTCCACGGCCCGCCGGACCCGCTCGGCCAGGGGCTCGCGGACCCCGTCGCCGCCGTTGACCACCCGGGACACGGTGGCCCGGGACACGCCGGCCCGTGCGGCCACGGCCTCCAGGGTGGGACGCGACACTGCCTCGGGCACTTCGGGACTCCTCATCGGCGGCTGGCGATCAGGATAGCCGCGGGGTGCCGGTCCGTCCGGTGCCCGAACGGGCCGGATCGAGCGGCTCGGCCCGGCGGGGTGCGGGCCGCCCCGGTCCCGGCGCCTGCGTCAGGAGGGCGGCTCGCGGCGCGCGCGGCTCGGCTGGACGCGTTTCGGTTCGCCGGGCATCTTCGGGTACTCGGGCGGATACGGCAGGTCGCCCAGGCCGTGGTCGTGCTCGTCGCGGCGGGCCAGCTCCAGCAGCGCGTCCAGGCAGTAGGCGTGGTCGTCCATGTCGGCGTGCACGTCGCCGACTTCGGCGAACCGCCCCGGCATCGTGGCGAGGTCGAAGTCCTGGGGGTGGGCGACACCGACCTCCTCCCAGCGCAGCGGCGCCGATACGGGGGCGTGCGGGCGGGGGCGTACGGAGTAGGCGGAGGCGATGGTGCGGTCGCGGGCGGTCTGGTTGTAGTCCAGGAAGATGCGTTCGCCGCGCTCCTCCTTCCACCACTTGATGGTCACCAGCTCGGGCATCCGGCGTGCCATCTCCCGGCCGACCGCGATCGCCGCGCGCCGCACCTGGGTGAAGGTCCAGCGCGGCTCGATGGGCACGAAGACGTGCAGGCCCCGGCCGCCCGAGGTCTTCGGCCAGCCGCGCAGTCCGCCGAACTCGTCCAGGACGGCCCGCAGTTCACCGGCGGCGCGGACCGCGTCGTCGTAGTCGGTGCCGGGTTGCGGGTCGAGG
The DNA here is from genome assembly GCF_044546845.1 of Streptomyces sp. NPDC053076. NCBI lineage: Bacteria > Bacillati > Actinomycetota > Actinomycetes > Kitasatosporales > Streptomycetaceae > Streptomyces > Streptomyces sp. NPDC053076. Next base: position 634,555 of record NZ_JBITZL010000001.1, on the reverse strand, counting down.
TCGATACGGAGTTCGTCGGGGTGGTCGACATCGGTGGCCCGGACCGGCCAGGGATGGAAGGTGAGGGTGCCGTACTGGGCGGCCCACACCACGGCCGCCTCCTCGGTCGGGCACATCTCGTCGGCGCTGCGTCCGCTGGGGAAGGTGATGTGGGCGGTCGGGATCCAGTCGGGCATGCCCTTCGGGGCCCGCTTCTGGTAGAACCACTCGCCGCCGACGCCGTCCGGGTAGCGCTCCAGGGTGGTGGGGCGGTTGCGCAGGGCGCGCAGGATGCCGGGGGCGACGGAGGCGTAGTACCGGGCGATGTCCAGCTTGGTGAAGCCCCGCTCGGGGAAGAACACCTTGTCCGGGCTGGACAGCCGCACGGTCCGGCCGCCCACCTCCAGTTCCACCGCATCACCCATGCGGCCACGGTAGGCGTACCGCACACGGCTCGCACACCGGGCGAACCCGTATGCATGCGAGCAGAATCGGATGCATGGATCTCCCCGTCATGCCGCCCGTGAAGCCGATGCTCGCCAAGTCGGTGGCGAAGATCCCGCCGGGGATGCACTACGAGGCGAAGTGGGACGGCTTCCGGTCGATCGTGTTCCGGGACGGGGCCGAGGTCGAGCTGGGCAGCCGTACCGGAAAGCCGTTGACCAGATACTTCCCCGAGCTGGTCGAGGCGCTGAAGGAGCGGCTGCCCGAGCGGTGCGTGCTGGACGGGGAGATCGTGATCGCGCGGAGCGGACGGCTGGACTTCGACGCGCTGACCGAGCGGATCCACCCGGCGGCCTCGCGGGTGCGGACGCTGGCCGAGAGGACCCCGGCCTCCTTCGTCGCCTTCGACCTGCTGGCACTGGACGACCACGCCCTGCTCGACGTGGAGCTGACCGACCGCCGCGCCCTGCTGGACCGGGCCCTGGCCGGGGCGACCCCGCCGGTACATCTGGCTCCCGCCACGACCGACATCGAGGTGGCCCGGCGGTGGTTCGAACAGTTCGAGGGCGCCGGTCTGGACGGGGTCGTCGCCAAGCCCCTCACCCTGCGGTATCTGCAGGACGAGCGGGCCATGTTCAAGATCAAACACGAACGGACGGCGGACGTCGTCGTGGCCGGGTACCGCTTCCACAAGAGCGGCCCGGTGGTGGGTTCGCTGCTGCTGGGGCTGTACGACGAGCACGGCCGGCTCCAGCACGTGGGGGTGTCGGCGGCCTTCGCCATGAAGAGACGCGCCGAGCTGGTCGAAGAGCTGGAGCCGCTGCGCATGGAGGACGTGTCCGGGCACCCGTGGGCCGCCTGGACGGACGAGGCCGCACACGAGAAGGCCCGGCTGCCCGGCGCCCCGAGCCGCTGGTCCGGCAAGAAGGACCTGTCGTGGGTGCCGGTGCGGCCGGAGCGGGTGGCCGAGGTGGCGTACGACCACATGGAGAACGGGCAGCGGTTCCGGCACACGGCCCGCTTCCGCCGCTGGCGCCCGGACCGTGCACCGGAGAGCTGCACATACGCCCAGCTGGAGGAGCCGGTGCGCTACGACCTCGCGGAGGTCCTCGGCGAGAAGGACCGCGACTGAGCAGCTGCGGCCACGGACACCGCGCACGAGCACGGCTACCGCCATGACCAGCGCCACCGCCACCGCCACCGCGGCCGCCACGGCCGCAGCGGCTACGGCTGCATGAGGATCTTGACGGCGCCGTCCTGCTTGCGCTGGAACATCTCGTACGCGTGCGGTGCCTCCGCCAGCGGCAGCCGGTGGGTGGCGAAGTCCTCCACGCCGAGCGGATCCTCGTCCGTCAGGTAGGGCATGATCCGATCGGCCCAGCGGCGGACGTTGGCCTGGCCCATGCGCAGCTGGATCTGCTTGTCGAAGAGGGTGAGCATCGGCATCGGGTCGGACATGCCGCCGTAGACCCCGCTGAGCGAGATGGTGCCGCCGCGGCGGACCAGATCGATCGCCATGTAGAGGGCGCCCATCCGGTCGACGCTGAAGCGTTCGGCGAGCGGGCCGCTGAGCTTGCGCGGCATCAGCGCGGCGGTCTGCTGGATGAGCTTGGCGGCGTGGCTGCCGTGGGCCTCGGTGCCGACCGCGTCGATCACGGCGTCCGGGCCCCGGCCGCCGGTCTCGTCCTGGATCGCGTGGACCAGCGCCTTCTCGCTGTCGAAGGCCCTGAGGTCGTACGTCTCCACACCGCGCCGGTTCGCCCGGGCGAGCCGCTCCGGGACCAGGTCGACGCCGAAGACCCGTTCGGCGCCGCGGGCCTTGGCGATCCGGCAGGCCATGTCGCCGATGGGGCCGAGCCCCAGGACGGCGAGGGTGCCGCCGGGCGGGACGGCGGCGTACTCGACGGCCTGCCAGGCGGTGGGCAGCACGTCGGAGAGGTAGACGAACCGGTCGTCCGCCGGACCCTCGGGCACCTTGATCGGTCCGAACTGCGCCTGCGGAACGCGCAGATACTCGGCCTGGCCGCCGGGCACAGCACCGTACAGGCGGGTGTAGCCGAACAGGGCGGCCCCCATGCCCTCGCCGGTGACCTGCGTGGTCTCGCACTGGGTGGGCAGCCCGGTGTCGCACATGAAGCAGTGCCCGCAGGCGATCTGGAACGGAACCACGACACGGTCGCCGGGCCGCAGGTCGGTCACCTCGGAGCCGACCTCCTCCACGATCCCCATGGGTTCGTGGCCGAGGATGTCACCCGGGGTCATGAACGGGGTGAGTACCTCGTACAGATGCAGGTCGGAGCCGCACAGCCCGGTGGACGTGACGCGGATGACGGCGTCCGTGGGTTCCTCGATCCGTGGATCGGGCACGTCCTCCACCCGGACGTCCCGCTTGCCCTGCCAGGTGACTGCCTTCATGGATCGCGCTCCCTTGCTCACGTGCGACTGCGTCCCGTGTGCGGTGGCGTCCGGGTGCCCGTGCCCGCCGCGCGTCCGGTGGGTGGCCGCCGGGTACCCGTGCCCGCCACCGTCGAACCCCGGCCCCCGCCGGACCGGCGGCGACCGGGTGTGGCCGGCGACGAGCCCGGGGAGCGCACCCGTGCTCGTCGTACCGGCAAGGACGCGTACCGGCGCCAGGAAGCCGCCCCGGACGAAGCCCGCACTGCGAGAAGCCGGCGCCGGGAGGGAACCGGGTCATGTGGGGGCGGCGCCCGTACGGGTGCGATCAGCCCAGGGCGGCCGTCGGCTCGGCCGGGTTGCGCAGGTCCTCGGCCGCGTCCGCGACCCTGCGGATCAGATCGAGGAACAGGGCCTGTTCCTCGGCGGACAGCGTTCACCGCCCGCTTCCAGGACTTCGGGTGGTCCGGCCCGCGGGATCAGCCCGTGCGAGTCCGTCGCCGACGGGACGCCGGGGTGCCGTCTCCAGGCCCCGGGCGTCCGACGGGGGGTGGGCTACGACGGGACCCGGCATGTGCCGCCGGCCCCCGGGCCGACAACCGGCGCCCCGTGGCGGCGATGTGGCGACGACCGTGCGGCGGCGCCGGTTCGGCGGTCGTGCGCCGGGCGGCCGACGGCGGGTCAGTGCAGGCCCCGCCCCGTCTCCAGCACCTCCCGTGCCTGGGCCACCAGACCCTCCGCGCCGCAGGCGCGGGCGAGGTCGAGGCCCCGGTTGAGTTCCGCGATCGAGCGGGCGGCGATGCCGTACTCGACGCGGGCCGCCGCGTGTTCGAACTGGCAGGGCGATGCCTCCAGGTACGTCACGGCGCGGGCGGCGAGCTGTACCGCGCGCTGCCCCGTCTCCAGGGCGGCGGCGCAGCGCAATGCCTCGCCGATGGCGGTGTCCGTGCCGAACCGCTCGGCCTGCCGGCGGGCGTCGGCCGCGAGCTGGGCGGCACGGGCCGGGTCCTGCCCGGCGAGGGCCTTGGCCAGGTCGACGGACCAGGGTGCGAGGACCGGGTTGTGACCGCCGCGGGAGGCGGCGGTCTTCTCGGCGGCCTCCAGTTCGTTGACGCCCTCCTCGGTACGGCCGACGGCGAGCAGCAGCCGGCCGCGTACGGAGCGGATGTCGGGCAGCACGATGGTGGACGGGTACGGCGGCGCGAAACCGTACTGTTCGGCGACCGACCACGCCTCCGCGACCCGCCCGCGCGCCAGCAGGGTGTCGACCAGGCCGCAGGTGGACGACCAGTACAACGGCAGGCGGCGGCCGACCCGTTCGGCGAGGACCAGGCCCTCGCGCAGGGTGGACTCGGCGTCGCGCAACCGGCCCTGTCTGCGGTAGGCGAGCCCGAGGAAGGCGTTGGCCAGGGAGAGATGGCCGCCGCGCCAGCCGGCCGAGGTGTAGACGCGCCGGGCCTCGGCGAACAGGCTTTCCGCGCGGTCGAGCCGGTCGGCGTAGGCGTACGCGCTGCCGAGCATCATCAGCAGTTCCATGCCCCACTCGGGGTCGGTCCAGCCGAGGCCGGGCGCGAGGCGGCCGTTGACGAGGGCGCGGTCGCACAGTTCGATGACCACGTCGGCGCTCTCGCCGTGGGTCATGGCGTCGAAGCCGCGCAGGATGAGCAGGGCGCGTTCGGCGTTGTCGCGGCCGGTGCAGGTGCTCGCCAGCTCGGCCAGCCGCCGGGAGCGGGCCGGGGAGACGGTCTCGCCGTGGATGCCCTCCCACATGAACTGGAACGCCTGCAGCCGCATCCGGACGGAGCCCGCCTCGTGCCGGGCGGCTTCGGCCTCGACCGTGCGAACGGCCTCCTCCAGCTGGTCGTTGTGGAGCAGCGCCTGGGAGAGGCGGACGACGGCGTCGACCCGGTCGTCCCCGTCGAGGCCGGACATGCCGAGCGCGCTCTGCAACTAGTCTATGGTGCCCGCGGGGTTGGTCAGGAGGGTGGCGCAGCCCAGTTCGTACAGGACGTGCGCGTGCACCTCGGGCCGGGGCGGCTCCTCCAGCGCGCGTTCCAGGCAGCGGCGGGCCGCGTCCGGCGCGCCGACGGCGAGGTGTTCGCGGGCGGCTTCGCGCAGCTGCTCGACGAGTTCCTCGTCGTCGTCCGGGTGCACCTTCAGCAGGTGCCGCGCGGCCTCGGCGGCACCGCGGCCCAGCTCGGTGATGATCTGCGCGGCGACGCCGTGCATCGCGGTGCACACGCCGGGCGGGATGGAGTGGTAGACGGCGGTGGCGATGAGCGGGTGGACGAACTCCAGCTCTTCCGCGTCCCGTTCGGCGCCGGCGGACGGGTCGGGCGCGGTGAGGATGCGGCCGTCGCAGAGGAGTTCGGCGCAGTGCCGGGCCAGCTCGTCGTTCATGGTGGCGAGACGGGCGACCATGTCGACGGTGATGCCGGTGCCGAGGATGGCGGCGGCCCAGGCGAACCGGGTGGCCTCCAGACCGAGTCCCTTGAGCCGGTCGACCAGTCCGCCGCCGCGGGCCTCGCGGTTGAGCGCGCGCAGTTCCCCGGCCTGGGCCTCGACGGGCTGAAGCTCGCTGGACTGCACCTTGGCGAGGAGTTCGACGGTGTCGTAGGGATTGCCGCCGGTGACGGCCCAGACCTCGCGGCAGAACGCGTCGTCGGCGTGCCGGCCGAGGGTGGCGCGGGTGAGCCCGGCGGTGGCGTCCGGGGTGAGGGCGCTGAGGTTGTTGACGGGACGGCCCGCGGCCTCGGCCACCGCGTCGAGCAGGCGGGCGCTGTCCGCGCCGGCGTCTCCGGGACGGCGGGCGACCACGACGAGGACGGACACGTCGTCCAGGCGTTCGGCGAACGCGGCGAGCCAGCGCAGGGTTTCCTGGTCCGCCCAGTGCGCGTCGTCGAGGAGCAGCACCAGCGGCCATTCGCGGCGGGCGAGCCGGCGCACCGCCGCGACGAGTCCGTCGCAGACGTACTGCGGGTCGGCGCTGCCCTCCTGCGGGTCGGTTATGCCGAGGGCGGGGCCGGCGATCTCGTACCAGTCGCCGAGGTACTCGCGGGCCTCCTCGGGCAGTAAGGACAGCAGCGCCGGCTGGAGCAGCTGCCGTACGACGTGGAACGGGACGGATTTCAGTGTCTCGGCGCCGCGGGCGGACCAGACGGTGCAGCCACGGCGTTCGGCGATACGGCGGGTCTCGGCCAGGAGCGCGGTCTTGCCCAGCCCCGCCTCGCCGCGCAGGACCAGCACGCTGCCCGCGGACGTCTGGTCCGCGCACAGGGCGTCGAGTGCCTGTGCGACGACGGCGATCTCGGCGTCCCGCTCCCACAGGGGAGCCGAGCCGACCGTCGGGGGCCGTCCCTCCGTCATCCCGTTACCTCCCCAGGTCGCCCGAATGACGTACAGACACCGAGCGTAGCCGTCCGGCCGGTCCTGTGGTGGCCGGTCGCGGCAGCTGTTGCCCGGCCGGGTGAAGGAGGGTGCGGGCAGGCGACACCGCCCGCGGCCCGACCAGCGGACGGAGCGTCAACCGCGCCTGGGGTGAGGCCGCCGGGGGCGAGTGCGGGGGGAGCGCCGGAGGCACTTCGGAGAGGCTCGGAGAGGTCGAGGCGGCACAGGCCCGCACGGGGCACTTCGGAGAGGCCCGGAGACGTCGATGCGGCGCAGAGTCCGCACGGAACGGCCCAGATCCACCTCGGCCACGCCGAAGGCGACATGACGCCCGAGGCCCTCGGCGAGCTCAACCAGGCGCTGGATGCCGCGGGTGTCGGCCACACCTGCGAGATCTACCCCGGCACCGTCCACGGCTTCGCCATGTCCGACACCGACGCCTTCGACCCTGCAGCGCTGCAACGCCATGGGGACCGCCTGCTGCCCCTCCTCGGCCGCACCCTGGCCACCAGCTGAGGCTCCGGCCCGGAAACCGAACCCGGCATACATGGCTCCGGGGTCCGCGATCTCCCGGTGACAGTGGTGGGAGCCGACGCCGATCGATCAGTGCCTCGGGAGACGTGGACGGCGGCCGTGGACGGCGTACTCGGAGAAATCCCCGGTGAAATGTCCCGGTCCGCACGGTTGGCGGCGGATCCTCTCATCCCGCTTTCACCGTCGCCTCATACGGTGGGGGCATGACGCAGGTGACTCCCCCCGGGTGGTACCCCGACCCCGGGCAGACGAACGACGGTCCCCCCACCGAGCGCTGGTGGGACGGCAAGGCATGGACGGACCGGACCCGCCCCGCCGGCGCGGCCGCCCCGTGGGGTCCCCCGGCACAGACCGCTCCCCAGCCGGCTCAACCGGCCGGCCCGTACCCCGCGGCTGCCGCGGGGTACGGCGCGCAGCCCGGGTACGCCGGACATCCGGGGTATCCAGCCGAGCCCGCGGCCCGGCCCCGGCGCGGGCTGCGCACGGGCATAGCCGTCGCGGTGACGGCCGCGGTACTGGCGAGCATCGGGGTCGGCGTGTACGCCCTCTCCAAGGACGACGGCGGCAGCGGGGACCGCGCGGGCTCGCAGCAGGGTCGTGACGGCGGCGGGGGCGCGCCGTTCGGCGGGTCCGGCGGAGGCTCCGGCGGTTCAGGGGGCTCGGGCGGGTCCGGCGGCTCGGGCGGGGGCGCGCCGTCCCCGGGCCGGTCCGAGGCGCCGAAGGTCAAGGGCGGCGGCTCGGTACCGGACCCGGTCAACGGCATCAGCCTGCCGGTGCCGCAGGGCTGGACCGGGGAGCCGATCAGCGTCGGCGCGCAGGTGACGTCCGACACCTCCTACAAGTGCCCGGGCAACGCGGCCAAGACATGCACCGCGGGCGGCGCCTACACCGCTCCGGCGGTGGCACTGGGCATCAAGGACGACACGGCGGAGGCGGTCGCGAAGGCGGACATCGCCGCCAACGCCAAGCAGTCGTACGGCGGCACGACCTACGGCAGCATCACCTCGCACCAGGTGCTGGCCTCCGAGGCGGTGACGGTGGCCGGGCAGAAGGGCTACCTGGTGCGCTGGAAGGCGGTCACCAGCGAGGGCGCCGACGGCTATGTCGAGTCCGTCGCCTTTCCCTCACCCAACGATCCCGAGCAGTTCGTGGTGGTCCGCTTCGGCGTGGACGTCGGACAGAAGCTGTCCGTCGTCGACGAGATCCTCAAGGGCATCAAGGTCTCGTCCGGCGGCGGGAGCGGCCAGGACGTCTGAGACACGGTCGGGGGGGGGGGGGGGGCCCCCCCCCCCGGGGGGGCCCCCCCCCCCCGGGGGGGGGGGGCGCCCCCCCCCCCCCCCGGGGGGGGGCGGGGGGGGCCCCCCCCCCCCCCCCCCCCCCCCCCCCCCCCCCCCCCGGGGGGTGCGCGCCGCCCCCGTCCCCACGGTGCGGCGCGGGCAGGTCACCGTTCAGTCATCCCGTGAACGGCGGCCTGGGTCTCATCTCAGTCCGAGTGCGGGCAGTACGACGGCCTCCACGAAGCGGACGAGGTAGTCGGCGTCGGCGTACTGGCCGTTGAGCACCGGCCGCACCCGCAGGACGCCGAACATCATGGCGGGGATGTACTCCAGCGCGGGGTGCCCCGCGGGAACCTCGCCCCGGGCCACCCCTCGGTCGAGCATCTCCTCCAGCGCGGCGATCTCCGGGTGGACCAGCGCCTCGCGCAGCGCCTGGGCCAGTTCCTGGTCCGACGTCACCGCGTGCCCCAGCGCCTGGAGCAGCCGCGTGTCCTTGCCGGACCAGTCGCCCGCGGCCCGCGCCGCCTGGCGCAGGTCCTCGGCGAGCGACCCGGTGTCGATGCCGGCGAACCGCACCCGGCGGCTGGCGCGCAGCGCCGCGGCGACGAACTGCGGCTTGGTCTTCCACTGCCGGTAGAGCGTGGACTTGCTGCACCGGGTGCTGGCGGCGACGCCCTCCATGGTGACGGAGTCGTAGCCGCACTCGCGGATCTGTTCCAGCACGGCGTCGAAGAACTCCCGCTCACGCTCCGGCGTGATCTTGGAGCGGCGCGAGGCGACGACCGTGTCCGGTTCGTCCGCGGCCTGCGACGTCATGCGCTGCTTCCCCTCACTCGTGCCTGTGTCCAGTGTGGCGCACATCAATCGATACGCAAGTGTACCGGTACTCCATCGTATCGGTACACTGGCGTATCGGTACGGCAACGTATCGATGAGGCGCTGTTCCGTACCGGGGCTCGCTCGCACCACAGGACGCACCACCACACGCACCACCGTCAGCGAAGGGGCCGGGGGATGAATGCCCGAACCGAGCCTGCGGAGGCGGGAGCGCAACCGGAGATCCCGGCACGCCCGCCTCTGATACGTGAGTTCCTGCTGGTCGCCGGACTCTTCCTGGTCTACAAACTCGGCCGCCAGTTGGCCACCGGCCACACCGGGAACGCCTTCCACAACGCCCGCCGTGTGTGGCACCTGGAGCGGACCGTGCACCTCCCCCACGAGAACGCCGTGCAGTCCGCACTGCTGCACGGCGACACCCTCGTCCATCTGGCGAACACCTACTACGCGACCGTCCACTTCCCGGCCACGCTCGCCTTCCTGGTCTGGCTCTACCTGCGCCGGCCCGCGCACTACGTGTGGGCCCGCCGGGTGCTCGCGGTCGTCACCACGGCCGCCCTGGTCCTGCCGTTCACCTTCCCGCTGGCCCCGCCGCGGATGCTGACCGGGACGGGCCTGGTGGACACGGCGCGGATCTACGGCCCGTCCGTGTACGGGCCGCCGTCCAGCGACCACCTCTCCAACCAGTTCGCGGCGATGCCCTCGCTGCACTTCGGCTGGGCACTGATGGTGGCGATCGGCCTGATCGCCGCCGGCCGGTCGCGGTGGCGGTGGCTGTGGTCGCTGCACCCGCTGATCACCCTGGTGGTGATCGTGGGCACCGCGAACCACTACTGGCTCGACGCGATCGTGGCGACGGCCATGCTCGGTGTCGCCCTCGCGCTCATCCATCCGCCGCGGCGCACGGCCGGCACGGCGGGTCGAGCCGTCGGCCGGCCGGTCACGCGCGAGCCCGTCCTGGTGGGAGCGGGCCGATGAGCGCCGCCGTCCTGGCCGCCCTCGGCCTGTCCCTCGTGTCTGCCGTCGCCTACGCGCTGGCCGCCGTCGCCCAGGAACGCCTCGCCTCGCACAGCGCCGGCACCGGTCTGCTGCGGCTGCTGGGCACCGGCGCGTGGTGGTCGGCGGTCGGACTGAACGCCGCCGCCGCGCTGCTGCACGTCGTCGCCCTGAAGTACGGCTCGCTGACCGTCGTACAGCCGCTGGGCGCGCTCACGCTGGTCGCGGCGGTGCCGCTGGGCGCGCGGGCGGCCGGGCGGCGGGTCAGCGCCGTGGAGTGGCGCGGTACGGCGCTCACGCTGCTCGGGCTGGCCGCGCTGCTGGTCACCGCCTCCGGTCCGGCCCCCGCCCGGGTGCTGTCACTGACCGAGGCCCTGGCGGTCGCGGGTACGACGGCTGCCGCGATCGGCCTGCTGTCCCGGCCCGGCGCCCGGCCGGGCCTCCGGCACGCGACCGCGGCCGGCTTCGCCTCCGGGGTCGCCTCCGCGCTCACCCAGACGGTGACCGTGGCGGCCACGGACCGCTCCGGACCGGCGCTGAGCACCGAGGTGATCGTGGTCGCCCTGCTCGTCGCCGCGTTCGCCGTCGGCGGGCTGCTGCTGTCGCAGACGGCCTACCGCGGCGGCCTCGGCGCCCCGTTGGCGGTGGTCACCCTCGCCAACCCGGTGGCCGCCGCGGTGATCGGCCTCACCCTGCTGGGACAGGGCCTCCAGGGCGGTGCCGGCGGGGTGCTGCTGGCCCTGGCCGGTGCGGGGCTCGCCTCGTGGGGCGTGGTGCTGCTCAGCCGGACGGCCCCCGCATCAGGGCACGGGGAGCGAGGCGAGGAGCACGACCGGCACGAGCAGCACCCGGTGGCGGCGGTGCTGGCGCTGGAGCCCGGTACGGCGGCGGCCGAACCGGTGCTCGTGCCCCGGCAGCCGGAACAGCCCGGCCATCTGACGGCGCTGTGAGACCCCATGCGGCGGCGGCCGGTGCGCGGAGGACATCCGCGCACCGGCCGCCGTCGCCGTACCGGGGCGAAGGGGCCGTCGGTCAGCCCCAGCCGCGCGCGTCCTGCTTCAGCGCGGTGTCGACCGTCAGCGCCGTCGCCACCACGAGGCTCAGCAGCGGCTCGGGCAGCTGGTAGTGGATCTGCAGGACGTAGTTGTCCGCGGTCGTGAAGAGCGTCTTGGCGAGGCCCTCCCAGGTCTTGGTGATCCGGGCGACCTCGTTGTCCGCGTGGTCGACGATCGCGAAGTTCCAGGCCCGCCAGTTCTCCGCCTTGATCGCGCCGACCTGCTGGCCGTTCGCCGTCATCGCGAAGTTGATCTTGCCGATCATGTTCTTCTGGACGATCTCGCCGACCGGCGAGCCGTCCGGACGGGTCACGATCACCCGGGACTTGAAGATCTTCGCGGGACGGGTCAGCAGCAGCTGCGGCTGGCCGTAGGCGTCGCGGATCTCCAGCCTGTGGGTCATGAACTGGTCGAGGCTGGAGACGAAGCGCAGGATCTTCTTGAGCACACCCTGACCGACCTGGGTGACCGAGCCGATCTCCCGGCCGTTCTGATCCATGACCTTGTACTCGTTGGTCAGCTCGATCAGCTTGGCCTTCTGGTTCACGACCAGGACGGGCTCGGTGAAGAGGGTGCCGCCGCCGGGACCGCCGGCGGCGACACCGGCCTGCTGCTGCACCTGCCGCTGCACCTTGGCGTCGCCGGTCTGCTGCTGCGGGAAGGCGGCCTGCTGGGCCGGGGCCTGCTGCGGCGGAACCTGCCCGGCGGGCTGCTGGGCCGGGTTGGTGTGCTCGGTCCACTGCGAGCCGTCCCAGTAGCGGAGCGTCTGGGACGCCCCGTGCGGGTCCGGGTACCAGCCTGCAGGAGTGTTCGATTGCGTGGTCACCGGGGCACACTACCTTGATGTGACCAGTACCTGACCAGTCCGCACGGAGCGGTGTTCATCGCCCGTTCACCCCGTGACGATCGCCGGGTCGCTGACGCCGGCGAGACCGTTCTCCACGTGCCCGGCGAAGCCGCGCAGAAAGGCCGGGTCGGCGTCGGAGGTCACGGTCAGGTCGTACCAGCGCTTGCTCGCCGCGAGAGCGACGGTCTGCTGCACGGTCGCGCCGGGCCGTACGGTCACCGTGACCGTGCCGCCGCCGTAGCCGTTGACCAGCTTCAACTGGACGGTGTCGGAACCCTTGTTGGTGAAGGTGAGTGTGACGTCGTCGCCCGTGTGCCGGGCGGTGACCTCGGGGCCGGCGACCTTGTTGCGGCCCTTGAAGACGCGCAGGAAGCCGTTGGGGCCGTGCACGGCGAGGTCGTAGTTGCCGCCGGAGTAGACCGAGTTCCAGGTGTCCGAGAGGGTCTTCCCGGCCTCGGTGGTGTACGTCCAGGGGCCGTCGGTACGGCTGTTGGACGTGACGAGGAACGCCGCGCCCGCGTTCGCCCCCGAGGCGAACGTGAGCGTGAACTTGCCGGCCGCGGTGTCCGCCGAACCGTCCACCACCGGGGCGTACTTCAGCGGGCGGGTGGGCCGGCTGCCCGCCTCCTGCTTGGGCAGGGTCCCCTTGGCGGGCGGCTTGGGCACGTAGTCCGGGTGGCGGCTGTGGTCCGGCGGCGCGTAGCCGGCCGTGGAGGGCAGCGCGACGGGTGCGGTGTCCTGGCGGGAGAAGTCGAAGGCGCCGGTCAGGTCGCCGCATATGGCGCGCCGCCAGGGCGAGATGTTCGGCTCCTGGACACCGAAGCGACGCTCGATGAACCGGATGATCGAGGTGTGGTCGAGGGTCTCGGAGCAGACGTAGCCGCCCTTGCTCCACGGGGAGACCACGAGCATCGGCACCCGCTGGCCGAGTCCGTAGGGGCCGGCGGCATGGGCGCTGTCGCCCTTGAACAGGTCCAGCGCGGGGTCCACCGTCGACCTGCCCTGGGCGGCGGAGGCCGGCGGGTAGGGCGGGACGACGTGGTCGAAGAAGCCGTCGTTCTCGTCGTAGGTGATGAACAGGGCCGTCCTGCCCCACACGTCGGGGTTGGAGGTGAGCGCGTCCAGGACCTGGGAGACGTACCAGGCGCCGTAGTTGGCGGGCCAGTTGGGGTGCTCGGTGAACGCCTCGGGGGCGACGACCCAGGAGACCTGGGGCAGCTTGCCCGCCTGGACGTCCGCCTTCAGCTGGTCGAAGAAGCCCTCGCCCTTGCGGGCGTCGGTGCCGGTGCGCGCCTTGTCGTAGAGCGGGTCGCCGGGCTTCGCGCCCCGGTACTGGTTGAAGTAGAGGAGCGAGTTGTCGCCGTAGTTGCCGCGGTAGGCGTCAGAGATCCAGCCCCAGGAACCGTTCGCGTCCAGGCCGTCGCCGATGTCCTGGTAGATCTTCCAGGAGACCCCGGCCTGCTCCAGGCGCTCGGGGTACGTCGTCCAGCCGTAGCCCTTCTCGTCGTTGCCGAGAACCGGGCCGCCGCCCTTGCCGTCGTTGCCGACGTAGCCCGTCCACATGTAGTAGCGGTTGGGGTCGGTGGAGCCCATGAAGGAGCAGTGGTAGGCGTCGCAGATGGTGAAGGCGTCCGCCAGGGCGTAGTGGAAGGGGATGTCGTCCCGCGTCAGGTACGCCATCGTCGTCGAGCCCTTGGCGGGCACCCACTTGTCGTACTTGCCGTTGTTGAAGGCGGTGTGCGTGTCGCTCCAGCCGTGCGGGAGGTCCTGGATGAAGGCCAGACCCAGGTCGTCGGCGTCCGGGTGGAAGGGGAGGATGTCCTTCGTGCCGTCGGACTGCTTCCAGACGGACCTGCCGTTCTGCGTGACCGGACGGGGGTCTCCGAAGCCCCGGACTCCTCGGAGCGAACCGAAGTAGTGGTCGAAGGAACGGTTTTCCTGCATCAGGACGACGATGTGCTCGACATCGTCCACCGATCCGGTGCTGTAGTGGGCGGGCAGGGCCGCCGCGCGCTGGATGCTCCCGGCCAGCGCCGAGAACGCCGTCGTGGCACCCGCGAGCTGGAGGAAGCGCCGCCGGTTGACTTCGGTCATGAGTGAGGATCCTCTCGTCCTGACGTGACTGATGCCGTCAGTTGACGGAATCTGCGCGGAGCGAGTGTTCCAAGAGCAGCAAACGTCAGGGAAGGGTCCGGTGGCGCCCATGTGAAACTCGGCGGTCCGTGCGGTGCGGGGCACTCAGCGCTCGGCGGCGCGCTTCTCCTCCTCCTCGGCCTGGATGACTTCCTCGGCCGTCTGGACGAGATGGACGGGGTTCCCGGTGAGGACGCGGGTGAGGACGTGGACGCGGGGGTCCATGGCTATGCAACGGACCGAGCGTTCGATGACCTGGTCGGCACCGTCCCGGAGGATGACGATCTTGTTGATCCACTGGAAGTATCGAGCGTGAGGCAACGCGCGCACGAAACCGGCACGAAAGCCGGAACTTTCGCGAAAAACGTCCATCACCGCAGCAAAGCGACATCTACCCACAGCATTTCGGCCTACGGCTGCGTACGGCATCGGGCCCCGGACGGGTGGTCCGGGGCCCGGAAGGAGGCCGTCTCAGCTGGTCAGGTACGCCTCCACCTCGCTCAGCTGCCCTGCCGGCCAGCCCGTGTTGGCGCTGACGCTCAGTCGCAGATAGCGCAGAGCGGAGGTGCTCGGCAGCGACACCGTCGCGGTGTTGCCGGTGGCCGGGTCGAAGCGGTAGCCCTGGGCGCCGGCCACCGTGGAGTAGTTCGAGCCGTCGGTGCTGCCGAGCACGGTGACGGTCTGGGTGCGGGCTCCCCAGGCCGCGGACGGCGGCAGCTTCAGCACCAGGCGGCGCACGGCGTAGGACTGGCCGAGGTCGACCGTCAGGGACTGCGGGAAGGCGTTGTTGGCGGACTCCCAGTAGGAGTTGGCGTCGCCGTCGACCGCCTTGCCCGGCGTGTAGACGTCCTGGGAACCGGTCGCGGTGGCCGGGCGGCCCTTGGCGAGGTTGCGGCCGGGATCGGGGGCGGGGGTGCCCTGGCCCGGCTGCGGCCAACTGGAGCAGTCCGACCAGGTGCTGGACCAGCCGGAGTTGCCGCCGCCGTCGGTGAGGGTGAAGGAACCCGAGTTCGCGGGGTAGGGGCAGTTGTACACGCCGGATGCCCCGACCTGGGTGGCGGTGACGTTCTTGAAGGTGGCCGCGCCCTGCGCCTCGGCCTGGACCACGACCGTGCCCGTGTTCCGCACGGTCGCCCCGGTCACGTTCACGTTCCTGACGGCGTACCCGTGCCCGCCGCCGGAGACGAACTCGAAGGCGCTGTAGGGGCTGTCGGTGATCGTGGTGTTGGTGATGTCGACGGTCGCGTTGACGGCGCTGTCGTAGGAGTCCACGCGCAGGGCGCCCATGGCGTGCCCCCAGTTGGGGTTGATCGCGCCGGTGCGCACCAGTGTGTTGCCGTCGACCGTGATGGTGCCCGCCAGCGGCGAGAAGGGGTCGAGGAACTTCTGGTTGGAGATGGCGATACCGCTGCCGAGGGCGTTGGTGTCGGAGATCAGGTTGTTCCGCACGGCGATGTCGGTGCCGCCGTAGACGGCGATGCCGTTGGCCAGGTTGGGCTGCGAGATGGTGTTGTTCTCGAAGCTGGAGTCGGTGTCCGGGGCGTACAGCGACCACATGGCCAGGGAGTCGTCGCCCTGGTTGCGCAGGAAGTTGTTGCGGAGGCCTGGACGTTCTGCCCGAGCAACAGCCGGGCGTTGTCGTAGAAGTGGTGCGTCTTGGCGCCGGCGATCCAGCCGGTGTCGATGTAGGAGTACGTGGACGTCACCGGGAGCGTCCTGGCGAGCTTGGTGCCGTTGACGTACACGCTGAGCGAACCGGCCTGTCCGTCCGGGACGCTGTAGGCGACGTTCACGGCGTTGGACGCGCGCGGCACGGTGAACTCCACCCGCTGCCCGGACGTCAGCCGGACGGCCTGCCGGCCCGACGCCTCCGAGGCGAGGGTGCCCTGCGTCTGGTCGGGGCCGATCCTGGTCCCGTTGCTCGACGCCGACTCGGCCTCCACGGAGGTGAAGGGGAGCGTGGCCCCCGCCGCCGCGTGGGCGGCCGGGGCGAGGATGACGGGCATTCCGGCGGCGAGGGCGACGACCGCCCCGATGGCCGGCATGCGCCTGACGTGTCTGGCGGTGCTGCTGTGCATGTGCTGATCCCTTCGTGGTGGGGTGCGTGGGACAGCAAGGTGCGTGCGGGCGCGGCTCAGGCGCGCAGCCAGGCCGCGGTGTCCCGCGGCAGCCGGCCCGCGTCGTCCAGCGGGCCGCTGCTGAGCAGGAGCCGGGAGTGTGCGGGCAGGTCGGCGGGGGCGGCCGAGAGGTTGACCACGCAGAGCGCTCCGCCCGCGCGGGAGAAGGCGAGTACCCCGTCGGGGGCGGGCAGCCAGGTCAGCGGGCCGTCCCCGAACTCCGGGCGGCGGACGAGGGCCTCGCGGTAGAGGGTGAGCATGGAGTGGGGGTCCTGCTGCTGCCGGTCGACGGCGTACGAGGGCCAGTCGGCCGGCTGCGGCAGCCACGGCTCCTCCCGCGCGCCGAATCCCGCGTACGGCACACCGGCGGTCCACGGCAGCGGGACCCGGCAGCCGTCGCGGCCGGGGTCGGCCCCCTGCGAGCGGAAGTACATCGGGTCCTGGATGCGGTCGACCGGGATGTCGGCCTCCGGCAGGCCCAGCTCCTCCCCCTGGTAGAGGTACACCGCGCCGGGCAGGGCCAGCGACAGCAGGGCGGCGGCCCGCGCCCTGCGGGTGCCCAGCGCCAGGTCCGTCGGGGTGCCGAAGGTCTTGGTGGCGAAGTCGAAGGCGGTGTCCTCACGGCCGTACCGGGTGACCGTGCGGGTGACGTCGTGGTTGCACAGCACCCAGGTGGCCGGGGCGCCGACGGGGGCGTGCTCGGCGAGGGTGGTGTCGATCGAGGCGCGCAGCCGGCCGGCGTCCCAGGGGCAGGTCAGGAAGGAGAAGTTGAAGGCGGTGTGGAGTTCGTCGGGGCGCAGGTAGCGGGCGAAGCGCTCGGCGTCGGGGAGCCAGACCTCGCCGACGAAGACTCCGTCGTACTCGTCGGCCACGCGTCGCCAGGCGCGGTAGATGTCGTGGAGTTCGTCGCGGTCGACGAACGGGTGCGGCTCCGGGCGCGCGGCGAGGTCGGTCAGGTCTGGGTCCTTGACGAGCAGGGCCGCCGAGTCGATGCGGACGCCGGCGACACCCCGCTCGAACCAGAAGCGCAGGATGTCCTCGTGCTCCTGGCGGACCGCCGGGTGGGCCCAGTTGAGGTCGGGCTGTTCGGGGGTGAACAGGTGGAGGTACCAGTCGCCGTCGGGCAGCCGGGTCCACACCGGTTCGGTGGAGCCGGCGAACTGCGACGGCCAGTCGTTCGGCGGGAGTTCGCCGTTCGGGCCGCGTCCGGGCCGGAAGTGGAACAGCTCGCGCTCGGGGCTGCCCGGACCGGCGGCGAGTGCGGCCCGGAACCAGGAGTGCTGGTCGGAGACGTGGTTGGGCACGATGTCGACGATGGTGCGGATGCCCAGCTCACGAGCCTCGGCGATGAGTTTCTCCGCCTCCGCGAGGGTGCCGAAGGCGGGGTCGATGGCCCGGTAGTCGGCGACGTCGTAGCCACCGTCCTTCAGCGGGGACAGGTACCAGGGGGTGAACCACAGGGCGTCCACGCCGAGTTCGGCCAGATACGGCAGCTTGGCGCGGACGCCCGCGAGGTCGCCGGTGCCGTCGCCGTCACCGTCCGCGAAACTGCGGACGTACACCTGGTAGATGACGGCGGAGCGCCACCAATCGGCGTCTTTCCGGGCAGGGGTGGGCTGTCCCACGGAGCTTGCCTTTCTGTAGACGGGGCGTCGGCGTCAGCCCTTGGTGCTGCCCGCGGTGATTCCGGCGATGATGTGCCGCTGGAAGACGAGGAACAGCGCCACCATCGGGATGCTGGCGATCACCATCGCGGCGATGAGCACGGTGAGCTGGATGTTCTGCGAGAGCTGGACCAGGGCCACGCTGATCGGCTGTTCGTCGGTGTCGGAGAAGACCATCAGCGGCCACAGGAAGTCCTGCCAGACCGCGACCAGCGCGAAGATCGACACCACGCCGAGCACCGGCCGGGACATGGGCAGGACGACGGACCACAGGATCCGCAGCTTGCCGGCGCCGTCGATCTCGGCGGCCTCCAGCACATCGCGCGGCAGCTGGTCGAAGAACCGTTTGAGCAGGTAGAGGTTGAAGGCGTTGGCGACCGCCGGCAGCCAGATGGCGAGGGGGTCGTTGAGCAGGCTGGTGTGGATCAGCGGCAGGTCGGCGACGGTCAGGTACTTGGGTACGACCAGCGCCTGTGCCGGGACCATGAGGGTGGCCAGGATGCCGCCCAGGATCACCTTGCCGAAGGCGGGCTTCAGCTTGGACAGGGCGTAGGCCGCTGCCGTGCAGAAGACCAGCTGGAAGGCCCAGGCGCCGGCCGCCTGGACGACCGTGTTCATCAGGTGCCGCGGCAGCTCCATCAGGTCCCAGGCGTCGGTGTAGCCGCCCGGACTCCAGTGCTTCGGTATCACCGTCGGCGGCGTCCGGGCCACTTCGTCCGGGGACTTGAGCGCGCCCGTCACCATCCAGTACACCGGGAAGAGGAAGGCGAGCGCGAAGAGGACGACGACGGCCGCGAACACCGTCCAGTAGACGGCCTTGCCGCGCGGACGGGCGAGGGTGGCCGGGGAGATCAGGGTGCGGGTGCCGCTCATGCGTCCCCCTCGGAGCGGGTGAGCCGCAGGTAGACGGCGGAGAAGACGCCGAGCAGGAGCAGGAGCATCACGCTGAGGGCGCAGGCGCCCCCGAAGTCGTTGTAGAGGAACGCGTACTTGTAGATGAGGTAGAGAACGGTGACGGTGGCGTTCTCCGGGCCGCCGCCGGTGATGACGAACGGTTCGGTGAACACCTGCATGGTGGCGATGATCTGGAGGAGCATCAGCATCAGGATCACGAACCGGGTCTGCGGGACCGTGACGTGCCGGACGCGCTGGAGCAGGTTGGCGCCGTCCAGTTCGGCCGCCTCGTACAGCTCGCCGGGGATGGACTGGAGCGCGGCGAGGTAGATGAGGACGGCGCCGCCCATGTTGGCCCAGGTGGCGACGATCACCAGGGAGACCAGGGCGGTGTCGGTGCCGTTGGACCAGTTGGACGTGGGCAGGTGCAGGAAGCGCAGCGCCTCGTTGGCGAGGCCGGCCCCCGGGTCGTAGAACCACTTCCACAGCAGGGCGCTGACCACCGGCGGGATCATCACCGGCAGGTAGACCACCACCCGGAAGAACGCCTTGGCGTGCCGCAGCTCGTTCAGGACGAGGGCGAGCAGGAAGGGGATCGCGAAGCCGATGAGCAGCGCGAGCAGGGTGAAGGTGAGCGTGTTGCGCCAGGCGGCGGTGAACTCGGGATCGTGCAGGACCCGGGTGAAGTTGGCGGTGCCGACCCACTGCGGGTCCGAGCCCGGCGTGTACTTCTGGAAGGCGATGACGACCGCGCGGATCGCCGGGTACCAGGAGAACAGCGCGAAGCAGAGCAGGCCGCCGAGGAGGAAGCCGTAGGCGCGGGCCTGGTCGATCAGGCGGCGCCGCCTGAAGTCCCGTGGGGGCGGGGCAGGGACCGGATGGGCGGCGGCCTTCGTCACGGGCCGCCGCTCGGCCGTCTTCGTCATCGTGGTCAGCTCCGGGCCAGAATGCTGTCGATCTTTCCGGACGCGTCCTGCAGCAGCTGGTCGATGTCGGCGTCCTTCTTGGTCAGGACCGCGGAGACGACGGAGTCGAGGACCGAGTAGATCTGCTGTGCGTTCGGCGGCTCGATCTTCAGCTGAAGCCGCTGGTTGCCGTCGAGGAACGCCTGGTAGTTGGCCACCGGGACGTTGGCGTTGGCCTTCTTGACCTGCTGGTCCTTGGCGTCGGCGGCGCCGGTGAACAGGCGCGGCTCGGGCAGGCCGACGGGGGCGTCGTTCTTCTTGGCGCGGGCGTAGTCGCCGAGGAAGCCCTTGCCCGGGGTCAGGAACATGTGGTCGAGCCACTTCAGCCCGGCGCGGATCTGGGCCGGTGTGTCGTGCTTGTTGAACATGTAGCCGTCGCCGCCGATGAGGGTGCCCTTGCCGCCCGGCATGGGAGCCAGGGCGAGGTCCTTGTAGTTGCCGCCCTTCTCCTTGACCAGGATCGGGATGTTGTCGGGGGCGGAGAGGTACATGCCGAGCTTGCCCGAACCCATCAGCTGCTGCACGTCGTTGATGACGAGGAGCTGTTTGCTGCCCATCGCGTCGTCGGTCCACCGCATGTCGTGCAGGTTCTGCAGGACGGCGTGACCCTCGGGGGTGTCGACGGTGGCCTTCTTGCCGTCGGCGCTGACGACGTCGCCGCCCTGGGAGTACAGCTCGGCGGTGAAGTGCCAGCCGCCCTGGTTCTGCGCGCTGTAGTCGGCGTATCCGACCGTGCCGTCGCCGAGGGCGGCGATCTTCTTGGCGGCGGCCCGGACCTCGTCCCAGGTCGCCGGGGGCTTGTCGGGGTCCAGGCCGGCCTTCTCGAAGAGGCCGCGGTGGTAGATCAGCCCCATGGAGTATCCGGTGCGCGGGACGCCGTAGACCTTGCCGTCCACGGTGTAGATGTCCCGCAGCTGCTTCTGGATGGTGTCGTAGCTCTTCAGTTCCTTGAGGTACGGCGTCAGGTCGGCGGCCTGGCTGACGTCGACCACGTGCCTGGCGTCCGTGAAGTACGTGTAGAACACGTCCTCCATCTGGCCACCGGCGAGCTTGGCGTCGAAGGTCTTGGGGTCCTGGCAGGGGAAGGCGTCGTGCGCGACGACGTCGATGTCCGGGTTCTGCCGCTCGAAGGAGGCGATGTCCTCCTCGAAGAACCTGCGGTCCACCTTGGCGCTCTTGGGCGGCTCGCAGTTGACGGTGATACGCGTCTTGCCGCTCGCCCCGTCGTCACCGGACCCGCAGGCGGTGGCGGCGAGGGCGAGGGAGGAACAGACGCCTATCGCGACGACGGTACGGCGGAACCCGGTGTGTCTCATCGGTGGACCCCTCATGGCACTCATGGGCAGGAGCGGTGGGCGTCGCACACTCAAGCACCGCCGACATCGGACCGCAAGATGTCGCGCAGAGTCTGTAATTATTTGACAGCCAGCTGTATCCCGGGGGGTTCAGTCGCGCGGGGCTTGCGCGGTGGAGCCGCGCACCACCAGTTCCGGCTCGAACAGCAGCTCCTCGGCGGGTACGGCGGTGCCGCCGATCTGCGCGTTCAGCAGCTCCACGGCCGCGCGGCCCATGGCCTCGATCGGCTGCCGGACGGTGGTCAGCGGGGGTTCGGTGCAGTTCATGAACGCCGAGTCGTCGTAGCCGACGACGGAGATCCGGCCCGGGACGTCGCACCCCTTGCGGCGGGCCGCCCGGATCGCGCCGAGCGCCAGTGGGTCGGAGGCGCAGATGATGCCCGTGACACCCCGGTCGATGAGCCGGGAGGCGGCGGCGTGACCGCCCTCGATGGAGAACATGGCCCGCGCGACGAACTCCTCCGGCAGGTCACCGGCGACGGCCCGGGCGGCGACCAGCTTGCGGGCCGAGGGCACGTGGTCGCCGGGGCCGAGGACCAGGCCGATGCGCTCGTGGCCGAGGGAGGCCAGGTGCCGCCACGCCTGTTCGACGGCGACGGCGTCGTCGCAGGACACGCCCGGGAAGCCGAGGTGTTCGATGGCCGCGTTGACCAGCACGACCGGGATGTTGCGCTCGGCGAGCAGCCGGTAGTGGTCGTGCGGCGCGTCGGTCTGGGCGTACAGACCGCCGGCGAAGACGACACCGGAGACCTGTTGGTGGAGCAGCAGCTCGACGTAGTCCGCCTCCGACACCCCGCCCTTGGTCTGGGTGCACAGCACCGGGGTCAGTCCCAGCTGGGCCAGGGCGCCGCCGATGACCTCGGCGAACGCCGGGAAGATGGGGTTCTGCAGCTCGGGGAGGACGAGGCCGACGAGCCGGGCGCGTTCGCCGCGCAGCTGGGTGGGGCGCTCGTAGCCGAGGACGTCGAGAGCGGTCAGGACCGCCTGCCGGGTGGCATCGGAGACACCCGGCTTGCCGTTGAGCACCCGGCTGACCGTGGCCTCGCTGACCCCGACCTTCTTCGCCACTTCCGCAAGTCGTCGCGTCATGGCCGCAAGCGTAGCGCAATCAATGCAAACTGCTTGCGTAAGTGTGTGGCTCCGGCGGAGGAGGGCGGCGCAGGGCCCCCGGCGCCGTCGGCGACCTGAACGCCGACGGCGCCGGGTCAGCTCTCGGGCGCCGGGACGACCGTCAGATGCGAGGCCACGCCCCGCGACCGGCGCGGACGGCGCACCGCCGCGGCGGGCCGGCGGGGATCGCGCAGCACCATCGTCAGGTGCCGGTAGCCCAGCTCCCGCAGCGGCCGCGGCGCATCCTCGACGATGCGGCACTCGATGCGCCCGCGACGCGGGTCCGGGTGGTGCAGGAGGCGCACGGCACCGTCGAGGCGGGTCGCCGCCTCGCCCACGACCCGGATCCAGTGCGGCAGGCCCTGCCGGTAGGCGGCCTCCATGATCGGGTCCTGGGCGATGTCCCGGCGGACCGCCTGGAGTTCCTGGTCGTGCCCGTAGGACTCCAGCGCGGACCGGAGCTGGGCCAGCATCGGCAGGCACCAGCCGGGCTCGTGCTCACCGAGGACCTCCCCCGCGTCGGGGTGGAACAGCACGAACCGCAGGAAGTTCTCCCCCGGCATGGCCGTCGGATGGGGCCGCACCTGGCAGAAGAACGTCTCGAACGCGCGGTTCGCCATGACCACGTTCCACTGGCGGTCGACGACCAGGGACGGGCAGGACAGGTACTCCAGCAGCGCTCCGTAGTCCTGGAGGTACGCCTGGGTCTCGCAAGTGTCGGGGACGGGCCGCGGTGCCGGCCGCTGCCCTCCTGCCTGATGTGCCATCGGGAGGTCACCCCTCTTGCCTATGCGGCCTTTCACGCGGCGATGCGATCCTGCTGCCCCGGCAAGAGTCATGTCAACTATCGTGGCATTTCGTGCCGGTTGACGGCTGGAATTCGCCACAGTTGTGGCGACACCTGGATGTGGGTTCGAGACACCGGCTACTCTCCCGGGAGTTCACGGCGATCGCTCGTGAGAAGCACGGACGCATCTGAAGCCCCTCTCTAGACGTAGGAGTTCTGTCGGTGACGGATGGCTACGAGGATCCGGGCGCCTCGGCGACCGCCCAGCTGCCGGCCGTCGTCGCCCGCGTCACCGCGCTCGCCGACCGCATCGGCGTCCCGCATGCCGAGGTCTTCGACGTCGGGCGGCTCTCCATCGCCTGCGGTGTGCCGGAGCCGGTGGTCAGGGCCCTGCTCAGCGGTCGGCCCGCCGGCGAGCCGGACGTCCAGGCCCGCTTCCTGCAGCGCCTGGACCTGCTGCGCCGTACCCGGCTGAAGCCGGGCGGGCGCCGCTACACCCAGCAGGAGATCGCCGACGGCGCGGGCATGTCCCGGCAGCAGGCCGGTGCCCTCATCAACGGCGACCGGCGGCCGACCATGGAGCACTGCGACGCCCTTCAGCGCTTCTTCCGGGTGCACGCCGGCTTCCTCACCGCGGAGGACCCCGAGGCGCTGGCGGGCGCGTTGCAGCGCACCGAGCAGGAGTTGCTGCAAAAGCTCGCGGACCGGGAGCGGGCCGCCGTGGAGACCGCGGAGGATCCGCTGGAGCGGCTGCTCCAGGACCACGGAGTGCGCGGGATCGCCTGGCGGGCCGCGCAGTTGCCCACCGACCAGCACCGGGACAAGGTCGCGGAGTGGCTCGACATGCTCCTGGAGAGCGTCAAGCGGCCCGAGTCGTGAGCTTGCGGAGGACCGTGGGCATCGGCAGGGACATGCGCCGGCTGTGCAACGCGCTGGTGGGCGGCCTGACCCTGCCTGTGCCCGCGCCGCCGGACGAGCTGTGCCGGGCGCTGTGCGAGGCGATGAGCCGGCGGCGTGGCCGGCCGGTGCACTTGCGTACGGCCGCCTTCCCGCCCGGCACGGCCAGCGGGCTGTGGCTGGACCTGACCGACCGGGACATCGTCGTGGTGGAGGAACGGACCACCCCGGACCACCAGTTGGTGATTCTCGGTCACGAACTGTGGCACATGCACGCCGACCACTGCGGGCTCCACATGAACGGAGTCGGCGCCGCCACCCGGCTGCTGCCCGACGTCACCGACGAGGCGGCGCTGCGGGCGACGGTGCAGCGGGTCGCGGCGCGTACCGGCTTCGGCCTCGCCGAGGAGCGGGACGCCGAGGCGTTCGGGCTGCTTCTGGCCAGCAAGTGCCGAACCAGGCTCGCCTGTTCCTCGCGGCGGGTGGCGGTGCAGCGGGACGGCGTGGCCGGCCGTATCGAGGCGTCCCTGGGATACCCGGGCCCGCAGGGCTGAACCGGCCCGCCGGCCGGCACGGCGCCGCCGGCGCAGCGGGGCCTGTTCCCCCTATCTGACCCGGCCGGACCAGGGGCTTCGGACGCGCCGGTGTCTCGGCCAAGCGGGCGAACCGGGGCCGAGCCGGACGGCGTTGTCAGTGGTGGGCGGCAAGCTGGGGGTGTGCGCCGTGCGACGCGGTGCACGGCGCCGCAGGGCGCGTGACCGTGACGCCTACTCGGGGAGAGCCGACCGATGCCCACCGCCGTACTGACCGACCGTGAGCGCACCGCCGTACAGGCGTACCTGCGGCTGCTGCACACGGTGCGGGCCGCTTTCGACGGCCCACCGGACGACGGCCGGCCCGCCGTCGTCCCGCCCTGCGTGCTCGCCGAGGCGGAACGGGCGCTGGCCCGGGCGGGACTCGCCGGCAACGAGGAGGAGTTCTTCCGGCTGCTGCGCCACTGGTGCCCGCCCGCCTGAACGCCCGCTCCGCCGAAGGCGCGGCCGGGTGCGCGCCGCCGCCGTCGTCCGCACGGGACCACGACGGCGCCGGGCCGTAGGGGGCCGTCAGGCACGTCCCGCGGCGGCGGGCCGCCGTGACGCGGGGCGGCGACGGGCCGTCAGGCACCTCGCGCGGCGATGGGCCGGACCGTCAGGGACTCGGGGCGGCGGCGGAGGTGTGCGGTATGACGACGGATGTGGCCACCACTTCGTCGCTCACGGCCCACCGCCCCTCGAAGACCTGGAGCGGCCGGCCGCCGACCACGGGGCCGGGGACGAGGAGTTCGGCGCGCAGGGTGCCGCGTGAGGCGCGGTCGGTGTCCGGGAGCAGGGTGATGTCGGCCTCGGAGAAGTCCAGCCACTTGCGGGTGAGCGGGAACCACGCCTTGTAGACGGACTCCTTGGCGCTGAACAGGAGCCGGTCCCAGTGCACGGCGGGCCACCGTGCGGCCAGCCGGTCGAGCCGCGCGGACTCGGCGGGCAGGAAGACGGAGAGGCCGACGCCCTCCGGGAGCGGGCCGTGCGGCTCGGCGTCGACGCCGAGGGAGGCGAGGTCGGCGGCGCGGACCAGCGCGGCGGCGCAGTAGTCCGCGCAGTGGGTCATGCTGCCGACCAGCCCGGCCGGCCACTGCGGGGCGCCCCGCTCGCCGCTGACCACGGCCTGCGGGGGCACGCCGAGCTTCTCCATGGCGCTGCGGGCACAGCCGCGGACGGCGGCGAACTCCCGGCGTCGCTTGGTCACCGCGCGCTCGACGAGCGCTTCCTCCGCCGGAAAGAGCGGGGCGTCCCACAACGGGTCGTCACTGTGCGCCTCCACGGCCACGACCGACTCCGGGAACAGCTCCTCGATCACCTGCTTCGACCTCCATCGGCAGGATGCGGCGCAGCCTTCCGGGGGCATCCGGGCGCTTGCGCCACTCGCGCGGGTATCCCACGGAGACCTCCATGAAGCGGACTCCGTCGTGCAAGGTGGTACGGGGGATGTGCAGATGGCCGTAGACCATGGTGGCGACCCGGAACCGGCGGTGCCAGTCTGCGGTCAGCCCGGTACCGCACCACATGGCGAACTCGGGGTGCCACAGGATCTCGGTGGGGTGCCGGTCCAGCGGGTAGTGGCCGGCCAGCACGGTCGGGAGGTCCTCGGGCAGCTCGGCGAGCCTGCGCTCGGTCTCCGCGACCCGCGCCCGGCACCATGCCTCACGGGTCGGATAGGGGTCGGGGTGCAGCAGGAACTCGTCGTTGCAGACGATGCCCGTGCGCTCCGCGTAGGCCAGGCCCTCCGCCTTGGTCGCGCAGTCGGGCGGCAGGAACGAGTAGTCGTACAGGAGGAACAGGGGGGCGACGACGACCGGGCCGCCGGCGCCGCGCCAGATGGGGTAGGGGTCCTCGGGGGTGACGACGCCCAGCTGCCGGCACACCTCGACCAGGTGCTCGTAGCGGGCGACTCCGCGCAGGGTGACCGGGTCGCTCGGATGCGTCCACAGCTCGTGGTTGCCGGGTGCCCACAGCACCTTGCGGAAGCGGCTCGCGAGCGTGCCGAGGGCCCAGCGGACGTCGGCGACGGTCTCCGCGACGTCACCGGCCACGATCAGCCAGTCGTCGTCGCTCTCCGGACGCATGCCCTCGACCAGGGCGCGGTTCTCCGGGTAGCTGATGTGCAGATCGCTGATGGCCAGCAGCTGTCCGGCCCCGGCCGTCGACTCCACTGCGCACACCCCTTCCGATCATCCGATGCCACCACAAGAACACATCCGGCGGGCCCGGGACAAGAGCCGTCTGGCCGAGTGTCAGCTTCCGGCGGCAGCGGGGCCGTGGCCCCCGCCGCCCCGCGGAGGCGATGCCGGCTCAGCCCTGCCGTGCCGGTACCCGCGCGCCGCCGCGCGCACCGGCCGGAGAAGCGCCGAAGGGGCCCGGGCAGCGGTGCTCCAGGTCGTCGCCGGTGCGGGAAGAGCCGGTCTCACGGCCCGAGGATGGCCGGATCACGACGGTTCCAGCGCACCGAGATCAACGGCGGGCACACCCGGACAGCCACATGGAGCCGGGCTCCCCGTCCACGACCCGAGGGGCCGGTCCCCGGCCGGTGCCGCCCGGTGTCCGGAAATCCGTAACACTCGCGTTGCACGAGGCGGGTTCCGATAGCCGTATGATCGCCCCGACACCGGCGCCCCTACTCCCCTTTTCCCAGGGCCGTTTGGTGACCCTTCCTCCCTCCTGCCCGGGCACGGGCCGCTTCGCCCTGCCCGCACACCCCCCGAAAGGCGGCCTGCATGCTCTCTCGCGTACGCGTCTGGCTCAACCGCACGTACGCGGAGAACGTGTTCTTCATGGATCAGCTGCGGAGAAATCCCGGCGACCGCGCGGTGGAGATCCATGCCACGCATGCTGACCCCGACTCTCCCGTGCTGGCCGCCGCCGACACCGCCGAGCTGGAGCCGGAGGGCCTGTCCCCGGCGGCGTACGCCGAGTACGCCCTCGACCAGTGCGTCCGGCGGGGCATCGACGTGTTCGTGCCCCGGCTGCACCAGGCCGCGGTCGTGGCGCACCGGGCCGAGTTCGCGGCGGCCGGGACGGCGCTGCTGGCGCCGACGCCCCAGGCGATCGCCGTGTTCGAGGACAAGGCGACCGCGTACGAGGCAGTGCGCTCGGTGGGCGTCCCGGTACCGCCGTGGTGGCGGGTCCGCACGGCGGACGAACTGATCAGTGCCGTCGACGAGTTGGAGGCAGCCGGGCACCGGGCCTGTTTCAAGCCGGCCGCCGGCGCGGGCGGAGTGGGCTTCCGGATGATCACCCGGGCCCCCTTCTCGCTGCTGCACCTGACCGGCTTCCCGGGCCCGCACGTCCAGCTCGACCTGGTCGTCGAAGCGCTGCGGCGGGCCGAGGAGCCCGTGGACTGGCTGGTGATGCCGCGTCTGGAGCAGCCCGAGGTCTCCGTCGACTGCCTGACCGGGCCGGACAACCGGGTGCGGCTCGCGGTGGGCCGCACCAAGAACGGCCGCCGCCGGGGCTTCACCCTGGACGAGCGGTGGCTGGCACCGGCCCGGCTGATCGCGGAGGGCTTCGGACTGCACCATCTGTCCAACATCCAGTTCCGGATGCTCGGTGACCGTCCGGTGCTGCTGGACGTCAACACGAGGCCCGCCGGAGGTCTGCATCAGCTGTCGCTCTGCGGGGTGAACGTGCCCTGGGCAGCCGTGCAACTGGCGCTGGGCGAGGACCCGGGGATGATCGAGCCACCCTTCCTGGGCCAGGACTACACGGTGGTGTCCGGACCGCGCCCGCTGGCGCCCGCGGTGCTTCCGCGGCAGCGGGTGGAGTCGGCCGGGGTTCTGCTGCCGGCGGTGCCCGCGCCCGCGCAGGCGGTCACCGCGGCCGAGGTGCTGCCGCTCTAGGCGTGCCGGTCCGGGCCGTGGGTGAATCCGGGCCGTGGGTGAATCCGGGCCGTCGGTGAATCCGGGCCGTCGGTGAAGGCGCGTTCCGGGGGCGGGCTCCCTCGCCGCTCGTCGCCCCCACGCACTGAGGGTTCACCTCGGTCACGGCCGGTCACGGCGGCGGGCCGTTCGGCGCGGCGGCCCTCCGTTGTCACCTCAGGTAGGCCAGGCCCGGGTGGACCTCGGTGTAGCCCTCGACCAGTCTGCGGGCCACGGTGACCGAGTCGACCAGCGGGTGCAGCGCGAAGGCCGTCACGGCGGTCGCCCGGGAGCCGGACTCGGCGGCGGCGAGCACCTCGCGCTCCACGGCCTTGACCGCACACACCAGGCCGGTGGCATGGCCGGGCAGCGGATCGGCGGCGAGCGGGTGGGCACCGCTCGCGTCGACCAGGCACGGCACCTCGATGACCGCGTCGGCGTCGAGGGCGGTCAGGGTGGAGCGGTTGCGGACGTTGAGGATCAGGGTGGTGCGTTCGTCGCGGGCGATGGCCCGCATCAGGGCCAGGGCCACCTTCTCGTACCCGCCGGACAGGTCGTCGGCCTCGCGTTCGCCGGCGCCGGCGCTCTCCCGGTTCTCGGCCATGTAGGTGGCCTCGCGTTCCGCGCGGGCGCGGTCCCAGGCTTGCAGGGCGCGGACGTCGGGATCGCCGGCCTGCTCGTAGAACCGGGCCTGCTGGTCGCGCAGGAAGGCGCCGCGGGTCCGCTCGGCCTCCTGGTAGGCGCGGACGGTCTCCCGGTTGAAGTAGTAGTAGTGCAGGTACTCGTTGGGGATCGCGCCGAGCGACCGCAGCCAGTCGGCGCCGAACAGCCGGCCCTCCTCGAAGGAGCCGAGCAGCACCGGATCGCCCAGCAGGCGCGGCAGTTCGTCGCGTCCCGCCACGCGCAGGGCGCGCACCCAGCCGAGGTGGTTGAGGCCGACGTAGTCGACGAAGGCCGCCTTCGGGTCGGCGCCGAGGACGCGGGCGATACGGCGCCCGAGGCCGACCGGCGAGTCGCAGATGCCGATGACGCGGTCGCCGAGGTGGCGGGACATGGCCTCGGTGACCAGGCCGGCCGGGTTGGTGAAGTTGATGACCCAGGCGTCCGGGGCGAGACGGGCCACCCGCCGGGCGATGTCGTCCGCCACGGGGACCGTGCGCAGACCGTAGGCGATCCCGCCCGCGCCGACGGTCTCCTGGCCGAGTACGCCTTCAGCGAGGGCGACCCGCTCGTCGTTCGCCCGGCCTTCCAGTCCGCCGACGCGGATGGCGGAGAAGACGAAGTCGGCGCCGCGCAGGGCCGCGTCCAGGTCGGTGGTGGCGGACACCTCCGGTGCGTCGGGGACGCCGGCGGCCTGTTCGGCCAGCACCCGGGAGACCGCACGCAGCCGGCGGTCGTCCAGATCGTGCAGCACGACCTCGGTGACCCGCCCCTCGGCGCGGTCCGTCAGCAGCGCGCCGTACACCAGCGGCACCCGGAATCCGCCACCGCCCAGAATCGTCAGCCTCACACCGGCACCTTCCTTCCCTCCTGCACCCTTCTAGCAGACCGGCGCCGCGCTCGCGGACCACCGGGCGGCCGTCGAGTCCACGCCGGGTCTTCGGTGCGGCTTCATCCAGGAGTCCCGTTGCCAGGGGATCGTGCGGTGCGTGCGGGACGGGGAACCGGCCGGGGTCCGTGCCCGTCCCGCGGGACGCGCGGTGCGCCGGGCCGGGGCCCGGGCGGGGGCACAGCGGCTTCACCCGGTGAACTCACCTGCCCGGTAGGGACTTTCCTTGTTACAAGCCTTGACGACCACACGCGCGGAGAGCACATTGGCGGCACTTGAGAGCGCTCTCACCGGGCGGTGGGAGCGCTCTCACGAACCCCCGCACACCTCCCCGTACCGAGAGGCTCCCCATGAGCGCATCCTCCGGCACATCCAGACCCCGCCCGCTGCGGCGCGCGTTCGTCGCCGTCGCGGCCACGCTCGGCCTGGCCGCGGCCGTCGCCACGGCCGCCGGCACGCCCGCCGGCGCCGCCGCGCCCGCACCCCCCTCGGGCTGGACACAGGTCTTCGCGGACGACTTCGACGGCGCGGCCGGCTCCGGCGTCGACGCGACCGACTGGCAGTACGACACCGGGACCTCGTACCCCGGCGGAGCCGCCAACTGGGGCACCGGCGAGGTGGAGACGATGACGTCGAGCACCGCCAACGTCGCGCTGGACGGGAACGGCAACCTGCTCATCACCCCGCGCCGCGACGCGTCCGGCAACTGGACCTCGGGCCGGATCGAGACCAGGCGCACCGACTTCCAGCCCCCGGCCGGCGGGAAGCTGCGGGTGCAGGCCCGGATCCAGATGCCGAACGTCACCGGCGCCGCCGCGAAGGGCTACTGGCCCGCGTTCTGGATGCTCGGCGCCCCGTTCCGCGGCAACTACTGGAACTGGCCGGGCATCGGCGAGCTGGACGTCATGGAGAACGTCCAGGGTCTGAACACCGACTGGGCCACGATGCACTGCGGCACCAACCCGGGCGGCCCGTGCAACGAGACCTCCGGCATCGGCAACTCCACCTCGTGCACCGGCGCCACCTGCCAGGCCGGCTTCCACACGTACGCGATGGAGTGGGACCGCTCGACCGGTCCCGAGGAGATCCGCTTCTACCTCGACGGCGTCAACTTCCACACGGTGAGGGCCAACCAGGTCGACGCGACGACGTGGGCGAACGCGACGAACCACGGGTATTTCCTCATCCTCAACGTCGCGATGGGCGGCGGTTTCCCGGCCGCGTTCGGCGGCGGCCCGGACAGCGGGACCGAGCCGGGCCACCCGATGGTCGTGGACTACGTGCAGGTCCTGCAGTCCTCCGGTGGTGGCGGCACCACTCCCCCACCGTCCGGCAACCGGGACGCCTACAGCGCCATCCAGGCCGAGTCCTACGACAGCCAGTCCGGGATCAGCGCCGAGACCACCACGGACACGGGCGGCGGCCAGGACATCGGGTACATCGCGAACGGGGACTGGGCGCTGTACAAGGGGGTGAACTTCGGGTCCACGGCGGCGAGGCAGTTCTACGCCCGGGTCGCGAGCGGTGCGGCGGGCGGGGTCAGCGGAGTGGTGGAGGTGCGGCTGGACAACCGCGGCAACGCGCCCGTCGGCAGCTTCGCGGTCGGTGACACCGGGGGCTGGCAGTCCTGGCGGACGGTCCCCGCCAACATCGGCGCGGTGACCGGCACCCACGACGTCTACCTCACGTTCACCAGCGGCCAGCCGGCCGACTTCGTGAACGTGAACTGGTTCGACTTCGGGCACTGAGCCGGCCCGGGCGATCCGGCGGCGACGCGGGAGGGCAGACGGAGCTGCCCTGCACGCATACGTCAACCCTGGCGTCGCCGCCATGACGACGCCACCGACCGTAACCCGTAGGGGCTTTCAGGCCCGCCTCACCGCCGGCCGGCCGAGCCGGGGCCGGGGCGTCACGGCGCTTTGCCGTCGCGTCGCGGCCCAGTCGGCTTGAGCCGGGCCCGTTCTGCCTGGTCGGCGGCGCGTATTGGACCTTTCACCGAGACACCAGCGCGTCCCTGGTCGGGACAGCACATTGTGTACGGGGGAGGTCGGTGGATTGGATGGCCCTCACACGACCCGCCCGGCTTCCGGTCCGGAGACGCGTACAGAAGGAAGCGAATGGCATCCATGCTCGGTGGCTGCACGCCCTGGCCCGAGGAGTTCGTCGACCGCTACCGGGCGGCCGGTCACTGGCGCGGCGACACGCTGGACAGTCTGCTGCGCAGCTGGGCCCTGGCGTACGCGCCGCGGACCGCGCTCGTGGCCGGCGACACCCGCCTCACGTACGCGAACCTGAACCGGCGGGTGGACCGCATGGCCGCGGGGTTCCGGCTGCGCGGTCTGCGGCCCGGGCAACGGGTCGTCGTCCAGCTGCCGAACGTCGCGGAGTTCGTCATCACCGTGTTCGCGCTGATGCGCGTCGGCGCGGTCCCGGTGCTCTGTCCGCTCTCGTACCGCGTCTTCGAGGTGTCCCACGTCGTGCGGGTCACCGAGGCCGTCGGCTATGTCGGTCCCTCGGCGTACCGGGGGTTCGACCACACGGCGATGGCGGCGGACATCGCAACCCAAGGTCCTTTCCTGCGGCGGGTGTTCACCTTCGAGGCGCCGGGCGCCGAGTCACCGTACGGCGGCCTCACGACCGATGCCTCGGGCTGCCACTACTTCCCGCTGGGTTCCGTGGACTCCCCACCCGAGGCGGCGCATGCGCAGAGCGCCGGCCAGGTCGCGTTCTTCCTGCCCTCCGGCGGTGCCCCAGAGGCGCCGAAACTCATACCGCGCACCCACGACGACTACGTCTACCAGGCGCGGGCCGCCGCCGAGTCGGTGTCGCTCACCGAGAACGACGTGTATCTCGCCGCGCTGCCCGCCGAGTCCGACTTCACCTTCGGCTGTCCCGGCATCGTCGGCATCCTCTCCGTCGGCGGCACCGTCGTACTGGTCGAGGACCCCGAACCCGCCGCATGCCTCGCGGCCGTCGAACGGGAGCGGGTCACCATCACGTCGGTCGTGCCCGCCGTCGCCCGGCTCTGGCTCGACGTACTGCCCACCGCCGGGGCCGACTTGAGCAGTCTGCGTCTCGTGCAGGTCGGCGGCGTCCCGTTGCCCCGGGAGACCGCCGACCGGATGGGCCCCGCGTTGGGCTGTCGTCTGCAGCAGGTCTTCGGCAGGGCTGAGGGGCTGCTCATCGCCACCCGGCCCGCCGATCCGGACGAGGCGGTGCTCAGCACGCAGGGCCGTCCGCTCTCGCCCGACGACGAGATCCGCGTCGTGGACACCGGCGGCAAGGACGTGCCCGACGGGGAGAGCGGGGAACTCCTCGCCCGCGGTCCGTACACCGTGCGCGGCTACTACCGGGCGCCCGGCCACAGCGCACGCTCCTTCACCGGCGACGGCTACTTCCGCACCGGTGCCCTCGCGCGGCGCACCCCGAACGGCGACCTGGTGGTGACCGGCCACGTCGAGGACGCCCCGGGGACGGCTGCCCCCGGGCCGAGCTAGTCCGAGAGGGGCTTCGTGCGACAGGGGCCGGGGCGCCGGTCACCGAGTCACGGTCCTGGTCGCCGCCGAGAAGGCGCCCGGTGACGTCGTGGGCGGCGTGCGTCAGTGCCCTGTTCCCGGCAGAACGGCCTAGGCCGTGTTTTGAAGGAGGAAGGCGGTAGGCCACGTAAGGGGCTCCTGGCCGCATGACCCCTATACTGCATGCCATGGAGTGCATAAGGATCAGGCGGGCCACCGGGATGGATGCCGAGGGGCTCACAGCTCTGGTGCAGGAGTCCCAGGCGTACCGCGGCCAGTACGCCAGCGTCATCGCCGGCTACCAGGTGACCGCTGCGTACATCGAGCGGCATCAGGTCTTCGCCGCAGTCGATACCGCTGGTCAGCTGGTTGGTTTCTACTCCCTGATACTGGATCCCGCCGAGTTGGACTTGGCGTTCGTCTCCGACGAGGCGCAGGGGACGGGGGTGGGCAAGCTCTTGATGGAGCACATGCTCGACCAGGCGCAGAGTGCGGATTTGACTGATGTGCGAGTCGTGTCGAATCCGCCGGCGGAACGGTTCTACCTCCGCATGGGTGCCGAGCGGGTCGGCGTCGTGGCCCCCACGCCGCCGAAGGTCACGTGGGAACGTCCGGAGCTGCGGTTCGTTGTGAGCCGCCCGCGTCGATGACCAAGCAGGGATGTGTGGTTTCCTCCGCCGCGAACCACGCACCGCTGTCCGGTGCCCTGGGCTCACTCATCCGGAGGCCTGCGGGCCGCCAGGTCGCACAGGGCCGTCGGCCACGGGGCGCGCCCCCCTGGAACGAGCAGCCTTGGCCGTGTGTGAACTCGCTGCTCAAGGTGCGTTGCTCACTGAAACGGATGCATCATGAGCGCGCGTGTCATTCCAGGTTCTCCCAACTCCAAGGGGAGGCAGCGCTTCCATCGGGTTCACGCCCGAACCTGTATCCCTCGCGATGCTCGGTGAACAGATCGAACGCTTCTGCCGCGGGAAGGCGTTCGGTCAAGGCGATCAATTGAGGGCTCGCTCGGGCCTCTCGCAGCGCGTCCAGCACGGCGGCCACCGCTGATGGATTCTGGACGGTGACCCGGGCGGCCACTTGCTCGGCCAAGGCGATGTTCTGCGGATGGTGGGGTTCGGCGTGCCGCAGGCTGCGCAGAAGCCGGGCGACATGCCAGGCATTGTCGAGGGCGACCTGGGAAGCGGGGTCGCGGTCCAGCAGCGCAATGATCTGTGGGTGCGCTTCTGCTTCGCGCAGGCTGTCCAACAGGACGGACACAGCGCATGCGTCGTCCAGGGGGACTGCGGTGGCTGCCCGCTCGGCCAAGTCAGCCATCTGCCGGTGCGCCTCGGTCTTGCCTAGGCTGTCCAGCAGTTTGGCCACAGCATATGGGTCCTCGCAGTCGGCCTCGGCAGAGGGATCGCGGTCCAGCAGTGCGGTGACCTGCGCATACGCTTTGACGTACCACAGGGTGTCGAGCAGCTTGGCCACTGCTGCGGGATTCTCGAGGGCTACGTGTGACGCGGGGTTGCGGTCCAGCAGTGCCGTGATCTGCGGAAACGCGTCAACGCGCCGCATGGCGGACAGCAGTTCGGCCACAGCACCTGGGTCTTCGAGGTCGACCTGGTTTGCCGGATCGCGATCCAGCACGGCCGTGATCAGCCAGTACGAAGGTTCGTGGCCCGTCCAGGCCATCTCCCACAACAACTTGCCCACAACGCGCGGGTCGTTGACCGGACACCGGGCGGCGGCCCGCTCCATCAGGGCCTGGGCCTGCGTGGGGGCTTCAGCCCACCGCAAGGTGTTGAGCAGGCCGTCCACCGCGGCCGCGTCGTCGAGAGCGGCCTGGGCAACGGCATTGTGAGCCACGGCGGTGAACTGCCGGCGGGCGCCGATTCGCGTCAAGGCGCTCAGCAGGCTGGCTGCCATATACGGCTTGTGCAGGGGAACTGCGGCGGCGGCCCGCTCAGCCAGTGCAGCCATCTGCGGGTGCGCTCCGGCCTCCTGCAGGCTTTCCAACAGCCTGCCGACAGCCCAGCCATCATTGAAGTCGATGTCACCGGCGCTTAGCCGGTCCAGTAATGTGGCGATCTGGGAGTGCGCTTCGGCCTCCCGCAGACGCTCCAGTAGTAGGGCCACTGCCGCAGGGTCTTTGAGGGAAACCTGACCGGCGGGGTTGCGGTCCAGCAGGGCGGTCATCTGGGGGTGGGCTCCGGCCTTGCGGAAGTTGTGCAGCAGCTTGGCCACGGTGTCCGGGGCATCCAGAGGTGCCCGCGCGGCGACCCACTCACCCAGAGCCGTGCTCTGCGGATACGCTCGCTCCCAGCTCAAGGTGTCCATGAGTTCGACCGCCGCAGCCGGATCGTCCAGGGCGACCCGGTCGATGGCGCGCTCAGCCAAGACCTTGATCTGCGCGTACGCCTGGGACCACCTCATGCTGCTCATGAGTTCGACAACGGCGCTCGGTGTGGTGAGGGTAGCCTCGGCGGCGGCTCGCGCAGCGAGATCCCTGGCGTACGCGTGCGTTTCCCTGTGGCTCAGGCTGCTCAGGAGCTTGGCCACTGCAGTCGGATCATCGAGGACGACTTCGTCGGCGGCCCGCTCAGCCAAGACGGTGATCTGCTGGCCGGTGTCTGCTCCCCCTGCGGTGTACTGGATGCTGAACAGGCTGCTCAGTAGGCCTGCCAATCCGGCTGGGTCGTCGAGGTCGACCGCAGCAGCGGGGTTGCGGTCCAGCAAGGCAACGATCTGTGGGTGCGCTTTGGCCTCCCGCAGGACGTCCAAGATCCCGGCCAGGCTGGCCGGGTTCGTGAGGACGGCTTCGGTGGCGACCCGTTCAGCCAAGGCGGTCATCTGCGAATACGCCTGGGCGTTTTGCAGGCTCTCCAGAAGTGTGCGGACCATGGCCGGGTCGTCGAGGGCAATCCGAGAGCTGATCCACTGAATGGGACGAAGATCCTCAGGCTCAACGTCGTGAAGGATGCGGAGGAGGGAGCATGCAGCATCCAGGCTGCCCTGCCGTGCTGCCTTCTTGTACAGCTGAGCGCCGTCCATGGCCAGACCGCGTTTCGACGCAGCGTCACCAAGGGCTGCCAGGTCAGCGTGGCAGGCATGGTGGGCCGCTGCAGTCCAGAAGTCGATCGGGGGGACCGTGTCCGCGCGGTCACGTCGGCCATGTTGTTCCAGATAGTCAGCGAGGACGAACAGCTTCTCCCGTCCTGACCTGTCAGGCGCCTCGGCGCTGGAGCGTGCCGGCTTTGAACGTCGGCGCTGATTGCGGGGGGCGTCGGGCTTGTCCAACGTGAGGATGCCGGGAATTCCTTTGCAAGGTTTCTCGACGTAACTGAAGGCTTGTTCCAACCAGTCCTTGCTGCTTCCCCGCCACTGGTCTGCCGTGAGGTAGCCGGGGGCGGCATCAGCCAGCCACGCCAGGGGGATGCGCGGTCCGGCGCCGAGGCGGCGAGCATCCATGGCGGCATGGATGAGCGCCTTGGTGGCGGGCGGGGCCGACTCGTAGCGATCCATCAGGGCCGGCACGCCGGCGAGATACTGGGTGATGTGACCATCACGGGCCTGCGCAGCAGCTTCCTCCAGGCGCGGGTCACGCTCAGTATGGGTGGCCAGAACGGCCAGGTCGGTTTCGGTGAATGCGTCCGGCACGTGGATCTTGTGCCCGTCGAGGAGTTCCCGAGCGTGGGGGTGCCGGTCAGGCGCAGCCCGGGTCACCAGGGTGTCCCAGTGATCGGGCCAGAGTGTGGCCAGCCCAAGGACCGGCCCACGTCCCGGATCCCGCAGCAGATCCCGCAAGGCCGCGGCGGCCTCCTCACTGTGCTCCAGGTACCGCTGAGCCTCGTTGAGCCAGATCACGGTGCGCGGGGCGATGTCGTCCCCTCCGGCCAAGAGAGCCTTCGGCGTCATGGGATGCCAGAGCCGCCAGGGTTCACTCTGCTCACGTAGCAGGTTCAGGGCTTCCCAGCAGGCTCGCGTCTTACCCGTCGAGGATCCGCCCACCAGTACCGCGATCCGGCTTTTGCCGGCGGCAGCCTCTGTCACCGCCTTCGCCAGCTGGCGGTCGTGCTCGCGTGAGACGTAGGCCGTAAGCCCCGGCAGGCCCGAAACAGGCGACTCGATGGCCTGGTGTACCTCCAGGGTGCGCGGTTCGTTCACCTCACTCAGCAAAGTCCCCGGGAGCATCCGTTCCAAGATCCTCCGGGCCCGGGCAGCCTGCCCAGCCTGCGTCGTTCCCTCGGTATGCCTTTGCACCTCCGCTGTGTGGGCGCGTCGCCACACCCGCTTGTCGAATAGCGCGGCAGCCTCCGCGCCGTCGCCCACCCCAGCGTCCTTGGCCTCTTCCCCGATGACCTGCACCATCATGAGCAGCCGATCAGCCTCTGCGGGAATGGTTCTTTGCCCTAACCAATTCGAGACGGTCTGGCGTCCCACCCCGGCAGCCTTGGCCAGTTCACGCAGTCCCACCCTGCCTTCCAGGTGCTCACTGTGGAAATCAGCCAGTGCGGCCATCAGCTCGGCGTATTGCGGGTCCCGCTGTACCGGACGTGTCATCGCACCATCCCCCTGCGATCCTGATACCCACACTCAGTGTCCAACCCACTCTCAAGCAGCCGTTGGACGCCCGCCGTCGACGCGCCAGTAGCGTAGCGTTGACCTGCGCCTCCTCTGTCTCTGCTGGTCATTTACCCAAGGCTCTCGTGGGACAACTCCCTGGACAGCCAATGTCGAACTCGTCCCGTACGGCCCGTCCTGGGCCGGCCAGAGACTCATGGGGAGTTCACGCGATGAGCCGACTTCAGATCCTGTCCCTGCTGCTCGCCCTGTCCACCGCTACGAACATCGGTTTTGCCGCAGGAGTCCTCACCCACCGCACTGGCACCGGGGTTCCGCAGGCGATCCTCGCCGGGGCGGCCGCGGCCGCAACCGCTCTGGCCATCTACTTCGCCGCGGTCGCCGCATACGCGTGACCGCAGCCGAACGGGCTCGCTCCTCGAGGTACGGGGAGCGCGGACGGCTGCTGCCGCGGCCCGAGAGATTCAGTTACCGGTTGACGACGCGGCGTACGACGCCCTCGTTGAGGAAGCCGAGCGGGCCGGCGTCACGGTGCCGGAACTGGCCGGACGGGTCCTCGGGCACGATGTCGCCCGGCGCCGGTTCGTATCGGCCGTGGGCGGCTTCGTCACCGCGTGGGCGCCCAGGTCGTGTACACCCGGCGGAACTCCCAGCTGCACTGGCCCGCGAGTACGTGGTCAGGCAGCTAGCGCAGCTCCGCCCGGAAGGCCACCGGGGTCTGGCCTGTGTGCAGGTGGAAGAACTTGGAGAAGTTCGCCGCGTCGGGAAAGCCGACGGCCGCCCCGACCCGGCCGATCGGCAGGTCCGTGTGGGCGAGCAGGCGTTTGGCTTCCAGGACGACGCGTTTGTCGATGAATCCCTTCGGCGTCTCGCCGGTGGCCGCGCGGACGGCGCGGACCAGGGTGCGGCGGGAGTATCCGAGGGCGTCGGCGTAGGCGCTGACACTGTGGTTGGTGGCGAAGCCCTGCTCGACGGCGTCCCGGAAGCGGGTGAAGGTGCTGTCGGTCTGCTGCCGGGAGGTCCGCGCCGAACTTGCGGCGAGATGGGCGAGGCGCAGCAGGAACGCGGTCAGCGTGTGCCGCAGGACGGCCGCGTGCAGGCTGAGCGGGAGCGTGACGGTGTCCTCGTACTCGCGGTGGAGCTGGTCGAGGGCGGTCCGCAGCGCGGTGAGCTGCGCCGGTTCGGGGTGCAGCAGGGGCGGCAGGTCGTAGCGGTACAGGCCGGTGGCCTCGACGGTGGAGCGGGGCAGGAAGCCGGGCTGCATGGTCAGGACGGTTCCGCGGTACACGCTATCCCGGGAGAAGCGGTGGACCTGTCCGGGGCGGATCCACAGCACGTCACCGGCTGTGGCCTCGTACTCGGCGAAGTCGATCATGTGCCGCACGGGGCCGTCGGTGAAGAGCATGACCACGTGGAAGTCGATGCGGTGGACGCGGTGGAGAGGGGCGTGGGCGTGCCAGGTTCGGTCGGTGCCCATCGGGCCCATCTGCATGCCCACACCGCCGACGGCCAGCTCGGCCGGGAAGGGGAAGGTTCTGATCCGGTCGCGGTCCGCGTTCCCGTCGCCGCCGGTGGCGCCGGAGCCGGTGTCCCTGGAGCCGGTGGCACCGAAGCCCGTGCCGCCGGAGCCGGTGTCCCTGGAATCCGTGCCGCCGGAGCCGGTGCCCCTGGAGTCCGTGCCGCCGGAGCCGGTGGCCTTGGAATCCGTGTCGCCGGAGCCGGTGTCGCCGCTGTCCTTGTCGGCGGCTCGCTGCGTTCTGTCGGTCATGTCCTCTTCGTGCCGCCTCGGTCGCGTGATCACTGTCCCAGATTCACCACAGGCTGACACACCCCGACCTTCCCTCGAAAAAGTCAGACTTTTAAGTTTGAACGCGTCAGGCCAGCTTTCCCGCACCGAACGAGGATTTCTTGAAGATGACCACGCAGACTTCCGACGACTTCGAGTGGACCGACCTCGACCGGCGTGCCGTGGACACCGCCCGACTTCTGGCGGCCGACGCGGTGCAGAAGGTGGGCAACGGGCACCCGGGCACCGCGATGAGCCTGGCACCTGCCGCGTACACGCTCTTTCAGAAGGTGATGCGACACGACCCCGCGGACCCCGAGTGGACCGGCCGTGACCGTTTCGTCCTCTCCCCCGGTCACACCTCGCTGACCCTCTACACCCAGCTCTTCCTCGCCGGGTACGAGCTGGAGCTGGACGACCTGAAGGCGTTCCGGACGCAGGGCTCGAAGACGCCGGGCCACCCCGAGTACGGGCACACCGCGGGTGTGGAGACCACCACCGGGCCGCTCGGCCAGGGGGTCGCCAACGCCGTCGGCATGGCGATGGCCGCCCGTTACGAGCGCGGCCTGTTCGACCCGGACGCCCCTGAGGGCACCTCCCCCTTCGACCACATGATCTGGGCGATCGTCTCCGACGGCGACCTGGAGGAGGGCGTCTCCGCCGAGGCGTCCTCGCTGGCCGGCCACCAGAAGCTGGGCAACCTGGTCTTCCTCTACGACGACAACCACATCTCCATCGAGGGCGACACCGCGACCGCCTTCTCCGAGGACGTGCTGAAGCGGTACGAGGCGTACGGCTGGCACACCCAGCGCATCGAGCCCACCGCCGACGGCGACGTCGACGTCCCCGCCCTGTACGCGGCGCTGAAGGCCGCGCGGGCCGAGACCGAGCGGCCCTCGATCGTCGCGATGCGCACGATCATCGCGTGGCCCGCCCCGAACGCGCGGAACACCGAGGCGTCCCACGGATCCGCGCTCGGCGAGGAGGAGATCGCCGCCACCAAGCGCGTCCTCGGCTTCGACCCCGAGCAGACCTTCGAGGTCGCCGACGAGGTCATCGAGCACACCCGCCGGGCCCTGGACCGGGGCGCCGAGGCCCACGCGGCCTGGGACAAGCGGATCGCCGAGTGGCGTACCGTCCGGCCGGAGCGGGCCGAACTGTTCGACCGCGTCAGCAAGGGCGAGCTGCCCGAGGGCTGGCAGGACGCGCTGCCGGTGTTCGAGGAGGGCAAGTCGGTCGCGACCCGCGCCGCCTCCGGCAAGGTGCTCCAGGCCCTCGGCCCGGTCGTCCCCGAGCTGTGGGGCGGCTCCGCCGACCTGGCCGGCTCCAACAACACCACCATCGACAAGGGCAGCTCCTTCCTGCCGAAGGGCAACCCGCTGCCCGAGGCAGACCCGTACGGCCGTACCGTGCACTTCGGAATCCGCGAGTTCTCCATGGCCGCGGAGATGAACGGCATCGCCCTGCACGGCAACACCCGGATCTACGGCGGCACCTTCCTCGTCTTCTCCGACTACATGCGCAACGCGGTCCGGATGTCGGCGCTGATGCAGCTGCCGGTGACGTACGTGTGGACGCACGACTCGATCGGCCTCGGCGAGGACGGCCCGACCCACCAGCCGGTCGAGCACCTGGCCTCGCTGCGCGCGATCCCGGGTCTGAACGTCGTCCGCCCGGCGGACGCCAACGAGACCGCGATCGCCTGGGCCGAGATCCTGAAGAGGCACGCCACGCAGCCCGCCCCCCACGGGCTCGCGCTCACCCGCCAGGGCGTGCCCGTGTACGCGCCGAACGAGGACGCGGCCAAGGGCGGCTACGTACTGCGCGAGTCCTCGACGGAGGTCCCGGAGGTGATCATCATCGCGACGGGCTCCGAGGTGCACCTGGCCGTGGCCGCGCGAGAGGCGCTGGAGGCCGAGGGCACCGGCACGCGCGTGGTGTCGATGCCGTCCGTGGAGTGGTTCGAGGAGCAGCCCCGGGACTACCGCGAGCGGGTCCTGCCGCCCGCCGTGAAGGCCCGGGTCGCCGTGGAGGCCGGCATCGGCCTGACCTGGTACCGGTTCGTGGGCGACGCCGGCCGCATCGTCTCCCTCGAACACTTCGGCGCCTCCGCCGACGCCAAGACCCTGTTCGCCGAGTTCGGTTTCACTCCCGAGAACATCGCCGCGGCGGCCCGCGAGTCGCTCGCCGCCGCGCGCGCCTGACACCGACGCACCACCGACGCACCACTGACGCACCACCGACGCACCTCCGACGCACGAATACCGACGCAAGAAGAAAGAATGATCACTGTGACCGAAGCAATCGCGCCCCCGGGAGCCCTCAAGCGCCTCGCCGACGAGGGCGTGTCGATCTGGCTCGACGACCTGTCGCGCAAGCGGATCACCTCGGGCAGCCTCGCCGAGCTGGTGGCGAGCGGAAGTGCCGTCGGCGTCACGACGAACCCGTCCATCTTCCAGGCCGCCATAGGCTCCGGAGAGGGCTACGAGGAGCAGCTCACCGACCTCGCCGTACGCGGTGTCACGGTCGACGAGGCCGTGCGGATGATGACGACCGCCGACGTGCGCGACGCGGCCGACGTCCTGCGCCCGGTGTACGACACCTCGGGCGGCCGTGACGGCCGGGTCTCCATCGAGGTCGATCCGCGCCTGGCCCACGCCACCGAGGCCACCGTGGCCGAGGCCAAGCAGCTGGCCTGGCTGGTCGACCGGCCCAACGTGATGATCAAGATTCCGGCGACCGAGGCGGGCCTCCCGGCGATCACCGAGGTCATCGGCCTCGGCATCAGCGTCAACGTGACCCTGATCTTCTCCCTGGAGCGCTACCGCGAGGTCATGGCCGCCTACCTGGCCGGCCTGGAGAAGGCCCGCGAGCGCGGCATCGACCTGTCCACCATTCACTCGGTGGCGTCCTTCTTCGTCTCCCGTGTGGACTCCGAGATCGACAAGCGGCTCACCGCCCTCGGCACCGACGAGGCCCTGGCCCTCAAGGGCCGCGCGGCCCTGGCCAACGCTCGCCTCGCCTACGAGGCGTACGAGGAGGTCCTCGCCGGCGAGCGGTGGCTCGCGCTGGCCGGTGACGGGCCGAACGAGCAGCGCCCGCTGTGGGCGTCCACCGGCGTGAAGGACCCCGCGTACAAGGACACCCTGTACGTGGACGAGCTGGTCGCGCCGGGCACCGTGAACACCATGCCGGAGGCCACCTTGAACGCCGTCGCCGACCACGGCGAGATCACCGGTGACACCGTGACCGGCGGCTACGAGCAGGCCCGTGCCGACCTGGCCGCCGTCGAGCGGCTCGGCATCTCCTACGACGAGGTCGTCCAGCAGCTGGAGGACGAGGGCGTCGCCAAGTTCGAGGCGGCCTGGCAGGAACTGCTGGACGCCGTCGCCATGTCCCTGAAGAGCAAGGGAGTTGACGCCTGATGACCGAGAACGCCCCCGCCCAGGCACCCGCACCCGAGGCGGTGCGGGTCCCGGTGGCCCCGGCCGCCGACTGGGTGAATCCGCTGCGGGACGCCCGCGACCGCCGGCTCCCCCGCATCGCCGGGCCCTCGGGTCTGGTCATCTTCGGGGTGACCGGTGACCTGTCCCGCAAGAAGCTGATGCCGGCCGTCTACGACCTGGCCAACCGTGGCCTGCTGCCGCCGGGTTTCTCCCTCGTCGGGTTCGCCCGCCGGGACTGGGAGGACCAGGACTTCGCGCAGGTCGTGCACGACGCGGTCCGTGAGCACTCGCGCACCCCGTTCCGCGAGGAGGTGTGGCAGCAGCTCGCGGAGGGCATGCGGTTCATCCCCGGTGACTTCGACGACGACACCGCCTTCAAGCAGCTGAAGGACGCCGTCGACGAGCTGGACTCCTCCCGCGGCACCGGCGGCAACTTCGCCTTCTACCTGTCGGTGCCGCCGAAGTTCTTCCCCAAGGTCGTGCAGCAGCTGAAGAAGGTCGGCCTGGCGAACCCGCCCCAGGGTTCCTGGCGGCGCGCGGTCATCGAGAAGCCGTTCGGCCGCGACCTGAAGTCGGCCCAGGACCTGAACCGGGTCGTGCACGACGTGTTCGATCCGGAGCAGGTGTTCCGGATCGACCACTACCTCGGCAAGGAGACGGTCCAGAACATCCTGGCGCTGCGCTTCGCCAACCAGATGTACGAGCCGGTCTGGAACCGGTCGTACGTCGACCATGTGCAGAT
Source organism: Streptomyces sp. NPDC053076 (assembly GCF_044546845.1). Taxonomy (NCBI): domain Bacteria; kingdom Bacillati; phylum Actinomycetota; class Actinomycetes; order Kitasatosporales; family Streptomycetaceae; genus Streptomyces; species Streptomyces sp. NPDC053076. The sequence continues at coordinate 590,835 of NZ_JBITZL010000001.1, read as the reverse complement.
CACCATGGCCGAGGACATCGGCATCGGCGGCCGGGCCGGCTACTACGACGGCATCGGGTCGGCCCGGGACGTCATCCAGAACCATCTGCTCCAGCTCATGGCGCTGACCGCCATGGAGGAGCCGATCGCGTTCGACGCGGAGGCGCTGCTCACCGAGAAGCTGAAGGTGCTGAAGTCGGTCCGGCTGCCGGAGGACCTCGGCGACCACACCGTGCGCGGGCAGTACGCGGCCGGCTGGCAGGGCGGCGAGAAGGTCGTCGGCTACCTCCAGGAGGACGGTATCGACCCCAAGTCGACGACGGACACCTTCGCCGCGATCAAGCTGGGCATCGACAACCGCCGCTGGGCGGGCGTCCCCTTCTACCTGCGTACCGGCAAACGGCTCGGCCGCCGGGTGACCGAGATCGCGGTGGTCTTCAAGCGGGCCCCGCACTCGCCGTTCGACTCCACCGCCACCGAGGAGCTGGGCCAGAACGCGATCGTCATCCGCGTCCAGCCGGACGAGGGCATGACCGTGCGGTTCGGGTCGAAGGTGCCGGGCACCTCGATGGAGATCCGGGACGTGTCCATGGACTTCGCCTACGGCGAGTCGTTCACCGAGTCGAGCCCGGAGGCGTACGAGCGGCTCATCCTGGACGTGCTGCTCGGCGACGCCAATTTGTTCCCCCGTCACCAGGAAGTGGAAGAGTCCTGGAAGATCCTCGACCCGATCGAGGAGTACTGGGCGGCGCACGGCAGGCCGGCGCAGTACGCGTCGGGCAGCTGGGGACCGACGGAAGCCGACGAGATGCTCGCACGAGACGGACGGAGCTGGCGCAGGCCATGAAGATCGACCTGACCGACACCACGGCAAGCAAGATCAATAAGGCGTTGGTGCGGGGCCGCCGCGCCATCGGCACGCCGGCCGTGGGCATGGTCCTGACGATGGTGATCGTCACGGACGAGGAGAACGCCTACGACTCGCTCAAGGCCGCCGAGGACGCCTCCCGCGAACACCCTTCGCGGACCCTGGTCGTCATCAAGCGGCACGCCCGCACCCTGCGCGACCGCACCTCGTCGCGGCTGGATGCCGAGGTGCGGGTCGGCTCGGAGGCCGGCACCGGCGAGACGGTCGTGCTGCGCACCTACGGCGAGGTGTCCGACCACGCCGACTCGGTGGTCCTGCCGCTGCTGCTGCCGGACGCCCCGGTGGTCGTGTGGTGGCCGGTGGAGGCCCCCGAGGCTCCCGCCAAGGACCCCCTGGGCGCGCTCGCCCAGCGCCGGATCACCGACCTGTACGCGGTCGAGCGGCCCCTGGAGGTCCTGGACGCCCGGGCCCGCACCTACGCGCCCGGCGACACCGACCTCGCCTGGACGCGGCTGACCCTGTGGCGGTCGATGCTGGCCGCCGCCCTGGACCAGGCCCGGGCCAAGGTGACGTCGGCGGCCGTCGAGGCCGAGGCCGACAACCCCAGCGCCGAGCTGCTCGCCCGCTGGCTGGAGGCACGCCTGAAGGTTCAGGTGGAGCGGGTGCACAGCGCCGGCCCGTTCGTGACGGCCGTGCGTCTCGGCACCGCGAACGGTGAGATCGTCGTCGACCGGCCCGAGGGCCCGCTCGCCACGCTGAGCCTGCCCGGCCAGCCGCCGCGCACCCTCGCCCTGAAGGTCCGCCCCACCTCCGAACTCATCGCCGAGGAGCTGCGCCGCCTCGACGCCGACGAGATGTACGCCATCGCCCTGCAGGGCGAGGCCAGCAAGGAGAACGCCTGACATGGCAGAGTTCCCGAAGCTCACCGACCGGCCCGAGTGGACGGCCCTCGCCGACCACCGCGCCAAGGGCCGGCCGCACCTGCGCGAGCTGTTCGCGACGGACCCCGGACGCGCCGGACGGTACGTCGTGCGGGTCGGCGACCTGCACATCGACTACAGCAAGCAGCTGATCACCGATGAGACCCTGTCCCTGCTCCAGGAACTCGCCGCCGCCACCGACGTGTTCGGGCTGCGGGACGCGATGTTCCGCGGCGAGAAGATCAACGTCACCGAGCGGCGTGCGGTCCTGCACACCGCGCTGCGCGCCGCACGGGACGCGGTCGTCGAGGTCGACGGCGAGAACGTCGTGCCGAAGGTGCACGCCGTGCTCGACAAGATGAGCGACTTCGCCCAGCGGGTCCGCTCCGGCGCCTGGACCGGCCACACCGGCAAGCGGATCCGCAACGTCGTCAACATCGGCATCGGCGGCTCCGACCTCGGCCCCGCGATGGCCTACGAGGCGCTGCGCCCGTACACCGCACGGGACATGACGTTCCGGTTCGTGTCGAACGTGGACGGCTCCGACCTGCACGAGGCGACCCGGGACCTGGACCCGGCGGAGACCCTGTTCATCGTGGCGTCCAAGACGTTCACCACGATCGAGACGATCACGAACGCGACGTCGGCGCGCACCTGGCTGCTGCGCGGCTTCGACGGTGACGACAAGGCGGTCGCCCGGCACTTCGTGGCGCTGTCCACGAACGCGGAGAAGGTCACCGAGTTCGGCATCGACCCGGACAACATGTTCGAGTTCTGGGACTGGGTCGGCGGCCGGTACTCGTACGACTCCGCCATCGGCCTGTCCCTGATGATCGCCATCGGCCCGGACCGCTTCCGCGAGATGCTGGACGGCTTCCGGACCGTCGACGACCACTTCCGCACCGCGCCCGCCGAGGCCAACGCGCCGTTGCTGCTGGGCCTGCTGGGCATCTGGTACAACAACTTCTTCGACGCCCAGACCCACGCGGTGCTGCCGTACTCGCACTACCTGTCGAAGTTCACGGCGTACCTCCAGCAGCTGGACATGGAGTCCAACGGCAAGTCGGTGCAGCGTGACGGCAAGCCGGTGGAGTGGCAGACCGGACCGGTCGTGTGGGGCACCCCCGGCACCAACGGCCAGCACGCCTACTACCAGTTGATCCACCAGGGCACCAAGGTCATCCCGGCCGACTTCATCGGCTTCGCCCGCCCGCTGCCCGAGCTGAGCGAGGAACTCCAAGGCCAGCACGACCTGCTGATGGCCAACTTCTTCGCCCAGACGCAGGCGCTCGCCTTCGGCAAGACCGCCGAGGAGGTCCGTGCGGAGGGCGTCCCCGAGGAGCAGGTGGCGCACCGCACCTTCCACGGCGACCACCCCACCACCACGATCCTCGCCCGCGAGCTGACCCCGTCCGTGCTCGGCCAGCTGGTCGCCCTCTACGAACACAAGGTGTTCGTGCAGGGCGCGGTGTGGAACATCGACTCCTTCGACCAGTGGGGCGTGGAGCTGGGCAAGGTCCTCGCCAAGCGGGTCGAACCCGCCCTCACCGAGGGTGCGGACGTACCCGGTCTGGACCCGTCCACCACAGCCCTCGTCGCCGCCTACCGCACTCTCAAGAACGCTCAGGAGAACTGATCATGCAGCTCGGTCTCATCGGTCTCGGCAAGATGGGCGGCAACATGCGCGAGCGGATCCGCCGCGCCGGCCACACCGTCATCGGCTACGACCGCAATCCGGAGGTCTCGGACGTCAAGTCCCTGGCGGAACTGGTCGAGAAGCTCGACGCGCCGCGCACGGTCTGGGTGATGGTCCCGGCCGGCACCGCCACCCAGGGGGTCATCGACGAACTCAAGGACCTGCTGTCCGAGGGCGACACGGTGGTCGACGGCGGCAACTCCCGCTGGACGGACGACGAGAAGCACGCCGCCGAACTCGGCGTCAAGGGCATCGGCTTCGTCGACGCGGGCGTCTCCGGCGGCGTGTGGGGTCTGCAGAACGGCTACGCGCTCATGGTCGGCGGCGACAAGGAGCACGTGCACCGGGTCAAGCCGATCTTCGACGCGCTCAAGCCGGAGGGCCCGTACGGCTACGTCCACGCGGGCCGGGTCGGCGCCGGGCACTTCTCGAAGATGGTCCACAACGGCATCGAGTACGCCATGATGCAGGCGTACGCCGAGGGCTGGGAACTGCTGGAGAAGGTCAAGTCGGTGGACAACGTCCGCGAGGTGTTCCGCTCCTGGCAGGAGGGCACCGTCATCCGCTCCTGGCTGCTCGACCTCGCGGTCAACGCCCTGGACGACGACGAGCACCTGGAGAAGCTGCGCGGCTACGCGGAGGACTCCGGCGAGGGCCGCTGGACCGTCGAGGCGGCCATCGACAACGCGGTGCCGCTCCCGGCGATCACCGCTTCCCTGTTCGCCCGGTTCGCCTCCCGGCAGGACGACTCGCCGCAGATGAAGATGGTCGCCGCGCTGCGCAACCAGTTCGGCGGCCACGCGGTCGAGAAGAAGGGCTGAGCCGCCGTGGGGGACCTCCTGCTGGTCCGCCACGGTGAGACGGAGTGGAGCCGGTCGGGACAGCACACCAGCTGGACCGACCTGCCCCTGACCGGGCACGGCGAGGAACAGGCCAAGTCCCTCGCCCCGCTCCTCACCGGCCGGACCTACGCCCGCGCGCTGGCCAGCCCGCTGAGCCGCGCGCTGCGCACCGCCGAACTGGCCGGCATACCCGCGGTCGTACCCGACCCCGACCTGCACGAGTGGGACTACGGCGGCTACGAGGGCATCACCACCGCCGAGATCCACCGCACCCGGCCCGACTGGGACCTGTGGACCGACGGCGTGCCCCCCGGCCCGGAGGGACACCCGGGCGAGTCCCCGGAGCAGGCCGGCGCCCGCGCCGACCGGGTCCTGGCCCGCGTCGACGCGGCCCTGGCCGAGGACACCGGTGACGTGGTCCTCGTCGCCCACGCCCACTTCCTGCGCGTCCTCACCGCCCGCCGCCTGGGCCTGCCGCCCGCCGAGGGCCGGCTGTTCCAGCTGGCCACGGCCACGGTCAGCCGGCTGTCGACGGAACACGGCCGCCCGGTGATCGCGGAGTGGAACGTCCGCCCCTAGCGCCGGCCGGGCGCCCGTCCCGGTGCCCCCGCACCGATGTGGTCAGCGGTGCGGGGGCACTGTGTCGTCGGCACCGGCGGCTGTTGCCGGGTACGTGCGCCCAGCGGCGCATTGACACCGCCTTCCGCCTCGGGTCAGAGTCCCGCTGGTGGAGATCAACGAGCTGACGGCGGCCGAGGAGCGGGTGTGGCGGGCGTTTCCGCGGGGGGAGGCCGTGGACTTCCGGGACGGGGCCGACGACGATCCCGCCGAGGGCCGGGACTGGGGAGTCGAACGCACCGTACGCGCCGAGGTGTTGCGGGCCTTGCTGCTCGACGGGCCGCGGCAGGACGGGGAGATAGCGTCGCTGAGTCTCACGGGAGCCCGGATCACGGGCCGGCTCGACCTGCAGTACGCGACGATCGACCACCCGGTGCGGCTGCGGCACTGCCACTTCGAGGAGGCCCCGCGGTACTACGCCGCCCGGCTGCGCGAACTCAACCTCAGCGAGTCCGTCCTGCCCGGCCTCGTCGGCCACGCCATGCACGTCGACGGCGTCGTGCGGCTGACCCGCGCGCGGTGCCACGGTGTCATGCGGCTGGGCGGGGCCCGGATCGGCGGCAGTCTGTACCTGGAGAGCGCGGAGCTGACCGCGCCCGGTGCCGACGAGCCGGTGCTCCAGCTCAACCAGGCCGCCGTCGGCGCGGACCTGTGGGCGCCCGGGCTGCGCACGCACGGGCAGATACGGCTCAACGGCGCCACCGTCGCCGGGTCGGTCAACCTCAACGAGGCACGGCTCAGCCGCCCCGAAGGCGCCGCGCTGGACGCGGAGACGTTCGCCGTCGAGGGCGACATGCTGGTCCGGTCCGCCGAGGTGCGCGGCTGGATGGGCCTGCGCGGCGCCCGCATCAACGGACGGCTCGACCTGTCGTACACCCGCCTGTCGAGTCCGGGCGGTTCGGCGCTGCGGGCCGCCAGCACGACCATCGGCGAGCTGTGGCTGCGCAAGGGGCCACCCATGGAGGGCGCCCTCAATCTGCGCCGCGCCCAGCTCGAAGTGCTCCTCCTGGAACCGGAGTCGGTGCCGGACGAGGTGCTGCTCGGCGAGCTGACGTACACCTCGCTCGTCCCGCACGAGCCGGCCGAGCGTCGCCTGCCCATGCTGGAGCGGGAGCGTGACGGCCATGTGCCGCACGCCTACGAGCAGTTGACAGCCGCCTACCGCCGTGTCGGCGACGACCACGCGGCCCGGCTCGTGCAGCTCGCCAAGCAGCGCCGGCACCGGCACACCCTGCCCTGGTACGGCCGGATGTGGGGCCTGGCCCAGGACGTCACCGTCGGCTACGGCTTCCGTCCGCTGCGCGCCGCCGGCTGGCTGCTGTCGCTGCTCGCGCTCGGTTCCGTCGCCTACGCGCTGCACCACCCGCAGCCGCTGAAGGCGGACGAGGCACCGCCGTTCAGCCCGGTGTTCTACACGCTCGACCTGCTGCTGCCGGTGATCTCCTTCGGTCAGGACTCCGCGTTCGCCCCGCAGGGCTGGTACCAGCTGCTCGCCTACGTCCTCGTCCTGACCGGCTGGATCCTCGCCTCCACGGTGATCGCCGGTGTCACCCGCACGGTCAGCCGCCAGTGAAGCCGAAGGGTCGGTCCCGGCTCCGGCCAGCCCGACCAGGTACGAGTCCTTGGTCATCCTCCCGGGAGCGCGAGCGCAAATGTACGAACTGGTTCGTCAGCTGTATCCCCCGACGCTTGCCGCCCGGAAGCCCCCGTCGGGCGCCGGGACCGTGCTTCTACAATCACCGGCACGCGAACGAGCGCGCCGCCCGGGCGCCTCACGGCCCCGAAGGACACCGATGACCAGCGTCGAAGAACCGGCACGACCCGGCGAGCGGGTGCGCGACGCCGCCCGCACCAAGGCCGAGATCCTCGACGTGGCCACGCAGGAGTTCGCCCGGGCCGGCTACGACGGCGCCCGCGTCGACGAGATCGCCGCCCGCACCCGCACCACGAAACGGATGATCTACTACTACTTCGGCGGCAAGCAGCAGCTGTTCACCGCGGTGCTGGAGCGGGCGTACGGGGTGATCCGGGAGGCCGAGCAGCAACTGGACGTCGAGCATCTGGACCCGGTGGCGGCGATCCGGCGGCTGGCCGAGCTGACCTTCGAGCACCACGAGCGGCACCCGGACTTCGTCCGCCTGGTCAGCATCGAGAACATCCACGGCGCCGTGCACATCTCCGCCTCCGAGAAGCTCGTCCGGATCGGCTCCCCGGCGCTGGACGTGATCCGCCGCATCCTCGCCGCCGGGCAGGAGTCCGGCCTGTTCACGGCCGGTGTCGACGCGGTGGACCTGCACGCGATGATCAGCTCGTTCTGCTTCTTCCGGGTCGCCAACCGGCATACGTTCAACGCCCTGTTCGGCCGGGACCTGGTGGAGCCCGCGCAGCGGGAGCACTACCGGACCATGCTCGGGGACATGGTGATCGCCTATCTGACGGCGGAGCGGACCGCGGACTGACGGCCCCGCGCACCAGCTCTTGACGGCGGAGAAACGCGGGCGCAGCATTCCACCCCCCATAACTAACTATCCAGTGAGTTATTTACCCGCCGCTATCCGCCGTCGCCCCGCCGCTCACTCCCCTCCCGCACGAAGGGGAGTTCCCCCGAAGGAGCACTGCCGTGTCCGTCCCCGCCCCCGCTGCTCAAGGAGCGCGCCGGGCGGGAGACGTCGCGGCGGGAGAAGGCGGCAGCCTGGCACCTCACCGGGCGGCGGGGAGCCCGGAACCCCTCGCGGCCCCGGGCGCCCCGCGCGTGTGTCAGCCGCTCACCAGCAGGTCCGTCCAGGCCGCCGCCACACGGTCCAGGGCGTAGGAGTCCCGTACCTGGGCGCGGGCCGCCTCCGCGGCGGACCGCCAGGTCTCCTGGCTCTCACCGAGTGCGGCGATCGCCTCGGCCATCGCCGGCGGCCCGTCGTGGATCCACCGCCGGTCGTAGATCTCGTCCGCGCCGGGCCACGGCAGCAGCGCCGGTACGGCGCCGGAGGCCATGCCCTCGGCCGGGGCGAGGTGGAAGCTCTCGTCGTCGCTGGTGGACAGGACGTGCCCGACACGGCGCAGCCAGCTCGCCACGTCCGCCCCGAAGTCGTCGAAGACGACCGCCCCTTCGAGCAGCGGAGAGGTCTGGACCCGGCGCAGGACCGCCTCGTAGTGCGCGCGCTCCTCCGGCTTGTTCCAGATCCACCAGTACTCCCACGGCGGCTTGGACTTGACCGACAGGTGCCAGCGCCGGTCCCGGGCGCGCAGGGCTTCGAGCACGTCCAGGCCGAGGTCGAGGCGTTTGCGGCTGGGCGCGATGCCGATCATGCCGAGCCGGTACCGGGCGCCGGGCGCCTTGGGCCGGTCGAGCTGCTCGGCGTCCACCCAGTTCGGGACGACCACGACCTTTTCCCGCGGCCAGCCGGTGTGCTCCAGGGTGCGTCGGGCGTAGTACGGGCTGACACAGATGACCCGGTCGACGGCGTCGATGTCGACCTGCCGCGGCCATGCGGCGTCCAGCTCGAACCGGTGCAGCCGGACCACGAGCCGGCTGCCGCGCCGCTTGTGCCTGCTGTACCAGACGGCGGCCGGGCCGCACCACTCGACGACCACCACGTCAGCCCAGTCGGCGAGTTCCCGGCTCGCTGCCGGGTTGTGCCGGGCCAGTGCGGACCAGGCGTCGACGCGTACCTCGAGCCCGGGCAGGGCGCGGAAGTGGTCGAGGAGCCGGGTGAGGAACTTCAGGTCGTGGCCCGCGACGCCGACCCGCAGCGGCCGGGCGCGGTGGGTGACGCCGGCGGGTGCGGGCGGGAAGACCTGGTCCAGGTGGGCGCGCCAGCGGGTGGCGGCGGCCTGGAGGGTGTACCGGCGGGCGGCGTCCCGGCAGCGGGCGGCGGCGAGCCGGCGGGCCTCGGGCTCGCGGGCGGCGTGCGCCACGGCCTCGGCGGCGTCCCCGGGTCCGGCCCGGCCGGGGACGTAGAGGGGGTAGTCGGCGCCCAGCAGCGCCTCGTGCGCGGGCGTGCGGTTGAGCACGACGGGCAGGCCGAGAGCGCCGAACTCCAGGACTTTGGTGGACAGTTCGAGGCTCGCGTCGAGCTGGGGGTCGCGCCAGCCGAGGCCGAGGTCGCAGTCGGCGGCGATACGCATGGCCTCTTCGCGGGGCTGTCCGCCGTGGTGGTGGACGCCGGGGGTGCCGCCGTGCAGGGCCCGGAACATCGCGTCCCGGAACTCCGGATGGGCGGGGTCGTCGTGGATCTTGTCGCCGACGGTGTGGAGCTCGACGGCAACGCCCCGCTCGGCCAGCAGCGACGGCAGCCGGGTCATGGGGAGGGTGTTCCACAGCGGCGCGAACTTGCCGGTGTAGACGAGCCGCAGCGGATCGTGCGGCCGCTCGTGGTCCGGCAGCGGGAAGCCGGGTTCGGGCACGGCGGGCGGGCAGAGTACGCTCCGGCCGCAGGCCGCGGGCACCCATGTCTCCAGGAAGCAGCGCAGCTCCTCCGTCTGGCACAGAAGTCGCCGGGAGGCGGCGGCGATGCGGGCGAGTTCCGTGCGGGCCCGCCCGGTCATCGCGGCGGCGGACTGCGGGATGTCGGTGAGGTAGGCCCAGATCCGCCCGTCGAAGTGACCGTCGGCGACGACCTGGGCGACGAGCCTGCGCCCGCGCAGGACGAGCAGGTCGCAGGGCTCGTCCCGGTCGAGCCGGGTGAGCAGCTGCGATGCCTGCACCGGGGACAGGGGACGGCCGCCCTGCCCCGGGACCAGCCGCTCCTCGGCGGGCCGCACCAGGGTCACCCCGGGCAGCCCGGCCAGCGGATCGGTCAACCGGCCGGTCTCCACCGGGGCCTTGAGCACCAGCCGGGTCTCGCATCCGGCCAGGGCCAGCGCCTGCACGGTCGACTGGGCCCAGACGGCGGAACCGTCGATGAGGTTGAGGTCCACGTCGCCGTAGACCAGTGCCCGTACCACGCGACTCATGACGGCTCCTTCCCGCGCACGGCGAACAGTCGGTGTCCCCGGCCGCACCAGCTCTCGGGCGGCGCGCCGGCGAGGTGCAGGGACCGGCGGACCAGCAGCGGCTGCCGCAGCACCGGTACGAACGTGTAGTCCTCGCCGGCCGCAGCGTGGCCCAGCGCGTCGGCGCCCGAGTACTCCTGGGCGCACATCAGGTCCAGCAGCAGGGTGTCCGGGCGGTCCTCGGTGAGGTCGGTCCAGTCGGCGACCCAGGCCGCGGTGGGCAGCCCGGTGCGGACGGCGACGCCCGCGGCGTCGAGTTCGTCCAGGCCCGCCGGATCGGGGACGATCACCTCGGCGGGGCGGTGTTGCTGGCCCAGCACCTGCGCCGCCAGCCGGGCCACGTCGTGCGGGCCGCGGGGGGCGGCCAGCACGGCGACCCGGCGTTCGTCCAGCGGGTCCGGGGCGCCGACCAGCCGGGCGAGTTCCGCGAGCCGCACCCGGGTGCTGTCCCACTGGAACGCCTCCCGCAGCCGCTCCGTGCCGTCGGCGGCCGGGTCGAACCGGGCCAGCCGTACGCCGGTGTCGGCGTCGAGGACGGCGTCCCAGGCCAGCCGGGCCAGGCCGGGTGCGGCGGACGCCGGGGCGTCCTGCCACAGGACCGCCGCCCGGCCCGACGCCCGGGCTTCGGTGAGGAGTTCGGCCAGCCTCCGGTCCAGGTCCGGGGCCAGACCGGTGCCGGCGAGCGACCAGGGACCGTCCCCGGTGCACGCGCTCAGCTGCACCACGACCGCGTCGGGGTCGGTGCGCCGCACGAGCAGCGCGCCGTCGTGCGGGAGCGGACGGTTCACGACGGCGTCCGCCGCGAAGTCCTCGGCGGTGCGGTCGGTGAGCACACCGGCGATCACGAGCCGGTCGCGGGGTGCGCAGGAGAACGCGCGGTGCACGAGGTGGAGGCGGTCGTCGCCGGCCACGGGCGCGGCCCCGGACGCGGCGGCCCGGGCGGCGCCGGGCGCGGACGTCTTCCCGGTACGGCCCCGCCACAGCCCGTACAGCTCCCGGGGCAGCCCGGCCATCTGGCGCCGCGGCGAGCGGGCCGCCGACACCAGTGCCTTGCCGACCCGGAGCGAGGTCGAGCCCTCCAGCATGGCCACCCGCGCCTGGAGCACCTCGACCCGGCCGCGGGCGCCGCGCAGGGCGGAGGCCAGCTGCTCCTTCTCCCGTACGGCGGCGGCCAGCCGGTCGGCGAGCCCGTCCTCGCGGACGGCGTCCCGGGCGCGTTCGGCCTCCTCGGCGCGGCGCTCCAGATCCAGGTGGCGGGCGCGCAGGGAGCGGGAGACCAGGTCGGCGAGGACGTACTCGTCTGCCATCCGCAGCGCGGTGACGAAGCCGTCCGAGGGCACGGGGCGCCCGAACCAGTCGTGCGGGGGCAGGAGTTCGTCCGCGGTGAGGCGGGTGAACACCGCGCCCGCGCGCAGGTGCACATAGTCGAGCGGGGTGGCGCGCAGCACCTGGCAGCGCTGGGCGACCAGGCCGTCCAGGAGCCGGTGGTAGGGCGGTTCGGGCCCGGAGTGGCCGAACAGGAGCAGACCGCGGCCACCGGGGCGGATGCGTTCCAGCACCGCGAGACAGTCGTCCTCGGTGCCGTGCAGGGCCGGGTCGGGGCCGTACGAGAGGAGCACCAGCTCACCCTCGCCGACCGGGCGTTCGCCGTCGTCGTCGAGCAGGCCGACACCGTCGGGGAGATGGAGGTAGGGGGCGAGGCGCAGGCCGCGGCCGGCCGCGTCCACGACCGTGGTGACGCCGTCCAGGTGCGGGTGGAGCAGATCGGTCAGACGCATCAGCGGATCCTCGTGAAGACGTGGAAGCCGACCTCGATCTCCCGGAAACCGTACGGCCGGAACTCGGTGTGCCGCAGGCCGAGGGGTTCGAGTACGGAGCGGTAGGCGGCCGTCGGCCGGTGCATGATGTAGTCGCCGCGTGCCCGCGGCACGGCCGTGTCCTCGTCGGTGACGATCAGGCGGCCGGTGAGGCGGACCAGGGAGGCCAGGTTGCGCAGGGCCGCCGTCCACTCCGTGTCGTCCAGGAGATGGAAGAGCACGTCGACGCAGAGCACGATGTCGTACGGCCACGGGCTGCGCCACTCGTCGAGCCGGGCCCGGGTGTAGCGGGGGCCGCCGCCGGCGGCGCGGGCCCGGTCGAGTGCCTCCTCGCTGGCGTCGAAGGCGTCCACTCGGTGGCCGCAGCGGGCCAGGGCGCGCGCGAAGTACCCTTTGCCGCAACCGGCGTCGAGCACGAACAGCGGGGCCGCCGAGCTGCTGAGATCGCCGACGACGCCGAGCAGGCCGCCGAGCCGGAGCGCGTAGAAGAGTTCGTTGCCGGCCCGGTCCAGGCCGATGTGGCCGCCGGACGCCAGCTCGTCCTGATCGCGGTGGCGAACGTCCCAGTAGTCGGGGGTGCCGTCGTCGGGAGCGTCGTCCCCGGCGAGGGCGGTGTCGTGGGCGAGGGTGCCGTCAGTCATGGTGCTCCAGCCACTGGGTGACCACGCGGGCGATCCGGATGCCCGCCCTGCCGTCCCACAGCGGCGGTCCCTCCGCGGGCGTGCCCGCCCCGCCGTCGAGTGCCTTGCGCAGGGCGGGGACCAGTTCGTTGTGGGTGACGAGGCGGTTGGTGCCGTGGGTGACGGTGATGGGGCGTTCGGTGGTGGTACGCAGCGTCAGACACGGCACGCCGAGCACGGTGGTCTCCTCCTGCACCCCGCCGGAGTCGGTGATCACGACGACGGCGCCGCGCACCAGGCTCATGAACTCGACGTATCCGAGCGGTTCGAGGAGGTGCACGCCGGGGGCGCCGTCCAGGCCGGCCGCGCGCAGCGCTTCCCGGCCGCGCGGGTGCAGCGGGACGGCGAGGTCCAGGTGGCGGGCCGCCTCGGTGAGCGCGCGGGCGGCGGCGCGGGCGGCCTCGGGGTCGTCGACGTTGGCGGGGCGGTGCAGGGTGACGACGCCGTAGGGGTCGGGCAGTCCGTACGCGGTGCGTGCGGCGGCCGGGTCGAAGAGGTCCAGGTGGGTGAGCAGGGTGTCGATCATCGGGTTGCCGACGAAGTGCACCCGCGCGCAGTCGGCGCCCTCGCGGGCGAGGTGGCCGACGGCTTCCGGGCTGGTGGCGAACAGCAGCGCGGCCAGCTGGTCGACCAGGCGCCGGTTGACCTCCTCCGGCATCGCCATGTCGAAGCTGCGCAGGCCGGCCTCCACGTGGGCGACCGGGATGCCCAGCTTGGCGGCGACCAGGGCCGCGGCGAGCGTGGAGTTGACGTCGCCGTAGACCACGACGAGGGCCGGGGCGCGGGCGGTCAGCTCGGCCTCCAGCGCCACCAGCAGGTCGGCGGTCTGCCGGGCGTGGCTGCCGGAGCCGACGCCGAGGTCGGTGTCCGGGCGGGGCAGTCCCAGCTGGCGGAAGAACACATCCGACATCCGGGCGTCGTAGTGCTGGCCGGTGTGGACCAGGGTCTGGTCGCAGCCGGCCACCCCGAGCGCGGCGACGACCGGTGCCGCCTTGACGAAGTTGGGCCGGGTGCCGACCACGTGGAGTACTCGGCCGTTCATGTCCTCGCCTTCCGTCGGCGGTCGAACAAGGGGCAGCGCACGGGGAGACGAGGGGGTGAGGTCGTTCCTTGTCGGCACCGGCTCCCGGCGACGGCCGAGGCGTTGTGTGCCGGCTCGGCCTACCGTGGCGGCATGTCCCGTCGTATTCCCCGCGCTGTCAGTCTGGCCGTATCCGTGGCCTGGGGCGAGTTGCGGCACGATCCCGCCCGGGCCGCGCTGCTCGCCGTACGGCTGCTGCCCGCGCCCGTGCGGCGCCGGGTGCGGCCGGTGGAGGGGTGGCTGTCCGACCGGGCCCGGGCGGCGGGGCCGGGCGCGACTCCGTCGGCCGTTCGGGTGACCGCGCCCGCCGGGCGGCCGGTGCGGCCGGTACCCGGACGGGTGCTCCATCTGGTGACCAACTCGCTGCCGTTCACCCACGCCGGCTACACCGTGCGCACTCAGAAACTCGCCGAGGCCCAGCGGGCCGCCGGGCTCGATCCGCATGTCGTGACCCGGATCGGGTTCCCGGTGGTGCGGGGGGTGCTGGACGCCGGCCCACTCCAGATCGTGGGCGGTGTGCCGCAGCACCGGCTGCTGCCCGCCCGGCTGCCGTACGGGCAGGGTCCGTTGCTGGCCCGCAATGCCGAGCTGGCGGGGCGGCTGGTGGAGCGGTTGCGGCCGGCCGTGCTGCACGCGGCCACCGACCACGGCAACGGGCGGGTGGCCCTCGCCCTGCGCGAGTCCTACGGACTGCCGGTCGTCTACGAGGTGCGGGGGTTTTTGGAGGAGACCTGGCTGAGCCAGGATCCGGCCCGCGGTCCGCTGGACCCCGTCTACCGGATGCGGCGTGAGCTGGAGACCCACTGCATGCGGGAGGCCGACCTGGTGCTGACGCTGGGTGCCGCGATGAAGGCCGAGATCGTGGCGCGCGGGGTGCCGCGGGAGCGGGTGCTGATCGTGCCGAACGCCGTGGACGAGGCGTTCCTTGCGCCGCCGCCGGACGGGGCGCCGGTGCGCGCCCGCCTGGGCATCGCCCCGTACGAGTACGTGGTGGGCACGGTCGGCAGCCTCACCCCGCACGAGGGGATCGGCACATTGCTCCATGCGGGTGTAGAACTGCGGCGGCGCGGAGTGCCGCTGCGGCTGTTGATCGTCGGGGACGGTCCGGAGCGCGCACGGCTTCAGCGGCTGGCCGCCCGGCTGGGCCTGGACGACGGCACCGCCTTGTTCACCGGTCGCGTCCCGCACACCCAAGTACGGGACTTCTACGCCGTGTTGGACGTGTTCGCGGTGCCGCGCACCGACGAGCGGGTCTGCCGTCTGGTGACCCCCCTCAAGCCGGTCGAAGCGATGGCGAGCGGCCTTCCCGTCACCGCCAGTGACCTCACCGCGATGAGAGAACTGGTCGAACCGGAGGTGAACGGGCGGCTAATTCCGCCCGAGTCACCTCTTGCTTGGGCAGATGAACTCGAAATGGTGCTTTACAGTCATAAGCGGCGACTCGAATGGGGAGCCGCCGCCCGCGCGATGGTCGTGCGGGAACGCACCTGGGACCGGGTCGCCGCGACGACGCACGAGGCGTATCGATCGCTCGGCTGCGTCTGAGACCCAGCGCAACCCCCACCAGTCCAGCCTTGAAGGCCGGGTGAATCCCTCATGCAGGTCGAACGGACCCAACCGCTCGGGGACAGGATTGAACCGCTCGGGGACACAGAAGGGCAGGGCCTGACCAGCGAGGTCGAACTCGCCGTGATCGGCCTCGGATACGTCGGGCTGCCACTGGCCCGGGAGGCGGCCTCGGTCGGCCTGCGCGTCGTGGGCCTGGACCTCGACCCGCACGTCGTCGCAGGTCTCAACTCCGGCCGCTCACACGTCGACGACGTCTCCGACGACGATGTGCGCAGGATGCGGGAGGCCGGTTTCACCGCGTACACCGACGACGCCTGCCTGGAACGCGCCCAGACCGTGGTGATCTGTGTGCCGACCCCGCTGAGCGACGACGGCGGACCCGATCTGGGCGCGGTGATCTCGGCCACCCGCGCGGTGGCCGGCCGGCTGCGGCGCGGCCAGCTCGTGGTGCTGGAGTCGACCACCTACCCGGGCACCACGGAGGAGGTCGTACGGCCCCTGCTGGAGGAGTCCGGGCTGCGGGTGGGCGAGGACGTCGCCCTCGCCTTCTCCCCCGAACGGATCGACCCCGGCAACACCCGGCACGGGCTGCGGGAGACCCCGAAGGTGGTCGGCGGCTGCACCCCGTCCTGCGCGGTGCGCGCGGTGACCTTCTACGGCAAGTTCGTGAACATGGTCGTCCAGGCGAAGGGCACCCGCGAGGCCGAGATGGCCAAGCTGCTGGAGAACACCTACCGGCATGTGAACATCGCGCTGGTCAACGAACTGGCCATCATCAGCCGTGAGTTGCACGTGGACGTGTGGGACGCGATCCGCTGCGCCGGCACGAAGCCCTTCGGCTTCCAAGCCTTCCGCCCGAGCCCCGGCGTGGGCGGGCACTGCATCCCCATCGACCCCAACTACCTTTCGTACAAGGTGCGTTCCTCACTCGGCTACGAGTTCCGGTTCGTCGAACTGGCCCAGGAGATCAACCGCCGGATGCCGGAGTACGTGGTGCGGCGCGCCCAGGACCTGCTCAACACCGCGGGCCGTCCGCTGCACGGCTCCCGGGTGCTGCTGCTCGGGGTCACCTACAAGCCGGACGTCGCGGATCTGCGCGAGACCCCGGCGGAGCCGGTGGCCAGGCTGCTGCGGGAGCGGCAGGCCGAGGTGGCCTTCCACGATCCGCACGTGGAGCGGTGGTCGGTCGACGGGGTGGCGGTCCCCCGCGTCGGTGACCTGACGGCCGCGCTGCGCGAGTACGACCTGACGATCCTGCTCCAGGACCACTCCGCCTACGACCTGCCGACCCTCGCGGACACCGCAGGGCTGCTGTTCGACACCCGCGGGCGGATCTTCAAGCCCGGCGTCGAGGTCCTGTAGGCCCCCTCGCTCCGGCAACAGTCGCTGTTCCGCGCGGAGTTGAAAGGCGCTGCCATGCGGATACTCGTCGTCACCGTCGTCCACCACCCCGAGGACGCCCGCATACTGCACCGGCAGATCGCCGCACTGCGGGAGCGCGGTCACCAGGTGGTGTATGCGGCCCCGTTCGCGGCCCAGAACGCCGCTCCCCGGCCGTACGTCGAGGGTGTGGACCTGCCCCGCGCGGTCGGCCGGGACCGGGGCGCGGCGCTGCGCGCGGCCCGGACGCTGCTGGCCGAGCGCGGCCCGACGGCGGACGTGGTCCTGCTGCACGACCCGGAACTGCTGCTGGCGCTGCCCGGCACGCTGCGCCGGCTGCGCCGGGCCGGCCCGGCGCCGGTGACCGTGTGGGACGTCCACGAGGACACGGCGGCGGCGCTGGTCATGAAGTCCTGGGTACCGCGGTTGCTGCGACCGCCGCTGCGCACGGCGGTGCGGGCGGCGGAACGGCTGGCCGAGCGCCGGCTGCGGCTGCTGCTCGCCGAGCACGCCTACCAGGACCGCTTCCGCCTGAACCACCCCGTCGTCCCCAACCTGGCCAGCCCGCCCGCCGATCCGCCCCCGCCGCCTGGTGACGACCGGGTCGTCTACCTGGGCCAGCTGTCCCGGGCGCGCGGCGCGCTCGACCTGATCGTCATGGCGCGGCTGCTGGCCCCCGCCGTCCGGGTGGAGGCGATCGGCGCGGCGGATCCCGACGTTCGGGACGCCCTCGTGACGGCCGACCGGGACGGGGTGCTGCGCTGGCACGGCTTCCTGCCCAACGACCGCGCGCTCGCCCGGCTCTCCGGCGCCCTGGCCGGTGTGTCCCTCCTCCACGATCAGCCCAACTACCGGCACTCGCGGCCCACCAAGGTGGTGGAGTACATGGCCCACGGCGTTCCCGTCGTCACCACGCCCACCCCGCTGGCCGCGAAGCTGGTCGAACGGTACGGATGCGGTCTCGTGGTGCCGTACGACGATCCGCCGGCGGCGGCGGACGCGGTACGGCGGCTGGCCGGCGACACCGAACTACGCCTGGACACCGCCCGGCTGGGACGGGAGGCGGCCATGTCGGAACTCAACTGGCGGCACTGGGCGGCCGACTTCGTGGACCAGCTGGAGGCGTGGGTCAAGGAGGAGACGGCCGGCGCCGCGGTCACGACCGGGGCCGCGATGACGTTCGGCACGGCAGGTCCGGGGTGATGCTGCCTCAAGGGCGTACGGCGGCGTCGAGCAGGGGGCCGAGTTCCCGCACGACCGTGCCGAGGGGCCGTACGTCCCGCTCGGCCCGGGCCATCAGGATCGCGCCCTCCAAGGTGCTGATCATCAGGGTGGCCAGCGACTCGGCCCGTGCGGCGGGCACTCCCATGCCCGTCAGGGCCTCGGCGAGCGGGGTCCGCCAGGTCGCGAAGGCGGCTGCCGCCGCCTGCCGGGTCGAGTCGCCGGAGGAGGCGCAGTCGACCGTGGCGGCGGCGACCGGGCACCCGGCGGCGAAGCCGTCGGCCGCGTACTCGTCGGTCCACTGCGCGGCCATGGCCGCGAACAGGCCGCTCGGCGTCGGTTTTTCGAGGCCCGCGAGGAAGCGGGCGATGCGCCGGCCCGCGTACCGGCCGGCCCACTCGACCGCCTCGTTGACCAGTTGCTCCTTGCCGCCCGGGAAGTAGTGCTGAAGGGAGCCGCGCGGCGCGTCCGCGTGCGCGGCGACCTCGCGCATGCCGGTCGCGGTGACTCCGTCCCGCCGGATGAGCTGGGCCGCGCTGAAGACCATCCGCTCCCTGGGTCCGCGCCGCGCCTGCGTCATCGTCGGCCTCCGTTCCTCGCCCCCACCCTATGACCACCGTCATAACCGGCGCTACTATGACCACTGTCATAGTCGGCTCGTGGGGCGAAGGGCGGCCCGCCGTGCACGTCGGATTCATCGGTCTCGGAGTGATGGGCCGGCCCATGGCCCTGCGCCTGGCGTCCGCGGGCACCCCCCTGCTGGTCTGGAACCGCACCCCGGAACGCGCGGAACCGCTGCGCGCGGCCGGGGCCGACGTGGCGGCGGACGCCGGCGAGGTGTTCGCGCGGGCGGAGGTCGTGCTGCTGATGCTCGCCGACGAGGCCGCCGTGGACGCGGTCCTCGGGCGGGGCACGCCGGAGCTGGCCGCGCGGGTCGCGGACCGGACGATCGTGCACATGGGCACGACCTCCCCGGAGTACTCCCGCGCCCTCCAGGCCGACATCCGGGCCGCCGGAGGCCGGTACGTCGAGGCGCCCGTCTCCGGGTCCCGGGTGCCGGCGGAGCAGGGCCGGCTGGTCGCCATGCTCGCCGGCGAGGAGGCCGCCGTGGCCACCGTACGGCCGCTGCTGGCGCCGATGTGCCGGGAGACGTTCCTGTGCGGGCCGGCGCCCGGGGCGCTGCTGATGAAGCTGTCGGTGAACCTCTTCCTGATCACCCAGGTGACCGGGCTGGCCGAGGCGTTCCACTTCGCCGAGCGGCAGGGCCTGGACCGGCGGCTGTTCCTGGACGTGCTGGACGCCGGCCCGATGGCCAGCGGGGTGTCCCGGATGAAGGCGCCCAAGCTGCGCGAGCGGGACTTCGCGGTGCAGGCCGCGGCGCTGGACGTACTGAAGAACAACCGGCTGATCGCCGAGGCCGCCCGCAAGGCCCGGCTCGCCTCACCGCTCCTCGACGTGTGTCACACCCTGTTCGAGGAGACGGTGGCGCAGGGGTACGGCGGTGAGGACATGGTCGCCGTACTGCGGGCGATCGAGACGCGGACCTCCGAGGCGCCGTAGGACAAATGCCGGACCGGGTCCCACCACGCCGTACGGGGGGGTGCCGGACCAAGTCCCACCACGCCGTACGGGGGGTGCCGGGCAGGATCCCACCACGCCGTACGGGGGGGGCGCCGGGCAGGATCCCACCTGGGCGCCGTACAGGGGATGCCGCCGAGGCGTCGGGGGCCCGGGGGCCGCCCGACGCGTCGTGGGCCGGAGGCCGTCGAGGTGTCGTGGACGGGGCCCGTCGGGGTGTCGTGGACGGGGGGCCCGCCGGTGGTCAGCTCTTCGGGACGCCGTAGGTCCGCTCGACGCGCAGCCGCAGCACCAGGCGGCGGTCGCGGACCATGGCGGCCCGGTAGTCGTC
Organism: Streptomyces sp. NPDC053076; assembly: GCF_044546845.1. NCBI lineage: Bacteria > Bacillati > Actinomycetota > Actinomycetes > Kitasatosporales > Streptomycetaceae > Streptomyces > Streptomyces sp. NPDC053076. The sequence goes on along the minus strand of NZ_JBITZL010000001.1, from coordinate 571,266 downwards.
CCAGTCCGGGTGTTCACCGAGGACGTCGCGGTAGAGCCGGATCAGCTCCTCGACGGTCTCGTCGTGCGGATCGGCGGCGACCGGGGTCAGCTCGGCGGTGCCCTCGGCGACGGTGTACGCCCAGCGGTCGGCGCTCGTCACGTGATACGAGGCGCGCGGGTCCCGGCGGAGGTTGCGGGTCTTGGCGCGGTCGTCGGTGACCGAGATCCGGATGGTCCGCTCGTCGGGGTAGTAGGCGTGGCTGACGTTGGACAGCTGGGGGCGGCCGTCGCGCCGGAGGGTGACCAGTACGCCGCCGTGGCCTTCGGAGAGCAGAGCGAGCAGCGCGTCCTGCGTGGAGTCCTGAGTCATATCCCGGTCAACTCGCTCGGGCGCCCGGCGCATTCCCGCGCCGGCCACCGCCAGTAGACAGTGTCTACGGACGGGTGGTAGACACTGCCCATGAACGAGTCCGACACCAGCCTGCGCGACCGTCTCGTCGACGCCGGTGTGGAGCTGCTGGCCGCCGAGGGCCCCCAGGCGCTGACCCTGCGGGAGATCGCCCGGCGGACGGGCGTCTCGCACGGGGCGCCGCGCCGCCACTTCCCCACCCACCTGGAACTGCTGTCCGCCATCGCCCGGCGCGGGTTCGCCGATCTGGCCGGGCGGGCGCACTCCGCGCTGGAGCGGGAGACCGGCGGTCCCCGCGCCCAGGTGGCCGCGCTGGCACGGACGTACCTGGAGTTCGCGCTGGACCGGCCCGGCATGTACGAGCTGATGTTCCGTCATGACCTGCTGGAGAGCGGTCGGCTGGGGCTGCGGGACGCCAGCCTTCCGCTGTTCTCGCTGCTCGCGGGCCTGATCGGCGCCGCTGACCTGGGCGTCGACGCCCGGCGGGTGGCGGGTGCCCTGTGGGCCAACCTGCACGGCATGGCCCAGCTGTGGCACTGGCGGAGCCTCCAACTCGCCACCGGTGAAGCGGAGTTCACTGCGCTGCTCGACACGGTCCTGGCCGCGCACCTGGGCCCCGAGGGTGGCCGGTGAACCGGAACTGGACGGCGGCGAGCAGCGTGGCGGGCGCGGTCCACCCGGGCCTGGGAGGGCGGCCGGTGAACCGGGCCTGGACGCTGGCGAGCAGCGTGGCGGGCGCGGTCGTCGTCGCCCTGGACGGAACGGTCCTCACGGTCGCGCAGCCCAGCCTGCAAAGGGAGTTGCACGCTTCCTTCGCCGAGGTGCAGTGGACCAGTACCGCCTATCTCGTCGCTGTGGCGAGTCTGCTGGTGTTCGCGGGGCGACTCGGTGACCGGTACGGACAGCGGCGGGTGTTCGGGCTCGGCATGCTCGGCTTCGGCGCCGCCTCGGCGGGACTCGCCCTCGCACCCGGCGTCGGATGGGTGATCGGACTGCGCGCGGTGCAGGGCGTGTTCGGGGCGCTGCTCCAGCCGGCCACCCTGGGCATGCTGCGGGCCGCCTATCCGCCGGACCGGCTCGCGTCGCCCCTGGCCGTGCGCACCGGCGCGATCGGGCTGGCGGCGGCAGCGGGCCCGCTGCTGGGCGGGGCGCTGGTGGCCGGCCTGGGCTGGCGGGCGGTGTTCCTCGTCAACGTGCCGCCCGCGCTCGCCTTCGGCCTGCCGGCCCTGCTGCGGCCCGACCGGCGCCACGGGACCGACCGGAGCCCTGGGACCGACCGGAGCCCCGAGACCGCTCGGAGCCCCGGGACCGACCGGAGCCCGCTGGACCTGCCCGGGGCCGTGCTCCTCGCCGTCGCGTCGGCCTGTCTGGTGTACGCGCTGACGGCCCGGCCCGTCTCCGGCACGGGCCTCACCGTCGCCGTGCTCACGGCAGCCCTCCTCGTCCGGCACGAGCGGCGGACGGCGCACCCGCTGCTGCCGCCCGGGGTGGTCGCCTCCCCCGAGGTCGCGGCGGCGCTCGGCATCCTGGTCGCCGTCTCCGCCTCCCTGTTCGGCACCCTGTTCGTCGCCACCTACCTCCTCCAGGGCCACCTCGGTCTCGACCCGTTCGACAGCGCCCTGCGCAGCCTGCCGCTCGCGGTGCTGATGGTGCTGTCGGCGGCGCTGTGCCCCACGCTGCTGCGCCGGTGCGGTGCGCGCCGTACGACGGCGGGGGCGACGGCGGCGCTCACGCTCGGCGTGCTCCTGCTGTCGCGGACCACCTCCCTGCCCGGGCTCACCTGCGGGTTCGCGCTGCTCGGAGCCGGTTTCGGCACGGTGATGGTGGCGGCCACCCAGGTGATCGTGCGGCGGGCCGAGGTGACGGCGGCCGGGGTCGCCGGCGGCTTGCAGCAGACCGCGCTGAACATCGGGCCCGCGGTGGGCGTGGCCGGGGCGACCATGCTGCTCGGCGCGGGGACCGGGCCCGCGCTGCTCGCCCTGGCGGCCGTGGCCGCGCTCGCCCTGCCCGCGGCACGCGCTCTGCCCGGACCGGCCGCCGTCGCGTCGAGCGCGCACATCCCGGACGAGCCGGTCGCGGCCGGTGGACCTGAGCGACGATGAGAGGCGGACGCGGCCCGGCGGGAAGCCGGGAGGACCGCGGACGACGCGACCGGAGGAGAGCCATGGCACAGCTGCGACAGGACGTCGAGGCGGCGGAGGCGGGGCTGGACGTCGAGGCGCTGGGCCGGTTGGACCGGCACTTCGCCCGGCACGTCGACGAGGGGCGCCTGCCCGGCTGCCTGGTGGCGGTGGCCCGCGGCGGCCGGGTCGCCCATCTGACCACCTACGGGCTGCGGGACGTCGCGGCCGGACTGCCGGTCGAGCCGGACACGCTGTGGCGGATCTACTCGATGACCAAGCCGGTCACCGCGGTGGCGGTGCTGCTGCTGGTGCAGGAGGGCCGGCTGTCCCTGGACGACCCGCTCGACCTGCATCTGCCCGCGTTCGCGGGCCCGCGCGTGTACGAAGGCGGTTCGGGCGGCGACGTGCGCACCCGCCCGGCCGCCGGCCCGATCCTGGTCCGGCATCTGCTCACCCACACCGCGGGCCTGACCTTCGGCTTCTACCACCGCCACCCCGTGGACGCCCTCTACCGCGAGGCGGGCCTGGAGTACTCGGTGCCGCCGGGCAAGGACCTCGCCGAGACCGTGGACCTGTACGCACGGATGCCGCTCCAGTTCGACCCGGGCACCCAGTGGAACTACTCGGTCGCCTCCAACGTGCTCGGCCGGCTGATCGAGGTGGTCTCCGGACAGCCGCTGGACGCGTTCTTCGCCGAGCGGATCCTGGGCCCGCTCGGCATGACCGACACCGGCTTCCACCTCGCGCCCGGACAGGAAGGCAGGCTGGCCGAGCTGTACGGCGAGACGGACGAGGGCGGGATCGAGCCGGTGCCCGGGCTGCCGGTGCGGGGCCGGCCGCGGTTCCTGTCCGGCAGCGGCGGCCTGGTCTCCTCCGCCCATGACTTCCACCGCTTCATGGAACTGCTGCGCCGGGGCGGTGAGCTGGACGGCGTACGGCTGCTGACCCCCCGGACCCTCGCCCTGATGACCCGCAACCAGTTGCCCGGCGGTGCCACCATCCGGTCCTTCGGCGCGCCGGTCCACCAGGAACCGGCCATGGACGGCCTCGGTTTCGGCTTCAACGTCTCCGTCGTCACCGACCCCGCCCGCACCCTGGCACCGTCCCACGCCGGCACCTACGGCTGGACCGGCGTGGCCACCACGGCCTTCTGGGTCGACCCGGCCCACGATCTGACCGTGCAGTTCATGACCCAGGTACGCCCGAAGAGGCTGAAGGTCTTCCCCGAGCTGCGGCGGCTGGTGCACGCGGCCCTGACGGACTGACCCCCGAGCCCGCTGCTCACGGGCTGGTTCAGGAGCCGTGGGCGACGGCGTCCAGATGCGGCAGATGGTGGTCCATCCGCTCCCGCTTGGTCCGCAGATACGTGATGTTGCTCTCGCACGGCTCGATCAGCAGCGGCACCTGCTCGGCGACCTGGACGCCGTGCCGGACCAGGGCCTCCCGCTTGCGCGGGTTGTTGGACATCAGCCGCACCGAGCCCACCCCCAGGTCGCGCAGGATCTCGGCGGCGACGCGGTAGTCACGGGCGTCGACCGGCAGGCCCAGCGCGAGGTTCGCCTCGACCGTGTCCAGGCCCTCCGCCTGCAGGGCCATCGCGCGCAGCTTGGCGAGCAGTCCGATGCCGCGGCCCTCGTGTCCCCGCAAGTAGACGACGATGCCACTCCCTTGGGCCACCACCGCGCGCATGGCCGCCTCCAGCTGGTCGCCGCACTCGCAGTGCCGGGAGCCGAACGCGTCCCCGGTCAGGCACTCCGAGTGCAGTCGGACGAGCACGTTCTCGGTACCGATCTCGCCGTACACCAGGGCCACTTGCTCGTCACCGCGGTCGTGGTCCAGGTAACCGATGGCCCTGAAGTCCCCGTACACGGTGGGCAGCGGTGTATTCACGACGCGTTCCGCGCCCGAACGCCGCGAGGACTTCTTGCCGAGTACGCCGATGTTGACGCCGGTGTTTTCTGTCATGATCTGCTTCCTAAACAGAGACGAAAGGCCGTGAAAAAGATGAGTGGTTCGGGCGCGCGGGTGGCGGCACACGGAGTGGCGAACGGCGTGGTGCCGACGGACACCACAGAAGACGTACGGACGCGGGGGGCGGGCGTTTCAGCACAGGTCGCCGTCCTTCCCGTCGGCAGCTTCGAGCAGCACGGTCCGTTCCTTCCGCTGGCGACCGACACGCTGGTCGCCTGCGCCGTGGCACGGGAGATCGCCGCCGCGTACCCGGTGCACCTCCTTCCTCCGGTGACGCTCTCCTGCTCCCACGAGCACGCCGCCTGGCCGGGGACCGTCAGCATCTCCGCCGTGACCCTCCACGCGGTGGTCTCGGACATCGCGGCGTCGCTGCGTCGCTCGGGCGTCGACGCGCTGGTCGTGGTCAACGGGCACGGCGGCAACTACGTTCTGGGCAACGTCGTCCAGGAGGCGTCCGCGCGCGGCGAGCGGATGGCTCTGTTCCCGGCCGCTGAGGACTGGGAGACGGCGCGGGAGCGGGCCGGGGTGGTCACCTCGCTGCTCACCGACATGCACGCGGGAGAAATCGAGACCTCGATTCTGCTGCACGCTCACCCCGAATTCGTCCGCCCTGGTCACGAGTCCGCCGATTTCACCGCCGACGACCGCCGGCACCTGCTCACCGTGGGAATGTCCGCCTATACCGAATCGGGCGTCATCGGCCGTCCTTCCCTGGGTTCGGCGGAAAAGGGAAAGGAATTGCTGGCAAGCCTGGCGGAATCCTTCGAGCCGTATTTCGCGCTGCTCACCGCGGGGACGGACGGGGAGTGACCCGAAGTGCCCTGCCGGCCGGGGCCCGTGGGGGCGGCCCCGGCCGGCGGGCCGTCGCCGGGTGGGAGGTGGAACGGGGGCACGAGGTCGGCGGGCGCCGCGGAGGCGGGGGTCGACGCGGGGGCTGGAGTCCGCGTGGGGACGGGACTCGACGCGGGGGCCGGACTCGACGTGGACGCGGTACTCGCTGCGGAGGCGAGAGCCGACGTGGCGGCGGGAACGGGCGCGGTGACGGGGGGCTCGGTGCGGGATGTGGTGTGCAGGGCCTCGTACCAGCGCCAGATCAGGACGGCGGCGCCTGGCAGGCTCGCCACGAAGCTCAGCACGCCGTAGACGACGGCGACCGCGACACCGCTGTCCGCGCCGAGTCCCGCGGCGCCGAACGCCCAGGCGGTGACGCCTTCGCGGGGGCCGAAGCCGCCGACGTTCAGCGGCAGGCCCATGGCCACCAGGGCGAGCACCGCTAGCGGCAGCAGCACCGCCACGGGGGCGGCCGAGCCGGCGACCCGGGCCGCCACGACGAACGTGGCCAGATGCCCGGCCAGGACGATCGCCGAGGACAGCGCGACACCGGGCCCGCTCTGCCGGGACGCCAGGCCCTGGCGGGCCTCGCCGAGGGTCTGGCGCAGCGTGCCGCCCCGGCGGGCCGGGGCGCGGTTCATGCGGACGGCGAGTACGACGGCGAGCGTCCCCGCGACGGCCAGGGCGACCAGTGGCGCGAAGCCACGGACCTCGGAGCGCACCGGGGACGGCAGGGTGAGCAGCACCGCCGCGCCGGCCACGGTCAGCGCGATCTGCCCCGCCACCCGCTCCAGGACGACCGCCTTCACCCCGCGCCGTACGTCACCGGCGCTCTGCCCGTGCCGGACCGCCCGGTGCACATCGCCCAGGATCCCGCCGGGCAGGGCCGCGTTCAGGAAGAGCGCGCGGTAGTAGTCGGCGACGGCCGGGCCCAGCGGCAACCGCAGCCGCAGCCCGCGGGCCACCAACTGCCAGCGCCACGCGCTGAAGGCGGTGGTGACCACGCCGATCCCCAGCGCGGCCAGCACCGTCACCGTGTCGATCCGCCGCAGCCCGTCGAGCAGCACACCGGTACCGAGCCGCCACAGAAGGGCGGCGACGATGACGGCACCGGCGAGAGTACCCAGGTGGGTGCGCAGGGCACGGGAGTGCGAGCGCCGGGGGGTGGCGGGCCGCGCGGGACCGGCGGTGGGGTGGGTCCCGACGCTGGGCGGAGCGACGGGAGGCGCTTTGGTGGAGGGCACCCGCGTGGGAGCCGGTGCCGGTGCAGCAGCGGACGGCGCACCCGGCGCAGGAACAGCCGCTGCCGGCTGGATGCGTGACCGTTCCGCCGGTGTCCCGGGCGCGGGTGTGCCGGTGTCGGCCGCCGGGATCAGCCTTGTCGCGGCTGCCGCCGCCCTCGTGCTCACCGTGCCTCGCGCGTCGGCCGGGGCAGCGCCAGCAGGTCGGTGTGGTGGACGGTGACCCGCAGCGTGCCGGCGGCACAGGCGGCGAGCCGTGCGCTCAGGTACCGCTCGGCGGGGCCGCGCAGTTCCGGCCGCTGCTCGACGGCCGCGCCCACCCAGCCGCGCAGCCACTGCTCGGTCAGTGCGGCCTCGTCGGGGCCGAGCCGCCACGGGCTCGGGAGCAGCCGGACCGTCGCCCCGCGCTCGGAGAACGCCTCGCAGGCCACGGTGGCCGCATCCGGGCCGAGCAGCCCGTCGCGCCGCTGGTGGGCGTTGAACGCCTCGGTGATCTCGGTGTCCAGCGGGTCCTCGGGGGTGAGTTCGACGCGCCCCGCGACGGAGAGGGTGAGCAGCGCGGGGCAGCCGGCGCCCGCGCAGGCGTCCGCCAGGGACTCGATCTCCTCGCGGGTGAGGACGTCGAGCAGTGCGGACGCGGTCACCAGGGACGCCCCGGTCAGCACGTCCGAGGTGAGCCGGGAGACGTCACCGCGCCGGGTCTCGACCGTGACACGGCTGCCGTCGGCGGCGGAGCGCGGGGAGGCCACGGCGGCGAAGTGCAGCAGGTAGGGGTCGCGGTCGTGCAGGACCCAGTGCTGGGCGCCGTCCAGGCGGGGCGCGAGCCAGCGGCCCATCGAGCCCGTGCCGCAGCCCAGGTCGTGCACGACCGCTCCACGCGTCCGGTCCGGCAGGTCGGACAGCCGGATGCGCAACGGGTCGAGGAGTTCCCGCGCGCGGGCCGCGGCGTCGGCGCCCTCCCGCAGTTGCAGCCACTCGGGCGCGTACCGCGGCGGCTCCTCGGGTCCCCCGTCCCGCAGCCGTACGGTGGCCCGCTCGCCGGGACCGGCCACGGGCCCGGCACCGGGGATGACCGGCACGGCGGCACCGTCCCCGACAACCCCGGGAACGACCGGCACGGCGGCGCGCTCCCCGACAACACCGGGGATGACCGGCACGGCGGCGCCGTCCCCGACAACCCCGGGAACGACCGGCACGGCGGCGCGCTCCCCGACAACACCGGGGATGACCGGCACGGCGGCGCCGTCCGCGTCAGCGCCGGGGCCCGTCGCCGGCCGAGCGGGAGCGCTCCGCTCCTCCGCCCCCGAAGACCCTCCGGCACCGGGCTCCGCGCCCGGATCGCCCCTACCCACGCCCATGTCCACGACGTCCACGGCCGGTACCTCCTCGCTTCGCGCACTCGCGGCCATCCGCCCGGACTCCCCCTCTGGCGGCCCGGGCTGAACGGGGATCAACCCGTCGGACCGGACCGCGACCTCTGCGCCGCCGTCGCTCATGCCGCCCTCCCCGGGGGTTGCGGAAGACGCTGGAGGACCGTCGCCAGGCTGCGGGCCGTGGTCGCCCAGCCGTCGAGCGCGGCGCGCCGGCCCCGGGCCGCGGCCTTGAGGCGACGGCGTACGTCGGGTTCGCCGAACCAGCCGCGCAGTTCGGCGGCGAGCGCGGCGGGGTCCTCCGGCGGGACGAGAATGCCGGGCACCCCGCCGTCCGGGGCGCGGCCGACCGCCTCGGGCACGCCGCCGACGTCGGTCGCGAGGACCGGGATGCCGCGGGCGAGCGCTTCGGTGACCGCCATGCCGTACGTCTCGGCGTAGGAGGCGAGGACCATCAGGTCGGCCGTGGCGTAGGCGGCGTCGAGGTCGGCGCCGGAGCGCGGGCCGGTCAGGTGCAGCCGGTCGGTGAGGCCGTACCGGGCGATCAGTTCCCGCAAGTGGGCGACGTACCCGGGATCGTGGCCGAGGCCGCCGACGAACTCGCAGGTCCACGGCAGTTCCCGGACCGCCGCGAGCGCCTCCACCAGCCGGTGCTGGCCCTTGCGCGGGGTCACGGCGGCCACGCACAGCAGCCGGGAGACACCGTCGGTGCCGGGCGCGAGGGGCGCGATGTCGGCACCGGGGGCGGCCACGTGCACCCGGCCGGGGGCGAGCCCGTGGTGGGAGACGAGCCGGCGGACCGCCCAGTCACTGGTGGCGATCACCGCGGGCACCGCGCGCAGCACCGCCCGCTCGCGGGTGTCCAGGTCGGCGGCGAGGGCCGGGTCCAGGCCGGTCTCGTCGCCGAGCGGGAGGTGGACGAGGACCGCGAGGCGCAGGCGTCCGGCCTCGGGCAGGACGACCTCCGGGACGCCGCAGGCGACGAGGCCGTCCAGGAGGACGACCGTGTCGTCCGGCAGATCCCGCAGCGTGCGGGCGAGCCCGTCGCGGGCGGTGCCGTCCGGGCGCGGCCAGCCGCCGGGTACGGCGTGCCGGACGACCTGCCAGCCGAAGCCGGGCAGGTCCAGGCAGATCCGGCGGTCGTAGGCGTTGCCGCCGCTGGGCGCGGCCGGGTCGTCGACACCCCCCGGCATCACGAAGTGCACGGTACGCAGGGACATGGGGATGATTCCGGCGTTCTCGGCGGCGAGGGACTGCGCGGGCACGTACGCGAGGCGGGCCCGCTCCACGGTCAGGTCGGTCACAGGTCACGCTCGTAACTCGCCCAGGCGATGTGTGACTCGTGCAGGGTGACCGCGATGCCCGTCAGGCCCTTGGCGCCCTCGCCGAGGGCGCCCTTGTGGACGCGTTCGGCGAGCCGGTCGGCGATGACCTTGGCCAGGAACTCGGTGGAGGTGTTGACGCCGGCGAACTCGGGCTCGTCGTCGAGGTTGCGGTAGTTCAGCTCGGCGGTGATGGCACCCAGCTCCTGCGTGGCCAGGCCGATGTCGACCACGATGTTGTCCTGGTCCAGCTGCTGACGGCGGAACGTCGCGTCCACGAGGAACGTGGCGCCGTGCAGTCGCTGCGCGGGGCCGAACACTTCGCCGCGGAAGCTGTGGGCGATCATGATGTGATCGCGGACGGTGATGCTGAACAACGGACGACCCTCCAGGTGCGGCGCGTCTGGTCCCCCCGCCCTTGCCCGCCGGGGGATGCCGTGTAGTACGGCTCTTCGCTTCCCCTTGTTCAGCCGTCTCTCACTCTTTTCTCAGGTCAGGCCGGTCTCCGCGTACCGGACCCGGTGGCACAGGGCGGGGATCTCGCCGGATGCCAGTCGCGGCAGGACGTCGGGGAGTTCCTCGAAAGCGCTCTCCCCGGTGATGAGCGCGTCCAGCGCGGGGTCGGCGAGCAGGTCCAGGGCGAGCGCCATCCGGTCGGCGTAGCCGCGGCCGGGGCGGGCGGCCGGAGAGACGGTGCCGACCTGGCTGCTGCGTACGGTGAGCCGACGGGAGTGGAACGCCTCGCCGAGCGGCAGGGCCACGCTCCGGTCGCCGTACCAGCTCAGTTCCACGACCGTGCCCTCCGGGGCGAGGAGTTGCAGGGCCCGGGCGAGGCCGGCCTCGGTGGCGCTGGCGTGCACGACGAGGTCGCAGTCACCGGCGGCGTCGGCGGGCGCGGCGAAGTCGACGCCGAGTGCCTCGGCGGTCGTGGCACGGGCCGGGTCGGCGTCCACCAACTGGAGCCGGACACCGGGGAAACGGGCGAGCAGCGCGGCGACCGCACAGCCGACCATGCCGCCGCCGACCACCGCGATCCGGTCACCGATCAGCGGCGTCGCGTCCCACAGGGCGTTCACGGCGGTCTCGACGGTCCCGGCGAGCACGGCGCGCTCGGCGGGCACCCGCTCGGGGACCACGGTGACGGCGCTCACCGGAACGACGTAACGGCTCTGGTGCGGGTACAGGCAGAAGACCGTACGGCCGAGCAGCTCGGCCGGTCCCTCCTCCACCACGCCGACGCTGAGGTAGCCGTACTTCACCGGGGCCGGGAAGTCGCCCTCCTGGAACGGCGCCCGCATCACGGCGTGCTGGCTCTCCGGCACGCCGCCACGGAAGACGAGCGTCTCCGTTCCCCGGCTGACCGCGGAGTACAGGGCGCGCACCAGGACCTCGTCCTGGGCGGGCGCCGCGAGGGTGACGTCGCGCAGCTCTCCGTGGCCGGGCGAGCGGAGCCAGAACGCGCGGGCCGAGCGGTTCATCGGCATCCTCCTGAACGTTCGGGAAGTTGTTCACGTACCGAGTTGTGCACAGGCCGCGCACAGTACGCGGCCTTGATCGACTCTGTCACTCGGCCGGAGGATGTGCGGTGGCCCTGAACAACACGTATGAGGCGAGGCTCCAGCAGGAGACCGCGGTGGGAGCGGGCGTACAGATCCTGCTGCTGGCCCTGCTCGGCTCGGCGATCGGCATGGGGCCGGCCGGCTGGCTGACGGGGCTCGCCTTCGCGTTCGCCACCTGGGCGGTGCTCTCCCGCGCCCTGCACCGCTCCCCGCTCCGCTCCTTCGGCCCCGCGAACCGGGTGACGCTCGGCCGGGCCACGCTGGTCGGCGGGGTGACGGCGCTGGTCGCCGACTCCTTCGAGAGCGCGCCGCCGGTGACGCTGCTGGTCGCCCTGACCGCGGTGGCCCTGTTGCTGGACGGTGTGGACGGCAAGGTCGCCCGCCGCACCGGGACCTCGACCGCGCTCGGCGCCCGCTTCGACATGGAGGTCGACGCGTTCCTGATCCTGGTGCTCAGCGTGTACGTGTCGACGCTGCTCGGGCCGTGGGTGCTGCTGATCGGCGGCATGCGCTACGCGTTCGTCGCCGCCGCCCGCGTCGCGCCGTGGCTGACCGCCCCGCTGCCGCCGTCCTTCGCCCGCAAGACCGTCGCGGCGATCCAGGGCGTCTGCCTGCTCGTCGCGGGTGCGGAGCTGCTGCCCCGCCCGGCGAACCTGGCGATCGTGCTGCTGGCGCTGAGTTCGCTGGTGTGGTCCTTCGGCCGGGACGTGCTGTGGTTGTGGCGCACCTTCCGCACGCCGGCGGAAACACCCGCCGAGCCGAGGCTGCTGGAGCTGGCGGCACACTGAACGCCCCGCCCGTGCACGACCGCACCCAGCGAACGCCAGAACGGTTCGGCGCCGGGCGCGGTCGGATCGGTGTGCAGTGACACGGCACGGTAACCGCCGTCCTCGGCGGTGAAGTCCGTAGCCGTGCCACCGGTTCGCGCGCGTGTCCGGTGCCGAAGGCCCGGTAGACGGTGTCGAGCTCGACGGACCTGGCGCCGTCGAGGTCGCCGGGTGTCGCGGGCCGGATGCTGAAGTCACGCACCGGCACCTCATGGGCGGCAAGACCCCCGTCGCGGTCCTGGGCGGCCTTCCGCTCCTCGGCCGTCGTCGCCACGGGCGGCAGGGCGTGGCCCTCTGGGACGATGGAGCCGCGGTACGAGGAGGGGGACGCGCCCGTCGAGTTCCCCGCCGAGCGCTCCGGCTCCCCCGCCTCATGCCCGGCCCCGCCGTCCGACCAGGAACTGACGACCGCACATGGCTCTCACGTACTCCGCAGGTTCGCTGGTGAACGCCCGTGGGCGGGCCTGGGTGGTGCTCCCGGCTAGCGAGCCCGATCTGCTGGTGCTGCGCCCGCCGGACGGCTCCGACGACGACATCGCCGCCGTGTTCCCCGCTCTCGAGGAGGTCGGGGACGCCGACTCCGCGCCGCCGCACCGGCTGTCGCACGCGTCCCGGTGCGAGGTGGCCGAGGGCGGGGATGCGGCGTCGTGCCGGCTGGAGCCGTGGCGTACGGAGGCCGTCGGCGGCGGCACCCGGGCGCTGGAGCAGCTGCGCCGGAGCGTGCGGGACGCGGTCACCGTGCTGGGCACGGGCTTCCTGCGGCACCCGGAGAACGGCTCGCTGCGCGGGGGCGTCCGCCCCGGGGAGTTGCGGACGGCGCTGCTGCGGCTGGTGTACCGGCTGCTGTTCGTCTTCGTGGCCGAGGACCGGGACGCACTGCTCGCGCCCGACGCGGACCTGCTCGCCCGGGAGCGGTACGAGCGGTACTTCTCGTCGGCCCGGTTGCGGGCCCATGCCCGCGGGCGGCGCGGCACGGCGCACGGCGACCGCCATGAGGCGCTGCGCCTGGTCCTGGCGGCGCTCGGCCGGGAGCAGGGCCGCCCGGAGCTGGGCCTGCCGGGTCTGGGCGGCCTGTTCACCGAGACGGACGCCGATGCCCCGCTGCGCGGTCTGAAGCTGTCCAACGAGGCCCTGCTCGCCGCCGTACGCCATCTGTCCGAGGTGCGCGACGGCGGCTCCGGGCGTCGGTGGGCCGTGCACCACGGGCATCTCGGCGCCGAGGAACTGGGCTCGGTCTACGAGTCGTTGCTGGCGCTGGAGCCCGTGTACAGCGCGGCCGAGCTGCGGTTCAAGCTGATCGAGGCCGCCGGCAACAGTCGCAGAAGCACCGGAAGTTACTACACGCCGGCGTCACTGGTCGAGAGCCTGCTGGAGTCCGCGCTGGATCCGGTGATCGAGGACGCGGTGCGGCGCGGTGAGGAGGCGGCGGCCCGGTCGGGCGGGAGCGATCCGGCCGGGGCGGTCGTGCGCGAGCTGCTGTCCTTGAAGGTGTGCGACCCGGCGTGCGGCTCCGGCCGCTTCCTGGTGGCGGCGGCCCGCCGGATCGCCGAGCGGGTGGCGGCGGTCCGGGATCGCGACCCGGAGCCGCCGCTGGACGCGATCCGCCACGCCCTGCACGAGGTGGTAGCCCGGTGCGTCTACGGCGTGGACCTCAACCCGATGGCCGTGGAGCTGGCGAAGGTCTCGCTGTGGCTGGAGGCGCTGGAGCCGGGCAAACCGCTCGGCTTCCTCGACGCCCACCTCAAGCACGGCAACGGGCTGATCGGCGCCACCCCCAAGCTCCTCGCCGACGGCGTGCCCACCGACGCCTTCAAGCCGGTCGAGGGCGACGACAGGAAGACCGCGGTCGAGCTCCAGAGACGCAACCGGGCGGAGCGCGGCGACCGGGACGAGCGGCCGTCCGGCACCGCACCCGCCGCCGGCGACGGCCGCCACCACCTCCGGGATCTGGCCGACACATGGTGCGCGGCCTTCGTCTGGCCCGAGCGGCCGGGCGCGCCGCAGGCCCCCACGGAGCGGATGTTCCGGGCCCTGCGCGCAGGCGACCGGGCCGCCGTCCCCGACGCTACGCACGCCGAGACACTGCGCCTGCGCGAGGAGTACGGCTTCTTCCACTGGCACCTGGAGTTCCCCGAGGTCTTCCCGGTGCCCGCCTCCGGCGCGGGTGTCCGGCCGGAGACGGGCTGGGCGGGCGGCTTCGACGCGGTGCTGGGCAACCCGCCGTGGGAGCGGGTCAAGCTCCAGGAACAGGAGTTCTTCGCCGGGCGCAGCCCCGCGATCGCGCGGGCGAAGAACGCGGCGGCACGCAAGCGGGCCATCGCCGAACTGCGACGGGACCCGGAGGGGCGGCGGCTGCTGGAGGAGTTCGAGGCGGCCAAGCGCCGCTCCGAGGGCGAGAGCCACTTCCTGCGCACCAGCGGCCGGTACCCGCTGACCGGCCGGGGCGACATCAACACGTACGCCGTCTTCGCGGAGACCGACCGCACGCTGACCGGGCCGCGCGGGCGCACCGGGATCATCGTGCCGACCGGCATCGCGACGGACGCGACCACCCGGTTCTTCTTCAAGGACCTGCTCACGCACGGCCGGCTGGCCGCCCTGTACGACTTCGAGAACGAGGACCGGGTCTTCCCCGGCGTCCACAACCAGCTGCGGTTCTGTCTGCTCACGCTGCGCGGCACCGGGGACACGACCGAGCCGGCGCAGCTGGTGTTCAAGGTGCGCCAGGCCGCGCAGATCGCCGAGCGCCGCTACCGGCTGACGGCGGACGACATCCTGCGGATGCACCCCAACACCGGTACCTGCCCGGTGTTCAGCAGCCGCCGGGACGCCGAGATCACGCTGGGGATCTACCGCCGGGTGCCGGTGCTCGTGGACGAGTCGCGCGAGGACGGCAATCCGTGGGGGGTGTCGTTCCTGCGCATGTTCGACATGGCGAACGACTCCGCCGCCTTCCGGCCCGACGCGCAGGCCGGCGAGACCCTCGACAACCTCCTGGAGGAGGGCTGGAACCTGAAGGGCAACGTCCTGGTGCGGGGAGAGGAGCGGCTGCTGCCGCTGTACGAGGCCAAGATGCTGCACCACTACGACCACCGTTTCTCCACGTACGAGGGCGCCACCGAGAAGCAGCTCAACAAGGGCACGCTGCCCCGGCTCACCGCGGAGCGGCACGAGGACGCGGCGGCCTGCCCCATGCCGCGCTACTGGGTACCCGAACGGGACGTGTGCACAGGCGGGTTCAGCCGACGGGGCCGGGAGATCCGGGTGGCGGGAGTCCGCTCGCGGCTGGCCGCCCGGGGTTGGGAGCGGGACTGGGTGCTCGGCTGGCGGGACATCACCAACAAGAGCAACGAACGCACCATGATCTGCGCGCTCGCGCCCGCCCACGGCTTCGGCCACAAGTTCATGCTCGCGCTCGCGGACGAGGCCGCCCTGCTGGCGTGCGTGTGGTCCTCGTTCGTCCTGGACTACGCGGCCCGCCAGTCCATCGGCGGGACCTCCATGAGCTACTTCGTGGTCCGCCAGCTCCCGGTCCCCGCGCCGCGGACCCTGGCCCGGCACGCCGGCTTCCTCCTGCCTCGTCTGACCGAACTCACCTACACCGCGCATGATCTGGGCGCCCTGGCCCGCGAACTCGGTGACAAAGGCGCCCCGTTCCGCTGGGACCCGGACCGCAGGGCGGTACTGCGGGCGGAGCTGGACGCCTTCTTCTTCCACCTGTACGGCGTCTCCCGCGACGACACTGCGTACGTGCTGGACACCTTCAACGTCACCCGGGACAACGACGTGCGCCGGTACGGCCGTTATCGCACCAAGGATCTGGTCCTCGCCGAGTACGACCGCATGGCCGCCGCCGGTCTCGCCACCGGCACCCCTCTCGTGGACGGGCAGAACCACACGTCCGCGCTGGACCCGCCACCGGGCCGGGGCCCGCGGCACCCGGCCCCCTGAGCGAGCCACCGGCCGAGCGGGCGTGGACCGCGCGCCGGATCAGCCCTTCTGCTCGACCCGCACCCAGTCGATCTCGGCCCGCACTCCCCCGGACGCGATCCTGTCGACGCTGGGCTGCGGAAGGCCCCAGTAGGGAGTGGTGACCTTGTTCCAGCCGGCCGGGTAGGCGCCGCCGAGGGCGAGGTTCAGGATGACGTACTGGTTGTGGTCGAAGACCCACTGGCCGCGGGTGGACTCCAGCTTGTTGCGGGTCGTCTCCTGGACCAGGCGGTCGTCGACGGAGAAACGCAGCGCCGTGGGGGTCCACTCCACGGCGTAGGTGTGCCACTGGTCGGCCGTGCCGCCGTTCGGGTAGGTCTGGCGGGCGCCGATGTTGCCGTCGGCCGAGTAGCCGGGGCCGTGCAGCGCCGTGCTGGTCCAGTCCGGGTAACCGATGTTCTCCATGATGTCGGTCTCGCCGGAGGCCGGCCAGGAGACGGCGGGGTCGTCGACGTTGCTGCCGAGCAGCCAGAAGGCGGGCCAGAACCCGTCGCCGACCGGCAGTTTCATCCGGGCGCTGACCTTGCCGTACGTGAAGTCGAAGTGGGTGTTGGTGTCGATGCGGCCGGAGGTGAAGTCGTAGGTGCCGCCGCCCGCCCGGGTGCAGCCCTTGCAGTACTTCGCCTTCAACAGCAGGCTGCCGTTCTGGGTGCTGATGGTGTCGGTGGAGTCGACGTATGCCTGGGACTCGCCGTTGACCGGACCCATCTCGGTGCCGGTGCGCACCACGCGCCACTTGGAGCGGTCGAGGGCCGCGCCGGTGAAGTCGTCGAAGAAGGTGGTGCGGTAGGCGCCCGACGGGTCGGCGGGGAGGGCGGGGTAGGCGGCGGCGCTGCCGCCCGTGCCCCACACCTGGAACTCGTAGAGCGAGTAGCCGAACTGGGCGGTGGTGGGTGCCGGGTTGTAGAAGGATCGGCGTTCCTTGCCGAGCATGCGGACGTAGCGTCCGGTCGCGGGCGAGGCCAGCCTGACCGTGTCGTGCAGCCCGCCGCGTCGCCCGGCGCCCTGACGTCGGCGCGGCGGGCCGCGATGTCGGCGGCCGACGGCTCGTACACCGTGCGCCAGGTGCGGTTGTCGTCGGACACCTGGATGAGGTAGTCGACGGCGTAGGCCGACTCCCAGTACAGGTCCACGGTGTCGATCGTGGACGGTGCGCCGAGGTCCACCGACACCCACCGGTCCTTGTTCCAGTCGCTCGACCAGCGGCTGGAGTCGCCCCGGAGGTCGGCGGGCCAGCCCCCGTCGGTCAGGAAGGCCGGCGAATGCCCGGCGTCCTGGTAGTGGTCGGAGTAGGCGGGGTGGTTGAGGGCCAGGTTGGCGCGGGCCGTCGACGCCGCTGCCGGTTCGCCGCCGTAGACCTTGAGGTTCCACAGTGAGTAGCCGTAGGGCGTGGCGCGTTCCAGGCCGCGCAGGCGGACATAGCGGCCGGTGACCTCCTGTGGGTAGGTGTGCGCGGTGACCGAACCGCCGGTGCCCGCGGTCTCGGTGAAGAAGGGCGTCCAGTCGGTGCCGTTCCTGGACACCTCCAGGACGTAGCGCTTGCCGTAGGCGGCCTCCCAGTCGAGGACCACGCGGTCGACCCGGATCACGGAGCCGAGGTCGACGCGGATCCAGGCGTCGTCGGCGAAGTTACTGGACCAGCGGGTGGCGCCGTTGCCGTCGAGGGCGAGGCCGGGGCCGGTGCCGGCGTTCTCGCTGCCGGAGGCGGTGACGGCGGCCGGGTTCACCGCGTAGGCGGCGGCCGCCCGGTCGGTGTCCCAGGCGGCGGCGGTGGGGGCCGCGGACGCGGGGGCGGCCAGGAGCGGACCTGAGCACAGCAGGGCTGTGGCGGCCAGGGCCGCGAGCAGGGGGCGGGGGACGCGGGTTCGCATGTGGCTCTCCTTGCGGGGTGGAGGTGCACTGCTGGTCCATGACACAAGCCAATGTCACGTACATGACATAAATGGGGTTGCGCGGGCCGGTGGACACGGGCTCCCCGCTCGTGTCCACCGGCCGGCCGGGCCGGGCTCAGGCGGCCCGGCGGGTCTGGCCGCGGTGCACGCGGACGATGTCGGCGTACCGGCGGCCGCTGCCCTTGATCGTGCGGACCTGCGTGCGGTAGTCGACGTGGACCAGGCCGAACCGCTTGTCGTAGCCGTAGGCCCACTCGAAGTTGTCCAGCAGCGACCAGGCGAAGTAGCCGGCCAGCGGGGCTCCCCTGCGAACGGCCGAGGCACAGGCCGCGAGGTGGCGCTCCAGGTAGTCCTGGCGCTCGGGGTCCTCCACACTGCCGTCGGGGCGCACCACGTCCGGGAAGGCGGATCCGTTCTCGGTGACGTAGATCCTGCGGGCGCCGTACTCCTCGGTGAGCCGGAGCAGCAGCGTCTCGATGCCGGACGCGTCGATCTCCCAGTCCATCCCCGTACGCGGGACGCCCTCGCGCCGGATGGAACGGACGTACGGCGCGGGCCCCTCGGGGTCGTCGGCGACGTACGCCGGGAAGTAGTAGTTCAGGCCCAGCCAGTCGAGCGGGGCGGCGATGGTGGCCAAGTCCTTTTCGTCCAGCGGCAGTTCCACACCATAGGTCTCCACCATGTCGGCCGGGAAGCCGCGGCCGTGCACCGGGTCGAGCCACCAGCGGTTGACATGGCCGTCGTGCCGGCGGGCCGCCGCCACGTCCTCGGGGCGGTCGCTGGCCGGGTGCACGGTGGAGAGGTTGTTGACGATGCCGATCCGCGCGCCGGGAGCGGCCGCCCGGATCGCCTGGGTGGCGAGGCCGTGGCCCAGGAGCAGATGGCAGGAGGCGCGGACGGCCGCGGTGAGGTCGGTGAAGCCGGGGGCCATCTTGCCTTCCAGGTGGCCGATCCAGGCCGAGCACGAGGGCTCGTTGAGGGTGGCCCACAGGCCCACGCGGTCGCCGAGCCGGGTCGCGACGGCCTCCGCGTACTCGGCGAACGCCAGGGCGGTGTCCCGCTCCGGCCAGCCCCCGCGGTCCTGGAGCGCCTGCGGCAGATCCCAGTGGTAGAGGGTGACGGACGGGGTGATGCCCGCCTCCAGCAGGGCGTCCACCAACTCGTCGTAGAAGCCGAGCCCCTTGGGGTTCACCGGTCCGGTGCCGCCGGGGATCACGCGGGGCCAGGCCACGGACAACCGGTAGCCGTCGACACCGAGTTGCCGCATCAGGCCGATGTCCTCGCGCCAGCGGTGGTAGTGGTCGCAGGCGACGTCGCCGTTGTCATCGTTCGCGATCTTCCCGGGGGTGTGGGAGAAGGTGTCCCAGATCGAGGGCGAACGGCCGTCCTCGGCCACGGCTCCCTCGATCTGGTACGCCGCTGTGGCCGTGCCCCACAGGAAGTCGTGCGGGAAGGCGGCGAGGTCGATGCGTTCGGACACGGAAGTTCCTTCGTGATCAGGGGTGGTGGTCACTTGACCGCGCCCGCCGTCAGACCCGTGACGAGATAGCGCTGGAGCAGCAGGAAGCCGGCCACCACAGGCACGCTGACGACCAGCGAGGCGGCCATGATCTGGTTCCAGTAGACGTCGTTGAGGGTGGAGTAGCCCTGGAGGCCGACGGCGAGGGTGCGGGTGGTGTCGTTGGTCATGACGGACGCGAAGAGCACTTCGCCCCACGCGGTCATGAAGGCGTAGACGGCGACCGCGACGATGCCGGGGATCGCGGCCGGCACCACGATCCTGAGCAGGGCGCGGAGCGGGCCGCAGCCGTCCACCAGTGCCGCCTCGTCCAGGTCGCGCGGCACCGAGTCGAAGTAGCCGATCAGCATCCAGATGGAGAACGGCAGCGAGAAGGTGAGGTACGTGAGGATCAGGCCGCCGCGGGAGCCGAACAGGGCGATGCCGGTGGTGTTGCCGATGTTGACGTAGATCAGGAACAGCGGGAGGAGGAAGAGGATGCCGGGGAACATCTGCGTCGACAGCACCGTCACCGTGAAGACGCGCTTGCCCCGGAAGTCGTAGCGGCTGACGGCGTAGGCCGCGAACACGGCGATGACGACCGAGAGGACCGTCGCCGCGCCCGCCACGATCAGCGAGTTCATGAAGTACTCGGCGAGCGGGACCGTCGACCAGATGTCGATGTACGGGCGGGCGGTCAGACCGCTCGGCAGCCAGCGGAACCTGCCGGTGACGTCCGCGAGGGGCTTCAGCGAGCTGGAGACCATCACGTACACCGGGATCAGCACGAACCCGGTGAGCAGGGTGAGGAAGATCCGGCGCGACCACAGGAACGACCGTGGCGGTGCCATCGGCGAGCGGGTGCTAGACATCGGCGGCCCTCCGTCCGCGCGAGGTGAACAGCAGGTACACGCCGGTGACGACGAGCAGGAAGAACAGCAGCAGGACGGACATGGCGGACCCGGTGCCGAAGTTCCAGGTGACGAAGGACGCCTGGTAGATGTGGACCGAGATGAGGTCGGCGGCCTCGGGGGCGGACTTGCCGAACAGCACGTACGGCGTGTTGAAGTCGTTGAACGTCCACAGGAACAGCACCAGGACCAGGACCTGGTTGACCGGACGCAGCGAGGGCAGGGTGATGCGGCGGATCTGCTGCCACGTCCCGGCGCCGTCCAGCGCGGCGGCCTCGTACAGCTCCCGGGGGATGTTCTGCAGTCCGGCCATCACGATGAGGAAGGCGAACGGCCAGCCCTTCCATACCGACACGGTCAGCAGGGCGTAGAAACTGTTGTCACCGATGAGCCAGAAGGAGCGTTCGTCGGTGAGGTGCAGCTGGTCGTGCAGGACGTGGTTCACCAGGCCGTTGTCGTGCTGGAACATGAACACCCAGGTGATGACGGCCGCGTAGACGGGCAGCGCGTACGGCACCAGGAAAAGGGCTCGGAGCAGTCCGCGGCCGCGGAAGGTGTCCTGCATGAAGACCGCGGCGGCGGTGCCGATCAGCCAGCACAGGCCGACCGACAGCAGGGTGAAGCCGACGGTGACGAAGAAGGAGTGCAGCAGGGCCTCGCCGACGGGGGCGTCGAAGTCCACCGACACCTTGTAGTTGCCGAGACCGGACCAGGGGGCGGTGCCCCAGTCACGGATGTAGAACTGCGTGAGTTCCTTGAAGCTCATCACGATGCCGATGACCATCGGCACCAGGTGGACGAGGAGTTCGAGCAGCAGGGCGGGCAGGAGCAGCAGATACGGCAGGGAGACGCGGCGCAGCCGCCCGGGGCGGCGGCGTGTTTCGCGCGCCGCCCCGGGGACTGCCTGCCGCACCGGCTCCTTGAAGGCGGTGGTCGTCATCTTCTGGCTCACGCCGCCGGCATCTGCTGCTGGGCCTTCTCGAGCTTCGCCTTGACCGAGTCGGCGGTCACCGCGCGCCCGGCGGCGACGTCGGCGAACAGGTCCTTGACGGCGGTACCGACCGCCGTCTCGAACTGCGACTCGGACGCGACCTGCGGCAGGGCCGCCGCGCTGGTGGCGAGGGTGTTCTTCAGCACCGCGGTGGCCGGGGTGCTGAACGCGGCGTCCGACTGCGCGGACTTGACCGGCGGGATGGAGCTGTAGGCCGTGTTGAGGATCTTCTGCTCCGCGTCGGAGGTCATGAACTTCACGAACCGCGTGGCGCCGTCGACGTTGTCGGTGTTCTTGAAGACGGCCATGTTGATGCCCATGACCGCCGAGTTGACCTGTGTGCCGGAGCCGGGCGTACCGGAGATCACCGGTACCGGCGCGATGCCGTAGGCGTCCTCGCTCATGCCCTGGGACTTGAGGTTGGCGGCGGCCGACTGCCACAGCAGCATCGCCTGCTTGCCCTTGGCGAAGTCGCTCACCGACTGGTTCTGCGCGTACTCGGCGTCACCGGTCGGGATCGCCTTGTCCTTGGCCATCAGGTCGACGTAGCTCTTGACCGCCTCGACCACCTTGGGGCTGGTGAAGTCGGGCTTTCCGTCGGCGGTGAAGAACTCGGCGCCGTGCTGCTTGGCGAAGACGAAGACGTGGTGGATGTTCTCCGACAGGTTCGAGCCCTCGGCGCCGAGCGCGGACTTGCCCTTGGCCTGGATCTTCTTGCTGTCGGTCCGCAACTCGTCCCAGGTGGCCGGGGGCTTGGAGATGCCCGCGTCGGCGAAGATCTGCTTGTTGTAGTAAAGGGCGTACGCCATCGAGTACAGCGGGACCGCGGCGGGGTCCTTCCCCTCGGCGCCGGTCGAGCCGAGCGCGGTGTCGGCGAACCGGTCCCTGCCGCCGATCTTGGCGAAGTTCTTCGCGTCCCACGGCAGCAGCGCGCCGGTCGCCTGCAGGGAGGCGCTCCAGGTATTGCCGATGTTCAGCACGTCCGGCCCCTGGCCCGAGGTGGTCGCGGTCAGGATCCGGTTGAGCAGATCCGACCAGGGCACCACCTCCAGCTTCACCTTGATGCCGGTCTGCTTCTCGAACTTGTCGAGCTCGGGCTGGAGAACCTTCTTGTCCACCGCCACACTGGCACCCTGGTTGGAGGCCCAGTACGTCAGCGTCTTCGGGGAGTCGTTCGACCCGCCGCCGGCGGACGAGCCGCCCCCGCAGGCCGTGGCCGCGAGGGCGAGTGACAGGGTGACGGCCCCTACGGCCGCGGCTCGGATGCTGCGCATGGCTCCCGGTGTCCCTTCGGGGGTTGCACTCATGACTTAATTTAGGACGTGAGTTAATCCGCACGAGAGGCACTCGTCAAGGGATTCGACAGCCCGATCCGCTCCGGACCGGCCGCGGGCGCCCGTCCGTGGTCGGCGTCCAGCACGCCGAGGTCTTCCCGAGGAGACCTCTGCGCCCCTGCACGGCCTCCCGGTCTCAGCCATGTGCGCGCGGCGGGTCCGCCCCCGGGACGCTGTGGCCCCGGACGACGGCGTGAACGCTCGGAGGCCGCATGAACCGCGCTTGTGCGGCCGTCAATGGCACGCCGGTCGTCCGAGCGTGGGCGCATCCGCGATGGGTTCGCCGAGCAGGAGTGCGGCGACCGCCTCCGGGGCCTCGTGCATCGCGTCGTGGCCGGTCGGGAGGTCGTGGACCCGCCATTCGGGATCGGCCAGGAGCCGGGTGCGCAGTTCGGCGAACGGCGTCCGGGCCTCCCATCCCGAGCAGTAGACGAACTCCCGGCGGGGGACGTGGGCGAGCGTGCCGGTGAGCCGGATCGTCTGCAGGAACGAGGCCAGGGGATGGGGACGACGGCGGGGATCGCCGCCGTCCGGCGGTCGGACGGCATAGCCGGTGGTGGCGGCGCCGGCAGCGAACGCTTCCCGGTAGCGCTCGGTCGTTGACGACCAGCACGACTCGCCGTCGCGCGGTACGTAGGCGTCGAGATGCACCAGTCGCGAGATCCGGCCGTCAGCGCGATCGGCGGCGGCGGCGATCACCATCCCGCCGTAGCTGTGGCCGACCAGCGTCGCGCTGGTGACGCGGGAGCGGTCGAGGAGCCGCAATACGTCGTCGGCGTGCGTGTCGAGGTTGGCGGTCGCGACCGTCGCGTTGTCGTCGTCCGGCCGCAGACCGGTCAGGGTCAGGGCGTGAACGGCATGGCCGGCCCGCTCCAACAGCGGAACCACCGCCTCGAACGACCAGGAGCCGTGCCAACCGCCGGGCACGAGGACGAACGTCGCCATGCGTTTCTCCCTCTCTCGAACCGTGGCATCGAAGCACGCTGCCTCGACGACATGTGGTGCGGTCGGGCGCTTGGCGCGACTGAAGACCACTCCACATGGAGGCAGTGTCACCAGATCAAGGTGTGGCTTCCTACCGCTACGATGCCAACCGATGCCCGTTCGCCGCCAACCTCGCCGGACCGCCGGTGTGACGTCACACGTGTGGCCGTCCGGCGGCCGCCACCTCTGGCCGTCCGGCGAAACGAGCGCAGTGCAGTCGCATGCACGGGGCCACCTGGTATACGCAGCCGGCGGCGTCCTGACGGTTCACACCGAGCGCGGCACGTCGATCGTTCCCGCCGACCGGGTCGCCTGGACCCCCGCCGAGTTCACGCACTACCACCGCGCCCACGGCGACACCGACATGCGGATCGTCTTTCTCGCGCCGTCCCTCGCCCGGCTCCTATCGGACCATCCCGCCGTGTTCCATGCCTCCGGCCTCGCCCGCGAGGTCCTGCTCGCCCTGACCGGCCCCCGCAACCACGGCGGCGCCTCCCCTGACTACAGCCGCTCCGCGCGTTCGCGCCTGATTCGCGTCCTCGTCGAGGAACTCCGCGAAGCACACGAACAGCCACTGCACCTGCCGGAGCCACGGGACGACCGGCTGCAAGCCATTGCCCGGATGCTGTACGAGACGCCGGCGGACAACGCCACGCTGGCCGAACTCGGAAAGGCGATCGGAGCCAGCACCCGTACCCTCAGCCGACTGTTCCGCAACGAACTCGGCATGACCTTCTACGAGTGGCGCACGCAGCTACGCATCTACCACGCGCTCGTACTCCTCGCCGACGGCCACGACACCACCCGCACCGCCTATGCCTGCGGATGGGCGAACCCGAGCAGCTTCATCTCGGCGTTCACCGACATCATCGGAACGACCCCGGGCCGTTACCGGAACAGTCGCCGCACCACCGCCCCCGCGTCTCGACTCCCGACGGTGGTCAAGTCCTCGGGGTGATGCGGGCACTACCGGGCGGCCATGGCGGCACCCCCCGGAAGCGGCCCGCACCACGGGCCACGGCGGCTCGTGGTGCGGGCCGGCGCGAGGGTCTCACGCCTCACGGGACGCGGTCGCCGGAGCCGGCCCCGTACCGGACCGCAGCCGGCTCCTCACCGGACCGCAGCCGGCTCCTCACCGGACCGGTGCCGTGGCCGGTGCCTGCGCGTAGCCCGCGGGCCGGCTGGTGAAGGTGCCCCGGCCTTTGGTGCGCCCGCGCAACCGGGTGGCGTAGCCGAACAGTTCGGCCAGCGGCACCGTCGCGGTCAGGACGGACGCGCCACCGCGGGTCTGCGAACCGCCGACCCGGCCGCGCCGGGCCGCCAGGTCCCCGAGGACCCCGCCGACCGCGTCCTCCGGCACGGCCACCGTGACCTCGGCGACGGGTTCCAGCAGCACCACCGCGCACGCCCGCAGGGCCGCGCGGAGGCCGAGCCGGCCGGCGGTGCGGAACGCCGTGTCGGAGGAGTCCTTCACATGCGTGGAACCGTCGGTGAGCGTGACCCGCAGCCCGGTCACCGGGTGCCCGCCGAGCGGTCCCTCGGCCAGGGCGTCCCGGCACCCGGCCTCCACCGCGCGCACATACTCCTGCGGTACCCGCCCGCCGACCACGGCGGACCGGAACTCGAAGCCGGTGACGCCCGGTCCGGGGCCGAGCGGCTCCACGTCCAGGACGACATGCGCGAACTGCCCCGCTCCGCCGTCCTGTTTGACGTGACGGAACACGAAGCCGCGCACACCGCCGGTGACGGTCTCCCGGTAGGCGACCCTGGGACGGCCCACGGTGACCTCCGGCCCGCCGTCGCGGCGGACCTTCTCCACCGCGACCTCCAGGTGCAGTTCGCCCATCCCGGACAGCACGGTCTGCCCGGTCTCGGCATCGGTACGCACCACCAGCGAGGGGTCCTCCTCGGCGAGCCGGGCGAGGGCCGCCGCGAGCCGCCCGGTGTCCGTGCCGCGCCGCGCCTCGACCGCCACGGACACCACCGGTTCGGCGGTCACGGGTGGCTCCAGCAGCAGCGGGGCGCCGGGGTCGCACAAAGTGGTGCCGGTCCGGGCCGACTTCACGCCGACGAGCGCGACGATGTCCCCGGCGACCGCCCGGTCCAGCTGGACGTGCCGGTCCGCCATGACCCGCAGGATCCGCGCCACCCGCTCGGTGCGCCCGTTGCCCGGGTCTTGCACGGTGTCCCCCTTCTCGATCGTGCCCGAGTAGACGCGCACATGGGCCAGGCGCCCGGTGGAGTTCGCGCTCACCTTGAACACAAGCCCCGCGAAGGGCGCTTCGGGATCGGCGGCCCGCCGCTGTTCGGCGCCCTCGTGGACACCGCGCACGGCGGGTACGTCCAGCGGCGACGGCAGGTAGGCCACCACCGCGTCCAGCAGCGGTTCGATACCGCGGTTGCGGTAGGCGGAGCCGCACAGCACGACCACGCCGTCCCCGCTGCGGGTGAGGTCGCGCAGGGCCGCGGTGAGGGTGGCTGCCGAGAGCGTCTCGCGGTCGCAGAACTCCTCCAGGGCGGCCGGATGCCGTTCCGCCACCGCCTCTTCCAGTGCGCGCCGCCGCCGTACCGCCTCCTGGCGCAGTTCCTCGGGCACCGCGCCCGCCACGGCCGTGCTCTCCCCGTCACGCCACACCAGCGACCGCATCCGCACCAGGTCCACCACACCGATGAAGCCGTCCTCGGTGCCGATCGGCAACTGGACGACGAGCGGGGCGGGATGCAGCCGGTCACGGATCGAGGCGACGGCCCGGTCGAGGTCGGCGCCCGCGCGGTCGAGCTTGTTGACGAAGGCGATTCTCGGGACGCCGTACCGGTCGGCCTGGCGCCACACGGACTCGCTCTGCGGCTCGACCCCGGCGACGGCGTCGAACACGGCGACCGCCCCGTCGAGGACGCGCAGCGACCGCTCGACCTCGTCGGCGAAGTCGACGTGCCCGGGGGTGTCGATGAGGTTGATGCGATGGCCGTCCCAGGCACAGCTGACCGCGGCGGCGAAGATGGTGATGCCCCGGTCGCGTTCCTGCGGGTCGAAGTCGGTGACGGTGGTGCCGTCGTGCACCTCGCCCCGCTTGTGGGTGGTGCCCGTCGCGTACAGGATCCGTTCGGTGACGGTGGTCTTGCCGGCGTCGACGTGGGCGAGGATGCCGAGGTTGCGTATGACGGCGAGGGTGTCGATGCGGTTGCGCACGGCCCGGTGCCTTTCGGGAAGTGGTCCTGGAAGAGGGCAGCGCGATTCCCCGTGTGCCGAGCGGGGCGGACGGTACGGCGGCCGGGCCGGTGCCGGGCGGGCCGCAGGGGTCAGCGGGTCGTCACGGGTATCCGGTGCCGGCCGCGCAGCGGGCACCGGACGGACGAGGACACCAGGATCACCTCGGTCCGCGCGGGGGGAACGACGACGACGGTACGGTCACGCACGGTCCGGCTCCCCTCGCTTCGAACGGCTGACGAAGCGCGCCGTCATGGTGTCGGTACGGCGCGCGGTTGCGTGGCGAGTCTAGGAAACGGAGCGGC
Organism: Streptomyces sp. NPDC053076; assembly: GCF_044546845.1. NCBI lineage: Bacteria > Bacillati > Actinomycetota > Actinomycetes > Kitasatosporales > Streptomycetaceae > Streptomyces > Streptomyces sp. NPDC053076. Next base: position 544,519 of record NZ_JBITZL010000001.1, on the reverse strand, counting down.
GGGACGCGTACCGAATTTCTCCGGCGCGCTCGTGCCGGCGGCAGGCGGGCGGGCAGGCCCTGTCGGAGGTGATCCCTCGCCCGATGCCCTGCCCGTTCCCGGCCGCTGTCGGTCAGGCACCGGATCGTGGCGCCGACCCGGTCCGGACAGCGCAGCGCCCCCGTCGTGCGCCACGGGGAGGGCACACGACGGGGGCGGACCGTGGACGCGGCGGCGCAGGCCCCGGTCCCTCACCCCTCAGGCCCGGTCCGGTATCCGGGCCAGGGTACGGATCGGGTGGGCGATCAGCAGGGCGGCGGCGGTGAGGAGGGCGACCACGATGCCCACTTCGAGGACCCGGTCGGTGCCGAACGCCCCGACGGCCGGACCGGCCAGCGCGCTGCCGACCGGGAACATGCCGACGGAACCCGCGACCTCGTAGGCGTGGACGCGGTTGAGCACCTCGCCCGGCACCTGGGTCTGCACGCTGGTGGCCCACATGACGCCCCAGAAGGTGATGCCGACGCCGACCACGACCTGGGCGACGGCCAGCAGCCAGACCGGCCAGTCGAGCACGATGCCCAGCGGGTAGAGCGGATAGGCCAGCATCGCCACGGCCCCGGCGGCGAGCGGACGTTCGGGCTTGTACCGGAGCGCCAGTACCCCGCCGGCCACGGTGCCCGCGCCGAACGCGCAGTTGAGCAGGCCGAAGGCGGTGGCACCGTGCGCGGGCACGATCACCCCGGCGGCGATCGACAGCTGCGGCCCCCAGGAGAGCACGGCGAAGAACATCCAGATGACGATCACGCCCCAGAGCCAGCTGCGGCCCCGGAACTCGTGCCAGCCGACCACGAGGTTGTGCCACAGGCTCTCACCGGCCGGCGGGGCGGGCACCACCCCGAGCCGGAGCGCGAACAGGCAGAACGCGCTGGTCCCGTAGGCGACGGCGGATATCACCATCACCCAGCCGGTGGCGGCGGCCCCCACCAGCACACCGGCAAGCGCCGGGCCGCCCAGCGCGGTGAGCGCCTCGGAGATGCGCAGCACCCCGTTGGCGCCCTGTACGTCCCGGGCCACCAGCGGGACGGTCGACGAGGCGCCCGGCTGGAACATGGCGTTGGCGATACCGGCCACCACCAACAACCCGTACAGCTGCCAGAGATGGTCGATGCCGTGCAGGAAGAGGAAGGCGAGCAGTACGTGGGTGGTGAGGTTGGCCAGGTCCGAGGCGATCATCATCCGGCGGGCGGTGAACCGGTCGGCGAGCACCCCGCCGAACAGCACCAGCCCGGCGAAGGGGCCCACCAGGAAGGCCATCGCGTACCCCGCGGTGCTCACGCCGTACCCGGCGCTGAGCAGCCCGGCCGCGACCGCGACCGGCAGCATGGCCCAGCCGAGCAGGCCCGCGCTGCGGGCGGTGAAGTAGTACTGGAAGTTACGGGACCAGATCGCCGGTTCCCCGGTCGGCGGCGCCTCGACGGGCCGGTCCCGGTTGGGCGAGGACGTCACCGCCGCGGTGTGGTCTGCCGAGCGATCCTTCATGTCTGTTCGATGCTCCAGCCGTAGATCGTGATCTTCGTGGTCGGGTGCTGATTGCCGTGGGGCCGGAAGGCGCGGACACGGTGTCCGCGCGGTCCATGCGGTGTGATGAGGCCACGGTTCGGGGGCTCGCGGTCCGTGACGGGTGATGCGGTCACGATCCGGGGGCTCGCGGTCCGTGACGGGTGATGCGGTCACGATCCGGGGGCTCGCGGCCCGTGACGGGTGACGTGGGATGCGGTGCCCGCGGTCCCTGATGGGGGGCCATGGGAACTCCTCGGCGCCGGCAGCCGGTCCGGGGCCGGGGTCAGGGCCGTTCAGCGGGGGCCGGCTGACGGCTGCTTTCGGTCCGGGCGGACGGCGCCGCGGACAGTTCGCCCACCGTGACCGGTTCCAGGCCGCGTTCGAGCAGGCCCTCGATGATCGACGGAAGGGCCCGTACGGTCTGGCCGCGATCGCCGGCGCCCTCGTGCAACAGCACCACCGAGCCTGGCCCGGCGGACTCCAGGACGGTCGCGGCGATCCGCTCCGGCCCCGGCCTCGACCAGTCGCGGGAGTCCACGTCCCACATCGTCATGGTGGTCGGGTGCCCCTCCAGGGTGGCCAGCACCTCCGGGGTCAGCGCGCCGTACGGCGGCCGGAACCAGGTCGGGGCCTCGCCGGTCACCCGGGCCACCGCCTCCGCCGTCCGGTCGATCTGCTCACGCAGTTGATCCGGTGTCAGGTCGGGCAGGAACGGGTGTGACCAGGAGTGGTTGCCCACTTCGTGGCCGGCCGCCACGATCCGGCGCACCTCGTCGGGCAGCGCCGCGACATGGTGACCGACGCAGAAGAAGGTCGCCCGGACGCCGTAGCGGTCCAGGATCTCCAGGATCCGGCGCGTGTACACCGGATCGGGGCCGTCGTCGAAGGTGAGCGCGACCTGCGGCGTGTCCCGGCGGCCGTGCTCGAAGCAGCGTCCGGCCGCCGTCAGCGCCGCCTGGATCGGCTCGCTGCGCCGCACGCCCTCGAAGTACTCTTCGGCGCGGCCGGTCAGGGTGCCCCCCTCGGCCGTCACCCGGGCCAGCTCCCCGGGCGTGCGCAGAGCCTGCTCCGCCAGCCGGTGGGCCGGCACGGAACCGAACCGCGGCCTGGGCGGCAGCAGCCAGGGGTCGGCACGACAGACCGCCAGACCGGCCGCCGTCATCGGCCCGTCGAGCAGGCCGTTGGTGCTGTCGAGCACCGCGGCCAGCGGATGTTCCTGGGCCAACTCCACGAGCCAGGCGATGAGTTCGGAAACCTGGGCGGCACCCCAGCTGCTCGGCTCCACCACCCGCCTCCCCGCGCCGTCGAGGACCTCGACCCGGTAGCCCGCGTCCGTCCAGGCGATTCCGGCGTACCGCATCGTCATCTCTCCTCCCCGGCGAGGGCCTCGGCGACGACCAGCCCCTCGACCCCTCGCAGGAACCGCTCCATCCCCTCGCGGCTGAGCACTGCGGGGTCGGCGGTCATGCAGAGTTCCAAGGCGCCGGGGGCGGTCAGCACGTCCACCGCCACGGAGACGTTCACCCGCGGCAGGAACTGTGTCGGCCAGCTCAGTTCGGTCCGGCCGATCAGCTCGCTGAGCGCGGACCGCGGTCGCTCGACGGTGTCGAACGGCCCCATGCCCGGGTCCCGTGTGTCGTTCCACCAGCACGAGTGGTCGGCCGCCTCGCCGCGCTCGACCAGCCGCGCCACCTCCCGGTCCAGCGCCCACTTGTCGTACCCCGCGTGGCGGAACGCGGTGAACGAGACGGACCGCGTCCGCCGTACCGCGTCCTCGAAGTCCTTGTCCGCGTCCGTGAGGAGGAACACGGCCTCCTGCGCCATCGTGCTGACCGACTCGGCGGCGGCCGGCTGGAAACGGTTGCTCACCACCACCTGGAACAGGACGTCGCTGCTTCCGGACATCCTGGCCAGCTGGTGGGAGGCCGCTCCGAGCAGCACCGCGGCATCGCTGACTCCCAGTTCCGCCGCCACCCGCTCGACGGCGACCGCCAGCGCGGGCGAGCGGAGCAGCGCATTGGGGAACAGCCGGCCCGGATCGGTCACCGCGAGTTCCGGCGCCGCCGGGTCCAGGAAGATCCGCCGGGGCCCGTCGGTCAGTCGCTCGCACCAGTAGCGCCGGGCCGCCTCGTCCCGGCGACGGCCGAGCGGCGACGCCTGGACCGCCGCCGCCTCCAGGGGCTGGGCGGCGGGACGTGCGCGGAGCAGCGACTCGGCGGACTCCCCCGACTCGATCAGCCGGAGGTCGCGGAGCATCCGGCCCTCCCCCCAGAGGTCCATCGCGGTGTGTGACGCCGCCAGCACCAGCCGGTGGGCCAGACCCCCGCACTCCACGAGGCCGACCCTGAAGGGCCACTCCCGCGCATGGTCGAAGGGGCGCCCCGCCAACTCCTCCATCAAAGCCTCCCCGACGGCCGGCGCCTCGGCCGCGGAGCACGTCCGGACCTCCACCGGGAGCTCGCCGGCCCCGTCCACGACCTGTTCCAGGCCGTCCTCGCCGTCCGGCAGGAGCCTGGTGTGCAGGCTGTCGTGCATCCGGAGCAGCTCCGCCAGGTCCGCGACTACCCGGGAGGCGGGGCGGGGCGGGCTCAGGGGGAGGTCGAGCCGCAGGTTGTACCTGGGGGCGTCGTCACCGAGCCGCGTGACGACACCCCAGATCGCCCGCTGTCCCCAGGTGGCCGGGCCTGTCCCGGCCCTCGCGGAGTGCAGTCTGATGGTCCGCTCCTCGACCGTGGTCATCGTGTTTCCGAACCTTCCCTTCGGTTGCCTCGTACGCCGCCTGCTGAGATCGGGCCGAACGCGCCGCAACGGCTAGTCCAGGCCCTGGGAGATGACCAGGCGCTGGATCTGGTTGGTGCCCTCCACGATCTGCAGCAGCTTGGCCTCGCGCATCCACCGCTCCACCGGGTGGTCGGAGACGTAGCCGGCACCGCCGAGCACCTGCACGGCGTCGGTGGTCACCTTCATCGCCACGTCGGTGGCGAACAACTTCGCCTTCGCCGCCTCCAGCGAGTACGGCCGGCCGGCGTCCTTCAGGCGGGCTGCCGCCAGGGTGAGCGCCCGTGCCGCGGCGATCTGCGTGGCCATGTCGGCCAGCATGAAGCCGACACCTTGGAAGGAGATGATCCGCTGCCCGAACTGGCGGCGTTCCTTCGCGTACCGCACGGCGTAGTCGGCGGCGGCCTGGGCGATGCCGACGGCGCAGGCCGCGATGCCCAGTCGGCCGCAGTCCAGTGCGCCCATCGCGATCAGGAAGCCCTTGCCCTCCCGGCCGATCAACCGCCCGGCCGGCACCCGGACGTCGTCGAAGCCGACCTGTGCGGTGGGGTTGGACCAGACGCCCAGCTTCCGCTCCGGTTCGTGCATCACCATGCCCGGCGTGCCACTGGGGACCACGAGACAGGACAGACCGCGGGCTCCGGGCCCGCCGGTGCGGCTGAACACGTTGTAGAAGTCCGCGTGACCGGCGTGGGTGACCCAGGACTTGGTGCCCGTGATGCGGTAGCCGTCGTCGTCCCGCACCGCCCGAGTGGCGAGCGAGGCCGCGTCCGAACCGGCCTCCGCCTCGGACAGGCAGTACGCGCCCAGGAGTTCCCCGCTCAGCATGCCGGGCAGCAGCTCCTCGCGCTGAGCCGGGGTGCCGTACGTGGCGGTGCCGAAGCAGGCGAGGTTGTGCACGTTGACCGCCTCGGCCACCCCGAACCAGTGGTAGGCGATCTCCTCCAGCGCCTGGAGGTAGACCTCGTACGGCTGTCCGCCACCGCCGAACTCCTCGGGGTACGGCAGGCTCAGCAGCCCCGCCCTGCCCAGGGTGCGCACGATTTCCCGGGGGAACTCGTGGGCCGCCTCGAACTTGTCGACGTTCGGCGCGAGTTCCCCGGCCGCTATCTCCCGGACCAGGCCGAGCAGATCGGCCGCCTCCTCCGTGGGCAGGATGCGCTGGACCTTCATCGGACGACCTCCGTGTGTGTCGGATTCGGTGAGCGGAGCAGGCGGTCCGGGTCCAGGTCCGGCGAGGGCGCGATGGCCCGCCTGCTCGGTGGCGACGGATTGTCCACCTGTGGAGACCGTTCGTCCGGCGCGGTCAGCGACGGTCCCAGTCGGCGGTCTCCGGCCAGTGCCGGCCCACCCGGCGCACGGCGTAGTCCCAGTACGAACGGACGGAGAGGTCGGCGTAGATGAAGTCCTGCTTGGCGGCCACGTCCTGCTCGGTGGACCAGGTGTAGGGGACGCCGGTGCTCTCGGCGGTCAGCTGGAGGCGGCAGGCCCGTTCCAGGACCTGGGCGAAGACGGAGGCGTGCCGCACGCTCTTGCCGACGATCACTCCGCCGTGGTTGCGCAGCAGGACGGCGGGGTGCTCGTCGAGGTCCTTGGCGATGTGCTCACCGGTCTCGATGTCCAGGACGGTGTTGCTGGTCTCGGTGAACAGGCCGATCCGGTCGCGGAAGTAGGCGCCGTCGTGCGAGACCGGACGCATCGGCAGGTCGGTGGCGCCGAACAGCAGGGTGTACGGCGCGTGGCTGTGGACGATGCCGTTGACGTCCGGGCGGGCCCGGTAGATGGCCTGGTGCAGCGGCAGTTCCGGCGGCGCCAGCGGCGGCGCGGGCAGCGTGTGGTCCACCGAGCAGCGGACCACGTCCGGTGGGGCGGCCTCGTCGAATCCGACCAGCGCGCCCTTGATGAAGAACTCGTCCCGGCCGGGCATCCGGGCGGAGATCTGGCCCTGGTTGAAGTCGTCGTGCCCGTCGAGGGAGAGCATCCGGGCGCCGATCGCCACCTGAACGACGAGCCGGCGTTCGGCCGGGTTCAGCGACTGCGCTTCGTCGGGGGTCATGTCCTGCTCCTAGCTGTCAGGTCGTCGTAGACGGTCCGCATGGTGACCATGCCGGGGGACGCGGTGCGGGCCCAGTCGGCGGCGGCCAGCGCACCCCACGCCGGCACCGTCCAACTGGCGACGTGATGCCGCACGTGCAACGACTCGCCGTCCCAGGTGTGGGTCACCTCGTGTTCGCTGACCGGTAGTCCGGCCCGCTCGTCGGAGATGTCGGCCACCGCTCGGCCGCTCGCCGCGGCCCAGGTGTCCGCCAGTGCCAGCGCGGTGGCGCTGGGACGGTGGGCCTTGCCGAGCGGGTGCCGCTCGCGGACGGTGGTGGTCGCGCCGAACCGGCCCGTGGTGAAGGCGGCGGTGAACTCGGCGATGCGTGCCTGGAGGTAGTGGGCGAAGGAGAGGTTGGTGGCCCGGACCACCGGCACCACGTCGGCCAGCGCTTCCAGTGCCTTCCACTGGGTGTCCGTCAGGTTGGAGACGCAGGCGACGAGTGCCACCCGGTGTGTGGCGCAGTAGTCGAGGACCTCGGTGTGCGCCTCGGGTGCGCTGGCGTCGACGAGCACGTCGGGCACCGTCTCGACGGACCAGCCGCCACGGCGGGACGCGGTGAGGGAGACCCTCGTGCCGTTGGCCCGGCAGACCGATCGCACTGCCGAGCCGAGCCGTCCGAGACCGACGATGCCGATCGTGGGGCCGTCGCTCACGGGTCTTTCAGGCATCGGCGCCTGTTCCGCCGGCGAGCACCAGGGCCGTGACGGAGTCGATGGTCTCGTAGTGCTCGATGGCGGCCTCCGGGTCCAGGTAGACACCGACCTCGTTCTCGATGCTGTCGATCAGGCGCATGTAGGAGAGCGAGGAGTAGCCGACGTCACGCAGCGAGTAGTTGGCGGCGGCGAAATCGTCGGCGGTGACGCTGCCGTCCCCCGCCGCGATGGCGAGGTCGAGGATCTTGCTGCGGAGAGCGCTGCTGTCCATGGAAAGTCCTGTGTCTCGAAGGAAAGTTCAGTGGGTCTCGGGGTCGCTGAGCAGGCGCCGCAGGCGTTCGATGGACGGCTTGCCGATCGAGTTCGCCGGTATCCGGTCCACCAGACGGAGGATTCCGGGCACTTTGAACGACGGGAGTGTCGCCGCGCAGTGCGTGCGCAGGGACTGCGCGGTCACGCCGGGTTCGACGGCGACGACGGCGGCCAAGGTCGGTTCACCATGCTGGTTCTCGGCCTCGAAGGCCACCGCGTCCAGCACCCCGGAGGCCGTGCGCAGCACGTCGGCGATCTCGATCGGGTCGATCTTGCGGCCGCCCACGTTGACGAGCCGGCTCGTGCGCCCGGTCAGGTGGAGCGTGCCGTCGACCAGATGGCCCTGGTCGCCGGTGTGGTAGTAGCCCTCGGCGTCGACGCGCTTCTCGAACAGGCCGGGAGCGTTGAGGTAGCGCGAGCCCATCGATTCGCTCTTGACCCGGATGCCTTGCTCCTCCGCGAGCAGGTGCACACCGGGCAGGGGCGCTCCGAGTCCGCTGCCGGCCCCGTCGGCGGCGTAAGTCAGCGGTCCGGTCTCGGCGACACCGTAGTAGTTGTGGACCGGTACGCCGGTGAGCCGGGTGAACTCCTCGCGGACGGTGTCGCGCAGCGGGGCACCGGAGGAGATCGCGGTCCGGACGGCGGCGAAGCCTTCCTTCGGGGAGCGCCGCACGATCGACTCGTACAACGCCGGGAATGCCACCAGCCGGGTGGCGGCGGTGCTCTCCAGGAGCCGCACGACCCGGGAGGCCGTGGGCAGACCGTGCGACAGGTGCAGTGCGGCGCCCGGCAGGAAGGCCGCCAGCAACGACGTGTTGAAGGCCAGGCCGTTGGAGAGTGCGGCGAAACAGGCGATGCGGTCCTCGGCCGACAGACCGGTGCCCTTCGCCCAGTTGGCGGCCGCCGCGGACACGGCCGCGCCGGAGAACTCGATGCAGTTGGGCCGGCCGGTGGAGCCGGACGTGAAACGGCACACCTCGGTGTCGTCCAGCAACCGGGGACGGGGAGCGTCGTGGCGACGTACCCGGCTGACCGTGAGGTAGCCGAACTCGCCGTCATCCGTGAGGGTTTCGTCCGCGACAGCCCGGACATCGGCGCTCGGGGCGTGGATCAGCAGATCCAGTCCGCAGTCCTCGGCGATCCGGGAGAGTTCGAACGGGCCGAAGGCCGAGTCGGTCAGGAAGGGCACCGCGCCGGCGAACAGCGTTGCCAGGTATGCGACCACGTATTCGACGGAGTTGGTGGCGTACAGGCCCACTCGCAGTGGCTCGTCCCCCAGGTTGTACCGGGTGAGCCTGTCCGCCGCGGCACGGGCCCGGTCGGCGAGCTCGGCGTATCCGAGCAGGCCGTCCGCGTCGGTGACCGCGACGCGGTCGCCGTGACGGGCGAGAACGTCGGTGAAGGCATCGGCAAGGACGGTGCGCATCGGGTTCACCGCTCGTTCTGGGCGTGCGCCATGGCAAGCCGGTCGAGTTTGATGCCCGCGTCGTCCGGGCAGCCGAGCAGCAGGGCGTACAGGATCTCGTCGTCCTTGGGCAGCCCCGCCAGCGTGCGCCACAGCGGCGTGTCGAAACCACCGATGGCGGTCACCCCGACCGTCGCGCGGTTCGCGCCCAGGTAGAGCAACTGCCCCAAGGCACCGCAGCGGAAGGCCAGTTCCCGCAGGTTCTCGGCATCGGCGGTCGAGCCGGGCCCGGCGAGCGAGGCCCGCGGCACGTGCAGCAGCAGGACGGCGGCGGCCCCGGCGAGGGCGCGCTGCTGCATGCAGGCGCGGGCCACCTCGTCGGTGGTCGGCAGGGGTCCCGGTTGCCGCTCGCCGGTGCGCAGCCGGTAGACCGCGTCCTGCTCGGGTTCCGTCGTCGACCGCAGGACCAGGGTCGCCGACAGCGGTGAGGCGTCGGGAAGGTCGGTCTCCAGCGGGGTCGACAGGGCCGAGACGGCCTGCCAGACCGCGGCGGCGGAGACGGGCTCACCCGTGAACGCCTTGCTGGAGACTCGCGTGCCGATCAGTTCCGACCATCCGGACGGGTCACCCAGGCCGCTCCGTCCTCCGAGCGCTTGTCCACCGGTGCGGACTCGTGCCAGCGGTGCGGGTGCGGTCTCGTCGGTCGGAGAGCCGGAGTGCCCGGTCCACCCGGTGAGGGAGTCCCAGCAGGTGCTTTCCAGCCAGGACCGCCAGACGGGCCCACGCGTCTCCCGGTCGGTGTCGTCATGTACGGTCCAGCGGGTCCACGACTCGTCGGCCGTGCCGGCCGGCACCACAATTGCGGAGTGAATCTCCCGGCAGTTCTCGCCCGCCTCCAGCAATTCCGAGAGGGATTCCCTCGGGAAACGCAGCCGTAGCACCCCCGCGGCGCCACGGCCGGCCGCGGCCAGCAGAAGATTCCCTGCCGCATGCCCGGCATCGAGTTGGGTATACAGGTATCCACGGTCGCCGTATTTACGCATGGAAAGCCAGGGGCGGGTCAATGTGACCACCAATGCCCCGCCGTCTTCCGGGATGGCCAGCACGGACGCGTCCAGTGCGGCGCTGACACGGGCGCCGGCGGCCAGCCGGGCGCAGGTACGGCGATCGGCGTCGACGCGGAATGCGGTCGGCACACCGTTCTCCATGGCGAGGACGGCGAACTCGTACGGGTACACGGCACCGGCCGACGGCACCGCCCGCGCCACGTACGAACCGCAGGAACGATTGGCACGGCTGGTCAACGCGCCTTCTTCCAGCAGGCACAGGGCAAGGCGGAGGCCGGGTGCGACAACGGGCTCGGCGGGCGGCTCGGGTGCCGCCGCCGGCAGGGCCACCCGGTCCCACAGATCGGCGACGCGTCCCGAGGATTCCCGCTCGGGCAATGCGGCCGATACGGTTCTTTGTGTGGTGAGATTTCCTTGCACGTCTGACGCAAACCTCCTGTTGCCCGACAGTCCGCGAAATGCGCACGAGGGCGACAATGACCTCTGCACCGATGGTGCGGACCTAATGCATCAACGTGGGGGGCACATCATTTGCTGTCGCAACGACTCTTGGACCGGACTTCCGATTGTCCGGAGTTCGGGACCAGCGCGATCCCGGATCGAAGGACGAGCGATTTGAGCTTCTGACGTCAAGACATGACACGCATCCGACGAATGATTCGCACTATGCGAACACATGATCGGTTGCGGCCATTTCCAGCATGCCAAGCACCCGAGTATTGGTCAAGACCAATGAAACAAGGCTGCTTAATTAATCCCGACGAACCGAATGAATGACGCGGATCGGGCATATGGCTCGGAATGCACAGGGCTCGGCGGGCCCCCGCGCGCAGGCCCGGCCGACGTCATCGAGCCGCGGATCCGATGCCGGCACACATCGGCCGGCGATCGCACGGGGAGCACGCGGCGGTCCGGAAAACGCGAAAGACCCCTGATGAACAGGGGTCTCAGCTGGTGTCCGAGGGGGGACTTGAACCCCCACGCCCGATAAAGGGCACTAGCACCTCAAGCTAGCGCGTCTGCCATTCCGCCACCCGGACCAGGTGTCTGCGGGGCGTTCCCCGCGGCGACATGGACAACAATACCAAGCTTTCGGAGTGCGTTTCACCTGCGTATCCGCCTCGTGGGTGGCGGCCCGGGCCGGGCCCGGACCGCCACATCGCCGACGGTGTACGGATGGCGAGAACCCGCGCACCTACCGTGAGGATCACGGCATGAGCTGGTACTCAGGGAAGTTCCCGGGCGGCCGCTCCCCCGCCGGGCCATGGGTGACGGCCCGTACCAGAAGGTCGCCGCCGACGAACGCGCCGCGCCAGGACGCCCCGAACCCGCCGAACAGCTCGTCCCGGTCACCGCGGGAGCGCGGAACGCCGTGGCCCGTCTCGAAGGCGCGGATCTGCGGGGCGAGCCGGTCGTAGGTGGCCCGGTCGTCCGTGGCGAGCGTGGCCACCAAGGCGCCGTTCGACGCGTTCATGGCAGCCAGCACTTCGGCCTCGATGTCCACCAGGACGATGGTGTCGACCGGTCCGAAGGGCTTCGCGTGATGCAGCGGAGAGGACGGCGGCGGGCTGAGCAGGGTGACCGGATGGACGTAGGCCGAGGTGTCCTGGCCGGGCAGGAAGCGCGCCTCCTCCGGCCGTCCCCGGTACAGCGGTACGGCGCCCCGGTCGACGGCCTCGGCCACCTGGTCGGTGAGCTCCTTGGCCTTCGCGGCGTTGATCAGCGGACCGAAGTCCAGCTCGGGAAGCGGATCGGCGGGGCTCGCCACGGCGAGCGGATGGCCCACGCGGACGGCCCGGACCGCCGGCAGATACGCGCCGAGGAACGCGTCGAACAGGGAGCGCCGGACGACGAAGCGCAGGTAGGCGGTGCAGCGCTGTTTGCCGTAGTCGAAGAGTCTGGGGATGACGGCGGCGAGCGCCGCCCAGTCCGAGAACGACGCTCGTGTTCGTTGCCTGTTCGGCGGTGGCCTCGGCTCGATGGTGGTCGGCGCCTGGGGGTACGACGGCGCCTACGCCCTGGCCGGCGGTGTGTCGATGATGGCCGCGGCGCTCGCCCTGCTGCTGGGCCAGCCGGGCCGGGCCGACGGAGGGCCGCTGCCGGCGGCGAAGCCGCAGCAAACATCCTGACGGCCCTGCTCCGGCTCCCCGCGCCCCGCTTGCCGTTGCCCCCTCCGCCGACCGGCCACCGGAGGGGGAACGTCGTGACACCGGTGGACGGCCGGCGTCGCTCAGGTCGCGTTGCGCTCGTGGTACGACCGCCGGGTGTGCTCGGTGTGCTCGCGCATCAGCCGGGTGGCACGCTGCTCGTCCTGGGCGGCGATCGCGGTGATCAGCGCTCGGTGCTCGATCCAGGACTGGTTGCCGCGCTGGCGGGCCACCGGCGTGTAGTACCAGCGCACGCGGCGGTCGACCTGGGCCGCGAGTTCGGCGAGGACGGTGTTGCCGGCCAGTTCCATCACCTTGGCGTGGAAGGCCGCGTTGAGGGCCACCGCGCGGTCCACGTCCTCGGCGGCGACCGCCTTCTCGCCCTCGGCGCACAGCTCCTCGAGGACGGCGATGCCGGCGCTGTCCGCGTGTGCCGCGGCCAGCCGGGCCGCCTCCGCCTCCAGCAGGGTGCGGACCGTGAGCAGCTGGTCGGCCTCCTCCTCGGTCGGCTCGTGCACGAACGCGCCCTGCGCGGGCCGCAGATCGACCCAGCCCTCGGTGTTGAGCCGCTGCAACGCCTCGCGCACGGGCTGCCGGGAGACGCCGAGGTGCCCGGCGAGTTCGCTCTCCACGAGGTGCTGACCGGGCTTCAGGGCGCGGGTGGTGATGAGTTCCAGCAGAGCGTCGTACACCCGCTCGCGCAGCGGGCCGGGCCGTTCCAGCTTGGGTACCGCCCCCTGCGGCAGTCCGGTCGACAACATCGCGGTCCCTCCTGGGCAGGTCTGAACGCATGCGCGCTGGAGGCTCAGTATCGATTGCTTTTCGTCTACAGCCTACGGTGCACAGGATCCAGGCGAGGGGCGCGGGGAAGCCCGGGACACCCGCGGGACTCCGCGGTCGAGCGCCCTGGGGCGGCTCAGGGCCTCGCGCGTCTCAGGGCCTGGCGCGTCTCAGGGGCAGCGTACGACCTGCCCGGCGTACGACAGGTTGCCGCCGAAACCGAAGAGGAGCACGGGGTCGCCGGTGCTGAGCGCTCCCTGTTCGACCAGCTTGGAGAAGGCGAGCGGGACGCTGGCGGCCGAGGTGTTGCCGGACTCCGCGACATCGCGGGCGATCACCGCGTTGACGGCGCCGAGCTTCTCGGCCAGCGGCTCGATGATCCGCAGGTTGGCCTGGTGCAGGACGACGCCGGCGAGGTCCTCGGGTGCCGCCCCGGCCTTCTCGCAGGTCCGGCGGGCGATGGCCGGCAGCTGGGTGGTGGCCCAGCGGTAGACGCTCTGCCCCTCCTGCGCGAACCGTGGCGGGGTGCCCTCGATCCGCACCGCGTGCCCCATCTCCGGCACCGATCCCCACAGCACCGGCCCGATGCCGGGCTCCTCCCCCGGGCGGCACGCCTCGACCACGGCGGCCCCGGCCCCGTCGCCGACCAGGACGCAGGTGCTGCGGTCGGTCCAGTCGGCGACGTCGGACATCTTGTCGGCGCCGATGACCAGGGCGCGGGTGGCCGCGCCGGCCCGGAGGGTGTGGTCGGCCGTCGCGAGCGCGTGGGTGAACCCGGCGCAGACCACGTTGATGTCCATCGCGGCGGGCCGCGGGACGCCGAGCCGGGCCGCGACCCGGGCGGCGGTGTTCGGGGAGCGGTCGATGGCGGTGGAGGTGGCGACGAGGACGAGGTCGATGTCACCGGGGGTCAGACCGGCCGCGGCGAGGGCCTTGGCCGCCGCGTGCGCGGCCAGCTCGTCGACGGGTTCGTCGGGGCCGGCGATGTGCCGGGTCCGGATGCCCACCCGGCTGCGGATCCACGCGTCGCTGGTGTCGACCATGCCCGCCAGGTCGTCGTTGGTGAGCACCTGGGCGGGCTGGTAGTGACCGATGGCGGCGATGCGCGAGCCGTTCATGCCGGGAGTCCCTCGTTGGCGTGGGTTGCGGGAGCCACCAGTCTGGTCAGTGACCGGCGGGTACGGCGGCAGGTGAAGCCACAGGAATCCCGCGCCGTGGTTGTCGGCTCCGGTCAGACCGTCGGACGTCCGAGTACCGCCCGAATGTCCGGGTACCACCCGGCCCTCCGGGAACCGCCCGGGCCCGGCCGTCGTGGGCAGGCGGACGCGGCCCGCGACAGGGCGGACTTTCGTCGGCACCCTTGTCGGCCCCTTCCATACTGTAGACAATATTTCGTCGACAGGATTCGGCGAGCGTCCGGCGGATCCTGGTCCCCTCCGCGGTATCCCTCAAACCGGACGGAGTGCCCCCGTGAAAGTCGCAGTCCTCGGCGCCGGTGCCATCGGCGCTCCATGTGCAGGACAATGAGATCGTCAAGGTCACCTCTCCGCACGACAACCCGGTGACCCACGGCAACCTCTGCATCAAGGGCCGTTTCGGCTACCAGCACGTACAGAACCGGGGCTGATCAGGACATGGGACGAGTCACGGAACGACGCAAGGTCCTGCGTATCCGGGACGGGGCGGTCTCCACCCGGCCGGACACGCTCGTCGCCGAGGAACCCCTGGAGATCCGGCTGAACGGCAAGCCGCTCGCGATCACCATGCGCACCCCCGGCGACGACTTCGCGCTGGCGGCCGGCTTCCTGGTGAGCGAGGGCGTCCTGGCCACGGCCTCCGATCTGCGGAACATCGTCTACTGCGCGGGCGCCACGGTGGACGGCTCGAACACCTACAACGTGGTCGACGTGCAGACCACGCCCGGCGTCCGCCTCCCGGACTTCACCCTGGAGCGCAACGTCTACACCTCCTCCTCGTGCGGACTGTGCGGCAAGGCCAGCCTGGACGCCGTACGGACGACCGCGCGCTGGCCGATCGCCGACACTCCCCCGCTCCGGCTCACGCCCGAGCTGCTGGCGGACCTCCCCGACCGGCTGCGCGGCGCCCAGCCGGTCTTCGAGCGGACCGGTGGCCTGCACGCGGCGGCCCTGTTCGGCGAGGACGGCGAGCTGCTGGACACCCGGGAGGACGTGGGCCGGCACAACGCGGTCGACAAGCTGGTCGGACGCGCGCTCCAGAACGACGCGCTGCCGCTGTCCCGGACGATCCTCATGGTCTCCGGCCGGGCCTCCTTCGAGCTGGCGCAGAAGGCGGTCATGGCGGGCATCCCGGTGCTCGCGGCCGTGTCGGCGCCGTCGTCGCTGGCGGTGGACCTGGCGACGGAGACCGGTCTGACCCTGGTGGGCTTCCTGCGGGGCAGCTCGATGAACGTGTACGCGGGCCAGGACCGGATCGCCCTGCGGGAGGCGGCCGCCCAGGGCTGACCGGTCCCCCGCGGCACGGCGGGGACCCCGACCGGCGGGGAGCGCCCCCTGCGCCGCGGGGCCCCGTCTCGGTACGCCCCGCCGTATCCGGCCCGGCCCACCCCCTCCCTCAGTCAGCGGCGAGGCGCACCTGGGAGGCGGTCACGACCGTCCCGAGTCTGGGGAAGTCGAGCCGGACGGATGCCTCGTGCTCGGCCGCGGTGAGCGCGGCCATGGCGTCCTCGGCGAAGACGAGGTCGTAGCCGAGGTCGGCGGCGGCGCGGGCGGTGGACTCGACGCCGAGGTTGGTCGCGATGCCGCCGAACACCAGGGTGGTGATGCCGCGATCGCGCAGCCGCCCGTCCAGACCGGTGCCCTGGAAGGCGCCGAGTGTCCGCTTGACCACCTCCAGGTCGCCGTCCCGGAGCAGGCCGGCCACCAGTCCGCTGCCGGGCGGCTGCTCGGCGACGGCGGGGCGCTCGACCCGCACGAGCACGACGAGGGCGCCGGCGCGGCGGAAGGCGGTCGCCAACTCCTCGGCGCAGGCCAGCACTTCGCTGCCCTTGCGGGGTTCCAGGGGCAGCGCGACGACGCGGTCCATCAGGTCGACGAGGACGAGGGCGGTGCGCTGCGGATCGAGCACGGGAGCTGCGGTCATGACGGAACGTTAGCCGCCGTCAGCCGTCCGTGCCGGAAATCCGGATCAACAGGCTCATGAACTGATCGCGTTCGGCGGCCGACAGCGGGCCGAGCAGCCTGTCGTTGGCCTCGCGGGCCGCCTCTTCGCAGCGCAGGAGGAGACGGGCGCCGTCGTCGGTGAGGGAGACGGCGTTCTTGCGCCGGTCGCGGGGGTCGGGGGCGCGGTCGACCAGGCCGGCGGACTGCAGGTCGTTCAGGACGCCGACCACGTCCTTGGGGTCGAGACCCACGCCGCGGCCGAGGTCGGCCTGCGCGACGGGGGCGAGGTCGCGGACGGCGGAGAGGACGACGTGGTGCCACATCTTCAGCCCTTCGACCGCGAGGGCCTCGGCGACCAGGGCGCGGCCCCGCGCGGCGGCCCGGCCGAGGAGCCAGCTGGGCAGGGAACGGATAGCGGGCAGGGGTGCTTCGGCCATGACGGCAGACTATCCGAAGAATCGTTGGACTTCCCCACGAACCGCCTCCATCGTTGGTACCCCCAATGATTTCATGGGTGCCTCCCACGCCGGCGAGGCCGGGCGGAGCTGTCCGAGCAGTGGCGGCAGAAGCCGTGGCGGCGGTGAGGCTGTGACGGCAGAAGCCGTGGCGGCGGTGAGGCTGTGACGGCAGGAGCTGTGGCGGCAGGAGCTGTGGCGACTGTTCGTCGAGGGCGCCCTGAAGGCCCGTGACGCACGCGGAGTCCGCCCTTCAGGACGCGGCGGCGGTACATGAGGTGATCATGGTCCCGGCCACCCTCGGCAAAGTCGTCCCGCGCCCGTGAGTGCACGCTTCTTGTGAGCCGCCCGCCCCCCAACTACCTTCGGTGAGACGCACGTTGGACGTGGGATGTCCGGATGACCAGATGTCCGGCCGACGAAGGGCAGGTCGCACCGTGCCGTCATGTCTTCGCGCCCGTCTCAGATCCGTTCTCGCGGCCACCGCCGTCACCGCGGCCGCCCTGCTCGTACCGTTCGTACCCGCCCATCCGGCGCACGCCCAACCAGCCTCCGGATCACCGCAGTTCGAACAGCAGGTGCTGTTCAAGGCCGCCCAGGACCCCGGGTACGCGTGCTTCCGCATCCCGTCGGTCGTCCGGACGACCGACGGCACCCTGCTGGCGTTCGCCGAGGGACGCGTGCTCAACTGCGGGGACGCGGCCGACATCGACATCGTGGTCAAACGTTCCACCGACGGCGGACGCACCTGGGGACCGCTCCACGTGGTCAACGAGGGCGCCGGTGACACCCACGGCAACCCGGCACCGATCGTCGACCGCTCCACGGGCCGCGTCTGGCTCGCGGAGACGTACAACACGGGCCGTACGGACGGCGCCGGTTGTTCGGTCCCCTGTGACCGGACCCCGCATCTGCAGTACAGCGACGACGACGGCCTCACCTGGTCCCGGCCGCGCGATCTGAGCCCCGAGATCCTGCCCGCCGACTGGAACTCCTGGTACGCCACCGGGCCCGTGCACGGCATCCAGCTCACCCACGGCCGGTACGCGGGGCGCCTGGTCTTCGGCGTCAACACCGAGACCTGGGACGGCAGCCGGATCTCCGCCAACCACGCTGCCCTGATCGTCAGCGACGACCACGGCGGCCACTGGCGGATCGGCGCCACGGACACCTGGCCCATCGCCTCCGACGGCACCTTCCGGCAGAAGCCCTCCGAGCTCACCCTCGCCGAGCGGGACGACGGTTCGGTCCTGGTCAGTGGCCGGGAGCAGGACGGCACCGACCTCGGGCACCGTACCCAGGCCGTCAGCCGGGACGGCGGCACCAGCTTCACCGCGCCCTTCCGCGGCCTGCCGGACCTGTACACCCCGCAGGTGCAGGGCTCGATGCTGCGTCTGGGCGACCGCATCCTGCTCGCCTGCCCCGGCGACCCGGACCGGCGCCGCACGATGATGATCCGCTCCTCCTACGACGGCGGCCGGACGTGGGACAGCGTGGACCGCGGCACCGTCGTCACCACGGACTGGTCCGGCTACTCCGATCTGGTGCGCATCGGCTCCTCCGCGATCGGCCTGCTGTACGAGGGCGGCGCGGTGGACGCCCGCGACGAGATCCGCTTCGCCCGCTTCACCGAGGACTGGCTCGCCCCGCGCCGCGGCCCCGACCCGGTCACCCCCGACCTCGCCCGGCACGGCCGCCCGGCGGCGGTGCTCGGTGCCCCGGAGGCGACCGACGGCGTGTCCGGGGACGCGCTGGAGTTCGACGGCACCGGCGACGCCGTCCGGCTGCCGTACCGGGCCGGGCTTCCCCTCGGCGCGAAGGACTTCACGGAGTCGCTCTGGTTCCGGTACACGGCGACGGCCGGGGAGCAGCCGTTCCTGTGGATGGGCGGGATCGGCACCAGCCAGCCGCAGGTGTGGCTGCGCGGGGAACCGGCGAGCAACCGCGTCCAGGCGCTGATCACCGCGCGGGACGGAGCCGGTGCGCCGCGGACCGTGTCCGTGCGCACGGGCGCCGCGTACAACGACGGCCGGTGGCACCATGCCGTACTGCGCCGGGGCGGAGGGCGGCTGTCGCTGTCCGTGGACGGTACGGAGTCCTCCGTGGCGGACGTGCCGGGCTCGGTCAGCCGTAACGCGCCCTTCGGCGTCCATGTCGGTCAGCGCATGGACAGCCGCGCCTTCCTGACCGGCGCGCTGGACGAGGTGCGGGTGTGGGACCGGGCGCTCACCGACGAGGAGCTGACGGACCCGGACGTGCTGCGCTCACCGCAGGACACGGTGCTGTGGCTGCCCTTGAACCGGGTGCGCGGCTGACCCCCCGGTCGCCGCGTCCCCCGTCCCCTCGGGCGCGTCCGTGGTCGCCTCCGGATCGCGGGCCCGGCGCTTGGCGATGACCGCGCACACCATCAGCTGCATCTGGTGGAAGAGCATCAGCGGCAGGACGGCCAGGGAGGCGTGGCCGGCGAAGAGGACGCTCGCCATCGGCAGTCCGGAGGCGAGGGACTTCTTCGACCCGGCGAACTGGATGGCGATCCGGTCCTCCCGGCCGAAGCCGAGCGCCTTCGCGCCGTACCAGGTCAGGGCCAGCATCACAGCCAGCAGGACGGCCTCGACGCCCAGCAGGGCGGCCAGGCGTACGGGGCTCACCTGGTGCCAGATGCCCTGGTTCATGCCCTCGCTGAAGGCGGTGTAGACGACCAGCAGGATGGAGCCGCGGTCGACCAGGCCGAGCACCTTCTTGTGCCGGGTGACGAATGCGCCGATCCAGCGCCGCAGCACCTGACCGGCGAGGAACGGCACCAGCAGCTGAAGCACGATCTTCACCAGCGAGTCGGTGGAGAACCCGCCCCCGTCGCCCCCGAGCAGCCCCGCCGCGAGCAGCGGGGTGACGACGATGCCGATGAGGGAGGAGAAGGACCCGGCGCAGATCGCCGCGGGCACGTTGCCGCGGGCGATCGAGGTGAACGCGATGGACGACTGGATCGTGGACGGCACCAGCGTCAGGAACAGCAGGCCCTGGTACAGCGGCTGGCTCAGCAGGACCGGCACCAGCCCCCGCGCGGCCAGCCCGAACACCGGGAAGACGACGAAGGTGCAGATGAGGACGGTGACGTGGAGCCGCCAGTGCTTCAGTCCGTCCAGCGCCTCCCGGGTGGACAGCCGGGCGCCGTAGAGGAAGAACAGGAAGGCGATCGCGGCCGTGGAGGCGCCCGACATGACGTCGGCCGACGTGCCCCGGGCGGGCAGGAGCGCGGCGAGACCCACCGTCCCGAGCAGCACCACGATGTACGGGTCGATCGGCATCCAACTCGGCCAGCGCAGGCGTTTCACGGTGCTCCGATTGCTGTGTGCGTCGTACGGTCCGGGGCCCGCAGGGGCCCCCTCCATCGTCCTCCTCCCGTCATCGATCGGGAATCCCGTACACCGCTCTGACTGCCATCATGTTGCGCGATCACCGGCTAGGCTCGGGCGTGTGTACGAACCGACGCAGCTGCGTACCTTCCTGGCGGTCGCCCAGACGCTGAGCTTCACGCAGGCCGCCCGGCGGCTGGGGCTGCGGCAGTCCACGGTGAGTCAGCATGTGCGCCGGCTGGAGGACGCGGCCGGCCGGCAGCTGTTCTCCCGGGACACCCATTCGGTGGAGCTGACCGAGGACGGCGAGGCGATGCTCGGGTTCGCCCGCCGGATCCTGGAGGTGCACGAGCAGGCGACGGCGTTCTTCACCGGCACGCGCGTGCGTGGCCGGCTGCGGTTCGGCGCCTCGGAGGACTTCGTCCTGACCCGGCTGCCGGAGATCCTGGAGGGCTTCCGCTACGACCATCCCGAGGTCGACCTGGAGCTGACGGTGGAGCTGTCCGGCACCCTGCACGACCGGCTGGCCGCCGGGAAGCTCGACCTGGTGCTGGCCAAGCGGCGCCCGGAGGATCCACGCGGTGATCTGGTCTGGCGCGACGACCTGGTGTGGATCGGCGCCGAGCGGCTGCGGCTGGACCCGGAGCGGCCCGTTCCGCTGATCGTGTACCCGCCGCCGGGCATCACCCGAGCCCGCGCGCTGGAGGTTCTGGAGCAGGAGGGCCGGCAGTGGCGCATCGTGTGCACGAGCGGCAGTCTCAGCGGGCTGATCGCCGCGGCCCGCGCGGGCCTCGGGGTGATGGCCCACTCCCGGCGGCTGATCCCGCCGGGTCTGTTCCGGCTGCCCATGGTGGCGTCCCCCGGCCGGGCGGAGCCCAGAGCCCGGGGGAACGCCGGCCTGCCCGACCTGGGCAAGGTCGACTTCGTCCTCATCCACGGCCGCAACCGGGGCCCGGCCGAGGCCGCCGCGAACGCGCTGGCGGCGGCGATCCTGGCGGGCGGCGAGCGGCTGCGCCGGAGCGGCGGCTGACAGCGCCCGTCGCACCCACCCCTGAACGCCCGCGACCGCGCCGGCTGACGGCGGCGGCCCACTCGGCACCCCTGGACAGGGCCCGCGACCGCGCCGGAGCGGCGGCTGACGGCGGCGGCCGTCCCGGCGTCCGTCGGCGCGGGCCCGTCACCGCGCCGGGCGGTAGGTCAGCTGCTTCACCCGGCGCAGGAAGGGCGTCGCCTCCACGTGCTGGACGCCCTCCAGATGGCCCAGGGGGCCGCTCAGGTAGGCGTACAGGGCCGCGGTGTCGCGGACGACGGCGGTGACGACGATGTGGGAGGGGCCGGCCGTGGCGGACGCGAAGGCGATCTCGTCGTGGGTGGCGAGGGTCCGGCCGACGGAGTCCAGGGCGCCCGGGGACGTGGTGATCCACAGGATGGCCGCCTTGGGATAGCCGAGGGGCTCGCAGTCGTACTCGATGTCGGTGTACACCGCGCCGGAGGCGAGCAGGGCGGACAGGCGGCGTTTGATCGCGGACTCGGAGCGGCCGGTGGCGCGCCGGAGTTCGGGGTAGGTGGCGCGGCCGTCGCGTTCGAGGGCGGCGAGCAGCGGTGTGTCCTCGGGTTCCAGGCGGGCCGGCCCGGGCTCGGGCAGCACCGGGCGCAGGGCGGTGATCTGCTCGTCGCTCAGCGCCCCGAACTTGGGCAGCCAACCGTTCGGGCCGCCGTAGAAGCGGTGCAGGAGTTGCTGGGCGCGGATCTCGACGACGCTCGGGGTGCGGGGCAGCTTGCCGAGCAGGAGGTCGTCGTGATCGCCGGGGCTGCGCGGCCGGGTGATGCAGGCGATCTCGGTGCCGCCGGAGGCCAGCCCGATCCAGTAGGTGTCGGGGCGCCGGGCGAGCGCCTCGGCGATGACGGTGGCCCCGTCGGGCGCGCAGCGCAGCCGCAGCATCCACTGGTCCTGGCCGAGGCGTACGGCGTCGCGGAGGACGACGACGCGGAGGCCGGCCTCGGCGCACAGGCGGCGATAGCGGCGGGCGACGGTCTGGTCGGAGACGCCGAGGGCCGCGGCGATCCGGCTGAAGGGGGCCCGGCCGTCGACCTCCAGGGCGGAGAGCAGCTGGAGGTCCAGCAGATCGAGGGTGTCGGATTCCATCCGCAGCATGTCTTCCCCCATCGGATGCCGTCGCATGCGGCTCTCTGTCACGTCCGATCGGCCGGCACCCGGCCATCGTACGCAGCGATACGCAGCCCGTTCGTACAGGGGAGTTGAGGACATGCGTAGGTGGGGGACGCTCACGGCCGTGTGCCTGGGCACATTCATGCTGCTGCTGGACGTGACCATCGTGTTGGTGGCGCTGCCGGACATGGCGGATTCGCTGCACGCGTCGCTGGGCGATCTTCAGTGGGTGGTCGACGGGTACGCGCTGGCGCTGGCCGCGCTGCTGCTCGGGGCCGGTGCCGCGGCCGACATCCTGGGACGGCGCCGGGTGCACGTGGTGGGGGTGGCGCTGTTCGCGGCGGCCAGCCTGCTGTGCGGGCTGGCCTCCGGGCCCGAGCTGCTGGTGGCGGCGCGGGCGCTGCAGGGCATCGGCGCGGCGGCGATGTTCGCGACGACGCTGCCGCTGCTCGGCTCCGCCTACCAGGGACGGCAGCGCTCCGCCGCGCTCGGCGTGTGGGGCGCGGTCAGCGGCGGGGCCGCGGCGGTCGGGCCGGTGCTGGGCGGGCTGATCACGCAGGGCCCGGGCTGGCAGTGGATCTTCTATGTGAACCTGCCGGTGAGCGTCGTGGCGATCTGGCTGACCCTGCGGGAGGTCCCGGAGTCGCGCGGGCCGCGCGGGATGAGCGTCGACTGGGCGGGTACGGCGGCCTTCGCACTGTTCGCGGGCGGTGTGACGTACGCCGTCGTACGCGCCGGTGAGGACGGCTGGACGGCGCCCGCCACGCTGATCCCGCTCGCCGTGGCCGGGCTCGCCCTGGTGGCCTTCGTGCTGGTGGAGCGGCGGGTGGCGCATCCGCTGCTGGATCTGTCGCTGTTGCGGAGGCCGGCCTTCGTCGGGGTGATGCTGGGCGCGTTCGCCTTCAACGGGGTGGCGTTCGGCGGGATCGCCTATCTGTCGATCTGGATGCAGACGCTGCTCGGGATGTCGCCGGTGCGCGGCGGGCTGACGATGCTGCCGCTGACGGCGGTCTCCATGGTGGTCGCGGTGCTGGTCGGCCGGCTGCTGCACGGGGTGCCGGCCTGGCTCACGGTGGGCGGCGGGCTGCTGCTGATCGCCTCGGGCACCCTGTGCCAGGCGGTGCTGGACGCGGGCTCGGACTGGACGGCGCTGCTGCCCGGGTTCGTGCTGGTCGGGATCGGCACCGGGTTCGTGTCGCCGACGGTGGCCGGTGCGGCGCTGGCGACGGTGCCGGCGGAACGGTCCGGAATGGCGGGCGGCGCGGTCAACACGGTCCGACAACTGGGGTACGCGCTGGCCGTGGCCGTCTTCGGCACCGTGCTCACCTCGCGGATGACCGGGCGGCTCCCGAACGGTGCGGCCCACACGCTGGCCGGCGGTGGTGCCGGGGCGCTGCGCGGCGGCGTCCCCGAGCACACCCTGCGTGCCGCGTTCGCCTCGGGCCTGAACGGCGCGCTGGTGGTGACCGGCCTGGCCGGGGTGGTGGCCGGCGTCCTGGTGCTGGTGCTCGTGCGGGCGGGCCGGCCGGCGCCGCCGTCGAAGACCCCCGGCGCGGCACCGGAGAAGGCGACGGCGGCCCGCGGCTGAGACAACGCCGGCCTGCGACCGAGCGCGCGAACGGCCTGCGGCGGACACGGCGAAGCAACGGCGGTGACGGCCGGGGCGGAGACGACGAAGCAACGGCGGTGACGGACGGGGCGGAGGCTCGGCGGAGCAACCGCGGCCACGGACGGGGCGGAGGCTCAGTGGGGCCACGGCGCGACGGACGGGGCGGTCACGGAGAGGGTTCCGGGGCCGCCCCCGCGGGCGCGATGTGCGGTAATGAGCGCGTACAGATTCGGTGGAGATTACGGCACCGTAAGTTACTGACCCGTCAGTATTGTGTCCGGCCCTTCCCCATGTGCGGGCATTTCCTGGTCACCGGCGGGGAAGAACGAGAGGATTGCTCGGTTTCCGCACCCCTCCCGTGCGCCGACGGCGTGGGGTAGCTTTCACCGCGCTGTGCGGTGCATGGGCCAACGACGATGAGGCGCGAGAGACGGGGAGCGAGGTTGCGCGAGTTCACCAACCCTCCGCTGGCGTCGCCACCGCCGGTGGGCGGTCTGGCAGACGTCGTCTTCGAGCATGCCCGGACCGACCCGCTGCACATAGCCCTCGGCCGCAAGGACGACTCCGGGCAGTGGCGGGACGTCACCGCCGCCGAGTTCCGCGACGAGATCCTGGCGCTGGCCAAAGGACTGCTCGCCCGTGGCATCCGCTTCGGCGACCGGGTCGCGATCATGTCCCGCACCCGCTACGAGTGGACCCTGTTCGACTTCGCGCTGTGGGCCATCGGCGCCCAGGTGGTGCCGGTCTACCCCACTTCCTCGGCCGAGCAGTGCTTCTGGATGCTGTACGACGCCGAGGTGTCCGCGGCGATCGTGGAGCACGAGGACCACGCGATGACCATCGCCACCGTCATCGACCGGCTGCCCCGGCTGCGCGAGCTCTGGCAGCTGGACGCCGGCTGCGTGCGGGAACTGTACGACGCCGGGGCGCACCTGGACGACGAGGTGGTGCACCGGCACCGGCAGGCGGTCACCCCGGAGTCGGTCGCCACGATCATCTACACCTCCGGGACCACCGGCCGCCCCAAGGGCTGTGTCCTCTCGCACGCCAACTTCATGTTCGAGGCGGACACGATGATCGAGCGGTGGCAGCCGGTGTTCCACACGAAGAAGGACGACGAGGCGTCCACCCTGCTGTTCCTGCCGCTGGCGCACGTCTTCGGGCGGATGGTGGAGGTCGCCGCGATCCGCGGCCGGGTCCGCTTCGGGCACCAGCCGCAGCTGCACGCCGCCGCACTGCTGCCCGATCTGGCCGCGTTCCGTCCGACGTTCATCCTCGCGGTGCCCTACATCTTCGAAAAGGTGTTCAACGCGGCCCGCCGCAAGGCCGAGAAGGACGGCAAGGCGGGGCCGTTCGAGAAGGCCGTCGACATCGCCGTGAAGTACGCGGAGGCGGTGGAGGCGAAGGCATGGGGGACGGGGCCGGGCCCGTCGGCGGGGCTGCGCATGCAGCACCAGCTGTTCGACAAGCTCGTGTACGCGAAGGTCCGCGCCGCGATGGGCGGCCGTATCCGCAACGCGATGTCCGGCGGATCGGCGATGGACCGCCGGCTGGGACTGTTCTTCGCGGGTGCCGGCGTGCAGATCTACGAGGGCTACGGGCTGACCGAGTCGACGGCCGCGGCCACCGCCAACCCGCCCGAGCGCACCCGCTACGGCACCGTGGGCCAGCCCATCCCCGGCATGACCGTGCACATCGCCGACGACGGGGAGGTCTGGCTGCACGGCGGCAACGTCTTCCAGGGTTACCTCAACAACCCGAAGGCCACCGACGAGACCCTGCACGACGGCTGGCTCGCCACCGGCGACCTGGGTGCGCTGGACGAGGACGGCTATCTGACCATCACCGGCCGCAAGAAGGAGATCCTGGTGACCTCCGGCGGCAAGAGCGTCTCCCCGGGCGTGCTGGAGGAGCGGGTCCGCGAGCACCCACTGGTCAACCAGTGCATCGTGGTCGGCAACGACCGTCCCTACATCGCCGCCCTGGTCACCCTGGACCAGGAGGCGGTCGAGCACTGGCTGCAGATGCGCGGCAAGCCGAGGATGACCCCGGCCCGTCTGGTGAGCGACCCGGACCTGGAGACGGAGGTGCGGCGGGCGGTGGTCGCCGCCAACACCCTCGTCTCGCAGGCCGAGTCGATCCGCACGTTCCGCATCCTGGCCCAGCCGTTCACCGAGGAACACGGCCTGCTGACGCCGTCGTTGAAACTGAAGCGGAAGGCGATCGAGAAGGCGTACGTGAACGAGGTGGAGGCCCTCTACCAGTCCTGACGCCCGCCGACCGGCCGGAACGGATTCCGCGGTCAGGAATGCGGGGCGGCCCGAGATCGTTGACGATGGGAGTACCACCTGTCGACAAGCGAAGGATCGAAGGCTCGTGAGCAGCAAGGTCCCCCCGATCATCCTGAACAACGGCGTCGAGATGCCCCAGCTGGGCTTCGGCGTCTGGCAGGTGCCGGACGACGAGGCCGAGCGGGCCGTCGTCACGGCGCTGGATGCCGGATACCGCAGCATCGACACCGCCGCGATCTACGGCAACGAAAAGGGCACGGGCAAGGCCATCGCCGCCTCCGGCCTGCGCCGCGAGGACATCTTCGTCACCACCAAGCTTTGGAACAGCGACCAGGGCTACGACTCCACGCTGCGTGCCTTCGACGCATCGCTGGAGAAGCTGGGGCTCGACTACGTCGACCTGTACCTGATCCACTGGCCGCTGCCGTCGCATGACAAGTACACCGACACCTACAAGGCGTTCGAGAAGCTGTACGCCGACGGCCGCGTCCGGGCCATCGGCGTCTCCAACTTCCTGCCCGAGCACCTGCGCCGGCTGCTCGACCAGACCTCGGTCGTCCCGGCGGTCAACCAGATCGAGCTGCACCCGCATCTGCAACAGCGCGAGGCGCGGGAGTTCCACGCGGAGCAGGGCATCGCCACCGAGGGGTGGTCGCCGCTCGGGCAGGGCAAGGGCCTGCTGGAGGTGCCGGCGCTCGTCGCGATCGCGCAGAAGCACGACCGCACCCCGGCCCAGGTCGTGCTGCGCTGGCACGTCCAGCTCGGCAACATCGTGATCCCGAAGTCGGTGACTCCGTCCCGGATCAAGGAGAACATCGAGGTGTTCGACTTCAACCTGGACGACGAGGACCTCGCGGCGATCAGCGCGCTCAACGAGGACCGGCGCCTGGGCCCCGACCCCGCCACCTTCGACATGGTCTGACACCGGGCAGGGGGCGCCGCCCCCGTCCGACCCGGCCGTGCGTCCCGCCGACACGCGGGCGCACGGCCGGGTGCGTTCCCGATCTCGCGGACCGAGGTCTCGGCAGTCCGCACCTCGCCGACCAAGGTCTCGGCAGTCCGCAGCTCGCGGACCAAGGTGCCGGCAGTCCACCGGACGACTCGGTCAGGCCCGGAACGGCCCGGCCGAAGCCCGCACGCCGCACGCCTCAGTCGAACCGCACGTCCGCGTGCACCACTTCGAACTCCTCCAGGCCGACCACGTCCACGTGCGCCTTCGCCGACGCCTCGTGGCGCACGGCCGCCACGGCCGCGCGCGAGGCGGCCAGCGAGGCGCGGTCGACGAACAGGACGCCGGCCACGGCCACCCCCCGCTCGCGGTCGATCAGCAGGAACGTCCCGGCCAGTCCCGGGAGCGACTCGACCCTCGGCACCACCGTGGCCCGGAAGGTGTCGACGACCGGATCCGCGTCCCGCGGGTCGAACTCCATCCGGGTCGCGCGCAGTCCGCCGCCCTGGCGCGGGTGCCCGACCTGATGGAACACCGCGA
This sequence comes from Streptomyces sp. NPDC053076, assembly GCF_044546845.1. Taxonomy (NCBI): domain Bacteria; kingdom Bacillati; phylum Actinomycetota; class Actinomycetes; order Kitasatosporales; family Streptomycetaceae; genus Streptomyces; species Streptomyces sp. NPDC053076. The sequence goes on along the minus strand of NZ_JBITZL010000001.1, from coordinate 517,227 downwards.
CCTCGTAGTCGGCGACCGACACCGAGCCCGCGAACGGCTCCAGCAGCTCCCCGCGCCGCTCGCGCATCACGTGGTCGCTGTTGCGCCGCGCCGTCTCGCTCTCCCACCAGCTCACCGCGAGGAGTTTGCCGAGTTCCCGGTCCGCGAACACGCCCGCTCCGCGGTACCCGGGGCGTTCCTCCAGCAGGTCCCGCCCCTCGCTGTTCAGCGACCTGAGGGCCGTGTCCAGCAGGGTCGGATCGCCGGTCGCATACACCGCGCGCACGAACATGAGCCTCGCCTCCGGAGGACGGTGACCAAAGACAGATCCGGACGAATGTCACCCATCTGGCCCAACCAGTCTCTCCAGCGATCGAAATCACCGCAATACGCGCGCGTTTCAGCCGTTCGCAACCCCGGGGTTGACGAGGGCATGCCCATGAGGTCACCGTGGACGCACCCGGTAAGGAAACTTTCCTAACAGAAGGGTGCTCCCCCACATGCGCCTGCGCACACTGACCCTCGCCGCGGCCTCCGGCACCGCCCTGCTCGCCGCCGGACTCCTGCCCGCCCACGCCTCGGCCGCCGCCTCCCCGAAGTCCGCCCAGGAGGGCTCGGTCGGCGCCGCCGCCCTGCTCGCCAAGGTGACGTCCTGTTCGCAGATCTCCAGCGGCAAGTACAAGACCGACGACGAGACGTCGGCCACGATCCCCGTGTGCGGCAAGAACGGCGCGGTGTTCTGGAAGGCCGACATGGACATCGACTGCGACGGCCAGCGCACCACCAACTGCAACGAGGACCGCGACCCCTGGTACCAGGACGACACCGCGTTCCACCAGTCCGACGGCAAGCCGCTGAAGGCGGAGACCCTGCCGTACGTCGTCGTGCCCAGCACCAGCAGCATCTGGAACTACTCCGGCGCCGGGATCAAGGGCGGCGGTGTGGTCGCCGTCATCTACAACAACAAGGTCGAGTACGCTGTCGTCGGCGACACCGGCCCCACGAAGATCATCGGCGAGGCGTCCTACGCCACCGCCAAGGCACTCGGCATCGACCCCGACCCGGAGACCGGCGGGGTCGACTCGGGCGTGACCTACATCCTGTTCAAGAACTCCAAGGTCTCCCCCATCGAGAGCCACAGCGCCGCGGTCTCCCTCGGGGACCAGCTGGCCCAGCAGTTCATCGCCGACAACTAGCGCACCGCATAGGTCAGTTGGGTTGTCCCAGCGGGCGGATGACGACGGTGTCGACATCGACCCCGGCCGGCTGCCGGATCGCCCCGCCCGCTGCAACTCGGCGCCGTCCGGCCCGGTCGCTAAACGGGGCGTACCGCCGTGTGGACCGTGTACGCGCCCAGTACGAACACGTCCGGCCGTACGTGCACGCTCGCCGGGTCGGACGGGTCGAGCAGGCGGTCCAGGGTGGCGCGGTCGCCGGCGTCCAGCGTGGCGGCGAGGCCCTCGCGCACCCGGGACAGGTGCGCGGCGACGTAGGCGCGGGCCCGGTCGCCGGCCGGGGCCGGCAGGTCGAGCAGGAAGGTGCGGGTGCGGGTGTGCCTCAGGCCGGCGGCGGTCAGCAGGGCGGGCCAGTCCTCGGTGGCGGCGACGGAGTTCGGCAGGTCGGCCCGCATCCGGGCGAACCAGTCCTCCGCCAGCGCGTCCAGCCGCGCCTGCAGTCCGGGGCGGCCCATGCCGATGTCCCGGGGCAGGAAACGGGAGGGCAGACCGCCTTCGAGGAGGGCCAGGGTGCCGCCGGGAGCGAGCCGTGCGGCGAACGCGGCCAGTGCGGCCCGCTGGTCGCCGAGGTGGTGCAGACTGCGGCTGGCCCACAGCAGGTCGGCCGGGTAGTCCAGCTTGTCGAGTGCCTCGGGCAATTCACCGGCGACGGTGTCGAAGCGGTCGCCGACGCCCTGGCGCACGGCCCGCGCGCGAGCCCGTTCCAGCAGTGGCGCGGCGCTGTCGACGGCGACGATCCGGGCGGCGGGAAACGCCTCGGCGAACAGGCAGGAGACGACTCCGGGGCCGCTGCCCGCGTCCACGACCAGCCCCGGTTCGGTCACCTTCTGCGCGAGCCAGGCCATGGCCCGCTCGTAGACCGGGCTGAACAGTTCCGCCTGGGCCTCCAGCACGGAGCCCATCTCGCTCCAGTCGATGTCCGCGCCGTGACCGCGCCCGTGGCCGTGGCCATGGCCGGTGTGGTGCTGGTCGTGGTGGTCGTTCGCCATGGTGTCAGCCTCTCGTCCGGATGCCGTCAGCGTGCGACGGCACCACGGCCGTGGGCCACTTTCGTTGCCGTCACCGCAACACGTGATGCCGGTCCGGTCCGCCGGGGCCCGGGGGGCGGTGCCCGGGCCCCGACGGGGTCACCGCACTAGGGCAGCGGCGGGTAGGCGTTCTGCACCAGCTGCTGGAACTGGGCGGAGAACCAGTGGCCGGCCAGCGGCGAGTTCGCCAGCGCCCCCGTGGGGTTGTTGCCGTTGCGGGCGTTGCCGCCGTAGGTGGGGTCGCACATCCGGTCGAAGCCCTTGCCCTCGTCGTTGTCGACGGCGGAGCTGGCTCCGTCCGACTCCCCCGGGGGCTTCACCCACACGTAGGCGTCGATCCCGGCCGCCGGCGCGGCGGTCGGCCGCTCGCCGAGGCCGGCGCCGCTCTGGTTGCACCAGTTGCCCACGTGGATGCGCCGGTCGACGCGGCTGCCGTTGACATAGTCGTCCACCGACGTCAGCGGGCCGGCCTTGGCGGGCCGGGCGGAGCCGCCCCAGCCGTTGCGGGAGGTGTCGATCAGCATGCCCAGGCCGGAGTTGAAGCCGGCCGCGACGAGCTTGTCACGCAGCGCCTGGGCGTAGGACTGCTCGTCCACGTACTGGTTCCAGTCCACCCACTTCGACTGGCGCACGGTCTGGCCGTTCACGCTGTCGGTGACCTTGAAGTAAGGCTCCTTGGTCGGGCTGTAGTTGGCGGTGTTGACGATGAACCCGGTGACGTCGTTCACGCTCGCGCCGTTGCTCGTCGCGACCTTGGAGAACTCCTGGACGGAGGGACCGAGGTTGGAGTCCCAGCCGAGCCAGCCGTGGTGTCCGGCGTCGATGTAGTTGTAGACGTTCGGGATGGCGCCCAGCTTGTCGAGGGCGTAACTCACGCCCTTCTCGTAGTTGCCGTTGGACTTCATGGTCACGCAGGCGTCGGTGGTGGTGTTGGTGCCGCCGGCGTTGGTGACCAGGTTGGGCAGCGAGTCCGGCTCGATGACGGTGGCGATCCGCAGGCCCGCGTACTTCGCGTCGGACAGCACGGACGCGATCGGATCGATGTACTGCGACTTGTACTTGTCGATGTCGTTCGGTCCGAGTTCGCCGTTGGAGGCGAGGGCGGCACAGTCGCGGCCGGGAAGGTCGTAGATGACCAGCTGGACGACCAGTTCGCCCGAGCCCTTCTGCTTCAGGGCCTCGTCCAGGTGGGCGCGCAGACCCATGCCTCCGTGGACGCCGTTGATGGCGGCGATCCGGTCGAGCCAGACCGCGGTGGGCTGGTTGGCGACGCGGCTGCCACCCGGTTCGGCGGCGGCCTTGGCCGACCACTCCGGGTTCACGTAGACCTTGGCGCCGGTGTAGGGGTTGTCGGCACGGCTGCCGGTGTCGCCGCCACCGCCACCGCCGCCCGTCCCGCCCCCGGTGTCCCCGCCGCCGGTACCGCCGCCCGTCCCGCCGCCGGTGTCCCCGCCGGTACCGCCACCCGTGCCGCCGTCGACGTTGCAGGTCACGCCGTCGAGCGTGAAGGTGGCGGGGACGGCGTTGGTGCCGCTGTAGGAACCGTTGAAGCCGAAGCTGACCGTGCCGCCGGACGCGAGCGTGCCGTTGTAGCTCTCGTTGGCCGCGGTGACCGCCGTACCGCTCTGGCTGATCTTGGCGTTCCAGCCGCTGGTGACCTTCTGGTTGCCGGCGTACGACCACTTCAGCGACCAGCTCGACTTGGCCGCTCCGTTGTTGGTGAGGGTCACGGCGGTGGTGAAGCCGGTGTCCCACTGGTTCTGGATCTTGTAGTCGACGCTGCAGGGGACCGCCGCGTTCGCGGCCCCGGCCGGTGCCAAGAGCAGGGCCGTGCCCGTCGTTCCGGCGACCAGCGTCAGGGCGGTGAGCAGTGATGTCCTGGTACGACTCATGAGTGCGGGTTCCTTCTGGTTTCCGTGGGATCTACGGGTTGAGGGCGTGCAGGTGGTCGCGCAGCCCGATGCCGTACGCGGTGGGTGTGCCGTCATAGGCGGAGATGAGGGACGGCCCGGTGGAGCAGTCCCAGGTGTTCCAGGTCCAGCCCAGGTAGGAGAGGTTCCGGTCGTCGAACCACTTCATGACCCGGTCGGTGAACGCGTGCGAGCAGGTGTTCTCGCCGATCTCCCCGGCGATGAGGGGTACGTGTTCGGCGACCGGGGCGAGCGTGGAGTTCCAGCAGCTCTCGCTCGCGCAGGTGTTGAAGTTGTAGACGTGGTAGGCGGCGGCGAGATTGTCGGCCGGGTCGGTGGGCCTGTACGCGGTCCACTGGCTGAGGTCGTTCGCGTACGCCAGGCCGCCGGCCATGACGACGTTCCTGGCGCCGGCGCCACGGATGGCGTCGACGAGGTCCTGCATCCCGGCGACCTCGTAGGAGATCCCGGGGCAGGTGCCACCGTCCCGCCAGCACTTCCAGGCGTCCGTGACGCTGGATGTCGCGCGGTCCGGGTACGGCTCGTTGAACAGGTCGAACACGGCCGCCTGGTCGTCCTTGAAGGTGCTCGCCACCGATGCCCAGAACGAGGGGCTGTACCGCATGTCGGGCATCGGCTTCTGACAGGTGGCGTGCACGTCGGAGCAGCCCGCCGAGTTCCCGGTGTACTCGCCGTTGGACCAGTGCAGTTCGATGATCGGCGTCATGCCGTGCGCCTCGACGCGCGCCACCAGGTCCTTGACCGCGGCGATGTAGTCGGCGCCGCCGTACTCGGGCTTGATGTGGGACAGGCCCAGCCAGCACTCCTCGTTGAGCGGGATACGGACCGCGTTCGCCTTCCAGTCGGCGATCGCCTGCACGGCCGCGTCGTCGACCGGGCCGTCCCAGATGCCGTAGCCCTGCACGCACATGAACTCGCCGCCGGAGCGGTTGACGCCGAGCAGGCGCCGGGGGGTGCCGGCCGGGTCCACCAGCTTGTTGCCGACCACGTGCAGTGCGGGCGCGGTGCCGTCGGAGGGCGGCGGGGTCGTGGGTGGGGGCGGGGTCGTGGGTGGGGTGGTCGGCCCCGAATCGACGTTGCAGGTGGTGCCGTTGAGCCGGAACGTGGTCGGCACGGCGTTGCTCCCCGCCCATGACGCGAGGAACCCGGCGCTGACGCTCGCGCCGGTGCCGAGCGTGCCGTTCCAGCTCTCGTTGGCCGCGGTCACCGTGGTGCCGGACTGGGACCACTTGCCGTTCCAGCCCTGGGTGACCTTCTGGCCGCCGGCGAAGTCGAAGGTGAGACGCCAACCGGTCAGGGCGGCCTGGTTGTTGGTTATCCGCACCGAGCCCTGGAAGCCGTCAGCCCACTGGCCGGTGACGGCGTACTCCACCGTGCAGGCGGGCGTGGCTCCCTGGGCCGACACGACCGGGACGACCACGCTCGCGACGAGAGCGACCGCACCGGCGGCGGCTAAAAGTACTGAACGCGGGGGGTGTCGCATGAGCGACTCCTTGCAGCTTGGCGCGCCGTGACGGACGCGTCGACTGAACGGAACCGCTCCCACTGGTGCGAAGGAAGGTAGCGCCAACCGGCCGCATTGCACAGGGGAGTTGCCCGACTTTTCTGTGTGCGTCCCGTCGAATCATTTCGAGTCTTCAAGCGTCTTGACCGCCAGGGGCCCCATCCCCACTATGGGAGCGCTCCCACTGGTTCAAGCCTTGACTTCCCCGAGCCGACGCCCGCAAGGAGGAACCAGCACATGGATCCCGGACGGAGACGCACAGCCCTGCGACGGATGTGGACGGCGGTGGCCGCCGCGTTCGCCCTGCCCCTGACGATGCTCGCCACCGGCACCCCGGCCGCCCACGCGGCGTCGGTGCAGTGCAGCGTCGACTACAAGACCAACGACTGGGGCTCCGGCTTCACCGCCGACCTCACGATCACCAACCGCGGCACGGACACCCTCGACGGCTGGACGCTGACGTACGCCTACCCGGGCAGCCAGAAGCTGACCAACGGCTGGAACGGCACCTGGTCCCAGTCCGGCCAGACGGTCACCGTGAAGAACGCCTCGTACAACGGCACCATCGGCGCGGGCGCCGCCGTCTCCACCGGCGCCCAGTTCACCTACAGCGGCAGCAACACCGCCCCCACCTCCTTCGCCGTCAACGGCACGACCTGCGCCGGCGCGCACCAGCCGCCGGTGACCGTGCTGACCAGCCCGAGCGCGGGCGCGGTCTACACGCAGGGGCAGGCGGTGCCGCTCGCGGCGACCGCGGCGGCGGCCGACAACGCGACGATCGGCAAGGTGGAGTTCTACGACGACACCACACTGCTGGGCACGGACACGAGCGCCCCGTACACGCTGTCGGTCTCCAGCCTGACCGCCGGCGGTCATTCCCTGGTGGCGAAGGCGTACGACAGTCTGGGCGCGTCCGCCGCGTCCACCCCCGTCGGCATCACCGTCGCCTCCGGTCCCGCGGTGGTCGCCTCGCCGTCCCAGCTGGGCGTCCAGCAGGGCAGGTCGGGCACGTTCTCGGTGAAGCTGTCGACCCAGCCGAGCGCGAACGTGACGGTGAGCACGGCCCGCACGGACGGCAACACCGGCCTGTCCGTCACGGGTGGTTCCTCGCTGACCTTCACCCCGGCGAACTGGAACACCGCGCAGAACGTGACCATCACGGCCGACTCCTCCGGCACCGGCAGCGCGACCTTCACCGCGTCGGCCACCGGCCACACCAAGGCGGCGGTCACGGTCACGGAGCTGCCCGCCTCGAAGGCGTACGACGCCCGCTTCCTGGACCTGTACGGGAAGATCACCAACCCCGCGAACGGCTACTTCTCCCCCGAGGGCATCCCGTACCACGCGGTGGAGACGCTGATCGTCGAGGCCCCCGACCAGGGCCACGAGACCACGTCGGAGGCGTACAGCTACCTGCTCTGGCTCCAGGCGATGTACGGCAAGGTCACCGGCGACTGGTCGAAGTTCAACGGCGCGTGGGACGTCATGGAGAAGTACATGATCCCCACCCACGCCGACCAGCCCACGAACTCCTTCTACAACGCCTCCAAGCCGGCGACGTACGCGCCCGAGTACGACACCCCGAACGAGTACCCGGCCAAGCTGGACACCTCGGTGCCGGTCGGCTCGGACCCGATCGCGGGTGAGCTGAAGTCGGCCTACGGCACGGACGACGTCTACGGCATGCACTGGATCCAGGACGTGGACAACGTCTACGGCTACGGCAACGAGCCCGGCAGGTGCGAGGCCGGCCCCACGGCCACCGGACCGTCGTACATCAACACCTTCCAGCGCGGCGCGCAGGAGTCCGTCTGGGAGACGGTCCCCCAGCCGACCTGCGACGCCTTCAAGTACGGCGGCAGGAACGGCTATCTGGACCTGTTCACCGGCGACTCGTCCTACGCCAGGCAGTGGAAGTACACCGACGCCCCGGACGCGGACTCGCGCGCGGTACAGGCGGCGTACTGGGCCGACGTGTGGGCGAAGGCCCAGGGCAAGAGCGGTGACGTGTCCGCGACGGTCGCCAAGGCCGCGAAGATGGGCGACTACCTGCGGTACGCGATGTACGACAAGTACTTCAAGAAGATCGGCACCTGTGTGGGGGCCTCGTCCTGCCCGGCCGGCACCGGCAAGGACGCCTCGCACTACCTGCTGTCCTGGTACTACGCCTGGGGCGGCGCGAACGACACCGGTGCCGGCTGGGCCTGGCGGATCGGCTCCAGCCATGTCCACGGCGGCTACCAGAACCCCCTCGCCGCCTACGCGCTCAGCTCGGTCGCCGACCTGAAGCCCAAGTCGGCGACGGGCGCCACCGACTGGGGCAAGTCGCTCCAGCGGCAGCTGGAGTTCTACCGGTGGCTCCAGTCGTCCGAGGGCGCCATCGCGGGCGGCGCGACCAACAGCTGGCAGGGCCGGTACGCCACCCCGCCGGCGGGCACCGCCACCTTCTACGGCATGTACTACGACGCTGCGCCCGTCTACCACGACCCGCCCTCCAACCAGTGGTTCGGGTTCCAGGCGTGGTCGATGGAGCGGGTCGCCGAGTACTACCAGCAGACCGGGGACGCCGCCGCGAAGGCGGTCCTCGACAAGTGGGTGAAGTGGGCGCTGTCCAAGACCACGATCAACCCGGACGGCACCTACCGGATCCCCTCCACCCTCCAGTGGTCGGGCCAGCCCAACACCTGGAACGCGTCGAGCCCCGGCTCCAACAGCGGGCTGCACGTCACCGTGGCCGACTACACCGACGACGTCGGCGTGGCCGCCGCGTACGCCAAGACGCTGACGTACTACGCCGCCAAGTCCGGTGACACGACGGCGAAGTCCACGGCGAAGGCGCTGCTGGACGGCATGTGGAGCCACGACCAGGACAGCCTCGGCATCGCCGTCCCCGAGACCCGCACCGACTACAGCCGGTTCGGTGACAGCGTGTACGTGCCGAGCGGCTGGACCGGCACCATGCCCAACGGTGACGCGATCACCTCCTCGTCCACCTTCGCCTCGCTCAGGTCCTTCTACAAGAGCGACCCCAACTGGTCGAAGGTCGAGGCGTACCTCAAGGGCGGTGCCGCGCCCGTCTTCACGTACCACCGGTTCTGGGCCCAGGCGGACATCGCCCTGGCCATGGGTTCGTACGCGGAGCTTCTCGAATAGCCCCCGCGAGACGCTCCGCGGGTCAGGCCGACACGGAAACCGCGGGACGTCCGTGGCCGGTCGCGCAGTTCCCCGCGCTCCCCTCCGGGGCGCGACATGGCTCCGGAGCCGGGGCGGCCCCCACCCGCACTGGGGGCCGCCCCTTCCACGGGAGGACACCGCGATGCGAAGAACCCGCAGCACCACCGCCGTGCCGGCCCCTCGCCACCGGACTGCTCGCCGGCACCCCGCCGGCGCCGGCCGCCGCCGCGCCGCACACGACCCTGGCCGCGGACACCTACACCTGGGTGTGGCGGTCACGGCGAGGAACGCGGCCTGGAACGGCACGGTGGCGGCGGGCTCGTCGGTGGCCTTCGGCTTCACGGGGAGCTGGTCGGGCGCCAAGAGGGAACCGACGTCGTTCGAGCTGAGCGGCCGGACCTGCACGGTCGCCTGATCCGGCGGGCGGGGGCGCCGTCCCCGAGCCGCACCCCCGTGATGCCTCGCCCTAGCGGACGTCTCCGGTGAAGATCGCCGCCTCCGAGTCGAAGTCGGGGGTGACCTCGATCTGGATCAGCTTCTCCTTCTTGGGGAGTTCGCAGCCCCAGGGCACGTCGAGGGAGCGGCCGGCGAGGAGCTTGGTCTCGGGGCCTCCGTCCAGGCCCGCGTCGGAGTCGAAGACCGAGTCGCTGCTCTTGCCCTGCCGGCCGTAGGAGCAGTTGACGGTGAGCTGCGTGGCGTCCAGGGGCTTGCTGCCCTTGTTCGTGAGCCTGACGGTGAACTGGAGGTAGGGCGTGTTCTCCGGGTCGCCGGACTCACCGGTCACGGCCCGCTTGAGCCCGGTCAGAGCGACCTCGATGCCCGGCTCGTAGACGACGGTGTCGTCCAGCGCGTAGACCCCGTCCTCGTCGTCCGCGCCGGCCTCCTCGTCCTCGGCGGCCTGCGTGGCCTCGTCGTCGGCCGGGGACTGGCCGTCGTCCGCTGCGGCGGTCTTCGTGACGGTCACCGTGGGGGCCGGTTCCGCCTCGGCGCCTCCGGTGACGCCCACCGTGATCAGGGCGGACACCACGGCAGCCGCGACGGCAGCCGCGGCGGCGACGAGGGCGGTGCGGGACTTCCCCGGCGGTGCGGGCGGAGGGACCGCCGGTCCGTAGTCCGGCATGGGCGGTGGTGTGGTGTCGGTGCTCATGGCCCCTCTAGGACGTTCTGTTGATCTTTGAATGATCCCTTCTCGAAACGGAATGTGAAGACCCCGTGATGCAATCGTGTCTTCGGCTCCCGGGGGGCGCGGACCGGTCGCTCGTCAGTCGGTGTGGTGCCCGGCGGAGTCGCCCTGCTCGCCTGTCAGCGGTTTCCGGAAGGCGCGGACGCCGAAGCGCGGGTCGGGGCGCGGGCGGTCCTGGTCCGGGAGCTCGGCCAGGCGCGCGGCGAACTGCTCGGTGCGCGGCTCGCCGGGCGGCAGCTGGGTGAACCAGCCGCGGTGCAGGTCGGCGATGGTGTCGCGCGGACTGCGGCCCTGGCCGGTGCCGCGGAAGACGGCATGACCGGCGGGCCGCAGCCCGTACCGGGTGGCGTGGGCGGTGACGGTTCCCGCGGCGTCGGGGACGGGGCGGCGCGGACGGGCGGCGAGGACGACGTCTATGTCACTGCCGACGTCGTGCGCGGATGCCTTGTCGACCGTGGTGACGTACACCCCGCCGGGGCGCAGTACGCGGGCGCACTCGGCGACCACCGCGCGCACGTCCTCGGCAGCGGGGAGCAGGTGCAGCAGCCAGATGGAGGTGACCGCGTCGAACGTGCCGTCGGGGAACGGCAGTCGGCGGCTGTCGGCCCGCACGATCGCGCCGGGCAGCCGCGCCGACGCCATGCGGACCATGGCGGGGGTGAGGTCCGCGCCGGTCACCCGCAGCCCGGGACGCGCGGCGGCGAACCGCCGGGTGACGATCCCGGTGCCGCAGGCGAGGTCGAGGAGTCGGCCCGGCCCGCCGGGGATCAGTCGGAGGACGGCGTGTGCGGCGGCTTCGGCGCGGGCCTCGCCACCCCGGGAGGCGTCATAGCCGTCGGCTTCCTTCTCGTAATCGAGCACATCGCTCAGTGTGCGCCGTGACCTGGGGCGATGTCCTCCACCCTGTGGGCGAGGGCGAAGTCCTTCCCCGTGACGACGCCGCCCGCGCTGTGGGTGTTCACGCTGAGGGAGACGGTGTTGTAGCCGAGGGTGAGGTCGGAGTGGTGGTCCAGCTCGTCCTGGATCCCGGCGATGTGCACGACCAGCGCCGCCGCCGCGAAGTGCGAGCCGAGCCGGTAGACGCGGGTGAGACGGTCGCCGTCCACGGACCAGCCGGGGAGTTCGGCCAGCCGGTCCTCGATCTCCTTCTGCGACAGCGGTTCGACGGCCATGGCGGGGGCTCCCTTCGGTACGTGTGTGTCCCCGTGCGGGGAGCGACGGGTACGGATGCAGCCTGCCACGGCGGCGGTGCGCGCGGCGCTTCGACGCGTGCCCGGCATGCCCGCCACGGGCTCGTCGCCGCGCTCCGTCCTCGACTAGGGTCGGCCGTATGACGATTGCCGCGTCCGACCCCACTGTCTCCACCGCCGTCACCGGCAAGGGAGTCGGCCCGCTGCTGCGGGCCTGGCGCGAGCGCCGCCGGATCTCCCAGCTGGAGCTGGCCCTGCGCGCCGACTCCTCCGCGCGGCACATCAGCTTCGTCGAGACCGGACGCTCCCGGCCGAGCGAGGAGATGGTGCTGCGGCTCGCCGAACGGCTCGACGTGCCGGTGCGCGAGCGCAACACCCTGCTGCTGGCGGCCGGTTACGCCCCGCGCTACCCCGAGACCCCGCTGGACGACCCGGCGCTGGAGGCGCTGCGCGACGGCATGGAGCGGCTCATCCAGGGCTACGAGCCCTACCCCGCGTTGATCGTCGACGCCGGATACACGGTCGTCGCCGCGAACCGGGGCATCGCCATGCTGCTGGAGGGCGTCCCGGAGAAGCTGACGGCCCCGGCGCCGAACGCGATGCGGCTGACGCTGCACCCGGAGGGACTGGCGCCGCGCATCCGCAATCTGCGCGAATGGCGCGGGCATCTGCTGGCCCAGATGGAGCGGGAGATCGCCCTGCACCGCTCGGACCGGCTGCGCGCCCTGTACGAGGAGGTGGCGGCCTACCCGGTGCCCGAGGAGCGGCCCGGAGCGGAACCGGCCGAACCCGTCGCCCACTTCGCGCTGCCGCTGCGCATCGAGCACGCCGGCCGGACCCTGTCGTTCGTGTCCTCGATCGCCACGTTCAACACGCCGATGGACGTGACGGTCGCGGAACTCGCCGTCGAGACGTTCCTTCCGGCGGACCCGGCGACCGCCACATACCTGCACACCCTGGCCGGTTGATCCGGCACCGGCGCGATTCGTTGCCTCGGGCACGTGTGCGAGACGACGACACATGACAGACTGCCTTCCGCGTATCGGCGCGTAGGGGAGGGCGTGGCGTGAGTGAGCGGCGAGCTGCGCCCACCGTGGGCCAGGTGGTGCTCGGCAAGCGGTTGCAGGAGCTGCGTGAAGCGGCCGGGTTCAGCCGCGAGGAGGCCGCCCGGGTCCTGCGGGTGGCGTCGGCGACCGTGCGGCGGATGGAGATGGCCGAGGTCGCGCTGAAGATCCCCTACGTGCAGGTGCTGCTGACCACCTACGGGGTGGCCGAGGAGGAGGCCGACGCGTTCGTCCGGCTGGCCGAGGAGGCGAACCAGCCCGGCTGGTGGCAGCGGTTCCATGATGTGCTGCCCGACTGGTTCAGCCTGTACGTCAGCCTGGAGGGCGCCGCCCGGATCATCCGCTCCTACGAGCCGCACTTCGTGCCCGGCCTGCTGCAGACCGAGGCGTACGCACGCGCGGTGATGGAGGCGGGCACGATCGGCCAGACCTCGCCGGAGTCGGTCGAACGACACGTGTCGCTGCGCATGGAGCGGCAGCGGCTGCTGGAGCGGCAGGACCCGCCCCACCTCTGGGTGATCATGGACGAGACGGTGTTCAGGCGCCCGGTCAGCGTGCGGCCCGAGGTGCTCCGGGACCAGCTGGACCGGCTGCTCGCGTACGCCGGACGGGACCGGGTGACGCTGCAGATCGCCGAGTTCGCGGCGGGCCCGCACCCGGGGACGTACGCGCCGTTCACGCTGTTCCGCTTCGCCGAACCGGAGCTGCCGGACATGGTGTTCACCGAGTACCTGACCGGCGCCCTCTACCTGGACTCGCGCCAGGAGGTGGCCGCCCACCTGGAGGTGCTGGACCACATGACGGCCCGCGCCGCCTCCGCCCAGCGCACGCAGAAGCTGCTGCGGGAGTACCGCGAGAGCCTCTGATCCGGGACACGCCCGCCGCATGACCCGTACGGGTCTGCGAACAGGTGGGTTCCCGGGGCCGCCCCTAGGTTCTGAGTACGGGGTGAACCGAGGGAGCGGACGTGACCGGCACGCAGATACCGCCGAGGGAGCCCGGTGCGGCCCTGCTGGCCGCCGGCCGCTTCTTCCGGCCGTTCGGCCAGGACTCCGGGGGCCGCAGGAACCTTCCGCTGGTCTCCGTGGAGACCTTCCATCGGCTGCGCGGACGGCAGACCTCCGACGACGCGAAGGAGGCGTGATGCCCTCGGACGCGGTGCTCTACCAGGCGGCGGCCCTCTGCCTGACCTACCCGGACGACGACCTGATCGACCGGCTGCCGCTGCTGCGCCAGGCCGCCCCGCAGCTGCGCGAGTTCACCGACCACGCGGCCGTGACCCCGCAGCCGGAACTGGCCGCCCACTACGTGCAGGTCTTCGACGTCAGGAACCGGCACAGCCTGTACCTGAGCTGGTGGCACGAAGGCGACACCCGGCGACGCGGGATGTCCCTGGTCCGCTTCAAGGACCTCTACCGCCGGCACGGCCTGGAGCTCAGCGGCGAGGAGCTGCCGGATTTCCTGCCCGCCGTCCTGGAGTTCACCGCAAGAACCGGTGACACCAGTCCGCTGACCGAGTACCGCGACGGTCTGGAACAGCTGCGCGCGCGGCTGACCGCCGACGGCACACCGTACGCGGGCGTCCTGGACGCGGTGTGCGCCACCGTGCCGACCGCACCCACCGGAGTACGCCGATGACCGTGCTGCTCCGGGGCGATCGTGCTCGGTATGGTCGCCGGGCTGTCGCACACCGGCGGCGACGGATACGCCTACCGGGAGACCGTCGGGCCCTGGGCGCGCAGCCTGTTCACGCTCCGGCCGGGAACGCACCTCATGGCGGCTGCGCCGGTCCTGTACCGGGCGCACGCAGTGATCGGCATGGTGCCGATCGCGTTCGTGCCGTACAGCCGGCAGGTGCACATGTACAGCGCACCGGTGCAGTACCTCGTCCGGCCGTACGTGGCCGGGACCCCCGGCAGCTCGGCCCGCGTCCGGAGCGGCGGGGCTGGGAACGGCTGGGCGGCTGAGAGTCCGGTGAGGTCGGTGCCGCACCCCTCGGCAAGGGGCGCGGCATCCGGGGGCGTCCGAGCGTCAGGCCAGCTCGGCCGTCAGGGTGATCGTCGTACCGGTCAGGGCCTGGCTGACCGGGCAGTTCTTCTTGGCGTCCTCGGCGGCCGAGGCGAACCCCTCCGCGTCGAGACCGGGCACCTCGCCGCGCACGGTGAGGTGGATGCCGGTGATGCCCTCGCCGGGCTGGAAGCCGACCTCGGCCTTGGTCTCCAGCCGGGTGGGCGGGGTGCCCGCCCCGGCCAGGGCGTGCGAGAGCGCCATGGAGAAGCAGCTGGAGTGGGCGGCGGCGATCAGCTCCTCGGGGCTGGTCTTGCCGTTCGCCTCCTGGGCGCGCGAGGCCCACGTGACCGGCTGCTGGCCGATGCCGGAGGAGTCGAAGGTGACGACACCGTTGCCTTCGAGCAGGTTGCCTTCCCAGGCGGTGTGCGCCGTACGCGTGGTTGCCACGTTGCTTCCTTTCGTGCGTGTCCGCGGTTCCGGGGTTCTTGTGTCTCCCTATCCGATCACATCCGGGCTCATCGCACTCCGCAGACCGGCCCACGCGGAGTGAACGGCAGGTGACTTCCCTGCGGGATCGAGTGGGCGGGTTCCCTGCGCACCCGCGGCACGTCGCACCGTCCGTGGTCCGGGCCGGTGTGCGCCGCCGGTTCTCAGGCGGCCTGCTCCTCCGCGTCCGCCTCGGCTCCGGCGCCGGCGTCCGCGTCCGCGCCGGCGTCTGCGTCTGCGTCTGCCTCGGCGTCCGGGGTGAGGGGTACCTGCGGGCCGTCCAGTTCGCGCAGCCAGCGGCGCAGTACGCGGTGGACGTGCTCGGCGCCGGTCAGTTCCTCCCCGTCCGCGACCGGTGCGGACAGCACCCGCGGGGAGAGCAGGAACGGGCGGGACTGGGCGCCGCCGAGCCCCCCGTGGGAACCGATCTGCTCCTCGAAGGCGAGGACCTCACCGTCGGCGGGGTCGTGAGCGGAGTTCACCATGATGTCCGCGGTGTGCGGGAAGGAGTGGGTGCGGCGGACGGCGTCGGCGGCACCGGCACCGAAGCGGGCCAGCGGTCCGGCCCCGTCGGTCAGCTCGGCCAGCGGGATCTCCGCGCCGTACGCCCCCAGCACCACACCGTCGTGCTCCTCGCTGCGCACCAGCAGGAAGCCGATGCCGGGGTGGTTGGCGAGGGTGGTGAGCAGGCCGGGGTGGCGGGCGTCGATCTCCTCCTTGGTCATGCGGTGCGGGACGTCCGGGAAGGAGACCAGACCGAGGTTGCCGGAGGCGAGCACGATCGGCTCGCTGCGGCGGTCGACAGCGTCGTGCCCGGTTCTTTCCTCCACGGGCCGGCGCAGGGCGGCGCGGACGGCGGCACGGGCCTCGGCCCCGCTGCGGGTCCGCTCGGCCCGGCGCGGGACGGGCAGTCCGCAGCCGGCCCGGACGAGGTCGGCGAGAGTGAGTCCGTAGCGGGCGCGGAAGGTCTCACCGGGGCTCTGCCCGTGGTCGGAGAGGACGACGAGCCGGTAGGGACGCGGGGCGTGCTCGGCGACGCGTTCCACCAGCGCGAGGGAGCGGTCGAGACGCCGCAGCACCTTCTCGGCGTCGCGGCTGTGCGGGCCGGAGTGGTGGGCGACCTCGTCGTAGGCGACGAGGTCGGCGTAGACCGCGCTGCGGCCGGCGAGCATGTCGCCCATGACGGCGGCGACGACGACGTCCCGTTCGACGACGGTGGCGAAGGCCCGGACGACGGGGTAGAGGCCGCCCCGGCCGACCCGGGGTCGCTGCCCCCGGAGGCGGGCGCGGGTCGACTCGCCGATCTCACGGGCCACCTCGGCGACGAAGGACAGGGCGGTGCGCACGGCGTTGGCCGGGTCGGAGAAGTAGGCGAAGTAGCCGGCGCGGGAGCGGTTCCCCGGGCTGCGGCGGCGGGCGGCTATCGACAGCACGAGGGCCTGTTCGCCGGCGCCGCCGCTGAACAGGTTGCCGCGGCTGGCTCCGTCGACGGCGAGCAGGCCGTCGTCTCCGGTCCGCAGTATGGCGCGGCGCTGCAGTTCGGCGGCGCTCGTGGGCCGGTTGCTCACCATCACCTCGCCCCGGTCCTTCTCGTACCAGCGGAACGCGGGTACGTCGAAGGTGCTGCCGTGCAGGATGCCGAGCTGGCTCGCGCCGGTCTGGCTGGACCAGTCGGTGCGCCACCGGGTGAGCCGGTGCGTGGGCCGTGCGCCGTGTCCGGCCGGGGCGGGGCCGCCGTCCGTCGGCCGCCGTCCCTGGCCCGTCGGGGGTGTGCCGCGATCCGTCACCGGTGGGCCGTCCTCCGTCACCCGGGTGCCGCCGTCCGTCACCGGTGGGCCGCCGTCGGTCGGCGCCGGAGCGCCGGCTGTGTCCAGCCAGCGGGCCACCGTCGGCATCACGCCCCTGCGGACCGCGTCCGTGAGGACGTCGTGGCCGACGCCGTCGAGCTGGACGCAGACCAGGCCGGGGGCGGTGGGACAGGGCGGGTGGGCCCGTCGGCCGCGGGTGGCCAGGCGGTGCAGGCGGCGCCGGTAGGTCTCGTCGTCGCGTACGGCGAGGGCCCCGCCGGTGGCGGAGGCGACGGCGGACATCACGGCGGCCACGATGACGGCCGTCTCGGGGGCCGCCTCGCCATGGCCGGAGGGGTTGATGCGCAGCGCGAGCAGCAGCAGGGAGCCGTTGAGGAAGAAGACCAGCAGCCCGAGGACGAGGGCGGGGACGAGGAGCAGCAGGCGGACCAGGAGCGGCCAGACCACGGCCGAGAGGATGCCGAAGGCTCCGGCGCCGCAGGCCGCGGTGACGGCGATCCGGGTGGCGCTGTCACCGTCGGCGGACTGGACCCGGAAGTCGGGCAGGAGCGCGGCGAGCACCAGCATGGTGAGCGTGGAGACCGCCCATACGGTGACGCTCCGGCCGACCTTGCTGGCGATCCGCCGCCACCATATGCCTCCCACGCCCCGTACACCTCACGTCCCGGCCCTCCCCACGCTCCGGGCGGGGCCTCCTTCACTTCGCCGGGCCCGGCCGGGCCCCGCTCCACCTTGTCACACAGGGCGCCCGCCACCGGGACGGGCCGTCGGGAGGGCGGCCGGGGTCAACGCCCGCCGGGGCGGGAGGGCGGCCGGGGTCAACGCCCGCCGGGGCGAGGGGCGGGGAGGCCGACGGGGGTCAGCGGCCGCCGGGACGAAAGGCCGGAAGGCCGACCGGACCGGCGGGTCAACGCCCGGGGCAGGGACGGCGGGAGGCCGGCTGGGGTCACCGGCCGTCGTATCCGGCCGTCGGCATCGACAGACGCCGGTGCACGCGGGCCTTCATCTGTGCGTCGTACGACGGCTCGGCCCGCCCCACCGTCTCCACACGCACGCCCCGG
Source organism: Streptomyces sp. NPDC053076 (assembly GCF_044546845.1). Lineage (NCBI taxonomy): Bacteria > Bacillati > Actinomycetota > Actinomycetes > Kitasatosporales > Streptomycetaceae > Streptomyces > Streptomyces sp. NPDC053076. The sequence continues at coordinate 499,574 of NZ_JBITZL010000001.1, read as the reverse complement.
CGCGCGCACTCGGCGGTGAACTCCTCCACCGACGACAGGGCCCGGCGCAGCACCCGGAGGCTGGGCGCGACGAACACGTCCTCCCCGGGACGCACCCCGTCCCAGAGGGCGCAGTGGTCGAAACGCAGTCCGCCGACGAGAAGTTCCCGGGCGACCACGTACCCGCGCTCGGCGGCCCAGCGGGCGCACATGGCGTGCTGGCTGCGCGAGTCCACGAGGAAGGGGTCGGCCTCCAGTTCCTCCAGGGGTGTCAGGCTGGCGATGGCGGTGACCCGCACCGGCATGAGTGCTCCGAAGGTACCCCGCGGCTGTCCCATGGCGTCCCCCTCACCTCCGGGTTTCGCCGCAGACCCTACTCCTGCCCGTAGGCTTCGGGGAGTCGCGTGAAGGAGGCGAAGAAGGTGCCGGTGGAGATCACCTGGTGGGGTCACGCAACCTGCACGGTGGAGGATGCGAACGTCCGGGTGCTCACCGATCCCCTGTTCGCCCGCCGGCTGGCGCACCTGCGCCGCCGCCGGGGGGCCGTGCCGCCCGCCGAGGCCCGCCGTGCCGACGTGACACTCGTCTCCCATCTCCACGCCGACCACCTGCATCTGCCGTCGTTGGCCTGCCTCGCCCCGGGCACGCGCCTGCTCGTGCCCCGGGGCGCACCACGGGCGGTGCCCGGACTGCGCCGGCTGCGACAGCTGCGGATCACCGAGGTGGACGCCGGGGAGGAGATACGGATCGGGGAGGTACTGATCCGGGTGGTGCCGGCGCTGCACGACGGCCGGCGGCTGCCGGTGGGCCCGCAGCGTTCCCCGGCGCTGGGCTACGTCGTGGAGGGCGAGGCGCGCACCTACTTCGCCGGGGACACCGGGTTGTTCGACACGATGGCGGAGCGGGTCGGACCGGTGGATGTGGCGCTGCTGCCGGTGGGCGGCTGGGGACCGTATCTCGGGGAAGGGCACCTGGACGCGGGACGGGCCGCGCAGGCGCTGGCTCAACTGGCGCCGCGGGCCGCGGTGCCAATGCATTACGGGACGTACTGGCCGATCGGCATGGACGCGGTGCGCCCGCACGAGTTCCACACGCCGGGCGACGAGTTCGTGCGGCTGGCGGCGGTGGCCGCGCCGCAGGTCGCGGTGCACAGACTGGGGCACGGGGAGAGTGTGCGGCTGGAGGTCGCGCGGTGACGTGGATCGCCGAGGCGACGAGAACCGTGATGACGGGGTCCACGCAGCAGGCGGCCGGGTATCCCTCCCTGTTCCTGCTGGTGTTCCTCGGGGCGCTGGTGCCGGTCGTGCCGACGGGGGCGCTGGTGAGTTCGGCGGCGGTGGTCGCCTTCCACCGGACGGCGCCCGGCACGTTGGCGCTGGTGTTCGCGGCGGCCTCCGCGGCCGCGTTCCTCGGGGACATCGCCCTGTACTGGCTGGGACGGCGCGGGATGCGGTCGAAGAACGGGTCGCGGTGGCTTGAGGCGATCCGGTCGCGGGCGCCGGAGGAGCGGCTGACGCAGGCGCGGGGCAAGCTCGCGGAACACGGGGTGGCGGTGCTGGTGCTCTCCCGGCTGGTGCCGGCCGGTCGCATACCGGTGATGCTGGCCTGTCTGATGGCGGAGTGGCCGTTGCGCAGGTTCGCGCGGGGGAACCTGCCCGCGTGCCTTGCCTGGGCGGCCACTTACCAGGTGATCGGCATAGCGGGAGGGTCGTTGTTCCAGGAGCCGTGGGAAGGGGTTGTGCTGGCGGTCGTGCTGACGGTCGTGATCAGCGCGGCGCCGAGCGTGATGCGGCGGGTCCGGTAACGCCGTCGGAGTGGCCGGAGCGGTGACGCCGCCGGGGTGGCCGGACCGGTGACGCCGTCACTCCAGCACTCTCGAACCGCCGATCGGCAGGTCCCACAGGTCCTCCCGCTCCAGTCCCGCCTTCTCCCAAGCCGTTCGCACCCGGCTGAGCGGCTCCAGGACCGGCTCCGCCGAGAGGATGAACGTGCCCCAGTGCATGGGGGCCATACGCCGGGCCCCGAGGTCGAGGGTGGCCTGGACCGCTTCCTCGGGATCGCAGTGGACGTCGCTGAGCCACCAGCGGGGGTCATAGGCGCCGATGGGCATCAGGGCGAGGTCGATGCCGGGGTAGCGGCGGCCGATGCGGGAGAACCAGTGGCCGTAGCCGGTGTCACCGGCGAAGTAGAGGCGCTGCCCCTCGGGGGCGGTGAGGACCCAGCCGCCCCACAGGCTGTGGCAGGTGTCGGTGAGGGTGCGCTTGGACCAGTGGTGGGCGGGCACGAAGTCGAAGCGGACTCCGGAGAGTTCGGCTCCCTCCCACCAGTCCAGCTCGGTGACGCACGTGAACCGGCGTCGGCGGAACCAGGCGCCGAGGCCCGCCGGCACGAACACCGGGGTGTCGCGCGGGAGACGGCGCAGGGTGGGGGCGTCCAGATGGTCGTAGTGGTTGTGGCTGATGACGACGGCGTCGACGCGGGGCAGGGCGTCCCAGGGGACGCCCACGGGCGTGATGCGGGCCGGGGTGCCGAGGATACGACGGGACCACACGGGGTCGGTGAGGACGGTGAGTCCGCCGAGCCGGACGATCCAGCTGGCGTGTCCGGCCCAGGTGACGGCCGGGGTGCGGGTGCCGACGCGGGGCAACGGTGCCGGTTCGTACGGCAGGTGGGCGATGTCGGCGAGTCCTTCGGGCCCGGGGCGGACGGCGCCTTCGCGGGCGAAGCGGGCGAGGGCCTTGAGCCCGGGCAGGGGCGCGGTGAGCCGGTCGTGGAACGTGCGGGGCCAGACCCGGTGTTCGCCGAGGGGGCGGGGCTCGGCCAGCGGGGGAAAAGGGGGCGCGAGGGGAGCCGGCGTGCCGGGTTCGCCGGTCGACGCGACCGTGGTCGACGCGGTCCCGCTCGACGCGGTCCCGGTCGACGCGGTCCCGGTCGACGTGGCCGCGGTCGCGGTCACGGTCTTCGCGGTCTCGGACATCGCGGTCTCGGTCATCACGTTCGCCGTCGTCGCGTTCGCCCTCATCGCGTTCACCGTCGTCGCGTTCACTGTCATCGCGTTCACCGTCGTCGAGGTCTCGGTCATCGCGGTCGTCGCCGTCGCGGTCTCGGTCATCGCGTTCGCGGTCGTCGCGATCGTCGCCGTCGTCGTGGTCGGGCCGGGCTCATGCGTCTGCTGCGTCATCGAGGAGGCTCCCATCGCTGAGCGTCGTCGCGGAGATCGTCCAGGGCCGACCTCAAGGAGATCAACGAGCGTTGCACATGCGGCAGTTCCAACGGTTCGGGTGACGTGAGGCATTCCGCGCGTTCCTCGTCCGTGCCGCCCAGCAGGGACCCGGTGGCGAGCCGTACCCGCAGCGCCCCGAGGTCGTCGCCGAAGCGGTGGCCACCGGGCGCGGACATGCCGAACCGGGCGGCGAGGAGGTCCTCCAGTTCCTGTGCGTCGCCCACTCCTCGGGCGGCGAGCGGTTCGCGCAGCGGCCCGAGGTCGGCGTACAGGTGGCGGCCGGCCTTCGGCGGCCGGGCGAACGCGCCCGCGGCGACGACCGCCGCGTGCGCGGCGGCGGCCACACGCGCGTGCAACCGTACGGTGGCCTCGCGGCGTTCGGTCACGGGCGGGGGTTCGTCGAGGGCGTAGCCGGCGACCGCGGCGACCGGGGTACCGATCCGTGCGCCGAGGGCGGTGAGGATGTCGAGCACGCGCGCGTGGAGGTGCCGTCCGCTGCCGGTGGCCGGGAAGCGGGCGACGGCGGCGGGCCAGCCGGGGGGCAGCAGGGCACCGGCCAGGTCGGTGACGACGGTGACCTGGTCGGGCCGCATCTCGGCGGGGCTGAGCAGGACGGTCTCGTGCGGGGCGTGCACGGTGTCGCGCCAGGTCTCGTCGCTGACCAGGTGCAGGCCCTCCGCCGTGGCGGCCTCGACGGTCTCCAGCAGCAGTTCGGGCGCGGCGACCGTGGCGGTGGGGTCGTCGGCGACGGACAGCACGAGCAACCGTGGGTCGCCGCCCTCGGCGCGGACCCGGCGGACGGTCTCCAGCAGGGCGTACGGGTCGGGGACGCCACCGCTCTCGACGGGGGTCGGCACATGGAAGACGGACCGGCCGAGGAGACGGGCGTACGGCGCCCACCAGGCGGCGCAGGGCCGGGGTACGAGGACGTCGGCGCCGTCGCCGGCGAGCGCGGCGGTCAGGGCGAGCAGCAGGGCGGGGGCGCCGGGGCCGGCGGCCACCTGGTCGGGGCCGCAGGGCAGTCCGCGGCGGGTCCAGTAGCCGCAGGCCGCCTCCAGGAGGGCGGGAGCACCGCCGACGGGCTGGGCGTCGGCGCGGCTCGCGGCGGCGGCGACCACGGCGGAGAGTTCGGGGAGCACGGGCAGGCCGTCGCCGGGGAGCGGCGGGCCGTAGCGGACGGGACCGTGGTCCTCGCCGGGGTCCGTCCGCCGCATGTCCGCCTCCGCGCAGTCCGTGATGCCGCCGTGCCGCCCGGTCCGGGCCGGTCTGTCTCTCGCCGTGTGCCCTCCGGTCCGGGCCTTGCCGTGTGCCGTCGTTCTTCTCCGGGCCGTGTGCCGTCCGTTCCGGGCCGGTTTCCTCCTCGCCGTGTGCCGCCCGGTCCGGGCCCTTGCCGTGTCCCGCCCGGACCGGATCGGTCTTCTCCTCCCGTGTGCCGTCCCTTCCGGGCCCTTGCCGTGTGCCGTCGGTCGGGCCGCTTTTCCTCTCGCCGTGGCCTCTGCGGACCCGGGCCGGTCTTCCTCCCGCCGTGTGCCCTCCGGACCGTGGTCCGTGGTGCGTGTCGTGTGGCGTCTCGTGCCGTGTGGTGTCCCGTGCCGGGTGCTCTCGTGTCGTGCGCGCGGCGGCCGGTGACGGTGACGGCCCCTCGGCGGGGCCCTCGGGAGGGTGTGTACCCGCCGGGCGACGCTCCATGGGGCGGCGCCCGGATCCGCCCAGGTCACATATCGGTGGACCGGCCTCCCGTGGGCCGCAGGCGGCCGTACACCCGGTAGCCGGCGCCCGCACAGGCGGCGGCGATCAGGGCACCGCCGGTCGCGAGTGCCGGGACCGAGTCGTCGAACGAGCCTCCCTGACCCGCCGCCACGCCGTGCTGGACGGCAGCGTGGCCGTCGGGGCAGGACACACCGTGGGAATCCGCGCACCCGTGGTCGTCGTACCCACCACCGTCCTGACCGCCACTCTCCCGGCCACCACCATCCTGACCGCCGCTTTCCTTGCCGCCGCTCTCCTTGCCGCCGCTCTCCTTGCCGCCGCTCTCCTTGCCACCACCATCCTGACCGCCACCCTCCTTGCCGCCATCGTCGTCACCGCCTCCGTCGGGCCCGGCACCGTCGCGCGCCCCACTGTCCTGCCCGGCACCGTCCCACCCCGAGGTGCCCTCACCGGCCTCCTCCAGCGCGGCACCGTCGCGCCCGCCGCCCTCCTGGCCCGCGCCGTCCTGTCCGCCGCTCTCCTGACCGGCACCAACGTGCCCGGCGCCGTCCTGGCCAGCGGCGGCCCTTCCGGCGTTGTCGCGTCCCGCGGCGTCCGGCCCGCTCGCCTCGCCCTCCTCGCAGGGCTCAGCGTCCCCGCACCGGCTGCTTCCGGCGCACGAGGTGCCCTGGGTGGCGCCGAGGGGGCCCGGCACCGCCCCGGTGAGGTGGTCGCAGGGCACGGGGACGGTACCGGCGCCGAGGCCGGCCTCGGCGCCCGCCCCGGCCAGGTCGGCGGCGGAGGAGGCGGCCGGGTCGGTGGGCACCGCGGTGTCGGCGGACGCGACGGGCCCGGTGAGGGCGAGTACGGCACCGGCGGCGAAGGCGGCGGGCAGGGCGCGGGCGGTGCGGCGCATGGGAGGGGCTCCTCGGCGGGCTGCGGCGGGGACGGTCGGACGACCGTGGGCCGGCACACCGGTACGACGGCAACGCCGTGCGGCGCCCGGGCCCGGGGGCACGGGTCGTGCCCTCGCTGTCATGACAGCCCGCGCGTGGCCGTACCGCGCGCGGCCGGAGCCCATTCGCGGGACACACGGGGCCGGCCGGGTGACAGCGGCGGTGACGGGCACCCGCGAGGCACCCCCGTCCGGGCCCCGCGCCCGCCCGGGAGGTTTTCCGCCCGCCTCGCAGGTGACTCGGTATCCGCTGACCGGATCGTCCGCTTCGCACCGCACCGGGGAGGCCACTCCATGAGCACCAAGGTCTCGGACCACATCCTTGAGCGTCTGCGCGCTTGGGGCGTGGAACAGGTTTTCGGCTATCCGGGCGACGGCATCAACGGGCTGCTCGCCGCCTGGGGCCGCGCCGAGGACCAGCCGCGCTTCATCCAGTCGCGGCACGAGGAGATGTCCGCCTTCGAAGCGGTCGGCTACGCGAAGTTCAGCGGCCGTCTCGGCGTGTGCGCGGCGACGTCCGGGCCCGGGGCCATCCACCTGCTGAACGGCCTGTACGACGCCAAGCTGGACCACGTGCCGGTCCTGGCGATCGTCGGCCAGACCAACCGGACCGCGATGGGCGGCTCCTACCAGCAGGAGGTCGACCTCCACACGCTGTACAAGGACGTCGCCTCGGAGTTCGTGGAGACGGTGACCGTGCCCGAGCAGCTGCCGAACGTGCTGGACCGGGCGATCCGGACCGCGTACGCCCGGCGCTGCCCGACCGCGCTGATCATCCCGGGTGACGTGCAGGAGCTGGACTACTCGCCGCCGACGCACGAGTTCAAGATGGTGCCCTCCAGCCTGGGCATGAGCGACTACACGGCGACACCCACGGACGAGGCGCTGCGCCGGGCCGCGGACGTGCTGAACGCGGGCGACAAGGTGGCCATCCTGGTCGGGCAGGGCGCCGCCGGTGCCGTCGTCGAGGTGCGGGAGATCGCCGAGCTGCTCGGCGCGGGAGTGGCCAAGGCGCTGCTCGGCAAGGACGTGCTCAGTGACGAACTGCCCTACGTGACCGGGCCGATCGGACTGCTCGGCAGCCGGCCGTCGTACGAGATGATGCGGGACTGCGACACGCTGCTGACGATCGGTTCGTCGTTCCCCTACACGCAGTACATGCCGGATTTCGGCAAGGCGCGGGGCGTGCAGATCGACATCGACCCGCACATGATCGGCATGCGGTACCCGTACGAGGTGAATCTGGTCGGTGACGCGCAGGCCACGCTGCGGCGGCTGATCCCGATGCTGAACAGCGACCGGGGCGGACGCGAGTGGTACGACACGGTGTGCGCCAATGTGAAGCGCTGGCACGAGACGATGGACCGGCGGGCCGGGCTGTCGGCCGATCCGATCAACCCGGAGTACGTGGCCCGGGCGCTGGACCCGCTGCTGCCGGACGACGCGATCCTCACCTCCGACTCGGGTTCCGTCGCCAACTGGTACGCGCGGCACATCACGATGCGGCCGGGTATGCGCGGTTCGCTGTCCGGGACGCTGGCGACGATGGGCCCGGGTGTGCCGTACGCGATCGGCGCGAAGTTCGCGCACCCGGACCGGCCGGTGTTCGCGCTCGTCGGGGACGGGGCGATGCAGATGAACGGCCTGGCGGAGATGATCACGGCGGCGAAGTACCGCGACCGCTGGTCCGATCCGCGGCTGGTGGTGGCCGTGTGGAACAACCAGGACCTGAACCAGGTGACGTGGGAGATGCGGGCGATGGAGGGCGCTCCGTCGTTCCTGCCGTCGCAGTCGCTGCCGGACGTGCGGTACGCGGAGTTCGCCCGCTCGCTCGGGCTGACCGGCATCCGGGTGGAGAAGCCGGAGGACGTGGAGGCGGGCTGGCGGGCCGCCCTGCAGGCGGACGGGCCGTGTGTGATCGAGTTCCTCACCGATCCCGCCGTACCGCCGATCCCGCCGCACGCTTCCTGGGAGCAGATGGAGGCGACGGCCACGTCGATCCTCAAGGGCGACGCCGACCGGGGCTCGATGATCAAGCAGGGGCTGAAGGCGAAAATGCAGGAGTTCCTGCCGGGCCGGGACAAGCATTAGCCGTGCCCGTGCCCGGTGTCGGTCCAGCGGCACCGGGTACCTGGGGCGGACCTTCGACCCTCTGGAGGGAGACATGCAGCGAGGCAGTGACCGGCTGAGCGTCCATCGGGACGACGAGATGAAACACGAGCTGAAGGGCCTGCTGCGGTCCGGGCACCCCACGCGCGCCGAGGAGTGGCACGACCCGGAGCCGGCAGCGGACGACGACCCCGAGGTGTGGAGCGGACCGGTAGGCGGTCTGGGATCCCCGGCGACGCTGGAACGGACCCGGCTGGAGCTGGCCCGGCACCTGGGCCGGCACGACTTCCCCGGAAAGGCGGGTGAGCTGGCCCGTGCGCTGCGCCGGAGCAACGCGCCGGGCGCGCTGATCGACGCGGTGGCCGGGCTGCGGCAGGGGCACCGCTACGAGAACGTGCAGCAGCTGGCCGAGGCGCTGGTGGGCGGCGCATGAGGCGGGACCAGGCGGCCGAGATCGCGCGTGGCGCCACGGTCGACGTGGGTGACGCCACCAGCGGTCGCTGCTGCGCGGCGGGCGCGGCGACCCGGACGCCTGGCGTCTGGTGCCGCGCCCGCCGCCCGCTGTCGCCCGGTCATCCGGCGGCCATCGGCGTCGCGATCGGCGCGTGCGTGCTGCTGCCGTACCGCGAGGAGCTGGTGCGCTGCCGAGGGGCGGCGCGGGCGGGGAAGCGGCGTGCCCGGGCGCACCGGGCCGTGCTGAGGATAGTGAAAGGAAGCTGAGGATCATGCGTATCGCGTTTCTGGTGGCACCCGAGGGCGTCGAGCAGGTCGAGCTGACCGAGCCGTGGAAGGCGGCCTCGGACGCCGGGCACGAGACGGTGCTCGTGTCGACGGAGTCCGGCAAGATCCAGGCGTTCAATCACCTGGACAAGGCGGACACCTTCTCCGTGGACGAGGTGGTGGGTGAGACGTCGGCCGGGTCGTTCGGCGGCCTGGTGCTCCCGGGTGGGGTCGCCAACCCGGACTTCCTGCGGATGGACGAGAAGGCCGTCGCTTTCGTGAAGGACTTCTTCGACCAGGGCCGTCCGGTGGCCGCGATCTGCCACGCGCCGTGGACGCTGGTCGAGGCGGACGTCGTGCGCGGCCGGGTGCTGACGTCCTGGCCGAGCCTGCAGACGGACATCCGCAACGCCGGCGGTACCTGGGTGGACGAGCAGGTGAAGATCTGCGACCACGGCTCCAACCAGCTGGTGACCAGCCGCAAGCCGGACGATCTGAAGGCGTTCTGCGAGGCGTTCCTGCACGTGTTCGCCGGTGAGGCCGGCTGACCGGACCCAGCTGTGCAGGGCCGGCCCGTGACGGACCCCTTTTTGTGCTTCCGTTGCGAGGCCCGGTGCTTTGTGCGAGCCCGTGCGATGTGCGATGCCCGGGGTGGGCCCGTGCTGTGCGATGCGCGGTGTGGTGCCGCACGGGGCCGGTTCTCGGTCGAGGCCGTCAGGTGCCGGGCGTGGGCGGAGTGGCCGTCTCGCCGCAGCTGCGTTCGCGGGCGCCCTCGCGGGTGCGGGCCGCGCTCACCAGGCGGCGGGGGTTGCGGCGCAGATACTCGCCCTCCAGCTGTGCCATGCGCTCGTTGTGGGCCCGCAGTGCGTCGTTCGAGCCGTACAGGAGGGTGTCGTGGCGCGTGCGGTGGATCGTCTCCAGCTCCTTCATGAGCTGCTGGTCGTCCAGCCGGCTGGGGTCGACTCCGGTCATGGTGGTGCCCCGCTCGTCGTGTTCGTTCATGGGCTACGAGTACCCGCCCGGCACGCACTGCCCCGAGCGATTTCCGGGAGGAACGATCCATGGAGCTCGCGTTCCTGAGTCCACTGTACGAACATCCGGGGTCCTGGGCCTCCGCATACGTCGGCCGGGTCCTGGACCTCCGCATACGTCGGCCTGTCCCGGCGTGACGAGGACGCTCCCGCACCGGAAGGACCGCCGCGGCTTCGACGCGGGGCACGGGCGGGGGCTCCGGCCCGTCCTGCACCGCCCCCGGGCCGGCTCCGCGCTACCGGCCTCCATCGCGCATCGCGCCCCCGGGCGGCCCCGCGCTACCGGGCCCGCTCGACCCGTCGCTCGTCCCAGACCGGTTCCGGGGTCTCGCGGACCCGGCCGTCGCTGCCGAAGACCAGGAAGCGGTCGAAGGAGCGGGCGAACCAGCGGTCGTGGGTGACCGCGAGGACCGTACCTTCGAACGCCTCCAGTCCCTCCTGGAGGGCCTCGGCGGACTCCAGGTCGAGGTTGTCGGTGGGCTCGTCCAGGAGCAGCGCGGTGGCACCGGCCAGTTCCAGCAGCAGGATCTGGAAGCGGGCCTGCTGCCCGCCGGAGAGCCGGTCGAAGCTCTGCTCGGCCTGCTGGGTGAGTTCGTAGCGGCGCAGCCGGGACATGGCCGCGCCCCGGTCCTGGGCGTGTTCCTTCCACAGGATGTCGAGGAGGGTGCGGCCCTGGAGTTCGGGGTGGGCGTGGGTCTGCGCGAAGTGGCCCGGTACGACCCGGGCGCCCAGCTTCCACTCTCCCGTGTGCGCGACCGCCTGGCCGGCGAGCAGCCGGAGGAAGTGGGACTTTCCGGAGCCGTTGGAGCCGAGGACGGCGACCCGTTCGCCGTAGAAGACCTCCAGGTCGAACGGCTTCATCAGGCCGGTCAGCTCCAGGCCCTGGCAGGTGACGGCGCGCACGCCGGTACGGCCGCCCTTCAGGCGCATGGTGATGTCCTGCTCGCGGGGCGGCTCGGGCGGCGGGCCGGCCTCCTCGAACTTGCGCAGGCGGGTCTGCGCGGCCTGGTAGCGGGAGGACATCTCGTGGCTGACGGCGGCTGCCTGACGGAGATTCAGGACGAGTTTCCTCAGCTGGGCGTGTTTCTCGTCCCAACGGCGGCGCAGCTCCTCGAAGCGGGCGAAGCGTTCACGGCGGGCCTCGTGGTAGGTGGTGAAGCCGCCGCCGTGCACCCAGGCGTCCGCGCCGGCCGGGCCCGGTTCGACGGAGATGATCTTCTCGGCGGCGCGGGCGAGGAGTTCGCGGTCGTGGGAGACGAACAGGACGGTCTTCCGGGTCTCCCGCAGCTGCTCCTCCAGCCACCGCTTGCCGGGCACGTCGAGGTAGTTGTCCGGCTCGTCCAGCAGCAGCACCTCGTCGGTGCCGCGCAGCAGCGCCTCCAGCACCAGCCGCTTCTGCTCGCCGCCGGAGAGGGTGCGCACCTGACGCCACTGGGCGCGCTCGTAGGGCACGCCGAGGGCCGCGGTGGTGCACATGTCCCAGAGGGTCTCGGACTCGTAGCCGCGCACCTCGGCCCAGTCGGCCAGGGCCTGCGCGTACCGCAGCTGGGCCGCCTCGTCGTCGACGGTCATGATGGCGTGCTCGGCCTCGTCGACGGCCTTCGCCGCCTGGCGGATACGGGGCGGGGCGACGGAGACGAGCAGGTCCCGTACGGTCGTCTCGTCCCGTACGGAGCCGACGAACTGGCGCATCACGCCGAGGCCGCCGCCGACGGTGACGGTACCGCCGTGCGGTTTCAGCTCACCGGAGATCAGCCGCAGCAGGGTGGTCTTGCCGGCGCCGTTCGGGCCGACCAGCGCCACGATGGCGCCTTCGCCGACCCGGAAGGAGACATCGCCGAGCAGCGTCCTCCCGTCGGGGAGGTGGTACTCGAGATGCGCGGCTTCCAGATGTCCCATGGTCGGGCATTCTCCGGGGGGCCCGGCACCGGGAGCAAACCGATATCCCGCGGCGCCACCCGACGCCACCGCGCCCCTCGTGCGCCGCGGCGCAGGCCACACCCCGGTGGCGTCCGCCTCCGCGGCCGCAACCGCGCCCCGGGGCACCCCGGTGGCGTCCGCCTCCGTGCCCGCGGAACCGCGCCCAGGGCGTCCCGGTGGCGTCCGCCTCGACGGGCCGGGAACGTGCGTCAGCCGGCCGGGCTCAGCGGTTCTCCCGCCGGGCCGCCCTCGCCCGCCGGTTCCACCACGGCACCCTCCCAGGACACGGCCTTCCAGCCGTCCGACGGGGAGCCCTCCAGGATCACCACGCCGGTGTTCTCCAGCGGGCGTGCCGCGGCGAAGGAGACGTCGACGTTGCCGGCGCGGGCGGCGGTCCACACGCGGATCGCGGCGCCGTGGCTGACCATGGCGACGGCCCGGGCACCGCTCGCGGCGGCCTCGGCGACGACGGCGTCGTACCGGGCGAGTGCCTCCTCGCCGCTCTCCCCGCCGGGCACGCGCAGCGCGGTGTCCCCGGCCGCCCACGCGAACACCGTGCGCAGGTACCGCTCGCCCAGCGGGGTGTGCCCGGGCAGCATCTCCAGGTCGCCGGCGGACAGCTCGCGGATGCCGTCCCGGACGATGACGTCCAGGCCGCGGGCTGCGGCCAGCGGGGCGGCCGTCTGCTGGGTACGGATCAGCGTGGAGACGTACAGGGCGTCGATGCCCTCGCCGGCGAGCGCCTCGGGCAGGGCCGCGGCCTGCGCCTCGCCGAGCGGGGTCAGCCCCGGGCCGGGTACGGCGGTGTCCAGCAGACGGTCCACGTTGGACGGGGTCTGGCCGTGGCGGACGAGCAGCAGGCGCATCCGGGGGTTCTCCTCTCCCGCCGGACGGGCGAGCGGGGACACAAGGAACGGGCACTTCAGGGTAACCGCACCCCATGAGCCCAGACCTGGACCTGACCCCCCTGCAGACCGGCCGCAACGCCGTGCGCCGGCTGCTCGACCTCGACGCCGGGGTGTTCGAGGCGGCCGCCGCCTGGCACTGGCCGGGAGCAGAGCGGGTGCTGCCCCGCCTGAGCCGCAGCGCGAACCACGGGGTGCTGTGGTTCGCGGCGGCCGCCGGGATGGCCGCGAGCCGCACTCCCCGCGCCCGCCGGGCGGCCGTGCGGGGGCTGGCCTCGCTCGGCCTGGCCTCGCTGACGATCAACACCATCGGCAAGCGCTCCGTGCGCCGGGCGCGGCCGGTGCTGGACCCGGTACCGCTGGTACGGCAGCTGAAGCGGCAGCCGATCACCACCTCGTTCCCGTCCGGACATGCCGCGTCGGCCGCCGCGTTCGCGACCGGGGTCGCGCTGGAGTCCCCCGCGTGGGGCGCGGCGGTGGCACCGGTGGCGGCCTCGGTGGCGGCCTCCCGGGTGTACACCGGGGTGCACTTCCCGAGCGATGTGCTGGCCGGGGCGGCGCTCGGTGCGGGCGCCGCCTTCCTGGTACGGCGCCTGGTGCCCACCCGGGCGCAGCTGCGGGGGCCCGTGCGACCGCGCGCCGAGGTGCCGGCGCTGCCCGAGGGCGAGGGTCTGGTGATGGTGGCCAATCTGGCATCGGGCACCGCGGACCGGGTGCGGGCCCTCCAGGCCGCGCTGCCGAAGGCGGAGATCGTGGAGTGCACGCCGGAGGAGGTCGCGGACGCGCTGGCCAAGGCGGCCACCCGGGCACGGGTGCTCGGGGTGTGCGGCGGCGACGGCACCGTGAACACGGCCGCCGAGGTCGCCCTACGCCACGACGTCCCGCTCGCGGTGCTGCCCGGCGGCACCCTCAACCACTTCGCCTACGACCTGGGCGTGGAGGACGAACGCGATCTGGCCCGGGCGATCCGGCACGGTGAGGCGGTCCGGGTGGACGCGGGCCGCTTCGTCACCGCGGACGGCGAGGGACTGTTCCTCAACACGCTGAGCCTGGGCGTCTATCCGGAGCTGGTGCGCGAGCGGGAGCGCTGGTCGCACCGGATCGGCGGCTGGCCGGCCGGTGTGCTCGGCGCGCTGCGCGTGCTGCGGGCGGACCGGCATCCGCTGGAGGTGCAGCTGGGCGGTGAACGCCGTCCGCTGTGGCTGCTGTTCGTCGGCAGCGGTGTCTACCACCGCATGGGGCTGTCGCCCGGCCGTCGTACCGACCTGGCGGACGGGCTGCTGGACGTGCGGGTGGTGCACGGCAGCCGTCGGCCGGCGCTCAGGCTGCTGGCAGCGGCGGCGGCCGGCCCGCTGACCCGCTCCCCCGCGCACGCGGCGGTCCAGGTGAACCGGCTGCGGCTGACGGGCATCGCGCCCGGCACTCCGCTGGCCTACGACGGCGAGGTCACATCGGTGTCGGGCGAGGTGACCCTGCGGAAGCTGCCCGAGGCCCTGACGGTCTACCGCCCGCAGAACACCAGCGGGTGACACCCCGTCAGTCCATATCGCGAAACGCAGATCTCATCATTCGGCATGCGCGCGTACCGTGACGCGTACCGCCGGGGGTGTCGCCGGACACCGGGCCGGTACGACGGGAAGGGGCAGAGCCATGCCGAAGGCGCAGGAGACCGCCGTCTACACGCACGGGCACCACGAGTCGGTGCTGCGTTCGCACACCTGGCGGACCGCCGCCAACTCCGCGGCCTATCTGCTCGGTTCCCTGAAGCCCCACATGAGGATCCTGGACATCGGCTGCGGTCCGGGCACCATCACCGCCGACCTCGCGGAACTGGTCCCGGACGGCCATGTCACCGGCGTCGACCGGGCGCCGGGGGTCCTGGAACAGGCCAGGGCCACCGCCGACGGCCGCGGCCTGGCCAACGTCGACTTCGCGGTCGCCGACGTGCACGCCCTGGACTACCCGGACGATACCTTCTGTGTGGTCCACGCCCACCAGGTGCTCCAGCACGTGGGCGATCCGGTGCGGGCGCTGCGCGAGATGTACCGGGTGACCAGGCCGGGCGGGTTCCTGGCCGTACGCGACGCGGACTACGCGGCGATGACCTGGTATCCGGCCGTGCCGGGACTGGACGACTGGCTGGACCTGTACGAGCGGGTGGCCCGCGCGAACGGCGGCGAGCCCGACGCCGGACGCCGGCTGACGGCGTGGGCGAGGGCCGCCGGCCTGCGGGACGTCACGGCCACCTCCAATACCTGGACGTTCGCCACTGCCGAGGAGCGGGCCTGGTGGAGCGGACTGTGGGCGGACCGCACGACCGCCTCCGACTACGCCGGCCGGGCCACCCGGGGCGGTCACGCGACGCCGGAGCGGCTGCGGGCGGTGTCGGAGGCCTGGCGGGAATGGGGGCGGCAGGAGGACGGCTGGTTCGCGGTCCTGCACGGCGAGATCCTGTGCCGGAAGGAAGCCTGACACGCGGGCACCGCTGAGGTCACTCGCGGGGAAGCAGCGGCCCGAGCACCGGTGGGGTCACTCGCGGGGAAGCAGCGGCCCGAGCGGCCCGAGGTCCAGGTTCAGGTCCTCGGGCCGCAGGCCGTACCGGTCCCGCAGCTCGGCCATGCGGTCCTCGAGCAGCATCAGGGTGAGCCCGATGCGCTCCTCCTGCTCCTCGGTGAGTTCACCGGTGTCGAACCGGCGCACCGCCTGCCGCTCCATGAGCTGACGCAGCAGTTCCACCACCGTGAGGACGAGCTTCACCAGGTCCCGTTCGACCGTGTCGGGTTCGAGGTCGAGCCGCTTGCGCGGGCTGGACGAGGTCATCACAGCTCCTCGAAGGGTGAGGGGACCTGCTCGTTCACGGAGCTGATCAAGGCGTTCAGGTCGATGCGCACGAGGTCGACGTCCGCGATCCGCAGCGTGAGGTCGCCGGTGATGACGACGCCGCCCGCCAGCAGCCGGTCGAGCAGGTCGACCAGCGCGATCTCACGGCGTTCCACGACGGTCAACGTTCCGCCCCCCTCATGATTCCTCTCCGGTGAACGAATAGGCGGCCCACGGTCCGGTGAGTTCCACACGGATCCCGGGCTCCTCGTCCTTCGTGCGGTCGACCAGTTCCACGAACTCCTCGGAGCGGCGCCGGGGCACCAGGTAGGCCGCGTTGAGCACGTTCTGGCCGGGCGCCGCGGAGAGCGCGGAGTTCTGCGGGGCGTGGATCCGGGCGTCCTCGGCCTGGCGGAGGAGCCGCTCGTGCAGGGACTGCGCGAATCGCTCCGCCCGCTGCCACCTGTCCTCCTGCGCGTGACTGCGCTCGCGCCGGCGGCGCAGGTAGTCCCGCCCGCTGGCCGGCTTCGCCGCGGCGGGGGCGGGCCCGGCCGGCTCCGGCTCCGCCTCCGGGTCCAGATAGACCTTCACGCCCCACTCCACCCGGCCCGCGAGCCGGTCGAGGATGCGCCGGAAGTCGCCCTCCCGGGCCTCGATCATGGTGCGTACGGCGCTGTCGTCATGGAAGACGGTCGCGAGCCGCAGCGGCAGCGGGGTGGTGACCGTGCTGAGCGCGTCGACCACGCCCTGGTGTGCGCGGGCCGTCGCGGCCAGCCAGTCCAGGTCCTCCAGGTGGGCTTTCAGCGCCTTCTCGGAGAAGTCGGCCTCCGGGACCGCGCTGACCACCGCGACCAGCTCGTGGTGGTGCAGCACCCGCACCGGGGCGCCCCCGATGCCGGTGAGCTGGGACTGCAGCGGCAGCTCGAAGGGGCGGCAGACGGCGTACACGTACCGCAGTCCGGTCATCGTGCCTCCTTCGTGGTGCGGCCCGACTCCAGCTCCTCCAGTCGGGCGAGCCGTTCTCGCAGCTCGGCGTTCTCCCGGGCCAGCTCGTCCCGGCGGGCCCCGGAGGAGAGCGCCGGATCGGTCTCCCACCAGTCGATGCCCATCTCCTTCGCCTTGTCGACCGAGGCGACGATGAGGCGCAGTTTGACGGTGAGCAGTTCTATGTCGAGCAGGTTGATCCTGATGTCACCCGCGATGACGACACCCTTGTCAAGCACGCGTTCGAGGATGTCGGCGAGGTTCGCCCCCGAGCCCTGACCGTAGGGCTCGGGAAAGCGGCTGGGCGTCGTCATCGACGGCTCCCACGCTCGGCGTACTCGGGCTCCTCTTCCTCCTCGTACTCACCTTCGGGCTCTTCTTCGTCCTCGTACTCGCCCTCCGGCTCCTCACCCTCCTCGTACTCGGCCTCGGGCTCCTCGGGTTCGCCCTCTTCCTCTTCCTCTTCCTCTTCCTCGGGCTCCTCGGCCTCGGCCTCGGGCTCCTCGGGTTCCCCTTCTTCCTCTTCCTCTTCCTCGGGCTCCTCGGCCTCGGCCTCGGGCTCCTCGGGTTCGCCTTCTTCCTCTTCCTCTTCCTCGCCGGCTTCGCCCTGGGCGTCCTCGTCCTCGCCCTCGGGCGCCTCGCCGTTCTGCTCCTGCTCCTGTTCCTGCTCCTCCTCGGCGACGGCGTCCTCATGGCTGCGGACCACCTCGCCGTCGCGGATCTCACCGCGCCAGCTGTCCTCCGCCTCACCCTTGATCGTGATGAAGCGGGCGAAGTTCTTCAGGTCCAGCCTGGCCCGGCGGCCCTGGGCACGCCAGATGTTGCCGGTCTTCTCGAACAGGCCCGTCGGGTAGTACTCCATGACCAGCAGGACCCGGGTGAGGTTCTCCTCCAGCCGGTGGAAGGAGACCACGCCCTTCGTGGTGCCCTTGGCGCCCTCCGAGGTCCACTGGATGCGGTAGTCGGGGATCTGCTCGGTCGTCTGCGCCTTCCAGCTGCGGCTGGACCAGAAGATCTTCGCCTGCCAGTCGGAGTGCGTGTCATCGGCGCGGTTCGCGCTCTTCACGCCCTTCGCGAAGGTGCTGAAGCTCTGGTACTGGGTCCACTGGTCGTAGGCGGTGCGCAGCGGCACGCCGACGTCGACGGACTCCATGATGACGGTGGGCTTCTTGCCCGCGCCGCCCTTCTTGCCCTTGCCGCCCCCGAGGTTTCTGACCGCGTCCATCACGTTCTCCTTGGCGCGGGAGGCGCCCAGCTCCAGGGCGGAGCGCAGCGGGCCCTTGCCCTCGGCGAGCTTGCGGCCCCCGTCGAGCGCGAGCTTGGCGAAGCCGGGGCTGTTTCCCTCGGCTATGTCGTTGAGCTTGTTGGTCGTCTCGCCGAGTTTGCGGCCGAGGCCGCTGAGCATCTTGGTGGCCTGAGCGGCCAGGAAATCCTGTGCCTCCGACTTCAGCCGGTCGGCGGCCTCGCTGTGGGCGAGATCGCTCAGCGGGCTGCCGTTGGCCTCGCCCTTGGCCTTGCCTGCCGCCGTAGTGGCGGACCCGAGGGACTCGCTCATCGATCATCACCACCCTTCGACTGCCGGCCGGTGGCACGCCGGGCGTCGCCGCCGGCCGAGGCCGTCTTCTTCGCGGCCGACTTGCGGGCCGCGGTCGTCTTCTTGGCCGCCGTCTTCTTCGCGGGAGCCGTCTTCTTGGCCGCGGCCTTCTTCGCGGGGGGCTTGTTGGCAGCCGCCTTCTTGGCCGGCTCCCGGTCACGCGACTCGTCCTCGCGGTCCTCGCGGTCGTCGCCGCGGTCCTCGCGGTCGTCCTCGCGGTCCTCGCCGCGGTCCTCGGAGGCGTCCTCGTCGCCCTGCTCCTCGTCGGAGCCGGCCGGTGTCGCGTCGGACAGCTGGTCACGCATCTGCGCGGTGCGACCGTGCAGCCGGTCGGCCAGCGCGTTCATCTGCCGTTCGACCATCGCACCGCCGGCCGCCTTGCCGACGCCTCGCATGTCCTGGCGCAGCTGGTCCCCGATCTCCTTGAACTGGGGATTGTTCTTGAGCTGCTGGTTCACCACGTCCGCGAGCATCTTCGGACTGAGGTTGAGCTTCTTGCCGGCCACCAGGGAGCCCACCGCGAGCGCCATCTTGAGCTTCTTGGTGCGTCCGAGCAGATAGCCGGCCCCTATGGCGAGGCCCATTGCCGTTCGGTTCATCGTCCCGTCCCGTTGCCTGTGGTGTCGCCGGAGCGCAGGGCGATCTCCAGCCGGTCGAGCAGTTCGTCCTCGCGTCGGTCGAACTCCTCCTCGGTGATCTCGCCCGCCTCCAGCTGCTCCTCGAGGCGGGCGAGTTCGGCCCGAACGGTGGAGGGGTCGTAGTAGATCCGCTCCGCCTCGCGGAGCACCTGCCTGACGGCCCACGCGCTGCCGCGCACCGGTGCGAACGGCAGCATCAGCACTTCGCCGATCAGTCCCACGGTGGTCTCCTTCCGCTCGGGCCGGAAGCGCTACTGCACCCCGGCGTCCGCGCCGGCCGTGCGGCCCGCGGGCTGCGCGGGGCCGGGCTCGACGAAGCTGTACGGCGGCAGCGGGCCGTGGACCCGCAGTTCGAGGTGGGGGTGGCTCTTGCGCATCTGCTCGACGATGGCGAGGAAGTCCTCGGCCGTGTCCCGCGAGACCAGGAACGACACGTTCACCAGCCAGCCGGTGGACTCGGGGCCCACGCTGACCGCCGCGGCGGCCGGTGTCAGCAGGCTCTCCACCTCGCCGGCGTCCTCGGCCTCCTTGGCCTTGACGGCGGCGGCGACCATCTCGCCGAGGCGGATCTTGTCGTCGTAGCCGCCTCCGCCGGAGCGGCGGTTGGCCTCGGCGAGGGCACGCACGTCCGCGTTCTCGGCCATCACCAGATGCAGGACGGCCTCTTCGATGTGAGTGGCCTTGACGTTGTACTCGACCTTGCCGTCCAGCTCCCGCAGCCGCTCCGCGTAGTGTTCCGCCCGCTCGGTGAGCACCTGGGTGACGGCGTCGTCGTCGGGGGCGACGCTGCCGAAGCGCATGGGCAGCACGCAGCCGGCGGCGCCGGCCTCGGCGAGCACGTTCTGGTGGGCGAGCAGGTCCCTGCGCTTGGGGCGCAGATCCTCCGGGGCGTCACTGACCAGGGCGGTGAGATCACCGGCCGTGAGGACGCGCACCGTGCGGGCGGGCTCGCCCACGCCGGTCATGCCCTCGGGCAGCGCGGGATGCGACCGGGCGGTGATGCCGTAGACGTAGGTGCTCACTCCTGCTCCTCCTTCCGGCGCGCCGGAGCCTTGCGGGGCCGCGGCCGCGACTCGGTCTCCCCTTCGTCGCGGGCCTGGTTGAAGGCGTCGGATATGGTCTGCGCGGCGCCGGAGAGCGCGCCCTTGGACTTGCCGCGGGCGCCGGACTCAGTGACCTCACCGACGATCTCGGGCAGGCCCGGGCTCTTGTTCGGGCCGGACTCCAGGTCGAGTCGGTTGCACGCCTCGGCGAAGCGCAGATAGGTGTCGACGCTGGCCACGACGACGCGGACGTCGATCTTCAGGATCTCGATACCGACCAGGGAGACGCGGACGAACGCATCGATCACGAGCCCACGGTCCAGGACCAGCTCAAGTACGTCGTAGAGGCCGCTGCTGCCGCCTCCGCCTCCGGTCTGCTGTGCCGGAACAACAGTCATGCCGGCGATTCCTCCTCATGCGTAGTCGGTTCGGGTCTGCGGACGGGTCGCGGACGGTGACTCAGCGGCCACTGCGCGGATCCGCCCTGCCGCGTTCATAGCGGCGGGCGCGGCGGTAACCGGTCAGCTGGCCCTGCTGGTCCAGTTCGACCTGGTAGCTCGCCATCAGGCTCATGGTGTCGGGCACTCTCTCCAGTTCGAGGACCTCGACCTCCAACGCCCACCCGTCCTCCGTCTGCTCGAACGAAGACACCGACTCGGGTGCGAGACCGGTGAGTTCCGCGAGCTGGGCGCGCGCCTGGCGCAGTACGTCCATGGGGGCCGGACGGTCGTCGTCCACCGCGTTCCTGCCTGTCTTGCTCTGTGTCTCGTGGTTGCCCTGTGATTCCTGTGGCTCCTGGGAATCTTGTGATTCTCGTGAACCCTGTGACTGGGATGTGTTTTTTCCGTTCGACATGGCCACCTCTCCCCTGCGTGTGGCCGCCACACCGTTGGCCAAACCTCAGCAGCGGACCGCGTCTGACGGGAGCGCCGTCCTGCCTGGTCGAAGGGGGTACGTGCGTCAGCGACGCAGTGCCGCGAGGCGGCTCCGGGGGCGTGTGAGAGAGCGGCCACGACTGAACGCGCCGGCCAAGGGGTCGGTGCGTGCCTGGTCCACGGCGTCGGCGAGGGTCCAGCGACGGGCGTCCACGCCGGGATCGTCCACCTGTTCCCAGGTTAGGGGTACCGCGACGGGTGCGCCCGGGCGGGCACGGACGCTGTAAGGGGCGACGGCGGTCTGGGCGTAGCCGTTGCGCTGCACATCGAGGTACAGGCGGTCACCGCGGTCCCGCTTGCGGGCCGCGGTGGTGAGCCGGTCCGGGTGCCGTGCCGCGGCGAACTCGGCCACGTCATGGGCGAAGGCGCGTACCTCGTCGAAGTCGTGGCGGCCGTCGAGCGCGACGACGAGGTGCAGTCGCCGCGCAGGTGCGGCAGCAGATACGGCGCGACGGACCGGTAGTAGGCGGCGAGGTCGCCCTTGGTGTACTCCTTCACACCCTCACGGCCGGGGAAGAGCACCTTCCCCGGCCGCTGGATCTCCACGGTGCGACGGCCCGCCCGTACGGCACGCGCGTCGCCGTGGCTCATCGCACCACCGCCTCCTCGACCAGCAGGCGGGCCGCCGCCGCGATGCCGACGGCGTCGATGCCGGCCGCGTGCAGCTGCTCGTCGGGCGCGGCCGAGCCCGGCATGGCGCGCACCGCGAGCCGGACCAGGCGGGGCACCGGCCGGCCGTCGCCGAACGCCTCCGCGACGGCGTCCCCGAGGCCGCCCTCCGGATGGTGGTCCTCCACCGTGAGCAGGCAGCCGGTCTCCTCGGCCGCCCGGTACAGGGTCTCGGCGTCGACGGGCTTGACCGAATACAGATCGATCACCCGCACCTGGATGCCGTCCTCGGCGAGCCGGTCGGCCGCGGCCAGCGCCTCGGGCACGGTCACCCCGGCCGCGACGACCGTCAGCCGGTCGTCCTCGCCGGCCCGCAGCGTCTTGCTGCCGCCCACCGGGAACTCCTCGTCGGGGCCGTAGATCACCGGTGTCTTGCCGCGGGAGGTGCGCAGGTAGCGGATGCCGTCCAGGCCCGCCATGGCCGCGACCAGCCGGGCGGTCTGGTTGGCGTCGCACGGGTACAGCACCGTCGAGCCGTACAGGGAACGGAACATCGCCAGGTCCTCCAGGCCCATCTGGGAGGGCCCGTCCTGCCCGATCGCGACGCCTGCGTGCGAGCCGACCAGGTTGATTCCGGAGCCGCTGATGGCGGCCATGCGGACGAAGTCGTGGGCGCGGGTGAGGAACGCGGCGAAGGTGGAGGCGTACGGCATCCAGCCGCGCGCGGCCATGCCGACGGACGTGGCGACGAGCTGCTGCTCGGCGATGTAGCACTCGAAGAAGCGGTCGGGGTGGGCCTTGGCGAACTCCTCGGTACGGGTGGAGTCGCCGACCTCGCCGTCCAGGGCGACGACGTCACCGCGGGCGGTGCCGAGCGCGGCGAGGGCCTTGCCGAAGGCGTCCCTCGTCGCGGCCTCCTCGCCCCGGTCGTAGCGCGGGAGCTGGACGACCTCGGAGGTGAGCGAGCGCAGCGCGGCGGCGGCCTGCGGCTCGGAGACGCGCACCCGCAGATCGCGCTGTCCGCCGAGTTCGGCGATGGCCTCCTCGGCCTCGGGCAGCGGCTTGCCGTGCAGGCCCTCGCGGTCCTCGACGGAGGCCACGCCCTTGCCCTTCAGGGTGCGGGCGAGGATCACGGTGGGCTGTCCGGTGGTGGACAGCGCCTCGCCGTAGGCCCGGTCGATCTTGTCGACGTCATGGCCGTCGATCTCGATGGTGTGCCAGCCGAATGCCTGGAAGCGGCGGGCGTAGGCGTCCAGGTCGTGGCCGTGCCGGGTGGGGCCGCGCTGGCCGAGCCGGTTGACGTCCACGATGGCGATCAGGTTGTCCAGGTCCTCGTACCCGGCGTGTTCGGCGGCCTCCCACACCGAGCCCTCGGCCAGCTCGCTGTCGCCGCACAGCACCCACACCCGGTAGCCGGTGCGGTCCAGCCGCTTGCCGGCGAGGGCGATGCCGACGCCGACCGGCAGGCCCTGCCCCAGCGAGCCGGTGGCCGTCTCCACCCAGGGCAGCCGCCGGGGCGTCGGGTGGCCCTCCAGCCGGCTGCCGAGCTTGCGGAAGGTGACCAGTTCGCCGTCCTCGATCGCGCCGGCCGCCTTGTAGGCGGCGTACAGCAGCGGGGAGGCGTGTCCCTTGGACAGCACGAAGCGGTCGTTGGCCGGGTGGTCGGGGCGCTCGAAGTCGTACCGCAGATGGTTCGCGAGCAGGACGGCCAGCAGATCGGCGGCGGACATCGAGGACGTCGGGTGCCCGGACCCCGCGGCGGCTGACGCCCGGACGCTGTCCACGCGCAACTGCTGGCCCAGTTCGGCGAGTTCTTCGGTGTTCATGAGTCTCCTAGTCTCCTTGCGCTCGTTCGCGCTCAGTCGGGGGCGTCCGCGGGGTCGGGCGGGTCGGTACGCCTGACGGGACCGGGGGCCGGATGGTCCGGCCCGCTCGTGGCTGCCTCATCGCCGGGCTGCCGGTCAGCGGGCTCACCACCGGGCTGCCGGTCAGCGGGCTCACCGCCCGGCTTCTGGTTCCTCGCGGGCTCACCACCCCGCTGATTCCTTGCGGGCTCACCGCCCGGCTGGTTCCTGGCGGGCTCACCGCCCGGCTGGTTCTTCGCGGGCTCACCGCCCCGCTGGTCGTCCCGGTGCGTCTCGTGCGTCATGGGTTCCTCTCCCGCGTGAACGGCCGGCCGCTCGGGGCCGCCCGGTACCCGTGCCAGTTCCGGAGAGGCCGTGTCCAGCGGGACCGACCAGGCCCGTACGAGTCCCAACTGGACTCCCTGGCGCGGCAGTACGGCCTCCAGCAGCCAGTCGGCGGTGACCCGGATACGGTTGCCGGGCAGCGCGGCCAGGTGATAGCCGCGGGTGACCGCGCCCGCCGCCAGGCCGGACAGCGCCACACCGAACGGATTGGCGGCGGCCTGGACACCGCCCAGGTCGACGGCGAAACCGAGGTCGCGGTGGCGGTACGGGCGCCGGCGCCGGCCGAGGCCGAGCGAGGCGGCCACGTTCTCCCCGGCCACCCGCCCCTGCCGCCAGGCGTGCTGGGCCGTCATCGCCGTGAACTCTCCCGGACGTTCCAGGTCGGGCACGGCGGCGGCGTCCCCGCAGGCGAACACCTCGGACCGGCCCGGCAGTCGCAGGTACGGATCGACGATCAGCCGCCCGCGTTCCAACGGCTGCCCGACGTCCTCCACCAGTGGGTCGGGCCGTACGCCCACGCACCACACCAGGGTCCGGGACGCGATGAACTCCCCGTCGGTGAGCAGCACTCCGTCCCGGGTTGCCTCCCGCACGGACGTGCCCATCCGCACTTCCACGCCGCGCGACCGCAGCACCCGGTCCGCCGTGCGGGACAGCCGCGCGTCCAGCTCCGGCAGCACCCGTGATGCCAGGTCCAGCAGGATCCAGCGGGGGCGCGGACCGGCGGGCGGCATGTGCCGGCGGGCCAGCCGTTCGGTGAGCATCTGCAGTTGGGCGGCCACCTCCGTGCCCGTGTAACCGGCGCCCACCACCACGAAGGTGCAGCGGGCGGCGCGGCGCTTGGGGTCCACGTCGGCGGCGGCGAGTTCCACCTGCCGGGTCACGTGGTCACGCAGGTACAGCGCCTCGGGCAGTCCGCGGAAGCCGTGCGCGTGCTCGGCGACGCCGGGGACCGGCAGCAGCTTGTTGACACTGCCGACGGCCAGCACCAGCCGTTCATAGCCGAGGCTGCCGACACCGCCCTCGGGGTCGCTGTAATGGACGGTCTGTCCGTCCAGGTCGACGCCGTCCGCCTGGCCGAGCACCAGTCGCACCCCCCGCAACGTGCCGGGCAGCGACACGGTGACCCGGCGGGCCTCCAGGACGCCGGCGGCGACCTGGGGCAGCAGCGGCAGATACAGGAAATAGTCGGTCGGGTTGAGCAGCGCGATGTCGGCACGGCCGCGGGTGAGCCGGGCCAGGGTGCGGGCAGCCCGGTATCCGGCGAAACCGGCGCCGACGATCACGACGCGAGGTCGGCTCACAGTGCGCCTCCGGCGGTATGGCTCGTCCGAGGTCTTCCGCGTAACCGGGGGCGGGGCACCCAAACGCCGCGGCGGTCACCCGTACGCCGGTCCGAGCACCCGGACGCCACCCCGCCCGCGCCCGCCCCGCGCTGCCGGGGATCTGGTGGGCCCGGGTACAGGTCGGTGCCCCGGCCCGCTTCGTCGCGGGCCGAGGCAGTCCTGCTCGTCGCGGACCGGAGCCGTCTTTGCGGCGGCTCCTCCGTCAGGCCAGTCCGTCAGGCCAGGCCGGGCGGCTCCTCCGTCAGGCCCGGTGGTGCGGGGGGTCCGGGTCGATGTGCGGACGGGGCGGAGCGCCGGAGGGCATCGGCGGGTAGGGCAGGCCGAGGCCGCTCGGCGGGGCGCCGGGGGCGGTGCCGCCGGCCACGTGCTGCGGGGCGTGGGGTGCGTGGTGGCCGTGGCCCGGGCGGGCCGCGCCGCGCAGCAGGTAGGCCACGACCCCCAGCGCGGCCGCGGTGATCAGCGCCGCCGCCCAGCCCGGCAGGCCGATCGCCAGGGCCAGGCCCACGGCGAGCGCCACCGCGCCGCCGGCGTACAGGGCGGCGGCACCCGATGCGGCATAGAGCATGGCGGTGCGGCGCTGCTTGCGGGACTGCTCCCGCAGTTCGTCGCGTACCGTCTCGCGTGCCACCTGTGCCAGCTCTTCGACTAGGTGCTTGTCCAGATGTTCCAGGTGATCAAAACGGTCCATACCATGCGGGTACCCGCCCATCACAGCGGGTAACGCAGGCGCCTGCGCGCTCCGCGCCGCCCCAACTAGGCTCGGCCGCATGGAGATTCTGGGCGCCTCGCTGCGCATCTGCGTCGACGACCTCGAAACCGCGATCCCCTTCTACGAACGCCTCTCGGGCGGCAGCGCGCTGCGCTTCCAGCGTGGTGGCGTGCAGGTGGCCGCGGTCGGCTCCTTCCTCCTGATGAGCGGCCCGGAGTCGGAGCTGGAGATCCTGCGCAAGGTGACGGCGACAATCGCCGTCAAGGATGTCGACGAGGCCCACCGGCTGCTGACCGAGCTGGGCGCCCGGGTCGTCGCGGGGCCGGTGCCGACGCCGGTGGGCCGCAATCTGCTGGCGGTCCACCCGGACGGGTCGGTGTTCGAGTACGTGGACCAGCGCGGCACCTGAGCCGATCAGCCGCTGTCCGGCCGCATCCGGAAGTCGTAGCGGCCCGGCAGCGGCTCGTCGGTGAGGCGGGCCCACAGCCGGCCGATGTCGTCGGCGCCCTCCCTCAGGTCGGCCACCTCGAAGCCGGCGTCGAAGACGGCCCGCGCCTCGGCGTACCGGCCCTCCGCGAGGAGCAGCTCGGCGAGCAGCAGCCGGAACCGGCCCCGCCGGCGGACGGCGGCGGGCAGCCGCCGCCACACCGCGCGCGCGTCCCCGGCCCGCCGGACCCGGAGCAGCGCCTCGAGGGTCTCCCGGCCGAGCGCGGCCAGGGCGGCCGTCCAGGTCTCGCCGTCGTGCCTCTCCCGGCACAGGCCGCCGAAAGCGTCCGCGAACCTTTCGGCGGCCCGCTCGTGGTGGCCGGCCTCCTGGTCGGCGACGGCCAGACAGCGCAGCGGCGGCCAGGACCCGGGTGCGCGGCGCAGCGCGCGTTCCCAGCTGCGGACGGCCTGTGCGCGGTCGCCGGCGTGCCACTGGGCGACGCCGAGGTGGTACTCGGTGTGCGCGGTGGCGGGGGCGGTCTCCAGCAGGTCCCGCCAGGGCGGGGCGACGAGCGTCGGGCCGGGCGGGCGGCCCGGGTCCGGTGCCGGCAGGGATCCGGTGCGCAGCAGGTGCCGCCAGGGCTCCTGGGCGTCGCCGAGGGTGGACTCGGGGAACGGCGTACCGGGCAGGTCGAGGCCGGCGCGGAGCACTTCGAGCGCGCCCCAGCCGGAGCCGGCGGCGAGCGTCGTGCCGGGTTGGGCGTCGGCGTACGGCCGCCATGCCGCGTACGCCCGGTCGACGTGGTCACGCGGCAGGACGGCCGCCAGCCGCTCCTCCGCCGCCCCGACGACGTCCGCCCACTCCCCCGCGGCCGGGGTGTCGAACGGCCCGTACGCCTCCAGCCAGGAGACCTCGCCTCGTGCCGCCAGCGGGACGTGTTCGAGCTGGGTGCGGGCGAGCCCGGCCTGGATCTCGCAGTAGCCGCCGGTGCCGGGGGCGGTCAGCCCCTCCTGCCAGCGCCGTCCGCCGGGGCCGCTGCCCCAGACGAAGAGCTTGCGGCCGCGCAGCACGTCGGTGGAGGTCTGCACCAGCCCGTGTCCGTCGGCGTCCAGAGCGGCGATCCAGCGGCGGCGGCCGTCGGGGATCTCGTAGAACCAGTCGGCGGCGTACGGGCTGTTGAGGGGGTGGGTGCGGTCGATGCCGTCGTACGAGGGGACGGGCACCCGGCGCAGTCGGCTCTCGTGGCCGCTGGGGCCGCCTGCCGCGCCGTTCGGGCAGTGCGGGAGCCATGCCTCCTCGGCGGGGGCGAGGATCCGGCGGTCCTCGGGCACGGCGATGTTGGACCACCAGTACAGGGGCACGGGCCGCTCGTGCGGATTGCGGATCCGTACGCCGACGTAGAGGAAGTCGGAACCCTCCGGCAGCCACAGGTCGACCTGGAAGGGCACGTCGCGCAGCCGCTCCCACTCCCACAGCCGCAGCATCTCCTCCCCGCCGCCCGGACGGCGGGGGCGGTGCCCCCATCCGTCCGGGGCGGGGACGACGGCGGCGTGCAGGGGGGCACAGGAGAGGGTGGTGTGGCCGGTGGCGCCGATGTTCCATTCGAGGCCGCCGGAGAACCAGGCACCGTTGAGGGCGAAGTCGGCGGGCTGGAACACCGGGTTGCGGTAGAGCAGTTCGCGTCCCGTGGGCAGGTGGACCAGGGAGGCGATCCGGCCGCCGAGTCCGGGCAGGACGGTGGCGCGCAACCGGTCGTTCTCGATCACCAGCGCGTTGAGGCGGTGCGGCCGACGGCTTCTGCCGTATCCGTCCCGGATCCGCACGGGCAGCAGGCTCCGCAGCGGCGCGTGGCCGAGCCGGCGGGCCATGTCCCCGGGCAGGTCCGCCCGTTCCCGGTCGTCGATGCGGTGGACGTTGTCGAGCAGGCGCAGCGCGGGCAGCGGGTTGTCGGCCCCCAGCTGTGCGGCGGGCAGGGTCAGCACCTCACGTCGGATCCTCGTCACGATGACCAGGGAACCCGGCGAGGCGGCACTCGGCCAGGGGCGCTGCCGGTCAGGATTGCGCAAAGGCGTCCAGGGCCGGACCGGCCGCCGTCGCGGGTGTGTCGAGGCGCCCGTGTACGGATCTCCGCCGGGGGCGAAGGGATCAGTGGCCGGGCCGCATCTCCGTGGTGATGGCCCAGCGTTCGTGGTCGCGCCAGGCGCCGTCCACGTAGATCATCTTCGGGGAGAGGCCCTCCAGGCGGAACCCGGCGCCCCGGGCGAGGGCGATGGAGGCGGTGTTCCCGGGCTGCGCGTTGATCTCCAGCCGGTGCAGGCCGAGCGGCCCGAACGCGTACCCGATCACCAGTTCCATGCCTTCGCGCATCAGGCCCCGTCCGGCCGCGTGCGCGAAGACGCCGTAGCCGAGGGCGCCGCTCTGGAAGCCGCCCCGCACGATGTTGTTGATGTTGATGAAGCCGGCGATGTCCCCGCTGTCCTTCTCGCACACCAGGAAACCGGCCCGGGCCGGGTCCTCGATCAGCCGCCCGGCGTAGTCGGCGTACGCCTTGTCGCTGTCCGGCGGGAACAGCCAGGGCCGGTGCAGGTCCTTGCTCTCCCCGGCCCGCGCGGTGAACTCGGGACCGTCTTCGAGCCGGAACGGGCGGATGGCCACGCGGGGGCCGACGGCGACGTACAGGGACGGAGGGTGCGGCATCCGGCCAGCCTACGGCGTTCCGGCCCGGGGCGCCGCGCCGGTCACGTCCCGCCGGGCCGCGCGTCAGCGCAGGGCCGGCTCGTCCAGCGTCACCGTGCCCGCGTCCGCGTCCAGTTCGGCCGCCACCCCGAACGGGATCGTCAACGCCCCTGCGCAGTGCCCGAATCCGACCTGCTCCGCGACCGGAACCCCGAGTCCGCCGAGCCGGTCGGCCAGCATGGGCCGCAGCTCGGCGTAGTCCGCGCAGTCCTCCCACGAGCCGAGGAGCACCCCGCGCACCCCGTCCAGCCAGCCGGAGCGCCGGAGTTGGGTGAGGTACCGGTCCAGCCGGTAGGTCTCCTCACCCACGTCCTCCAGACAGAGCAGTCCGCCGCGTGCCGAGGGCCGGGCGTGCGGGGTGCCGCGTTCCGCGGCGAGCAGGCACAGACAGCCGCCGAGGGTGACGCCGCGGGCCCGGCCGGGCACGAGCGCCCGGCCGCCGGTGGCGATGGTACGGGCCGTCTCGGGGGCGAAGAGCGTGGCCCGCAGATGCTCCTGGGCCCGCGCGTTCTTGATGAAGTCGATGCCGGCCGCCATCGGCCCGTAGAGCGTGGCCAGCCCCAGGCGGGTGGCGATGGCCTCGTGCAGGACGGTGAGGTCGCTGAACCCGACGAAGAGCTTGGGCCCGGCCGCCCGCAGCGCCTCCCAGTCGAGCAGGTCGATCATGCGCTGCACGCCGTACCCGCCGCGGGCGCACAGCACCGCGTCCACGGCCGGGTCGCACCAGGCGCGCTGGAAGTCGGCGGCGCGGTCGGCGTCCGTGCCGGCCAGGTAGCCGAACTCGGTGTGCCGGTCCAGGACATGGGTTCCGGCCACCGGGTCGAGGTCCCAGCCGCGCAGTACGTCGAGCCCCGCCTGGAGCCGCTCCTCGGGCACCGGCCCGCTGGTGGCGACGACGGCCACCCGGGCGCCGGGGGCCAGTCGGCGTGGCCGTACGAGTTCCTTCACGGGGTCAGTTCCACCTTCGGTGTCCGCGGCGCCGGGTCGATCCCGAACACCTGGGCGTACAGGGAGAGTTCGGCTTCCAGGGCGCGCACCATGGTCTCGGCCCGCCGGAATCCGTGCCCCTCGCCCTCGAACGTGAGGTAGGCGTGCGGCACGCCTCGGCCGGCGATCCGGGCGAGGAAGCGCTCGCACTGGGCGGGCGGGCAGATCACGTCGTCCAGTCCCTGGAGCAGCAGGAAGGGCACGTCGAGCCGGTCGGCGTGCGCGGTCGGGGAGCGTTCGGCGTACCGGGCGGGCACCTCGGCGAGCGGGCCGATCAGCGACTCCAGATAGCGGGACTCGAAGTCGTGGGTCTCCCCCGGGCCCCAGGTGGCGAGGTCGAGCACCGGGTAGACGATGGTGCCGCAGGCGTAGACGTCGGTCGTGGTCAGCGAGACGGCGGCGGTCCAGCCGCCCGCGCTGCCGCCCCGGACGGCCAGCCGGGCCGGGTCGGCGGTGCCCTCGTCGGCGAGGGCACGGGCGACGGCCGCGCAGTCCTCGACGTCGACCACGCCCCACTGCTCGCGCAGCCGCTCGCGGTAGGCCCGGCCGTAGCCGGTGGAGCCGCCGTAGTTCACCTCGGCGACCCCGATGCCCCGCGAGGTGAAGTAGGCGATCGCCAGGTCCAGGACGAGCGGCACCCGGCTGGTGGGCCCGCCGTGCGCCCAGATCACGTACGGCGGCAGCTCGCCGTCGGGCGCGGCGTGTCCGGGGTGGTGCGGCGGATAGACATGGGCGTGCACCTCGCGGCCGTCCGGGCCGCAGAAGGTGCGGATCTGCGGCTCCGGGTAGTAGGCGGGATCCACCGGGTCCCGGTGCCGGGCGCCGATCACGCGGGCGCGGCCGGTGGCGGTGTCCAGCTCGACCACCTCGTACGCGGTGCGCGGGCTGGCGCCGACCGCGACGACGCGTGCGCCGTGAGCGGCGAGGGAGGCGGTGACTTCCGTCCACGGGCCGGCGGCGTCGACGATCTCGCCGGACTCCGGGTCGAGTATCCCGAGCACGGCCGGCCCGCGACCGTGCACGACCGCCAGCAGGCCGTTGCCCAGCGGCGCGAACCAGCGCAGCCCGAGCTGCCAGAGCGGACCGGCGAACTCCTCCTCCCGCGGGCACAGCGGGGTGCCGTCGCGGTAGAGGTTCCACCAGCCGCTGCGGTCGCTCGCGTACAGAAGACTGCCGTCCGCCCCCCACTCGACCTGGGCGACGGCCTCGTCCGGTCCGCCGGCGACCGTCCGCGCCCCCGCCAGCCGGCCGTCGTCGCCGACCTCGGCGACCATCAGCTCCGTCCCGTCCCACGGCATCCGCGGATGGTCCCAGCCCAGCCAGGCGGCCCGCCGGCCGTCGGGCGACAGCCGGGCGCCGGTGACGAACCGGTGCCGGGCCCCGATGAGTTCCCGCACGGCACCCCGGTCGTCGGCGGCCGACCCGTCCAGCGGCACCGCGGCCAGGACCCGCCGTACGTCGTCGGGGCCGTCCCCGGTGAACTCCTCCAGCACGCACCACACTTCGCCGCGGGCGAGGTCCACCCGGGGCTCCGCCCAGCGCAGACCGCGGCGCACCGGGGACACCGGGGTGAGCGGCCGGGGCTCACCGCCGGGCTCGTACCGGTAGAGCCGCTGGTCGGCGAAGTTCACGAAGACGACGAGGGGCCGGCCGTCGTGGCTCACTCCGCTCCAGGGCCGGCCGCCGTACTCGATGACCCGGCTGCGCACGTTCCAGGGCGCGGGCAGCACCGACTCCTCGCCGCCGTCGGTCCACCGCCGCACCAGGGCCCGCCGGCCGCCCTCGGCCGGCCGGGGCTCGGTCCACCAGATCTCGTCGCCGACGAAATCCACCCACTCCGGCCGTCCGTCGTGCGCGGCGGCGAGCGCCGCGTCGATGGGCGACGGCCACGATCCGTACGGCGCTCGTCGCATCTCGTCCCTCACTGTCTAGGCCGTCCGCAGGAAGCGGTCCAGGACTCGGACCCCGAAGTGCAGCGCCTCCACGGGCACGCGCTCGTCCACGCCGTGGAACAGCGCCTGGTAGTCGAGGTCGGCGGGCAGCTTCAGCGGTGAGAACCCGTAGCCGGTGATGCCGAGCCGGGAGAACTGCTTGGCGTCCGTGCCGCCCGGCATGCAGTACGGCACCACATGGCCGCCGGGTGCGAACTCCTCCACCGCGGAGCGCATCCGGGCGAACAGCGGCGCGTCCACCGGCGCCTGGAGGGCCACTTCCCGGTGCGCGAACTCCCAGCGCACCTCCGGCCCCGTCAGCTCATCCAGCGTGGCGGCGAACTCCTCCTCGGTGCCGGCCAGGAAGCGCCCGTCCACGTGGGCGACCGCCTCGCCGGGAATGACGTTGACCTTGTAACCGGCGTTCAGCATGGTCGGGTTGGCGCTGTTGCGGACGGTCGCCTCGACCAGCCGGGCGGCCGGGCCGAGCTTCTCCAGCAGCGTGTCCACGTCGGCGGAGCCGGCCTCGATGCCGTACAGGGTGGCGAGGGCGTCGAGGGCGGCCTGGACGGTCGGGGTGAGGCGGAGCGGCCACTGGTGCTCGCCGATGCGGGTGACGGCGGCGGCGAGCCGGGTGACCGCGTTGTCCCTGTTCACCTTGGAGCCGTGCCCGGCCCGGCCGCGTGCGCTGAGCCTCAGCCAGGCGGTGCCCCGCTCTCCCGCCGCGATCGGGTAGATCTCGCGGCCGGAGCCGTCGTGGAAGGTGAAGGCCCCGGACTCGCTGATGCCTTCCGTGCAGCCCTCGAAGAGTTCGGGGTGCCGGTCGGCGAGGAATCCGGAGCCGTCCTCGGCGCTGGCCTCCTCGTCCGCGGTGAACGCGACGACGAGGTCGCGGCGGGGCCGCAGGCCCTGCCGGGCCCAGGACCGGATCACCGCGAGGATCATCGCGTCCATGTTCTTCATGTCGACGGCGCCGCGGCCCCACACCACGCCGTCCCGGACCTCCCCGGAGAACGGGTGCACGCGCCAGTCGGCGGCCTCGGCCGGCACCACGTCGAGGTGGCCGTGGACCAGCAGCGCGTCGGCGGACGGGTCGGTGCCCGCGATCCGGACCACGACGTTGGTGCGGCCCTGGGTGCGTTCCAGCAGCAGGGGTTCCAGGCCCGCGCCGGCCAGCTGTGCGGCCGCGTACTCGGCGGCGGGCCGCTCCCGGCAGTCGCCACCACCCCGGTTGGTGGTGTCGATGCGGATCAGGCCGGAGGTGAACTCCACCACCTCGTCCAGGGCCAGCTGGTCAGCCATACTGCTCCTCCACGGCGGCAGAGACGATCGTGGTGACCGCCTTGAACGTCCTGATCCCCTCGTACATGGTGGCACTCGTGTACGCCACCTTCCGCTCGCCGATCCGGGCCACGCCGGGGACGACGGTGGCGGCCTGCGCCAGATGCTCGGCGTCGAACTCGACGGCGACCGTGAACGGCCCGCCGCGCACCGGCTCGTGACGGACCGCCAGCTGTGCGGCCTCCTTGGCCGCGGCACGGATGTCGGCCGCGGTGCGGGCCGGGGTCCGGCACACGGCCGCGTAGCGCGACACATGGTCCTTGACCGCGACCTTCAGCGCCTCCGGCGCGTAGCCGAGGGCGTCCTCGCAGGCCACGTCGTCGCCGGTGACGAGGACGACGGGGACGCCGTACTCGGCGACGACGTGGGCGTTGAGCAGACCCTCGCTGGCGCGGACGTCGTCCAGCCACACCCCGGTGATCTGGTTGGCCAGATAGGTGTGGGCGAGGACGCCCTCCGTCCCGGCGCCCGCGTGATAGCCGACGAACGCGATGCCGTCGACGTCACCGTGCTGGACGCCCTCCACCATGGACAGCGTCTTGTGCCGGCCGGTGAGCATCTCCACCCGCTCGTCGAGCCGTTCCAGGAGCAGGTTGCGCATGGTCCAGTGCGCCTCGTTGACGAGCACCTGGTCGGCGCCGCCGTCGAAGAAGCCCTCCACGGCGGCGTTCACGTCCGAGGTGAACATCGACCGGCACCGCTCCCACTGCGGCGTCCCCGGCAGCACGTCGGCGGGCCAGGTGACGCCCGTGGCACCCTCCATGTCGGCACTGATGAGGATCTTCATGCTGCGTCACGTTACGCGCCGAGCGGCGGCCAGGCTACGACCCCGCCGCGCCCGGTCCGCGCCGGCGCGGATGGTCCGCCCCGGCGCGGGCCGCCGGGCGCGGTCAGGCCCCCGCGAGGACGAACCAGCGGGCCGGCAGCTCGATGCGTGTGCCGTCCGGGAGGTACTCGGTCTGCGGCAGGGTCGTCGCGCCGTCGGCCAGGACGGTGAGACCGGCCCCGGCGAGCAGGCGCGGGATCTCTCCGTCGGGGGCGTCGGCGGGCTTGAGCCCGTGGTGGAAGACGCGCTGGAGCTTGGGCCCGGGGCCGCCCGGCGCGGTCGCGGCACGCTGGAGGACGTCCCGGGAGCCGGAGGTGAGCTCGACCACGAAGGCCCGGCCCCGGCCGCCGATGATCTCGGCGACGGCGGCGGCCACCGCGGGGCGCGCCTCGGGTTCGCTCTGGTGGATGACGGCCCGCATGTAGACGTTGGCGTCGCCGAGCCGTTCGTGCAGGGCGCGTACGGCGTCGGTGTCGGTGAGGTCGAGCTGCTGGAACTCGACGGGGGCGCCGTTGGCGGCACGGCGGGCGTGCTCGACGGCCGCGAGCGAGAGGTCGACGCCGACGGCGCGGGCGAACCGGGTGGCCAGGTAACGGGTCTGGGTGCCGTTGCCGCAGCCGAGGTCGACGATCGTGCGGTCCGGGTCGGCGTAGGGCAGGAGCAGTTCGCTGTGCGGTGCGGCGCTGAGGGAGGGGTCCGAGTCCCATATCGCCTCGCCCCGCCCGTCCGGGGTCTGCCCCCAGTAACTCTCCCAGTTGTTGCGGTACTTGTCCGAGACGTTCATGCGATCTCCCCACGGTTCGGCTCCGTGATCGGAATATCGCGCGGGCCTGTGGCGAGGCAAGAGCCGTGCGGCCACCTTCACTTGTTGTGGATGACCTGTTCGAACCAGACGGTCTTGCGGTGCCCGGTGGCGCTGGCTCCCCACTCCCGGGCCAGCCGGCTGACGACGCGCAGGCCGCGGCCCGACTCGTCGTCGGGACCGGCGGCGATCATGGCGGGCAGGGCGGGCTCGTCGTCGGTGACCTCGAAGAGCAGCGCGTCGGTCCGGACGACCCGCAGGCCGATCCGATCGCCCTCGGCGTGCCGGATGGCGTTGGTGACGACCTCACTGACCAGCAGCTCGGCCGTCTCCACCGTCTGCGGCAGGCCCCAGTCCAGGAGCCGTTCGCGGACCAGGCGGCGGGCCCGGGCCACTTCGCGCGGGTCGGCGTCCAGCCGCCATGCGGCGACGTGCTCGTCGGGGATGCCGTTGAGGCGGGCCATGAGCAGGGCGACGTCGTCCTTGCGTCCGCCGCGGGTGTTCAGCGCGCGGATGATGGTGTCACAGGCGTCGTCCATCGAGGCCGCGGGGTGTGCGGCGGACTCGCAGAGCGCGGCCAGGCCCTCGCCGATGTCGGAGCCGCGCACCTCCACCAGGCCGTCGGTGCACAGCACCAGCCGGTCGCCGGGCGCGACCTTGACCCGGCTGACCTCGAAGGGGACGCCGCCGACCCCTATGGGGGCGCCGGTGGGCAGTTCGAGGAGTTCGCTGCTGCCGTCCTCGGCACGGACCAGCACCGGCGGGATGTGTCCGGCGTTGGCGAGGGTCAGCTCGCCGCGGATCGGGTCGTAGACCGCGTACAGGCAGGTGGCGAGGTAGTTGTCGCCGAGCCTGCGGGCCAGGTCGTCCAGGTTGCGCAGCAGCTGGGCGGGCGGGGTCTCCATGGCCGCCATCGTCTGTACGGCGGTGCGCAACTGGCCCATCATCGCGGCCGAGTTCAGGCCGTGCCCCATGACGTCACCGACCACGAGGGCGGTGCGGGAGCCGGAGAGCTTGATGGTGTCGAACCAGTCGCCGCCGATCCGGCCGAGCCGGGTGCCGGGCAGGTAGCGGGTGGCGATGTCGCAGCCGGCCATCCGCGGGCTGACCTGCGGCAGCATGCTGTCCTGGAGGGTATCGGCGACGTTCTCCTGGTAGGTGTACATGCGGGCGTTGTCGAGCACGAGGCCCGCGCGGGCGGCGAGTTCGGCGCCGGTGGTGCGGTCCATGTCGTCGAACTGCGCCCGGTCGGGTCGGCGCATCAGCACCATGAAGCCGAGGACCACGTTGCGTGCCTTGAGCGGGACGATCAGCAGGGACCGGCCGCCGATGAGCGGTCGCAGGTCGCGCTTCTCGAACTCGCCGGAGATGCGCTCGGACAGCTCCTCGGTGACCCGCGGGATGACGACCGGTTCGCCGGTGACCATGCACTTGTAGAACGGGGTGTGTTCGGGGAAGGCGAAGGACTCGCCGACCGGTGTGGTGTCGTCCCAGCGGCCGGGTTCGTCGTTGTGCTCGACCCACACCCGGAACATCACGGTGTGGGCGTCCGGCGGGCCGTCCGGGAAGCCCTCGCCCGCCAGCACCGCCGCGCGCAGATGGGTGCCGGCGAAGTCCGCGAACCGGGGCACGGCGGCGCTGGTGACCTCACGGATGGTCTCGCCGAGGTCCAGGGAGGAGCCGATGCGGGAGCTGACCTCGTTGAGGAACTCCAGCCGTTCGCGGACGGCGGCGTACTCCAGGTCCTGTTCGGCGTCGACCGGGAGCAGGGCGGCAGCCGTCGGCTCCCGCGGGACGACGGCCTCGGCGCGGGCGCGGCCCGCGCGGCGCGGCACGCCCCAGTACGGCGTGACGGGCACCCGCTCGAACTGGCTGAACTCCAGGACGGGGTAGCCGAGTTCCAGGACCTGGGCGACGATGCGGGCGCTGAGGCCCGGGCCCATGTTGGGCAGGATGTCGGGCAGGCGCCGTTCGAGATCCTCGGAGGCGGGCAGCTCGGTGTGGCGGGCGAAGCCGGGCGAGATGCGCTCGGCGGTCTCGTCGTCGTAGCCGCGTTCGTCGCGCAGCCGGGTGGCGTCGGCGGCGAGCACGAGGAGCCGGGAGGGGCCCGGGCCGACCAGTGGATAGGCCCACCACAGCACGTCGAGCCGCTCGGCGTCGGGCGCCTGCCGGGGCGGTCGGAGGCGGGCGCGGCCGGCCGTCGCGTAGCCGGTGTGCCCGCCGAGCGAGGACTCCAGGTCGGGGCCGGCTCCGTCGTACGAGACGAAGCCGTCGAGCGCCGCCCGGCCCTGCGGGTCGTGCGGGTCCTCGGGGAGGGCACCGGAGACCGGCAGCAGGTCCGCCGCGGGATGGCCGACGGCGTCCTCGCGGTCCACGCCGAACAGCCGGCGCGCGCCGCTGCTCCAGTGGGACACCAGACCGGCACGGTCGACGACGACCACGGCCAGCGGAATCCGACCCGCGGCGGTGTCGCCGATGCCGCGCCCGGGAGGTGTGTCCCGCTCGCTGCCACGGTCCATGGCCCCGGCCCCTTCTCCCCACGGCTGTCCGCAAACGATCTGTGCCGCCCGCCACCACGGTACGGCGGCGGCCGGTCGCGATGTGTGGCAATCCTGGAATTGGTGTCACCGGATGCCACCGGCGCACTGCCCGGCGCGCGGTGTGCGCCCCCTCAGTCCTCGTGCCCCAGCTGGAGGTCCCGTTCGGTGCGGCCACCGCCCGCGACCTGCAACACCGTGGCGACCGGCGGGTAACCGGCGGCGATGACGGTGTACTCGCCGGAGGAGAGATCGACGAACCGGAACGTTCCGTCGGCCGCGGTGGTGAGGGTGTCGACGACGTTGCCGGCGGCGTCGAGCAGGGTCACCCGGGCGTCCTCCACGGGGCGTCCGCCGCCGGCCCGGACGGTGCCCTTGAGCACGGCGCCGCCCGCGAGTTCGATGTCCTGCCGGGTCTCCCGGGCGGCCTGCACGCTGACCGGGAGCGCTGCGGGCCGGAAGGCGGGGGCGCTGGCGGCGAGGGTGTACTCGCCGGCGACCAGTTCCGTGATGACGTAGCCGCCCTCGCGCCCGCTGCGGGTGGCGGAGACGACCTCGCCGTGCACGTTGGTGAGGGTGACGATGGCGTCCCGGACCGGGCTGCCGTCGGCGGTGAGGACGCTGCCGGCGAGGCGGCCGGCGCCGCCGAGGACGACGTCGAGTTCCACGGGGCGTTCGCCGACGGTGACGGAGACGGCCTGCGGCTGGTGCCCGCCGGCGGCGGCGATCAGCACGTACGCCCCGGAGCCGGGCGTGCTGAGCGCGTACCTCCCGTCCTCGCCGCTGGCGCCCCGGCCGATCTGCTGCCCGGCGACGTCGATGAGGGTGAGCGCCGCGCGGGGCACCACGGTGCCGTCGGCGTGCTGCACCGTGCCGCAGACGGGGATCCCGGCGGCGTACGACGAGCGGGTCGGGGCGGGGGTCCCGGCCGACGGCTGGATGCGGGCCTGCGGGATGGGCACGTTCACCGGCGCGGTCTCCTGGTCGGTGGCGGGGGCGTTGTGGGACACCAGCGGTTTCTCCTTGAGGAAGAAGGCGATGAGCAGGCCGAGGGCGAGCACCGGGACGAGGTAGAGGAAGATCCGGGGCATCGCGTCGGCGTAGGCGCGGATGTAGGCGTCGCGCAGGGCCGGGGGCAGCGCGTGGACGAGCTGCGGGGTGATCGAGTCGGGGTCGGGCAGCCCGGTGCCCGCACGCGGGGGCAGCTCCTCGCCCAGGGCGTCGGCGAGCCGGTCGGCGAAGAGGGTGCCGAAGACGGCGGCGCCGACGCTGCCGCCGATCTGCCGGAAGT
This sequence comes from Streptomyces sp. NPDC053076, assembly GCF_044546845.1. Taxonomy (NCBI): domain Bacteria; kingdom Bacillati; phylum Actinomycetota; class Actinomycetes; order Kitasatosporales; family Streptomycetaceae; genus Streptomyces; species Streptomyces sp. NPDC053076. The sequence continues at coordinate 461,298 of NZ_JBITZL010000001.1, read as the reverse complement.
AGTTGTTGGCACTGGTGGCGCTGCCGAGGTCGGCGGGGCGCACCGAGTTCTGCACGGCGAGGACCAGGACGGGCATCACCATGCCGATACCGGCGCCGAGGACGGCCATGTAGATGCTGTAGTGCAGCCGGGGGGTGTCGGTCTCCAGCCGGGACAGCAGCCACATGCCGACGGTGGAGACGGCGCCGCCGAGCACGGGGTAGATCTTGTAGCGCCCGGTGTGGCTGATGAGCTGCCCGCCGATGATCGAGGCGCCGACGATCCCGGCCATCATCGGCAGCATCAGCAGCCCGGACTCGGTGGCGCTGGCACCGTCGACCATCTGCAGGAAGGTCGGCAGATAGCTGGCGGCGCCGAACAGGGCGACGCCGATCACCAGGCCGACCAGTCCGCTGACGGTGAAGACGGAGTCGCGGAACAGGCGCAGGGGGATGAGGGGTTCGGCGGCGAAGCGTTCGGCGATCAGGAACAGGACGGTGGCGAGCAGGGCTCCGGCGCCGAGTCCGATGATCTGCCGGGAGCCCCAGGCGTATTCGGTGCCGCCCCAGCTGGTGAGCAGGACCAGGCAGGTGGAGGCGGCGGCGAGCAGCAGCGCGCCGAGGACGTCGAGCCGGGCGCGTACGCGCGGCCTGGGCAGCTTCAGCACGACGCTGATGACGGCCAGGGTGACCAGGCCGAAGGGGACGTTGATGTAGAAGCACCAGCGCCAGGAGAGGTGGTCGGTGAAGTAGCCGCCGAGCAGCGGGCCGGCGACGGAGGCGAGGCCGAACGCGGCGCCGATGAGGCCCATGTACCGGCCGCGCTCGCGGGGCGGCACGATGTCGGCGATGATCGCCTGCACGCCGATCATGAGCCCGCCCGCGCCGACGCCCTGGACCGCGCGGTAGGCGATCAGCTGGTCCATGGTCCCGGCCCGGCCGGCGAGCGCGGAGCCGACGACGAAGACGGCGATGGCGAACTGGAAGACGCTCTTGCGGCCGACCAGGTCACCGAGTTTGCCGTACAGGGGCAGACCGATGGTGGAGGTGAGCAGATAGGCGGTGATCGCCCAGGACATCTTGTCCAGGCCGTGCAGTTCGCCGACCACCTTCGGCAGGGCGGTGGCGACGATCATCTGGTCCAGGGCGGCCAGCAGCAGGGCCAGCAGCAGCCCGACGAAGACCAACCGGACCCGGCGGGGCCCGAGTTCGACGCCCGACGTCGGGGGTGGCGGCGATGCGGCGGCCGTCTCCTCGCTCGCTGCCGGTGCCACGACCGGCTCGTGCTTCACCAGAGTCGTCCCGCCCACGAACCGCTCCCCTCGTCACACCTGTCACAATTCCCGCGTAAGGCGACAACTGCGAACAACTGCGGCGAGTTACGGCACCACTCGCTCCGGGGCGGACATCCACCCGAACCGGTGAAGGGGTCAACCGGACGTCAACACCCTTTCACCGGCGGGCTCTTGGGACTACTTCTCGACCTCGGCGGCGAGGTTGGCGAGCAGCGCGTCGTAGATCCGGCCGAGACCCTTGGGCGCGAAGGTCTTCTCGAAGAAGCCGCCGATGCCGCCGGCGCCCTGCCAGGTGGTGGTGACGACCACCCGGGAGGTCCCCTCGCCCGCGGGGGTGACGCGCCAGGTGGTGACCATGGAGGAGTTGCGGTCCTTCTCGACCAGCTCCCCGTCGGTGGGCTCGCCCACTTCCAGCAGGCAGTCGCGCACCCGCTTGCTGGTGGCCTGGAGCTTCCAGTGGACGAGGGTTCCCTCGCCGTCGCCGCCCTCGCGCACCTCGTACTCGCTGAAGTGTTCGGGCAGCAGCTTGCGCCGGGTGCCGCGGTAGTCGGCGAGGGCGTCGAACACCTTCTCCGCGTCCGCCGCGACGACCCGCTCCGTAGTGGCCTCGACCTGCGCCATTGCGTTCCTCCAGGACCTGGTTGCTCGGGGTTGGGGCAAGCCAACCACCCCGGCGCCCGGCCGCCCAAATCGGGGATCGCACGATCATGGGAACAGATGTTCTATTCTAGGGCCAGTGCGAGCGAGGAGGCGTCATGCGCTGGGAGCGGCTCACGGACGAGAGCGAACACGGCCGGGCCACCGATGCCGCGTTGTTCGGCGCGGATGCCGTGACCACCCGTACGTTCGACATGCCCGAGTTCCACGGGATCACCTTCCACGAGGTGCGGGCGCGGTCGGTGCTCAACCGGGTGCCGGGCGCCTCGCGCATGCCGTTCGAATGGACGGTCAACCCCTACCGCGGCTGCACGCACGCGTGCGTGTACTGCTTCGCCCGCAAGACCCACAGCTATCTGGACCTTGACACCGGCATCGGCTTCGACACCCAGATCGTGGTGAAGGTGAACGCCCCCGAGGTGCTGCGCCGCCAGCTCGGCTCCCGCCGCTGGCAGGGCGACCACGTGGCGATGGGCACGAACGTCGACTGCTATCAGCGCGCCGAGGGCCGCTACCGCCTGATGCCGGGCATCATCTCCGCGCTCACCGACCATGCGAACCCGTTCTCGATCCTCACCAAGGGCACCCTGATCCTGCGCGACCTGGACCTGCTGGTCCGGGCGTCGGAGGTGACGGACGTGGGCATCTCGGTCTCCGTCGGCTTCCTGGACACACAGCTGTGGCGCACCGTGGAGCCGGGCACGCCCGCGCCCGAACGCCGGCTGGACGTCGTACGCGCCCTCGGCGAGCACGGTATCGGCTGCGGGGTGCTCATGGCCCCGGTGATCCCTTTCCTGGGCGACGACCCGGACCGGTTGCGGGACACGGTCCGGGCCATCGCGTCGGCCGGGGCCACCTCCGTCACCCCGCTCGTGCTGCACCTGCGCCCGGGCGCCCGGGAGTGGTTCATGGCCTGGCTCGGGCAGCACCATCCGCATCTGGTGCGCCGGTACGAGCGCCTGTACGCGGAGGGCGCCTACGCGCCCAAGTGGTACCAGCGCCGGATCACCCGTCAGGTGCACGAGCTGGCGCAGGAGTACGGCATCGGGCCCACGCGCGCGGGGCAGGCCCGACGGATCCGCCCGGCCGGACCGGCGCCCTCCCCCGCCGGAGCGGAGCCGGTCCAGCTCAGCCTCATGTGAGCGCCTTCCGAGGGCGTTAGGGCGCATCCCACGGCCCAATTGGGTCAAGTATCGCCGCAACGGGTTCCTGGGGCCCCCAGTCCGGGACGATCCGGCGAGAGCCGTGAGCCCCGCGGTTCGCCGAGACCCTCCGTCCCGGGAGGACCCGTATGAGAACACGCGCAGCCGCGCTGTGCGCAGCCGCCGCCGTGGTGGCGGGCTCGCTCGCCGCCGTGCCCGCCCAGGCGGTCGCCACCCCCGCCGCCGTGCCGAAGCCCGCCTGGAAGAAGTGCGGCACCCGCGACTACCCGACGCTCCAGTGCGCCTCCGTGCGGGTTCCGCTGGACCACGCGAACCCGGCGGGCCGGCAGATCACGCTCGCCCTGTCCCGAGTGCCGCACACCGCGCGGTCCTCCCAGGGCCCGCTGCTGGTCAACCCGGGCGGCCCCGGCGGCAGCGGTCTGGCGCTGGGCGGGTTCGTCGCCTCGGCGCTGCCGAAGAGCGTGGCGGCCCGGTACGACGTCATCGGCTTCGACCCTCGCGGGGTCGGCCGCAGCAGGCCCGCCCTGAACTGCGTGCCCGGTCACTTCAGGCCGGGGCGCCCGGACTCGGTACCGGCCACCCCCGCGCTGGAGCGGGCGAACGTCGCCCGCGCCGAGTCCTTCGCCGCCGCCTGCGGCCGGAAGTACGCCGACGTCCTGCCGTACATGGACACCGTCAGCGCGGCCCGGGACCTGGACACCGTCCGCCAGGCCCTGGGCGCGCCGAGGATCAGCTACTTCGGCTACTCCTACGGCACCTACCTGGGCGCGGTGTACGCGAAGCTGTACCCCGAGCGGGTCCACCGCCTGGTGCTGGACTCGATCGTCGACCCGACCGGTGTCTGGTACCAGGACAACCTCGGCCAGGACTACGCCTTCGACGACCGCCACCGGGCGCTGATGGCCTGGATCGCGCGGCACGACGCCGACTACCGGCTCGGCAAGGACCCGGGGACGATCGAGGACCGCTGGTACGCGATGCGGGCGGCTCTGGCGAAGAAGCCGGCCGGCGGCAAGGTCGGCGCCGCGGAACTGGAGGACACCTTCACGCCCGGCGGCTACTACGACGGCTACTGGCCCTACCTCGCCGAGGCGTTCGCCGCCTACGTCCGTCGCGGGGCCACCGGACCGCTGGTGGAGGCGTACGAGAACTTCGCCGCGGTGGACGCCTCGGGTGACAACGGCTACAGCGTCTACACGGCGGTGCAGTGCCGTGACGCCTCCTGGCCGCGCGGCTGGAACCGGTGGCGCGCGGACACCTGGGAGGTGTACGCGAAGGCTCCCCTGATGGCATGGAACAACACCTGGTACAACGCGCCCTGCGCGTTCTGGCCGACCTCCCCGCGGCGGCGGGTGGACATCGCGAACGGTGAACTGCCGCCGGCGCTGCTCCTCCAGGCCACCGACGACGCCGCCACTCCGTACGCCGGCGGTGTCACGGTGCACGGGCTGCTGGCCGGCTCCAGCCTGGTGGTCGAGCAGGGCGGCGGCAACCACGGGGTCACCCTGAGCGGCAACACGTGTCTGGACGGGTACCTGGCCGCGTACCTGGCCGACGGTGAGGTGCCGCGCGGCACCGGGACGGTCGACGCGGTCTGCGCCAAGTCGCCGGATCCGAAGCCGCTGACGGCGAAGGCGGCGTCGACGGCGTCCCGCGGTTCGGTCCTGCACAGGCTGCTGGGCTTCCGCCGTTAGCGGCCCGCCGGCGAGCCGTCCGCCGCCACCGGCCGGCTCGCCGCGGACGGACGCGGTCCGATCATCACGGGCGGTACGTGAGGACGGACGCGGTCCCATAATCACGGGCGGTACACGGGGACGGTTCCCTAGGGTTCCGTCATGGACGATCCGTGCACACGCATCCGCCTCATGACGGCCGCCGACTGCGACCGCGTCTCGGAGATCCGGGTCCGCGGCTGGCAGCACGCCTACCGGGGGCTCATGCCGCAGCCGTATCTGGACGGGCTCAGCGTCACCGCGGACGCCGAGCGGCGGCGGGCCCGGTTCGGACAGGGCGACGGCTCGGTGGTGAACCTGGTCGCCGTGGAGGCCCTTGCCGGGCCCTCCGGACACCCGGAGAGGGACGGCAGGGTGCTCGGGTGGGCGGCGTTCGGGCCGTACCGGGACGGCGACGCGTACACCGGCGACGCCGAGCTGTACGCGATCTACGTCGATCCGGCGCATCTCGGCGGCGGGATCGGGCGGGCGTTGCTCGCCGCGTCGGTCGAGCGGTGCCGGGCGTGTCCCCGCATGCTTCTGTGGGTCCTCAAGGGCAACGCGAGCGCCCGCCGCTTCTACGAGCGCGCCGGATTCCGGGCCGACGGCGCCGAAGAGGCCTTCGAGGCGGACGGCGTGCCCGTGCCCGAGGTGCGGTACGCCAGGAGCCTGCGCGGCTGACCGGGCGTCAGCCCGGTTGCCGCTGCGGGAGGCGGGTCAGGGCGCGCACCGCCGCCTCCGCGAGTGCCGGGTGCGCCAGGGCCTCGTTCAGCACCCGTCGGGCGCGGGCGTCGCCGAGCGCGCCCAGGCCCTCCACACAGGCCAGGGCGACCCGTCGGTAGGGGTCGTGCGGGCGCAGTCGCCGCTCCAGGGTGGTGATCAGCGCGGGTACGGACTCCGGGGCACGCAGGGCGGCCAGCAGCCGTACCGGGTGCAGGGCGTAGGCGACGCGGAGTTCGTTGGTGGCGAGGGCGGCGGCGGCCCGCGCCGTGCGCGGATCGCCGAGGCGGGCGAGGGCGTGCGCGGCGGAGGCGCAGCGCGGTGGGTCGCGGTGATTGAGCAGCAGTACCAGTGCCTCGAAGGCGCGCCGGTCGCCCGCGCGGCCGAGGCGGAACGCGGCCAGTTCCCTGGCCCACAGCGGCTGTCCGGGCGCGGTGAGGACCTCGGCCAGTTCGTCGTGGTCCCCGGTCGTCAGCAGGCGGTCGAACGCCGCCGAGCCGCCCGACTCCTGCCGTAAGCGTTCCGTGAGCGATCGCAACTCTTCGTCCACGAGGTCCAGCGTAGAGGGGTCGCACCGGCGGAGGGAGCTACATCACAAAGTCAGAGGACTAGCGCGCTCGTTACCCGCCGGTTAAGCTCATACGAGCGAGTAACCCTCTCGCATTTCCGCTGGCGACGGTTTGGTGACGCAGCCGTCGCGAGTGAGCAGTGTCGGTTCGGTACGTCTGTACCGCAGTACGACCCGGCTTCGGGACAGAGCCGGTCGGAAGTTCCGCCGCCGCCGGGCGTGTGCACGCCCGCGGCACCGGCAGCACCGGGCGTGTGCGCTCGCAGCCCGGCAACACCCGCACTCTCCACGCACCGTGGTGCGTCTCCTGGGCGCACCCGGCGCGTTCCTCGTCGTCACTCATTCCTGGAGTCCCGCGATGGCCACTCCCCTGTCCGACACCCCTCTGTCCCCGCTCAAGACGATCGCCGTCGTCGGCCTCGGCACCATGGGCACCGGCATCACCGAGGTCCTCGCGAGGGCCGGTCGCGAGGTGATCGGCATCGACATCAGCGAGGCCCGGACCGCCGAGGCGCTCGCCGTCCTGCGGACCGCCACCGCCCGTGCCGTGGCACGCGGCCGGCTCACCGAGGAGGAGCGCGCCGGGGCACTGGCCCGGGTGCGCACCGCCACCGACCTCACCGCGGCGGCCGACGCCGACCTCGTCATCGAGGTGGCCCCGGAGTCGTACGAGATCAAGCACCAGATCTTCCGGGAGCTGGACGGCATCGTCCGCCCGGAGACGATCCTCGCGACCGGCACCAACGCCCTGTCCGTGACCCGGCTGGCCGCCGACTCGGCACGCCCCGAGCGCGTGCTCGGCCTGCACTTCTTCAACCCGGCACCGGCCATGAAGCTGGTCGAGGTCGTCTCCTCGGTGCTGACCGCGCCCCAGGCCGTCGCCGCCGTCACCGACCTCGCGGTCGAACTGGGCAAGGAGCCGGTCGCGGTCGGCGACCGCCCCGGCTTCGTCGCGGACGGGCTGCTCTTCGGCTACCTGAACCAGGCCGCCGCGATGTACGAGGCCCGGTACGCCTCCCGCGAGGACATCGACGCCGCCATGCGGCTCGGCTGCGGTCTGCCCATGGGCCCGCTCGCCCTGCTGGACCTGATCGGCGTCGACACCGCGCGTACGGTCCTGGAGGCCATGTACGCCGAGTCCCGGGACCGGCTGCACGCCCCCGCCCCGATCCTCAAGCAGCTCAGCGAGGCCGGTCTGACAGGCCGCAAGGCCGGCCGCGGCTTCTACACCTACGAGGCGCCGGGCAGCGGCACGGTCGTCCCGGACGCGCTGACCCCGGCGCAGGGCGGCGCGTCCACCCCGGGCCGTGAGGTCCGCTCGGTCGGTGTCGCGGGCTCCGGGACCATGGCCTCCGGTATCGCCGAGGTGTTCGCCAAGGCCGGCTACCAGGTGGTCCTGGCCGCCCGCAGCGAGGAGAAGGCCCAGGCGGCCAAGGCCCGGATCGGCAAGTCCCTGGCCCGCTCCGTCGACAAGGGCCGGCTGACGGCGGAGGCCGCCGCGCAGATCCTGGACCGGATCGCTCCGGCCGGGTCCTACGACGCCTTCGCGGACGTCGACCTGGCCGTCGAGGCGGTCGCGGAGGACCTGGAGGTCAAGCGGCAGCTGTTCGCGGCGCTGGACAAGGTGTGCAAGCCCGGCGCGGTCCTGGCCACCACCACCTCGTCGCTGCCCGTCGTCGCCTGCGCCCGCGCCACCTCGCGCCCGCAGGACGTGATCGGCATGCACTTCTTCAACCCGGCACCGGCCATGAAGCTGGTCGAGGTCGTGCGTACGGTGCTGACCGCGGAGGACGTGCACGCGACGGTCCGCGAGGTCTGCGGCCGGATCAAGAAGCACGCCGTCGACTGCGGCGACCGCGCGGGCTTCATCGTGAACGCGCTGCTCTTCCCGTACCTCAACAACGCGATCAAGATGGTGCAGGAGCACTACGCGACCCTCGACGACATCGACGCGGCGATGAGGCTGGGCGGCGGCTACCCGATGGGCCCGTTCGAGCTGCTGGACGTGGTCGGTCTCGACGTCTCGCTGGCCATCGAGAAGGTGCTGCACCGCGAGTTCCGCGACCCCGGTCTCGCGCCCGCGCCGCTGCTGGAGCACTTGGTGGCCGCGGGCTGCCTCGGCCGCAAGACCGGCCGCGGTTTCCGCGAGTATGCCCGCCGCTGACGGCGTCGGCGACTGGTTCCGGACGGAGCCGGACTGGGGCGGGCTGCTCGACCCGGCCGGCGCTCCCCCGCCCTCCACGGGCGGGGGACGCCCCGGACCTGCGCATCGAGCTGCGCGCATGCAGTACGTTCGGGTCATGTCCCAGCCCGCCAAGTCCTCACGTACACCAGCTACGCCCGACGCGCCGGAAAGTACCGCAGGCAGTCGCGCCGCCGCCCAGCGGCTGAAAATGCGCCGAGAACTGGCGGCAGCAGCCATGGAGCTGTTCGCGACCAAGGGGTACGAGGCCACCACCGTCGACGAGATCGCCGCCGCCGCCGGAGTCGCCCGGCGCACCTTCTTCCGCCACTTCCGTTCCAAGGAAGAGGCGATCTTCCCGGACCACGACGACACGCTGATCCGCGCGGAGGCGGTCCTCAACGCCGCCCCCGCGCACGAGCACCCGCTCGACACCGTGTGCCGTGGCATCAAAGAGGTCATGAAGATGTACGCGGCGCGGCCGGAGATCTCGGTCGCCCGCTACAAGCTCACGCGCGAGGTGCCCACCCTGCGCGAGGCCGAGATCGCCTCCGTGGCCCGCTACGAGCGCCTGTTCACCCGCTATCTGCTCGGCCACTTCGACGAGCACGCGCACGCCGACGACGCCAACGACGACCCGCTGCTGGCCGAGGTCGCCGCCTCGGCGGTGGTCACCGCCCACAACCACGTCCTGCGGCGCTGGCTGCGGGCGGGCGGCCAGGGGGACGTCGAGGCCCAGTTGGACCACGCCTTCGCGATCGTGCGCAAGACCTTCGGCACCGGCATCGGGGCCGGCCGCGGCTCCGCCGCCGGGCCGGCCGCCACGACCGCGCCGGCCACGGCCTCGGCGCACGGCGAGGTGCTGGTGACGGTCGCCCGTACCGACGCTCCGCTGGAGGAGGTCATGCGGACCATCGAGGAGGCGCTGAAGGAGCGCTGACGGTCTGCTGAGCTGTGAGGACGGCCACCCTTCGGGGTGGCCGTTTTGGCATGCCCGGGGTTGTTTTCTGGGGGATTTCAGGGGCCGTTCGATCGATCATCGCTCATTTGTTACGTAAAGATTTCATCTGAGGGGAAGTTCTGGCACTCAGTGCCTTGTCACCTGACACGCGGTGTCATACGTTGAAGGAGTCCGGGCGGCCGGCGAGCAGAGACCTCTCGTTCGCCGGCTGTCCCCGCAAGCGCATGGCTTGCGCGCCCGGGCGCCTGCGTCACAGGCAACCTCCCGCGCCACAAAGCGCTGCCGAAGCACCACCGAGCCGAACCGACGGCACACCTCAAAACCCTCAGCAGCACTCATCGCAGCACCGACGAACCCGTAGGCGCCCCTCCCTCAGGGCGCTCACCGCCGGAGGCAACACCGTGACCGTGAAGGACATCCTGGACGCGATCCAGTCGAAGGACGCCACGTCCGCCGACTTCGCCGCTCTGCCGCTCCCCGAGTCGTACCGCGCGATCACCGTCCACAAGGACGAGACGGAGATGTTCGCGGGCCTCGAGACCCGCGACAAGGACCCGCGCAAGTCGATCCACCTCGACGAGGTGCCCGTGCCCGAGCTGGGCCCGGGCGAAGCCCTGGTGGCCGTCATGGCCTCCTCGGTCAACTACAACTCGGTGTGGACCTCGATCTTCGAGCCGCTGTCGACGTTCGGGTTCCTGGAGCGCTACGGCCGCACCAACGACCTGGCCAAGCGCCACGACCTGCCGTACCACATCATCGGCTCCGACCTGGCGGGCGTCGTCCTGCGCACCGGCCCGGGCGTCAACGCCTGGAAGCCCGGCGACGAGGTCGTCGCCCACTGCCTCTCCGTCGAGCTGGAGTCCTCGGACGGCCACAACGACACCATGCTCGACCCCGAGCAGCGCATCTGGGGCTTCGAGACCAACTTCGGCGGCCTCGCCGAGGTCGCGCTCGTCAAGTCCAACCAGCTGATGCCCAAGCCCGGCCACCTGAGCTGGGAGGAGGCCGCCGCCCCGGGCCTGGTCAACTCCACCGCCTACCGGCAGCTGGTCTCCCGCAACGGCGCGGCGATGAAGCAGGGCGACAACGTCCTGATCTGGGGCGCGAGCGGCGGACTCGGCTCCTACGCCACGCAGTTCGCCCTGGCCGGCGGCGCCAACCCGATCTGCGTCGTCTCCAGCGACCAGAAGGCGGACATCTGCCGGTCCATGGGCGCCGAGGCGATCATCGACCGCAGCGCCGAGGGCTACCGGTTCTGGAAGGACGAGCAGACCCAGGACCCCAAGGAGTGGAAGCGCTTCGGCAAGCGCATCCGCGAGCTGACCGGCGGCGAGGACATCGACATCGTCTTCGAGCACCCCGGCCGCGAGACCTTCGGCGCGAGCGTCTACGTCACCCGCAAGGGCGGCACCATCACCACCTGCGCCTCGACCTCGGGCTACATGCACGAGTACGACAACCGCTACCTGTGGATGTCCCTGAAGCGCATCATCGGCTCCCACTTCGCCAACTACCGCGAGGCATGGGAGGCCAACCGCCTCATCGCCAAGGGCAAGATCCACCCGACGCTCTCCAAGGTGTACTCCCTGGAGGACACCGGGCAGGCCGCCTACGACGTCCACCGCAACCTCCACCAGGGCAAGGTCGGCGTGCTGTGCCTCGCACCCGAGGAGGGTCTGGGCGTGCGCGACGAGGAGATGCGCGCGAAGCACATCGACGCCATCAACCGCTTCCGGAACATCTGAGGGCCTTAGATGACAGAGCGTCAGAAGGACCGTCCGTGGCTCATGCGGACCTACGCCGGTCACTCGACCGCGGAGGCGTCCAACGAGCTGTACCGGCGCAACCTGGCCAAGGGTCAGACCGGACTGTCGGTGGCATTCGACCTGCCGACACAGACCGGCTACGACTCCGACCACATCCTCGCCCGCGGCGAGGTCGGCCGGGTGGGCGTGCCCGTCGCGCACCTGGGTGACATGCGCCGGCTGTTCCAGGACATCCCCCTGGAGCAGATGAACACCTCGATGACGATCAACGCCACCGCCATGTGGCTGCTGGCGCTCTACCAGGTCGTCGCCGAGGAGCAGGGTGCGGACATCACCCAGCTCCAGGGCACGACCCAGAACGACATCGTCAAGGAGTACCTGTCCCGCGGGACGCACGTCTTCCCGCCGGGACCGAGCCTCCGCCTGACGACGGACATGATCGCGTACACGGTCTCCCACATGCCGAAGTGGAACCCGATCAACATCTGCAGCTACCACCTGCAGGAGGCCGGGGCCACGCCGGTGCAGGAGATCGCGTACGCGATGTCCACCGCGATCGCCGTCCTGGACGCCGTGCGCGACTCCGGCCAGGTGCCGCAGGAACGCATGGGCGACGTGGTCGCGCGGATCTCCTTCTTCGTGAACGCGGGCGTCCGCTTCGTCGAGGAGATGTGCAAGATGCGGGCGTTCGGCCGCATCTGGGACAAGATCACGCGTGAGCGGTACGGCATCGAGGACCCCAAGCAGCGCCGGTTCCGCTACGGCGTCCAGGTCAACTCCCTCGGCCTGACCGAGGCTCAGCCGGAGAACAACGTCCAGCGGATCGTCCTCGAGATGCTGGCCGTGACCCTCTCCAAGGACGCACGCGCACGGGCCGTGCAGCTGCCCGCCTGGAACGAGGCCCTCGGCCTGCCCCGGCCCTGGGACCAGCAGTGGTCGCTGCGCATCCAGCAGGTGCTCGCCTACGAGAGCGACCTGCTGGAGTACGAGGACATCTTCGAGGGCTCGAAGGTGATCGAGGCGAAGGTCGAGCGGCTGGTCGGGGACGTCCTCGCGGAGATCGACCGCATCCAGGAGATGGGCGGCGCCATGGCCGCCGTGGAGTCCGGTTACCTGAAGTCCCAGCTGGTCGCCTCGCACGCCGAGCGCCGGGGCCGGATCGAGTCCGGCCAGGAGAAGATCGTCGGTGTCAACATCTTCGAGGGCACCGAGCCGAACCCGCTGACGGCCGACCTGGACACGGCGATCCAGACCGTGGACCCGGCCGTCGAGAACCGGGTCGTCGAGGCGCTCCAGGGCTGGCGGGACACCCGCTACCAGCCGCCCTTCAACCACCCGCGTCCCTGCAAGGCGCTGGAGCGGCTGAAGGAGGCCGCCAAGGGCACCGACAACCTCATGGAGGCCACGCTGGAGTGCGCCCGCGCCGGGGTCACCACCGGCGAGTGGGCGGGTGCCCTGCGCGAGGTGTTCGGCGAGTACCGGGCGCCCACCGGGGTGTCCTCCGCGCCGGTGGCGGTCCCCGCGGCGGCCGGCTCGGCCCTCGCCGAGGTCCGCGGCAAGGTGGAGGCCACCGCCCGTGAGCTGGGCGTCGGCAAGTTGCGCTTCCTGGTCGGCAAGCCGGGCCTGGACGGGCATTCCAACGGCGCCGAGCAGATCGCCGTGCGCGCCCGCGACGCCGGCTTCGAGGTGGTCTACCAGGGCATCCGGCTCACCCCGGAGCAGATCGTGGACGCGGCGCTGGCGGAGGACGTCCACGCGGTGGGCCTGTCGATCCTCTCCGGCTCGCACGCACAGCTGGTCCCGGACGTGCTGGAGCGGCTGCGTGTGGCCGGTGCCACAGATATACCGGTGATCGCAGGTGGCATCATCCCGAACGGTGACGCCGAACAGCTCAGGGCCGCCGGCGTGGCCGCGGTGTTCACCCCGAAGGACTTCGACATCACCGGGATCATCGGCAGCATCGTCGACGAGATCCGGAAAGCGAACAAGCTCGACCCCCTGGAGGTCCCCGCATGACCGTCAACCGTCTTCGTCCGCGGCGCTCCTGCCTCGCCGTGCCGGGCAGCAACCCGCGCTTCCTGGAGAAGGCGCAGGGCCTCCCGGCGGACCAGGTCTTCCTGGACCTGGAGGACGCGTGCGCGCCGCTCGCCAAGCCGGAGGCGCGGCACACCATCGTCAAGTTCCTCAACGAGGGTGACTGGACGGGCAAGACGCGCGTCGTCCGGGTCAACGACTGGACGACCGAGTGGACGTACCGGGACGTCGTGACGGTGGTCGAGGGCGCCGGCCAGAACCTCGACTGCATCATGCTGCCGAAGGTGCAGACGGCCCAGCAGGTCGTCGCGCTGGACCTGCTGCTGACCCAGATCGAGAAGACGATGGGCTTCGAGGTCGGGAAGATCGGCATCGAGGCGCAGATCGAGAACGCGCAGGGCCTGAACAACGTCAACGAGATCGCGCAGGCATCCCCGCGCATCGAGACGATCATCTTCGGCCCGGCCGACTTCATGGCCTCCATCAACATGAAGTCGCTCGTGGTGGGCGAGCAGCCGCCCGGCTACCCGGCGGACGCCTACCACTACATCCTGATGAAGATCCTGATGGCCGCCCGCGCCAACGACCTCCAGGCGATCGACGGCCCCTACCTGCAGATCCGCAACGTCGAGGGCTACCGCGAGGTCGCTCAGCGCGCCGCCGCGCTCGGCTTCGACGGCAAGTGGGTCCTGCACCCGGGCCAGGTCGAGGCGTCCAACGAGATCTTCTCGCCCTCCCAGGAGGACTACGACCACGCCGAGCTGATCCTGGACGCGTACGACTACTACACGTCCGAGGCGGGCGGCAAGAAGGGCTCCGCGATGCTCGGCGACGAGATGATCGACGAGGCCAGCCGCAAGATGGCGCTGGTCATCGCCGGCAAGGGCCGCGCCGCCGGCATGCAGCGCACCAGCACGTTCGAGATCCCGGAGGCGTAAGGCCATGCAGTTCGGACGCACCTACGAGGAGTTCGAGGTCGGGGCGACGTACAAGCACTGGCCGGGAAAGACGGTCACGGAGTACGACGACCACCTGTTCTGTCTCCTCACCATGAACCACCACCCGCTCCACATGGACACCAACTATGCGGAGAAGACGACGGACTTCGGCAAGAACGTCGTCGTCGGGAACTACATCTACTCCCTCCTGCTCGGCATGTCCGTCCCGGACGTCTCCGGCAAGGCGATCGCCAACCTGGAGATCGAGTCGCTGAAGCACGTCGCGCCGACCTTCCACGGCGACACCATCTACGGCGAGACGACCGTGCTCGACAAGTGGCCGTCGAAGTCGAAGAACGACCGCGGCATCGTCCACGTCGAGACCAAGGGCTACAAGCAGGACGGCACCCTGGTGTGCGTCTTCCGCCGCAAGGTCATGGTGCCCACCGAGACGTACATCAAGGAGCGCGGCGGCGAGCAGCCGGGCCGCCCGGAACCGAAGGCGCAGGAGAAGTAAGCCATGGCCCGTCTCGCCCAGACCGCCGGTCTGACCGACGTCCAGCAGGAGATCCTCTCCACCGTCCGGGACTTTGTCGACAAGGAGATCCTTCCTGTCGCGACCGAGCTGGAGCACCGCGACGAGTACCCGCAGCAGATCGTGGACGGCCTGAAGGAACTCGGCCTGTTCGGTCTGATGATCCCCGAGGAGTACGGGGGGCTGGGCGAGTCGCTGCTCACCTACGCGCTGTGCGTGGAGGAGATCGCCCGCGGCTGGATGTCGGTGTCCGGCATCATCAACACGCACTTCATCGTGGCGTACATGCTCAAGCAGCACGGCACGCAGGAGCAGAAGGACCACTTCCTGCCGAGGATGGCCGCCGGCGACGTCCGCGGCGCCTTCTCGATGTCGGAGCCGGCCCTGGGCTCCGACGTGTCGGCGATCACGTCGAAGGCGGTGCGGGACGGCGACGAGTACGTCCTCACGGGCCAGAAGATGTGGCTCACGAACGGCGGTACGTCGACCCTCGTCGCCGTCCTCGTGCGAAGTGACGAAGGACACCCCGAGGGCACGGCGCCGCACAAGTCCATGACGACCTTCCTGGTGGAGAAGGAGCCCGGCTTCGGCGAGGTCCGTCCGGGGCTCACGATCCCCGGCAAGATCGACAAGATGGGCTACAAGGGTGTCGACACCACCGAGTTGATCATGGACGGCCTGCGGATTCCGGCCGACCGGGTGCTCGGCGGGGCCACCGGCCGAGGTTTTTACCAAATGATGGACGGCGTGGAGGTCGGCCGGGTCAACGTGGCGGCGCGTGGCTGCGGCGTCGCCCAGCGTGCGTTCGAACTGGGCGTCCGGTACGCCCAGCAGCGGCACACCTTCGGCAAGCCGATCGCCCAGCACCAGGCCATCCAGTTCAAGCTGGCGGAGATGGCCACCAAGGTCGAGGCCGCGCATGCGATGATGGTCAACGCGGCACGCAAAAAGGACTCCGGGGAACGAAACGACCTTGAGGCAGGGATGGCGAAGTACCTCGCCTCCGAGTACTGCAAGGAGGTCGTGGAGGATGCCTTCCGGATCCACGGCGGCTACGGCTTCTCCAAGGAGTACGAGATCGAGCGCCTCTACCGGGAGGCCCCGATGCTGCTCATCGGTGAAGGCACCGCCGAGATCCAGAAAATGATCATTGGGCGCCGACTGCTCGAAGAGTATCGATTCCAGGGCTGATTGTCCGGATACGGGGTGTTTTCGTCGAGAAGAAGATCACACCCCGTAGGCGGTCTTCGGCCGCCGACTCGGCTTCCTGGCTTGCCCAGTTGTGGCCCCCGAACGGTACGATCCCGGAAAGCCGCCGTCCCCCGTCAAAGCGCGGCATCATCCGCTACGAAGGTCATCCATGCCCCACAGCCAAACCTCTGCACACCGCGACAGCCTGGTAGGCGCACGCCTCGCGCGCGGAGCATCGCCGTGGCTTCTCCCGACCGTCGCCACCGCAGCCCTCAGCCTGGCCCGCGCCCGCCGCTCGGGCGTGGCCAAGGCCGTCGCCGTGCCCGCCACCGCGCTCGCGGCGGGCATGCTGTGGTTCTTCCGCGACCCCGAGCGCGAGATCGCCCCGGGCCGGGTCATCTCGCCCGCCGACGGCGTGGTGCAGAGCATCATGCCGTGGAAGGACGGGCGCACCCGCGTCGCCATCTTCATGAGCCCGCTCAATGTCCACGTCAACCGCGCGCCCCTGTCGGGCACGGTGACGTCGGTCGAGCACGTTCCCGGCGGCTTTGTTCCGGCTTTCAACAAGGAGAGCGAGAACAACGAGCGCGTAGTCTGGCATTTCGACACCGAACTCGGCGACATCGAGATGATCCAGATCGCCGGCGCGGTGGCCCGTCGCATCGTGCCCTACATCCCTCGGGGCACGAAGGTCGAGCAGGGCGACCGGGTCGGTCTGATCCGCTTCGGCTCGCGTGTCGACCTCTACCTGCCCGAGGGCGTGGAGGTCGCGGTCGAGGTCGGTCAGAAGACCGTGGCTGGGGTGACTCGCATTGACCGTGATTGATCCGGAGACCCAGGCCGGCTGGGTGCCCGAGGCCGACGAGGTGGACGACGAGGAGGAGATGCCCCTTTCTCTCCGCCTGTCGATAGCGGACACGCTCACCCTGGGCAACGCCACGTGCGGGTTCATGGCGGTGTACTTCACCACCACCGGCATCCTGATCCCGCACCTCACCGGCAGCCAGGAGTCCGGCATGGCCCGCCACAGCGCGGCCACGGCGGTCATCCTGATGCTCTGCGCGGCCGTGTTCGACCTGTTCGACGGACTGGTGGCGAGGAAGCTCCGCTCCTCCCCCATGGGTGCCGAGCTGGACAACCTCTCGGACCTGATCAGCTTCGGGCTCGCGCCCGCGTACTTCGTCCTCGTCTACGGCATGGTCGCGGACGACGCGCACCAGCGGGTGGCCGCGGTGGGCGCGATCGTGGTGCTGCTGGCAGTGGTGCTGAGACTGGCCCGCTTCAGCTGCGTGACGATGAAGGACGGCGTGTTCCAGGGCATGCCCTCGCCGTTCGGCGCGCTGACGGTCGTCTCGATCGTGCTGCTGGAGCTGCCGTTCGTGGCGACGCTGCTGGCGATTCTGGGGACGGCCTGGCTGATGGTGAGCCGGGTCGAGTACCCCAAGCCGCGGGGTCGCCTCGCGGGCGCCATGCTCTCCTGGATCGTCCTGTCTATGGGCCTCCTGGCCGCCTGGGCCTTCGACGCGCCCAGCGGTCAGCTGCTGCTCCAGACGGGATGTGCGCTGCAACTGGTGATGGGGGCGGTGATCCCGCTGTTCGCCACGGCCCGACGGGTGAACAACTTCCGCGACAACCGGCGGGAGGCGCGGGCGACGCAGCTGCCGTAGCCCGGCCATTCGGCGAAAGGGCCCCGGACCCGGGACGGGTTCGGGGCCCTTCGCTGTGCGCACGTCCCCGGTGGCGGAGCCCCCGGGGACGTCAGCCCACGTGTTCCTCGGCGATCTGGACGGCGACCCGCTCCAGAATCGGACCGGCGTCCGCGATGCACTTCGCCACGTCGGGCTCGACCGAGGTGAGCGGGTACGCCTGCGAGATCCCGGCCCGCGTGAGCGCCTCCGTCGGCAGCGCGAGCCGCCCGCACACCGCGATCACGGTCTTCCCCGCCGAGCGCGCCGCCGCGGCCACCCCCGCCGGCGCCTTGCCGTGCAGCGTCTGCTCGTCCAGCGACCCCTCCCCCGTGATGACCAGGGAGGCTCGCTCCAGCGCGGGGGCGAAGCCCAGCACGTCCAGCATCACCTCGATGCCGGGACGGAAGCGCGCGCCCAGGAGGAGGGCGCCGTAGCCGATGCCGCCGGCCGCGCCCGCACCCGCGGACGCCGCGTACTCGGCCGCCCGTGGGCCGGCCTCCGCCTCCAGCACCTTCGCGAAGTGGGCCAGCGCGGCGTCCAGCGTCGCCACGTCGTCCGGCGAGGCCCCCTTCTGCGGGCCGTACACCGCCGGCGCGCCCTTCGGCCCGGTCAGCGGGTTGTCGACGTCGCTGGCCAGCACCAGTTCGACCGAGGACAGCCGGGGGTCCAGGCCGGAGAGGTCGGCGCGGGCCAGCTCGGCCAGTCCGCCGCCGCCCGGGGGCACCGGCTCGCCCTCCTCGGTCAGGAACCGGGCGCCCAGCGCGGCCAGCATGCCCGCGCCGCCGTCCGTCGTGGCGCTGCCGCCGACGCCGAACACGATCGTCCGCGCGCCCGCGTCCAGCGCGGCCCGCAGCAGCTCGCCGGAGCCGTACGTCGACGCCGTCAGGGGCGCGAAGACACCGGCGGGCAGCCGCTGAAGGCCGCTGGCCTCGGCCATCTCCACGACGGCGGTGCCGTCGCGCAGCGCGAAGGCGGCCGTCACCTCCTGGCCGAGCGGCCCGGCGACCCGGACCTCGCGCCGTTCGAAGCCGGCCGCGACGGCCGCGTCCACGGTGCCGTCGCCGCCGTCGGCCACGGGCAGCGCCTCGACCTGAAGATCCGGCACGACCCGGCGCAGCCCGGCCGTCACCCGCTCGGCGACCTGCACGGCCGTCAGCGAGCCCTTGAACTTGTCCGCGGCGATGAGCACCCGACGGGTCTCGTTCACTGCAGCGTCCGCCACCTTGCTTTCCCCTTGCTCTCCGGGCCCCGCGCACGTCAGGGCCAGTCGCGCCGCTGTGACCATAACCTCAGGACGCCCTCCCCGTCATGCCCCGACCGAAGGGTGGGAGGCGCCCTGGGGAGGCGGCCGGGGAAAACGGGTAGACCCCAGCCATGACCACCCGGCCCATGACGACCCGGCGCACCGAACCCGACCTCGCCGACCGCATCCACGGCGGCTGGCTCGGCCGGATCGCGGGCAACATGCTCGGCAAACCGGTCGAACAGGGCGAGGTGTGGACCCGCGACCGCATCGACCGCTATCTGCGCGGGGCCGCCGCCCTGCCGCTGACCGACTACCTGCCCGAGCCCGCCGACGCGGACGAGGCCGCCGTACTGCGCCCGGAGTGGCGCAGCTGCGTGCGCGGCCGGATCCACGGCAGCTGCCGGGACGACGACGTCGACTACGCCATCCTCGGCCTGCACCTGCTGGAGACCCGGGGCTTCGGCTTCAGCACCGAGCAGGTGGGCGACCTGTGGCTGCTCAGGCTGCCGTATCTGCAGACGTTCACGGCGGAACGGGCGGCGTACCGGAACCTCGCGAACGGGATGAAGCCGCCGTTGACGGCGACCTACGACAACCCTTACCAGGAGTGGATCGGCGCGCTGATCCGCGCCGACGTCTACGGCTGGACCTGCCCCGGCGATCCCGTCCGGGCCGCCGGTCTGGCCCGCCGGGACGCGGTGCTCTCCCACACCGGCAACGGGGTGTACGGCGCCATGTGGGCCGCCGCCCTGATCTCGGCGGCCTTCACCGCCCCGACCGTCCGGGACGCCCTGGAGACCGCGCTCACAGTCGTCCCGGCGAGCAGCCGTCTGGCCCGGACGGTGCGGCGGGTGGCGACCCTGCACGAGACCCGGCTGCCCTGGGAGGAGACGCTGGCCACGGTGTCCGCGGAGACCGCCGGGCTCGGCTGGATCCACACCGTCCCCAACGCCGCCGTCCTCACCGCGGGGCTGCTGTACGGCGACGGCGACTTCACCCGGACCCTCGCGCTGACCGTGCGCGGCGGGCTGGACACCGACTCCAACGGGGCGACGGCCGGCTCGGTGGCCGGCGTGCTCACCGGGGCGGACGCCATTCCGGCCCGGTGGCGGGACCCGCTGGAGGACACGGTCCGCAGCGCGGTGTTCGGCTTCGACGGCGTACGGATCAGTGCGCTGGCCGAACGCACCCTGCGCCTGGCCACGACCGGGTCGTAGGGGCGGCCCCGCTGGCTACCCTTCCCCCATGACCACCACTCCTGACTTCGCCGCGTACATCGCGGGCCTGCCCCGCATCATCGCCGGTGCCGCCGCGCTCTTCCGGGACGCCGAGGGGCGGGTGCTGCTCGTCGAGCCCAACTACCGGGAGGGCTGGGCGCTTCCGGGCGGGACCATCGAGTCCGACGCCGGGGAGACGCCGCGCCAGGGCGCCCGCCGGGAGACGCTGGAGGAGATCGGCATCGACCGTGCGCCGGGCCGGCTGCTCGCGGTCGACTGGGTGCACGGCGTGGGCCGGCCGCCGCTGGCTGCGTACCTGTACGACGGGGGCGTCCTCACCGAGACCGAACTGAAGAGCATCCGCCTCCAGGAGGAGGAACTGCTGTCCTGGCGTCTGGTCGCCCGCGAAGACCTCACCGCCCATCTGCCCGGCGCGCTCGGCCGCCGTGTGCTGGCCGCCCTGGACGTGCTGGCGGACGGCTCCGGCACGGCGGAACTGGAGAACGGCAACCGGGTGGGATGAGGGATCCGGACGCCGGTCGTCGCGGGCTCCCGCGACGACCCGGATCCGGCCGTCCGAGGATTCCCCCCGCGCGCCGGGCCTAGTCCTCGTCCCGCAGTCTGCGCCAGACGCGGGTGCGGTGCAGGACGTAGAAGGCGGCGAACACGACGGACACCTGAAGTCCCACCGCCAGGAGCCAGAAGACGGCCCCGCTCTCCAGCTCGTCCGTCAGGTAGGTGAAGTTCATGCCGAAGAACCCGGTCAGGAAGGACAGGGGCAGAAAGATCACCGACACGATGGCCAGCCGGTTGATCACGCTGTTCTGCTCGCCCGCGACGAGGGACGAGTAGCTGGCCAGAGCCCGGCGGGCGGCGTCCTGGAGCGACTCGATGGTCGTGAGGACCATGCGCGCCGCGTGCTGGAAATCCCGGCTGAGCTGCTGCCGCTCCTCCGGGAAGCGGCGGCTCGTGAACCTGCGGGCGATGACCTCGTCCACCGCCTGGGCGTACGGCAGGAGCGTGTGGTGGAGCAGGGCGGCGCGGCGGCGCAGCTGTGCCAGCCGGTAGATCTGGTCGGGACGCCGTTGCTGGAACATCTCGTCCTCCAGTTCCTCCACCTGGAGCAGCTCCTTCACCGCGGCCCTGCGGAAGGTCGCCAGGGCCTCCTGGAGCACGAGGAAGAGCAGGGCCACGGCGTCCTGGGGCCGCTCGCGCCGCAGCTGCGCGATCACCTCCGCCACCATGGCGACCGGGCCGTGGTGCGCGGTGGCCACGAAACGCTCGCCCGCCACGACGTGCAGGTGCGCGACCCGGTCCTCGTGGATCAGCGGTACGACGAAGGCGGCGACCTCCCCCAGGAAGTCGGCCCGGACGGGCTCGTCGGGCCGGCCGAACCAGGCCAGTTCCTCCTCCAGGCCCAGCCCGCCGGCCACCGCCCCGTCCTCGGCCGACCCGTCCTCCGTGCCCGCCGCGGAGAGCTCGACGTCGACGAGCAGGAAACGGGCGGCGGCGAGCCGACGGCGTGCCTCATGGAGGTCCGCACGCGTGCCGGTCCCCTCCGGCACCGACACCACCGTTACGATCATCGCCCTCACCGCCGGTCCCGTTGCCCCCGGTCCCAGCCTGGGCGTGGCCGGGCCGCCCCGCACGCGGATGCGCTCGGGTGCGCCGCGGGGTGGACCCGAACGGGTGAGGCGGCGAGGCGGCCTTCCCTGTCCGGGTGCGGCGCGGGGCGGGCCCGAACAGCGTGAGGCGGCGGGGCGGCCTGGCCTTCTGTCCGCCGCCGACGCCATGCTCAGGCCATCATGGTGACGGCACCCGGGCTGCCCGCGGACCGGTCCTCGGGTCCCAGCTCGAACCAGATGGTCTTGCCGGTGGCCGTCCGGACGCTGCCCCAGGTGTCCGCGAGCAGGTCGAGGAGTTCGATGCCGCGACCACCCTCGGCGTCGGGGTCGACGACGTTGCGCACGGGGCCGGCGGACTCGGTGTCCTCGACCTCGCACAGCAGGCGGGATTCGCGCAGCCGCAGGTTGAGCCGGAGCGGCCCACGCGTGTGCCGCAGGGCGTTGGTCACCACTTCGCTGACCAGGAGCTCGGCGGTGTGGGCGAGGTCGCCCACCACCCAGTCGTCCAGCTGTGCGCAGACCAGCCGCCGGGCCTGGCCGGCCGCGGCCGGTTCCCGCCGCAGGGGCCAGGAGGCGTCCCAGGCGGTGGCCCGGCCCCGGGGTGCGTCGAAGGGGCGCAGCGGTGTCAGCGTGCGGGACCACAGGGCCCACTGCCTGGCGGCCCATGAGGGCGCCGCGGCACGGGCGGGCCGGCCTCGGCAAGAGGTGAGGGGGCGGCCGATGGCCCGGATGACCATGGAGATCAGTCCCTTCTGAACCGATGTGTTCCTGTAGCACCCGCTACACCACCAATATAGACGTAGCGGGTGCTACGTTAAAGACCTACCCATAAGTCACTTATCGGACATCGGTCATCGTCCTCACTGCCGGGAGCCCCCATGCCTCGCCCGCCCGATCCGGCCAAGCGCCGCGACCTCCTCGACCGGATCCGCGTATACGTGCAGCGCAACGGCCTCACAGAACTTTCGCTGCGCCCCTTGGCCAAGGCCCTGGGCACCAGCGACCGCATGCTCCTGTACTACTTCGGCACCAAGGAACGGATGGTCGCCGAGGCACTCGCCGTCTACGAGCGCCGGCCCCTCTTGCTCACCCGACGGCTGCTGAAGACCGTCGGGCCGCCCACGGACCCAGCGGGCCTGCGCCGCTTCATGGAGGAGGTGTGGCGGCAGTTCGCCGACCCCGGCGTGCGCGCCTCGCTCCCGCTCTACCTGGAGATCATGAGCGCCGGCGTGCTGCACCCGGACCGCTACGGACCCGTCCTGCGCGACATCGTCACCGCGTGGACGGACCTGCTCACCTCCTTCCTCCGCGACCTCGGCCTGGGTCAGGAGCAGGCCCGGACGCAGGCCACGCTCCTGTTCGACGCCTCGTTCGGCCTGCTGATCGCTCCCCTGGCGGACGGCGACCGGGACCGGGCCGACCGGGCCTTCCACGCTCTCCTCGACAGCCTGGAACCCGGATGGCGTCCCGAGCCGGCGTGAGGGGCGGGGCATCAGAAGAGGGCGGTTCCCCGCTCGAAGTCCAGCAGTTGCCGCTTGCGGTCCAGGCCACCGCCGTAGCCCGTCAGGCTGCCGTCGGCGCCGATCACGCGGTGGCAGGGGACGATGATGCCGACGGGGTTGCGGCCGTTGGCGAGTCCGACCGCGCGGGACGCCTGCGGGTTGCCGAGGGCGCCGGCGAGTTCGCCGTAGGTGCGCGTGGCGCCGTAGGGGATGCGGGAGAGCTGGGTCCACACGCTGCGCTGGAACGGCGTTCCCCGCAAGGCGAACGGGACGGTGAACGCGGTCAGTTCGCCCGCGAAGTAGGCCGAAAGCTGCTCCTCGGCCTCGGCGAAGCAGCGCAGGCCGTCCTCGTTCGGGCCGAAGCTCTCCTCGGGCGGCCGGTGCCGCTGGCCGACCATGTACAGGCCGCACAGGGCCCCGTCCGCGTCGGCGACGAGGGTGAGCGGACCGTACGGGCTGTCGATCACGGTATGGCGCTTCACTGTCGGCCTTTCTTACGCGGGGAGGAAGTTGATCGGGTGGCTGCCGGTCGCCCACAGGTACTGCACCGCGTACGCCCGCCACGGCCGCCACGCCTCGGCCCGCGCGGTGAGCGCGGCCGGTGTGGACGGCAGGCCCGACTCGGCTGCCGCGCGCCGGATCCCGAGGTCGGTGGGCAGGAAGGCGTCGGGGTCGCCGAGGGCGCGCATGGCGATGACGTCGACCGTCCAGGGCCCGAAGCCGGGCAGGGCGAGCAGCCGGGCACGGATGTCCGGCCAGTCCGCCTCGGCGCCCAGCCGCAGGGTGCCGTCGGCCAGCTGCCGGACGAGTGTGGTGAAGGTGGTGCGCCGGGCGCGGGGCATGGCCAGGGTCTCGGGATCGACGGCCGCCAGGGCCTCGGGGGACGGGAAGAGGTGGGTGAGCCCGCCCTCGGGATCGTCCAGGGGTTTGCCGTGGGCGGTGACCAGGCGGGCCGCGTGGGTGCGGGCGGCGGCCGTGGACACCTGCTGTCCGAGGACGGCACGGACGGCGAACTCGGCCTCGTCGACCGTACGGGGCACCCGGCGGCCCGGTGCCCGGTCGACCAGGGGCGCCAGCAGCGGGTCGGAGCGCAGCCGCTCGTCGACGGCCACCGGGTCGGCGTCCAGGTCGAGCAGGCGCCGGCAGCGGCTGATGGCCACCGTCAGGTCGCGCAGGTCGCTGAGGGTGAGCCGGCAGGCGATGTGGTCGGGGCGGGGTGCGAGGGCGACGATGCCGTGGCCGTACGGCAGCCGCAGGGTGCGCCGGTAGGCGCCGGTGGGGGCACCGCCCACGCCGTCCGGGCTCTGCGGGAGCCACTCCTCGACACCGGGCACGGCGGTGGCGGCGAGGTGGCCGAAGAGGTTGGACGGGTTGAGCGGGGGGCGGAACGGCAGCCGCAGGGTGAGCACGCCGGGGGTGCCCACGCCGCTGCGGGGCACCCGGGCGCGCAGCTCGCTCGGGGACAGCGCGAAGACCTCACGGACGGTGTCGTTGAACGCTCGGACGGAGGCGAAGCCGGCCGCGAACGCGATCTCCGCCATGGGCAGCGGCGTGGTCTCGATGAGCAGCCGTGCGGTCTGGGCGCGCTGGGCGCGGGCGAGCGCGAGGGGGCCGGCGCCCAGCTCGGCGAGCAGTTGCCGCTCCACCTGCCGGGTGCTGTAGCCGAGCCGGGCGGCGAGTCCGGGCACGCCCTCGCGGTCCACGACACCGTCGGCGATCAGCCGCATGGCCCGGGCCACCAGGTCGGCGCGCCGGTTCCACTCCGGGGATCCGGGGCTGGTGTCGGGGCGGCAGCGCTTGCAGGCCCGGAACCCGGCCTGCTGGCAAGCGGCGGCGCTCGGGTAGAACGTCATGTTCTCCGGCTTGGGCGGGACGACCGGGCAGCTCGGCCGGCAGTAGATCCGGGTGGTCACCACGGCCGTGAAGAACCATCCGTCGAACCGCGCGTCCCTGGACCGCACGGCGCGCACGCAGTGCTCCCGGTCGAGATGTGCTCCTGTCTGCATGCGTCCAGCATCCGCCCCGAGCGCCCTGCCCGCTGGCGGAAATCCGACGCATACGTGGGCCTGGCCAGGGGTCCGGCCGGTTCAGGAGGAGTGACTCGCGGGGACGTTCTGCTGCCGGAACCGGGTGATCCACTCGGCGGTGCCGCGCAGCCCGCCGAACGTGTAGAAGTGCACCTTCACCGCGCCGTGCCGGGCGGGGTCGTACCGCTCGGCCAGCGCGTGCAGAAAGCGGTCCGGGCCGGTCGTGCCCATGAGGTTGGTCAGCGAGAACCCGTACTTGCGGGCGACGGAGGCGCTGGTGCCGACGCCGAAGCGGGTGGCGTAGCCCAGCAGCCGGCGCACCCCGGCCGGTCCGGGGACGCCGATGCGGACGGGCAGGTGCACGCCGCGGTCCCGGAGGGCCTCCAGCCAGGTGAGCACCGGATCGACGTCGAAACCGAACTGGGTGATGACGTCACCGGTGAACCGGCCGGCTGCGATGGCCGCCGTCTTGTCGGTCAGCGCCGACCACAGCACGCGGTCGGCTATGCCGGGGTGGCCCTCGGGGTAGCCGGTGATGCCGACGTGCCGGACGCCGTGGAGGCGCAGCAGTCCGCTGCGCAGGACGGAGAGGGCGTCCTCGTAGGGACCCTCGGGCCGGGCGGGGTCGCCGCCGACGACGAACACGTTCTCGGCGCTGCCGTCGGCCGCCAGCCCGCCGAGGAACTCCTCCAGGGCCGGCCGCGAGGGCAGCCGGCGCGCGGAGATGTGCGGTACGGGGACGAAGCCGAGCCGCTTGACCGCGCGGGCGGCCGTCAGCCGTGTGGTGGTGTCCTCACCGGCCAGGAAGGTGATGTTGATCCGGGTGCCCGGCGGGATGCTGTCCCCGGCCTCCTCCAGCCTGGCCACGTCCTTGCCGGTCATCTCCAGCGAGAAGTCGTCCAGCAGCCGGGCGCCCCGCTCCGGGTTCACGGCGCCGTGCGGGCGGGGGGCGATGCCCTCCGGCGACTCGGTGAGAGCGGGGTTCATCGTGCTCCTCGTACGGCGTGGTCCTGACCCCGGCCGATGATGCCACGCGGACCGCGCCGGCCTTCGGTCAGGGGGCGCCGGCCCGGGTTATGGACCGGTGGCCATGGACCTGTTTGTCCCTGGCCGCCGGGCCAAACGCAGGACAGGCTGGGCCTTCCCGATCACCGAGGAGGTTCTGTTGAGCGTTTCTTCGAGCGTGTCGTCGAGCGTTTCGTCGAGCACCGGCGCGCGAGCGGTGGTGGCGTGACCGTGCGATTCCGGCATGCGGACCCGGTCCGGTCCGCGCACCCCGAACTGTCCGCCGGCGCGCTGTACGCCGGTGGCGTCGGCACCGGGGCGGACACCCGGCAGCGCGCCGCCGTGTACACCGCGCGGGCCGTGGCGCGGCTGGCACGGGCGACCGAGGGCGAGTTTCCCGAGGTGCTGGCCTGGCGGCGGACCTTCAGCCGGATGGGAGTGAAGCCGACGCAGTACCGGTCCGCCTCGGAGTCCCTGCTGCGCCGGCTGCGGAAGGAAGGGGCGCTGCCGTCCATCCATCCGCTGGTGGACCTGTGCAACGCGATCTCGGTGGCGTACGCGGTTCCGGTGGCGGTTCTCGACGTCGACCGGATCACCGGGCCGCTGCTGGAGGTCCGCCCGGCCCGCGGGGACGAGACGTACACGGCGTTCGGCGGCGGCGTCGAGCATCCCGCGCCCGGCGAGGTGACCTTCGTCGACTCCGCGGGCCGGGCCCACGCCCGCCGCTGGACCCACCGGCAGAGCGGCCACTCGGCGGTCGGGGCGCACACCGACCGGGTGCTGGTGGTGGCGGAGGCCATGCACGACGGCGGCGCGGACATCGTGGCCGAGGTGGTGAAGACGGTCGAGGAGGAGGTGGCGGCGCACTGGGGAGCCACGACGGCGACGGCCGTGCTCACACGAGAGACACCGGAGTTCATCTTCGCCGACTAGCGGCCCCGCTGGGTTGCGGGGAGTCCGACGGCCGGGACGGGGGATGTCCCGGCGGGGACGGAGGGAGTCCCGGCGAGGACGGGGGGGAGTCCCGGCGAGGACGGGGGCGCGTGACAGCATGGGCAGGGTGTCTGCGGGGCGGAATGTGACGGGGGATGCCGAGGAAGTACCGGGACTTGACTCGGACTTCCTCCAGCCGACGACCGGTGAGGCAGCGGCACACGGCGACCCGGACTTCCTCCAGCCGGCCACCGGCGAGGCAACGGCACACCGCGACCCGGACTTCCTCCAGCCGGCCACCGGCGAGACAGCGGCACACGGCTCTGACTTCCTTCAACTGGCGGCCGATGACGTGCCCGTCGGAGGGAAGGCGGAGTGGCTGACCGACCGACTGCGGCAGGCGATCGCCGACGGCCGGCTGGTGGTGGGCAGCAGGCTGCCGCCGACCCGGGTACTCGCCGCGGAGTTGCGTGTCTCCCGCGGAGTGGTGACCGAGGCGTACCGGCGCCTCGCCGAGGACGGCGAGGTGGCGGGCCGCCGACGCGGGGGCACGGTGGTGGTAGCGACACCGTTCGCCGCCGAGGCACCTCTCACCGCCGCCCCCGCGGCTGGCGGTCGCCGGCGGCTGTCGGCCGGTGAGCGTACGGACGGGACCGGCGGGACCGGTGAGACCGGTTAGACCGGTGAGGGTGAGACCGGTGAGACCGGTGAGGGTGAGACCGGTGAGACCCGGGGGGCGCGCGAGGCGCACGGCTGTCGTCCTGCCGGACTGTTCGTCGATGACCCCGGTCCCGAGGTCTTCGACGCCCTGCGGGCCGCCCCGGCCGCCGTCGACCTCACCCCCGGCCGCCCCGACCTCACCACCTTTCCGCGGGCCGCCTGGCTGCGTGCGGAACGGGCCGTGCTGGCCGAGCTGTCCGCCGAGCATCTCGGCTACGGCGACCCGCGCGGCGCGCCCCCGCTGCGGCGGGCCGTCGCCGACTGGCTCGCGCGGGTGCGGGGCGTACGCGTGGGGCCCGACGAGGTACTGATCGTCGCCGGTACGGCGCAGGCGCTGACGCTGCTGCACCCGGTGCTGCGGGCGGACGGCGTCGACGCGGTCGCGGTGGAGGATCCCGGCTCGCTCGGGGCCCGCCAGCACCTGGCGAACGGAGGTCTGGCCACTCCCCCGGTACCGGTCGACCGGGAGGGCGTACGGGTCGACGCGCTACGGGCGACCGGCGCCCGGGCCGTCCTGCTCACGCCCGCCCATCAGTTCCCCACCGGCGTGGTGACCGGCGGGGAGCGCCGGCGCGAGCTGCTGGAGTGGGCGCGGGACGGCGGACTGATCCTGGAGGACGACTACGACGCCGAGCACCGCTACGACCGGCCCCCGGTCCCCGCGCTGCGCGCCCTGCTGGCCGACCGGGTCTGCTACCTGGGCAGCGTCTCGAAGCTGCTCGCCCCGGCCCTGCGCATCGGCTGGCTGGTGGCACCGGCCCGGTACCGCGCCGCGCTGGCCGACGCCAAACGCTTCAACGACCTGGGCAACGCGGTGCTGCCGCAGCTGGTGCTCGCCCGGCTGATGGACTCCGGTGAACTGGAGCGGCATCTGCGGCTGTTGCGCGGACGCCACCGCAGGCGCCGGGACGCGATGATCGCCGCCCTCGCCGAACACCTCCCGGGGGCGCGGGTGCACGGCGCGGCGGCGGGCCTGCACCTGACGGTGACGTACGCCTCGGCCGTGTCCGACACCGAGTTCGCCGCGGCGGCGCTCGCGCACGGCGTGAAGTGCCAGCCGCTCTCCTGGCACCGGCAGTCGCCGGGCCGGCCGGGCCTCGTCCTCGGTTACGCGGCCACCCCGCCGGGTGTCATCGCCGACGGCGTGGCACTGCTCGGCAGGACCCTGCGCGCCCTGGGCTGACCCGGCCCGCGGGCCCTCAGCGCACCGTTTCCTGACGGGTGGCCAGGGCCCAGATCACGAAGACGTCGATCACCATCAGGATCAGCGACCAGACGGGCGCGTACGGCAGGAACAGGAACTGCGCGATGAGGCTGAGCGCGACGAGGAACAGACCGGCGAAGCGTGCCCAGGCCATGTCCATGAGCAGCCCGATACCGGTCAC
Organism: Streptomyces sp. NPDC053076; assembly: GCF_044546845.1. Lineage (NCBI taxonomy): Bacteria > Bacillati > Actinomycetota > Actinomycetes > Kitasatosporales > Streptomycetaceae > Streptomyces > Streptomyces sp. NPDC053076. The sequence continues at coordinate 432,250 of NZ_JBITZL010000001.1, read as the reverse complement.
CAGGACCAGGGCGCCGATGACGATGTGGATCGTGCCCCAGCCGGTGAGACTCATCTTGTAGATGTACGCGCCGATGCGGAAGTAGACGTCGTCCCCGGCGACCGCGGCGATCCCCTGGAGGAGAGCGAGGATGCCGCTGCACACCATCAGGACTCCGGCGAACGTGACACCGCCGGTCACCCAGCCGCTGCTGCGGGCCGTGGGCTGCCGCGGCGAGCCCGGGCCGCCCGGGGGAGTCGGATCCGTGGGATGCGCTGCCTGGCTCATGAGCATTCCTTTCTGCCCCCCGCTCGTGCGGTACGCGCCGTCCTCGCGGGACGCACCGGCACTCCGAGCGTTGGCCAGGCGGCGTCCGGGCGCACCGTGGATTGCGCCGTTCGGGTGACGCCCGGGCCGTGGCACCGCGGCGGGCCGCCGGGCCGTCAGCCGACCTGTCGGGCGAACGCCTCGTACGCTTGGTCGTCGAAGAGGACGAAGCGCGCCTCCTCGACGGCCGTCCGCGTGCTCCGTACCGCCTCCACCGCGATCCGGGCCGCGTCCTCCATCGGCCATCGGTAGACGCCGGTGGAGACGGCCGGAAGCGCGACGGTGCGGGCGCCGAGTTCGGCGGCGACGCGCAGGGACTCGCGGTAGCAGGAGGCGAGCAGGTCGGAGCGGTCCTCGCTGCGGCTGTAGACCGGGCCCACGGTGTGGATCACCCAGCGGGCGTCCAGTTCGCCCGCCGTGGTGGCGACCGCCTGGCCGGTGGCCAGGCCCTTGCCGTACCGGGAGGCGCGCAGGGCTCGGCACTCCTCCAGGATGGCGGGGCCGCCGCGGCGGTGGATCGCGCCGTCCACGCCTCCGCCGCCGAGGAGGGAGGAGTTGGCCGCGTTGACGATGGCGTCGGCGCTCTGCCGGGTGATGTCCCCCTGAACGAGGGTGATGGTCGTCATGTCTGCCTCAGTCGGTGGTCACGTCTGCCGCAGCCTCCGCCAGACGGCCTTGGCCGCGTTGTGGCCCGACATGCCGTGGACGCCGGGGCCCGGCGGGGTGGCCGAGGAGCAGATGAAGACGGCCGGGTGGGGGGTGTGGTACGGGAACGGGGACAGTCTGGGGCGCAGCAGCAGCTGGAGCCCGGAGGCCGCGCCGCAGGCGATGTCGCCGCCCACGTAGTTGGCGTTGCGGGCGGCCATCTCGGCGGGTCCGGCGGTGGCGCGGGCGAGCACGCGGTCGCGGAAGCCGGGGGCGAAGCGCTCCAGCTGGCGTTCTATGGCTTCGGTGAGGTCTCCGGACCAGCCGTTGGGCACATGGCCGTAGGCCCAGAAGACATGCTTGCCCTCGGGGGCGCGGGTGGGGTCGACCACGCTGGGCTGCACGGTGATCATGAAGGGTCTGTCAGGGGCGCGGCCCTCGCGGGAGGCGGCGCGCAGGGCGGCGCCGATCTCGGCCTTGCTCGCGCCGATCTGGACGGTGCCGGCGGCGTGGGCCTCGGGCGCGGTCCAGGGCACCGGGCCGTCCAGCGCGTAATCGATCTTGAAGACGCTGGGGCCGTAGCGGTAGTTCGCGTAGTAGTCGCCGAAGCCGGCGATGCGGGCGAGCGCGGTGGGCGAGGTGTCGAAGACGTACGCGCGCGCGGGCGGCAGGTCGTCCAGGCGCTTGACCTCGTAGTCGGTGTGCACCTGGCCGCCGAGGTCGGTGAGGTAGGCGGCGAGGGCGTCGGAGATGGCCTGGGAGCCGCCACGGGGCACCGGCCAGCCGCGGGCGTGCGCGGACAGGGCGAAGACCAGTCCGATGGCGCCGGTGGCCAGGCCGCCCAGCGGCGCCATCACATGGGCGACCAGGCCGGCGAAGAGGGCCTTGACCGGCTCGTCCCTGAAGCGGCGCATGAGCCACGTGGACGGCGGGAGCCCGGCCAGGCCGAAGCGGGCCAGGGTGACGGGGTCGCGCGGGAGCGCCGTCAGCGGCAGGGACATGAAGTCCCGTACGAGGGTGTCCCAGTGGGCGAGGAGCGGCTCGACCAGCCTGCGGTACGAGCCCGCGTCGCGCGGTCCGAAGGAGGCCGCGGTCTCGGCCACCGAGCGGGACAGCACGGCCGCGGTGCCGTCCGGGAAGGGGTGGGCCATGGGCAGCGGGGCGTGCAGCCATTCGAGGCCGTACCGGTCGAGCGGCATGTCGCGGAACGCCGGGGAGTTGATGCCGAGGGGGTGAGCGGCCGAGCACGGGTCGTGCCGGAAGCCGGGGAGGGTCAGCTCCTCGGTGCGGGCGCCGCCGCCCACGGTGGACTTCGCCTCGAACAGGGCCACGGAGAAGCCCCGGCGGGCCAGCTCCACGGCAGCGGTCAGTCCGTTCGGTCCCGCACCCACCACGACCGCATCGAGCATCGACGGCACCTTCGGACCCCTTCGTCAGCCGATGGCCATTCGTGATCAGGATATGCCGGGGGACTGGCACTCCCCGGCCCGGGTGCCCCCGCGGCGGGGTTCAGGACGCGGCGCGCAGCACGCCGGACACCCGGCGGGCGGTGGCCGCGTCCCGGGCGGCGGTGAACGGCAGGGCGTTGCCGCCGGTGACGCGGAACGGCTCGCCGGTCAGGGTGAGGTGCGTGCCGCCTGCCTCCTCGACCAGCAGCAGACCGGCCGCGTGGTCCCAGGCGGCCTCCCAGGAGAACGCCACGGCGTCCAACTCACCCCGGGCTACGGCGAGATACTCCAGACCGGCGGAGCCGCACGGGCGCGGGGCGAGACCGTCGGTCCACAGGGCGCGCAGCGCGCGCTTCTGCGCGTCGGTGGTGTAGTCCGGGTGGGAGGTGGCGACGACGAGGTCCCGGCCGGGCTCGGGCGGCCCCGCGAACAGCCGCTCGCCGTCGAGGAAGGCGCCCTGGCCGCGGACGGCAGTGGCGAACTGGTCGCGTGCCGCCGCGTAGGTCCAGGAGGCGATCACGACGCCCCGGTGGGCGAGCGCCACCAGGGTGCAGAAGCCGTCGTCGCCGTGCACGAACTGGCGAGTGCCGTCCACCGGGTCGAGGATCCATACCGGCGCGTCGCCCTGGAGTGCCTCGTACACCACGGGGTCGGCGTGCACCGCTTCCTCGCCGACCACCACCGAGCCGGGCAGCAGGGCGCCGAGGTCCTCGGTGAGCCGCAGCTCGGCGAGGCGGTCGGCGTCCGTCACCAGGTCGTGCGGGCCGCTCTTGTGGTCCACCTCGTGCGCGGCGAGGTGGCGGAAGCGGGGCATGATCTCGGCCGCGGCGGCCTTGCGGACCGCTTCCTCCACGTCGGCCGAGCAGCGGGCGAGAAACTCCTCGATGGTTTCCGTCTCTTCGAACATGTCCCCTATGAGAGCACGTCCCACTGACAGTCCCCGCCTCGCGGGTGCACGCGAGGCGGAATCCGGGTGAACAGCGGGAATCCCGGCCGGTCGGTCAACGGCCGACGGCGTACCCCTGCTCCCGCACGGGTTCGGGGGAATCCGGGCGGCCCGTCAGCGGCCGACGGCCTACCTCCCGCAACCCGCGCGGGTTCGGCGGGAATCCCGGCCGGCCCGTCAGCGGCCGGAGCGGCATACCCCCTGCGCCCCGCACGGGCTCAGCGGGAATCCCGGCCGGCCCGTCAGCGGCCGACGGCATACCCCTGCATTCCGCGCGGGTTAGCCGCCGCCGACAGGACGCCGGTCTCGGGGTCCCGGGCCACCGCGCACAGCCGCCCCTCGGACCAGTCGGGGCCGACGGTGACGTCGTGGCCGCGCCGCCGCAGCTCCTCGATCACACCGGGGTGCATGCGCGACTCCACGGTCACGCTGCCGGCGCGCCGGCCGCGCGGATGGAACGAGCTGGGGGAGCTGTCGTTGTGCCAGTTGGGGGCGTCGATGGCGCCCTGGAGGTCGAGGCCGCCGCGGACGGGGGCGCGCAGGGCGACGGCCAGGAAGAAGTGCAGCTGCCACTGGTCCTGCTGGTCGCCGCCGGGCGTGCCGAACGCCATGACCGGCACCCCGTCGCGCAGCGCGAGGGACGGGGTGAGGGTCGTACGGGGGCGCCGCCCGGGGGTGAGGGAGCCCGGCAGGCCCTCCTCCAGCCAGGTCATCTGCAGGCGGGTGCCGAGCGGGAAGCCGAGTTCGGGGACGACGGGGTTGGACTGGAGCCAGCCGCCGCTGGGCGTGGCCGCGATCATGTTGCCCCAGCGGTCGACGACGTCCAGGTGGCAGGTGTCGCCGCGGGTCGTGCCGTCGGCGGCCACCTGGCCCTCCCCGGTCGCCCGCGCCTCCCCGGTCGCCCCCCGCGCCTCTCCGGTCACGTCCGGGAGGGCCGGCTCGCCGGGCAGCTGTGCGACGGTCGGCTCGCCCGCTCCCATCGGGTCGAAGCCGGGCCTCGCCCCGTCCGGTACCCGCTGGTGCGCCTGGGCGGGCAGCCGTGGTGCGCGTCCGCCGGGGCTGCCGGGGCGCAGGTCGTAGGACGCCTGCTCCTCGACCAGAGCCCGCCGCGCGGCGTTGTAGTCGTCGGACAGCAGGTCCGCGAGGGGCACGGCGGCGGCGTCCCCGTACCATGCCTCGCGGTCGGCCATGGCGAGCTTGCAGCCCTCGATCAGCAGGTGGACGTAGTCGGCGGAGCCGTAGGCAGGCAGCTCGGGCGGGAGCAGGGCGAGCTGCTGGAGCAGGACGGGGCCCTGGCTCCAGGGGCCGGCCTTGCACACGGTCCAGCGGTTCCAGTCGTACGTCACCGGTGTCTCGTAGGACGCCGACCAGCCCGCCAGGTCGGCCCCGGTGAGCGTGCCGGTGTGCCGCTCGCCGCTGGTGTCCATGGTGGGCCGCCGGGACTGCCGCACCAGGGCCTCGGCGATGAAGCCGGAGCGCCACACCTCGCGCGCGGCGTCGATCCGTGCCTCCCGAGCGCCCGCGTGGGCGGTCTCGGCCAGCAGCCGCTTCCAGGTGGCGGCGAGCGCGGGGTTGCGCAGCAGGGCGCCGGGCCGGGGCGCCCGGCCGCCGGGCAGGTACACCTCGGCCGACGAGGTCCACTCGGTCTCGAACAGCCGTCGTACGCTCTCCACGGTCGCGCCGACGTTGTCCACGGGCGCGTGCCCGTGTTCGGCGTAGCCGATGGCGTACTTCAGGACGTCGTCCAGGGACTTGGTGCCGTGGTCGCGCAGGAGGAGCAGCCAGGCGTCGAAGGCGCCGGGCACGGCGGCGGCGAGCGGCCCGGTGCCCGGGACGAGGTCCAGTCCGAGCCCCCGGTAATGGGCCGGGGTGGCGCCCGCCGGGGCCACGCCCTGCCCGCACAGCACGCGCACCTCGCCGCCCGCCGGGGCGAGCACGATCGGCACCTCGCCGGCCGGCCCGTTGAGGTGCGGCTCCACGACGTGCAGGACGAACGCGCCGGCCACAGCCGCGTCGAAGGCGTTGCCGCCCTCCTCCAGGACCGCCATCGCCGACTGGGAGGCCAGCCAGTGGGTGGACGACACCATGCCGAAGGTTCCTTGGAGGGTCGGTCGGGTCGTGAACATAGGGCCTCTCACCTCGCTGTTTACGCGTACGGCCTGGAGGGTGGGCGCTCAGGACGGATCCTGGGGAGCAGCGGGGAGTGTGCGCCACAGGTCTCATTCTCCCGCTCCCCAGAAGGCTCTCCCAGATGCCGGCGCCCCCTACTGATGCCCGGTCAGGTCGCCTGAGCGGGCCCCCCGGCGGGGCGGACGTCTGTTGACTCCCGTTTGAGGTTCCGTTCTCTGAGCGTTCAACCGGTCAATCCTGTCAGTGTCGTGTGTGCTTCCTAGGGTCCATGAGGCTTTCCGAAAGAAGGGGCTCATGGACTCACAGCCGGCGATCCGGGCTCGCGGCATCACCAAGTGCTTCGGCGATGTCGTCGCGCTCGACGGCGTCGACCTGGATGTGGCACAGGGACGGATCCACGGCCTGGTCGGTCCGAACGGCGCCGGCAAGACGACGCTGCTCGGCCTCCTTCTCGGCCTGGCCGTGGCCGACAGCGGAAGTCTGGAGGTCTTCGGCACGCCGGTGGGCGGGGCGTTCGAAGCACCCGGCCGTGTCGCCGGGTTCGTGGACGGGCCGGGGCTGTACCCCTCGCTCACCGCGCGGCAGAACCTGGCCGCGCTGGCAGCGCTGCGGGGCGACGACACGCGGTCGGCCGGGGTGGACGACGCACTCGAACAGGTGGGGCTCACCGACGTCGCCGACGACCGCACCCGCGGCTTCTCCCTGGGCATGCGCCAACGGCTCGGCCTCGCCGCGGCCTTGCTCGGCAGGCCGCGGCTGCTCGTCCTGGACGAGCCCTCCAACGGCCTGGACCCGGCCGGGAAGAAGCACGTCCACGGTGTTCTCACCCGGCTCGCGCGGGAGGGGGCGAGCGTCGTGGTCTCCAGCCACCGCATGGACGACCTGGAGGCCTTGTGTTCCGAGGTCACCATCCTCGCGACGGGGCGGATCGTCTTCTCCGGGCCGCTGGGCGAGCTGGCCACCGAGAACCGTGAACTCGACTACCGGCTGAGGACGTCCGACCCGGAGCGCGCACGCCGGCTGGCCGCCGGCGCGCCGGGAATCCGCCTGGCCGACGACACCGCGGCACGCCAGGGCGGGGAGGTGCTCGTGGTCCGCGGGTTGGTGGCCGCCCTCGACGACTTGGTGGTGCGGCTCGTCCACGAGGGCATCGCGCTACGCGAACTCACCCCGGTCGTCTCCCCGTTGGAGGCGGCGTTCCTGGCCCTGACCGAGCAGACGAAAACCGACGCCGAGCAGCGGAAGACCGACACCCAGCAGCAGGAGACCGGTCGATGACCGCAACCGCGAGCCCCACGCCGACGGCCGTACCCCGCGGGCAAGCGCGCACCCCGGCATCAGGCCGTGTCACAGTTGCCCGGAGCTACCGCTTCGAAGTCGTCAAGCTCCTCGCCCAGTGGCGGATCCGCCTGCTGCTCCTCGCCTGCTGGATGGCGCCGGCGGTCTTCGTGGCCGGGGTGAGCGCGCAGAGCACGCTGCCCACGGACACCCTCTTCGGCCGCTGGATGCACGCCACCGGGTGGGCGGGGCCGCTGGTGACGCTGGGTTTCGCCGGCACCTGGGCGCTTCCGCTGCTCACCTCGGTCGTCGCCGGCGACGTGTTCGCTTCCGAGGACCGGCTCGGCACCTGGCGCCACCTCCTCGTCGCCGTCCGCTCGCCCCGGCGGATCTTCGCGGCGAAGACACTGGCCGGTCTCACCGTCATCCTGCTGCTCGTGGCCGGACTGGCCGTCTCCAGCGCGGTCGGCGGGCTGGTGGCCGTCGGCGACCAGCCGCTGGTCGGCCTCGACGGCCATCCGCTCGCGCCGGGGGACGCCGCCGGCACGGTCCTGCTCGCCTGGGCCTGTGTGCTCGCCCCGACGCTGGCCCTCGCCGGAATCGGGCTCCTCGGGTCGGTCGTGCTCGGGCGCTCCCCGATGGGTCTGCTGCTGCCCGCGATCGTCGCGCCGGCGATGCAGCTCGCCCAGATGCTGCCGCTCCCCGTCGCCGTACGCCTCGCCCTGCCCGGTGACGCCTTCCTCACCTGGAACGGCCTGTTCACCAGCCCGGCACAGCTCACTCCGCTCCTCATCGGCATCGTCGTCAGTCTCCTGTGGGCCGTGACGACGACGGCGCTGGCCTGTGTCCTGTTCCTGCGGCGCGACTTCACCAACCCCACCGACGAAGGCTCCGCACGCCACGCGGTCGTCACGGCCGCCCTGCCGCTCGCGGGGCTGCTCGGCGTGACCGTCGCGGTCGTGGCGGCGACGACCACGGCCACCGGCTCCGGGATCGAACAGGCCAAGGTGCAGAACTCGCTCGCCACCGAGTTCGCCCACCTGTACCGCGCCCAGACGGACCAGCTCCACCGGCCCGCTGTCACCGAAGGGCAGTTGAGGACCGCGGCGGCGTGCACCAAGGCCGGTGTCCGGGACGGTGCCCACGGCGCCGGCAACGACTGGCGGTGCGTCGTCTCCTGGCATCTGCCGGGCGTCGTGGCCACCGGGTCGGCCGTCTACCAGCTCGACATCACGGCAGACGGGCGGTTCGTCGCCGACGGCGACGGACCGAAGGAAGTGAACGGCTACTTCCTGGTGCGGACTTCGACCGGAGACGCACCGAACCCGCTGTGGCAGTTCGACGGCAACGTCGACCTGCTCTCCGCCTCCCCGAAGTCCCCGGCTCCCTGAACTCCTTCTCTCCGGCCACCCCCCGAAGTCCCCGGATTCCCGAAGGGAATGACGTCATGCAGATAGCACGCCGCCGCAGGCAGGCCGAGAAGAAGTACTACGACCTGCTGGGCAGACGTGTCAGCCGCAGGGCCACGCTGGTCACGGCATGCATCACCACGGCCGCCCTGGCCACCGGCACCGCCGTCGCCGAGACCCGCCAGTTCGGCACCGACCAGGTCGGCCAGGTCACCGACAGGGGCCAGGTCGTCTCCGCCGACCAGTACATCGCCCCGTTCGGCGACCGCCTCGTCATCAACGACGGCAAGATCATGTCGTCGACGGTCAGCCCGGACGGCGGCCACCTCGCCGCCGCGGTCACCGACGGCGACGCCGCGCTGGTCATCGTGGACCTGGCGACCGGGCGGATCAAGCAGCGTGTCGGCACCAACGCCGCCGACGACCTGCGCATCAGCAGCGGCTCCGTCGGCCAGGAAGGCCCGACGTACTCACCCGACGGCAAGCAGCTGTGGCTGGGCCAGGCCGACGGCTACACCAAGTTCACCGTGAACGCGGACGGCACGCTCGCCGACCCGGTGACCGTCAAGATCCCGGCCGACGGCGGCAAGCAGGCCCTGGTCGCCGCGGCGGTGTTCTCCGCCGACGGCTCCACCGTGTACGCCGCGGTCAACGGCCAGAACCGGGTGGTGGCGATCGACGCGGCGACCGGGGCCGTCACGCGGAGCTGGGCGGTGGGCAACGCCCCGCGCGGCATGGCCCGGGTCGGCGACAGGCTCTACGTCGGCAACGAGGGCGGGCGGCCCGCGAAGGCCGGGGACTCCACACTCAACTCCTACGGCACACAGGTGCCGGCCGACCCGAAGACCGGCGCCACCACCACCGGCACGGTCAGCGTCATCGACCTGGCCGACCCGTCCGCCGCCGTCGGCACCATCGACGTCGGCCTGCACCCGACCGCCGTGTACGCCCAGCGCGGCGCGGTGTTCGTCACCAACACCGCCGACGACAACGTGTCGGTCATCAACACCGCCGACGACCACGTCGTACAGACCATCTCCACCCAGCCGTGGCCGGAGGCCTCGGTCGGCTACGAGCCCGACGCCGTGACCCTCACCGGCGACGGCCACCTGCTGGTGACGCTCGGCCGGGCCAACGCCGTCGCCGTCTACCGTTACGTCTCCCCGCAGGAGCCGGTCAGCTACATCGGCCTCCTCCCGACGGACTACTTCCCCGCCGAGATCACCACCGTGGGCAAGAAGGTCGTCGTCTCCCACACCCGCGGCATCGACGCGCGCCGCCCCGACAGCGCCGGCCACGCCACCCACGACACGACCTCCAGCCTGACGCAGTTCACCCTGCCCAGCGACCGTGTCATCCGCTCCCAGACCGCCAAGGTCTTCCGGCAGAACGGCTGGAGCGCCGGCTCCGTCCCGCCGGCCAAGGGCCACCGCCACGCCAGGCCGCAGCCGGTCCCGGCGCGGATCGGCGACCCGTCGACGATCAAGCACGTCTTCCTGATCGTCAAGGAGAACCGCACCTACGACCAGGTCCTCGGTGACATCCCCGAGGGCAACGGCGACCCGTCGCTGACGCAGTTCGGCGCGAATGTGACGCCCAATCAGCACGCGCTGGCCGAGCAGTTCGGGCTGTACGACAACACCTACGACATCGGCACCAACTCCGCCGAGGGCCACAACTGGCTCATGCAGGCCGACAACCCCGAGTACACCGAGTCCTCGGCCGGCGAGTACAAGCGCAGCTACGACACCGAGGACGACGCCCTCGGCCACCAGAAGACCGGCTTCCTGTGGACGGGCGCACAGGCGGCCGGCAAGAGCGTGCGGGACTTCGGCGAGTTCCAGCAGTTCCTGACCAAGCCGTCCGGCGCCAGCTGGCAGAACCTGTACTGCGACGCCAAGAACATGAACGCGACCGGCCAGACGACCGCCTACCCCCTGAACTCCTCCTCGCCGATCCCGTCGCTCAACAGCGTGTCGGTGCCCGGCTTCCCGAAGTTCGACACCAGCGTCCCGGACCTGTACCGGTACGCGATCTGGAACCAGGACTTCGAGAAGAACGGCCCGGCGAACCTGAACATGTTCTGGCTCTCCAGCGACCACACCGGTGGCCCGGCCGGCCCGGCCGCCCAGGTCGCCGACAACGACCTCGCCACCGGCAAGATCATCGACAAGATCTCGCACAGCAGGTACTGGAAGGACTCGGCGATCTTCGTCGTCGAGGACGACTCCCAGGCCGGCCTGGACCACGTCGACGGCCACCGCGCCCCGGTCCAGATCATCAGCCCCTGGTCCCAGCACGGCACCGTCGACAGCCACTACTACTCGCAGATCACGATGATCCGCACCATCGAGCAGATCCTCGGGATCCACCCGATGAACCAGAAGGACAGCGCGGCCACCCCCATGCGGGGCGCGTTCACCCGGCACCCCGACTACACGCCGTTCACCGCCCTGCCCAACCGCACCTCGCTGACCGACGGCCTGAAGACCCCGCCGCCCTGCGGCGTGGACATCCCCGCCGCCCAGGACCCCAAGGCGGCGGCCGTCCCGTCGGCGAAGGTACCGGCGGACAAGGCGCCCCTCGCCGCCACGTGGGACGCCTGGAAGTCCAAGCAGCACCTGACCGGCTCCCACGCCATCCCCGACTACGCCAACCCGGCCCAGATGAACCACCTCACCTGGTACCAGACCCACGACTGGACGCGTCCGTACCCCGGCGAGAAGAAGATCTACGCACCGAACGACGTACCCGGCGCCTACATCCCCTCACCGGAGTCCGACGGCTGACCCGTCACCGGAGTCCGACCGCTCACCCGTCACCGGGGCCCGACGGCTGAGAGACCCCTGGACGGGAAGGACCCCTGCCAGGCCGACCGCCTGCCAGGGGTCTCCCAGCGGTTCCCGTCCGCGCGATCACCATCGGCACATGGAGGACAGAACGCTCGGTCGCCCCCTGGGTCGCGGGCCCCGCCGCCCTCCTGGCGGGACTGCTGACCGGCTGGGTCGCCTGAGGGCGGCCGGCGCGGCTGCCGGGAACACCACGGCCGGAGCGGACGTTCCTCTCGTGCGGCAGGAACGGAGGCCCTGGCTGTGCATGGTGAGTACAAGGTGCCCGGCGGCAAGCTCGTCGTGGTGGACGTGGACGTCGAGGACGGCGTGCTGCGGCACGTGCGCGTGGCGGGCGACTTCTTCCTGGAGCCGGACGAGGCGCTGGACGCGGTGAACGGGGCGCTGGAGGGCGCCCCCGCGGACACCGACACGGCGGGGCTGGCCGCGCGGATCGAGGCGGCGCTCCCTGCGGGGACGGTGATGTACGGCCTGTCCTCGGAGGGCGTGGGCGTCGCGGTGCGCCGTGCGCTCGCGCACGCCACGGACTGGACCGACTACGACTGGCAGCTGATCCACGAGGCTGCGCAGCCGCCGGCCCTGCACATGGCGCTGGACGAGGTGCTGACGGCCGAGGTGGCCGCGGGCCGGCGCCCGCCGACGCTGCGGGTGTGGGAGTGGGCCGCCCCGGCGGTGATCATCGGCAGTTTCCAGTCGTTGCGCAACGAGGTGGATCCCAGGGGCGCCGCCCGGCACGGCATCGAGGTGGTGCGGCGGATCTCCGGCGGCGGCGCGATGTTCGTGGAGCCCGGCAACACGATCACCTACTCGCTGTCGGTGCCCGACTCCCTGGTGCAGGGCCTGTCCTTCCAGGACAGCTACGCCTATCTGGACGACTGGGTGCTGGGCGCCCTCGGCGACATGGGCGTCCGGGCCTGGTACCAGCCGCTGAACGACATCGCCACCGACCAGGGCAAGATCGCGGGCGCGGCACAGAAGCGGATCGTCGGGCCCGGCGGGGGCCCGGGTGCCGTGCTGCATCACGTGACCATGGCGTACGACATCGACGCCGACAAGATGGTCGAGGTGCTGCGCATCGGGCGGGAGAAGCTGTCCGGCAAGGGGACGGGCAGTGCGAAGAAGCGGGTCGATCCGCTGCGGCGGCAGACGGGGCTGCCGCGCGAGGCCGTCATCGACCGGATGATCGGCTCGTTCCGGGCGCGCTACGGCCTGGCGCAGGGCAAGGTCACCGATGAGGAACTGGCCCGGGCGGCGGAGCTGGCTCGCGTCAAGTTCACATCGCCGCAGTGGACGGCGAGGGTGCCGTGACCCGTCGTCGGCCGGTGGCGCGGGGGGCTGCGAACCGGTGACGGGCCAACGGGCATAAGGGGCAAAGGAGTACGTCAGGACCGAGCGGCTGTGACCGGCCGGGCACGCACCGCGTTGGCCCTTCCGCCCCACAGGCAGTCGTGTGACACTGTCGTCCCTGTCCACACTGCGGACCCCTCCGCACCACCTCCCCCACGAGAAGTGCGCCGTGCGTTCCCTTCCTCTGCCGCTCGCGCTCACCGCGCGTCTGTCGCCGGTCGCGGTACTCGCCTGTGCCGGCTGGGTGCTGACATCCGGACCGGTGGCCCCACCCGCCGCCGCCGGGCACCGGACGGCCCAGAACACACCCGCGGGGTCCTCCGCCGCGAGCCCGTCCGCCACCGCGGCGGCGAACGCGTACGCCACCGCGCCCGCTCCCTGTGCCGGCGTGCCCGCCGCCACCATCAGGTCGCTGGTGCCGGGGGCGAAGACGGCCGGCAAGGAGATCCCGTCGACGGACACCGAGCTGCGCCGCACCTGCTCCTGGAACGCGCTCCACGGGTACGACTACCGCTGGCTCGACGTGTCGTTCGAGATCAGCCCGTCGGAACAGGAGGCGACGAAGGCGTACGAGCAGCGGGTCGAGGAGAGGAGCGGCGGCGGGGCCGTCCCGGGGCTCGGGGACGGCGCCTACTCGGTCGTGAACCTCACCACGGAGGACGAGCAGCAGACCCGCGAGGGCGTGGTGCTGGTCCGCGTCGCCAACGCCCTCGTCGTCGTCACCTACAGCGGCAGTGACTTCGAGTCCAAGAAGGCCCCCGGCACCGACGAGATCAACAAGGGGGCCATCAAGGCGGCGAAGTCCGCGGTGGCCGCGCTGGGCGGCGGCGAGGGCTGAGCCCCGGCCGCCGGTGCCGGACCGTCGGGCCGGCCGGGCGGAAGCCCCGGCCGCGTCCGCACCGGCATCGCCGCCGCGGAGGATGACGGGCTCAGCCGGTGCGGCCGCCCCGGCCCAGGGCAAGGGTCAGCGCCAGGTACAGCACCGAGGAGGTGCCCAGGCCCACCGCCCACCCGTAGTCGGCGAGCGGGGACAGTGCCGGGACGGGACGGCCGTCGATCAGCGGCTTGAAGCTCGCGCCACCGACCGCGAGGACGCCACCCGCCAGGAAGGCGGCGACCGCCCGCCAGTTCCAGCCGCCGGCGTACCAGTAACGGCCGCCCGCGCGGTACAGGTCGGCGAGGTCCAGCCGGGTGCGGCGCAGCAGCCAGTAGTCGGTGACGAGGATGCCCGCGACCGTGCCGAGCAGGCCGCCGACCAGGCCGAGCCAGGTGAAGATGTAGCCCTGCGGGTCGGAGTACAGCTTCCACGGGAAGATCAGGACCGCCAGGACGGCGGTGATGAGCGCTCCGGTGCGGAAACTCACCTTCCTGGGCGCCACGTTGGAGAAGTCGAAGGCGGGCGAGACCAGGTTGGCCGCGATGTTCACCGAGAGGGTGGCCACCAGGACCGTGACGAGCGCGTAGAGCAGGCCGACCACGTTGTCCGTCTTCGCCGCCAGTTGCACCGGATCCCAGACCGGCTCGCCGTACACCGCCTGCGAGCCCGAGGTGACCAGCACCGACAGGAACGCGAACAGGGTCATGGTGGTCGGCAGGCCCAGGGCCTGGCCCCACGTCTGCGCCTTCTGGCTCCGTCCGTACCGGGTGAAGTCCGGGATGTTCAGGCTCAAGGTGGACCAGAACCCGATCATGCCCATCAACGAGGGCCAGAACAGATCCCAGAAGTCCCCGTCCCAGCCCAGCCTGGAGGGCTGGTCGAAGAGCGGGCCGACGCCGCCGGCCTTGCTGCTCATCCACCACAGCATCACGAAGGCGCCGACGAGGACGAAGGGCGCGGCCCAGTTCTCGAAGCGGCGGATGGTCTCCATGCCCCGGTAGATGATCGCGACCTGGACGACCCAGAAGATCGCGAAGGACAGCCACATGGTCCAGGCGTGGCCGCCGAGGTGCGCGGCGTTCGACCAGCCGTCGCCGATCAGCTTCCCGGCGAGGAAGTAGATCGCCTCGCCGCCGATCCAGGTCTGGATGCCGAACCAGCCGCAGGCCACCAACGCCCGGACGACCGCAGGAAGGTTGGCGCCTCGGACACCGAAGGAGGCGCGGGCGAAGACCGGGAAGGGGATGCCGTACTTGGGGCCCGCGTGCCCGGTCAGCAGCATCGGCACCAGCACGATCAGGTTGGCGAGGGCGATGGTGAACACCGCCTGCTTCCAGTCCATCCCGACGGCGATCAGGCCCGAGGCGAGGGTCCAGGACGCGGTGTTGTGGGCCATGCCGACCCACAGTGCCGAGAAGTTGTACGTCGTCCATGTCCGCCCCGTCGCGGGGACCGGGAGCAGGTCGTCGTTGGCGTAGGGGCCGCTGGGCGGCGGTGTGCCGGGGGCGAGTTCCACGCGCCCGTCGGGGAGGGTGACTTGACCGGAGGGCGGTATGGCCGCGGGGGCGGAGTCGGTCATGGGCTGGCCAATCGGGGAGAGGCGGATCGGGAGAGGCCGTGCGGGCACCAGCCCCCTCCCCGGGACGGCGGGGAGGGGAGACCAAGAGGGGCGTGGGGGGCGGGGAGCGGGGTCAGGCGTTGACGGCCGGGATCACCTTCGTGCCGTAGGCGTCGATCGTGGCCTCCTGCGCGTCGTGCATGTCGTACACCGCGAACTGCTCGACGCCCAGGGCTCTCAGTGCCTTCAGCTTCTCGACGTGCTTCTCGACGGGGCCGATGACGCAGAACCGGTCCACGATCTCGTCGGGCACGAACCGGGTGTCCGGGTTGTCGCTGCGTCCGTGGTGGGAGTAGTCGTAGCCCTGCCGGGCCTTGATGTAGTCGGTGAGTTCCTCGGGGACCTGGGCGGAGTGTTCGCCGTACTTGGCGACCAGGTCGGCGACGTGGTTGCCGACCATGCCGCCGAACCAGCGGCACTGATCGCGGGCGTGGGCGAGGGCCTCGGGCGAGTCGTCCTCGGTGACGTACGCCGGGGCGGCGACGCAGACGGTCACCTCGGACGGGTCACGGCCGGCCGCCGTCGCCGCGTCCTTGACGGCCTTCACCATGTATTCGGTCAGGTAGAGGTCGGCGAGCTGGAGGATGAAGCCGTCGGCCTCCTCACCGGTCATCTTCAGCGCCTTGGGGCCGTAGGCCGCCATCCAGACGGGGAGTTCGGCGCCCTCCTGGACCCAGGGGAAGCGGATCTTCGTGCCGCCGAGATCGGCCTCGTCGCCGCGGCCGAGGGCGCGGATGACCTTCATGGCCTCGCTGATCCGGGCGAGGGTGTTGGGTTTGCGCCCGGCGACGCGCATCGCGGAGTCGCCGCGGCCGATGCCGCAGACGGTGCGGTTGCCGAACATGTCGTTGAGGGTGGCGAAGGTGGAGGCGGTGACCTCCCAGGTGCGGGTGCCCGGGTTGGTGACCATCGGGCCGACCTTCAGGTGCCGGGTGTTCGCGAGGATCTGGCTGTAGATCACGAACGGTTCCTGCCAGAGCACGGCGGAGTCGAACGTCCAGCCGTAGCGGAAGCCGTTGCGCTCGGCCCGTTTCATCAGGCTGACGACGCGGGAGGCGGGCGGGTCGGTCTGCAGGACGAGTCCGAAGTCCATGGGCACCACTCCTAGTTCAGGTACTGGCAGGTGGAACGCGGGGTGTAGACGCCGTGCCCGGCGCGTCCGGTGTACTCCCGCTGGTCGACGACGAGTTCGCCACGCGACAGGACCGTCTCGACCCGGCCGGTGACGCGTGTGCCCTCGTACGCGGAGTAGTCGACGTTCATGTGGTGGGTCTCGGCGGACATCACCTGTTCGGCGTGCGGGTCGTAGATGACGACGTCCGCGTCCGCCCCCGGGGTGATGGTGCCCTTCTTCGGGTACAGGCCGAACATCCGGGCCGGGGTGGCGCAGGCGATCTCGATCCAGCGGCGGCGGGAGATGTGCCCGTCGACGACCGCCTGGTGGAGCAGGTCCATACGGTTCTCCACGCCCGGCAGGCCGTTGGGGATCTTGGAGAAGTCGCCGCGGCCCAGTTCCTTCTGGCCGGTGAAGCAGAAGGGGCAGTGGTCGGTGGAGACGACCTGGAGGTCGTTGGTGCGCAGGCCCTGCCAGAGCCGCGCCTGGTGTTCGCGAGGCCGCAGCGGAGTGCTGCACACGTACTTGGCGCCCTCGAAGTCCGGTTCGGCGAGGTTGTCGGTGGACAGGAACAGGTACTGCGGGCAGGTCTCCCCGAAGACGTTCAGCCCGTCGTCCCGGGCGCGGGCCAGCTCCGCCACCGCCTCCATGGCCGAGACGTGCACCACGTACAGCGGGGCTCCGGCGACCTGGGCCAGCCGGATGGCGCGGTGCGTGGCCTCGGCCTCCAGCAGGGCCTTGCGGACCTCGCCGTGGTACCGCGGGTCGGTCTCGCCGCGGGCCAGCGCCTGTTCGACCAGTACGTCGATGGCGATGCCGTTCTCGGCGTGCATCATGATCAGTCCGCCGTTGTCGGCGGAGCGCTGCATGGCGCGCAGGATCTGCCCGTCGTCGGAGTAGAAGACCCCCGGGTAGGCCATGAACTGCTTGAAGCTCGTCACGCCCTCCTCGACCAGCAGGTCCATCTCCTTGAGCGTCCCGGGGTTCACGTCGGAGACGATCATGTGGAAGGCGTAGTCGATCGCGCAGTTGCCCTCGGCCTTGGCGTGCCAGGTGTCCAGGCCCTCGCGCAGGGTGTGGCCGACGCTCTGCACCGCGAAGTCCACGATGGTCGTCGTGCCGCCCCAGGCCGCGGCCCGGGTGCCGGTCTCGAAGGTGTCGGAGGCGGAGGTGCCGCCGAACGGCAGCTCCATGTGGGTGTGGGCGTCGACGCCGCCCGGGATGACGTACTTCCCGCCGGCGTCGATGACCCGGTCGGCGGTGAACGCCCCGGCGGCGGGGGTGCCGGAGGCGGCGAGGGCGGCGATGCGGCCCTCCTCGATCAGGACGTCGGCGTGGATCTCGTCCGACGCGGTGATGACGAGACCACCGCGGATGACTGTTCGGCGGCTCATGGGCCCTCTCCTTCGTGGTCGCGTGCGGGTCGTCGGTGGCTGGTCGCGCCCGCGCGGCGGCAGCCGTACACCGGGCACCGTCCCGCGCCCCTTCGGGGCGCTCGTACGGCCCGCGCTTTTACGGTGCCGTCAGCGGCCCGTACGCGCCGGGCGCCCGGTCGCGGTAGAACTGCCAGCGGTCGCGGACCTCTTTGAGCTTGGCCAGGTCCAGGTCGCGGACGACGAGTTCGGTCTCCTTGTCGCTCGCCGGCTCGCCGACGAACTGGGCCTCCGGGTCCACGAAGTACGTGGTGCCGTAGAAGTCGTTGTCGCCCAGGTCCTCGACGCCGACCCGGTTGATCGCGCCGACGAAGTACTCGTTGGCGACGGCCGCCGCCGGCTGTTCCAGCTGCCACAGGTAGCGGGAGAGGCCGCGCGAGGTGGCCGAGGGGTTGAAGACGATCTCGGCACCGGCGAGCCCCAGTGCCCGCCAGCCTTCCGGGAAGTGACGGTCGTAGCAGATGTAGACGCCGATCCGGCCGGCGGCGGTGTCGAAGACGGGCCAGCCGGTGTTGCCCGGGCGGAAGTAGAACTTCTCCCAGAAGCCCCGCACCTGGGGGATGTGGGTCTTGCGGTACTTGCCGAGGTAGGAGCCGTCCGCGTCGATCACCGCCGCGGTGTTGTAGAGGACGCCCGGCTGCTCCTCCTCGTACATGGGCAGGACCAGGACGATGCCCAGCTCGCGGGCGAGGGCCTGGAAACGCTGGACGGTCGGGCCCTCGGGGATCCGCTCGGCGTACTCGTAGAACGCCGTGTCCTGGACCTGGCAGAAGTAGGGGCCGTAGAACAGCTCCTGGAAACAGAGGACCTGGGCGCCCTGAGCGGCGGCGTCGCGGGCCGCCTGCTCGTGGACCTGGATCATGGATTCCTTGTCGCCGGTCCAGGCGGTCTGGAAGAGGGCGGCACGGATCACTCGGCTCATCGGGACCTCCGTCGGCTCGTTGTCCGGTGAGCCTAGGAAGTGCGGGGAGCCGGTTCGACGGGCAGCGTGTCACGTCCGCGGGCGGTCGGCGTGCCACCGTGTCACGTGTGCGTGGGCCCATGTTTCACCGCCGTTGTCGCAGGTCTTCGCATGTTTCACCCCTGTTGCGCGTCGTGCGCGAGGAGCGCGATGTGCACGGACGCCGCCTGTTCGAAGTCGTCCAGGTCGACACCGAGGCGAGCCTGTATGGCCTCCAGGCGGCGGTACAGGGCCGGCCGGGAGACGTGGTGGAGCAGCGCGGTGCGGGACTTGTTGCGGCCCGTCGCCAGATACGTCCGCAGGACGCTCAGCAGCTCCGGCTCGGGCTCGCTCAGCAGCCCGTCCAGCTCGCGCTCGGCGAAGGACTGCACCTGCGGGTCGTCGCGCAACATCCGCACCAGGCCGCGCAGATGGACGTCCCGCAGCCGTACGACGGCCGGCAGCTCCAGGGCGGCGGAGGAACCGGCGACGGCGTCCGCGACGTGCCGGGCCTCGCGCAGCCCGTCGGGCACCTCCTCCCAGGCGGTACGGGCAGCGGCGGCGGCGACCACGACCGGCTCCCGGGTCCGCAGCCGGGCCGCGAAGTGCGCGGTGAGCGCCTCGGCGTCCTGGTCGCGGGCGAGGCTGAGCAGCACGGCCGCGGCCCCGTCGGCGAGTTCGGCGACGATGCCCGGCAGTCCCAGCAGGCGGAGCACCCGGTCGAGTTGCTCGGGGCCGCGGTCGCGCACGACGAGCGGCACGAAGGTCCGCCGGCCCACCGGCAGTCCGGCCGCCCGGGCCCGCGGCAGCAGCTGCCGGGCCGGTACGACCCCGGAGACGAGGTCGGTCAGCAGGCCCTGCGCGGACTGTTCCTCCCAGCTGTGCGCGGAGCCGTTGCCGAGCATCCGGTGCAGCACCAGGGCCTCGGCGGCCCGGTCGGCGAGCATCCGTCCGGTGGCCGGCTCGCCCCGGTAGCCGCACAGCAGCAGCCGGCCCCAGCGCTCCCCTCGTCCGCCCAGCTCGGCGCGGATCCAGCCGTCGCCGGCGGTGCCGCCCGCCTGCCGGGCGATCCGGTCCCAGTCGCGCAGCACGTCGTCCACCGCGGACCGCTCCCCCGCCGTGCCGAGGACGCGGTGGGCGAGGTTGGTGACGACGACCGGGCAGCCGCTGTGCCGGGCGATCTCGTCGAGCAGCCGTTGCGGCGGGGCGCCGGCCGTGATCAGTCCCGTGAGGGCGGTCCGGACGGTCTCCGACATGCTGATCGCGGCGAACTTGCGCCGTATCAGCCGGGACTGCACCTCCTCGGTCAGCTCGGCGAAGGGGAACGGCCGGTGCAGGACGACCATGGGCAGCCCGCAGCGCTCGGCGGCCCGGCGCATGACCTCGGGCGGGGCGGGAAAGGCCCGCCCGAGGCCGAGGACGACGGCCGCCGCCTCCGCCCGGTGCAGGGACCGGATGTACTCGGCCTGCCGGGCCTCGTCCCCGGCGAGCAGCACACCGGTGGTGAGGACCATCTCCCCACCGCTGAGCATCACGCCGACGTCGGCGGCCTCGGCGACGTGCACCCAGCGCACCGGCCGGTCGAGCCGGTCCCGGCCGGCCACCACCTCGGGCTCTCCGGCGAGCACCCGCTCCAGGGCCAGCACCTGGCGCACCGACAGCACCGGTTCGGGCGGCTGGGGTCCGGTGTGCCGGTACTCCGAGGTGGTGGTCATGGCCGTACACCCGTTCTCTCGTACGTGCTCCCCGACGGCGTGCTGGTGCGGCTCAGCCGCTCTCGTACGTGCTGCGCAGCGCGCGTTCCAGGACGGCCGCGCCCTCCTCGGCCTCGGCGACGGTCAGCGACAGCGGCGGGGCGATCCGCAGGGCGCTGGTGTCGTGTCCGCCGCCCTTGCCGATGAGCAGGCCGCCCTCGCGGGCCGCCTCCAGCACGGCGGCGGCGGCCTGTGGGTCGGCGTCGTCCGTGCCGGGCTTGACCAGCTCGACACCGATCATCAGCCCGCGTCCGCGGACCTCCCGCACCCCGGGCAGCTGGGCGCCGATCGCGCGCAGCCGCTCGATGAGCAGTCCGCCGACGCGCCGGGCGTTGCCCTGGAGGTCGTGTTCGAGGAGGTAGCCGAGGTTGGCGAGGCCGGCGGCCATGGTGATCTGGGTGCCGCCGAAGGTGGAGATGCTGTTGGCGTCCAGGCAGTTCATGATCTCGGCGCGGGCGATGACGCCGCCGATGGACATGCCGTTGCCGATGCCCTTGGCGAAGGTGACGATGTCCGGCGGTCCGCTGCGGGCGTGCGCCTGCCAGCCCCAGAAGTGGTCGCCGGTGCGGCCCCAGCCGGTCTGCACCTCGTCGGCGATCCACAGGATCCCCTGGGCGTTCAGCACCTCACGGAAGGCCGCGTACAGTCCGTCGGGCGGCGAGGTGAACCCGCCGACGCCCTGGACGGGTTCGGCGATCAGCGCGGCCGGTGGCCGGGTGTGGCCGAGGACGTCTTTCAGGTCGGCGACGCAGGCGTCGATGAACGCGCGGTCGTCGAGGTGGGCGAACGGCCCCCGGGTGCGCACGCCGCCGTGGACGTACAGCGTCTGCAACGGCGACAGGGAGGTCGGGGACCAGCCGCGGTTGCCGGTGATGCCGACCGCGCTGAAGGAGCGGCCGTGGTAGCTGTTGCGCATGGCCAGGACGGTGTTGCTGCGCCGGTGGGCGGTGGCGAGCAGCAGGGCGGTGTCGTTGGCCTCGGTGCCGGAGGTCGTGAAGAACACCCGGGCGTCCGGGATGCCGCTCACCTGGGCGACGCGCTCGGCGAGTTCGACCATCGGCCGGTTGAGGTACAGGGTCGAGGAGTGGATGATCCGTCCGGCCTGCTCGCTGACCGCCTTGGTCACCTCGGGCAGCGCGTGCGCGGTCATCGTGGTCAGGATGCCGCCGAAGAAGTCCAGGTACCTGCGGCCGGCGGAGTCCCAGACGTGCCGTCCCTCGCCGTGGGTGATCTCCATCGGGTCGTCGTAGTAGAGGGCGAGCCAGTCGGGCATGACACGGCGGTGGCGGGAGTAGAGGTCGTTCACGGCTGCACCAGCCCTTCGTAGGCGTCGGGGCGGCGGTCGCGGTAGAAGGCCCACTGCTGCCGCACTTCCTCGATGAGGTCGAAGTCCAGGTCGCGGACGAGGAGTTCCTCGGCCTTGTCGCCGGCCGGCTCACCCACGAACCGCCCGCGCGGGTCGACGAAGTACGACGTCCCGTAGAAGTCGTTGTCGCCGTACTCCTCCTGCCCCACCCGGTTGATGGCGGCGACGAAGTACTCGTTGGCGACGGCCGCGGCGGGCTGTTCGAGCTGCCACAGGTGCGCGGACAGGCCCCGGTGGGTGGCGGACGGGTTGTAGACCAACTGGGCGCCGTTCAGTCCGAGTTGCCGCCATCCCTCGGGGAAGTGCCGGTCGTAGCAGATGTAGACGCCGACCTTGCCGACGGCGGTGTCGAAGACGGGCCAGCCCAGGTTGCCGGGCTTGAAGTAGTACTTCTCCCAGAAGCCCTTGACCTGCGGGATGTGGTGCTTGCGGTACTTGCCGAGGTAGGTGCCGTCGGCGTCGATCACGGCGGCGGTGTTGTAGTAGAAGCCGGACTGCTCGACCTCGAAGACGGGGACGACGATCACCATGCCGGTCTCGCGGGCCAGTTCGCGCATCCGGCGCACGGTCGGCCCGTCGGGCACCGGCTCGGCCCAGCGGTAGTGCTCCGGCTCCTGGACCTGGCAGAAGTAGGGGGCGTTGAAGACTTCCTGGAATCCGATGATCTTCGCGCCCCGGCGGGCGGCCTCGCGGGCGTGCTCCTCGTGTTTCGCCACCATGGACTCGGTGTCGCCGGTCCAGGTGGCCTGGACCAGAGCGGCGCGGACGACGTTGGCCATGAGCTGCTCCTTCGACACGACCTCAGAGCTCTACGCCCGTAGAGCAGGGCGTAGAGGCACGAAAGTAAGCCTCCGCGAGGCCCTTGCCAAGACCATCGTCGTCAACGCGCGGAGTCGATCACGTTTCACACCCCTGTGGGTGAGCGGATCCGACGGCCGGGGGGCGGACCGGGGCACATCGGGACGCTGTCGGCGGCGTCCGGTCACGGCGCGTGCCCGGCGACGCGCAGCGCGTGCACGAGGTCCCAGTGCCGCTCGTCGGAGACGTCGCGCGCGGCCTGGAGCAGCAGCGGGACGAGGCGCCGGGGGCCGGGGGCGGCGCACCGGGCGGCCTCCTCCGGAGTGCGGGCGCGCACGCAGGCGTCCAGGAGCGCCCGCGCCTCCCGGTGCCGCCCCTCGTCCTCCAGCCGCAGCACGGCCGCGCCGATCTGCTCCGCGGGTCGCGCCACGCCCTGCCGCAGCATCTGCCGGCCGTCGTCGGCGCGCCCGGCCGCGGTGAGCGCGTCGGCGGCGGCGACCAGCGACTCGGCGGGCAGCGCGGCCGCCTCCCACAGCAACGTGGCCCAGTCGGCGCCGAGCCCGGCACGGTGCAGGGCGTCGGCGAGCAGCGGCAGCCGGCCGACGGGCCACCGCACGGCCTCGACGAGCAGCGCGTGCGCCTCCCCGGTGCGCCCCTCGGCCCGCAGCCGGGCCAGCCGCTCGACGGCCCCCGCGACAACCGGAGCGGCCCCCTCGTCCACAGCCACGACTCCCGGCACCGGCGCGGCCGGCTCCGCGGCACCGGCGAAGCGGGCCCCCCGTGGCGTCGGGCGCCCGGCGGCAGCGTCCGGCACACCGGCGGACGCCTGCGGCGCGGCGATAGGGACGGCCTCCTCCTCGTCGACGATCCCGGCGAACCGCGCACTCCCCCGGCGCCGCCGACGCCGTTCACCCTCTCCGGCACCGGCACCGGCACCGGCACCAGCACCCGCACCCGCCCTGGCACCCGCACCCGCACCCGCACCGGCACCCGACGCGACGGACTCGTCCCGCCCCCGGGCGTCCGCGCCCCCGCGCGCATCCGCTCCCCCCGGCGTCGGACGTCGGTCCAGGTCGGCGAGGCGTGTGCCCAGTTCGGTGCAGCGGGCCGCGGCGCGGGCATGGTCGTCGTCGGCCCAGGCGAGGTCGAGGCGGAGGGAGTCGGCCTCCTCCGCGGTCGCCGGCGCCGACAGCAGGCGGGTCAGCTCGGCGTGGCGTTCCGCCGCGTACCGCCGTTCGCGCAGCATCACGTCGAGCCGGTCGACGAGGGCGTCCCGGGCACCGGGCCGGGCGTCGTACGCGGCGACGGCGGCGGCGTGCAGGGCGCGGGCCCGTTGCCGCTCGGCCGCCGCGGCGGCGGAACCGTACGCCGCGCCGAAGTCGTCCAGCAGCGCCTCCATCACGTCCCACGGCAGCACCTCACGCCCGTCGAGGCACGCGCGCATGCCCTCGGGGTCCCGCTGCCAGAAGACCCCGCTCCAGCCGCCGCGCGGATCGACGCGCGCCAGCAGGGCGTCCAGGTAGCTCGCGAACTCCCCTACCCGGCCGGGGAGTCGATCCGCGGCCATCGCCCACCTCCCGCCCGACCGCCGGCACTCCGTCCGGTAGGCAACACCAGTCGTGTTACGGGCTTGCTACGGAGAGTTTTCCAGCGGCGCGCGGTCGGCTCAGACGGCCACCAGGGCGCACAGCGCGGCCAGTTCGTCCATGGACAGACGGAGAGCGCCCGCCAGCGCGGCCACCGTGAAGAACGCCGGTGTCGGCGCCCGGCCCGTCTCGATCTTGCGGAGTGTCTCGGCCGAGACACCCGCCTCGGCGGCCACGTCGGCGATGCTGCGGTCGCCGCGCGCCGCGCGCAGCAGCCGCCCGAGCCGCTCGCCGCGTTCGCGTTCTTCCGGAGTCAGGGGGGTGCGCACCATGCCCCCATTCTGCCCTGCACCCGACCCCATTTAAATACCGGTATAGTAATTGGCATGGTGGAACTGAAGACGGACGCGTCGATCGACGCGATGCACGCGGCGGGCCAGGTCGTCGGCCGGGCCCTGACGGCCGTACGGAAGGCGGCACGCGTCGGCGTCCCGCTGCTGGAGCTGGACGAGGTGGCCCGGGAGGTGTTGCGTGAGGCGGGGGCGTCCTCGCCGTTCCTCGGCTACCGCCCCTCCTTCGCGCCGACCCCCTTCCCCGCGGTGATCTGCGCCTCGGTGAACGACGCGATCGTGCACGGCATCCCCACCCGCTACCGGCTGCGCGACGGCGACCTGCTCTCCGTCGACTGCGGCGCCGAGCTGGACGGCTGGGTCGGCGACTCGGCGATCAGTTTCGTGGTGGGCCGCGCGCGCCCGGCGGACCTCCGGCTGATCGAGACCGCGGAACGGGCCCTGGCGGCGGGCATCGCGGCGGCCGTGGCCGGCAACCGCATCGGCGACATCGCGCACGCCGTCGGCCGGGTCTGCCGTGCGGGCGGGTACGGCATCCCGCAGGACTTCGGCGGCCACGGCGTGGGCCGTCGTATGCACGAGGACCCCGGGGTGCCCAACGAGGGCCGCCCCGGCCGCGGCCTCCCGTTGCGCCCCGGCATGGTCCTCGCCATCGAACCGATGCTGATCGCGGGCGGCGTGGACACCTACCGCGCGGCGGCCGACGGCTGGACACTCCGCACGACCGACGGCTCCCGGGCCGCCCACGCCGAGCACACCGTGGCCGTCACGGACGCCGGTCCCCGGATCCTGACGGCCAGGGAAGCCCCCTGACGGTCGCGGGGACCGGGCCGACGAGCGGCCGCGTCACGCGGGCGCGAGCGGCCCCGACGGCCCCTGGCCGCCGGCCGGGCAGGGGCCCCCTGGGCGAACATGCCCGCCCCCACGGATCGTGTCATCGTGGGCATGAGCAACCCGCCCCCGGGTTACCCGGTCGCTCCGCTCGTCGTCAGCGAAGGAACCCACGCCATGACCAACGGCTACCCTCCTGACCCCTTCGGTGAATTCATGGCCCGCTTCTTCGGCGGCCTGCCCGGCGGAGCGCAAGGGCCACGCCACATCGACATCGGCCGCCTGCTCAGCCAGCCGGCCCGGGAGCTGGTCAGAGGAGCCGCCCAGTACGCCGCCGAGCACGGCAGCCGGGATCTGGACACCCAGCACCTGCTGCGCGCCGCCGTGTCGGCGGAGCCCACCCGGAGCCTGCTGAGCCGGGCGGGCGCGGACCCGGACTCGCTCGCGACGGAGATCGACGACCGGGCCGGCCCGGTCCAGCACCCGCCGGGCGAGGCACCCCCGCCGACGTCGCTGTCGCTGACCCCGGCCGTCAAGCGCGCCCTGCTGGACGCGCACGACATGGCCCGGGCGAGCGGCGCCGGGTACATCGGCCCGGAGCACGTGCTGAGCGCGCTGGCCTCGAACCCCGACTCGGCGGCCGGGCACATCCTGAACGCGGCCCGGTTCTCGGCGGGCGGCATGCCGCCCGAGGCCCCGGAGACCGCGCAGCCGCGCCCGGAGCGGCAGCGGCCCACCGGCACGCCGACCCTGGACAAGTACGGCCGGGATCTGACCGAGCTGGCCCGGCAGGGCCGGGTCGATCCGGTCATCGGCCGGGACATGGAGATCGAGCAGACCATCGAGGTGCTGTCGCGGCGCGGCAAGAACAACCCGGTCCTCATCGGGGACGCGGGGGTCGGCAAGACGGCCGTCGTCGAGGGCCTCGCCCAGCGCATCGCGGACGGCGACGTCCCGGACGTCCTGACGGGCCGCCGGGTCGTCGCCCTGGACCTCACCGGGGTCGTGGCCGGCACCCGCTACCGGGGTGACTTCGAGGAGCGGCTGAACAACATCGTGGAGGAGATCCGCGCCCACTCCGACCGGCTGAT
The DNA here is from genome assembly GCF_044546845.1 of Streptomyces sp. NPDC053076. Lineage (NCBI taxonomy): Bacteria > Bacillati > Actinomycetota > Actinomycetes > Kitasatosporales > Streptomycetaceae > Streptomyces > Streptomyces sp. NPDC053076. Next base: position 406,134 of record NZ_JBITZL010000001.1, on the reverse strand, counting down.
CGTGTTCATCGACGAGCTGCACACCGTCGTCGGCGCCGGCTCCGGCGGCGAGGGCGGCGCGATGGACGCCGGCAACATCCTCAAGCCGGCCCTCGCCCGGGGCGAGCTGCACATCGTGGGCGCGACCACGCTGGAGGAGTTCCGCCGGATCGAGAAGGACGCGGCGCTGGCCCGCCGGTTCCAGCCGATCCTGGTGCCCGAGCCGACCGTCGCGGACACGGTCGAGATCCTGCGCGGACTGCGCGACCGGTACGAGGCGCACCACCAGGTCCAGTACACCGACGAGGCGCTGGTCGCCGCCGTGGAGCTGTCGGACCGGTACCTCACCGACCGGCGGCTGCCGGACAAGGCGATCGACCTGATAGACCAGGCGGGCGCCCGGGTCCGGCTCGGCGCCGGGACCAAGGGCACGGACGTCCGCGCGCTGGAGCGCTCGGTCGAGCAACTGGTCCGGGACAAGGACCAGGCGGTCGCGGACGAGGACTACGAGCAGGCCAAACAGCTGCGCGACCGGATCGCCGAGCTGAAGCGGCAGATCGTGGAGGCCAGCAACGAGGACAAGGCCGACGAGGGACAGCTGGAGGTGACGGCGGAGGCCATCGCCGAGGTGGTGTCCCGGCAGACCGGCATCCCGGTCAGCCGGCTGACCCAGGAGGAGAAGGAGCGGCTGCTCGGCCTGGAGGAGCACCTGCATCAGCGGGTGGTCGGCCAGGAGGAGGCCGTCTCGGTGGTGTCCGAGGCGGTGCTGCGCTCCCGCGCGGGGCTCGCGAGTCCCCGCCGGCCGATCGGCAGCTTCCTCTTCCTCGGCCCGACCGGCGTCGGCAAGACCGAGCTGGCCCGGGCGCTCGCGGAGGCACTGTTCGGCAGCGAGGACCGCATGGTGCGCCTGGACATGAGCGAGTACCAGGAGCGGCACACCGTCTCCCGGCTGGTGGGCGCCCCGCCCGGGTACGTCGGCCACGAGGAGGCCGGGCAGCTCACCGAGGTGGTGCGCCGGCACCCCTACTCGCTGCTTCTGCTGGACGAGGTGGAGAAGGCGCACCCCGACGTCTTCAACATCCTGCTCCAGGTGCTCGACGACGGCCGGCTCACCGACTCCCAGGGCCGGACGGTGGACTTCACCAACACGGTCATCGTGATGACCAGCAACCTGGGCTCCGAGGCGATCACCCGGCGGGGCGCCGGGATCGGGTTCGGGCCAGGTGGCGCGGACGCCGACGAGGAGGCGCGGCGCGAGCAGATCCTGCGGCCGCTGCGCGAGCACTTCCGGCCGGAGTTCCTCAACCGGATCGACGAGATCGTGGTCTTCCGGCAGCTGACGAGCGAGCAACTGCGGCAGATCACCGACCTGTTGCTGGAGAGCACCCGCCGGCTGCTGGACGGCCAGGGCGTGCGCGTCGAGTTCACGGACGCGGCCGTCGACTGGCTCGCCGAGCGCGGCTACCAGCCGGAGTACGGTGCCCGGCCGCTGCGCCGCACCATCCAGCGGGAGGTGGACAACCGGCTGTCCCGGCTGCTGCTGGACGGCACGATCTCCGAGGGCAGCCGGGTCACGGTGGACGTGACCGACGGACGGCTGGACTTCCGCACCGAGGAAGCCCGGCCGCCCGCCACCCCCGCGACCGGGGAAGCCCGGCCGCCCGCACCGGAGTTGTGAGACCTACCGCGCCGGGTCCACGACCATCGCCGAGCCACCGCCGCGCCGCACCTTCTCGGCGGCGGCCAGCCACTTGCCGTTCGGCAGTCGCTGCACGCCGGTCGCCGCGCCGATCTCGGGATTGAGCGAGAAGGAGTGGCCGAGGGCCTCCAGCTGCTTCCTCAGGTCGCTGTCGTAGAGGGCCGGTTCGAGCTCCGTCTTCGCCGCGTTGCGCTGGCTGGCGCGCGGTGCGGCGATGGCGTCGACCAGCGGCAGGTGCCGGTCGAGGAACCCGGTCAGGGTCTGGAGCACGGTGGTGATGATGGTGGCGCCGCCGGGTGATCCGAGCGCCACCACCGGCCTGTCGCGTTGGTCCAGGACGATCGTCGGGGAGATCGAGGAGCGCGGGCGCTTGCCCGGGCCCGGCAGGTTCGGGTCGTGCACGGCCGGGTTGGCCGGGGCGAAGGAGAAGTCGGTCAGCTCGTTGTTGAGCAGGAAGCCCCGGCCCGGGACGGTGATGCCGCTGCCGCCGGTCTGCTCGATGGTGAGCGTGTAGGCGACGACGTTGCCCCACTTGTCGGCCACCGTCAGGTGGGTGGTGTTCTCGCCCTCGTACGTCGTCGGGGCCGCCGTACCGCCCTTGCCGCAGGCCGCCGGGTGCCGCGGGTCGCCCGGGGCGAGCGGGCTGGTGAGCACCGCGTCGTTCTTGATCAGGCAGGCGCGGGAGTCGGCGTACCGCTGCGACAGCAGCTGCTTGGCCGGTACGTCCTCGAAGGCTGGGTCGCCGACCCAGCGCCCCCGGTCGGCGAAGGAGATGCGGCTCGCCTCGATGAAGTGGTGCAGGTACTGCACCTGGCTCGCCTTCGAGAGGTTCGTCCTCTCGAGGATGTTGAGCGCCTCGCCGACCGTGGTGCCGCCGGAGGAGGAGGGTGCGATGGAGTACACGTTCAGACCGCGGTACGACGTCCTGGTGGGCGCCTGGAGCTTGGCGCGGTAGACGGCGAGGTCCTTCTCGGCCAGCTTGCCGGGGCGGGCGTTCCAGCCGGAGGCGGGGTCCACGGGCGGGCGTTCGACGGTCTTGACGATGTCGTCCCCGATGTCACCGCGGTAGACCGCGCCGACGCCCTCGCGCCCCAGCTCCTCGTAGGTGCGGGCGAGTTCCGGGTTCTTCAGGGTCGAGCCGACGACGGGGAGCCGTCCGCCCGGCAGGAACAGCTTCGCGGTGTCCGGGAAGTAGCGGAACCGGGTCTCGTTGGACGCGGTCTGCGAGCGGAAGGTGTCGTCCACGGTGAAGCCGTCGCGGGCCAGCCGCTCGGCGGGCTTCAGCAGGGCGCCGAGCCGCTTGCTGCCCCACTGGTCCAGCGCCTTCTGCCAGGTGGCGGGGGTGCCCGGGGTGCCGACGCCCAGGCCGCTGCTGACGGCGTCGGCGAAGGCGAGCGGCTTGCCGTTCTCGGTGAACAGGTCGGAGTCCGCGCTCAGCGGTGCGGTCTCGCGGCCGTCGATGGTGTGCACCGTGCGCGACTTGGCGTCGTAGTAGACGAAGTAGCCGCCCCCGCCGATGCCGGCGGAGTAGGGCTCGGTCACGCCGAGCGCGGCGGCGGTGGCCACGGCCGCGTCGACCGCGTTGCCGCCGTGTCTGAGCACCTCGATGCCGGCAGCGGAGGCGTCCGCGTCGACGCTGGCGACCGCGCCGCCGTAGCCGACGGCCACGGGGACCTTGCGGACCGTCTCGCTCGTCGTGGCGGCGGGTGGCGCCGCCGCCCCCACCGACACCACGGCGGCCGACACCGCCAGAACCGCCAGCTTCCGCGTACCTGGACGACCCATGCGTACCTCCCGTCGGGACAGTCCGCGCAGCGTAACCAGATCGGTGCAGTACCGACAGTACGCCTCGGTGGGCCGCCACACGAACGTCACACATCGAACACCGGTACGTACGGGGCCCCCGGGGCCGCTAGCATGCGCGGCCATGAACGACGACGTGCGCAACATCGTCCTGGGGGTCGTGGCGGCGGGCGTCTCCGCCGCGCTGGGCTGGCTCGCCCGCACCTACTTGTGGCGGCGCAGGCTGCGGCGCAAGCAGGCGTTCTTCGGGCTGCCCGACCATGCGGAGTCGCTGCTGGTGGTCAACCGCAACGCGGGTGGGCCGGAGCTGTCGGTGATGCGGCACGACGTGTTCGCCCTGCTCGAACTGTCCGCGCTCATCAAGGACTGCCACGCGCACGCGCAGGTCGTGGCGCACGACGCCGCCCGGCAGGGCTTCGGCGAGCGCACGGAGTTCTGCCTCGGGGGGCCCGCCTCGAACCGCCGGATGGCCGCCCATCTCTCCTCTCTGCTGCCGGGCGTGCGCGTGAACACGGAGGCCGGGGCCGCGCCGGACCGGTGGGCCTTCCGCATCGACGGCAGCGACTACCCCCTGGACGGCGGCCGGAGCGAGTACGCGCTGCTCGCCCGGCTCACCGCGGGCGAGCGGCGCGAGGCCCGCCCGGTCTTCCTCTTCTGCGGCCAGACCGCCGTCAGCAACCAGGCCGCCACCCGCCATCTCGCCCGGCACCACGAGCGGCTGGCCCGCACGTACGGGACCGGCTCCTTCGTTCTGCTGCTGAAGGTGGTCAACTCCGAGGCATACGGCCCCGATGTGGTGGAGCTGGTGGCGGACGTGACGCGGGCGGCGCGGACTCCCCTGCCCGAACCCGCCGCCGGAACCGGGTGAAAGACCAACAACCTTTACCGGTACGTAACTTACCGACGGGTTACTTGCGGTACGTCAGGCCGGTTACCGTCGGGTCACTTTGCACTCAACCAAGTGAGGGAGTGACCCATGGGACACGGTCGCACCGCTCTGCGCGCCTCGGCCGCGGGAGCCGTCTCGGCGGCGCTGGTCGCCGGCACCGTCGTCGGCCTGGCACCGGCCGCACAGGCCGCCCCGTCCGTCCGCTTCGTCGACATCACCGGCGAGGGCGGGACGGTGCTGAAGGCGAACGTCGTCGCACCGGCCGGAGCCGACGACTCCCACCGCTACCCGCTCATCGTGCTGCCCACGAGCTGGGCCCTGCCCCAGGTGGAATACCTCGCCCAGGCGCAGAAGCTCGCCGACGCCGGCTATGTGGTGCTCACCTACAACGTACGCGGTTTCTGGCAGTCCGGCGGAGAGATAGAAGTGGCCGGTCCGCCCGACACGGCGGACGCCTCCAAGGTCATCGACTGGGCCCTCGCGCACACTCCGGCCGACCCCCGGCACATCGGCATGGCGGGGGTGTCCTACGGCGCCGGGATCAGCCTGCTCACCGCCGCCCAGGACAAGCGCGTGAAGGCCGTGGCCGCGCTCAGCGGCTGGGCCGACCTGATCGACTCGATCTACTCGGGCCGCACCCAGCACCTCCAGGCGGCGGCCGTGCTGGACGGTGCGGCCACCCTCACCGGCCGCGAGAGCCACGAGCTGCGTGAGATCTTCGACAACCTCTACGCCTCCGACCTGACCACGGAACAGCAGATGATCGACTGGGGGCGGAAACGTTCCGCCGCGACCTTCGTCGATCAGCTGAACAGCAACGGCGCCGCCGTCATGCTCGCCAACGCCTGGGGCGACACGGTCTTCCCGGTGAACCAGTACGCCTCCTTCTACGAGAAGCTGACCGTCCCGAAGCGGCTTCAACTGCGCCCGGGCGACCACGCGACCCCGGAACTGACCGGCCTGTTCGGGCTGCCCAACGACGTGTGGACGGACACCGGGCGCTGGTTCGACCACTACCTCAAGGGCGCCGACAACGGCGTCGACCGCGAGCAGCCGGTCCGGCTGAAGTCCCGTAGCGCGGGGGGATACGAGGGCTACCCGGACTGGAAGTCGGTCACCGCCACCCGGAAGAAGGTGGCGCTCGCCGGCTCGACCACCATCCACGCGAACGTCGACTCCGGCGCGGACGGCGGGATCGTCTTCCTCTCCAGCATCCTGGACCAGGTCGCCCAGCTGCCGCCGATGGCCTCGATGCCGCTGCTGCCGCGCCGCTGGGCGGCCGTGTGGCAGTCGGAGCGGTACGGCGAGGCGCAGCGCGTGCGCGGCACGGCCCGCCTGCACACCACCCTCACCCCGACCAAGGAGAGCGGCACCCTCATCGCCTACCTGTACGACGTGGGCCCGCTCGGCATCGGCAAGCTGGTCACGCACGCGCCCTTCACCTGGCACGGGCAAACGCCCGGCGAACCGTTCGACGTGGACCTGGACCTGTTCTCCACGGCCTACGACGTACCCGCCGGGCACCGTCTCGCGCTGGTGGTCGACACCGTCGACCCGCTCTACGCCGAGCACAACCCGTCCGGCGCGCAGCTGACCTTCTCCTCGCCCGCGGACGACCCGTCGTACGTGTCCGTCCCGCTCGGCGAGCAGTGATCTCCGGCTGCCGCCGGACGAGCCTGGCCCGTGTGAACTGCCGCCCCCCTTATGGTTTCGGGGCCATGGGGGGCTCCCCACCCGGCAGCAGCGCCCCAGGGCCGGCCGTGGCGACCGCCACGGCCTCGGTCTTGGGGCTGCGCTGCTCACGGCGGGACACCCAGCCGGCGAACCACGAGAGCAGCATGCACATCCCGATGTAGATCGGCGAGATCACCATCACCACGGGGATGAACGGCAAATCGTAGTCGAGGTTGGAGGCGATGAGTTTCCCGGCATGGAGGAACTCCTCGTAGGTGATGAGAAAGCCGAGGGAGGTGTCCTTCAGGGCGACCACCAGCTGGCTGATGATGGCCGGCAGCATGGCGCGTACCGCCTGGGGGACGAGGACATGCGCCATGACCTGCGTCTTGCGCATGCCGAGCGCGAACGCGGCCTCCCGCTGGCCGCGTGCGACGGCGTTCACACCCGAGCGGAAGACCTCGGCGAGGACCGAGCCGTTGTAGAGGGCGAGTCCGGCGACCAGCGCGGGCAGCGGCTGCACCTTCAGCGCCACGAAGATGAAGAAGATCATCACGAGGACGGGCATGGCGCGGAAGAACTCCACGACGAGCGTGGACAGCCAGCGCACCGGCCGGTGGTCCGACAGCCGGCCGGCGGCCAGCACCCCGCCGAGGGCGAGGGAGAGGACGGCCGCGAGCGCGAACGCCTTGAGGGTGTTGCCGAGGCCGCGCAGCAGCAGTTCCTGGATGCCCTGGTACGCGAAGGGCATCCACTTGGTCGACGTGAACTGCCCGGTGGCGAAGAGGAGGTACAGGACCCAGGCGACGAGCGCGAGGATGACCAGGACGGACAGGACGCCGTAGAGGGTGTGGCGCCGGTGGGTGCGCGGGCCGGGGACGTCGTAGAGCGCGGTGGCCCCGGTCATCGGGCGACTCCGAAATGCCGCTCCAGCACGTGGAACAGGGCGCTGATGGCGAGCGTGATGATCAGGTAGCCGACGGCGATCCAGACGAACGTCCAGACGACGCTGTAGCCGAGTTCGTTGAGCGTCTTGTACGTGCCGAGCAGTTCGGTCACGCTGAACGCGCCCGCGATGGCGGAGTTCTTCGCGAGCGCGATGAGGGTGGAGCCGACGGGCGGGATCACGGACCGGAACGCCTGGGGCAGCACGACCAGCGACAGGGTCTGCCCGAAGCTCATCCCGAGGCTGCGGGCCGCCTCGCCCTGCCCGGTGGGCACGGTGTTGATGCCGGAGCGCAGCACCTCGCAGATGAACGCCGAGGTGTAGCAGCCGAGGGCGAGGACCGCGAACACCTCGAAGGGCAGCACGAGCCCGAACCGGGGCAGTCCGAGCAGCACCGCGAAGAACAGCAGCGTCAGCGGGGTGTTGCGCAGCACCGTGACCCACACGGTGCCGAAGACCCTCAGGGAGCCGACGGGCGCGACCCGGAAGGATGCCATCACGAAGCCCAGGACGAGGGCCAGCAGGGAGGCGTACACGGTCAGTTCGAGGGTGCCGAGGAAACCCTCGCCGTAGGTCGAGAAGTTGTCTGTCAGTACGTTCATGCCGTCCTCGCTCAGCTCGCCGGGTAGCGGTCGATGGCGGGCGGGTGGGGGGCGGGCACGCCCGAGAGGCCGAGCGTGGCGTCGTACGCCTTCTTCCAGTCGCCGTTCTTCTCGCGTGCCTCCAGTGCGTCGTCGAGGGCGAAGCGCAGGACGTTGTCGCCGCGCGGGACGCCGATGCCGTACGGCTCCTTCGAGAAGGGCCTGCCGACGACCTTGAGTTCGCCGGGGGCCTTGGCCGCGTAGCCGATGAGGATGGCGTCGTCGGTGGTGACGGCGTCGACCTGGTAGGTGAGGAGGTTGTCGACGCAGACCGAGTAGGTGTCGTAGGCGACCAGGACCGCCTTCGGGTAGTCGTCCTTGATGCGCTGGTACGGCGTGGAACCGGCCGCCGAGCAGACGCGTTTTCCGGCGAGGTCCCGCGGGCCGTGGATGTCGTTCTCGTCCTTGCGTACGAGGAGCGACTGTCCCGCCAAGTAGTAGGGGCCGGCGAAGCCGACGAGTTTCTTGCGGCCCGGGTTGATGGTGTAGGTGCCGACGTAGTAGTCGATCTGGCCGTTCTGGAGGGCGGTTTCGCGGTTCGCGGAGGCGATCGTGCGGAAGTGGACCGTCTCGGGTGCGAAGCCGAGGGATGCGGACATCATCTTGGCGATCTCGATGTCGAATCCGGAGTAGGTGCCGGTGGCCGGGTCCCTCTCACCGAGGTAGGGCTGGTCCTCCTTGGCGCCGACGACGAAGTAGCCGCGCTTCTTCGCCCGTGTCCAGGTCCGGGAGCCGGGCAGGCTGACGTCGCGGGCCACCCGGTAGTGCGGGAGTTCCTCGGGCGCCGGGCCTTTGCCGGGCGGACTGCCCTCCTTGCCGCAGGCCGTGGCCAGCAGGGTGAGGAACGCGCACAGGGCGCGGGGGGCACGGGTGGTACGGAACACGGGTCGCACTCCCCCGGATCAGTGCTTGAGGATCTTGGAGAGGAAGTCCTTGGCGCGGTCGCTCCTCGGGTTCGTGAAGAACGCCTCCGGGCTGCGGTCCTCGACGACGCGGCCGTCGGCCATGAAGACGACACGGTTGGCGGAGGCCCGCGCGAAGCCCATCTCGTGGGTGACGACGATCATGGTCATGCCGTCCCGGGCGAGCTGCCGCATGACCTCCAGCACCTCGTTGATCATCTCGGGGTCGAGGGCGGAGGTGGGCTCGTCGAAGAGCATCGCCTTGGGTTCCATGGCGAGCGCGCGGGCGATGGCGACGCGCTGCTGCTGGCCGCCGGAGAGCTGGGCCGGATACTTGCCGGCCTGGTTCAGCAGGCCGACGCGGTCGAGGAGTTCGCGGGAGCGGCGGTCGGCCTCGACCCTCTTGCGTCCGCGGACCTTGACCTGGGCGAGGGAGACATTCTGCAGAACCGTCTTGTGGGCGAAGAGGTTGAAGGACTGGAAGACCATGCCGACCTCGGCGCGGAGCCGGGCGAGGGCCTTGCCCTCCGCGGGCAGCGGCTGCCCGTCGAGCGTGATGGTGCCGGACTGGATCGTCTCCAGCCGGTTGACCGTCCTGCACAGCGTCGACTTGCCCGAGCCCGAGGGACCGATGACCACGACCACCTCTCCCCTGCCGACGGTGAGGTCGATGTCCCTCAGGACGTGCAACTCCCCGTAGTACTTGTTGACGTTCCGCAGTTCGATCAACGGATCGACGGCCATCCGCAGCCCTACTCACTTTCAGCTGTGTCGTGGTTGCCGCAACCTATCCAGACGGCTGCGGAGTTGAGGAACGACACGCACTTTTCGGGCATTAGCCGTATTTACGTCAACGAGGGTGGGGCGAGGTCCTCGCCGGTTCAGGTCTCGGCGATCTCGGCGTACAGCTGGGACAGCTCGGGGACCCCGGTCGCGGCCCACTCCTGGCCGGCCGGCACCACCTCGACCGCACGGCCGGAGGGGAGCCGTACGACGGGTTCGCCGTCGGACCGGATCCGCCAGGCGGCGCCGGGCACGGTGCGCACCACGACCGTGCCCAGGTACAGCCCGGCGTCGTGGGCCAGCCAGGGCAGGATCTCGGGGTCGTCCCGCCAGCGCGGGACCATCTGGTCCAGGGCCTCCAGGGAGGCCGGCGTGTCGTCGAGGCGGACGCCCGCCCGAGCCGCCTGCGAGCGGAGCAGCTCGCACTCGGACAGCAGCTCGGCGACCGCCTCGGGGTCGGCGGGCAGCTCCCCCGCGCTCGCACGCTCCCGCGCGCTCGGCTTCGCTCGGGCGGGAGGGGGCCCCACCGCGGGGGCACCCCCGCCCTCACCGTTCTTCTTGTGCCGGGGGCCCAGGAACGGAAGGTGCATGGACCCAGCGTGGCATCACACGTCCAGGTCGACCACCACCGGCGCGTGGTCGGAGGCACCCTTGCCCTTGCGTTCCTCGCGGTCGACGTAGGCGTCCTTGACGGCCCGCGCGAACGGCTCGTTGCCGTACACCAGGTCGATGCGCATGCCGCGGTTCTTCGGGAAGCAGAGCTGACGGTAGTCCCAGTACGTGAACGGGTGGTCGTACTTCAGCGGGCGCGGCACCACGTCGGTCAGGCCCGCCTCGCGCAGGGAGGCGAGGGCGGAGCGCTCGGCGGGGGTGACGTGGGTGGCGCCTTCGAAGGCGGCCGGGTCGAAGACGTCGTCGTCCGTCGGCGCCACGTTGTAGTCACCCAGTACGGCGAACGGGCGGGTGCCCCGCGCGTCGGCGTGCACGGCCGCCTCCAGGGCGTCGAACCACTGGAGCTTGTACGCGTAGTGCGGGTGGCCGACCTCGCGGCCGTTCGGCACGTACACCGACCAGACGCGGACCGGGCCGCAGGTCGCCGAGATGGCGCGCGGCTCGGTCACGCCGTCGTAGCCCGGGTCGCCGGGCAGGCCCTTGACCACGTCCTCGATGCCGACGCGGGAGAGCACCGCCACGCCGTTCCACCGGCCGGTCGCGTGGACCGCGGCCTCGTACCCCAGCTCGCGCAGCTGGTCGAACGGGAACTGCGCCTCCGCGATCTTGGCCTCCTGGAGGCAGAGCACGTCGGTGCCGCTGCTCTCCAGCCAGGCCAGCAACCGGGGAAGACGGGCGGTGATCGAGTTCACGTTCCAGGTGGCGATGCGCATGCCTCACAACCTACCTGGCGGGTCCGACAACGCCGGCTCGTGCGCTCAGACCTCCGCGGACGTCCCAGGGGCGAGCCGCTGGTGGTCGGTACCGCCCAGGGCGCCGATCTGGTGGTCGTAGATGGGTCGGGCGAGATCGGTGAGCAGAGCGTCGTGGACGTCGTAGGCGCGCTGCGGGCCGACCTCGCGGACGTAGTCGATGACCTCGGAGATCTTGTTCCAGGGAGCCATCACCGGGAGCATCAGGGTCCGTACCGGGTGGTCCGGGACGGTCAGGGCGTCGCCCGGGTGGAAGACCTTCCCGTCGTCGATCAGATAGCCGACGTTGGTGATGCGCGGGATGTCCGGGTGGATGACCGCGTGCAGCTCGCCGTGGACCTGTACGTCGAAGCCGGCGGCGGTGAAGGTGTCCCCGTGGCCGACGGTGTGCACCCGGCCCGGGAAGGCCGCCGTGATCCGGTCGGCGACGGACTTCAGGGTCCAGATCTCGGCGCCCGGCTTCGCCTCCAGGGCGGCGCGCAGCCGGCCCTCGTCGAAGTGGTCCGGGTGCTCGTGCGTGATCAGGATCGCGTCCGCACCGACCGCCGCGTCCTCCTCGGAGAACCCGCCCGGGTCGATGACGAGCGTCCGCCCCTCCTTGTCGAGGCGGACACAGGCGTGCGACTTCTTCGTGAGCTTCATGTCTCACCATCCTGCCGTGCGGGGCCGCCCGGCGCGGCGTCACTGCGCGGGCGGTCTCCTCGCGGATGACCCGCTGCGCCACGCGGCCCGGCGTCACTCCGCGGGCGTGGTCTCCTCGCGGATGACCCGCTGGGCCACCCGGAACGCGCCGTTCGCGGCCGGCACCCCGCAGTAGACGGCCGTCTGGAGCAGCACTTCCCTGATCTCGTCCGGGGTCAGCCCGTTGCGCAGCGCCGCCCGGATGTGGAGGGCCAGGTCCTCCAGGTGGCCGCCGGCGATCAGCGCGGTGAGCGTGATGCAGCTGCGGGTGCGGCGGTCCAGGCCCGGCCGGTCCCAGATCTCGCCCCAGGCGTAGCGGGTGACGAACTCCTGGAAGTCACCGGAGAACTCGTCGGCCTGTGCCAGCGCCCGGTCCACGTGCGCGTCGCCGAGCACCTCGCGGCGGATCCTCAGCCCGGTCTCGTACCGGTCGGTCCGCCCGGCGGCCCGGGCGGGTACGGCCGCGGGGGCGATCTCGGCGACCGGCGCCGGCTGCGGCGCGGCCGGGACCGGAACCGGGACGGCCGGGGCGGCCGGGGCGGCCGGCAGGGCGGTCTGTCCGGTGTCGAAGGGCTGCTGCCAGGCGGTGGAGAAGTGGTGGACGAGCAGATCGGTGACGGCCGCGGGCTGCTCGACCGGCACGAGGTGGGAGGCGCCGGGGACGACCGCGAGCCGGGCGTCCGGAATGCCGGCGACCAGGGTGCGGGCCTCGGCGGGCCCGGTGACCTGGTCGTCGGAGCCGACCAGCACCATGGTCGGCACACCGACCCGGCCCAGCTCGGCCCGTACGTCGAAGGCGGCGAGGGCCTCGCAGGCGGCGATGTAGCAGCCCGGGTCGGTGGTGCGGACCATCTGTACGGCCCACTCGGTGATCGCGGGCTGGGCGGCGGCGAACCCGCCGGTGAACCAGCGGTCCGGCGCGGTGCGGGCGATGGGGTCGAGCCCGTTGGTGCGGACGACCACCCCGCGCTGCCGGAACTCGTCGGCGGTGCCGAACCGGGGCGAGGCCGCGACCAGTGTGAGCGAGGCGAGCCGTGCGGGGTGGCGCAGGGCCAGCTCGATGCCGACGGCGCCGCCCAGCGCGCAGCCGGCGTAGCCGAAGCGCTGCACCCCGAGCGCGTCCAGCGTGGCCAGCAGCCGGCCGGTCAGCTCGGCGACCGAGCCGGCCGGGTGGGCGAGGGCGCCGCCGTGGCCGGGGAGGTCGAACCGGAAGACCCGCCACTGCTCGGCCAGCTCCGGCACCTGGCGGTCCCACATGTGCCATGTGGTACCCAGGGAGGGACCCAGGATCAGGACGGGAGCCTCTTCTGGCCCGTCAAAGCGGTATTGCAGGGTGTTCGACGGTGTCTCACTCACGCCTCAGACCCTCTCACGTCTCACGGACGCCCCTATAACGCGGGGGCGAGGGAAACCGGTCTGACCAGGTTGAAGACCTCTCGGGCGGCATACCGCTTGAGGCATCGGATGATCTCGCGTCGGGTCTTGCCCTCCTGGGTGCGGCGTTCGTAGTACGCCTGGGTGCGCGGGTCGTGGCGCAGGCGGGTGAAGACGATGCGGTGCAGGGCCGCGTTCGCCTGGCGGTCGCCGCCGTGGTTGAGCCGGCGTGTGCTCCTCCGGCCCGAGGAGTACTCGATGGGGCTGACTCCGCAAAGGGCAGCAAAGGATGCCTCGGTGTTCAGTCGCTCGGGGTTGTCTCCCATGGTGATCAGGAGAGTGACGGCGCTGTCCGGGCCGATGCCCACCGGTTCGAGCAGCTGTGGGGCGTGGTGTTCGACGAGCCCGGTCAGGCGCTGGTTCAGCTCATTGATCTGCCCAGTGAGCTGCTCGACGCGCTCGGCGAGCATGCGCAACGTCAGGTGGGTGGCCTGGGTCACCGCGTCCTCGTCTCCCTCAGCGTCGTGCGGGCCGAGGCGCGCGCAGGTGCGGAACAACTCGGCATTGCCCAGGCCGGAGAGCTGTTCCCGCAGAACGGGGTCGGCAATGACCAGGACGGCCTTGAGCTGGTTGATCGCCTGGGTACGGGCCTTGACCGCGGAGTCCTTGGCGAGCTTGAAGATCCGGGCGCTGTGCACCGGACCGTCGCCGGACTTGGCCCGGGCCGGGGCGCGACCGCTGAGCACGGCCCGCGCGGCGGCCTGCGCGTCGAGCGGGTCCGACTTCCCGAGCAGCCGGCGGGCCGAGCGGTCGGGCCGGTTCACTTCGAACACCTGGATCTGCTGGGCCAGCAGGTAGCGGGACAGGCCCGCGCCGAAGGTACCGGTGCCCTCTACTCCGGCCCGGCGCACGGTACCCCGCTTACGGGCCCACACGAGCAGCTGCCGGTAGCCGGCCGCCGTCGCCGGAAAGGACTCCGTTCCGAGGATCTTCCCGAGCGGGGAGAGCACGGCGGCAACGTGCACCTCGCCGTGCGTGTCCACGCCCAGGACGACCTCGCGCCGAACGGGAGGACCCGCGCTCGATGAGGTGCTGCGCTGTCGGCTCGTCATGATGGTTCGCCTCCCACGTGATGACGTGATGCTGGACGGATGGCACCGGCCCGCCCGGGCGGTCTGAACCGTGATGACGCCTGAAACTTGGCAAGGCCCCTATGGGGACACGCCCTGTGGCTCGGTACCGGAAGGCGCCATCCCGCAACGACAGTCGACACGCCTGTGACTGGACACTTCGGTCAAAGATCTCAAGAGTCAGACCCCCGCCCGGGACGGCACTGCGCAACCGTCCCATCGATCCCGGTGCGCCGGTATGACCGACCACAGTCAAACGGCTTTGCCCGAACCAGCGCGCAGCCTGGTCGGAGCAGACTGACACTGAGGTGACTCCCCGCCCACTCGTGACCGGCGATGACGGACAGCCGTATGGCCCGCCTTACCGGCTGTCCTTCGTCGACCACGGCACGAAGGGCTGGAACCCCCTGCCACAAGCAGTCAGCCACAGTGATCGCCCCACGGAAGCGGCGAACGGGTTTCGATGCACCGGGGAATGGAGCCTATCCCGGCGAATGTGCAGGTCATCATCGATGCCGACACCCGCCTGGTGGTGGCCTCAGCCCGGTCGGCACCCGGCAACAAGGCAGACGCACATGTCTGGCGCGAGTCGGATCTGCCCGTGACGAGGCTCCCGGCCCCCAGATCTGTCGACGCCGATGATTCCCGGCCCGTGCGGAAGTCTGTCTTTCGACAGCAATCCTCTGGAAGGCGGCCTCATGGCGACCCTGCACGACTTGCTCGAAGCCCACATCGGTGCCGGAACGCTGCCGGGAGCGGTCGGCCTCGTGGCCCGGGGTGACCAGGTCGAGGTGGCGGCCGTCGGCACACAGGACGTCGGCGACGGCGTCCCGATGGCGAGGGACTCCATCTTCCGGGTCGCCTCGATCACCAAGTCCGTCACCGCCGCCGCACTGCTGATCCTCGTCGAGGAGGGCACGCTCGCACTGGACGACCCGATCGGGACGTGGCTGCCGGAGCTGGACAAGCCGGTGGTCGTCCGCACGCCGGCGAGCCCGGTGGACGACGTGGTGCCGGCCGACCGGCCCATCACCGTATTCGACGTGCTGGCCTCCCAGGCCGGATACGGATTCGCCTCCGACTTCACACTGCCGGCGGTGCAGGAGTTGTTCACGGTGCAAAAGGACGGCCGGGTACCGAGCAACTTCCCGCCGGCCGACCAGTGGATGGCGGCGCTCGGCCGCATCCCGCTGCTGTACCAACCGGGCGCTGCCTGGCTGTACGACACCTGCTCCGTCCTGCAGGGAGTATTGATTTCGCGGGTCACCGGCCAGCCGCTGCCGGAGTTCCTGACGGAGCGGATCTTCGGGCCGCTGGGCATGGTGGACACAGGCTTCGAGGTGCCGGCCGCCAAGCGGGGCCGGTTCACCAGCTTCTACAGGCCAGGCGACGACGGCAGCCTGGAACTCGCCGACGGTCCGGACGGCGAGTGGAGGAGCCTGCCCGCGCTACCGCTCGGCAACGGCGGGCTGGCCTCGACCGCCGACGACTGGCTGGCCTTCTGCCGGATGTTGCTGGCCGGCGGGGTCGCGGCCGACGGCCGCCGGGTGCTGTCGGCCGACTCCGTACACATGATGACCACCGACCACACGAATCCGGCGCAGCGCGACATCGGCCGACTGTTCCTGGAAGGCCAGGGCTGGGGCTGCGGCGGCTCGGTCGACATCCACCGGACCAACCCGTGGAACACGCCCGGCCGCTACGGCTGGGTCGGAGGCACGGGCACAGCGGCCCACGTCATCCCCGCCACGGGTGCGGTCACCATCCTGCTGACTCAGGTAGCAGCGATGGGTCCCGTGCCGGCACCGGTGATCAGGGAGTTCTGGCAGTACGCGGCGGACGCCTGACACAACTGCTCTTATATCGGGGGTTGCGACGTCACAGGTCTGACCAGGTGAAGGGGAGTCTCCCAGGCCGCGTAGCACAGCTCGCTCGTTCGGACGAATTGACTCGAAACACCGGTCGCCCACCAACTGAACTGGCAACGTGCCGCCTCGTACGTCACTTCGAGTCGAAGGCGGGCCATTGGAACGGCGGGTCAATGAGCGGCAGCTCTCGGTGTTGCAGTGGGTGGGAGACGGGTGCCCTGCCGGCCAATGGGAGACCAGCTCCTACAAGACCACCTGTCAGGCGCTGCACAACCGGGGCCTGGTCACGATCTCCCGGAGGAGCGGGCAGTGGAGCGTCGCCCTGACGAGCGCCGGGCGGCACTACCTGGCACACGGCACGTACCCTCCCCGCGGGTCAAGCCCGCGGAAGACCCAGGCCGCCGCTCCACGCCCCCAGTCCCCCCGAGCGCAGCTAACTCAGGCAGCGGCGCGGAAGCCAAGCCCTCCCTCGCAGCCTCGTGTGACGCTCACGGAGCAGCTGTTACTGGAGCTCGCGGAGGCCGGCGGCAAGATCGTCAAGAGCGGCAGCGGTCCCGACTTGGAGAAGTGGCCGTCCCGTGTCGCCGCCGTACGCAGATCCGGAAGGATTCCCGAGACGAAGGAGCTGTACGGAAGCTGGTGCCATGGCGGATACGAGATCAAGCTCGTCGACATCCCCGCCTGGCGTCTTGCCGTCCTCGACCCCGTCCCCGTGCCCTCGCGGCTCACTCGGCCGCACGCCGTGGTCCGGGCCATGCAGAACGAACGTCAGCCGCTCGGCCTGACCAAGCCCGTCCAAGGACGCGCTCTCCGGCTCATCCAGGCACTGATCACCACTGCCGAGGCCGAAGGACACACCTGCTCGGCCGGGCAGACCGGCTACGCACCCCCGTCTCATCGCCGCCGCAGGGCAAATCCCCACTTCACCATCACCGCACAGGGCCAGACCGTGGGGTTCCTCGTCCTCCAGGAACAGGACCGGACCGAGCACGTCGCCACCGAGAAGGAACTCGCTGAGGCCAAGAAACACTCCTGGGTCAGGATCCCCCGATTCGACTACACCCCGTCCGAACGCCTCCGCTTCATCCTCAGCGGCGGCCAGCCACACCGGGCGAGCGAGTGGGCCGACGCTCCCGGCCGCGCCCTCGAAGAGCAGCTCGCCGAGATCGCGCAGGAGGTCACGCTTCGCGGCGAAGCCGCCGAACGCAGACGCCAGGACGAGGCCGAAGCGGCACGCCAGAAGCGCATCCGCTGGGAAGCCGCCATGGAACAGGCCCGCATCCGCTACGCGGAGGCGTACCGCGTCCGGCAGCTTGAAGCCCAGGAAGCGGCGTGGCGCCACGCCACCCGACTGACCGAGTACGTGAGCGCGGTACGCACGCGAGTCGAGGCCATGCCTCCGGGCCAGGCCAGAACCGAAGCCGAGGAATGGATCAGCTGGGCCGCGGCCACCGTTGAGCGCCTCGACCCATTGAACGCACCGCCCCGGCTGCCCGACATTCCCAACCCACGGGCGGACGACCTGAAACCCTTCCTCGGGCACTGGAGCCCCTACGGCCCCACCTACTGAACGCCTGCCCCACAGGAGCGTCCGGCCTGCCGAAGTCAGGGCAGCGCGACAGCTTTCGCCGCTCGTTCCCCCCCGAGGGCTCGGCGCCCTGCTCGACCAACTCGACCTGCGTGATGGCGTCACCGGCTGGATCGCCGACGCGGACCTGGGCGACGTCGGCCACGTCATCGTCGGCCTTTCGTCGTCCGGGCGATGTTCCCCCCGGCGGCCGACACGCAGCTGTGCGCCGAGGACAGGAAGGCTCCCGCAAGCACGTCCTCGCGGGAGCCTTCCGTTGTGCCGCCTGCCGACGTGAAGGGTGAGAAGACGATCACGAGGCAGGACGTCTGGGGTGTGTTACGGCGTCACGGCTTGAGCAGCAGGCTGTCGCCGCGCTCCTTGGCGGCGGCGTAGCGCTTGGCCACGTCCTGCCAGTTGACGACGGCCCACATGGCGTCGATGAAGTCGACCTTCTGGTTCTTGTACTGGAGGTAGAAGGCGTGCTCCCAGGCGTCGAAGACGAGGATCGGGGTGGAGCCCTGGCCGACGTTGCCCTGGTGGTCGTAGACCTGCTCGACGATGAGGCGGCCGCTCAGCGGCTCGTAGGCGAGGACGCCCCAGCCGGAGCCCTGGGTGGTGGCCGCGGCCTTGGTCAGCTGGGCCTTGAAGCCGGCGAAGGAGCCGAAGGACTCGGTGATCGCGTCCGACAGGTCACCGACGCCGTCCTGGGCGAGGGGCTCGCCGCCGCCGTCCTTCGGGCCGGTCATGTTCTGCCAGTAGATGCTGTGCAGGATGTGGCCGGAGAGGTGGAAGGCCAGGTTCTTCTCCAGGCCGTTGATCGAGCCCCACGACTCCTTGTCCCGCGCCTCGGCCAGCTGCTCCAGCGTGTCGTTGGCGCCCTTCACGTACGCCGCGTGGTGCTTGTCGTGGTGCAGCTCGATGATCTCCGGGCTGATGACCGGGGCGAGCGCCGAGTAGTCGTACGGAAGTTCCGGGAGCGTGTAAAGCGCCATGTCCAACGTCCTCCGACGTTATTGCGAGTCGTATGCAGGTGCACGCTAGCAGTAAGAACGGTACCTTGCGATCAGGCGTTGGACCTAGGACCCATCCCCCATGTCGCGCCGGTCAGGTGACGGCAGTTCGCGACCTGGACTCGTCCACGACGGCAGGAAAGGCAGGCACGTGACCATGACCCCGCCGTCGGCACACCCTGGCGAGGCGACGGTGCCAGAACACTCGGTGCTGCTACGACGCCACGGCCTCCGCTGCACCCCGGCCCGGCTGTGCGCCCTGAGGCTGCTGTCCGTTTCCGGGGAACATCTCTCTTGCACCGACGTCTGCACTGAACTGCGCCGACTCGGCCTGCCGTTCGATCAGGCAACCGTCTACCGGACTCTGGAGACCCTCACGGATGTGGGGCTGGCGCACGCTGTGCACGGCCCCGGACCGAAGCGCTACGGCGTCAGCCCCGCACCGCACCACCACACCGTCTGTGAGGAGTGCGGCCGCGTACAGGATCTGGCGATCGCCGACATGAGGGAGGCCGTGGAACGGATCACCGAGCTGACGGGACTGCGCGCCGGCGCCGGTGGCTCGCTGCTGCTGTACGGCCGATGCGCACAGTGCAGCGAGTAAGCAAGTTGCTGCCACAGGTGCGGGACGCCGCCTCGGAACGGACGCTGTCAAGGCATGACGACGCCCCGCACCCAGCCGACGGTGGGAGTACCGCTTCAGCACCCCCAACCGGCCGGCCTTCCGCGAATCTAGCCCTTATTGCGAGTCATTCGCAATAAGGGAGGTGTCACCCGTCGCCCTCGAGGTCGCCCTCGGTCTCCAGGTACACCTGCCGCAGCTCTGCCAGCAGCGCCGGATCGGGCTTCGCCCACATCCCGCGCGACTCCGCCTCCAGCAGCCGCTCGGCGATGCCGTGCAGCGCCCATGGATTGGCCTGCTGGAGGAATTCACGGTTCGTCGGGTCTAGGACATATGTCTCGGTGAGCTTGTCGTACATCCAGTCGGCCACCACGCCGGTCGTGGCGTCGTAGCCGAACAGGTAGTCCACGGTGGCGGCGAGTTCGAAGGCCCCCTTGTAGCCGTGGCGGCGCATCGCCTCGATCCACTTCGGATTGACCACGCGCGCCCGGAAGACGCGTGAGGTTTCCTCGACGAGGGTGCGGGTGCGGACGGTTTCCGGGCGGGTGGAGTCGCCGATGTACGCCTCGGGTGCGGTGCCGCGCAGGGCGCGGACGGTGGCCACCATGCCGCCGTGGTACTGGAAGTAGTCGTCGGAGTCGGCGATGTCGTGCTCACGGGTGTCCGTGTTCTTCGCGGCCACGGCGATCCGCTTGTAGGCCGTCTCCATCTCCTCACGGGCGGACCGGCCTTCGAGGTCGCGGCCGTAGGCGTAGCCGCCCCAGACGGTGTAGACCTCGGCGAGGTCGGCGTCGGTGCGCCAGTCGCGCGAGTCGATGAGCTGGAGCAGTCCGGCGCCGTACGTTCCGGGGCGGGAGCCGAAGATGCGCGTGGTGGCTCGGCGCTCGTCTCCGTGGGCCGCCAGGTCGGCCTGCACGTGGGTCCGGACGTGGTTGATCTCGGCCGGTTCCTCCAGGGAGGCCGCCAGGCGTACGGCGTCGTCCAGGAGCCCGATGGTGTGCGGGAAGGCGTCCCGGAAGAAGCCCGAGATGCGCAGGGTGACGTCGATGCGCGGGCGGCCCAACTCGTCGTAGGGGACGGGTTCGAGGCCGGTGACGCGGCGGGAGGCGTCGTCCCATACGGGGCGGATGCCGAGCAGGGCGAGGGCCTCGGCGACGTCGTCGCCGGCGGTGCGCATGGCGCTGGTGCCCCACAGGGACAGGCCGACGGAGGTGGGCCAGTCGCCGTTGTCGGTGCGGTAGCGCTCCAGCAGGGAGTCGGCGAGGGCCTGGCCGGTCTCCCAGGCGAGGCGTGAGGGGACGGCCTTGGGGTCGACGGAGTAGAAGTTGCGGCCGGTCGGCAGGACGTTGACCAGGCCGCGGAGCGGCGAGCCGGAGGGCCCTGCCGGGACGAAGCCGCCGGCCAGGGCGTGGACCGTGTGGTCGAGTTCTGCGGTGGTCGCCGCTAGGCGCGGGACGACTTCGCGGGCGGCGAAGTCGAGGACGGCGCGGACTCGTTCGCCGTGTTCGGTGGGTACGGCGGCCGGATCCCAGTCCGCGTCCTCCATCGCCTGGACCAGAGCGCGGGCCTGTTCCTCGGCCGCGTCGGCCGTCGTTCGGGTCGCGGACGACTCGTCCAGGCCGAGGGCTTCCCGCAGGCCGGGAAGAGCCTTGACGCCGCCCCAGATCTGGCGGGCGCGGAGGATGGCGAGGACGAGGTTGACGCGGTCGGCGCCGGTGGGCGGGGCGCCCAGGACGTGGAGGCCGTCGCGGATCTGGGCGTCCTTGACCTCGCACAGCCAACCGTCGACGTGGAGGAGGAAGTCGTCGAAGCCGTCGTCGTCGGGCCGGTCCTCCAGGCCGAGGTCGTGGTCCAGCTTCGCCGCCTGGATGAGGGTCCAGATCTGGGCGCGGATGGCGGGCAGCTTGGCCGGGTCCATGGCGGAGATCTGCGCGTACTCGTCGAGGAGTTGCTCAAGGCGCGCGATGTCGCCGTAGGAGTCGGCGCGGGCCATGGGCGGGACGAGGTGGTCGACGAGGGTGGCGTGGACGCGGCGCTTGGCCTGCGTGCCCTCACCGGGGTCGTTGACCAGGAAGGGATAGATCAGCGGGAGGTCGCCGAGGGCGGCGTCGGGGCCGCAGGCGGCGGACAGGCCGGCGTTCTTACCCGGCAGCCACTCCAGGTTGCCGTGCTTGCCCAGGTGGATCATCGCGTCCGCGCCGAAGCCGCCCCCCGCCTGCGGGGCGGCGATCCAGCGGTAGGCGGCCAGGTAGTGGTGGGAGGGCGGGAGGTCCGGGTCGTGGTAGATGGCGATCGGGTTCTCGCCGAAGCCGCGCGGGGGCTGGATGAGGATGAGCAGGTTGCCGAAGCGCAGGCCCGCGAGAACGATGTCGCCCTCCTTGTTTCGGCTGTGGTCGACGAACATCTCGCCGGGCGCCGGGCCCCAGTGCGCCTCCACCGCCTCGCGCAGTTCCCTGGGCAGCGTGGCGAACCAGCGTCGGTAGTCGGCCGCCGGGATGCGTACCGGGTTGCGGGCCAACTGCTCCTCGGTGAGCCAGTCCTGGTCGTGTCCGCCCGCCTCGATGAGCGCGCGGATCAGCTCGTCGCCGTCACCGGAGGCCAGGCCGGGGATGTCCGTGTCGGAGCCGAAGTCGTAGCCCTCGTCGCGCAGACGCCTGAGCAGGGCGACGGCGCTGGCGGGAGTGTCCAGGCCGACCGCGTTGCCGATCCGGGAGTGCTTGGTGGGGTACGCCGACAGGACGAGGGCCAGCCGCTTCCGGGCCGGTGGGATGTGGCGCAGGCGGGCGTGGCGTACGGCGATGCCGGCGACCCTGGCCGCACGCTCGGGGTCGGCGACGTAGGCCGGGAGGCCGTCGGCGTCGATCTCCTTGAAGGAGAACGGCACCGTGATCAGACGGCCGTCGAACTCGGGGACCGCGATCTGGCTGGCCGCGTCCAGCGGAGAGACGCCCTCGTCGTTCTCCGCCCAGACCGTGCGGGAGCCGGTCAGGCAGAGGGCCTGAAGGATGGGGACGTCGAGGCTGGTGAGCGCGCCCGCGTCCCAGGACTCGTCGTCGCCGCCGGCCGATGCCTCGGCGGGCTTGGTGCCGCCGGCCGCCAGGACCGTCGTGACGATGGCGTCGGCGGCCCTGAGTTCGGCGATCAGCTCCGCCTCGGGCGCCCGCAGGGAGGCGACGTACAGGGGCAGCGGCCGGCCACCCGCCTCCTCGACGGCGTCGCACAGAGCATGGACGAAAGCCGTGTTGCCGCTCATGTGGTGGGCGCGGTAGTAGAGCACCGCGACGGTCGGCCCGCTGACCGGCCGGTCCGGGCGCTCCAGTGGGCCCCAGGTCGGAGCCGGCGTCGGCGCGTCGAAGCCGTGGCCGGTGAGCAGCACGGTGTCCGACAGGAACCGGGCGAGCTGTTCCAGGTTGACGGGGCCGCCGTGGGCGAGGTAGGCGTGGGACTCGGCGGCGATACCGACGGGAACGGTGGAGGCGGCCATCAGCTGGGCGTCGGGGGCCTGTTCACCGGTGAGGACGACGACCGGACGCCCGTCCGCCAGCAGCAGGTCGATGCCGTCCTGCCAGGCGCGGATGCCGCCCAGCAGGCGTACGACCACCAGGGCGACGCCGTCGAGGAGGGCGGGGAGGTCGTCCAGGGCGAGGCGGGCGGGGTTGGCGAAGCGGTAGCCGACCGGGCCGCCGGCCGCGCGGGCGCTGAGCAGGTCGGTGTCGGACGTCGACAGGAGCAGGATCTCGTGGGCGTGCGGGGCTCGCTCCCCGGCCGGAGTGGGCATGCGTCGCCTGGCCTTCCTCGGGGTCCGCGCCCCGGGCAGTGTCGGAATGGTCTCCCCCTCGGACGAAGCCGAAGGTGAGGGAAGGGAGTTCCTGGCTCATCCGGCCTGGTGAGGCCGGATTCACAGTGGCGGGACCGCGCCGGATTCACACCGGCTTCCTCTCCTGTCGCCGTGGTGGCGGTTCGTGGACCGGGTGATCCACTGTGGAGCATAGTAAGGGTCACAGGATGAGCGCGGGGCATACATCGTTCATGATCGTGGGTATGCTCACCGCCATGCCCACGGCAGCCCTTCCTCCATCGCCCCAGGCCACCCCGGCCCGACGGGACCGCGGTGACGCCTGCCCCGGAGCGCTGCGCCTGCACGAGGCGGACGACGGGGCTCTGGCCCGCATCCGGCTTCCCGGCGGATTTCTGACGACGGATCAGGCGCGGGCACTCGGCCGTGCCGCCCGGCGGCTGGGCGACGGCGACCTGCACCTGACATCGCGTGGCAACGTGCAACTGCGCGGCTTGGCAGCCGGGTGCGACGCGGAGTTGGCAGAGGCGTTGGACGCGGCCGGCCTGCTTCCCTCGCCAGAGCACGAGCGAGTGCGCAACATCGTCGCCTCACCCCTGTCCGGCCTGGACGGTGGCGGCTTGCGGGACGTACGGCCCTGGCTGACGGCCCTGGACGCCGCGTTGTGCGCGAGCGAAGCCGCCAGGGGCCTGTCGGGTCGGTTCCTGTTCGCCCTGGACGACGGACGCGGTGATGTGGCCGGCCTCGGCGCCGACGTCACGGCGCGTGCGACCGGCGACGGAGGAGCATGGCTCACCCCCGGGTCGGTCCGGGTGGCCGCCGCCGACGCACCGCTCGCCGCGCTGGTGGCCGCCGAGACCTTCCTTCAGGCCGCGCGGTCGCACGGGAGGCGAACCTGGAGGGTGTCCGAACTCCCCCTCTCGCAAGCCGACCTGGGCCGGCTCGTGCGTGACCGGCTGACGGCCAAGGACATCGAGCACGAGGACCGTCCCGAGCCGGTCGGTGCTGCCGAAGGACCGTCGCCGGGAGTCGTCGGCGATGCCCTGTCCGTGCACGTTCCCCTGGGGCGGCTCTCGCCCATCCAGTGGGAGGCGTTGACGGTTGCCGCGGACTCCGGGCTGCGGCTGACCCCTTGGCGCGGCGTGGTCGTCCCCACTGTGGGCGCCACCGCTGCGCGGATCGCTGAATCGCTCGAACGTCTCCGCGCGACCGGGCTGGTCACCGACGCCGCGTCCCCGTGGCTGCGCGTGGGCGCCTGCATCGGACGCCCCGGATGTGCCAAGGCACATGCCGACGTACGGGCGGACGCGGCACGGGCACTCGAAGTGACGGGCCGCCCTGCCCTCCCCCTGTACTGGTCCGGGTGCGAACGGCGCTGCGGGCACCCCAGTGGTGACCACGTCGACGTGCTCGCGACCCCGGACGGCGGCTACCGCCTCTCGGCCGCCACGGCGGGCCGGAGCATGCGAACCGCCTCCCCAGCAGGTCCTTCCCAGATAAGCGCCGCCCTGGCGGCGATCACCTCATGATCCGCAAGACGACCGAGAGCAGCGAGAAGAGCACCGTGACCACCCACGTCTACGAGAAGGACGGGGCGGCGATCTACCGCCAGTCCTTCGCCACCATCCGCGCGGAAGCGGACCTCGCGGGACTGCCCGCCGATGTCAGCCAGGTCGCGGTGCGCATGATCCACGCCTGCGGGATGGTCGACCTCGTCCAGGACCTGTCCTACACGCCCGCGGTGGTGGCCCGCGCCCGCGAGGCCCTGCGTTCCGGTGCTCCGATCTTCTGCGATGTGCAGATGGTGGCCAGCGGCGTGACCCGCAAGCGGCTGCCGGCCGGTAATGACGTGCTGTGCACCCTGTCCGACCCGGCCGTCCCGTCGCTGGCCGAGAAGATGGGCACCACGCGCAGCGCCGCCGCGCTGGAGCTGTGGCGGGACCGGCTGGAAGGGGCGGTCGTCGCCGTCGGAAACGCGCCCACCGCCCTCTTCCGGCTTCTGGAGATGATCGAGGAGGGCGCGCCCCGGCCCGCCGCCGTCATCGGCGTCCCGGTCGGCTTCGTAGGCGCCGCCGAGTCCAAGGACGCTCTGGCCGCGCATCCCTTCGGCCTGGAACACCTGGTGGTACGCGGCCGCCGCGGTGGCAGCGCCATCGCGGCCGCCGCGCTCAACGCGATCGCGAGCGAGGAAGAGTGAGCGGCAAGCTGTACGGGGTCGGCCTGGGCCCCGGCGACCCCGCCCTGATGACCGTGCGGGCCGTCGAGGTCATCGCCGAAGCGGACGTGATCGCCTACCACAGCGCCCGGCACGGACGGTCCATCGCCCGCTCGATCGCGGCGCAGCACATCCGTGAGGCCCACATCGAGGAAGCGCTGGTCTACCCGGTCACGACGGAGACCACCGACCACCCCGGCGGCTACAAGGGCGTGATGGAGGAGTTCTACGCCGAGGCGTCGGCAAGGCTCGCGTCCCATCTCGACGCCGGCCGCACCGTGGCCGTGCTCGCCGAGGGCGATCCCCTCTTCTACGGCTCCTACATGCACATGCACAAGCGGCTCGTCGACCGCTACGACACCGAGGTCATCCCCGGTGTGACCTCCGTGTCGGCCGCCGCGGCGCGTCTGGGCGCACCGCTCGCCGAGGGCGAGGAGGTGCTGACGATCCTGCCGGGCACCCTGCCCGAGGAGGAGCTGACCGCCCGCCTCACCACGACGGACGCGGCCGTGGTGATGAAGCTCGGCCGGACCTTCCCCAAGGTGCGTCGTGCGCTGGAGAGTTCGGGACGGCTGGAGGAGGCCCGTTATGTGGAGCGGGCCACCATGAGCAAGGAGCGCCTCGCCGAACTGGCGGCCGTGGACGCGGAGTCGGTGCCGTACTTCTCGGTGGCCGTGCTGCCGAGCCAGGTGGATGCCGAGCGGCCCGTGCGGGAGCGGGGCGAGGTGATCGTGGTCGGCACGGGTCCGGCCGGTCCGCTGTGGCTGACGCCCGAGACGCGGGGCGCGCTGGCCGCCGCCGACGACCTGGTCGGCTACACCACTTACCTGGACCGGGTGCCCGAGCGGCCGGGCCAGGCCCGGCACGGTTCGGACAACCGCGTGGAGGCCGAGCGCGCCGAGTTCGCGCTGCAACTGGCCCGGAAGGGGCGCCGGGTGGCCGTGGTCTCCGGCGGTGACCCGGGAGTGTTCGCCATGGCGACCGCGGTCCTGGAAGTCGCGTCCCAGCCCGAGTACCTGGACGTGCCGGTGCGCGTGCTGCCGGGCGTGACCGCCGCCAACGCGGCCGCGGCACGGGCCGGCGCCCCGCTCGGACACGACTACGCCACCATCTCCCTCTCCGACCGGCTCAAGCCGTGGGAGGTCATCGCCGAGCGGCTGCGGGCAGCAGCCTCGGCGGACCTGGTGCTGGCCCTGTACAACCCGGGCTCGCGCAGCCGATCTTGGCAGGTGGGCAAGGCGCAGGAGCTGCTGCTGGAGCACCGGGCGCCTGAGACGCCGGTGGTGGTTGCCCGGGATGTCGGTGGCCCCGGTGAGCGGGTGCGGATCGTGCGGCTGGGCGAGCTGGATCCGGCCGAGGTCGACATGCGCACGATCCTGCTGGTCGGTTCCTCGCAGACCCAGGTGGTACGGCGGGCCGACGGCGAGGAGATCGTCTGGACGCCGCGCCGGTATCCGGAGGCGTGAGGTGAGCGGTGCCGCGTCGCGCGCGGCACCGTCTCCCGCTCTACTCGCCGTGCTCCTGAGCGGTGGCCGGCTGGGCGAGTCCCGCCGTCCACTTCTCCTCGATACGGCCGACCTTCCACACCAGCAGGGCGACGGCCCAGGTGGCGAAGAACAGGCCGACGATGACGTAGCCGATGATGTTGAGGTCGAGTCCGGCGATCCAGTCCCAGAAGGCGCCGTGCAGGTCCGCCTTCTCGGCGACCAGGCCGAGGAGTTCGACGGTGCCGATGATGAGGGCCACGGCGACGGACAGGCCGGTGATGGTGAGGTTGTAGTAGACCTTGCGGACCGGCTTGGAGAACGCCCAGCCGTAGGCGAAGTTCATGAACGAGCCGTCGATGGTGTCCAGCAGCGACATACCGGCCGCGAACAGGATCGGCAGGCACAGGATCGCGTACCAGGGCAGGCCCGAGGCTGCGCCCGAACCGGCGAGAACGAGGAGCGCGATCTCGGTGGCGGTGTCGAAGCCGAGGCCGAACAGGACGCCCAGCGGGTACATCTGCCACGGCTTGGTGATCGACTTCATCACGCGGCCGAGGAGGCGGTTCATGAAGCCGCGGTTGTTGAGCTGCTCCTCCAGGGCGGCCTCGTCGAAGTGGCCGGTGCGCATCTGCCGGAAGACCTTCCAGATACCCACCATGATCATCAGGTTGATGATCGCGATGACGTAGAGGAAGGTCCCGGAGACGGTGGTGCCGATCCATCCGGTGATGCTGTGCAGCTCGGAGTTGTCGTTCTCGACGGGTCCGGCCAGCGCCTTCACGCCCAGGGAGAGCAGGAAGGCGAGGGCGAAGACGATGGTGGAGTGGCCGAGGGAGAACCAGAAGCCGACCGAGAGCGGGCGCTGCCCCTCGTGCATCAGCTTGCGGGTGGTGTTGTCGATCGCGGCGATGTGGTCGGCGTCGAAGGCGTGCCGCATGCCCAGGGTGTAGGCGGTGATGCCGATGCCGATGCCGAACGTCTTGGTGCCCAGGCTGTAGTGCTCGGGGGCGACGATCACCACCAGCGTGAACCAGCCGATGACGTGCAGGGCCAGGATGAAGGCGGCCATGCCGCCGGCGCTGGCCCATTCCTTCCGGGTCATCGATGTACGGATGCGGTGCCACGAGATGCCGCGGCCGGTGGCCGGAGCGGTCGGCCCTACGGATGCGGAATCAGGAGCGGTGGTCATGGGGCGTGACCCTTACTTCTCGGCGAGCGGCTGTTTTCAGCCGCGCCTACCAGGTTTCTGCGAAGAGGTTGCAGCTACAAGATGGCCGCAGTAAAGCCCATGCCAGGGTTCAGTCAATGGCCGGAAAAGATCCCTGTTCAAGGTGTGCGCGAACCCACTGGGCCGCTTTCTCGGGATCAGAGAGGACAGGCACCCCCTCGGGAACGGGCGGCCTGCGGACCACGACGACAGGCAGCCGCGCCTCGCGGGCAGCCGCCAGTTTCGGTGCCGTGGCCGCCCCGCCGCTGTCCTTCGTGACCACCACGTCGATGCGGTGGCGCCGCAGCAGCTCCCGCTCACCATCGAGGGTGAAGGGGCCGCGGTCGAGCAGCACCTCCATGCGGGACGGATGCGGTGGCTGGGGTGCGTCGACGGATCGAACGAGGAACCACAGAGCGTCCAGGTCGGCGAAGGCGTCCAGACCCATGCGCCCCGTGGTGAGGAAGACCCGTCGGCCGAGTGCGGGCAGCGACCGGGCCGCTTCCCTGAGCGACCCCACCTCGCGCCATCGGTCGCCCTCTACGGGCACCCAGCCGGGCCGGCGCAGGGCGAGCAGGGGAACATGGCTGGTGGCAGCGGCCTGTGCCGCGTTGAAGCTGATCGTCCCGGCGAAAGGGTGCGTGGCATCGACGACCGCGTCGACCGCGTGTTCACGCAGCCACACAACCAGTCCCTCAGCCCCTCCGAAGCCGCCAACGCGCGTTTCGCCCGGGGGCAGCCGAGGGCTGGCGACACGCCCCGCCAGGGAGCTGGTCACCTTCAACCCGGGGGTGCCGTGAAGCAGTTCCGCAAGGCGGCGGCCCTCCGTGGTGCCGCCGAGGATCAGTACGTGCATGGGAGTCCGGGTCCGTTCATGAGGAGTAGTGAGGGTCGAAGCGTGGGTGACAACAAAGGGGGCGGGCCGCGGGGTTCCGGTCAGGTGAAGGGCGGTCGCCGCGCCCAGCTGGAGCACACTGGGCTGCGGCACGGCTGGACCACGGGGGCCTGTGCGACGGCGGCCACGACGGCCGCGTACACCGCCCTGCTGACCGGTGACTTTCCCGACCCGGTGACGATCACGCTGCCCAAAGGGCAGACGCCGTCCTTCGCGCTGGCGGCCGAGGAGCTGACCGAGGGTTCCGCCATGGCGGGGATCGTGAAGGACGCGGGAGACGACCCGGACGTCACGCACGGCGCGTTGGTCCGGGCGACGGTCCGGAGGCTGCCCGCGGGCAGCGGCGTCGTCTTCAAGGCGGGCCCCGGTGTGGGGACCATCACCCGGCCCGGGCTTCCGCTGCCCGTCGGTGAGGCGGCCGTCAATCCCGTGCCCCGGCGGATGATGAGCGAGCACGTCGCCGAGGTGGCCGCACGGCACGGCGGCAGCGGCGACGTGGAGATCACCGTCTCCGTCGACCACGGCGAGGAGATCGCCCGCTCCACCTGGAACCCCCGGCTCGGCATCCTCGGCGGCCTGTCCATCCTCGGCACCACCGGCATCGTCGTGCCGTACTCCTGCTCGGCCTGGATCGACTCCATCCGGCGGGGCGTCGATGTCGCCCGTGCGGCCGGACGGACCCATGTCGCCGGATGCACCGGGTCGACGTCCGAGAAGACGGTCGTCGCCGAATACGGCCTGCCCGAGGACGCCCTGCTCGACATGGGCGACTTCGCGGGCGCCGTACTGAAGTACATCCGCCGGCACCCGGTGGACCGCCTCACCATCTGCGGCGGTTTCGCCAAGCTTTCCAAGCTCGCGGCGGGCCACCTGGACCTGCACTCCGGCCGCTCCCAGGTCGACAAGGGCTTCCTCGCGGAACTCGCCCGCAGCGGCGGCGCGGACGAGCCGCTGGCCGCCGAAGTGGCCGCCGCGAACACCGGCCTCGCCGCGCTGCAGCTGTGCCAGGCAGCCGGGGTGCCACTCGGCGACCTGGTGGCGCAGGCCGCGCGGGACGAGGCCCTGGCCGTGCTGCGCGGAGCGCCGGTCGCCGTGGACGTCATCTGCATCGACCGGGCAGGCACGATCGTGGGCCGCAGCACGGTCCGATGAGCGCCCTGCGCCACCGGCCGACCGGGACGGTCCGCAGGCAGGCGCCGAGCCGGGCGATCGCCGACGGGTTGCGGGGGCTTTCGACCATGACGGGACGCCCCCGCCTCTCTTTCAGCAGAGATGGCGCTCCCGCTCCGGCGAGTACAGGTGGCTGTCGCGGAACTGCTCCGCCCCCAGCGTCCGCCCCACCATGATCACGGCTGTGCGCAGGACGCCGGCCTCCTTCAGCTTCTGGGCGATCTCGTCGAGGGTGCCCCGGATGATCAGCTCGTCGGGGCGGGAGGCGTAGGCGACGACCGCGGCAGGGCAGTCGGCGCCGTAGTGCGGGAGGAGCTCCTCGACCACACGGTCCACGTACTTGGCGGCCAGGTGCAGCACGATCAGCGCACCGCTGCGGCCCAGAGTGGCCAGGTCCTCGCCTTCCGGCATGGCGGTGGCGCGGTTGGCGACGCGGGTGAGGATGACGGTCTGGCCGACGGTGGGCACGGTCAGCTCCCGCTTGAGGGAGGCGGCCGCGGCGGCGAAGGCGGGGACGCCGGGGACGACCTCGTAGGGCACGCCGGCCGCGTCCAGCCGCCGCATCTGCTCGGCGACCGCGCTGAACACGGAAGGGTCGCCCGAGTGCAACCGGGCCACGTCGTACCCTTCCTCGTAGGCGCGGATCAACTCGGCGGTGATCTCGTCCAGGTTGAGCTGGGCGGTGTCCACCAGGCGTGCGTCCGGCGGGCATTCGGCCAGCAGTTCGCGCGGGACGAGGCTGCCCGCGTACAGGCAGACCTGGCAGGCGGCGAGCGTCCGGGCGCCGCGCACCGTGATCAGGTCGGCGGCGCCGGGGCCGGCACCGATGAAGTACACGGTCATCTGTCAGCTCCAGGTGAGGGGTTGTCGGTCTTCTGTACGGCCCACTGGGTGACCGGCATCGCCTGCCGCCAGCCGGTGAAGCCGCCCACGGGCACCGCGTGC
This sequence comes from Streptomyces sp. NPDC053076, assembly GCF_044546845.1. Classification (NCBI taxonomy): domain Bacteria; kingdom Bacillati; phylum Actinomycetota; class Actinomycetes; order Kitasatosporales; family Streptomycetaceae; genus Streptomyces; species Streptomyces sp. NPDC053076. The sequence goes on along the minus strand of NZ_JBITZL010000001.1, from coordinate 375,424 downwards.
GCCACCGCGAGCCGCACCAGCTCACCACCGTGCCGGCGGTAGGCGTCGGCGAGCAGTGCCTCGGATTCCAGCGTGACGGTGTTGGCGACCAGCCTCCCGCCGCGGGGCAGAGCCGCCCAGCATGCGTCGAGCAGGCCGGGAGCGGTGAGCCCGCCGCCCACGAACACCGCGTCCGGCGTCGGCAGTTCGGCCAGCGCGGCGGGAGCGGCGCCGGTGACGACCCGCAGTCCGGGTACACCGAGGCGTTCCGCGTTGTGGAGGATGCGTTCGGCTCGTACGCGGTCGCGTTCGACGGTGACGGCCCGGCACGACGGGTGGGTGCGCATCCATTCGATGGCGATGGAGCCCGACCCTCCGCCGATGTCCCACAGGAGTTCTCCCGGAGCCGGGGCGAGGGCGCCGAGGGTGGCGGCGCGGACGTGCCTCTTGGTGAGCTGGCCGTCGTGTTCGTACGCCTGGTCCGGCAGGCCCGGCACCGCACCCAGTCGCAGGGCGTCCGGTGCCCGGCGGCATTCGACGGCCACGATGTTGAGCGGATCGCCGGGCTGCTGTGTCCGTGCCCAGTCGTCGGCGGTGGTCTCGGCGGTCGTACGCTCCCGGTCGCCGCCGAGCTGTTCCAGGACCCGCATCCGGCTCGCTCCGTAGCCACGGTCGCTGAGCAGCGCGGCGACTTCCCCAGGAGTGGTGGCGTCGGCGCTGAGGACGAGGAGTCGCCGGCCGTCGTGGAGGGCGGAGGCGAGGCGGGCGGTGGGGCGGCCCACCAACGTGACGACCTCGACGTCCTCCAGCGGCCAGCCCAGCCGGGCGGCGGCATGGGACACGGACGACGGGTGGGGAAGGACACGCACCGCGTCGGCCTCTTCGGCGAGCGCGCGACCGATGCCGTAGAACATCGGGTCACCGCTGGCCAGAACGGCGATGCGCCGGCCGGCATGAGCGGCGAGCAGACGGGGGACGGCAGGGCGCAGGGGTGACGGCCAGGCGACGCGTTCGCCGACGCACTCGGCGGGCAGCAGGTCCAGCTGGCGCGGACCTCCGATGAGGACCTCGGCCCGGCGCAGTTCCGCGCGCGAGGGCTCGGCCAGGCCCCTCCAGCCATCGGCTCCGATCCCTACGACGGTGACGACGGAGGGCGGGCCTTGGCGGGCGGGGGTCACTGCTGGCTACCTCGGAGTTTAGGGGCGACAGGGGCGCACTCTACTAAGCGATCACCCGTGCGACCGAGTCCGGGTTCACATCCGGAGAGATCTTATTGCACACTGTTCGCAATAACGATTGCATCGCAGGAAGGGGAGGGCGTGGGCTCTCCGATCGTGCTCGGGATCGAGTCGTCGTGCGACGAGACCGGGCTCGTCCGGGACGGACGCCTGCTCGGGCACGCCGTGGCGTCGAGCATGGACGAGCACGCCCGCTTCGGCGGAGTGGTGCCCGAGATCGCCTCCCGCGCCCACCTGCACGCCCTGCGTCCGGTGGTGCGTCAGGCGCTGGACCAGGCCGGGCTGCGGCTCTCCGACATCGGGGCGGTCGCCGTGACCACGGGCCCGGGCCTGTCCGGCGCGCTGCAGGTGGGCCTCGCGGGGGCGAAGGGCATCGCCTACGCGCTGGACATCCCCCTCTACGGCGTGCACCACCTGGCCGGTCATGTCGCCGCCGACACCCTGGAGCACGGCCCGCTGCCCGACCCGTGCATGGTGCTGATCGTCTCGGGCGGCCACACCTCGCTGCTCCTCGTGCGCGACCTGGCCCGCGATGCGATCGCCCACCTCGGCGACACCCTCGACGACGCCGCCGGTGAGTGCTTCGACAAGGTCGCGCGGGTCTTCGGCCTGCCGTATCCCGGCGGTCCGGCCATCGACCGGGCCGCCCGCGACGGCGATCCACGCGCCGTCGGCTTCCCTCGCCCGCTCCCGGGCTCCTACGACTTCTCCTTCTCCGGGTTGAAGACGGCGGCAGCGCGCTGGGCCGAATCCCACGCCAGCCGCGAACTGCCCGTCCACGACGGGGCCGCGTCGCTCCAGGAGGCGATCGCCGACGTCCTGACCCGCAAGGCGGTCACCGCCTGCACGGCCCACGGGGTGGGCACGCTGGTCATCGTCGGCGGCGTCGCCGCGAATTCGCGCGTGCGGTCACTGGCCGAGGAGCGCTGCCGGGCAGCCGGGATCACCTTGCGGGTACCGCCGTTGAGGTTGTGCACGGACAACGGTGCGATGATCGCCGCCGTCGGCGACCTCCTCGTACGGGCCGGGGCCGAGCCGGCGCCCTTGGACGTGTCGATCGACCCGTCGGCACCCTTGGAGTACGCGGCCCTGCACCCGGTGGCGGCCGGAGCGGTAGCGGCGTGATGGACGTCCGTGTCGTCGCATACGAAGCTCTCCTGGAGCACAGCGCCGCCCTGCGCACCGTCTACGCCGACGCGTTCTGCGCGCCGCCCTGGAACGAGGACGAGGAGAGGGCGGACGCCTTCGTCGCGCGGCTCGGTTCGGACGTACGGCGTCCGGGGTTCACCTCCGCACTCGCCTTCGACGGTCCGGACGTCGTGGGTTTCGCCACCGCCTGGGCCACACCCACCCCCTTCCCGGTCGACCGCTGCTACCCGCAGGCGGCCGCCGGTCTCGGCCCGAGCCGTACCGAGGAGTGGTTGTGCGGCGCCCGCGAGATCGACGAACTCGCCGTCCGCCCCACCGCCCGCGGCACCGGGATAGCGGCCGGCCTCCTGCAGGCGGTGACCGAGGACGCCGCCGACGGCCGCGCCTGGCTGCTCACCTCCCTCCGGTCGCCCCGGGCCATGGCCTTCTACCGCCACCAGGGCTGGACCCAGGCCACCCACCCCTCCCCCGACGGCCACGGCATCGCGGTCTTCCTCGGCCCCCGCCACCCCGCCCGAACCCTGGCCGCCGAGCCCCTGTAGGTCCCGGAGCCCGCCGTGCCGAGTGCCCTGGAGTCGTGGTCACCGGAACACCCTGCGACGGCAAGGCGAGCCTGGTGGCGCCGTCACCGCTGCCGCCGATGCCGCGGGACCACCCGCCGCGCGACTGGTCAAGCAGCTCCTGAACGGCAAGGGCGGCGGATCGGCGCAACTGGCCCAAGGAGACGGCCTGTCCGCGACCCGGTATGCGGCACGTCCTGGAGTTGGAACCGACAACTCTCGCCTGATACTGGGGTCTTGCGGCTCGCCTCCGTTCGAGCGAATGCGTGGCCGAAAGCGACAACCCCACAGCAGTAAGGGGAGAAATAACTGCATGACTGTTACCATTCAGGTCGACACGACCCGCCCTGTGGCCACCCTCATCAACGTGTTCACGGTCTCCCCCGACCGCCAGGAGGAGCTGATCGAGCTGCTCGCCCACGCGACGGAGGAGACCATGAAGCACCAACCCGGCTTCGTCTGCGCCAACTTCCACGCCTCACTCGACGGCGAGCGGGTGATCAACTACGCCCAGTGGGAGACCGAGGAGCACTACAGGGCGATGCTCGACAACCCCGAGGCCCGCGTCCACATGGACCAGGCCGCCAAGATCGCGTCGGACGTGCAGCCGCGGCTCTTCTCGGTAGTGTCGGTCCACCCGGGATAGCAGCCCGTTCCTACGGCCTTACCAGCGCAACGCGTTCAAGACCGCTCCGCGGCGGTTCACGTCGGCCGTGCGGCCAGAGCGCTGCCCGACGGCAGGTGAGATGCGGCTGCATCAGCGCATCAGAATGGTGCTTCCGCGGAACCTGCGGATGGCATCGCACCTGGCGGTACACCTACGGGAAGCGGCAGGTTGGTCACCACGAACTGGTTCAGGATGTCGTCGCGATCCATGAACATGATCTGGCTCCGCTTCGCCGTGTCCAACGCGTTGCCCAGCCAGTTGCGTGCAGCCTTGGTGATCTCCCCGCCGGCCACGATGAACGCATGGTCGACGAGGACGCGCCGGTTGGTCTCGGGGTCGAAGATCTCGTGCGCCAGCATCATCAGAGCTTGATTGTAGATCTCAGCGATGTTGGCATTGCCCGCCCTGGACTTACCGGTGGCATCCACCTTTCCGCGCTTCACCTGGATGCCGAAGTACAGAAAGTACTAAGTCGGCGCTTCCTACCTCCGAGGCTCCCTGGCGTGTGCCGAGGAAGCGCGGTTCTCTGCACTGCCTCGGCACTCTGAGCCTGCCCGGCCGGGCGCTGTGCGGTCTGTCAGCCCATGTCCGTCAGGAGGGCATTCAGTTCTTTCTCCTGCTGCGCAGGCGACATCGGCGGGTTCGAGTGGTCGATACCGAACGTCTTGAGCATCTTGTCCATCTGGGCGTCGATGGAGGTCCAGCCGGTCTGGTCCAGCGGCTGCAGCGACGCCTGGTCGGCATCCCAGAGGTCACGCAGCTTCTGGGCGGCCGCATGGGCTCCGGCCGCGTCCCCCGAGCCTGCGTCCTTGAGCGAGGTCGATGCGAGCTTCTTCAGCGCGGCGACCTTCGCGGGCGGGAACTTCTTCACCGCCTGGCCGGGGGCCATCTGGACGGCGGAGGTGTTGTCCTCCTCCGGCGCCGGGCCGACGTGCGGCTGGCCGTGGGCCCAGACCAGCAGGACCGCGGTGGCGACGGCGAGCAGTCCGAAGCCGGCCAGCGCGACGCGCTCCTTGCGCGGGTCGCCGGTGGTGTGTGCGGTGTGGGTCGCCTCGTGGGTCTCGGTCACGTCCGAGCGCGTCACCGTCAGGTAGACCACCGTCGCCAGGATGAGGCCGAGGAAGATCAGGCTGGTGGTGAACGTGCCCAGGGCGAGGCCGGTCGGCTCGCCGGGCTGGGCGACCTTCGGGGAGGCGAGCCAGTCGCCGATGTTGGCGCCCAGCGGGCGGGTCAGGATGTAGGCGAGCCAGAAGGACAGCACCGGATTGGCGCCGAACTTCCACAGCAGCGTGATCGCCGCGATGAGGCCGAGCGGCAGCAGGACCGAGACCCCCGGGCTCCATCCGGTGAGCTCAAGGGTCCAGTCGCCGGTCGCGGTGCCGAGCGCGAAGGTGACGAGAACCGCGAGCCAGTAGAACGACTCCCGCGGAAGCGTGGTGACCGAGTGGATCGAAAGCGTGCGCTCCCGCGCCCACCAGACACCGAAGACCGCCGCGAGCAGCACCGAGAAGACCGCGGAACTGATCCACAGCGGCACGTTGAGCTGGTCGGTCAGGATGTCGGTGTACAGGGTGCCCGTGACGCTGACAACGACCACCGTCAGCCAGTAGGGGAACGGGACGTACCGCTTCAGCCGCAGCTGGACGGCCAGGACCGCCACGAACACCGCGGTGAAGATCCAGGCCGTGTTCACCAGGCCGACGCCCAGCTTCATGTTGATCCAGTCGGCGAAGCTCTCACCGACGGTCGTGCACAGGACCTTGATCACCCAGAACCAGACGGTGACCTCGGGAACCTTGTTGAGCATGAGCCGCCCACTGCGTGTGCGTGCTTCCGTTGTGGTTGTCATGCGGGGAGGTTGACGCGGGGAACCTGCACATAACCTGACTACGCGGCTGCACGGGCGGCCGGGAGTGTCACCTCGACGTGACCGTGGCCGTCCGCGATCGCGCGGACCTCCACACCGGCCGAGGCGGCGATGCGCCGGACCACCGGCAGCCCCAGCCCGTACCCGCCGCCGCCGGTCACCCCCGCTTCGAAGACCCGGTCGACGTCCGCGGGATCGAATCCGGGGCCGTCGTCCAGGACATCGACCACGATGGCCTCGCCCTGGTTGCGCGCGGTGATCCACACACGCGACCGCGCATGCCGCAGACCGTTGTCCAGCAGGGGTGACAGCAGCGACACGGCGACCTCGGCCGCCACGGCGACCTCGACCTTCGCGGGGAAGGCGACCTCGACCGCGCGGCCGGCGATCGCCTGTCCTGCGGCGGAGCGCAGGTCGCACCGGGTCCCCTCGTCCGTCCGTGCGCGCGCGGCGCGCAGAAGCGTCGTGATCGCCGTATCGAGGCGGTCGACCTCGCTCATCACCGCCTCCGTCGGCACCGGCTCGCCGGACAGCTGCGCCAGCTGCGCCTCGGCCCGCAGGACCGTGAGCGGTGTCCGCAGCTCGTGGGCGATCTCGTCGGTGAGCCGGCGCTCGTCCGCCAGCGCGTTGTCGACGCGCTCCAGGAGATGGTCCAGGGTCCGCCCCAGTTCGCCGAACTCGTCGCGGGGGACGCCGAGGTTGAAGCGGCGCCCGGGTTCATGCCGGCCCCAGTCGTCGGCGAGGGCGGCCATCTCGTGCACGACCCGCAGCGCGCGGCGCACCACAAGGTGTGCGACCCCGCCGGCGAGGAGGATCGTGAGGCCGCCCAGTATCAGGGACAAGGTCAGGCTGCGCTGCTCGGACGTCTCGTAGGGCGTGAGGTCCACCCGGACGATCACCATGGCGTGGCGGCCGTGGACCGGGATCTGCCGCGCGTACAGGAGGTAATCGCCGACCGACACGGTCTGCGGTCGCCCCGAGCGCGCCAGCTCCTCGACGCGATCGACCAGGCTCGGTGGGACGTTTCCGTCGATCAGGCGGCCGTCGGCATACACCCAGGCGACCTCGTCGAGCGCCTCGCTGCTGTTCTCCGTGAGTACGACACGGCCGCCCTTGGCGGTGACGTTCGCCGCGACCGCCTCGGCGCGCGTATGTGCCAGGTCGTGCGCGTCTGCGTCCGTCACCCGGCTCAGCAGTACGTGCGAGACCACGACCAGGATCGCGACCACGGCGGTGGCGATCAGCACGGTGAGTGCGACGACCCGCTTACGGAATCCCGTCACTGCCATCGGTAGCCCACGCCGCGGACGGTCGCCAGACGCTCGGCCACGCCCAGCGAACCGAGCTTCGCCCGCAGCCGGCGCACATAGGAGTCGAGGGTGTTGTCGCTGACCTGCGCCCCGTGCGGCCAGCCGGCAGCGACGAGGGCGTGCCGGCGTACCGCGTCGCCCTGCGAGGCGATCAAACGGCCCAGCAGCCGGAACTCCGTCGGGGTCAGGCTCATGCTCACCGAATCGTAGGTCACCACGTGCTTCGCCGGATCGAGGACGACCTCGCGCGGGGTGGGCGCCACGGTGGCCCGGCGCAGCAGCGCCCGGACGCGGACCAGCAGTTCCGGGATGTCGAAGGGTTTGGTCATGTAGTCGTCGGCGCCGGCCTCGAAGCCGCCCACCTTGTGGTGCAGGCCGTCCAAGGCGGTGAGCATCAACACCGGCGCGTCGACGCCGCGAGCCCGCAGGGCCAGGCACACGTCGCGGCCGTCGGCGTCCGGGAGACCGAGATCCAGGACGACCAGATCGGGCGCCGGTGCGAGCTGCCGCAGCAGGCTGTCGGCCGTGGCGGCGACGGAGACAGTGTGCCCGTCGTGCTCCAGGGCGCGCTTGAGGACGCCGCGCACCGCCGCGTCGTCTTCACACACCATGATGAAAGCCACGGGCTGACCCTAGATACTCCCGCCCCAGTTCACCATCTGCCCTGGTCAGCCGCCTGACGGTCGGGGAAGCAGTCCGCTGTTGACGGCCTCACGTGCGGGCCGGCCCGCTTCGAACCATACGGTCACAGGTATCGACGCCTGTCGCATCACGGGGACATGCTGCGGCAGCTCGCGCGCACGGACGCAAGCAGGTCTACGGAACTCAGATCGCCGGCGTGAGGGACGGGGCGCCGGTTTCACGGCCCTGCGAAGAACCCGAGCGCTTGGACGAACTCCGTGCGGAAGTCGGCATCGAGCCCTTCGACGAGTACGTCGCGAAGTTCTCCATGGCCTGACGCTCCTTCCCAGGCTCGTCCGGTGGATCACTGCCCGGGCTCACCTGTCGCAGGCAATGGTCCGCCGGGCAAGCCCGGGCAATCAGCGTGCCGAGCCTGGCCAGTGCGCCAACCCGTCGAGGGCTGGTGCCTGGCTGGTGGCCTCCTGCGGCGAGTCGTAGAACTCGTAGGCGTCGGCCAGGCCGCCGTGCTGGAAGACGGTGCGCATCCGGGCCGAGGGGCACGTGATCCGCAGCGAGCCCTCGCGTTTCCGGATGCGTTTGGTAAGCGCCACGACGGTGCCCAGGAACATCGAGTCCAGGAAGGGCACGAAGCACAGGTCGAGGACGAAGTTGCGGTGTCCCTCATCGAGAAGCCGGATGACTGCCTGGCGTGTCAAGGCGTGCGTGTGGATGTCCAGCTCGCCGTCGACCTCGACCACGGTCCAACCGTTGACGAGGTCGCATGCGATGGCGATCTGCTCGGTGCGGACGATGCTCCGGCGCATGGTCCGTCCCTCCTCGCGGTGGCAGGAAGCGCAAGGCCCCCTGCGACGCGTTGCACGCCTGTCAGCGGGGGTTTTGCGTGCAGATGCCGCCTGCCTCCATCCAAGGCGTTTCCCGGATGATCGCAAGCCGGGCAGGACGTCGGCGCGGTGAGGAACGCAGGCCCCGCGGCGGCCCCCTACATCACACCACGCAGCTGGTGCCCCGGTCCGATGCGGCCTCAAGCCGAAGCGGGCACGCCCTCCGTGCGTCCCCCTGCACGGCCCGCATCGGGAACGAGCACCCCGCGGCCGTGGCGTGGATGTCTCCCGGTCGATGGCACCGGGCCGGGCGAAGGCGACGTCGTTCCGCAGACCGCAGTGGAACAGCGTCCGGATTTTGCCTCGGCATTACTGCTCCATGACCGAACGACTACATGCCTGTAGTCATGATGGTCCAGCCTTAGTTAGGGTTGCCTACGCTAATGGGCGCTGCTCGTACGGAGGCCGCCCGGGGAGGGTCGCATGTGGGATGACGCGTTTCCGAGTTTCCTGATCGGGCTGCGGGAGGGGCTCGAAGCGGGACTCGTCGTCTCCATCCTCGTCGCGACCCTTGTGCGGGCGGATGCCCGCTCCCGGCTGCCGCAGGTGTGGACAGGCGTACTCGCAGCGATCACGCTCGCCATGAGTTTCGGCGCGGTCCTCACCTTCACCGCAGCCTCCCTGTCGGCGACCGCGCAGGAAGCCTTCGGCGGCACCCTCAGCGTGATCGCGGTCGCGTTCGTCACCGCCATGGTGTTCTGGATGCGCCGCTCGGCCCGCAGCCTGTCCGGTGAGATAAAGGAGAAGGTCACCGGCGCCCTGGCCATGGGCTCGGGCGTGCTGATCCTCACCTCCTTCCTCGCCGTGGGCCGGGAGGGTCTGGAGACCGCGCTGTTCCTGTGGACCACGGCCCAGGCAGCCGGCGAGTCCTCCGGCCCTCTGACCGGCGCCGCCATCGGGCTGCTCCTGTCGGCCGCCCTGTGCTGGGGCCTGTACCGGCGGGTCCTGAAGATCAACCTGACGAAGTTCTTCACCGCCACCGGCGCGGTCCTGATCGTGATCGCGGCCGGCGTTCTCGGTTACGGGCTGCGCGACCTGCAAGAGGGCGGAGTGCTGCCCGGCAAGGCGGCCTACGCCGTCGACCTGAGCGGCAGTATCGACGCCGGCTCCTGGTACAGCACCCTGGTGCAGGGCGTGTTCAACCTGACGCCGGTCATGACCTGGCTGCAGGTCTTCGGTTACGCCGGCTATCTCGCCGTGGTCATGACGCTGTTCGTGCGCGGCCTGCGCGCCACGGCGCCGAAGCCGGCCTCCGGCAAGGCGGCACCGGCCCCGGACGCCCCGACGCCCGCGCGGCGCCGCCCTGCGTGGGTGGTTCCCGTCGCCGTCGTCACCGTCCCCGCGCTCCTCGCGGGCCTCGCCGTGGCCTTCGGCCGTCCCAAGCCCGGCGCTGCCCAGACCGTCGCCGTCTCGGAGAAGGACTGCGGCGAGGGTTTCACCGCGCCCAGCCCCGGCCGGCAGACCTTCCAGATGCACAACACAGGCGACAAGACTTCCGAGGTGTACCTCATCGACCCGGCCACGAACGCTGTCTACGGCGAGATCGAGGGCCTGGCCCCCGGCACCACCCGCGCCCTGGTCGCCACTGTCGCCGACGGCGCATACGCCTGGCGGTGCGTACCCAGCGGCGGCACCGCGGTCACCTCCGAGGCCGTCCGCGTCACCGGTGGCGGGGCCGCGAAGGCGGTCGTCCCGGTCTCGGAACACGACCTCTCCGGCCCGCTCGCGCAGTACCGGACGTACGTCGACGAGGGCCTGGCCACCCTCGTGCCCCAGACTCGCACCCTGGCCGACGACATCAGGCACAACCACCTCGGCAAGGCACGCACCGACTGGCTCACCGCGCACCGCACCTATGCCGCCCTCGGCGCCGCCTACGGCACCTTCGAGGACTTCGACCAGAAGATCGACGGAAGGGCCGACGGACTGCCGGACGGCGTGCACGACAAGGATTTCACCGGCTTTCATCGCATCGAGTACGGCCTGTGGCACGGCGAGCCCGCCACCTCGCTCACCGCGCCGGCCCAGCAACTGGCCGCCGACGCCGCCGGCCTGCGGGAAGCCTTCCCGCACCAGGACTTCGACCCGTCCGACCTGCCGCTGCGCGCCCACGAGGTCCTCGAGAACACACTGCAGTTCGAGCTGACCGGCGACACGGATGAGGGCAGCGGCACCAACCTCGCCACCGCCGACGCCAACCTCGCCGGCACCCGCGAGCTGCTCATCGTCCTCAGGCCGCTGCTCACCAGCCGCTCTCCGCACCTGCTGCCGACCGTCGACGCGGACGTCGCACGGCTGCAGAAGCTCCTGGACTCCGCCCACCACGGCAGTCACTGGACCCCCGTCGGACAGCTCGACGCCACCGCCCGCGCCCGCGTCAACGGGGCCACCGGCCAGCTGCTGGAGGACCTCTCCCCCGTCCCGGACCTGCTGGAGATCCGGAAGTCCGCCTGATGACCACCGCACACCACTGCATCGACGACCCCGCACGCACCGAAGGGAACGCCCCCATGCCGTCCGCCGAAACCCCCGCCCCGCAGGGTGGCTGCCCGGCCGGCGCCGACCGCCGCTCCTTCGTGAAGACGGCCCTCGGCGCCGGAGCAGCCGGCGCGGTTCTGGCCGGCGGCGGGCTCGCGCTCGCCGAGAGCGGCGGTGGCACCGCACAGGCGGCCGCGCAGACGGAGAACGCCGCCGAGGTGCCCTTCCACGGCCTCCACCAGGCCGGCATCATCACCCCGGCGCCGGCCGCTGCCACCTTCGTCTCCTTCACCGTCATCGCCGAAGACCGCGCAGAGTTGGCGGAGTTGTTCAAGACGCTCACCAGCCGGGCCCGCTTCCTGACCTCCGGCGGCATCCCCGCCGATCTCGGCGTCGGCGCCCCGCCCTCCGACAACGGCATCCTCGGCCCGACCGTCCCCGCCGACGGCCTGACCATCACCGTCGGCGTCGGCGCGTCCCTCTTCGACGACCGCTACGGTCTCGCCACGGCCAAGCCCCGCCGCCTGACTCCCATGCGGACCTTCCCCAACGACAACCTCAAGCCCGCCGAGTGCCACGGTGACCTGTCCCTGCAGATCTGCGCCAACCGTCAGGACACCGTCCTGCACGCGTTGCGCGACATCGCCCGGCACACCCGTGGGGCCATGCAGATCAAGTGGCGCATCGACGGCTTCCAGAACACGCCCCGTCCCAGCGGCGCCCAGCGCAACCTGCTCGGCTTCAAGGACGGCATCGCCAACCCCGACGTCGCCTCGTCCCGGGAAAGCAACCGCCTCATATGGGTCGGGGGCGGCGCCGGCGAGCCCGCATGGGCCAGGGGCGGCAGCTACCAGGTCATACGGATCATCCGCATGCTCGTCGAGTTCTGGGACCGGGTCTCCCTCACCGAGCAGGAGAAGATGTTCGGCCGCCGCAAGGACACCGGCGCCCCGCTCGACGGCGTCGAGGAGAGCGATGTCCCCAACTACGCCAAGGATCCGCACGGCAACGCGATCCCCCTCGACGCCCACATCCGCCTCGCCAACCCACGCACCGCCGCCACGGACGACTCCCGCATCCTGCGCCGCGGCTACAACTACGACCGCGGAATCGACGAGGTCGGCAACCTCGACATGGGCCTGGTCTTCTGCTGCTACCAGCAGGACGTCAAGCGCCAGTTCGAGGCCACCCAGACCCGGTTGATCGACGAACCCCTCGTCGACTACATCTCACCCACCGGCGGCGGCTACTTCTTCGCCCTGCCCGGAGTCCGCGACACCAAGGACTGGCTCGGCCGCGGGATGCTCACGAGCTGACCAGATTCCTCGCAGCGCCCGTCCCCGTGCCGTGCCGGCGGTTACCTGAACGCATCCTGACTGCCGCGCGGCTTTCCCGGCCCGCCGGGTCCGGCCTGATCACGATGGGGCCATGCACATCAGCGCCGGGTCCTGGCTGCGGCACCGGCTCGGCCGCGCCGTCGTCCTGTCCTACGCCCTCGCCCTGATCCTGCCCGGCCCCGGCCTGTGGCTGCGCCGCCCCCAGCCCTTGCCGCAGTCGCACCTGACAGTGCACACCGCACCGCTCCTGCTGTCCCTGGTGCTGTTCTCGGCCGGGCTCCAGGTCCCCGTCCGCGCGCTGGGTGCCCTGCTGCGGCATCCGAAGGCCCTGCTCGCCGGCCTCGTGCTGCACCTGGCGATCCCGTTGACGGTCGTGCCGTTCGTCGCCTTCCTCCTGCGGCGCACCCCGGACACCGACGGCGGGAGCGGACTGCTCACCGCGATGATCCTCGTCGTGGCGATGCCCGTCGCCGCCGGGGCGACCGTGTGGACCGACAAGGGCGAGGGAGATCAGCCGACGATGGTGGGTCTTGTCCTGGCCTCCACCCTGCTCAGCCCGCTGACCACCCCCGTGGTGCTGGCGACGCTGTCGCCGCTGCTCAGCGGCGGTTACGCGCACGCCCTCGCCGCGACCGGCCGGCTGGCCCAGGGTGGATTCGCCCTCACCGCCGTGGTCCTTCCCTGCGCGGCGGGCCTGCTGGGTGCACTCGTCCTGCCCGCGCGATGGCTGGGCCGCCTGGTCACGACGGTGGCGCCGTCGGCCATGGCCGGTTCGCTGGTCCTGACCTACGTCAACGCCAGCGGCGCCCTCGGATCCGTCCTCACCCGGCCACGCCCGCTGCTGTTCGCCGCTGCTCTGGCTGTGGCCGCCCTGGTCTGCCTGCTCTCCTTCGTCCTCGGCCGGGTCGCCGCCCACCTCCTGCGGCTGGAGGCGGCTACCGCCTCGTCGCTGACGCTCGCCTGCGGCATGAACAACAGCAGCGCGAGCGCGGTGCTGATCACCGCGTCTCTGCCCGACAAACCGCACCTGCTGCTGCCGGTCCTCGCCTACGGGCTGATGCAGAAGACCGCCGCGAACCGGATCGTCACCCGGCTGCGACCGGCTCCCACCGCAGCAGGCACCTGAACCTTCCTCAGCCGTCGCCCTCGGATCCGGGCTCCTCGCGGCGTACGGGGATGAGCAGGGTGAAGGCGGCTGGACGGCGGCCGGTCAGGGAGAGTCTGCCGCCCAGAGACACGGCCAGATCGCGGGCGAGGGACAGGCCGATGCCGGAGCCCTCCCCCGCGCCGGTGCGGCCGCGGTCGAACAGCCGGGACGCCTCGCCGTCCACCGCGCCCTCGTCGGTCACATCGAAGGCGACGGCTTCCCCGAGGTCGCGGGCCGTGAGGCGCACGGTGCCGCGCCCGTGGACGCGCGCGTTCTCCAGCAGGACGCCGAGGATCTCGGTGACGGGGGCGCCGAGGACGCGAACGTCGTCCCCCGTCTCAAGGGCCGCTGCCTCCAGGCGTCTGCCGTCGCGGGCGAACAGTCCGTGCCAGCGCTCCTCGGTCTCGCGCAGCAGCTGTGACACGGGCGTGTCCGGGGCGGGCCGACGCGGCAGGCCGTGGAAGCGGGACAGGCGCAGCACCTCCTCCACCGTGCGGTGCAGGCGGCGCGTGGTAACCAGGGCCTCCTCCAGGGCGGGCCGCAGCCGGGCGTCGTCGTCCTGCGCGATCCCCGCCTCCAGGGTGAGCTGCAGCCCGGTGAGCGGGGTGCGTAGCTGGTGGGAGGCGTTGGCGGTGAAGTCGCGCTCGTGACGCAGGAGTTCGGTCAGGCTATGCAGCATCTCGTTGTGGGTCCGCGCGACCTGGTCGATCTCGGCGACGCTGCTGGGCGCGGCCCGGGCGCTCAGGTCGCCGGCGGTGACGGCCCGGCAGTGCCGGGAGAGGTCCTCCAGCGGCGCGGCCAGCACCCGCGCCTGCCTGCGGGCGACGAGGACGGCCAAGGTCAGCGCGAGGGCGCAGACCCCGGCGAGGACCGCCCAGGCGATCAGGACACGGTCGCGTACGGCGGCTGCGGGCGAGGAGGCCCGTACGACGCCGATCACCCGCTCGGCGTGCGAGACGGGCACCGCGACGACCAGGTCACCGCCCAGCCGGCCGCGCACCACCTCCGCGGCCAGCGCCCGCCGCACGGCCGCGTCGCCGGTGTGTGGGCCGGTGCCGGCCCGCAGCCGCAGCGAGGGATCGTACAGACCGAGACGGCCGTCAGGCGGCGGCGCGGGCAGTTCCACGGGGTCGCCGGTCACGTAGTCCGGGCTGACGCGTACCGCCCCCGACAGAGCCGCCCGCTCCAGGGTGTCGCGCTGGTCGGCGTAGAGCGACGACCTGATCGCCAGGGCCAGCGGGACGGCGAGGAGGACGACGGCGACCAGGGCGGCGGTGAGGGCGACTCGCACCACGCGCTGTCTCATGCCCCCATCCTGCGGGCCCCCGGCCGGTCCGTGAGCGGTCCGCCACGCGCTTTTGCCGTCGTCTAACCGTCGGCGTGCGGGGCGTTAACCGACGGCTCTCTAGCGTCGGGGACATGGCAGGAGAGCAGGACCCGGCAGTTCCTCGGGAGGGCAGTGGCATGTCGTACAAACGTACCTCCGCCGGCCTCGTCGCAGTGACGGTGGTCGCGGCGGTGATCGCGGGGTGCTCCGGATCGTCGTCCGGGGCGCATTCCGGCCCGGCTTCGACGGCCCCGGTGCGGGCGAATCCAGCCCCCACCGAGTCGAACCCGCCCGGGGACATCCCCGACAACCAGGTGTTCGTGGCCTACCGGCCCACCGGCGGCTTCACCGGGTTCACGGTGAAGGTACCGGAGGGCTGGGCCCGCACCGACAAGAGCGGTACGACCGTCTTCACGGACAAGCTGAACAGCGTCACCATCGCTACGGCCAGCGCCTCCACCGCCCCGACCGTCACCTCCGTCAAGAACACGGTGGTGCCTCAACTGCGCGGGGAGGTGGCGAAGTTCGCATCGCCGAAGGTGTCGCAGGTGACCCGTAAGGCGGGCCCCGTCGTCCTTCTCACTTACCAGGGCGACTCGGCCAAGGACCCGGTCACCGGCAAGGTGGTGCGGGACGCGTTCGAGCGGTACGCCTTCTACCGGCAGGGCCACGAGGTGGACCTGACGCTGTCCGGCCCGGTCAAAGCCGACAACGTCGATCCGTGGCGGATCGTCAGCGACTCGTTCGCGTGGCGGTGAGTGCGATGCCCGCCGATCCGTCGGACGACGACGTGGTGCTGGCCGCCCGGGAGCTCTACCGCTTCTACCGGGCCGGTGAGGAGGAGACGCTCGCGTTGCGCGGAGTGTCACTGCGGGTGCGGCGCGGGGAGACGG
The DNA here is from genome assembly GCF_044546845.1 of Streptomyces sp. NPDC053076. Taxonomy (NCBI): domain Bacteria; kingdom Bacillati; phylum Actinomycetota; class Actinomycetes; order Kitasatosporales; family Streptomycetaceae; genus Streptomyces; species Streptomyces sp. NPDC053076. Next base: position 359,949 of record NZ_JBITZL010000001.1, on the reverse strand, counting down.
TCGCCGTCGTCGGCCCGTCGGGGGCGGGCAAGTCGACCCTGCTGGCGTGCCTGGCCGGGCTCGACGAGCCGTCGGGCGGCGAGGTCCGGGTGGCGGGGGTGCGCATCAGCCACCGGCCCGAGACCGAACGCGCCCGGCTGCGCGCGCGTCATGTGGGGGTGCTTCTGCAGTCCCGCAACCTGTTGCCGCATCTGACCGTGCGCGACAACATCCGACTCGCCCAGCACGCGGTGCGCGGCCGTCCCACGGTGCGGGCCGGGGCGCTGCTGGAACAGGTGGGGCTGGGGCGCCGGGCGGGCGCGCTGCCGCGGCAGCTGTCCGGCGGTGAGCTGGCCCGGGCCGGGCTCGCCGTCGCGCTGGCCAACTCCCCGGCCGTGCTGCTGGCCGATGAGCCGACCGGCGAACTCGACGGCATGACCGAGGAGTTGGTGCTGCGCATGCTGCGGGACCGGGCAGCGGACGGTTGCGCGGTGCTGATCGTGACGCACAGCGCGGAAGCGGTGCGGGGCGCCGACCGAGTGATCGCGCTGGACGACGGGCGGGCCCACGAGGGACGCGAGGGAACCGCTCAGACCGAGGAGAGCAGCCATGTCCTCCGCTGACCTGCTCGTCTCCTGCCGGGGTGTCGCGCTCACCTTCGGCCGGGGCCCCACCGCCGTGGTGGCGGTGCACGGCGCCGATCTGGACGTCCGCTCCGGCGAGCGGCTGGCGATCGTGGGACCGTCCGGGTCGGGGAAGTCGTCCCTGCTCCATCTGCTGGCGGGGCTCGAACTCCCCACCAGCGGCACGATCACCCGGCCCGGAGTGCGCGGGCCGCGGGACATCGGCCTGGTCTTCCAGGCTGACAGCCTCATCCCCGCCCTCGACGTCACGGAGAACACCGCGCTGCCGCTCGTCCTGGCGGGGCGTCCGCAGCAGGAGACCCGCCGTCCGGTCGCCGAGGCGCTCGGTGTGGTCGGCGCGGCCGGGCTGGCCGACCGGCTGCCCGACGAGATCTCCGGCGGCCAGGCTCAGCGGGTGGCTGTGGCCCGCGTGCTGGCGCAGGCGCCGCGGCTGATCCTCGCGGACGAGCCCACCGGCCGCCTCGACCACGCCACCGGCGCCCGCGTCCTGGACGCCCTGCTCGCGGCGGCCGACCGGACGGGCGCGGCCCTCGTCGTCACCACCCACGACCCCGCCGTCGCCGCCCGGCTCACCGTTCGGCGGGGCATGCGCGACGGCCGGCTGCTCGCACCCGAAGCAGCGCAAACGCCGGACCCACGAGGGAGCCTGTCATGATCACCGCCTGGGCGGGCGGACTGGCCCGCCACCGCATCGGACGGCTCCTGGCCGCCGTCGCCGGGATCGCCCTGGCCGTCGCCCTCATCGCCGCGCTCGGCTCCTTCCTCACCGCGTCCAAGGCGACCATGACCGGGCGGGCGGTCCGCTCGGTCGCCGTGGACTGGCAGGTCGAGGTACAGCCGGGTGCCGACCCGAACGCCGTCCGGTCGCTGGTGCAGGGCGCCGGCGGCACCCGGGCCGCGCTGCCCGTCGGCTTCGCCCGCACCACCGGCTTCACCGCCACCGTGGGAGGCAGCACCCAGACCACCGGCCCCGGCGTCGCGCTCGGCCTGCCGGCCGGCTACCGCAGCCACTTCCCCGACGAACTGCGCACGCTCTCCGGCTCCGGCACCGGCGTCCTGCTCGCCCAGCAGACCGCCTCCAACTTGCACGCCGCCCCCGGCGACACCATCGGCGTACGGCTGCCCGGCGCCGGACTGCGGCAGGTGCGGGTGGACGGCGTGGTCGACCTGCCCCAGGCCGACTCGCTGTTCCAGAAGATCGGCGCGCCCCCGCAGTCCCAGCCGACCGCTCCCCCGGACAACGTCGTCCTCCTGCCCGCCGCCCGGTTCGCCTCCCTCACCCGGGGAGCCACCGGCGTCACCACTCAGATCCACGTGGCCCGCGACGCGAGACTGCCGGCCGACCCGGCCGCCGCCTTCTCCTCCGTGACGGGTGCCGCACACAACCTGGAGGCCAAGTCGGCCGGTTCCGCGCTCGTCGGGAACAACCTCGGCGCGGCCCTCGATTCCGCCCGCCAGGACGCCCTCTACGCCCAGATCCTCTTCCTCTTCCTCGGCGTCCCCGGCGCCGTCCTGGCCGCCGCCCTGACGGTGGCGGTCGCCTCGGCCGGCGGCGAACGGCGCCGCAGGGAGCAGGGCCTGCTGCGGCTGCGCGGGCTGCGTCCCCGCCAGATCACCACGCTCGCGGGCCTGGAGGCCGCGCTGGTCGGCGTCGTCGGCGGCCTGGCGGGTCTCGGGCTCGCCGCTCTGACCGGCCGCCTCGCCTTCGGCGCCGCCTCCTTCGGGGCGGGCGCGGGCACCTGGGCCCTCTGGTACGCCGTCGCTTTCGTCCTCGGCGTGGCCGTGGCCGCCGCTGCCGTGCTCGTGCCCGCCCTGCGGGATCTGCGCACGGTGACCGTCGCCGACACCAGGCGGGAGCCGCGCGGGTCGCGTTCGCCCTGGTGGCTGCGGTACGGCCTGGACTTCGCGCTGCTGACCGGCTCCTGGCTGGTCTTCCGCGCCTCCTCCGGCAACCAGTACGCCCTCGTCCTCGCCCCGGAGGGTGTGCCCAGCGTCTCCGTCTCCTACTGGGCGTTCCTCGGCCCGGCCCTGCTGTGGCTGGGCGCGGCCCTGCTGCTGTGGCGGCTGACCCTGCTGGTCCTCGCCCACGGCCGACCAGCCCTGGCCCGCCTTGCCCGACCGCTGACCGCGACCCTGTCCGGAACCACGGCGGCCGTGCTGTCCCGCCGCCGGCGGCCGCTGGCCCGCTCCGTGGTACTCCTCGCCCTCGCCGTGTCGTTCGCGATCTCCACGGCCGTCTTCAACTCCACCTACCGTCAGCAGTCCGAGGTCGACGCCCGCCTCACCAACGGCGCGGACGTCACCGTCACCGAACCGCCCGGCGCACAGGTCCGCCCGGGCGCGGCCGACACGCTGAAGGTCTCCGGTGTCCGGCACGTCGAGCCTCTCCAGCACCGCTACGCCTACGTCGGCGCCGACCTCCAGGACCTCTACGGCGTCCGGCCCGCCACCGTCGCCAAGGCGACCTCGCTCCAGGACGCCTACTTCTCGGGCGGCACGGCCGCGCAACTGATGCGCCGGCTCGCCCAGCGCCCCGACAACCTGCTGGTCAGCGCGGAGACCGTGCACGACTTCCAGCTCTCCCCCGGAGACACCGTCAACCTCCGCATCCAGGACGCCCGTACGAAGGCCCTGCGCACCGTGCCCTTCCACTATGACGGGATCGTCAAGGAGTTCCCGACCGCGCCGAAGGACAGCTTCTTCGTCGCCAACGCCGCCTATGTGGCGAAGACGACCGGCAGCGACGCGGTCGGCGCCTTCCTGCTCGACACGGGCGGCAGCCACCAGCAGCAGATCGCCGCACATCTGCGCCGGCAGCTGGGCACCGGCGCCACGGTCACCGACCTCACGCAGACACGCGGCACGGTCGGCACCAGCCTGACCTCCGTCGACCTGGCCGGGCTCACCCGGATCGAGCTGGCCTTCGCGGTGCTGCTGGCCGCCGGGGCGGGAGGGCTCGTCCTCGCCCTCGGCCTCGCCGAACGCCGCCGTACCTTCGCCGTGGCCACCGTCCTCGGCGCGAAGAGCGGCCAACTGCGCGGCATGGTCCTCACCGAGGCCCTGCTGCTGGCCGTCGGCGGCCTGGCAGGGGGCGCCCTCATCGGCTGGGCCCTGTCCGAGATGCTCGTGAAGGTCCTGACCGGCGTCTTCGACCCACCGCCCGCGAGCCTGTCGGTGCCGGGCGGCTACCTGGCCCTGACCGCGGGCGCGGCCGTCGTCGCCGTACTGGCAGCCGCGCTGAACGGCATCCGCAGCGCCGGCCGGCCCGCCGTGGAAGAGCTGCGTGACCTGTGAGCGGACGGGAGCGGACGGGCCGCGTGCGTCGCCCGCTCCTACGCTGTCCAGCATGCGTACGCACGCGACCGCCGACCCGAGCCGTCACCGCGTCCTCGTCGTCGAGGACGACGACACCATCGGCCGCCACCTGGAGACCGGCCTGCGCGGCAACGGCTACGCACCGACCTGGAGCCGGACGGGCTCCGCAGCGCTGGCCGAGGCCGCGCGGACGCCGTACGACGTGCTGCTGCTCGACCTGGGGCTGCCCGACATGGACGGTCTGGACGTCGCGCGCGCCGTGCGCGCCCGCCACCCGGACCTGCTGATCGTCATCCTGACGGCCCGCACCGACGACATCGACGTCATCGCCGGGCTGGATGCGGGAGCCGACGACTACCTTGTCAAGCCATTCAGCCTGACCGTGCTGCTCGCCCGGCTCCGCGCCCATCTGCGCCGCCGGGTCGTCGCCGCACCACCGCAGTACCCGGTCCGGCTGGCCGACCTCGTCCTCGACGTCGTGGCCCGCCGCTGCACGCTGCACGACGCGGACATCGACCTGCGTCCCAAGGAGTTCGACCTGCTCGCCGTCCTGGCCCGGCACGCCGGGGAGGCGGTCTCCCGGGAGACCCTGATGGCCGAGGTCTGGGATGAGAACTGGTTCGGCTCCACCAAGACCCTCGACGTCACCATGGCCGGCCTGCGCCGCCGCCTCGCGCAGGCCGCCGACGCCTCGGTCCACCCCGGAAGCCTGCCCCGCATCACCACCCTGCGCGGGCACGGCTACCGCCTGGAACTGTGACGGGCCCCGCGGCGCGGCAGCAGCGAGCAGGCCGCCGGTCTTCCCGGCCGCCGCTCGTCGAGTTCAGTCCGCGTTGGGCCGGGCGAGGCCGTGGTCGTAGGCGAAGATCACGGCCTGGATCCGGTCGCGGGCTCCGATCTTCGCCAGGACGCGGCCGACATGGGTCTTGACGGTCGACTCGGAGAGCACGAACCGGGCGGCGATCTCGCCATTGGTCCAGCCCTTGCCGACGGCGACAAGGATCTCCCGCTCGCGGTCGGTGAGGGAGCCGAGCCTCGGGTCCTCGGCGGCGTCACCCCGGTGGGCGGGGACGTACTGAGCGAACTCGTCCAGGAGGCGGCGAGCGAGGGCGGGGGCGATCACGGCGTCGCCGGAGGCGACGGCGCGGATCCCCGCGAGGAGCTCCTCGGGGCGCGCGTCCTTGAGGAGGAAACCGCTGGCCCCGACCCGGATCGCGGCGTGAACGTACTCGTCGAGATCGAACGTCGTGAGCACGAGCACGCGGGAGCGGCCGCCGGCCGCGACGATGCGGCGGGTGGCCTCGATGCCGTCCATGCCGGGCATCCGGACATCCATCAGGACGACGTCCGGGCGCAGGTCGGCGGCCCTGCGGACGGCCTCCGCGCCGTGGGCGGCCTCCCCGACGACGTCGGCCTCGGGGACCGAGTCCAGGAGCAGGTGGAAGCCGTAGCGTTGCAGCGGCTGGTCGTCCACGATGAGGACGGTGGTCACCGGTCACCGTCCCGGGGCGTGAGGTCGAGGACGGCTTCGACGCTCCATCCTCCGCCGCCCGTCGGCCCCGCGCTGACGGTGCCTCCGTACAGAGCGGCTCTTTCTCGCATGCCCACCAGGCCGTGCCCTTCCTCGTTCGGCGGTCCCGGCTGTGCGGCCGGGCCGGTGTCCTGGACCCGGATGCTCAGCCGGGTGTCCGTCACGGCGACCGCCAGGTGCACCCGGGCGTCGTCGGCGGCGTGCTTCATGGTGTCGGTGAGGGCTTCCTGGACGATGCGGTACACCGTCAGCTGTACCCCGCCGTCCAGGGCCTCGACGTCGCCGGAGGTCCGGTAGACGACCTCCAGTCCGGCGGCGCGCACCGTGGCGCACAGCGCGCCGATGTCCGCGATGCCGGGCTGCGGGCTGAGCTCGGGCCCGCCGACCGGGCCGTCCCCGGCCTCGCGCAGTACGCCGAGCACGCGCCGCAGCTCGCCGAGGGCCTGCCGGCCGGTGTCGCCGATGAGCTGCAGGGCCTCCTTGCCCCGTTCGGGGGCGACGTCCGTGGCGTAGGCACCGGCATCGGCGAGCGTGATGATGACGGACAGGTTGTGGCCGACGATGTCGTGCATCTCGCGGGCGACCCGGGTGCTTTCAGTGGCGGCCGCGAGTCTGCTGCGCTGGTCGCGCTCGATCTCCAGCCGGGCCGCCCGCTCCCGCAGTCCGGCCAGCTGGGCTCGGCGGATGCGCACCACAAGGCCGAGTGCGAGCGCTGCGGTCGCCGTGCTCAGCAGGAAGAACAGGGCGTCCCAGACGGAGACGGCCGAGGATGCGCGGACCGCGACCAGCAGCATGGCTCCCGCCATGACCGCACCGGCCCACGGCAGCTGCCGCAGCCGACCGTGCAGGGCCAGGCTGTACAGGGCGACGAAGAGCGCGACGTCCGCGCGCAGCGCCGCGCCCAGGGACCATTGGAGGACGAACACCGCGGCGATGACTCCGAAAGCCACCATGGGCTTGCGCCGCCGCCACAGCAGGGGCAGTACGAGTCCTGCCTGCAGTGCCAGCATTCCCGCGCGAGGCAGCTCGGTGAAGGCGAGCCGGAAGCGGCGCGGGCCGTCGCCGTCGTTCACACCGTCGCGCAGCAGGTCGGGCAGGCAGAACATCAGGAGGACCAGAGCCACGACCACGGTGTCCACCACCCAGGGATGTGTCCGGGGCGGCCTGCCGCAACCGCTGGCCGCCCCGGGACAGCCGGGCGACCAGCGGTCCCATTCCGCTGATGTCATCGGTGGTCACGGACGTCACCTGTCCATGGTGCGGGCGTCAGACGTCGGTGCGCGCGAGCCGGTACGCCGCGCCGCCCAGCGCAAGCGCCGTCCAGCACAGGAAGACCAGCAGTCCGGCGCCCGGCGACAGGGACGTCGAGTCGTGGGTCAGCGCGAACAGCGACTCCCCCGCGTTGGACGGCAGGTAGGGGCTGATGTCGTCCCGCCAGGAACTCGGCAGCAGGGAGATCAGCCCCGGGATCAGCATCAAAGCGGCCACCAGCACCGAGATGCCCCCGGCCACGGACCGCAGCAGCGCGCCCAGGGCGGCGCCGATCACCCCGACCAGGCCGAGGTAGAGCCCGGCGCCCAGCAGACTCCGCAGTACACCAGCGTGCGAGAGGCTCATCGCCGCGGGCGTGCCCGAGACGATTCCACTGCCGAACAGGAAGGCGACGAACCCACCCACCGTCCCCACGACCAGTGCGACCAGCCCGAACACGGCCGCCTTGGACCACAGCACGGGCAGCCGGCGGGGCACCGCCGCGAGCGTGGAACGGATCATGCCGGTCGAGTACTCTCCCGCCGTGACCAGCACGCCGAGCACGCCCAGGGCGAGCTGGGCGAAGTTCGTACCGAAGAGGGACAGGCTGACGGCCGTCGAGTCGGCGAAGTCCCAATCCATGTGGCCGGAGTCGATCCCCGACTTGTAGCGGCTCGCGGAGATCAGGCCGAAGGCCACCAGGAACAGCAGGCCGAGGCCCAGGGTGATCCAGGTCGAGCGCAGGGACCACAGCTTGGCCCACTCGGAGGAGAGCACGCGCCTTCCTGTCACCCGGTAGGCGGGGCGGGCGGGAGTGGTCCTGGGTTCCTCCGCGGTTGCGGTGAGGGTGCTCATGCGGGCCTCCCGAGGGTGTCGATGCCGGTCGTGGTGCCGTGGTACTCCACGGCATCCCTGGTCAGGTCCATGAACGCCTCCTCCAGCGACACGCTTCGCGCGCTCAGCTCGAACAGCGCAATGCCGTGTTCGGCGGCCCTCAGCCCGATCTCGCGGGCGGTCAGCCCGGTCACCTGCAGCTCCTCGGAACCGATCCGGCCGGTGACATCGACGTCCGGCCCGGCGAGTACGTCCCGCAGCCGTGCCGGATCCTGGGTGACGACCTTCACCGTGTCCCCGCCGGCCTCACGGATCAGGTCGGCCACGGTCGTGTCGGCCAGCAGCCGCCCGCGTCCCACGATGATCAGGTGGTCCGCGACCAGGGCCATCTCGCTCATGAGGTGGGAGGACACGAACACCGTCCGGCCCTCGTCGGCGAGCCCTTTCAGGAGGTTGCGGATCCAGAGCACTCCTTCCGGGTCCAGCCCGTTGACCGGCTCATCGAGCATCACCGTCTGCGGATCGCCCAGCAGCGCCGCCGCGATGCCCAGCCGCTGGCCCATCCCGAGGGAGAAGGCGCCGGCCCGCTTCTTCGCCACGCTGTCGAGTCCGGCAAGGCCGATGACCTTGTCGACCCGGCTGCCGGGAATGCCGTGGGTGAGCGCGAGTGCCTTGAGGTGGTTGTACGCCGAGCGGCCCGGGTGGATCGACTTGGCCTCCAGGAGGGCGCCGACCTCCTGCAGCGGCGCCTGGTGGCGGGCGTAGTGGTGGCCGTTCACGGTCACGGAGCCGCTGGTCGGGGCGTCGAGGCCGACGATCATGCGCATGGTCGTGGACTTGCCCGCGCCGTTGGGCCCCAGGAAGCCGGTCACCGTGCCGGGCTTCACCACGAAGTCCAGCCCATCGACGGCCGTCTTCTCGCCGTACCTCTTGGTCAACCGCCGTGCGTCGATCATTCGCGTTCTCTCTGTCGGGCTCCGGCGTCCGTCGCTTCGGACGCCTCACCGGCAACGCTAGGTGCCGAATCACCCGGATCCCGTGGTACCGGGAGGCTGTACCGCGGCGGGCGCGTAGTACCGCGGTACTACGTGGCCACGCGGCGTTTTCCGTGTTCGTCGGGTCCGCCGCGGCGGCAGCAGGCGTCCGGCCTCTGCGGAGGGCCCCGCATCCACCGCGCACTGTCCAGCGAGCCCAGTCCGCCCGGGGTGCAGCAGTACGGGCGCCGGCAAGGAGGTACGCCAGGCGGCCGCGGCGGTCGGGGACCGCGCGTCCACCGCCCTCGCCCTCGCTCGGGCAGCGCTTGCGGCCGCCGCCGGAAGCCGCCGCAAGGACTCGACTTCACCGACCGCGTGGTCTCCCGCCGTATCGCCGCCCTCCAGGCCGCCGCGCCCGGTGGCCGCTGGCGGTGACCGCTCTGGCGCTCGGCGCCCTCACCGCGCTGGGCGCCGCCGACGCAACCGGCGACCTGCTCCGGCTGCTGGAGCCGGTCCTCGCCTGAGGATCACGCGGCGGGCCGTGTTGCGCATCCGGCGGTGGGCCGCCGGGGCCGAACCGGTCAGGGAGCCTTCTCCCCCTGGGCGACCTCGACCTCGTGGTGGAAGTCGACGACGCCTGCCGCTCCGGCGGTGACGGACAGGACCGTGCAGGCCACAAGGAGGAACGCGGTACAGCGGGTGGCCCGCGGGCGCGTCCGGGCGGGTGCGAGAAGCGCCGCGACGCGTTGCGGCACCGGTCCGGTCGTCGCCGCGGGTGCGAAGTCCGGTCGGGTGGAAGGGGAGGCGTTTGCGGCGAGGGCGGCGCGGGCGATGGCCGTGGCGATCAGGCGCCGGTCTCCGGTGACCTTGGCGGCGGCCTCGTCGGCAGCCCGCTCGGCGGCGAACCGGATGGTGGCGCGGGTGGCGCGCAGGGCCGGATGGCAGTGGGCGGCGAGTTCGGCGGCGGCCAGGAAGTAGTGGTGCCCGGCCCGGTTGTGGGCGCGCTCATGGGCGAAGAGGGCCTCACGCTCGGCAGGTCCCAGACTGCGCAGCATGGCGGTGGTGACGACGATGCGGTGGGGCCGGCCGGGCAGAGCGTACGCGTCCGGATCGGGCGATTCGATCACGCACAGGTCACCTGCGGCGGGGCGGCGGTCGGCCTGCGTACGGGCGGTCCGGAAGGCGCGGGTCTGCCGGAAGGCCGAGCGTGCGAGAGTCCAGACGCTGAGGGTGAGCACCCCGGTGGCCGCCATGGCGGCGGGGAGGACAACGTAGTCCGAGGGGGTCCGCAGGGGGTGGACGAGTTCGCCGAGGCCGGCGAAGGCGGGGAGTTTGAGCAGTCCGGTCAGAACGAGGGCGCCGAGAGCGGCGATGCAGGCTCCCGCCAGCGCCAGCGCCAGGGCCGAGGCGGTGAGGACCCACAGCGCGGTGGCGGGGGCCAGTCGGTCGAGGGTTCGGCGGGCCAGCTTCGGCGCGAGGAAGGGCAGGATCAGCGGGAGGAGCAGCAGAGCGGTCATCGCTCGTCACCCTCCAGGAGCCGGCGCAGATGCTGCTCGTCGCCGGGACTGAGCTGGGCCACGAAGCGGGCCAGGACCGTCTCCCGGTCGGCATCCCGGTCGAGTTCGGTGTGCATGCGCCGGGCGGTCAGGCCGGGCGCGTCCTGGACAGGGAAGTAGGTGTAGCCGCGGCCCTGCCGCTCCCGGTCGACGACGCCCTTCTCGTACAGGCGGGTCAGTATCGTCGCCACCGTCGTCCGGGCCAGGCCGAAGCCGAGCTCGGTCTGCACCCGCCCTGGCGTGAGCGGGGCCCCGGCGGCCCACAGCGCGGCCATGACGGCGGCCTCGAGCACGCCTGCCGGCCGCCGCTCGTCCCTCGCGTCGGTCATGGAAACGTTCCTCGCTCCGCCATCGTCTACAGTTCAATAGACCGTCTACAGGATTGTAGTCAGTCGCCGGATGCCGCCGCGCCACCGTTCCGCCGCATCCGACAGTCCGGAAGAACGACGAAGGGGCTTCCAGCCGATGACCACAGCCATGCATCTATCGTCGCAGCTCGCCGTCAATGTGCTGGACGCGCGGTCGCTGCTGTCCGCGTTCGGCGTGTTGGGCGTGGGTGTGGTGCTGTTCGCCGAGACCGGGCTGCTGATCGGCTTCTTCCTCCCGGGCGATTCCCTGCTGTTCACGGCTGGTCTGCTGTGCACGGGCACTGCTGGGAGCGGCCTGAAGCTGTCACTCGCCCCGCTCCTGGTCGCCGCGGCGGTGGGGGCGCTGGCCGGCTCACAGTGCGGATACCTCCTGGGCCGTCGAGCGGGCAGCGCCCTGCTCGCCCGAAGCCGCTCGGCCCGCCTGCACGAGGGGGCGAGACGCGCGGAGGAGCTGCTGGAGCGCTACGGGTACGCGAAGGCGATCGTCCTGGCCCGCTTCGTTCCGGTGGTGCGCACGGTTTTGAACCCGATGGCGGGCGCCCTGCGGGTGCCGGTGCGCACGTTCACCGTCTGGCAGGTGACCGGCGGGCTGGTGTGGAGCCTGGGGCTCACCCTGGCGGGCTACGCGCTGGGCTCCTCCGTGCCGAATGTGGACCGCTATCTGCTGCCGATGGTCGCGGTGATCGTGGGCCTGTCGCTGATTCCGGTCGCCTCCGAGGTGTACCGCTCGCGCCGGGACGCGAAGGCGAAGGAGGCACGGGGATGATCATCGCCCTTGACGGCTCGTCGGTCGACGGCTCGGCCTACACCGCTGTGGTGAACCTCGCCCGGCGCTCCCCCCTCTGGCTGGACGACACGGTGTCGGCCTGGTCGACGTACGGGCTCGCCCTGTTCGCGGTGCTCATGGCCGTCGGCTGGTGGCATGCCCGGCGGGTGGGCGCCACCGCGTCCGTGACGGCACTCGCCGTGCCGTTCGTCGTGGTCGTTGCCTTCGGTGTGGACGCGGTGCTGAAGCTGCTGGTGCGCGAGGACCGGCCCTGCCAGAGCCTGCGGGTGACCACGCTGGAGGCGTGTCCGGCACCTGGCGACTGGTCCTTCCCCAGCAACCACGCGGCCATCGCCGCCGCGGCGGCCGTCGCCCTGCTGTTCGTCTCCCGCCGGCTCGGCGCGGTCGCCGTGGTGGCCGCCTGCGCGATGGCCGTCTCGCGTGTCTGGGTGGGCGCGCACTACCCCCACGACGTGCTGGCCGGGGTCGTGGTGGGCGCCGTGGCCGCCCTGCTCCTCATGTCGGCACTGCGCGGGCGTGCGGAGGCCGCAGCCCTGCGGCTCGCAGCTACCCGTCTGCGTCCGCTGCTGGTGGTGTCGTGAAGCGCGGCGAGGTCGCCGACCTGGCCGGCAGCTGCGGCCTCGGAGCGTGTACGGCGTTCGGCGTGCTGACCATGGTCGTGGTGGGCGTACGACGGCATACCGCTGTTCGCGGACGCCGACTTCCTCTCGTGGTCCGTCGGCCACCGGCCCGACGTGGCGGCGGCCCTCGCCCGCGGGCTGACCGACACCGGGACCGGTGTCATCCCGTACGCACTGGCGGTGCTGGCCGCGCTCATCGCGGGGCGCACCCCACGGCAGCGCGCGCTCGCCGTGACGCTCTGTCTGGGCTGCCTCGGGGCGGGCCAGGCGCTGCGGTACGCGGTGATGGCACTCGTCACCCGGCCGCGACCACCCCTGACGGACTGGGTGACGCATGCCTCGGGATGGTCGTTCCCGTCCGGTCACACCACCACGGCGGCCCTCACCGCGGGACTGCTGATCATCGCCGTCCGCGTGCGCGGCCCGCGCGGTACGACCCCGCTCACCCTGGTCATCGCCGCCTGGGGCGCGTCGGTCGGCCTGACCCGCGTTTACCTCGGAGTGCACTGGTTCACCGATGTCGTCGGCGGCTGGCTGTTCGCCCTCGGCTGGCTGGGCCTGTGCCTGAGCGCCGTGGCCCACTGGCTCCCCGAGCGATGGACCCCCGGCACGACGGACATGGGCACGGACCCGGCGCGCCGGACGGCAGAACCGACGGGCAGCGCGGCTGTGGGCCGAACGGACACGGCACCGGAACAGACGGACGCGGCACGAGAGCCGAGGGAGGACCATGCGCCAGACGATCCTGGTCGTCGAGGACGATCACGCCCTGCGTGACGTGCTGATGCGCGGACTGCGCGACGAGGACTTCGATCCCGTGCCCGCACCGGACGGCGCCACCGCCCTGCGGCTGGCCACCGCCGACATCTCCGCCGCCGTGCTCGACATCGGGCTGCCCGACGCCGACGGACGGGACGTGTGCCAGGCGATGCGCGCGAACGGATTCCTCTCCCCCGTCATCTTCCTGACCGCCCACCACCGGCTGAGCGACCGGCTGTCCGGGTTCTCCGCCGGAGGCGACGACTACCTGCCCAAGCCCTTCCACCTCGCCGAACTCGCGGCCCGCCTGCGCGCAGCCCTCAAACGGGCCGCACCGCCGCCCGCTGCCGCAGCGGGAGATCTGGCACTGGACGCCATCCGGCACACGGTCAGCGTCCGAGGTACCCGAGTCGACCTGACACCGACCGAGTTCCGCCTCCTGGCGGCGCTCATGGCTGCCTCCGGCGGCCTCGTGCGCCGCCGCGAGCTGGTCCGGGCGGCCTGGCCGGAGGGTGCCCACGTGCACGACAACACCCTCGACCAGTATCTGACCCGCCTGCGACGCAAGCTGCGCGAGGCGGGCAGCGACCGGACGATCGGCACGGCCCGCGGGATCGGCCACCGGCTGTCATGAGCGGCACCCGCCACCGGCTACGGCCCGCCATGACTGCCCTCCTGCACCGTCTGCCGCCCCACACGCTTCGCGGCCGGCTCTCCCTCGTGGCCCTCACCACGGCCGCGCTGCTGATGCTGGTCCTCACCGTCGCCTTCAACGTGGTCGCACAGCACCGCCTCCAGCACCAGGCGGACGACGAACTGCGCACCCGCGCCGCCGCCGTCGCGACAACCATCGATACCACTGGCAGGACCGTACGTGTCCTGGAGACGTCCAACGACGCCCTCCTCGACACGAACGTGTGGATCTACGCCGGCGGACGCCTGCTGGAAGAGCCCCCGAACGCCGGCCGCCTCACCCGCGTCGCCGACGCCCTCGCCGGGCGCGGTGGGCGGCGGTGCGTCACCGCCGATGTGGACGGCCCTCTCCGGCTGTGCTCGCAGCCGGTGTCCACGGTCAAGAGCGGGGCCCTGGTGGTCACCGCGCTCGACCTCTCCCCCTACCGGAGTTCGGCCGACACCCTGCTCCTGGGATCGCTCGCGCTGGGGGTCATGATGCTCGCCTGGACCTACGCCCTGACCCGGCTGGCGGTAGGCCGCGCGCTGCGCCCGGTCCGCACGATGACCGACCAGGCCACCCAGTGGAGTGCCGTCGCCTCCGAAGAACGCTTCGGCCATACGCGGCACCCGGCCGAACTCGCGCGCCTCGGCACCTCGCTGGACGCGCTGCTCGACCGCATCCGCACGCTGCTGCGCCACGAGCGGCAGCTCGCCGGGAACTCTCGCACGAGCTGCGCCTACCCATGAGCCCGATCATCGCTCGCCGAACTCGACTGGTGGCAGACCCGCCCCCGCACCGCCGGCCAGACCCACGCCACCCACCAGGTCATCGCGGAAGCCGCCCAGACCATGCGCACGATCTGCGACACCCTCCTCGACGACGCCCGCGGTGGCACACTCACCGCTCCCGGCACCGCCGAGGTCCTCCCCGCGCTGCGACGCCTCACCGAAGTCCTCGACGCGTCGCAGCACTTGACGGTCGCCGTTGACGGCCCGCTTCTGGAGGCTGGAGTCCCACCCACCCTCCTGGAACGCATCGTCAGCCCGCTCCTGACCAATGCCTGCCGCTACGCCCGCTCTAACATCGCCGTCCGTGCCTGTCGCGCACCCGACGGCGTACGCGTCGAAGTCATCGACGACGGGCCCGGCGTACCGCCCCCGTTCGCCGGGCAGCTCTTCGAGCCCGGTCGGCGCGCGGATCTTGGCGACGGACACAGCGGAGCGGGCCTGGGACTGCCGCTGGCGCGACGCCTGGCCCGCTCCGCCGGCGGCGAGGTGACCTACGACCCCGGGCACACGCCCGGGGCACGGTTCGTGGTCAGCCTGCCTGCCGGGTGACCGCGCCGCAGTCGACGTCACCGGCGTGTCATGGCGTGATGTCGCGCTGGACGTCCTTGCGGGAGACGGCCAGGTAGCCGACGAAGCCGAGGATGGCCACCGTCCAGGACAGCGTGACCGGCCCCAAGCCCAGGTCGAGTCCGCCCCGACTGTGGCCGACGGCCATCCAGTCGGCGACAGAGGCGCCGAGCGGGCGGGTGATGACGTACGCGGCCCAGAACGCGGCGACCGCGTTCAGGCTCCCCCACCGATGAGCGACGGCCGGAACGGCGATCGCAGCTGCGTACAGGACGGCGGAGCCCAGGTAGCCGAGGCCGATCGTGGCGGTGAGGTCGCCGGCGGCGGTTCCGAGAGCGAACGTGGCCAGCACGGCGGCCCAGTAGAAGGTCTCGCGGCGCCGGGTGTGGATGCTGTGGATGGACAGGGTGCGCTCGCTGCGGTGCCAGAGGGCGAAGACGGCGGCCAGCGCGGCCATGAAGAACGGGGTCGACAGCATGTACGGCACGCCGAGGCCGACGTGCAGGACGTCGGCGGCCATCGTGCCGAACACGCTGACCATGCCGATCGCCGTCCAGTAGACCCAGGCCACGTACCGACGGACGGCGAACTGCACCGCCAGAGCGGCCACCAGGGCGATGCCGCCGAGGCCGACAGCGGGGATCGGGCCGACCAGGTGGGCCAGGAAGTCGGACGCCGTCTCGCCCATCCCGGTGGTCAGCACCTTGATGATCCAGAAGTAGACAGTCACCTCCGGCACCTTGCTCGCCGCGTGACGGATGTGGCCCACGGGCCGGTTGTGAGTGAGGTGATCAGTCGACATGGCAGGCACCATGACACGGTGCCCAGCGCTCGCCCCAGACCCCTTTGCCAGGGTTTTGGCGCTTCCAGTACGGGAGTTGCCCGAGGCAGGACCGAACCTGAACGCGACCTGAACACAGAAGCAGATGCACTGGTCAGCAGCGTGCGGCCAGTGATATCGGCTACCTCCCGGCACCGGTCCGGCCATTGAGAAGCAGGACGCGACAGTTGGCTCGCCCAACGGCCGGACATCGATCCCGTGATCGGTTCGAATCCGGCCAGGTGCGTCTGAACGCCGCTGGGCGAGGACGATCAGACGGTCATCGACGACGAGGGCGAGCACGGTGTCGTCGGCATTCTCCAGCGTCGCCTCCCGCAGACGGACGCAGTCGCCGCGGTTGGCCGCCGGCGAGATCACAGGCCGCCCGCCCCGACCGGTTCCACGTCCTGGCGCTGGCTGCACAGGCAAGACCGACGTGCACGGCAAGCCGAGCAGTGATGATTCCTGGCCTGTGCGGGAGTCTGTCTTTCGACAGCAAGCTTCTGGAAGGCGGCCTCATGACGACCCTGCACGACTTGCTCGAAGCCCACGTTGGTGCCGGTACGCTCCCGGGAGCCGTTGGCCTCGTGGCCCGGGGTGACCAGGTCGAGGTGGCGGCCGTCGGCGCGCACGAAGCCGGTGGCGGCGCCCCGATGGCGAGGGACTCCATCTTCCGGGTCGCCTCGATGGGTCCCGTGCCGGCACCGGTGATCAGGGAGTTCTGGCGGTACGCGGCGGACGCCTGACACAACTGCCCCTGCAACGGGGACGCTGGGTACCGTCCTGACCAGGTGGAAGACCTCGCGGGCCGCATAGCACTTGAGGCTTCGGACTATCTCGCGCCGGGTCTTGCCCTCCTTGCTGCGACGTTCGCAGTAGGTGCGCGGGTCGACGCGCAGGCGAGTCTGCACAATCCGGTGCAGAGCCGCATTCGCTTGCCGGTCGCCGCCCCGGTTGAGGCGACGGCACTGCCGACTGCCCGAGGAACGCTCGACCGGGCTGACCCCGCACAGCGCCGCGAACGACGCCTCACTACCCAGGCGTTCCGGGATGTCCCCCACCGTGATCAGCAAAGTGACGGCCGTGTCCGGACCAATGCCTGGTCTGCGGCGCGAGGAGGTGGCCTTGCTCGCAGGGGTGAGCGTCGACTATTCCGTCCGCCTGGAGCGCGGCAACCTCAAGGGCGTCTCCGATACAGTCCTCGACTCACTCGCTCAAGCCCTGCAGCTCGATGCGGCAGAGCGCGCGCATCTGCGCGACCTGGCGCTCGCCTCGAACTCTGGCCCGCGACGCCGTCGGCCCTCCGACCGACAGCAGATCACAGCGAACGTGCAGCGGGCCCTGGCCGCGATGACGGACGTGCCCGCCATCGTCCGCCTCGACATCGTCGCCGCCAATCCGCTCGGCTTCGCCCTGTACGCACCCATGTTCTCCGGCGGGAAAAGACGCCCGCGAACATCGCCCGGTTCAGGTTCCTCGACCCCAGGGGGCGCGAGTTCTTCGGCTGCAATTGGGACGAGTCCATGAACAACACAGTCGCCCTGCGCGTACCGAGGCCGGAATGGCTCCGCACGACAAGGGGCTGACCGACCTCATCGGCGAACTGGTGACGCGCAGCGAAGAGTTCCGTACCACCTGGGCAAAGCACAACGTGCGCCTGCACCATACGGGCAGTAAACAGTTCCACCACCCGGCCGTCGGGGATCTCACACTCGACTTCGACGCCATGCAGTTCCCCGCCAGACCCGGCCTCACGCTCGGCGTCATGAGCGCGCCACCCGGCTCCGTCAGCGAAGACGCTCTCAAACTCCTCGCCACATGGGCCGCCACCCCTGAAGAGGCGGGGCTGGCACACCTTCTGGTCACGCCCGAGGCATGAAGCAAGACCACGCCCCGACCGTCCCAGGTGGTGACCGCCCGCTGGGTCGATGAGCAGGAACGGCCTTACGGCAGGTCGGCTGAGGTGTGGGGGTAGGGACTCAGACCCAGGTGGCTTGTGTAGGCAGTGCGCGGACCAAGGTCGGGCATCGGCGGCCCGCAGTTCCTTCAGCTTCCGGACCTGCTGGGCGAGTGCGATCGCAAAGCAGCTGCAAGCCGGACGCGCCAAAGGAGCCCGGAACGCATAAGGTGCCGACCTCATCGTGCGCGGCAGCGCAGCCGATCTCACGGCGAAGCGGCAGTAGAACGCTCCGCTGCCGCTTCGCCGTCTCACGGCTCCGCGCAGAGTCCCCTCAGCGGTCCCCGGCGGGGCTGCGCCGTATCACTCGCGTATCACAAAGGGATCACCAACTGGGTGGCCCCTCACGGACCAGGAACCCCTGACCTGCTATTTCATGCCCACGCTGGACTGACGTGGACGCCCTTGGACGGTTCCTACAACCTGTGCCAGGTGGTGCCCAGTGAGGGACCCAGGATCAGGACCGGAGCGTCTTCTGGCCCGTCAAAGCGGTATTGCAGGGTGTTCGGTGGTGTCTCACTCACGCCCCCAGACCCTCTCACGTCTCACGGACGCCCCTATAACGGGGGGACGCCAGGTACCGGCTTGACCAGGCTGAAGACCTTTCGGGCGGCATTTCGCTCGAGGCATCGGATCTTCTCGCGTCGGGTCTTGCCCTCCTGGGTGCGGCGTTCGTAGTACGCCCGGGTGCGCGGGTCGTGGCGCAGGCGGGTGAAGACGATGCGGTGCAGGGCCGCGTTCGCCTGGCGGTCGCCGCCAAAGTTGAGCCGGCGCGTGCTCCGCCGACCCGAGGAATACTCGACGGGGCTGACCCCGCAAAGGGCAGCAAAGGATGCCTCGGTGTTCAGCCGCTCGGGGTTGTCTCCCATGGTGATCAGGAGCGTGACGGCACTGTCCGGGCCGATGCCCACCGGTACGAGCAGTTGCGGGGCATGGCGTTCGACGAGTCGGGTCAGGCGTTGGTTCAGCTCGTCGATCTGCCTGGTGAGCTGCTCGATGCGCTCAGCGAGCATGCGCAACGTCATGCGGGTGGCCTGGGCCACCGCGTCCTCGTCTCCCCCACCATCGGGCGGGCTGAGGGTCGCGCAGGTGCGGAACAGCTCGGCATTGCCCAAGCTCGACAACCGTTCCCGCAGGGCGGGGTCGGCGATGACCAGGACGGCCTTGAGCTGGTTGATCGCCTGGGTACGGGCCTTGACCGCGGAGTCCTTGGCGAGCTTGAAGATCCGGGCGCTGTGCACCGGTCCATCGCCGGACTTTGCGCGGGCCCGGGCGGGACCGCTGAGCACGGCTCGCGCGGCGGCCTGTGCGTCGAGCGGGTCCGACTTCCCCAGCAGACGGCGGGCCGAGCGGTCGGGACGGTTCACTTCGAAGACCTGAATCTGCTGGGCCAGCAGGTAACGGGACAGGCCCGCGCCGAAGGTGCCGGTACCCTCCACACCGGCCCGGCGCACCGTGCCCCGCTTGCGAGCCCAGACAAGAAGCTGCCGATAGCCGACTGTCGTTGCCGGAAAGGACTCGGTTCCCAAGATCTTCCCGAGCGGGGAGATCACGGCGGCGACATGCACCTCACCGTGCGTGTCCACGCCCAGCACGACTTCTCTCCGCACGAGAGGATCCGTACTGGAGGAGGTGCTGCGCTGTCTGGTCGTCATGGTGGTTCGCCTCCGGCGTGGTGACATGCTGAGTGGACGGCACCGGCCCGCTCGGGCGGTCTGAACCGTGATGGCGCCTGGAACTCGGCAAGGCCCCTATTGGGACACGCCCTGTGGCTCGGTACCAGCAGGCGCCCTCCCGCAACGACAGTCGACAAGCCAGTGACTGGACACTCCGGTCATAGATCTCATGAGTCAGACCCCCCGCCCGGGACGGCACTGCGCAACCGTCCCATCTATCCCGGCACGTCGGCATGACCCGACCACACCCGGATGGCATCGTCCGAACCGGCGCTCAATCTGGCCTGGACGGGCTGACACTGCGTTGACTCTTCGTCCGATCGCGAGCGGCATTGACGGCCAGCTTTGTGGTCAGGCTCACCGGCAGTTCTTCATCGACCACGGTACGAACGGCCTCGGACGCGGCTGGGCCACGCTTTTTGCGAGTCGCGTCGGTGCACCGTCTCTGCGCCCCAGGAAGGCAAGCCACCGGACTCTGGTCGAAGTGACCGTCTCTGCCGCCTTGCTGCACTAGTCGACGCAGCCGGGCGGCTTCGGCTCTGGGCATGAGAGTCCAGCTACCGTCGCTGCGACGCAGGGCGGCGGAGTGCCAGGGCGTGGTCCACGCGTCGGGGGCGTCGAGGAGGCGGATGCCGAATTTCGGGGCGCCTATGGGCCGGGGATGGATGGAGAGGCGTACGGCGCGGGGGTGGTGTTCGGCGATCAGGGTGCCCCAGGTGCGACTGCGTTGGATGACGCCGTAAGCCCTTTGCCGACATGCGCGTTGGATCGCGGAGCGGGTGCCGGTCCAGTCGGCGGTGTCCTCGACGAGGAAGCGCGTGATGCCCCGGTAGAGGGCCAGGGCCTGGTCGTCGGCGCGGGTCTCGGCGCGCAGAGTCTCCAGGGCGGGGGCGTAGCGCTCGTGGAGGTGGGTGCGTTTCGTGTCGTGCGGAATGTCGCCGAGGACGTCGCGGAGGTCGAAGACGGACAGTCTGTGCAGGCCCATCTGGCCTATCTGTATACGTAGGTCGTTGGCGTAGGTGTCGATGTGGTCGTCGGGGACGCCGATGAGGTCGCCGAAGATGTGGCCGTCGGAGCAGATGATCACGCGGGCGCCGGGCGGGTAGATCCGCTCGATCTCGGTGCACAGGGTGTTCAGGAAGGTCAGCGAGAGGCGTTCCCCCTGGTCGGGCAGGTGGCCGAGGACCTTGGCCGGATTGGGCGACTTGCAGGGGAAGCCGGGCAAGGTGAAGACGACAGGGGCGCCGTCGCGAACGAAGTCGATGATGCGGCTCAATTGGTGGGGGAACGCCCGCGCAGGGGCGGGGGTTCGGTCTGTCGTGCGGTGATACGGCAGCAGTACGTCCAGGATCGCGGCGCTGATGCTCGTGGGGGCGCGTATCCGGCTCGGTCGTCAGCGGCATGGCATGTCTCCAAGAAGCATGAGGGCATGGCGCCGTGGCGGGCAGCCAGGCGCCGTTGAGTGAGTGAGGTTGGTCAGCCGCTGGGGCCGGGGCGGGCGGTGCGCCCGAACCCGGTCAGCCGCAGTCCGGTGTCAGAGGCGTCGGTCGTAGCCGACCGGCAGGTGATTGGTGCCGCGGCCGAGGACGGCCGGGATCCACCCGATGTCCCCGGTCGGTCCAGCCTTCGCCAACACCCTGCTCGTCGCGACCGGCGTCCTCCTCGGCCAACTCCCGCTCAGTCGCGACCGGGTGTGGCTGGTCGTGCCAGACGCGGGCCTGACGGATCGGCAGGTGGGCGACTCGTGGTGGAACGCTCTCTGTCAGCCGACCTGCTGCACCTTGATCGCGTCGTTCACCCGAACCGTCCCGGCTGGGACACCGAGCAGGATGCCGGGATCCGCCGGGCGTTCGTGGACGGTCGAAGTACGCGTCAACTGGACCGAAGACCGACCGCCAGCGTCAGTTCAAGGACCCGGTGTGGCGATGCGAGATCCGGAAACAGTTCCCGCAGCTGCGACATCCGGTACCGGACTGTCTGGGGATGGACGAACAACGCCGCCGCCACCTCGTCCCGCCTGCCCTGGTGCAGCAGCCACGCCCGCAACGTCTCCTCCAGCCGCCGTGCGGTCGCGACAGGCAAGGTGCGCAACGGTGCGAGGGCTCGGGCACGCAGGTCTGCGAACGCGTCCACGTCGGCGCTCAGTACCAGTTCGGGCAGGTGGTCCTCGGTGTCGCGAATATCGGAGGAGAGGGAGCGCGCGCGTACGGCTCGTGCGTAGGAGGCGGACGCACGAGTCCATGGCCGGGCCGGGCCGACCACGGCGGTGCGGTCGGTCAGCTGCCGCAAGAGATGTGATCGGTCGGAATCGGGGACGAGCAGCACACCGGTGGCGTCCGGCAGATCGTCGAGGACGAGGGTGCTCGGGTCGAGCGCGCGGTAGGCAGGCCGGGCCTGGGCGGCGGGCAGCAGGACCGCCGTCAGCGTAACCGGAGGCTGCCATCCGGCCCGTTGAGCGGAGGCCAGCAGCACGTCCGGGCTCGCGCCGGCGAGGAGGTCGCGGGCCAGGTGTTCCAGGTGGCGCTCGTGGGCCCTGCCCCGGGCGGCCAGTTCGTCGGCGTGGCCCGCGGCGCTCGCGGCGGAGAGCTCGTCGATGTAGGCGAAGGTCAGCTCGGCGAACTTGGCGACCTCGGCGGCGGGCAGACCTGCGGACACGGCGCCCGCTGCCAGGCATCGCCAGGCCACGCGGGCGCCGACGCGGTAGGCGCTGAGCAGGGCGTCCATCGAACGTCCGTCGCGCACCTCGCCGCGGCCCAGCTCGTAGGCCGCGTCACCGCCGTCGCCGCCCGTGGCGTTCCCGCTCGCGAGGTCCAGGTAGTGCCCGAGGGCGGTGCGAACGGCTCGGCGGATGGTGCCGCCCATGCTGCCCGAAAGGGCATTGGCGTAGGGAGGGACCTCGTCGATGATCGCCTGGACGACCTCGTCGGCGGTGGTCTTCAGCGCGGCCCGAAGTGCGGTGACCGTCGTCTCATCCAGGGCCAGTTCGCTGGCCCTCTGGGTTACACGACTCACGTTTTTATTCCCTGCGAACAATTCCACCCACCAGATTCACGTCCTACGGTCAGGACTTTACGCCCTGAGACGCAGCAAGCTGGAGTCATGACAAGTGCAGCCCTCCGCAGCGGGGCGTGGAAACTGCTGGAGATGGTCACGACGCCGCTGCTGCCATCGGACTACCTCGACCTGGTCAGCCCACTGCGTGCGGGCGCTGACCTGCGGGGGCGCATCGAGGCCGTGCACCCTGAGACGGATGACGCCGCGACCATCGTGATCAGGCCGGGACGGGGCTGGCGCGGCCACACGGCCGGTCAGTACGTGCGGATCGGGGTCGACGTCGACGGGGTGCGCCTGTGGCGTGCCTACTCCATCACCTCGCCGACGAACCGTCAGGACGGCCGCGTCACGATCACTGTGAAGGCGATCCCGGACGGCAAGGTCAGCAACCACCTGGTCCGCAGGGCGAAACCGGGCACGCTGATCCAGCTCGACCACGCGACCGGTGACTTCGTGCTGCCGCAGGCCAAGCCCGCCAAGGTGCTCTACCTGACGGCCGGCAGCGGCATCACGCCCGTGATGGGCATGCTGCGCGACACCGAGTTCGACGACGTCGTCATGGTCCACTGCGCGCCACGGCCGCAGGACGTGATCTTCCGCAGCGAACTGCACGATCTGGTCGCGGACAAGAAGCTGCGGCTCATCGAGGTGCACACCGCCACAGACGGCATGCTCGACATCGCCCGTCTCGACGAACTGGTGCCCGACTGGGCCGAGCGCGAGACCTGGGCTTGCGGGCCCGCGGGCCTGCTCGACTCCGCCGAAGAGCACTGGAGCGAGCACGGCGTACCGGAGCGCCTGCACACCGAACGCTTCCGCCCCGGCATCGTCGTCGCCGGCGACGGCGGCGAGGTCACGTTCAGCGCCACCGGCAAGACCGTCGACGCGGACGGCGCTACGGCGTTGCTGGACGTCGGCGAGGAGGCCGGCGTGCTCATGCCGTCCGGGTGCCGCATGGGCATCTGCTTCGGCTGCGTCACGCCGCTCAAGGCGGGCGCCGTCCGCGACCTGCGCACCGGCGAGATCACCGAGGCCGAGCCGGGCGTCCTCATCCAGACCTGTGTGTCCGCCGCGGCGGGCCCCTGCGACATCGACCGGTAGGAGCACCTTGACCGCCATCGACCCCACCGCCCACCTGACGGCGGACCAGATCGAGGAGCTCGGCCGCGAGCTGGACGCGATCCGCGACGAGGTGATCGCCGGCCGCGGCGAGAGAGACGCCGCCTACATCCGTAGGGTCATCTCGGCGCAGCGCAAGCTCGAGCTGGTCAGCAGGGGCGTGCTGCTGTTCTCGATCTTCCCGCCGGCGTGGCTGATCGGCACCGCCGGGCTGTCCGTGGCGAAGATCATGGACAACATGGAGATCGGCCACAACGTCCTGCACGGCCAGTGGGACTGGATGCGGGACCCGAAAATCCACTCCACCACCTGGGAGTGGGACCACGTCTCGCCGGCCGACCAGTGGAAGCACTCGCACAACGAACTGCACCACACGTACACCAACGTGATCGGCAAGGACAACGACCTCGGCTACGGCATCATGCGCGTCGACGAGGACCAGGAATGGCACCCGTTCCACCTCGGCCAGCCGCTGTGGAACTTCATCAACGCCTGCTTCTTCGAGTACGGCATCGCGGCGTACGACCTGGAGCTCGGCAAGAACCTGCACAAGCGCCGCCGCAAGAACCCGGAGTTCCGCGCGCGGGCCAAGGCCGTGGGCCGCAAGATCCGCAAGCAGGTGCTCAAGGACTACGTGATCCACCCGCTGCTGTCGGGCCCGTCGTTCCTCCCCACGCTCGCCGCCACGTTCACCGCGAACCTGGTCCGCAACATCTGGTCCCACTCCGTGATCATGTGCGGGCACTTCCCCGAGGGCGTACAGGTCTTCGAGCGCCGGTCGATCAAGGGAGAGACGCGCGGCCAGTGGTACCTGCGCCAGATGATGGGCTCGGCGAACATCAGCGGCAGCAGGGCCATGCACTTCATGACCGGCAACCTGTCGCACCAGATCGAGCACCACCTGTTCCCGGACCTGCCGAGCAACCGGTACGCCGAGGTCGCGGTGAAGGTGCGCGCGCTGTTCGAGAAGTACGAGCTGGAGTACGTCACCGGACCGCTGCCCAAACAGGTGTTCTCCGCGTGGCGCAAGGTCTTCCGACTCTCGCTGCCGAACAAGAAGCCCGAGGTCAAGACGCCGGACCGTGAGCAGGAGCTCGTCGCCGCCTGATTGTTACAAGCGCCTGGCTCACGAACCCGAGGTCAGGCCCCCTGTCCGCAGGCTCCAGAATCGCCACGCACTCCACGTGGTGCGTCATAGGAAACATGTCGGCCTGCGCCCGCCACGAGAAAGGGTGCGGGTCAGACGTGGTTTTGCGACTCGCCGCGCGGTGGGCGGGCATCCGGAGCGTCAAACGAGCGTCACGGCCGACAGCCCTTTCCTCATACGGGGGGCTGAACCATCTACACCGATTCGCCTGGCAGGCTGCGGCCCGCTCACTCGAGACGCCGAGCTCGGGGCGGGATCAGTGAGCGCGCGATATGGGCTGTTCTGACCAGATCGTCTTGTGGTTCTGGCCATGGCGGCAGCCCCAGCGCTCGGCGAGTCGGGCGACGAGGAACAGGCCGCGTCCGCCCTCGTACGGTCGTCCTCCCATACGGCTGCGCTTGATCCATGACCGTGCCCTCGTGTGCGAGGTCTCCGACACGAGTAGCACCACCCCTCACCTGCGCCGGGCCCGCACCTACGACGAGGGGGGACGGGGCCTGCTCCTGGTCGCTCAGTTCGCCGAGCGCTGGGGAACGCGGCACGCCCGACACGGCAAGACGGTCTGGGCCGAGCTGAGCGAGAAGGAGTCCGCTGGATTCCCGGCATGGGATTCCCTGTAGGCGCGACGACGGACAGAGCTCTGCGGCGAGCGAATGCATCGACCACTGGCTCGGGGGGCTCAGTAGGAACGACGTTCGATGCGCTGCTCGAACCAGATCGTCTTGCGGCTCTGGCTGTGGCGGCAGCCCCAGCGAGCGGTGAAGCCGGGTGCTGCTGGAGTCGGTGACGTCGCAGACCAGAACACTGTGGCGGATCAGCCGCAGCTCCACCGGCTGAAGGCAGAGCCGTCCCAGCAACCCGGACCGCGGTGCTGCCGTGACGACCGCGGACGTCAGACCCACTTGCTCACGACCGTTCCTTCAGGCCGGGCGGTCACCGTGTCGGTGCCGAACAAGCGGCGGGCATTACGGGCGGTGAGGTCCCGCCAGGTGCCGGTGGCGGACGGCTGCACCGCGGAGTCGATGGAGGTGATCTGAGCGAGCACCGCGTCAATGGGCGTCAGCAGTGGTCGCTGCCATAGAGGAGACGCTCGGTGCCGAAGGCCGCGCCCAAGGCCGGGACCTGGCGCGGGAATGGCGTGCCCGCCATGTCGTACCAGAGTCGGCCGAGTTGCTCGACGGCGCTCGGCCCGTCGACGGCGCCGCCGCCGACGTGGGTGCGGAAGAGTTCCATCCGGTCGGCGAGCAGCGGCAGCACACCTCCGCCGTGTGTCAGGATCCAGCGGATCCGCGGACGGCGGGCGAGGACACCGCGCAAGAGCAGGTCGCTCGCTGTGCGGGCGGTGTCGAAGAGGAACTCCAGCATCGGCCGTGGCCGGCCCAGAGCAAGCTCGTCGGGTACGCCCTTTGAGCGTCCGGCCCGCGGTGTGGGGCCGGACCCTTGGGGCGGTACCTGGCCCGCTACATATGCACGACAGGTGCGGCGTTCTCGTTCTGCCGGGGCACACCCCAGCGGTAGAGGAAGGCGGTGACGATCAGGCCGGTGACGAAGACGGCCGCCGACCACCAGTAGGCCGTGGAGTAACCCGCGAGGCCGGCCTGGGTCAGGACACCGGGGTCCTTGGGATCGCGGCCGGAGAGGTAGTCGGTGGCGGCGCCGGATGCCATCGTGCTGAGCAGGGCGATGCCGATGGAACCGCCTACCTGCTGCAGGGTGTTGACAGCGGCCGAGGCGACGCCGGCATCGGTTGCCGCCACGCCGGAGGTCGCCAGGCTCATGGCGGGCGCGATGACCGTGCCCAGCCCGATGCCGACGAGCACCAGCTGGGGCAGTACCTGCGTCATGTATCCGCTGTTCAGGTCCAGCTTGGTCATCCATATCAGCCCGGCGGCCGCGATGGCCATGCCCAGCGGGACCACCGGCTTCGGTCCTATTCGCGCCACCAGGACATTGTTGGCCACGGCGGAGGCGGACGACGAGGCCACGATCAGGGGCAGGAAGGCGAAGCCGGTGTTCAGGGCGCTGTAGCCGAGGCTCTGCTGCAGGTAGTAGGTCAGGAACAGGAACACGCCGAACATGCCCGCGCCGGTGACGAAGAGGGCGGCGAAGGAGGCGCCGCGGTTGCGGTCCAGCAGGACGCGCAGGGGCAGCAGCGGATACGTCGCCCTGTTCTGCCACCACACGAAGACGGCCACCAGTACGGCGCCGGCCGCCAGCATGCCCCAGGTCGCCGGCGAACCCCAGCCGTTCGTCTCGGCGTTCGAGAATCCGTAGACCAGGCAGAACAGGCCGATGGAGGCCATCAGGGTGCCGGGGACGTCGAGCTTCGAGGACGTGTCGCGCGGGGTGCGGTGCAGCAGGGCCGCCCCACCGACGAACGCCACCACCGCGAAGATCACGTTGACGTACATGGTCCAGCGCCAGTCCAGGTACTGGGTGAGCACGCCGCCGAGAATCAGGCCGATGGCTCCGCCGGCCCCGGCGACCGAGCCCGCGACGGTGAAGGCTTTGGCCCGTTCGCGCGGATCGGTGAAGGTGGTCATCAGGACCGACAGCGCGGACGGGGCCAGCAAGGCGGCGAACAGGCCCTGGACGGCGCGCGCGATGACGAGCATGGCGAAACCGGTCGCCGCACCTCCCACCATGGAAGCGGCCGCGAAGCCGACCAGACCCACCAGGAAGGTCACCTTCTGCCCGGCCAGGTCCGCGATGCGGCCGCCGAGCAGCAGCAGGCTGCCGAAGGCCAGCGCGTAGGCGGTGACCACCCACTGCCGGTCGGCGTCGGAGAAGCCGAGGTCGTGCTGGGCGGACGGCAGGGCGATGTTCACGATGGTGCCGTCGAGGACACCCATCAGCATGGACAGCGAAACGACCAGCAGAATCCACCAGCGCCGCCGGTACGACAGGTCGGGCACGTTCTCAGGTGCGGTCTCGGCCCCGCGAGCAGCGGCGGTGGCGTTCTGGGACATGGGGCAGCCCTCCGGACAGCGGATGGGGGATGGCAGAAAAGAGAGAAGAACGCATCGAGATCAGGTGCGGCTCATCCGGCACGGGGCGCCACCTCGCGCTCACGGCGGCAGTACTCGGCGGCATGGCGGCCTCCGTGAATGGATGGCGCGGGTGACGCAGCTCGACGAGGCCGACGGTCTCCCGCTTCGGGAGAGAGATCGGGAACAAGCCAACGACCGTGGTCATTCCACGGTTCGGCGTCGGTGTCCGGCTGCCGTGCAGAGGCTGCGGAGCCACCCCGCCGGGCGGTGTTCCCCAATGTGACGGGGGTGGCTCCCGCATTTCGCAGCCTGAGATCGCATGTCGCAGCCTGAGATCGCCCGACTGCGGGCGCGGCTCAGGGGGCAGTGCCTGGGGCGCAGCGCCTCAGGAGGACTGACTCAAAGGCCGGCGTCCCGGCTGTCACGATCGCCGGTGAGCCGGCTTTCCAGGCCCGTGATCAGCGTGTCCATCACGAGGCGGAACATGTGGTCCTGATCAGGGCCTTCAGGGACTACGTCCGCAGAGTCAGGGTCTGCATCCCCGTCCCCGTCTTCACCGTCGTCCAAGCCGGGGGGCTTGAGGGTCGACCACTGCTGGAGCGAGCCGTTGAGTTCGGCGGCGAGGACACCGATGACGACGGCGACCATCAGCGCGGCGATCTCCGAGACCTCTGACCGCGGAACCCCGGCAGCCGCCACGATCGCGGTGAGCGCGGTCCAGAACGGGTCGTCGGGCTGGATGAAGTCCGGCTGGTGGCTGAACGAGTAGGCCATCAGTTCGGGGTGGCGGTGCGCCAGGGTCCGGAAGTCTGTCGCGAGCAGGCGGATCCGCTCCTGCCAGGGAGCGTCCTCAAGCGTCACGGTGCGGAACTGGGCGCCGACCATTCTCGTCACGCCGCGCAGTACCGCTTCCTTGTTCGGCACGTGGTGGTACAGCGACATCGGGTTCGCATCGAGTGCGGTGGCGAGTTTGCGCATGGTGAGCGCCTCGACCCCGTCCTCGTCGATGAGCCGCAGGGCGGCGGCGTAGATCCCGGCCTCGGTCAGAGGCACGTCCCTCTTTCTCGTTCCCCGCGGGGGACGCCTCACCTTCTCTTCCATACCTCGTACGGTATCAGTTTCGTACGCCGTATGGAAATGACCTGAATCACAGCGCCCACCAGGGCAACCGGGCTTGCCTCCCGTTTCCATACGTCGTACGGTATCAATTCCATACGACGTATGTTTCCGTATGGCGCCACGGCATCGACCTGAGCAGCGCGCCCTTGCCCATCCCCCTCCACGCAGAGGAGCAAGCCATGACCACGCACTCCGCGAACGACCTTCGCCCCATCCGGTCCCCGCGTGGGATCCCCCTCCTGGGCAACACGCCGCAGATCCCCGACACCAACCCGTTCGAGTACTTCGCCGAACTGTCCAAGCAGTTCCCCGAGGGCATCTACGGCATGGACATCGCCGGCATCGAGCAGGTCTTCGTCTATGACCCGGACCTGGTGGCCGAGGTCAGCGACGAGACGCGGTTCTTCAAGCAGATCGACAAGACGCCACTGGCCCATGTCCGGGACTTCTTGAACGCGGGCCTGTTCACCGCGCACCAGCACGAAGAGGAATGGGGCAGGGCGCACCGGATCCTGCTGCCGGCCTTCAGCCAGCGGGCCATGAAGGGTTACTACGGGCAGATGCTGGAGATCGCCCAGAACCTGGCGGGCAAGTGGGAGCGCCGGGAGGGTCAGCCGGTCAAGATCACCGACGACTACACCCGGCTGACGCTGGACACGATCGCCCTGTCGGGGTTCGGCTACCGGTTCGACTCCTTCGACAAGGAGGAGCTGCACCCCTTCCTCAACGCGCTGCTGGAGACGCTGATCGAGTCGCTGCGGCGCTCGCAGGAGCTGCCGATGATGACCAAGCTCCGCAAGGCGGACGACAAGAAGTACCGCGCGAACATCCAGCAGATGCAGGACCTGGTCGAGAGCGTGATCAAGGAGCGCCGCGACGGGAAGGGCACCGGTGAGGACGACCTGCTGGGCCTGATGCTTCAGGCCACCGACCCGGACACCGGCAAGGCGCTGACCGACGACAACGTCCGCGACCAGGTGCTGACGTTCCTGATCGCCGGCCACGAGACCACCAGCGGCCTGCTGGCGTTCGCCACCTACTCGCTGATGCGCAACCCGCACGTCCTGGCCCAGGCCTACGCCGAAGTGGACCGGCTGATGCCCGGTGACACGGTCCCGGACTACGACACGATCATGAAGCTGGACGTCATCCCACGCATCCTGGAGGAGACCCTGCGGCTGTGGGCCCCCATCCCTTTGATCGGCAAGGCGCCGCATGAGGACACCGTCATCGGCGGCCGCTACGAGCTGAAGAAGGGCACGCGGGTCAACATCCTCGAACAACCGCTGCACACCCACCCCAAGGCATGGGACCGTCCCGACGAGTTCGACATCGACCGGTGGCTTCCGGAGAACCGCGCCAAGCAGCACCCGCACGCCTACAAGCCGTTCGGCAACGGTGTGCGTGCCTGCATCGGCCGGCAGTTCGCGCTCACCGAGGCCCGCCTGGTCCTGGCGCTGGTGCTGCAGAAGTTCAAGTTCGCCGACACGGCCGACTACAAGATGGACGTCAAGGAGGCGCTGACCCGCAAGCCCGGCAACTTCGAGCTGGTCGTCCGTCGCCGTCAGGAACACGAGCGCACCGTGTTCGGCGCCGCGGACGTGCAGACGGGCGACACGCAGGCGCAGGCCGCGGTGAGCGGCGTCGGTGTGAACCTGACCGTCGCCTACGGCTCCAGCCTGGGTTCGTGCGAGGACCTCGCCCGTACCATCGCCGACCGCAGCGAGCGCTCCGGTTTCGGCACCACGCTGGTGAGCCTGGACGAGCTGGGCGACAACCTGCCCTCCGAGGGCCTGCTCGCCGTCGTCGCCGCCAGCTACAACGGCAAGGCCCCCGACAACGCCCAGCGGTTCGACGACCTGCTCGCCGCCGGACTGCCCGAGGGTTCACTGTCGAACGTGCGGTTCGCGCTGCTGGGCGCCGGCAACACCCAGTGGGTGGCCACCTTCCAGGCATTCCCCAAGCGGATCGAGGAAGGTCTGCTGGCCGCCGGCGCCACCCCCATCGTCGAGCGCGGCATCGCGGACGCCGCCGGTGACTTCGACGGCATGGCCACGCGGTGGATGGACAACCTGTGGGCCACCCTGGCCGAGGAGTACGCCGCCGACACCTCCCAGGCCAGCGGCCCCCGCTACCAGGTGCAGCTGCTCACCGAGTCCGACGTGCGCCCCGCCATCGTCTCCGAGCAGGCGTACCCGCTCACCGTGGTCGCCAACGACGAACTCGTGGCCGACGCGACCGGCCTGTGGGACTTCCAGATCGAGCCGCCGCGCCCGTCCGCGAAGTCCATCACCTTCGAGCTGCCCGACGGCGTCACCTACGACACCGGCAACCACCTGGCCGTCTTCGCCAAGAACGAACTCGCCCTGGTGGAGCGCGCCCTGAGGCGACTCGGCGTCGACTACGACCAGGTCCTCCGGCTCGACCAGCCGGCCGGTGGCCGCACCCACCTGCCGGTCGGCAGCCCGGTCACCGCCGGCATCCTGCTCACCGAGTTCCTGGAACTACAGGACGTGGCCACCCGCTCCCAGATCCAGACGCTCGCCGAGTACACCGAGTGCCCGTGGACCCGGCCGCAGCTCCAGGCGTACACCGCCGACACCCAGGAAGCCGAGGAGCGCTACCAGAAGGAGATCCTCGGCAAGCGCATCTCGGTGCTGGGCCTGCTGGAGCGCTTCCCGGCCGTCGAACTGCCGCTGGCGGTCTTCCTGGAGATGATGGGCCCGATCCGGCCGCGCTTCTACTCCATCTCCTCCGCGCCGTCGGCCAACCCGCGCCATGTGCGCCTGACCGTCGGCCTGCTGGAGGGCCCGGCCCTGTCCGGCGACGGCCAGTACCGCGGCACCTGCTCCGCCTACATCGCGGGCCTGGAGCCCGGGGACGTCGTCTACGGCTACGTCCGCGTGCCCTCCCCGACGTTCGCCCCGCCGGCCGACCCCGCCACGCCGCTGATCCTCATCGGCCCCGGCACCGGCATCGCGCCGCTGCGCGGCTTCCTGGAGGAGCGGGCCCGGCAGCACGAGCACGGCACGCAGGTCGGTCTGTCGCAGGTGTTCGTCGGCTGCCGCCACCCGGAGCACGACTACTTCTACCGTCAGGAGATGCAGGACTGGGAGCAGGCCGGCATCGCCCAGGTGCACACCGCCTTCTCCGCGGTGACCGGCCACCCGGCCCGGTTCGTGCAGAACGCCATCGCCCATGCCGCCGACACGGTGTGGCAGGCCATCGAGGACGGCGCGTACGTCTACGTCTGCGGTGACGGCCGCCGCATGGCCCCCGCCGTCCGCGAGGCACTCGCCGCCATCCACCGCCAGAAGACCGGCAGCGACGACGAGAGGGCCCAGCAGTGGCTCGCCCAGCTCGAGGCCGACGAGCGCTACCAGCAGGACGTCTTCGCCTGACCGTCACAACGCCGTCAAGGCGTGTGACCCCCAGCCGCCGGGAGGCGTGCGGCATCCCCCGCTGCCGGCCGTACGCCTCCCGGCCACCACAAGCCCCCAGACACCACACAGCACCCACTGGCCCGAACCATCGGGCGGTGCCGCTCACAGAAAGCAGACCGTCATGGACACCATGCTCGCCGGACGCTTCCACCTGGACAGCAAGAAGTTCGCCGTGGAAGAGGTCCCGATCCCCGTGCCGGGCCCGGGCGAGGTCCTCATCGAGGTCAAGGCCGCCGGCGTCTGCCTCTCCGACGTCCACCTCCTCGACGGCTCCCTCGTCCCGCTGTTCGCCACCTCCGACACGGTCACCGTCGGCCACGAGGTCTCCGGTGTGATCCACACACACGGCCCCGACCTCAAGCGCGGCCTGGCCGTCGGCACCCGCGTCACCCTGGAGGCCGGCAAGACCTGCGGCAAGTGCGCCGGGTGCGTGCGCCACCGCCCCTGCACCCAGATGCTCACCGCCGGCATCGACTACGACGGCGGCTGGGCCGAGTACGTCATCGCACGCGAGGACACCCTCATCCCCATCCCCGACAGTCTCCCCTTCGACCAGGCCGCGATCATCCCCGACGCGGTCTCCACCCCCTACGCCGCCGTCGTCGCCACCGCGGGCGTCCGTGCCGCCCAGTCCGTCGGCGTCTGGGGCGTGGGCGGAGTCGGCGCGCACAACGTGCGTCTCGCCCGCCTGGTCGGCGCCGCCCCGATCATCGCCGTCGACCCGCTGCCCAGCGCCCGCGAGCGCGCCCTGGCCTTCGGCGCGGACCTCGCGCTCGACCCGGCAGCCCCCGACTTCGCCGACCAGGTCCGCGCAGCCACCGGCGGACGCGGCCTGGACTTCGCCTTCGACTGCGCCGGCGTCCCCGCCGTCCGCGACCAGGCCGCCTCCGTGCTCGGCCTGGGCGGCTCCCTGATCCTGGTGGGCATCACCCCCAGGCCGCTCACCATCACCGAGGGCCTGACCTTCAACTACCTGCAGAAGCAGGTGCGCGGCCACTACGGCGGCTTCCCCGAGTCCGTCTCCGAGCTGGTGCAGCTGACCGCGGCCGGCCGCCTCGACCTGGCCCCCTCCATCACCGACCACATCCCGCTCATCGAGGCCGCCGACGCCGTCCACCGTCTCGAGAACAAGATCGGCGACCCGATCCGCCTCATCCTCGTCCCCTGACGTCCCTCAGCTGGACACCAAGCCACCCTGGGCAGGGGTGAGTGGGCGCCGGTGCGTGAGGGAGCACCGGCGCCCACGGCTTTCCGGCAACCGCGGAGAGAGAAAGAACCATGCAGACGACCGACACCCCGGGCCGTACTGTGCAGCGCAAGGATGCTCACTCCAACCGCCTACGCATCCTCGCCACCGCCCGGCGGAAACTACGGGAGGACCCGGACGCGAGTCTCGACAGCATCTCTCAGGCGGCCGGCGTCGCCCGGCGCACCCTCTACGGACACTTCCCCAGCCGACACGCGCTGATCGCCGACCTGACACAGGAAGCAGGCCGCGAACTCCGGCAGGCGTTCGCCAGAGCCCGTACCGCGGATGCCGACCCGGTCGAGGCGATGACACGGATGGTGCTCGCGGCATGGACGGTGGGCGACCACTACCGCGTGCTCATCACCTTGGGACGGCGCCATCTGGTAGAGGACGAGATCCGCACCACCCTGGCACCGGCCCGCGCAGAGGCCGTCGCAACCCTACGGCGCGGTCAGCGCGAAGGCGTCTTCGCGGGCCACCTTCCAGCACCCGTGCTCGCCCAAGCACTGGAGGCACTCATGCTGGCCCTCGCCGAGGAGAACGCCGCATGCCCGTGGGCGGACCCCACGGGTGAGGCCGCGGCAACCGCGTTCCTCGTCGCTGCCGGCGTAGCTCCGCAGAGGGCCGCGCTTCAGGTGCAGGAGGTCATCGGGCGAGACCGGGCAGCGGGCGCCGGGTGACCTCGTGGGCGTCGTCCGCAGCGAGGCCGAGCATGCGCAGGACCATCTCGGCCAGGTCGGAGGCGGCCTCGTCGCCGTCGAGGTCCGGGCGGTCCAGCCTGAGCGCCACCAGGGACAGCAGGGTGCCGCCCAGGGCGGACAGGGCGGTGGTCGCGTTGCCGCAGGTGAAACGACCTGAGGCGATGCCGATCTCCAGGTCGCGCAGGGCGCGTGGGGCGAGGCCGCGGTCGGAGTGGATGTGCGACAGGCCGCGGTCGCGCAGGATCCGCATGAGTTCCGGGTGGGAGTCGGCCATCCGGGCGGTGAGCCGGAAGCCGGCCGCGACCAGCTCGGCCGGGTCGTCGATGCCTTCCACGCGCGCGTCGATGACCTGCCCGAACTCCTCCAGGGCGTCCGTCACCGCCGCGTCGAACAGCTCCGTCTTCGACTCGAAGTGGTTGTAGAAGGACCCGAAGCCGACATCGGCGCGCTCGGCGATGGCCTGGATGCTCGCGCTCGTGTCCCCGGTTTCCGCGAGGATCTGCCGGGCCGCGCGGACGAGCGCCTGGCGGGTCTCGGCACGGCGTCGCTCGAAGCGGTTCTTGGGCGGGGCTGACGTCGGCATACGGCCCAGTGTAACCGCCGCAACGATGACACTGCCATTACTGATGAGATCCTCAATTATTTGTGCTGCCCCTATTGACGACGAGAAACAGCAGAGTTGATGATTTCCTCATTACGGCAGTGTTGCTTGGAGGACACCATGTCCCACATCCCCGTTAACAAGGGCGGTCCTCTGACGCCCCACCAAGACCTCCACAGTGAGCAGGGCGCCCTGCGCGGTGAGCATCCCGGCCGGTCCCGGAACCCCGTCATCAAGGTGGCGGACCTGGCCTGGCTGGAGTTCGAGAAACCGGACCTGGACCGGGCCGAGGTGTTCGCCCGGGACTTCGGCTTCGCGATCGCCGTCCGAACCGAGCGGGAACTGTGGCTGCGCGGCACCTTCGCGGGCTCACCGTGCATGGTCATCCGGCGCGGGCAGACGTCCCGCTTCGTCGGGCCGGCGTTCCACGCGGCCGAACGGGCCGATCTGGACCGGCTGGCCCGCGCGACCGGCAATGACGTACGCGACATCGACGTCCCCGGCGGCGGACAGGCGGTCGCCCTGCTCGATCCCTCCGGCTTCCCGGTCCGGGTCGTGCACTGCGCCGAGCAGTTGCCCGCACTGTCCGAGCAGCAGCCGCTGATCCTCAACACCGGCACCGAGCACCGACGCACGAACGCCACCCAGCGTCCTCCCCGCGAGCCGTCGCGCATTCAGCGGCTCGGGCACGTGGTGCTGGAGACGCGGGTGTTCATGCGGGCCCTGGACTGGTATCTGGACACCCTCGGGATGATCGTGTCCGACTTCCTGTTCCTGGACGGACAGCGCGGGCGCGGCCCGACCATGGCGTTCATCCGCTGCGACCAGGGCAGCCTGCCCGTGGACCACCACACCCTCGCCCTGCACCTGGGGCCCGGCACCGGCTACGTCCACTCCGCCTACCAGGTCACCGACCTCGACGCGATCGCCGCCGGCGGCGAGTACCTCGCCGAGCGCGGCTACCGGCGCAGCTGGGGCATCGGCCGGCACATCCAGGGCAGCCAGCTCTTCGACTACTGGCGCGACCCCGACCACTTCATGCTGGAGCACTTCGCCGACGGCGACCTGTTCTCCTGCGACCTCGAACCCGGATGGGCGCCGATGTCCGCGAGCGGCCTGGCCCAGTGGGGCCCGCCCGTCACTCGCGACTTCCTCGGCACCAGCCCGTCCCCCGCCAAGCTGCGCGAAGTCATGCATGCCCTGCGCGGCGACAACGAACTCGACCCCGCACGCCTGCTGGGCCTGATGAAAGCGATGAGCTCATGAGCACCAACGTCCTGCGCACCCCCGACGGCTGGTGGGCCGTCCGGGACGAGCGCGCCGTCCGCATCGAGACCAAGGCCGTCACCACCGCCGAGCTGCTCGCCGACCGGGACGCCGTCCGCGAGGCCGCCGTCTCCGGCGAAAGCAGCACGCCGGTCGCCGACCTGGTGGCACTGCCCCCGGTCACCACCCCGTGCCGGGTGGTCGCCCAGATGGTCAACTACCGCAGCCACGCCAAGGACTCCGGGTTCACCGGCGACATACCGCCCACCTTCTTCCGCAAGGCGTCCGGCTCGGTCAGCGGCCCGCACGACACGATCGTCCGCCCCGCGCACGTGAACTTCCTCGACTACGAGGTGGAACTCGGCCTCGTCATGGGCGCGACCCTGCCCGTAGGCACCGTCGTGGAGGAGCAGGACCTGCCGCGCTACGTCGCCGGGCTGGTCCTCACCAACGACGTCAGCGCACGCGACGTGCAGCTGACCAAGACCCAGTTCTACGAGAGCAAGTCGTACCCGACCTTCACGCCGACGGGTCCGTACCTGGCCCTGCTGGAGCCGGAGGACTTCGACCGTCTGATCGACCTGCGACTGCGGCTGTCGGTGAACGGCGTAACGCGTCAGGACCGCACACTGGCCGACATGATCGTGCGGCCCGCGGAGGCCCTCACCCTGCTCGCCCGCTTCCAGACCCTCGACCCGGGCGACCTGCTGCTGACCGGAACGCCCGGCGGCACCGCCCTGAAGGCCCCGCCCAAGCCGGTCGAGAAGATCGCCGCGCTGCTGCCGCCCGCGCTGAAGTGGAAGGCGTTCTTCAAGGGGCAGGCCAAGAACCCCCTCTACCTGCGCAACGGTGACCTCGTCACCGCCACGATCGCCACCCCGGACGGGCGGATCGACCTCGGCGAGCAGCGGAACCCTGTGGCGGACGCAAGGTGAGCGCCGCAGCCGCCCGCAGACCGGTAGTGATCATCGGCGCGGGGCCCGTGGGGGTCACCGCCGCGCTCCTGCTCGCCCAGCACGGAGTGCCCA
This sequence comes from Streptomyces sp. NPDC053076, assembly GCF_044546845.1. Taxonomy (NCBI): domain Bacteria; kingdom Bacillati; phylum Actinomycetota; class Actinomycetes; order Kitasatosporales; family Streptomycetaceae; genus Streptomyces; species Streptomyces sp. NPDC053076. The sequence continues at coordinate 323,130 of NZ_JBITZL010000001.1, read as the reverse complement.
GCCTGCTCCTCGAACGCCACCGGGACGTCTATCCCCTGCCGCGCGCCGTCGTCGTGGACGACGAGGTTCGCCGGATCCTGCAGAGCGTCGGCGTCCACGAGGAGTTCGCCACTCTCGCCCGGCCGGCGCCCGGGTTGCGGCTGCTGGACGCCCGGCGCCGCGTGATCGCCGAGTTCCCACGGTCCCTGCACGGCCACCACGGCTTCCCGCAGACCAGCATGTTCGACCAGCCAGAGCTGGAACGGCTGCTGCGCGACGCCCTGTCCCGTCGCCCCGAGTGCGAGCTGCGAGGCGGGGTGGAGGTCGTGTCCGTCAGCCAGGACACCGACGGAACGGCTCCGGTCCGGGTCACCTTCCGCCGCGACGGCAGCGATGAGGACGAGCACGTGTGGGCCGACGCCGTCCTCGGCTGCGACGGCGCGGGCAGCATCACCCGCGACGCCATCGGCGCCGTGTGGGAGGACCTGCATTTCGAGGAGAGCTGGCGGGTCATCGACGTGCGCACGAGCCTCCCGGTGCGCACCTGGGAAGGCGCCGAGCAGATCTGCTGCCCCACCCGCCCGGCCACCTTCATGCGAGTCGGTGAAGACCGCTACCGCTGGGAGTTCCGATTGGCCGAGGGTGAGACCTTGGACGGCCCGAAAGAGCTGGAACAGCTGCACGAGTTGGTCGCCCCCTGGGTCGACCTGCCGTCCGCTGCCCACGGGGGCGGGGGCGACGACTTCGAGGTGATCCGGCAGGCGCGGTACACCTTCCGGGCGCGCCTCGCCGACCGGTGGCGCCGTGGGCGCGTCTTCCTGCTGGGCGACGCGGCCCACCTCACCCCGCCCTTCATCGGGCAGGGCCTGTGTGCGGGCCTGCGCGACTCCCGCAACCTCACCTGGAAACTCGCCCGCGTCCTTCAGCAGGGCGCGGACGAACGGCTGCTGGACACCTACGAGCAGGAGCGCAAGCCGCACGCCCGCCACGTGATCCGTGTCGCGGTCGCCGTCGGCTGGGCCATGACCGGCGGACAGGACCGCGGTGCGGCCATCCGCCGGGCCGTGGTGGGCGCGGCCTGCCGCATCCCCGGTGTGACCGCGGCGGTGAGCCGCGACCTCAGTCCCGCACTGACCGCCAATCCGCTGGTACGACGGCGCCCCCGGCTGACCGGCCGCTCACTGGCCGGCACCTACTGCCCGCAACCCTGGGTGGTCGTCGACGGCAGGCGAGAGCGCCTGGACGACATCCTCCGGGACTCCTTCGCCGTGCTGACCGCCGTGCCGCCCACGGCACGGATGACGGGCGTGGCCACGGCCCTGGGCGCATCCGTGATCCATGTCGGCGACCTGGACGACGGCGGCACACTGGCCGCCTGGCTGTCACGCGGCCGGGCGGACGCCGTCCTCCTTCGCCCCGACCGCGTCGTGATGGACACCGTCCCCACCGGCACCGGCGACTTCACCGACGCCGCCGCCTGGGCTCCCCTGCTGCACACGGCCCGCCGCCCGGCCGAAGCCCGGCCCGCATCCTGACGAGGAACACCACGCCATGACCACCCCGCACTCCACGCCCTGTCCGGAGCCCTTCCTGCCGCCCGACCCCCAAGCGGCCGCCGGCAGTCGCATCGCGGACTTCGCCCGCTGGGCCGCCCGACACCGGGGCGTCGAAGGGATTCCGGACCCGACCGACTACCAGGCCCTGCACCAGTGGTCCGTCACGGACCTGGAAGGATTCTGGGCCGCGGTGTGGGAGTACTTCGACATCGACGCCACCACTCCGTACGAGCGGGTGCTGGCCGAGGAAGCCATGCCCGGAGCCCGCTGGTTCCCCGGCGCCACCCTCAACTACGCCCACCACGCACTGCGCAACCTGCACCCGGACGCACCCGCGATCACCGCACTGGACGAGACCGGAGCCGGCTACGAGATCACGGGCCAGCAGCTCCGCGCCCGCGTCGCCTCCGTCGCCGCCACCCTGCGCGACCTGGGCGTCGGACAGGGCGACCGGGTGGTCGGCTACCTGCCCAACACCCCCCACGCCGTCATCGCCTTCCTCGCCACCGCCAGCCTGGGCGCGGTGTGGTCCGTGTGCGGCCAGGACTACGCCCCCAAGGCCGCCGCCGACCGCTTCGCCCAGCTCGAACCCACGGTGCTCATCACCGCGGACGGCTACCTCTTCAACGGCACCCGTCACGACCGCCGCGCCGCCTCCCTCGACCTCGCCGACGCCCTGCCCACGCTCAAGGCCACGGTCCTCGTTGATCACCTGGGCCTCGCCTGGCCCGCGACCCGGGCCGCGAGGCTGACGGTTCCCTGGGAGGACGCGGCCGGCCGCACCGAGTACCTCGCCATCACCCCGGTTCCGTTCGACCACCCGCTGTGGATCGTCTTCTCCTCCGGCACCACCGGGCTGCCCAAAGGCATCGTCCACGGTCACGGAGGCGTCCTGCTGGAACACCTCAAGACCCTCGGCCTGCACTGCGACCTGGGCGGCGGTGACCGCCTGCTGTGGTACACCACCACCCACTGGATGATGTGGAACCTGGTCGTCTCCACCCTGCTGACCGGCGCCGCCACCTGCACCTACGACGGCAGCCCCGTGCCGGTGGCGCGCCCGGACGTCCTGTGGGAGCTGGCGGCCCGCCACAAGGTCACCGTCTTCGGCACCAGTCCCCAGTACCTGCTGGCCATGGCCAAGCTCGGCGTCGACCCCGGCGTGCACGACCTTTCGGCGATCCGCGTCATCGGCTGCACCGGCTCCGCCCTACCCGCCTCCGCCTACCCCTGGGTCCGCGACCACGTCGGCGCAGGCGTCCAGTTGGCCTCCACCAGCGGCGGCACGGACGTCGTCTCCGGCTTCGCCGGCAGCGCACCCACCACCCCGGTGTGGGCGGGTGAGCTGTCGGCTCCCAACCTCGGCGTGGCGCTCGCGGCGTACGACGGCGCGGGACGGCCGGTCGTCGACCAGGTCGGCGAACTGGTCGTCACCCGGCCCATGCCGTCGATGCCGCTGTACTTCTGGAACGACCCTGACGGCAGCCGCTACCGCGACGCCTACTTCAGCGCCTACCCGGGCGTGTGGCAGCACGGCGACTGGATCACCCACACCTCCCACGGCTCGGTCATCGTCCACGGCCGCTCCGACGCCACCCTCAACCGCAACGGCGTACGCCTGGGCAGTGCCGACATCCACGACATCGTCGAACGCCTCCCCGAGATCGCCGAGGCACTCGTCATCGGCGCGGAGGAAGCCGACGGCGGTTACTGGATGCCGCTCTTCGTGGTCCTCGCCGACGGGGTCGGTCTGGACGAGTCCCTGTGCGAGAAGATCCGCGACGCGATCCGTACCGGCGCCTCGCCCCGCCACGTCCCCGACGAGATCCTCGCCGTGCCGGCCATCCCGCACACGAAGACCGGCAAGAAACTCGAGGTCCCGGTCAAGCGCCTCCTTCAGGGCGCACCCGCCGAGCAGGTCCTCAATCCCTCCGCGGTCGACAACCCCGACCTGATCGCCTACTTCGCCGGCCTGGGCGCCGAACGCCGCCAGGCCCCTTGCCCGCACACCCCCGAAGGCGCCTCGTGATCCTCTCCGCCTCGCTGACCTGTCTCATCGCGTTGATCTTCGCCCTGCTGGGCGCGGCCAAGATCCTGGCCCTGGGTCCGATGCCCGAGCTCGCCGCCCACGCCGGCTTCACGACCGCCGCCTACCGGGTCATCGGCGGCCTGGAGCTGGCGGGCGCCATCGGCGTGGCCCTCGGCCCGGTCGTACCGCTGTGCGGCGGCCTGGCCGGCATCGGACTGCTGATGCTGCTCGCCGGTGCCGTGACCACGCACGTACGCAAGGGCGACGGGCCGACCAAGCTCCTCCCCACGGTGACATGCGCGGCCCTGGTCGCCTGGTATCTCGTACTCCTCGTCGGCCTCTGACCCGTTCCGGGAGACTGTCGGCGGCCACTCGTCCTGTTAGCGAGCCCACGGCGGGGCTGGCAGACTGACTCTGTGGTTCCGCTGACGGTCGCGGCGGATCAGATCGCGTCCTCATCGCTCACCGGCGCCAGTGTGGTATCAGTCTGCGCACTGCTGTTCACCGTCGCGTCGTTCTGGTGGCTCAACGCCCGACAGGGACGCCTGCAGGCGTGGGAACCTCATTCCTTCGCGGCGATCGTCCACGGTTCCACGGCACGCCTACGACTGCCGCTCGTCCTGCACAACACCGGTCCCAAACCGATCGTCGTGCAGGACCTCATCCTGACCTTCCCCGATGAGCCCGCCTCTCATCTGCCACTCCTGTGGGTGTCCTCCCCGTCCCGGCTCCAACCGGGGCCGGACGAGGAGGCGAAGCTGCCCGCCGGATTCGTCGTGCCCGGCAGAGAAGCGCAACAGCTCTTCCTCGAGTTCGAGGCACCGTTTTCCGGATTCCTCCCGGAGGCCCGTGACTACAAGGCCCAGATACAGGTGCGGGTCGGCCACCGCAAGGGTTGGCGCCCCTTGCTGACGTTCAGCTTGAGGGCCGCCAACATCATCGATCCGGATCGCTACACCGTTTACAACAACGCACCGCTCGAGCTGACGAAGGAAGACCAGAAAAGAGCGGATGCCGCGCTCCTCGAACTGCTGGAAGAGCACGGGGACGATTCCCCTCCGGGCCGCAGGAGACAGGGAGACCACCCCCCGAATGACGAAGGTGACGCCGACACGAGCCGCTGGCATCGCCGTCCGTCCTCTGACGTGGACAGCGGTGGCACCGGCCCCGCCGGACCACCACAGCCACCGCACCGATCACTCGCGCCAGTCGACGCAACCGGCCGCCGCGAGGTCGAGCGCAATGTCCGTGATCATGTCCGCCTGGCCGCCGACCATCCCTGCGCCGGCCGGCTTCGACAAGGATCGCCCGGTTGTCCAGGCCGTGACGGCGCGCCGCGGCAACGGCGTGCCGGAGGAAACCGGAGTACACGCCCGCGTACCCGAGGGCGAGCGTCTCGCGGTCCACCCGCACCTCGCAGGCCTGCAGGGGGCGGACGATGTCCGTCGGCAGCGTCCATCGGGCGGAACAGGTCGCAGCTTCCGCGACCATGAACAGCCTGCACGCCCTGGCTTACATCGTCATCGCGAACCGGTCCTACACCGACGTGTACCAGTGGGGCCGCCGTACCGCCCCGCTGAGCCTGGCCGCGGAGATCCAGCACCGGCTGCTGCCGTCGTCACTGGCGTGTGAGGCGGCGCAGTTCGCGGTGGCAGGAGCGCTGGAACCGGCCGACCACGTCGGGGGCGACACCTTCGACTATGTGATCGACCGGGACACCGTCCAGCTCTCCGTCACCGATGCCATGGGTCACGACGTCGACGCCGCGCTGCTGGCCACCCTCCTGGTGGGCGCGCTGCGCCGGGCCCGGCGGGCCGGCGCCGGCCTGGCCGAACAGGCTCGCCAGGCCGACCAGGCCATGCGCGAGCACGGCCGCCACGGCTACGTCACCGGTCAGCTTCTGCGGATCAGCCTGATCGACGGCGAGACCGAGTTCATCAACGCCGGGCATCCCTGGCCGCTGCGGATGCGGGACGGACAGGTGCGGGAGATCGCTCCGAAGATCGATATGCCGTTCGGCTTCCCTGCCCCTCACAGCTACCGGGTCCAGTCGCTGGACCTGCGGCCGGGCGACCGGCTGGTGATGCTGACCGACGGCATGCTGGAGCGCAACGCAGGCAGCCTCGATCTGTCCGACCTGATCGTGCGCACCCGCGCGCTGCATCCCCGCGAGGCCGCCCGCACCCTCATCGCGGCGATCGTCGACGCCCACGACGGTCACCTGCAAGACGACGCGACGGTCATGTGCCTGGACTGGCGGGGCGTCGGCCACTCCCGGCGTGACGCCGACACCGGTGCCGACCTCACCGACGCGTCCGCCCCGTCGCGGACGAGGCAGAACATTCCCGGGCCATGACTCGGGCCTTCTCCGGTCCCCCGCTTCTGCGGGCCCTTGGGCGAACGAACCAGGGGTGCTCTGCCCCGGATGGCGACGTCACCGGGGCTGACCAGCGGCGCAGCCCGGACGCTGTCGCGGTCAGTAGGTGGCCAGGGAGATGGCGATGTAGTGCGCGGTGAAGGCTGCCACGGTCAGGGCGTGGAAGACCTCGTGGTAACCGAACCAGCGAGGTGAGGGGTCGGGCCGCTGCAGGGCGTAGACGACCGCGCCCGCGCTGTAGAGGAGACCGCCGACAACGATCAGGACGACTACGGCTGCTCCGCCGGTGTGCAGGAAGTCGGGCAGGTAGCGCACCGGCGCCCACCCCAGGGCCAGATAACACGGGGTGTACAGCCAGCGCGGAGCTCCGACCCACAGGACCCGGAACACGATGCCGGCCAATGCCCCGGTCCATACGATCCACAGCAGCATGGACCGCTGTTCCGGCCGGAGGAGGAGCACGGCCACGGGGGTGCAGGTGCCGGCGATGATCAGGAAGATGTTGGCGTGGTCGAGTCGTCGTAGAAGAGCCTCGCCCAGTGGTCCCCAGGTGCCGCGGTGGTAGATGGCGCTCGTTGCGAACAGCAGCCACGCGGTGACCGAGTACACGGCGCAGGCCAGGACCGCCTGCGGGGTACGGGCCAGGCAGATGAGTACGACGCCCGCGATCAGTGCGGCGGGAACCATTCCGGCATGGAGCCAGCCACGCAATTTCGGCTTGATCGGTTCGGCCAGATCAGCCGCCCGCTCGACCAGGGAGGAAACCGAGTGAGCCTTCTCCCCTGCATGTCCGCCTTGCGATCCGTCGGGTAGCCCGTCTTCACGGCACTCTCCACGCGCTGAGGCGACGTGACCGTATCCGACTTCAGCGGCATCACGGGACACAGCTTCTCGTTCTCCCTCGGGCGGCTGGGCGTCACTGGCAGCAATGCGGTAATGCTAAAAGACCTCACTGCGGCGGCATTCATGGAAGGTCGGCCCGGAGCCACGTCGCCGGGCCCGGGCCGGCTCGCCACCGCGTGAACTGAAGCCCCGTCGACCCTCCAGCCAATTGGGCCTGTCCAAGCCGAGTAGAACGGCCGGCCATGGGAAAGATCAGGGCTTCCGAACGGGCATCTCCGCTCGCCTACGCGCAAGGATCGCCGATGCTTCCTGAGGTCCGCCCCCACGTGTCCACCGCCCTCGCAGACCAGTTGGAACACCAACTGGACCTGGCTCCGCATCTCGAGGCCGGCCAGCTCGATGTGAAGGGCGTCGCCGGCATCGCAGTCGTCGCAGCCGCCCATTCCGATGGCTATGCGGCCACCGGCCATCTCCTCGGGCTGCTGGCCGCGCTGCCTGCCCCCACCAAGGCAGGAGAACGCTTTTGGTCCAACCTGTGGAGGTCGTCGGGCACCGCGTACCTGCTACCCCTCAACATGAAGGCTCAGGTGCTGCGTTCTCTGGAAGGAGAGGGAACCGCCCTGGCCAGGCAACTCCTTTCGGCCATCGATGAGATGACTCCGCCCCAGCGCATAGCGGCCGGGGAGGTGATCGGTCAAGCCCTCGCCGAGTCCGACCACTTGCCTGACCTCAAGACACAGGTCATCGGCGAGTTGTGGCTCCGAGATCTCGAGCTCACCGCCTGGCGCGTTCTGCATGCGGACCGCAGATGGGACGATTCGGATGGACGGCAAGCCTTCCTCGCCGCCTGGACGGACACCTGACCGTCTGCTTCTCCAAGCAGCGCGAAACAGAGACGCCGGGCATGCGGCACCCGAACCGGACGACGCTCGAAGCAACCGAGGTCAGGACGTTCGGCCGAGGTCGCACCCGCCTCAACAGATCAGGGGCCGCGCAGCAATGGCTGCGCGGCCCCTGATCCTGCGCACGCCCGGCATGAGAGCAGGCGCTTCGCCCGGTATGGCGGCAAAGCCCGCACGGGCGGCGCTCACCGAACGCAGGGTGCGCGATCCCCGGGCAGGTCTGCGAGGTCAGGCCAGGTTGATGTTCTCGGCCTGCGGACCCTTCTGGCCCTGGGTGACGTCGAACGTCACGGCCTGGCCCTCCTGGAGCTCACGAAAGCCCGTGGAGTTGATCGCGGAGTAGTGCGCGAAGACGTCCGGGCCGCCGCCGTCCTGGGCGATGAAACCGAAGCCCTTCTCCGCGTTGAACCACTTCACAGTTCCCGTTGCCATGTCTGATGCCTTCCAGTCGATGAACGCCTCCCACGCCATGTGGAAGGCGGAGGTGATCGCCCTGGTCCCTGCGGCACAGCACAGCAAAACGCCCACACCAGAGGCGTGGGCAAGAGGGAATTCCGAACCACGACAGCTGACGCAGAACGTTACACGCCCACACGCGGCGTCACCAGAGGAAACGATCACACCGCACGGCAGACCATGGGTGCTGTGCCCGCCGACGCGGACGGGCACGCTCATCTCATGCTGCTGCGGTCGGGTTCGCCGATTCGGTGGCGCGGCGGTATTCGGCGTTGAGGCGCTGGGCTTCCTCGAGCTGGTCTTCGAGGATGATGATGCGGCAGGCGGCCTCGATGGGGGTGCCGTGGTCGACGAGTTCCCGGGCGCGGGCGGCGATGCGCAGCTGGTAGCGGGAGTAGCGGCGGTGGCCGCCTGCGGAGCGCAGTGGGGTGATGAGGCGGGCTTCGCCGATGGCACGGAGGAAGCTCTGAGTGGTGCCGAGCATCTCGGCGGCCCGGCCCATGGTGTAGGCGGGGTAGTCGTCGTCGTCGAGACGGCCGAACGTGTCGTCTGCTGTCATTGCACCTCTCTGTTCTGTGACACGCATTGAGGGGCCCTGGCGCCGGACTGGCACCAGGGCCCCGAAGGAACTACTACACCATCTGCCGGCCCTGATACTGCACCGGCCCTCTGATTCCGCAGACCCGACCGAGACGCTGTCGGGGGCGCGGGGATCGCGGTTGCTCGACCGGAGACCACCTCACTATCGATGTCCTGCGGTACCCGGGTCCAAGACTTCCACCCGGGCGATCCTGATGGCGCTCGGCTCCTCCGTTCTTCCCTCTTGACCAGCTACTCACTAACGGAAACTGCGAACTGCTGGTGGCCTCGAACAGCGCCACCCTTCGGCAGCCAGCCCCGTCGCCCGTCCTGCGTCTGCTCTGGCTTGGAACCCCACTGCCGAACCTCCCGGTGCGCGCGCCCGCAGCCGACGCCTTCACCGAGGTACTGCTCACTTACTTCACTGCTGGGTACTGCGAACCTTCACCTACTGGTACTGCCACTGCGGTACTGCTCATGGCGGCCCCTGATCACTGCGGGCCACCCGGTCCGGTCGTCAGCCCCGTCGCCGTCCTGCAACCGCTCTGGCTTCGGAACTCCACCACCGCACCGTCCTGCGAACTGCAACCGCGTACTGCTGCCCGGCAGTTCATCTCTGCCGGGCCTCTCTTGATCTCGGCTACGACAGAAACCTTAACCACACCGTCGGCCAATGTCTACTCCAGCGGAGATAGATTTCGTGCGCTGGAAGATGAGGTACTCCGCCTCGGCCGATCCCCATGGATGGTTCAACCGCCTGCGATGCCCTGTCCGGCGCTCACAGTGACCCACCACCGCGTGGCATGTCGGGCTGGGTGTCTCTGATCCGTCACCCGCAGCGTTTCGGCTGCTGCTCGCGCCGTGGGCTGCCCCATGGGGACGCCACGGCACATCGCGCCCGGCGTGGCGGTGAGACCTGGGACCGGAGACCGGAGATGCGGCGCCCACGTGGTGCGGCAAAATGGTCAGGGGAGCCTTCGTGCCGCAGATGAGAGCCTCGAGAAGGTCGGCGCCTTCGGTCTGACCGAGCCGGCCCACGGCACGGACGTGGTCAAGCTGGAGACGACCGCGCACAGGGACGGCGACTCGTACGTACCAAACGGCCACAAGCGCTGGATCGGTAACGCGACCCTCGCCGATTACGTGATCATCTGGGCCCGCGGTGACGAGGACGGCCATGTGGGCGGTTACGTAATCGGCCACCCCGAGGCCGCCGAGGACCCCCGGTTCCACGACACCCCCAGCCGCCGCGCCCACGCCGCCGACATCGTCACTCTGCTGGACAAGCGGTTCGCCACCCGCCCCCTGGCCGAATGGCGCGAGGTACTCGACACCGCCGGCCTCACCTACGGGGTCGTCCAGACACTCGAGGAATACGCCCACGACCCCCAACTCCTGGCCAACCGGATCGTGGTGCCGATCGAGGACGGGAGCAGCGAGACACACCTGACCGTCAACAGCCCCGTGCACCTGGACCAGGAACAGAAGGTCCCCGCCCGCCCGGCTCCCGATCTGGGCGAGCACACCGAAGAGGTTCTCACGGAACTCGGGTTCAGCGCCGACGACATCGAGTCCCTGCGCAGCGGCGGAGCGATCCCGCGCTAGCAGGGGTCCGAATCCCCCAGCACCCGGCCCAGGCGACGAGCACCCGGAGGAGCGCTCCACCGTCAGTGGTCGAGGACCCACTCCGGCGGGAAAGACATGGTCGGCGTCCTCACCGCTGCCGGCGGTACCTTCAGCGCGGGGATGGACCTCAAGGCGTTCGCGAAGGGAGACACCCCGGTCCTGCCGGGGCGAGGCTTCGCGGGCCTCACCCGAACCCAGCTCCGCACCCCGCTCATCGCTGCCGTCGAGGGCTGGGCGCTGGGCGGTGGCACCGAGATGGCACTCGCCTGCGATCTGATCGTGGCCGCCCAGGACGCCACCTTCGGCCTCACCGAGGTGACGTTCGGCCTGGTTCCCCCCGAAGGAGGCATCGTGCGGCTGCCCGAGCGCATCCCCCGCAACATCGCCGTGGAAATCCTCCTCACCGGTGACCCCCTGCCCGCCGAACGGGCTCATCAGCTCGGCCTCGTCAACCACCTCACCCCACCCGGCGAAACGCTCACCAAGGCCGTGGAACTGGCGCACCGCATCGCGCGCAACGCCCCCCTGTCCATCTCAGCCGTCAAACGTGCGGTCAACGAGCGGACGGCGTACGGCGACCAGGACGCGTTCCGCCAGCAGGACCAACTCGTCGCACCGGTCCTCGCGTCCCACGACGCGCAGGAAGGAGCCCATGCCTTCGCCGAAAAGCGCCCACCCCACTGGGAAGGCCGCTGACCGCAGCCCCCGCCCGCCCCGGCACGCATCCCGGGGCCCGAGCGCAGGCACCCTGTCACGGTGCCGTCGAGAAGGCGCTGCCGGCCCAGTCGGCGAACGACGTCCAGCGCAGTTCGGGGTGGGCGGCGTGCAGCGCCGGCAGGTCGACGCCGTAACCGACGCCGCGCAGGAACGCCCACATCGCTCGCATGTCGTCGTTGTGGATCTCGTCGAGCCGCACTTCGTTGTGCCGAACGGTCCCACCGAGAGCCGCGCCCGACGCGGCGGCCATCTCCACGGGCGTGGGGGCGTCGCCGGCGAGCTCGATACGCCGCCCGACGAACGCGTCGGGCGCGACGAGGACAGCGGTGGCGAAAGCACCCAGGTCGGGGCGCGCCAGTTGCTGCAGCCGGCGGTGCGGTGGCAGGGGGAGATCGAGTACCCCCTGACGGATCCGCTCCACGTCGCCGAGGGCGTTGTCAAAGAAGTAGGTGGGACCCAGGATCGTATAAGGCACCTCGCCCGCGGCCAGTTCCCGTTCGATGACTGCCTTGGTCTCGAAGTGCGGTACGCCGGTGTTTTGGTCGGCACCTGCGACGGAACTGAAGACCAGATGGGGCACACGGGCCTGATGCGCGGCAGCGAGAATGGCTCGGCCCTGTGCGATCTCGGCGGCCGGTCCTGACTCGAAAGGGGTGGTCATCGCAAAGACCCCGGCTACTCCCCGCATGGCGGATGCCAAAGATGCCCGGTCCTCGAGGTCTCCGGCCACGACCTCGACGTTTTGGCCGGCCAGGCGCTGGGCCGCGGCGGACCGGGGGTCGCGGACCAGGCCGCGGACGGCGGCCCCGCGGGACAGCAACGCGCGGACGACGGCGCCGCCCTGTCCCCCGGCTGCCCCGAGTACGAGGGTCGGCTGGTCAAGGCTCATGATGAGAAGTCCTTCCGAATCGATTCCACAGGACCTCGCCGCCACCCGTGAGACCGGGCAGCTGCATCGGTGTGCTCGCGATGCCGGAGCACCGACTGCTCGTGGAGCGTGCGAGCGTCCCTGCCCGGGGCCGGTGCAGTGCGCCGGGTTGCCTGATTCCTTGACTGAGGGCACCGTGGTCAGTATGTGTCAGATTGTCCCGGAAGGAGCTCGCTGTGGCCGGGACTTCCGACCAGATGTCACGGACGAGGTGGCCGCGGCTGCGGGTCGCCGACTGGACCGAGACCCGGGACACCCTGCACATGTGGACCCAGATCGTGGGAAAGATCCGGCTGGCCCACGCACCCCTGGTCAATCACTGGTGGCAGGTCACCTTGTATGTCAGCCCGCGGGGCCTGACGACATCGGCGATTCCCTACCGCTCAGGGGTCTTCGACATCGAATTCGACTTCCTCGACCATCTCCTGCGTATGCGCAGCAGCCACGGCACGCACCGCACCGTGGCTCTGAAGCCCAGACCGGTGGCCGCATTCTACCGGGAGACGATGCAAGCCCTGGGTGAGCTGGGAATCGAGACAAGGATCCAGGCACATCCGAACGAGGTGGACCCCGCGATCCCCTTCGCCGAGGACCACCGACACGCTTCCTACGACCCGAACGCCGCACAGCTGTTCTGGCGGCAACTGCTACAGGCCGACCGGGCGCTGGGAGAGTTCCGCTCGTACTTCGCCGGCAAGGTCAGCCCCGTGCACTTCTTCTGGGGCGCCATGGACCTGGCCTGCACGAGGTTCTCGGGACGCACGGCCCCACCGCATCCGGGCGGCGCCCCCAACTGTGGTGACTGGGTGATGGTGGAGGGCTACTCCCGCGAGTTGAGCAGCTGCGGGTTCTGGCCCGGCGGCGGGGAGGAAGGGGCCTTCTACTCGTACGCCTACCCCGAGCCGGATGGCTACGCCGGCCATCCGATCAGGCCGGCCGACGCGTTCTACAGCCCCGGCCTCGGCCAGTTCCTCCTGCCCTACGAGGCGGTGCGCACCGCGGCCGACCCGGACGGGGCAGTGGCCGACTTCCTGCACACGACCTACGAGGCTGCCGCGGAACACGGCGGCTGGGACCGGTCAGCCCTGGAAGAGGACCCGAAGCGGTGGCAGCGGCACGGGTAGGCCCTCGCCCGCCATGAGGGCACCCCGCGCACGGCCCACGCTCCACGGACCGGGGCCGGGCTCTCGCGTTGTCGGAAGCCGGTTCGGATCCTCGCTTGCGAGGAGCCGCCGCGCGCTTCGAGGAGGTGGCTCCCGTGTCCGTCCTCGTCTGCGGCGGGGTCGCAGGGGTACAGGTCAACGGTGACCACCTCCTCCACGCCGACGCCCGCCGGCTCGCCCCAGGGCGGGACTCCCGCGCTCAAGAAGGCCCTCACGACCCCCCTGCTCTACTTCTTCATCCTCGGTGACGTGCTGGGCGCCGGCGTCTACGTCCTCGTGGGCCAGGTCGCCGCGAAGTCGGGCGGCGCCGTGTGGGTGCCCCTTCTCCTCGCCCTGCTGCTGTCCCTCCTCACAGCCGCCTCGTACGCGGAACTCGCCACGAAGTACCCACGAGCCGGCGGCGCGTCCCACTACGCGACCCTCGCCTACGGACCCTTCACCGGCTTCCTCGCGGGATTCTGCATGCTCGCCGCGGGCATCGTGTCCGTCGCCGCACTGGCACGGGGTTTCGCCGGTGACTATCTGTCCAGTTTCGTCAGCCTGCCCGTCGTGCTCGTGGCGGCCGTCTTCCTGTGCGCGCTGGCTCTCCTCAACGCGCGCGGTATCAGCGAGTCCACCCGCGCCAATGTGGCCGCCACGGTCGTCGAGGTGGGCGGTCTCCTCCTCGTGGTGGGGCTCGGGGCCTGGCTGCTCCTGCGTGGCGACGGCGACCCCGGCAGGCTCGTCCGCCTCGGCACCGCCGACACGGGGGCCGCTGCCGGCGTCCTGGGCGGGACGGTTCTCGCGTACTACTCCTTCGTCGGCTTCGAGACCTCCGTCAACGTGGCCGAGGAGACCCGTGACCCGCGTCGCTCGTATCCCCGCGCCCTCTTCGGCGCCCTGGTGACGGCCGGAGCCGTGTACGTCCTGGTCGGGATCGTCGCCTCGGCCGCCGTGCCCACGGGAACACTGGCCCACTCCAGCGGTCCGCTGCTCGAAGTGGTGAAGGAGGCGGGCGGGGTACCACCGAAGCTGTTCAGCGCCGTCGCTCTCGTCGCCGTCGCCAACGGAGCGCTGCTCACCGGCATCATGAGTTCCCGGCTGGCCTACGGCATGGCGCGGGACGGCCTCCTCCCGGGCGTCCTGACCCGCGTGCTCCCCGGGCGCCGCACGCCGTGGGCCTCGATCGCGGTCACGACCGCCCTGTCCTTCCTGCTGGCACTCACAGGGGACGTGGCGACCCTGGCCTCCACCCTCGTGCTGCTGCTCCTCGTGGTGTTCTTCCTCGTCAACACCGCTGTCCTCGTCCTGCGGCGAGATCGCCCGGCGCGAGCCCACTTCCGGGCCTGGACCGCCGTCCCGGTCCTGGGCGCGGCGTCCTGCGTCCTGCTCGCCACACGGGTCGAGGCCGTGGTGTGGGCACGCGGGCTCATCGTCATCGCGGTCGGCGTGGCCCTGGGCACCGTCGCCGCCCTGCACCGCCGCCGGCACGAGCGGAGTGTCGCCTGAGCGCGTCGACGGTACGAAGCCGGGACGGGACCTTCTTTCGGCACCCCCCGGCAGGCGTGCCACCGGCTCGCCGGAGGGCCTTTTTCCCCCACCGCGCCGCTGCACCGGCGTGGTGGAGCGGGCGCGGTGGCTGTCGGACGGGTACAGATCACACAGGCGATGGATCACGCCACCCCGCTCTGCGGGTACCGTCAGGGTATGAGTCACCCACACCCCGACCTCAAAGCCGCCCCGCCCCTTCCCGAAGGAGGGCTGCGGGTCATCGCCCTGGGCGGCCTGGGTGAGATCGGCCGCAACATGACCGTCTTCGAGCACGCGGGCAAGCTGCTCATCGTCGACTGTGGCGTGCTGTTCCCCGAGGAGACCCAGCCCGGCGTGGACGTGATCCTGCCGGACTTCACCTCGATCCGGGACCGGCTGGACGACATCGTGGCCGTGGTACTCACCCACGGCCACGAGGACCACATCGGCGGCGTGCCGTACCTGCTGCGCGAGCGGTCCGACATTCCCGTGGTCGGCTCCAAGCTGACGCTGGCGTTCCTGGAGGCCAAGCTCAAGGAACACGGCATCCGGCCGCGCACCGTGCGGGTGCGCGAGGGCGACCGGCGCAGCTTCGGACCCTTCGACTGCGAGTTCGTGGCGGTCAACCACTCGATCCCGGACAGCCTCGCGGTCGCGATCCGCACCGGCGCCGGGATGGTGCTGCACACCGGCGACTTCAAGATGGACCAGTTCCCCCTCGACGACCGCATCACCGATCTGCGCGCCTTCGCCCGCCTCGGCGAGGAGGGCGTGGATCTGTTCCTCACCGACTCCACCAACGCCGAAGTGCCCGGCTTCACCACCTCCGAGCGTGAGCTGAACCCGGCGATCGAGCAGGTGATGCGCACCGCGCCGCGCCGGGTCATCGTCTCCAGCTTCGCCAGCCATGTGCACCGCATCCAGCAGGTCCTGGACGCCGCCCACCAGCACGGCCGCAAGGTCGCCTTCGTCGGCCGGTCGATGGTCCGCAACATGGGCATCGCCCGTGACCTGGGCTATCTGAAGGTCCCGTCCGGTCTGGTCGTGAGCACGAAGGAGCTGGAGAAGCTCCCGGACCACAAGATCACCCTGGTGTGCACCGGCTCCCAGGGCGAACCGATGGCCGCGCTGTCGCGGATGGCCAACCGCGACCACATGATCCGCATCGGCAAGGGCGACACCGTCCTGCTGGCCAGCTCGCTCATCCCCGGCAACGAGAACGCCATCTACCGGGTGATCAACGGACTCACCCGGTGGGGCGCCCACGTGGTCCACAAGGGCAACGCCAAGGTGCACGTGTCCGGGCACGCCAGCGCCGGCGAGCTCGTCTACTGCTACAACATCGTCAAGCCCCGCAACGTCATGCCCGTGCACGGCGAATGGCGCCACCTGCGGGCCAACGGCGACCTCGCCATCCGTACCGGTGTCGCCCCCGAGCGGGTCGTCATCGCCGAGGACGGCGTCGTCGTCGACCTCGTCGACGGACGGGCGTCCATCACCGGCAAGGTCCCCGCCGGCAACGTCTACGTGGACGGCATGGAAGTCGGCGGCGCCACCGAAGCGTCCCTCAAGGACCGCCTCACCCTCGCCGCCGAAGGCGTGGTCACGGTGGTGGCGATCGTCGACGCGGACACCGGCGCCCTCGCCGAGGCCCCCGACTTCCTGGCACGCGGCTTCGTCCACGACGACACCACCTTCGAGCCGGTCATCCCCGTCATCGAGAAGACCCTGGCCACTGCGGCCGAGGAAGGCGTCGGGGACGCGCACCAGCTCGAACAGCTCGTCGCCCGCGCCGTGGCGAACTGGGCGTTCCGCACCCACCGCCGTAAGCCCCTCATCATCCCCGTCATCATCGACGCCTGAGCCACAGCACGGCAGCACTGTCCACGGTGCCGCGGCCCGCGGGCGGCAAGGCCGGGCACGGCGGTCAGCAGCCGAGCCAGGCGGCCGTCAGGGCCGGGCACGGGAGTCAGCAGCCACCCCGGGAGACCGGGGTGGCTGCTGACTCCACAGGATGAGTCATCGAAAAGACCACAGGAAGCGAGGCGGAAGACGCCGCAGGTCACAGCAGCTGTCTCGACTCGGCGAGCGGCATCCCCGGGACCGGAGCGTCACACGAGCGTCACGGTCGATGACGATGGCGCCGCCGGGCATGGCGTGCCCGATCGGATCCGTGGGCGTCGGTGCCGGCGACGAAGCCGGGGGCGGTCACCGTGTCGCCTCGCCCGACACCCCGGGCTGATCGCCGCACCGATGCCCGCCGTCGATGGTCGGGGTCGGGCAGCGGTACGCCGCCGACCGGCGCCCGCTTTGCGGTGAGCCGGCCTGCCGCTACGGGAGCTGGTCAGCCTGTAGCCGGAGAGGAAGCGCACGTCATGGCGACAGTGCCGGCCGGTGACGGTCAGCGAGACGGGAAGGGCTCGCGGCGGCGCCAGGAGATCGTGGCCGCGGTTCAGCGGCTGCTGGGTGAACGGGGCAGCTCCGGCCACACCGCGTCATTCCGAAGGAATGCGGAACTCGAACTCGGGACGGTCCCACGGCACGGCGGGCGGGTTCGCGAGCGCGGTCCCGGTCCGCACCGCACCGACGCGGTGGTAGAAGTCCTCGGCGGGAAGATGCGACACGACCTTGAGACGGTCTAGCCCGGCGGCACGGGCCTCGGACTGCATGTGCGCGACGAGCAGCCGTCCGATACCCCGTCCTTGCACTTCGTCGGCGACGAACAGCAGGTCGAGCTCCGGTGGCGCGAGGACGAGCGAGTAGAAGCCGAGGACCCGGTCTCCGTGCTCGTCGGCGCCGACGGCCACGAAGACGCGGTGGGCCTCGATGTAATCAGGACCGACCCGGTAGCCCGCGACTGCGGCTGCGTACTTGCCCTGGTAGGCGCCCGAGCCACGCACGAGCCGCGTGAGCCGTTTGGCATCCCGCGCGACGGCCCTCCGTATCGTGATCGGCCGGCCTTCCGGGGACGTGCGTGGACTCATCGGGAGAGTATCTCGCACCGGGGAGTGCCTGCGTGCACGGGTCCGCTGCTCGGACAGGCGTTCCCGCACCGCTCCCGGGAACCGCTCGCCCGGGCCCCGACCGGCCACGTCACCGCCGCCGGATCGGCCGTCCACCGGCAGCGACCCTCGAGCGCTTCCTCGGCAGCCGAGTCCACCCGTCCCGGCTTCCGGACCGGCGACCGCGCCGCAGGAAGCCGGGACACAACGGATGGCGTCGGCGTCTCGTCGCTGCGGGGCTCAGCTCAGGGTGTACCGCTGTGCGGCGGAGCCGTTGCAGTCCCAGATCCGCAGCCGGGTGCCGTTGGCGGTCGCACCGCTGGGCGAGTCGAGGCAGCGGCCCGACTGCGGGTTGCAGCGCAAGGCGGTCCGGGCATCGTGCGGCTCCGGCGAACTCCCCCTTGTGCGCGGGCAGTTGCGGGACCGTCGAGCCGGACGGCGCACGGCTCGAAAGAGCAGCGTCAGGGCGAACTGCGCAGATCGATCACGAAGCGATATACGCCCCGGAAACAGCACGTACGGCCGGTTGCCGTGCCTGGGCGACATGTACGATCATCACCGCACGGAAAGCGTCCCCGACCCCAACAGCACCATCACGTCACGGTGTTGCGCAGCGGCTACCAGCGTCCGGGCCACTGGCGCACATGGCGGCCGACCGATGTCACCGATCGAGTCGTCGGCGGGCAACGCGAGAACGGCATCCCCCAACGGGGCGCCCAGCACCATTGTCGCCTGAGAGCGGAGAGAATGTGTCCATCGCCTTCGTCACGGTCACCGTCCTCGGCGTGATCTTCAACGGTGCCGCCGCCGTCACGTACCTGATCGGGCACGAATACCCCAAGACCCAGGCGGACATGAAGGGCATCCCCCGGAAGTACGTGCCGGTCCTGGGCCTGTTACTGGCGGCGGGCACCGTGGGGCTGCTGGCCGGGCTCGCCGTGCCGATCCTGGGAGCTCTCGCCGCCTCCGGCCTCGTGCTGTACTTCATCGGCGCGATCATCGCCCACCTGCGGGTGGGCTCCCGCAACATCGTGGGCGGGATCGTGTTCCTGGCCACCGCGGTGGCCGTCCTCACCCTGGGCATCCTCCACCACGGCGCCTGGTGACCCTCGCCGGCCACCTGCCCCGGCAGCGGGGCAGGGGCCGGGGCCGGCCCTACAGGCCGGTCGCGAGGCGGCGGGACAGTTCGACCCGGCGGGTCTTCAGCGTGGCGGTGCGCGGCAGTTCGGCCAGCGGGATCTGGACGGGTTCGGCCAGCTGCGGGTACGCGGCCGTGACAGCGCGCCAGCGGTCCGGGTCCAGCGGCTCGTCGCGGTGGGTGCAGACGACCGGCACCGCCTTGGACCCGGGGCCCGGCACCACGACGACCTCGGCCAGCTCCGCCAGCTCGTCCAGGAGAAGATCCTCGATCTCGAGGTTGCTGCCCACTCCGGGGATCGTGTCGAACTCGCGGTCGAGCATGTGCAGGCAACCGAACGAGGTGCGGTAGCCGACATCCCCGGTACGCCACCAGCCGTCGCGCACATTGGCGTCGTAGCGCTCCTGCTCACCGTGGTACGTCTTCGCCAGCCCGTCCCAGCGGACCTCGATGAAGCCGGGGTTCTGCTGCGAGGGCCGCTTGCCGTCCCGGCTCACCAGCCTGACCCGGGCGCTGCCCGGCAAGGGGTAGCCCACGCAGCGGCCGTCCATCCGGTGGACGAACCGGCGGTAGTACGGCCGGCCGGCCGCGGGGCCGACCTCGCTCTGCCCGTAGATCTGGAAGAACTGCGCCCGCTGAGCGGAGGCGTGCAGCAGACGGCGTACCGTCCTCGGGTGGATCGCGTCGAAGGTGCTGCTGAAGTACTTCACCGAGGCGAACGGGCGGCGCGCGTCCTCGGCCAGGTCCTCCCAGGCCAGGAAGGAGTTGGGCAGCGCCTCGATCAGCCAGGGGCGGCGCTCGGCGAAGAACGCGGCGACGGCGTCCGGGGAACCCTCCTTCACCAGCAGCGCCGGCATCCCCTGGAGCAGGCAGAGCGACATCGCCGCGAACGTCCGGGAGTGACCGAAGGGGAGGTGGATCGCGACGGTCCCCCGCTTCCTCATCAGCCCCAGCAGGAACAGTTGCGGGCGCAACCGGGACCGCATCGTCCGCGGCGTGTGCACGACCAGCTTGGGCAGTCCGGTGGTGCCGGAGGTGTGCGTGATCACGGCCGGCTCGTCCAGGCCGCGCAGGACCGGCCGCACCGGCACCGAACCGTCCAGCTCGGCGAGCGCGATCGCGCCCGGAGCGGCGTCGCCCACGCCGATCACCCCCCGGGTCAGCCCCGCCAGGTCCACACCGTCCTCGGTCAGGGAGCGGAGCTTGGGCCCGTCCGAGACCAGGTACGGCCGCTCCAGCCGGGCCAGCAGCGCGGTGAGGGCCTCGGAGTCCAGGTGCTGCGAGAGCATGACCGGGACCGCGCCGATGCGCTCCACCGCCGTCGCCAGCAGCCAGAGGTCGAAGTTGGGGGCCTTGCAGATCACCACGTGGTCACCGGGACGCACCCCGGCCGCGGCGAGCCGGTTCGCCATGTCCGCGGCATGATCGGCAAGTTGACGCACCGTCAGTCTTCGTCCCGCCTCCGGCAGGGCGTCGAGGTCGTGGTCGAGGACGAGCGGCATGGCGCCGCGGACGCGTGCGGCTCTCTCCGGTACGACACCGAGATAGAGGCCGCGCCTGTGTATCGGCGTACGGGCCGATGCGCGGCTCGGCCTGTGACTCAGCTTGTGCAGCAACGTGCTTCCCATGAGGTCTCCCTTTGCTTCCAACCGAGCGGGGTGCGGGTACGGCGTCAGCGGTCGCGGTAGGCGACCATGTCGGCCAGTTCCTCGAGGCGCAGGCGCCAGCGGTGCGGCAGGGCGGCGTCCGCCAGGGCCGCGCGGGCGCCGGCGACCAGGACGTCGATCCGCTCCTCGACATCCGCGCGCACTCCGGAGGCGAGCAGGGCGGCACGCAGTCCGGCCGGGTTCCACTCGGCGTGGCGGCTGTCCTCGACCAGCCGGGCGACCCGCGGGTCCTTGGCCGCGGCCAGCGCGATCAGCAGGGTCATCTTGTGCTCGCTGAGGTCCAGGCCGGTCGGCTTGCCGGTCACCGCCGCGTCACCGAACGCGTCGAGCAGGTCGTCCCGCAGCTGGAACGCCTCGCCGGCCGCGACCCCGTACGCCTCGAAGACCCCGTGCAGATCGGGGCGTCCGGCGATGGCCGCGCCGAGGGCGAGGGGCCGTTGGATGGTGTAGCGGCCGGACTTGCACACGGCGATCCAGCGGGCCAGTTCCGGGTCCGGCTCCACCTCGGCGGCCAGCGCGATGTCCAGCTGCTGACCGATGATCATCTCTGTGACCAGTTCGTGCCACACCTCTGCCGCCGGGCCGGTCAGTCTGCCCGCGAGCCGGTTCGCGTAGCTGAGCGCCAGGTCCCCGGCGAGGATGGCGACGCCCTCGCCGTACCGGCGGGACTCCCCCGCCCAGGCGCGCCGCGCGTGGAGGTCCGCGTACGCGGCGTGGACGGTCGGGGCGCCGCGCCGGGTGGGCGAGTTGTCCATGATGTCGTCGTGGATGAGCGCGAACGCGTGCAGCAGTTCGAGTGCCGCCGCGGCGTCGACGACCGTGTCCTCGTCCGCGGCGCCGCCGGCCGTCAGATAGCCGGTGACGCAGAACAGGGGACGCAGCCGCTTGCCTCCGGCCGCGACCAGTTCCGCGACGGCCGCGACCGGCTCGGCCACCCGGGCGTCCACGGCGCTCCAGCGCGCCTCCTCGGCGCTCAGCAACTCCTCGATCCGCCGGTCGACGCGATCCAGCAGCTTGCCGCAGGTCTCCTCGTCGACGCGGTCGCGCTCCGCCACCGCCGCCGTACCGGCCCCCGAATCCCCTGCCGCCCCTGACTGCCCCGACCGCTCCGACCGCCTCGGCTGCTCCGACCGCCTGGGCTCCTCCGACTGCCCCGACTGCCTAGGCTGCTCCGACTGTCCCGACTGCCGAGGCCGCACCGTCTGCTCCGCCTGCCGAGGACGCTCCGACGCATGGGGCTGCCCCCGTCGCTCCGAACGCTCAAGTTGCTCAAGTTGCCCAAGTTGCTCAAGTTGCTCAAGTTGCTCAAGCACTCCCCACTCCCCTGCCTCGTTCGGCTTCTCGGACCCGGCCGGCTCGCCCGGCCCACGGAGCCGTACCGACCGCCCCGGCCCTGTCGCATCCCCCGGCGCCTCCGGACCCTCCAGCTCCGGCGGCAGTTTGAACGCCACGTTCTCCGTGGCCGTCACCTCCGTCTCGACGTCCCCGAAGCCCAGCTCCGCCAGCCGGTGCAGCGCCCGTTCCACCAGTACGTCGGGTACGCTCGCGCCCGCCGTGAGGCCCACCGTGCGTACGTTCACCAGCCAGGCGGAGTCGAGCAGGTCCGGGTCCGGCAGCAGCCGGGCATCGGCGCCCGCGGCCCGGGCGACCTCCACGAGGCGCAGTGAGTTGCTGGAGTTGGCCGAGCCGACGACGAGGACGAGGTCGCTGCGGCCCGCGATCACCTTCACCGCGTTCTGCCGGTTCTGGCTGGCGTAGCAGATGTCGGCGAGCAGCCGTCTGCCGCGCGGTCCGGTGCCGGTACCACCACCGGTGCCGCAGCGCCGGTGCCGGCGTCGGTGATGGCGCCGGTGCCGGTGCCGGTGGCCGTGTCACCTGTTCGTGGCGGCCGTGGGCTCCGACTCCGCCGCGCGGGCGAGGAGTTCGGCCCGGGTGATGACGTCGGTGCGCGTCGACGGGACGGTGCAGGCGTGGGCTCCGGCGATCGCTCCGTAGCGGGCGCAGCGCCGCGGGTCCTCGCCGTTCAGCCGGCCGAGCAGGAAACCGGCGGCGAACGCGTCGCCCGCGCCGTTGGAGTCCACCACCGGGGCGGGGGGCGTGAGTGCCGGTACGTGTGTCAGCTCGCCGTCCGCCAGCAGGTAGGCGCCCCGCGCACCGGCGGTGGCCACGACGATCCTGGCCCGGCCGCGGGCGGCGATGTCACGCATGGTGCGCTCCGGGTCGGCCAGGGCGCTGGTGGAGAGGAAGACCAGGTCCGCCTCCAGGGCGAACGGCTCGTGGTACGGGTTGACGCCGTCCCAGTCGTGCAGGTCGGTGGAGACGGTGAGACCGGCCTCGCGGAGCAGGGGCAGCGCTCCCGCGCAGGGGTGGGTGATGACGACGTGGGCGTGGCGGCAGGCGGCGGCGAGCTCACGGACCGTCGCCTCGGGCAGCCGGTCCGACTCGCGGGAGCGGGTGTCGTCGTAGAGGGACAGCCGCCGCCCGTCGGGGCCGACGAGGTTGACCGCGCGCTTGGTGCCCGCGGGCTGCGGGATGGCGGTGAGGGGGATGCCGTGGTCGCGGTGGAAGGCGCGGACCAGGTCACCCTCCGGGTCGTCGCCGATCATGTCGAGATGGTGGGTGCGCAGCCCCAGGGCGGTGAGGCCGAGTGCGACGAAGTCGCCGCTCTGTCCCGCGCGGGCCTTGATCCCGGGGCGGATCATGTAGCTGTCGGCGAAGGGCAGCGGCAGTTCGGGGACGTGGACGATCGTGTCCACGCCCGCGCCGCCCAGGACCAGGACGTCGGTCTCGGTGGCCATCGGGTTCCTCTCGGGCCGTCGGGGTCAGCCGAGTCAATCAGCGGCCCCCCGCCACGGCAAGAAGTTGCTGAAACTTTCCGCAACTTCATGGCGACCTCGGTCAGGTCTCGTCGGGCGGCCCGGCCCCAGGCCCTCGTCGGTCAGGCTCCCTCCGTCAGGGTTCGTCCGTCAGGGTTCGTCCGTCAGGGTTCGTCCGTCAGGGTTCGTCCGTCAGCACGGCGGCGGCCCGCAGCCGGCCGGGCAGGCGGGGATCGGGTACGGCACGCACCCGGGTCACAGGTCCGGACAGGGCGGCGAGGCGCGGCACCCGGTGCAGGGTGAGCCGGTCCCCGGGCGCCAGGAGGCCGTCGAGGACGGCTTCGACGAGGACGTGGTTGAGATGGACCAGCGCCTCGGCGACCGTGCAGCCCGCGGTGGCGAGGTGCAGGTCGCGCGCGACGGGGGCGCGCCCCGGCGGTGGTTCACCGGGCACGGTGATCTGCCGGGCGGGTCCGGCCGGTACCTCCGCCGGGGCGTCGAACAGCTTCAGCAGCCTGCGCAGGGTCGTGGTGCCGGAGGCGGGGCCGGGTGCGGTCCACGCCGCGGACCCGTCGTCGGCGAGGTGAGCGAAGGCGAAGCGGTCGCGCAGGTGGTCCGGGTTGCCCGCGAGGAACACGGTGCGGGTGAAGGAGGCGCGCCAGGCGGACGCGCGCTCGGGCGGCACGCCGAGGGCGAACGCGCAGGTGTCGCGTGCCCAGCCGGCGAGGTCGACCTCCCGCACCACCACGGCGGCGAGGGTCTGGCCGTCCTCGGCCGCGCCCTCCTCCCCGGCGATGTGCCGGTGGGCGGCGAGGAGACCGTCGTGGGTGGCGAGGTCGTGCCGGTCGGCGAGGTCGGGACGGGCCGCCCGGATGCGGACGGCGGTGTGCTCGCGCAGGAGCTTTTGGGTCCGGGTCATAGGTACACCGAGGTGAGAAGGTCGAGCCCCGGCGCGGCCCGGCGTCTGCCGAGCAGGCCGGAGGTGAGCCGGTACGGGTCGACGTACGTGTGGTCCTTGCGGTGGCGCGCGAGCCGGGCGGCCAGCGGCTCGGGCTGCGGCTGAACCGGCGGCTGCGACTGTGCTGGCGGCTGCGGCTGCGGCTGCATCTGCGCCTGCGGCTGTGGTTGCGGCTGCGGCTGCGGCTGCATCTGCGCCTGCGGCTGTGGTTGCGGCTGCGACTGCGACTGCTGGGCCGACGCCAGGAGGCGTTCGGCCCGCTTGAGGCTCTGGTCGAGCAGGTCGGGCCGGAACGACTGCTGTTGGCCCGGCCCGAGGACGGCGATGAAGTACAGCCGCATACCGAGACGTACGACAGCCGGGTCGCGGTCGGCGGCGGCGTCCAGGAGCGCACCGGCGTGCAGACCCTCCCATCCGCCCTGCCGGGCCGAACGGATCTGCCCGTCGATGGGCACCCGTCCGATGGGTACCCGCCGGACGCTGGGGCCCAGAGCGGACAGGACGCGCGCCAACTGCTGCTGGTCGGCGTCGAGTTCGGTGTCGTACAGGAGCACGACCTCATCGAACCCGGCGGCGATCGGGAGCAGTTCGCGCAGCGCGCAGGCGAGGTAGTTGGGGCGCCCGTCGGCGGTGACCAGTCGGCGCAGCGGCAGCCCGTGGCGGGTGAGGTCGAGGAAGACGGGGCCGCCGACGGCCCGCTGGTCCAGGCACATGCCGAGACCGGTGAGCCGGTCGAGCGCCGCGTCCAGACCGAGGCCCGGCGGCTGATACCGCAGCAGCCCGGGATCGTGCAGGCCGAGGCGGGCGTAGTGCCCGCTCCACAGGGTCAGCACGCGCGTGCTCGCCGGATGCACCCAGCCGCGCTCGGCCGCCTCCGCGTACGGTCGCAGGTCCCGGGCGGAGGGGCGCGGAGCGGCGCGGAAGGCGACGTACAGGGCGCCGATGTCCTCCTCGGTGAGGTCGTCGTAGTCGGTGTCGCCCTCCGTGCGGTCGAGGAACTCCCAAAAGCCCAGTGTCTGTTCGGTGGGGTGGTAGGTGGTGTGGCTGCAATGGTGGGTGACGTGCGCGAGGGATCGCGTGGCCCGGTACATCACGTCCGTCCACAGCAGCCCCTTGAGGTGGCTGGGTGTGAGGGGTTTGGAGGGGGTGATGGTGATCGGGGCGAGCAGCACTCGGCGTGCGGTCCCCGTCGCCGCCTGCGGGACCGCCGGTTCGGTGGCGAGCGCCGTCATACCGAGGCTCCTTCCGCTGCCGTCACGCACCGGACGAGGCCGGATCGGCTCGGCCTCGCCGGATGCGCGGTGTCGGGGGCCGGCGTCTGGCGGACCCGGTCCCGGGACCCGGTGTCGCCGGACAGCTCCGCGGGCTGTGGCGTGCGGTCCGAGGCGGAGGCGGGCAGGGGGTCGGTCAGGCGGCGCGGCGGGGCGGGGGCGTGGCCGGGGAACAGGACAGGCAGGTCAGGGCGGCTGTGCGCGAGAGCGGCGGCCGGTCCCGCGGCGCTGCCCCCGGCGGTGACTGTGGCCGGCATGTCAGCGGCGCCTGCCGTGCACGAAGAACACCCGTCGTACGTCGCGTTCGGTGCGCGGCGGCACCGGGTCGGGCCACCGGCCATAACCGGCGCCCTCCTCACCGGGCTGGGTGGCGTGCACGGTGAAGCCGTGGGCGTCGAACAACTCCTCGGGTTCGTCGCTGCCGAACAGCCAGGGGCAGCCCCAGCCCGCGAACACGTCGAGCAGGCCGCGCATGCCGGGCAGCGTCAGCGCGGCGCTGTTGACGAGGTCGGCGGCGATCCGGCTGCCCGGCGCGGAGATCTCGGCGACCTGCTGCAGGATGCGGTGGGTGCCGGGCTCCGGGATGTAGTACAGCAGTCCTTCGACGAGCCAGGTGGAGGGGACGGTGGGGTCGTATCCCGCGTCCAGCAGCCGCTCGGGCCAGTCGGGGGCGGTGAGGTCGACGGCCACCGCGTGGCGGCGCACGCGGGGCTCGACGCCGGCCAGGCTCGCGTCCTTGTGGGCGAGGACGGCCGGCCGGTCGACCTCGAACCAGCGGACGCGGTCCGGCCAGTCGAGGCGGTAGGCCCGCGAGTCCATGCCGGCGGGGGCCAGCACGATCTGGGTGGTGCCGGGGTCCTGGGCGGCCTGCTGGAGGTAGTCGTCGAAGAACCGGGTGCGGATCGCGTTGTAGTCGGGGGTGCTGGGCAGGGCGCGCTCGCCTCCCGGCGGGAAGGTGGCCGCCCGGACCGCGGCGAGCAGGTCGGTCCCGGTCTCGCCGGCGAGCCGCTCGGCGTACGGGTCCTCGTACAGGCGGTCCGGGCGCCGGGTCTCGGCCGCGCGCAGGGCGGCGGTGAGCAGCGCGGTCCGTTCTACGGCGTCCAGCTGTGGCGTCATGGAGGTCCTCTTCACGGTGGTGACGGGTGATGTCCGCGGACCGCCGGGCCCGGGACTCAGGTCCGGGACTCAGGTGCGGCGCGCTCAGGTGCGGCGCGCTCAGGTGCGGCGCGCTCAGGTCCGGGGGCCGGGTCCGGGGCCTGGGTTCAGGTCCGGGGCCAGGGGTGTAGGTCCGGGGCCCAGGCCCGGGGGCAGGGGTGCAGGTCCGGGGCCCCGGCCCAGGGGTCAAGCCCCCGGGGCCCGGACCCGGGGCCCAGCCCCAGGGCCCGGGTCCGGGGGCCGGGTTCGGGGCGCGTCGGCGGGCCGGTCCTGGACGGGTGTACGACTGGTCAGGCCCGGGTCCGGGGCGCGTCGGCGGGCCGGTCCTGGACGGGTGTACGACCGGTCAGCGCGGCCCACTGCCGCGGGTCCTGGCGGAAGATCCGGTCCTTGACCTGGGTGGGCCGGACGCCGCTGTCGACCCGGGCCTGCCAGTCGCGTGGGAACGCCTCCTCGTCCAGCGCGAGCAGTGACGGGGCGCCGAGGAGGCCCTGGGTCCGGGCCGTGCGGTAGCCGGCCGACTCACGGCCGAGGGCCTCGTCGAGCAGCCCGGTGAAGCGGCCGGCCTCCTCCTGGCTCCACGGGGTGAGCGGGGCGACGGCGAACTCGTAGGCGGCGGGACCGCGCTGGGGGGTGCTCACTCGGCAGGTGGCGCCGCGCAGTTCGAGGCCGGTGGCCCGCAGGGCCGCCTCCAGGGAGCGGATCACCTGGGCGTCCCGGAGCCGTTCCCCCGCGTGGTCGGAGCGGGTGGCGCGGCCGGCGTACTCCAGGCGGGGGACGCCGCCGAGGTGATCGACGACCCGTACGACGTCGCCGACGGCGTAGCGGTACAGGCCGCCCACATGGCTGAAGACGACGTGGTAGTCGCGGCCCGGCTCCAGTTCGTGCGGGCGCAGGGTGGCGGTGTCGGGGGCCAGGTCCGCGTCGGCGTCGGCGAACTCGTACACCGACGCGGTCACCACGAGGCTGCCGGCGGTGGGGTGCCGGTCCAGGGGCACGCCCACCGGACCCTCGGACGCGGCGACCGGCGCGGGCAGCGCGGTGACGTGGACCCCGAACTCCTCGCGCAGCCGCGGCAGATAGAGCGAGGCGGAGGCGGTGGTCCAGCAGAACAGGGCACGCATCCGGGGCCAGATGTGGGCCGGGCGGACCGTGCCGTGGCGGCCGGCGAGCCGTTCCAGCTCGGCCGCGCGGTCCGGGTTCGGAGAGCCGTGGGGCACGCCGCCGAGGGTGCCGTCGCGGATCTCCTTGACGATCCGGGGCCACCACAGGCGCAGTTGGTACGGCAGGGCCGCCACCATGGCGGGGTTGATCCCGATGACGCAGCGCACGTCGCTCTCCACGGCCAGCCGCAGCCGCAGGTACATCTTCTCGGCGTGCTCGTCGGCCGCGACCGGCACCGGAAGGGTCGCCCAGGGCGCGCCGGTGCCGGGCTCCGCCGACAGGGGCTCGCCGAACGCCCGGCCGAAGTCGACCTGGCTGGCGCCGACATGGGGGCGTCCGGAGGCGGTGGTGGGCGGGGCGGTGATGGGGTCGTGCTTGAGGTTGAGGACGGCGGCCGGGTGCGCGAGGACGTCCGGGAAGTGCTCGATCAGGGGCGCCCAGGCCGCGTAGTAGAAGGGGAAGAAGGTGGTGCGCATGAAACGGGGCGTGACCGGGATCTTCTTGTGCGCGCCGGTGCTGCCGCTGCTGGTGAAGAAGACGGCCGGCCGGTCGGCGGTGAGCACGTTCGGCTCACCGGCGGCGGCGCGTTCGATGTACGGCGCGAGGTCGTCGTACATCTGGAGCGGTACGGCCCTGCGGTAGTCGTCGAGGGTGCGGATGCGGTCGAAGCCGTGCCGCACGCCGTACTCGGTACGGGCGTTGAACTCCAGCAGGTCGGCGAGGACGCGGCGCTGCTCGGCCTCGGGATCGGCGAAGGCGGCGCGCAGGCGGCGGCGTTCGGTGAACACCCGGTCGCGGTAGTGGCGCAGCCGGTCGGGGTCGGTCCAGTCGGGGACCGCCGGACCGGGAGCCGTGGAGGGTTCAGCGGAACTCACGGGTGAGCACCTCTCGTATCTCCGCCGCGGTCTGTTCCGGGCGGTCTTGTTCGGGGATCACGGTCACGGGCAGGTGCTGGATCTCGCCGTGCAGGATCTTGGCCAGATCGCTCTGGTAGCGGCGGAAGCCGTCCCAGTCCGGTTGCGGGCCGTAGTGCTCCAGGAGGTTCAGGTCCGCGCCGAACCGGCAGCGCTGCCAAGCGGTTTCGGGTCGTACGTCGAGGTAGACGATCCGGCGTGGCTGGGGGAAGGTGCGCCACCAGGCGAGCGGCGGCCCGTCCGGTGCTCCGGCGAGCCGGCATTTCGCCAGCAGCTTGTAGTAGTAGGAGTCGATGACCACCGGGGTGTGCGGGTCGCCGTGGCACAGCTGGTCGCGCAAGTGGACGACCGCGGTCTGCAGGAGGGTGGCGAAGAACTCCGGGGACCAGGTGCCCGGCCGGGCGGCGACGTCCTGGACGGCGTGCCGGCGCAGCCGGCCGATCAGGCCGGCGTGCTCGGGGGCGAGGTAGGCGTCGTCGAGGGAGAGCAGCCGCCAGTCGGGCGCCTCGCGGCGGAGCCGGTCCAGCGCCGAGGACTTGCCCGCGTAGTCGGGGCCGAGCAGGACGCAGAACGGTGCGTGTCCGTTTCCGATATCGACGGCCATCGGTTCTCCCCCTGGGACGGCATCAGGTGATCGGGCGGCCGGACGCCGGCAGGGCCGGCCAACCGCCTTGATCATGCAAACAGAAGGAAGGAACGCACGATCCTCGGTGCCGTCACCGGCCGGTAATGCGGGGTTCTCGACGGGGTGTGCCCCAGGACCAGGTCGAGGCCGGAATCGACGGCCCGCTCGCGCTGTGGCCGGGGATCGGCCGCCGGTCGGCCCCGGTCCGCGCCGGGACGGACCGGGGCGGGCCGGGGCGGGCCGGGGCGGGCCGGGCCAGGGCGAAGAGACAGTCGGGGCCGGCGCACCGCGGGCTGCCGCGCCGCGGATGGCCGACGGGATGAGGGCCCGGGTCAGGCGACGTTGAGGCGGCGCGCCACGTCCGGCCCGAGGGCCGCCGCGGGTGCGCACGGCGAACCGGCGGGACACAGCTTTGGTGCGGCGGCCATGGCGCCCGTGAGCTGCGGCAGCCGCATCAGGCCGGTGCCGTGGAGGAGCCGGTCGACGGCCGGTGCCGTCCGGGCGTCCATCCGGATCACGGTGGTGCAGTGCTGGTCGGCGGCGAGCCGGGCACGCCGGCCCAGGGACGCGGGTTCGGCACCCGCGACAACCAGGACGGGCAGCCGACGGGCCAGTTCGGCCAGCGTCTCCAGGAAGTCGTACGTGGCGTCGTCGGCCTGGTGCAGCCGGTCGGTGATCAGGACGAGCGGGCGCTCCCCGCTCGCCAGCTCGACGAACTGGCGCCAGCCCTCCAGCCACTCCCCGGTGCCGAATCCGCTCTCCGGACGTGCGGCCGGGTCGAGGAAGGGAGCGAGCCGGGCGGCGAGCCAGTTGACGCGCCCCGGGTCCGCGCTCATCCGGCGCAGGGTCGCCTCCAGACGGCCGCGGGCCGCGGCGGGCGGCTCCTGCTCCGGTATGCCGCAGTAGGCGGACAGGATCGCCCGGTACAGGGCGAACCGGCCGTCGTGCGCCGCGGGCGGTCCGGCCCAGGGCAGTACCAGCGCCTCGTAGGGGGCCTGCCCGGCGATCCTGCCGAACTCCTTGAGGAGGTGGGCGCGCGCCGCGTCCGAACTGCCCAGCAGCACCACCTGATGCTGCCGGTGCCAGCGCGTGCTGTGCTCCAGCAGCCGGTGCAGCAGCTCCAGTTCGCCTTCGTGCCCGGTCCCGGCGCCGGGGCCGGTACGGCCGGCCGTGTCGGCCTGCGCAGCGGCCGGCCGCAGCTGCCAGCGGGGCGGGTCTCCGTCGAGCGGGCTGTAGGAGCAGCCGGGTTCGGTCGCCTCCCGGGTCCTCGGGCAGACCTGGATCTCCCCGTCCGGCACGAGCGGCAGCATCGCCTGGCAGGCATGCAGCAGCGCGCCCCCGGTCGACGGCGACAGGGCCACGTCCTCCTCGGTGCGGTGCCGCACCAGTGCCTCGCCGGTCACGATCGCGGCCCTGATCACCACGTCCCCGGGGATGGTCCCTTCGAGCGCGCAGGCGGCCCGTACGGCGGTCGCGGCGCACACCGCGCGCTCGGTGTGGTCGGTGGTGCCCGGCCGGGCGGGGAACACTCCGAGGGTGTCGGTGCCCATGGCGGCCACGACGCTCCCGCCCCGGCTCTCGATCTCCCGCCGGACCCTGCTGTCGATCCGGTCGAACACGGCGTCCGTGTCGTCCGGACGGCCCGCCCGGAGGTCCACGCCGACCCGCAGCAACATCGCGCTGACCTCCTGCCGTACCGGGGTCCGCGCGCGCCCGGGGTCAGGGGGGCACCACTGGTCCGCGTCGGCGGCGTCCCGGTCGCGGGGGACGCCGGGGGCAGCCCCGGCCGGTACGCGCGAAGCGCTCGCGCCCGCCCTCGCGGGGCCGCCGGCCGGCGTCGCCGTGCCGGAAAGCAGGACGGGCGAGGTGTGCGGGGCATGCGGGGTGTGCAGGCCATGCGGGGTGTGCAGGCCGTGCGGGGCGTGCAGGCCCTGCGGGGCATGCGGCGTGTGCAGGCCGTGCGGGCCGTGCAGGGACTGCGGGGCCTGTGGGGCGTGCGGGGCGAACTCGAGCGCCGGGTCGTGCGTGAGGATGGCCTGTTGCAGCGATTGCAGCTCCCGGCCCGGTTCAAGGCCGAGCTCCTCCACCAGGGAGACCCGGAGCCGGCTGTAGACACCGAGGGCGTCGGCCTGCCGGCCGCAGCGGTACATGGCACGCATCAGCTGACCGCAGGAACGCTCGCGGAGCGGCTCGCTCTCGACGACGGCCTCGATCTCGGAGAGCACCGAGTAGTGCCGGCCGCACACCAGTTCGGCTTCGAAGTAGTCCTCCATCACGTCCAGACGGGTGTGCTGTAGGGAACTCAACTCCGGCCAGTCGAACCCGACTTCGACCAGATCGGAGAGGACCGTGCCCCGCCACAGCCGTAGGGCCTCCCGCAGGCGGCGGGCCGCTTCGTCGACCCTGCCCGCCGTGAGCAGGGCCCGCCCCTCCTCCACCATCCTGCGGAACCGGTGCAGGTCGATGCTGTCGGGATCGACCTCCAGCGCGTAGCCGGGGGGCTGGGTGCGCAGTGCGCAACCGGCGGACAGCTCGTCGAAGTTGAGCTTTCGGCGCAGCCCCCAGACGGCGTTCTGGAGGATCTTGCGGGCCGTGGCGGGGGCCTCCCCCACACTCCACAGCGCCGTCAACAGCCTGCTGACGGGCACCGGCTGATTGGGGTGCAGCAGCAAGAACCCGAGCGTCGCGCGCTGCTTGCTGCCCCCCAGATCGACGACCCGGCCGTCGGAGACGACCTCCAAGGGACCGAGCATCCGGAACCTCATGATTTCCCCCCGCATCAATTGGGCCTCTGCCGACGGACACGCCAGAGGCACAAACCGCGAGTCACACTACAAACCGGGGGTTCGGTTTACAAGGAAGATCTTCCCACCCCCGACCAGGGCTTCAACCCCGGGTCCACCCCTGTGACCTGGGCGTTCGCCGGTCATCGTGCACCCTGGGAGAACCGGCGTCTCCCGGGCCGGACGCCACCACCCCGGTCAGGGTGCCTCCGTGCCGAAAGGGCCTTCCTGTTATCCGCTCCCCCGCACCGCCCGATCAGCCAGCGGAGTTACCGCTCGATGGCACGCGGGAGAACGCTCGATTCCGGGGGTCTGCTTGCATGTGCACGGCATCCAGGACACCACCGAGTCGTCTGAACGACCCATACCGGGAGATGAGTCCGCCGCATGAGACAAGTGAGGGCCGAAGGGACCCGTAACGCCCTTCTTCTGGCCGCGGCCCAGATATTCGACCGCGACGGCTACGAGGGAACCACGCTGGCGACGATCAGCGACCGCGCCGCGGTGAGCAAAGGCGCGCTGTCCTTCCACTTCAGCAGCAAGTCCGCACTCGCCGACGCCGTGCAGTACGTGTCCTGCGAGCGCTCCCGCACCGAGCTGCAGACCCTGGACGACCGCGGGATCCCGGCCCTGCGGGCGCTGGGCGACATGGTGGGCAGACTGGCGCACAGGCTGGCGACCGACCCGCTCACCCGCGCCGGCCTCCGGCTGGCCCGGGAACGCGGAGCGCCCCCCACGCAGGCCCTGGACTGCCGGCTCGTCTGGCGCGCCGCGCTCCAGCGGACGGTGCTGCGCGCCCACGAGGAGAAGAGCCTGAGGCCCGATGCCGCCGCGGAGCCGGTCGTGGACCTCGCCCTGGCTCTCGTGCTCCACCAGGAGGCGGTCCGCACCGAGCACGACCACAAGGACGCCTGGCTGAGCGACGTCTGGGAGCTGGTGCTTCCCGCGATCACCTCGGCCGCCTCCCCCGGCGCTCTCGCACCCACGGGCTCCTGACCCCGGTCAGCCCGCCTGTTCGGTCACCAGCCCCGACTGGCGATCCGCCCGCATCTCGGCGAGCACCCGGGTCCCGCGGTCCGGGCCGAATTCGAGCTGCGCGAAGATCGCGGGCAGCGCGACGCTGGGCAGCGTGTAGGCGAAGAGGGACGAGATGCGCCCCTCCAGGTCCGTCCAGTCGGACGTCACCTCCGACACGACCTGGGCGCCTATCCAGGAGCTGACCAGGAAGCGGCCCAGATCGTGGGGCACTACGTGCGGGTAGACCTCGCCGTGCCTCTTGGCGGCCTCCACCATGGAGGCGAACCGCTGCGCCCACGCCTCCCACGGGCCGCCGTCCGCCAGTTCCTGCAGCTGCGGCTCCATGGCCAGTTTGGCACCGGCGCGCAACATGATCTCCTGCGGCAGGCGGCAGGCCAACGCCATCGCCTCGTCGACCAGTTCCTGGAGCTTGTAGATGCGCGCCGGATAGCCCTGCTCCGTCACCTGCTGGGCGAAGATGCCCTCCACCAACTGCTCCTTGGAAGCGAAGTGGAAGTACAGGGCGCCCCGGGTGACCTGAGCCTTCTCAAGGATCTGCGCGATGCTGGCACCGTGGTAGCCGTGCTGCGCGAAGACCTCCGCCGCCGCGTCCAGGATCGCTCCACGGGTCCGGATCGCGCGCAACTGCTGTGCCATGAGTTCGTCCTCTCGTCCGCGCCACGCAACCCCCCCTGGCTGACGCGGATGCCCGATCCCGGTCGTACGAGAGCACGCCGGAGCAGAAGAAACCAGATGTCAGGTACTTTATCAATCGCACACACCTGGTCCTGCCCGGCTTGACCGCCTGGTGTCACCAGGCTCCGGCGCCGCCGTCCACCGCCATGGTCGCACCGGTGACGAAACTCGCCTGTTCGCTGCAGAGCCACACCGCGACCCGGGCCACTTCCTCCGGATCGGCCACTCTGCCCTGCGGGTTGCGGCGGCGCATCCGGTCCTCCGCCGCGGGGTCCCGGGCGAAGATGCCCTCGGACATCTCCGAGCGGGTCAGCCCGGTGGCGAGCGCGTTCACGCGGACGCCGCGGTCCGCGTACTGCGCCGCCGCCGCCTTGGTCAGGCCCAGCACGGCGTGCTTGGCGGCCACATAGGGCGCCCCGGCCGAGGTGGCACGAACCCCGGCGATACTGCTGTTGTTGACGACGGCGCCGCCCACACCGTTCGCGAGCATCGCTGTGATCTCGTGTTTCATACAGAGCCACACACCGCGAAGGTTCACGTCGAGCACCGTGTCGTAGTCGGCGTCGTCCGTCTCGTGCAGGAGGGCCGGTTCAATCGTCGTGCCGGCGTTGTTGAACGCGGCATCGAGCCGGCCGTACCGGTCGACGGCGAGCCGCACCGCCCGCTCCACGTCCGCGGAGCTGGTGACATCCCCACCCGCACAGGCGACGTCGGCTCCCTTCTCCCGCAACTCGGCGGCCAGGTCCTCCAGTCGTCCTACGCGGCGGGCCATCAGCACCAGTGAGGCACCGTGCTGCGCGCCCACCCGGGCCGTGGCCGCTCCGATGCCGCTGCTCGCGCCCGTGATCAGCATGACCTTGCCGGCCAGCAGCCCGGCGTCGGAGGTCACGCCACGACCTTCCCCGGCGCGCCGTCCCAGAGCGTGCCGGCCTGCGCCTCGGCATCGATGGTCCGCAGCAGCCGGTCGTCGATCGCGTCGAGGGAGCCGACGACATGGCGCGCTCCGGCTTCCACCATGAGCTGCCTCTGGTGGCCGTGCTCGAAGTCGCTGGGGTGTCCGACGAAGGGCACACCCAACTCCCGTGCCGCTTCCGCGACCCGGGCCACGTCGTCGATGAACAGCACCTCGTCGCAGGCGAGTCCGGCGATGTCGACCGCGATCTCGCGCAGGCCGGGGCGGATGTCGTTGGTGCACACGTACCGGGGCTCGTCGAACAGGTCGGCCAGCCCACCCAGGTACCGGTCGAAGTGGGAGGCGTCGAGCCCGCCGTAGCAGACGGTCCGCAGGCCCAGCCCGCGCAGCCTGCGCAGCAGTTCCACGGCGCCGTCGAGGAGGCGGACCGGATGGTCGGCGAGGTAGCGCTCCCTCTCCTGCAGATAGAGCGCGATCGTCTCCATCGGGGCGGTCGGCAGGTCGCACGTCTCCGCGAGCACCCTGCCCGCGACCACCTGCGGCTGGGAGAAGATCCGGCGCTCCAGTTCGGCGGAGTACACGCCGCCGCGACTGGTCACGAAGTGGTGGATGACGGGGCTGAACGTGTCGTTCAGCAGCACTCCGTCGATGTTGAGCGCGGCCATGCGGAGCTTTCCGAGCTGCTCGGTCATGGATCTCCTCTCCCCTGCGGACGGGCCGCCGCGCACGACGTGCGGACGGCGGCCGACGAACCTGACGACCGTGCAGATCTTCACACGGTCCCCGTCGAACAGTCCATGGATCACGGTCCGAGGGGCCTGTCGGCCACGGACTCGGAAGGCTGGAAAAAAAACCGGTCAGTTCGTACAGTACTGAGCGTCGCGCACCGCTCATTCGTTCCGCGCTCCACCCGAGCCCGCTCCTGGCTCGCCTGTGTTCAGGCAGCACACCGTTCTCAACTGCCCTGGGGGAGAGGCACATGACCACGTTTGCGCCCATCGACAGCATGGTGACGGACTTCCGGGCGGCACTGCCTCCCGCGACACCCGTGGGCCTCACCACATTGACGACGACCGTTCCCAAGGAGTACGTCCATCGCGCGGCGGTCACCGAGGTGTTCCTCACCGGGTGGCGGCAGACGGACGCGGACGCCTGCACCGTCACGGCTCAATGGCCGCGCGCGCACGCGTTCTACGGGCCGGCCCACGGCTTCCACGACCCGCTGCTGTTCAGCGAGACGCTGCGGCAGACCGTGCCGCTGCTGTCCCACGCGGTCTACGGCGCGCCCATGGACCACAAGCAGATCTGGCGCGACCTGCGGGTGACGCTCGATCCGGCGGCACTGCGCGCCGGGACCGCGCCCGCCGAACTCGAACTCGGCATTCGCTGCGCGGAGGTCGAGCAGCGGGCCGGTGTCCTGCGCGGGATGCGCCTGGAGGTGACCGCCACCCGGGACGGGCAGCGGCTCGCCACCGCGTCGACCACGTTCAGCTCGCACGGCAGGGCGCTGTACCGACGGCTGCGCGGCAACTACGCGGACGCCGAAGCGGCGATGGCCGACGCCATCGAGCCGCCCCTGCCGCTGCGCCCCGAACTCGTCGGCCGGGACCGCCGTCACGACGTGGTGCTCTCGCCCCGCGGCGGCGACGGCCGCTGGCAGCTGCGGGTGGACACCCTGCACCCGATCATCTTCGACCATCCGAACGATCACGCTCCCGGCATGCTGCTCCTGGAAGCGGCCCGCCAGGCGGTCCAGCACCACCTCGGGCCGGCGCCGGTCCTCGCCACGGGCCTGGACGCCGCCTTCCACCGGTACACGGAGCTGGACGCCCCGGCCTGGGTCGCGGCCGAGTCGCTCGCCGACGGCCGCGTCCGCGTGACCGTCGAGCAGCACGACGCGCTCGCCTTCGAGTGCGCGGTGACCACCCACCCGGCCGCGGCCTGAGCTCCGGTTCCCGGCCGCGGCTCGCGGGGCCGGCGGCGTCGGCCGGCCCGCACGTGCCGTCCGGACGACCTGGACGGCGCCACCGGCGGCCCGCTGTCCGGCCGTCGGCGTCAGAGGTCGTCCGGTATGCCGAGACCGGTCAGCGCGCCCACCGGATCGAGGTCCGGGGTGCCGCGGGGCCACCAGTCGTCCTGGCCGGGCTCCGACTCGTAGGCGTACCACAGGCCGTCGCGGCCCAGGCGGAGCTGGACATGGCCGCGCGGGTGGGTGAGGCGGTTGCGCCACGGGCGGAACGCGGGAAGGTCGGCGGCGAGCAGCAGCGGGCGGGCTCGGTCGAACCGGCCGGCCGGCGGGTCCCACGGCTCCTCCAGGACGGAGAGCCCCGCGAGGCCGCCCTGCCGCCAGGCCGCCACGGCACGGGCGAGGTCGGCCGGGGTGCGGCCGACGGCGCCGGCGAGCGTGGCGTACAGCGTGCGGGTGGCGGCGGTCAGCCCGGAACCGGGGCGGGCCGCGGCGAGGCGCACCGCGTCCTGCCACACGGTCAGCTCGCCGACCGGATCGTGCCCGGTACCGAGCAGGGCGTGGGCGCGGGCGGCGGCGTCGGTCGCCAGCTGGTCCAGCGCGAAGGGGTCGGGACCGCCGGGCGCCGACGGGTACACCGGGGGCTGCCCGGGGTGTGACGCTACCGGCAACGGCGCGGGCAGCAGCGGGAGTTCGCGCGGGGCGAGGGCCTCGGCGGCCCGGACGCCGGGCAGGGTCTGCGGCTGTCGTTCCTGCGCGGCGCGGGCCGCGCGTGCGGCGCTGCGCCGGGACAGCGTGTCGAGCAGCTCCTTCTCGCCCCGGCCGCGCAGCAGGAGCAGCACGAAGGGGTCGGCGTCGAGCAGGCGGGCCGTCTGGTAGCAGAGGGCGGCGGCGTGCTTGCAGGGGTGGCCGGAGTCGGGGCAGCTGCAGCGCGGGACGAGGTCGCCGGGGCCGGGCAGCAGGGGGACACCGCAGTCGGCGAGGGAGTGGGGCAGCTCCTTGTCGAGCAGCGCCGCGATATGGCCCGGCCGGTCGGCCGCGGCGTTCAGGAACCGCTCCCAGTCCTCGTCCTCCAGCGTCCGCACCCGCACCTGCACGCGGTACGGACGCGGCCGGCTCCCCCGTACGTACGCCAGCACCAGTCCCGGTGTGACGGTGATGGCGTCCACATGCCCCCGGTCCGCGTAACCACGGCCCCGCCCCAGCCGCTTGGGATCCAGCGCGCCCTGCTCCAGCGCACCGACCCAGGCGTTGCCCCACCAGGTCCCGGCGAACGGCCCGCCCACGGCCCCCGCTTCCCGGGTCGCGAACGCCGGGAAGGTACGGCGGAGTTCGCTGTCGCGGTGGGGAGTGGCCATGGTCGGGGGCGCATACGGACCGGCGGAGCCGGGACGCGTGGCCGCGTGCGGGGAGGAGGTCGTCGCCGAAACCGCAGGTGTGGGCGCCGAAGCCGACGGACTGGCCGTCCGGATCGAGGGCGTGGTCACCCGAGAGGAGGGGGCGGCCACGTGGGGCGGCGGCACGGTTGGTGCGGCAGCGGCCACCCCGGCATCGGCCACTGCCGCATCGGCTGACGATGCGGCAGCGGCGGCCACCCCGGACGACGGCTCAACGGGCGCGGAGGCAGAAGCGGTTGCCGAAGGGGACGACGCCCACGTCACGGGGGCCGACCCGGTGGGGGACGAAGGGGAGGGCCCCGACGTCACAGGGGCCGACCCGATCGGAGCCGAGGGAGAAGGCGCCGACGTCACAGGGGCCGACCCGGTCGGGGACGAGGGAGAAGGCGCCGACGTCACAGGGGCCGACCCGGTCGGGGCGGACGGGGCGGGTGCGGGCTCGTCCGGCTCGCCGGGGGCGGGAGTGGCGTGTGCGGGCTCGGCGGGGGCGGACGGGGCGGGTGCCGGCTCGCCCGGGGCGGGAGTGGCGGGTACGGGCTCGTCCGGCTCGCCGGGGGTTTCCGCCCACGGGGGCATGCGGAAGGCGGTCGCCAGGTAGCGCCGCATCTCCTGCGCGGCCTTGACCCGGGCGGCCCCGGCGTCCTCCCCCGGTGCGGAGGAGGTGCCCGGTGCGGCGGGGCCGGGACGCGCGGATGCCTGTCGTCGGCGGCGAGGTTCCCCCGCCTCCGGGCGCAACGCCTCCCGCCGGGCAGCGCGCAGCGCCTCCCGGGCCGCGTCGCCGGGCTTGGGCTCCGTGCCGTCGGACGGGCCCGTGCCGTCGGCGGTGTCGGCGGAGGCGTCCCGCGGTGGCTGGGACGGGGCGTCCTGCGCCGGGCCGGGCGTGGGCCGCGCCGTCCCCTCCCGCTCGGCCTCGGCCCGCTGCCGGGCCGCCCGCAGGGCCCGGCGGGCGGCGTCACCGGGGCGGGGCTCGCCGCTGCCCGTCATGACGTCCTCCGCAGGGACACGAGGTCGGCCAGCTCGCGGTCGGTCAGTTCGGTGAGTGCCGCCTCGCCGGAGCCGAGGATGGCGTCGGCCAGCGCGCGCTTGGCGGCGAGCATCTCGGCGATGCGGTCCTCCACCGTGCCCTCGGTGACCAGGCGGTGGACCTGGACGGGCTGGGTCTGGCCGATGCGGTAGGCGCGGTCCGTGGCCTGTTCCTCGACGGCCGGGTTCCACCAGCGGTCGAAATGGATGACATGGCCCGCGCGGGTGAGGTTCAGGCCCGTGCCGGCGGCCTTCAGGGAGAGGACGAGGACCGGGGTCTCGCCGTTCTGGAAGCGGTCGACCATGCGTTCGCGCTCAGGGACCGGGGTGCCACCGTGCAGGAGGTCGACGGGGACGGCGCGGGCGGACAGGTGGGCGGTGAGGAGGCGGGCCATGCCGACGTACTGGGTGAAGACGAGCGCGGAGCCGTCCTCGGCGAGCAGGGTGTCCAGCAGCTCGTCCAGGAGGGCGAGTTTGCCGGAGCGCGCGGCGAGCCGGTCGGCGGGCGCGTCCTCCTTCAGATAGAGCGCCGGATGGTCGCAGATCTGCTTCAGGGCGCCGAGCAGCTTGAGGACCAGGCCCCGGCGCCCGATGCCCTCGGCCGTCTCGATCGCCAGCATCGACTCGCGCACCACTGCCTCGTACAGCACGGCCTGTTCCCGGGTGAGCGGCACCGGGTGGTCCGTCTCGGTCTTGGGCGGCAGTTCGGGGACGATGCCCGGGTCGGACTTCTTGCGCCGCAGGAGGAAGGGCCTGACCAGGCGGGACAGACGCTCGACGGCTTCCGCGTCCTCGCCGTTCTCCACGGCGCGGGCGTGCCGGGCGCGGAAGGACTTCAGCGGGCCGAGGAGTCCGGGGGTGGTCCAGTCGAGCAGGGCCCACAGTTCGGAGAGGTTGTTCTCCACCGGGGTGCCGGTGAGCGCCACCCGCGCGGGGGCCGGGATGGTGCGCAGCGCCTTGGCGGTGGCGGAGTAGGGGTTCTTCACGTGCTGGGCCTCGTCGGCGACGACCATGCCCCACGGCTGCTCGGCGAGGCGGGCCGCGGCCGAGCGCATCGTGCCGTACGTGGTGAGGACGAAGCCGCCGTCGACGCCGTCCAGGCTGCGGCCCTGGCCGTGGAAGCGGCGGACGGGCACGCCGGGCGCGAACCTGGTGATCTCCCGCTGCCAGTTGCCGAGGAGGGAGGCCGGGCAGACGACGAGGGTCGGCTCGGTGCGGGCCCGCGAGAGGTGCAGGGCGATGAGTGTGATCGTCTTGCCCAGGCCCATGTCGTCGGCGAGGCAGCCGCCCAGTCCGAGCGAGGTCATCAGGTCGAGCCAGGCCAGGCCGCGCAGCTGGTAGTCGCGGAGGGTGGCGTCCAGG
This sequence comes from Streptomyces sp. NPDC053076, assembly GCF_044546845.1. Lineage (NCBI taxonomy): Bacteria > Bacillati > Actinomycetota > Actinomycetes > Kitasatosporales > Streptomycetaceae > Streptomyces > Streptomyces sp. NPDC053076. The sequence continues at coordinate 282,599 of NZ_JBITZL010000001.1, read as the reverse complement.
CCGGGGGGCGGGGCGGCGGGGAGCAGGCCCGCGGTGAGCCGGTCGCGGAGGGCGGCCAGCGCGCCGACCGGGACGACCTCGACGCTCTCGCCGTCGACCTCGGCCTCGCCGGTCAGTGCCACGGACAGCGCGTCGACCGGGTCGAGCAGGCCCAGTTCGCGCTTGCGGGCCTTGCGGACCAGCGCGGGGTCGACCAGCACCCATCGGTCCCGGAGCCGTACGACAGGGCGGTGGGCCTCGGCGAGGGCGTCCATCTCGGCCTCGCTGAGCGGGTCGCCGCCGAGCGCCAGCTGCCAGCGGAACCGCAGCAGGTCCTCGCTCTCGAAGAAGCCGGTGCCGTCCGTCGCCGAGCCGGGTGCCGGGCGGACCACGGCGGTGACGGTCAGGTCGCGGGCGAGGTCCCGGGGCCAGTGCACGGCGACCCCGGCGGCGGACAGCCGGCTCGCCGCCACGCCGAGCAGTTCGCCCAGTTCCTCCTCGGACAGGGCGAGGACGTCGGGTACGTCCTGCTCGGCGAGGCGGGCCAAGGGCGCCCACACCCGGGCGGCGCGCCGGACGGCGAGGGCCGCGTCGACACGCGCGCGGGGCCCGAACGCCGTGTCGGCCTCCCCCGTCCACAGGGCCGCCGCGTCGGCCACCAGGGTGGGGTCGGCGAGGCTGTGCACCTGCACGACGGCCGCACCGGCGGCGCGGGCGCCGTCACTCGCACCGGCGTCGAAGACGTCGTACGCGGACAGGTCCAGGCGGAGCGAGAGCCGGACGCCCGCGTCCATTCCGGCGGCGACCTCGGCGGCCCACTCATGGGCGGCGGGCAGCCTCTGCGGTTCTCGGGCGGCGAAGGGCCGGCCGGAGGCGTGGGGGGCCGCGGGGGTGCGCGGCAGGGTGTCGGCGACCGCGTCCAGGAAGGAGCGGACCAGGGCCTCCGGCTCGGGCAGCCGGAGCGCGCCCGGGCCCGGGAGGGGCACGGCGTGGCCCTCGGGGGGCAGCGCCGCGGCGATCGCGCGCAGGTGGGCGATGTCGTCGGGCTCCAGGGGACCGGCCCGCCAGGCGTCGTGGCCGCCCGGGGTGAGGCCCGGCAGCAGCCGGCCGCGGGCGACGAGCCGCAGCGCGTGCAGGGCGGCGGCGCCCCAGCAGGCGGTGGCGGGGTGGGCGGCCGGGTCGCGCCGGGCCCGGACCAGCAGCGGCAGGGACTCGGCGAGCGGCAGGGTCAGCGCGGGCACCTGGCGGCGGCGCACACCGGCGCCATGGCGTCGTACGACCGTCAGCTCCTGGGCGGCGGCGCCGGGGGCGGGGGGCAGCGCGTCGCCGTCGGGGTCCCAGAAGGCGAGGCGGCCCTCGCGCGGCAGGGGTGCGGGCAGGTAGACGGACGCGAGGCGCACCGGGACCGGGAGCCCGGTCTCCGTCCCCCGGGAACCTCCCGTGCGCTCGGCCACCGCAGCCGTGCCGCTCATACGTCCTGCCACCTCCCGCCCGTGCGTCGGATCAGACGCCTTCGACTTTACGGGCGGGGTCTGACAACCGGCGCCGAGGCCCGGTCGGGGCTGGTCACGGGACCGTGCGGGAGACCATGAACACCGTCGGGTACTGCGGGTCGGAGAGGTTGACGACGACGTCCTGGGTGGGCGCCGGGTTCTTCTGCTCGTGCGTCAGGCCCCACCAGGGGCCCTGGCCGCTGAAGGTCCAGCCGCTGACCTTCCGGTCCCGCTCGCCGACCGCGATGTAGTCCTTCCTCAGCTGCTCCCGGCGCACGCCCATGGCCTCCAGGAAGCTGTCCAGTCCGGCGGGGTTGGTGTGGAACTGGACGTAGAGGCGGCTGGTCTTCCAGTTGTTCGTCTCGTAGTAGGCGATGTCGTCGGCGGGGTGCGGGACGGTCACCTGGTAGAGGCGGCGCTGCACCTTGGACGGCCAGCCGGCGGTGAGGCCGGTCGCGGAGTACATCGCCTCCTTGTCCTTGCCGCTGTCGCGGCTCTGGTTCGCGGAGATCACCAGGTAGCCGGCCGGGACGCCGATGAGCAGGACGATGATCAGCAAGGTCAGCGCCCGGCGCTTGGCCTTGTGCCGCGGGTCCTCCGCCGGCTGTTCCGGGTCGTCGGGCGGGCCGCCCTGGTGGGGCAGCGAGGGCGTCATGCGCTGTCCTGGTCGCGGCGGGCCCGGGCGTACCGCTCGTAGCGCTCGTGGCGCTCCACCCGGCGCCGCTTGGCGCGGCGGAACCGGCGGGCGACCAGCCGGGCCAGGTCGGCGGCGCCCACCATGCCCGCCTCGGGGCCGAGCTGGGCGCGCGTGATGCGGGCCTCGGGGCGGTAGCCGCGGCCGGTGAGGTGGCGTTTGAAGGCTTCCCGGGCCGGGCCGATGAGCAGGTCGTCGGCGGCGCTGACGCCTCCGCCGATGACGAAGCAGGAGGGGTCGAGAGCCGCCGCGAGGTTGGCGATGCCGACGCCGAGCCACTGGCCGATGTCCTGGAGCAGCTCCACGCACATCGCGTCGCCCTCGCGGGCCAGCTCGGTGATCATCGGGCCGGTGATGTCGTCGACGTTGCCCTTGACGTGCTCGATGATCCCGTAGGCCACCGGGGAGTCGGCCACGGCCAGCTCCTTGGCCTCGCGGACGAGCGCGTTGCCGGAGCTGTACTGCTCCCAGCAGCCGCGGTTGCCGCACGGGCAGCGGTGGCCGCCGGGCACGACCTGCATATGGCCGAATTCACCGGCGACCCCGAACTTGCCGCGCTTGACCTGGCCGTCCTCCAGGATGGCGCCGCCGATGCCGGTACCGAGGGTGATCATCACGAGGTGGTCCTCGCCACGGCCGGCGCCGAAGCGCCACTCCGCCCAGGCGGCGGTGTTGGCGTCGTTGTCCACCAGCACCGGCACGGACAGCCGGCCGGCGAGGCGGTCGCGCAGCGGTTCGTTGCGCCAGGACAGGTGGGGGGCGAACAGGACGCGGTTGCGGTCGGCGTCGACCCAGCCGGCCGCGCCGATGCCGACCGCGTGCACGTCGTGCCGGTCGGACAGGTCCAGGACCAGCTCGACGATGGTGTCCTCGACGACCTTGGGGCTCTTGGACTTGTCCGGGGTCTCCGTGCGGAGCTTCTCCAGGATGTTGCCGTCGGCGTCCACGACGCCCGCCATGACCTTGGTGCCGCCGATGTCGATGCCGACCGTCGGCACCCGGGGTGCGGTCAGGTGGGATCGGCGTTCCCGGGTCCCGACCGTACGGAGCACAGGGGCCCGGCGGGAGCCGATGGGGGCGGTGAGGTCGCGGTAGGTGCTCATCGTTGGTCGATTGTGCCTCACCGCCGGTGTGGGTGCCGTACGGGACGGGAGAGGTGCGCGATCGCCGTCGGGTGCCGGGTGTGTCGCGGTCGCTCGCGCCCGCGCGGCGAAGCCGCGGACCGGCACGGCCCCGCGCCCCTCAGCCACGCTGTAGTTCGTGGCGCAGAGCGTCCAGGTCGGATCCGCCGGCCATCTGCCGGGTCAGCTCGTCCAGCGTGATCTCGTCCCGTGTGTGATGGCCCACCATCGCGCCGCGTCGCAGCAGTACGAAGTGATCGCCCACCAGATACGCGTGATGCGGATTGTGGGTGATCAAGACAACACCCAGACCCTCGTCCCGTGCCGCGGCCACATATTTCAGGACCACACCGGACTGCTTCACTCCCAGTGCCGCCGTCGGCTCGTCCAGGATCAGGACCTTCGCGCCGAAGTGGACGGCGCGGGCGATCGCCACGCACTGGCGTTCGCCGCCGGAGAGGGTGCCGATGGGCTGGTCGACGTCGCGCAGGTCGATGCCGATGCGCAGCAGCGCCTCGCGGGTGGTGCGCCGCATCAGGTCGGTGTCCAGGCGCTTGAAGGGACCGATGCCGATGCGGGGCTCGGAGCCGAGGAAGAAGTTGCGCCAGACCGGCATCAGGGCCACGACGGCCAGGTCCTGGTAGACGGTGGCGATGCCCCGGTCCAGAGCCTCGCGCGGGGAGGCGAGGCGGGTCTCCTCGCCCTCGATGCGCAGGGTGCCGGTGTCGTGCCGGTGCAGGCCCGCGATCGTCTTGATCAGCGTCGACTTGCCGGCGCCGTTGTCGCCGAGGACGCAGGTGATCTCGCCCGCGTGGACCTGGAGGGAGACGCCTTCCAGGGCGCGGACGTTGCCGTAGCGCTTGCCGACGTCGGACAGCTCCACCAGGGGCGTACGCGTGACGGTCTCGGTCATTTCGTGGCCTCCGCGCGCTTGCGGACCCAGGCGTTGAGCAGGGTCGCGAGGAGCAGCATCGCTCCGAGGAAGAACTTGAACCAGTCGGGATTCCACTCGGCGAAGACGATGCCCTTGCTGGTCATGCCGAACAGGAGCGCGCCGACGGCCGAGCCGACCGCGCTGCCGTAGCCGCCGGTGATCAGACAGCCGCCGATGACGGCCGCGATGATGTAGATCAGCTCGTTGCCGACGCCCTCACCGGACTGGACGGCGTCGAAGGAGAAGAGCAGGTGCTGTCCGGAGATCCAGGCGCCGAACGCGACGCCCGTGTAGAGGCCGATCTTGGTCCTGGCGACCGGGACGCCCACCGCGCGGGCCGCGTCCTCGTTGCCGCCGACGGCGAAGATCCAGTTGCCGGTGCGGGTCCGCAGCAGGATCCAGGAGGCGAGGGCGACCAGGCCCAGCCACCACAGGATGGTGACCTTGATGCCGACACCGCCGACGGTGAGCGTCGAGGCGAAGACGGCGTGGGCGCTCTCGAAGCCCTCCATGTCGGCGATGGTCTTGGTGGAGACGGTGCCGTCGATCAGCTTGGTGAAGCCGAGGTTCATGCCCGTCAGCATCAGGAAGGTGCCCAGCGTGACGATGAAGCTGGGCAGTTGGGTGCGGGTGAGCACGAAGCCGTTGAAGGCGCCGACGGCGAGGGTGACCAGGAGCGAGACGCCCACGCCGACCCAGGTGTTCGCCGTCATCTGGTAGCTGGACATCGACGAGACCAGCGCGGAGGACGTCACGAGGACGCCTGCCGACAGATCGAACTCGCCGCCGATCATCAGCAGGGCCACCGGTACGGCCATGATGCCGATGGTCGACGAGGCGTACAGGACCGTGCTCAGGCTGGAGGCGCGCAGGAAGCCGTCGGCGGCGAAGGCGAAGAAGACGAAGACGGCCAGGGCGCCGACCACCGAGCCCAGTTCCGGGCGGGCGAGCAGCTTCCGCAGCGGCGAGGTCTGCAGAATCCTTTCGTCGGCGGTCTTGCCGTCGCCGCGTTCCAAGGTGGCGGTCATCGGGTGCCCCGGTCGGTGTACTCCGCCAGTGCGGACGCCTGGTCCTTGGTGATGATCTGGGGGCCGGTCAGGACCGCCTTGCCGCCGCCGAGGACGTCGGCGTTGTACTTGTACAGCCACAGCAGGTCGACGGCCTGGTAGCCCTGGAGGTAGGGCTGCTGGTCCACGGCGAAGCCGAGGGTGCCGGCCTTCAGCGCGGCCGCGACCTTGGCGTTGAGGTCGAAGGTGTCGATCTCGGCCTTGCTGCCCGCGTCCGCCTTCGCCTTCACCGCGGTGTCGGCGTAGGGCGCGCCGAGGGTGACGACCGAGTCGATGGAAGTGTCGGCCTGGAGCTTGGCCTCGATCGCGGACTGGACGTCGGGCATGTTGGTGCCGTTGACGTAGAGCTTGCGCAGTGTGCCGTGGAAGGTGTCGGCGACGCCGTCGCAGCGCTGCTCGTGGCCGACGTTGCCCTGCTCGTGCAGCACGCACAGGGCCTTCTTCCGGCCGCGCTTGTTCAGCTCGTCACCGACGGCCTGGCCGGCGACGGTCTCGTCCTGGCCGATGTGGGTGAGGGCACCGAACGCCTTGGACTCCTCGGAGCCCGAGTTCACCGTGATCACCGGGATGCCCGCCTTCTCGGCACGAGCCACGGCGGCCTTCATGGCGTCCGGCTTGGCGAGGGTGACGATGATGCCGTCGACCTTCTTGTCCACGGCCGCGTCCACCAGCTGCGCCTGCTGCTGGGCCTCGTCGTCGTGCGAGTAGAGGAACTTGATGTTGTCCTTCAGGGCGGCCTGCTCGGCACCGCTCTGCACGATGTCCCAGAAGGTGTCGCCGTCTCCCGAGTGGGTGATCATCGCGAACGTCCAGCGCGGGGTGTTCACCGCCGCCCTCCCCTGGGCCGCGGCGGCCTTGCGGGCGTCCTCCGCCCGCTTGCCTCCGGTGCTGCTGCACCCCGCCAGGGACACGGAGAGTGCCCCCGCCAGCGCTATGCCTACCCAGGTCCGAAACCGTGCCACGAGGCCATGCCCCTTCTTGCTGTGCTCTTGCTGTGCTCCGACGTGCGTAAGGGGCGGGCGACCTCACCGTCGGCATCCGGCGGCGACCTCACCAGCCCCAAACACTTCAGTATCGAACACGGGGAACACGCATGACACGGCCGGGGACCGCAGACCGGTCCTATTGTCCGGACATTGCGACGAAAGCCGGGGGCGTCAAGGCCGTACGAGCAGCTGGAACTCGAAGGAGTAGCGGCTCGGACGGTAGATGTGGTCGCCGAACTCGACCGCGCGGCCGGTGTCGTCGAAGGTGGTGCGCTGCATGGTGAGCAGCGGGGCCCCCTCGGCCTCGGTGAGCCGCTCGGCCTCGGCGGCCGTGGCGCCGCGGGCGCCGATGGACTGGCGGGCGCTGTGCAGGGTGATCCCGGCGGACCGCATCAGCCGGTACAGGCCGGTGGCCTCCAGCTGTCCGGTGTCCAGGTCGAGCAGGCCGGGCGGCAGGTGGTTGATCAGGTAGGCCATCGGTTCGCCGTGCGCGAGGCGGAGCCGCTCGATGCGGTGGACGTCGCCGCCCTCGGCGACACCGAGCGCGGCGGCGACCACGGCGGACGCCGGGACGACCGTGTTGACCAGCACCTTGGTCGCGGGGCGCTGGCCGGCCGCCTCCAGGTCGTCGTAGAGGCTGCTGAGTTCCAGCGGGCGCTTGACCTGGCTGTGCACGACCTGTGTGCCCACACCCCGGCGCCGGACGAGGAGCCCCTTGTCGACGAGGGACTGGATGGCCTGGCGGACCGTCGGCCGGGACAGGCCGAGCCGCCCGGCCAGCTCGATCTCGTTGCCCAGGAGGCTGCCCGGGGTGAGGGTGCCGTGCTCGATGGCGGCCTCCAGCTGCTGGGAGAGCTGGAAGTACAAGGGCACCGGGGAGCTACGGTCCACACGGAGTTCGAGCGACACGGTCGGGTCCACCTCTGGTTTCGGCACGGGCCCGAGCGTAGCCCCGTGCGAGGTTGACGGGAAGTTGTGTAGTCCGGTTGTCCGGACATACGCATTGACAGCGTACGGGGTTCGCCCTCACTTTGTTTCCATGCGCATCGGGGTCATCGGTACAGGCCGCATCGGCACCCTTCACGCGAGGACGCTCAGCCGTCATCGCGAGGTCGGCTCCTTGATCCTGACCGACGTGGACCCGGCGCGGGCGCAGGGGCTGGCGCACCGGCTGGGTGAAACGGTGGCGCCGGGCGTGGACGAGATCTTCCGATGGGGCGTGGACGCGGTGGTGATCACCACGGCGACCGCGGCCCACGCCGAGCTCATCGGCCGGGCGGCCCGCTCGGGCCTGCCCGTCTTCTGCGAGAAGCCCATCGCGCTGGACCTGCCGGGCACGCTGCACGCGCTCGCCGAGGTGGAGACCGCCGGGACGGTCCTGCAGATGGGCTTCCAGCGGCGGTTCGACGCGGGCTACGCCGGCGCCCGGGCGGCCGTGGCCACCGGCCGGCTCGGCCGGCTGCACACCGTACGGGCCATGACCTGCGACGAGTCCCCGCCCCCGGCACAGTGGCTGCCGCTGTCCGGCGGGCTGTTCCGGGACACGCTGATCCACGACTTCGACGTGCTGCGCTGGGTGACGGGCCGGGAGGTGACCGAGGTGTACGCCACCGGGTCCGACCGCGGTCCGGCGATGTTCCGCGAGGCCGGTGACGTCGACACGGGCGCGGCCCTGCTCACGCTGGACGACGGCACCCTGGCGACGGCGACGGCGACCCGGCTGAACGGCGCGGGCTACGACGTCCGCATGGAGCTGGCCGGAGAGCGGGACACGGTGGTGGTGGGCCTGGACGACCGTACGCCCCTGGCGTCCACCGAACCGACCGGACCGCCGGCGGCGGACAAGCCGTGGACCGGGTTCCTGGAGCGGTTCGGGCCCGCCTACGAGGCCGAGCTGAACGCCTTCGTGGAGGTGGTGCGGGGCGAGCGGCCCAACCCGTGCGACGGGCGGGAGGCGTTGCAGGCGCTACGGATCGCCGAGGCGTGCGAGATCTCCCGCCACGACCGGCGACCGGTGGCGCTGGCGGAGATCCCGGACCGGCCACGGCCGCCGTCGGACGACTGAGACGCGTCCCCAGCCCTCGGCTTCGTACGACTGAGACGGGTCCCCAGCCCTCGGCTTCGTACGACTGAAACGGGTCCCCAGCCCTCGGCCCCGTACGACTGAGTTTCGTACGGCTGAGACGCGTGGAGGACCCACGGTCCGTGTGCGGCTGACGGACGCGTGCGGGGGTCCCGGACCCACGGCTTTCGTGCGGCTGGGCGTCCCGGACGCGTCCGGGACGCCCAGCCTTCGTACAGCTGACGGACGTGTCCGGGACGCACGGCCTCTCCGCAGCCGGCCCCGGGTCGTACGTCCACCGGTGGCTACCACCGCACCGGCAGGCTCCGTACGCCTCGCATCAGCATGCCCGGCAGCCACTCCCCCGGCTCGCCGTCCAGGGCGAGGCCGGGGGCACGCTCCAGGAGGGTGCCGATCGCGATCCTGCCCTCCAGACGCGCCAGCGGCGCGCCCAGGCAGTAGTGGATGCCGTGGCCGAAGGCGAGGTGACCACGGGTGTCGCGGCGGATGTCGAAGCGGTCCGGGTCGGCGTACCGGGCACCGTCCCGCTGGGCGGCGGTGAGGCCGATCAGCACGTCCTCGCCGTGCCCGATCCTGGTGCCCGCGATCTCCAGGGGTTCGGCCGCGTACCGGTAGGTGGCGTTCTCCACGGGCCCCTCCCAGCGCAGCGTCTCCTCCACCGCCCCGTCGAGGAGGGTCATGTCCGCGCGCAGGGCGGCCAGTTGCGCGGGATGGGTGAGCAGGGCGAGTACGCCGTTGCCGATGAGGTTCACCGTGGTCTCGTGGCCCGCGACGAGCAGGAGGAAGGCCATCCCCCGCAGTTCCCGCGCGGAGAGCCGGTCGCCGTCCTCGGCGGTGGTGCGGATCAGGTCGCTGAGCAGATCGTCCGTGGGGCCGGCACGGCGCTTGTCCTCGATCAGCTCGGTGAGGTACTCGGCGAGGCGGACGGTCGCGGCGTCCCCGGTGTCCGCGTCGGTCGGCGCGACCACCTCCGTGGAGATCTTCCGGAACTCCGCGCGGTCCATCTCCGGGACGCCGAGCAGCTCGCAGATGACCGTGATCGGCAGCGGGTAGGCGAGCGAGTCGATGAGGTCGGCGCGGCCGTGCGGCAGCATGTCGTCGAGCAGACCGTCGGTGATCTGCTGGATGCGTGGGCGGAGTTGCTCGACCCGGCGCATGGTGAACGCGCGCGCGACGAGGCTGCGCAGGCGCGTGTGCTGTGGCGGGTCGGCGACCAGCAGGTACTTGCCGATCAGCTGCTCGTCCAGGGGCGCGCTGCCGATCTTGGTGATGTCCTTGGCCAGCCGGTGGTCGGCGAGGGCGGCACGGGCCTCCTCGTAGCCCACGACGAGCCAGGTCTCCCAGTCACCTCCCGGCATGGCCAGCCGGACCCGGTGGACGGGGCCCTGCGCGCGGAGGCGCGCGTACACCGGGTGCGGGTCCCGGCGCAGTGCGTCGGACGAATGCGTCAGGTCGATCACTCGTTCCATGTCTCCTCATCACGGCTGCCCCGAGGCCACGGCCGTCGGCCGGTACCCGGACAACGCGTACGGCGTCCGGCTAGTGCCCGTCGTCGCCGTTCGGCTAGTGCCCGTCGTCGCCGTCCGGCCGGCGCCCGTCGTCGTTCTCCAGCAGCCCCGCGTCGTAGACGAGCAGCGCGATCTGGACCCGGTTGTCGAGGCCGAGCTTGGCGAGGACGCGCGAGACGTGGGCTTTGACGGTGGCCACGCTGATGAACAGTTCGGCGGCGATCCCGGCGTTGGCGAGGCCCCGGCCGACGGCGACGGCGACCTCGCGTTCGCGGTCGTTCAGCACGGCGAGCCGTTCGCGCGCGCGGGTCTGCCGGGCGTCGGCGGCGGTACCCGCCGCGTGCCGCATCAACTGCCGGGTGACGGCGGGCGACAGGACCGGGTCGCCGGCGGCGACCCGGCGCACGGCGTCGACGATCTCGGCGGGCGGGGTGTCCTTCAGTACGAAACCGGCGGCTCCGGCGCGCAGGGCGTGCAGCACCTGTTCGTCGGCGTGGAAGGTGGTGAGCACCACGACCTGCGGGGCGTCCGGCCGCGCGCGCAGCCGGCGCGTCGCCGTGATCCCGTCCACCGACGGCATCCGGATGTCCATCAGGACGACGTCCGGCCGGGTCCGCCGCACGAGCGCGTCGGCCTCCGCGCCGTCGGCGGCCTCCCCGACGACCTCGATGTCCTCGGCCCCGCCGATCATCAGCGCCAGACCGGCGCGCACGAGGGGGTCGTCGTCCACGAGGAGGAGTCTGATCGGCGTCGCAGTCATGGGGTCACGTAATCACGGCCGGGCAGCGGGATGGTGGGGAACCGGTCAGGAGCGGGAGGCACGCGTACGCGTGCGGGAAGAGTGCGCGGACACGTCCCGGGTGAGTGCGCGGGCTCGTCCCCGGGTGAGTTGGCAGAGGCGTACGGGGATGAGTTCGCGCAGGCGTCCCGGGATGAGTGCGCGGACGCGCGTGCCCAGGCGAGTGCGGACACGTCCCGGGTGCGTTGGCGTAGGCGTACGGGGATGAGTGCGTGGACGGCGTCCCTCAGGGCCGCGGCCACGGCAGCCAGCCCCGCACCTCGAACCCCCCGCCGGGGCCCGTGCCGTGTTCCAGGTGTCCCCCCGCCAGCGTGGCCCGTTCCGTGAGGCCGATCAGGCCCTGGCCGGAGCCGGGTACGGGCGGGACGTCGGCGGGCGGCTCGGGGTTGGTGACGGTGACCGTCAGACCGTCGCCGGGGGCGCCGGTGAGGCGGACGGTGACCTCGGTGCCGGGGGCGTGCTTGCGGGCGTTGGTCAGGGCCTCCTGGGCGATGCGGTAGGCGGTGCGGCCGACGGAGGCGGGGACGGCGGCCGGGTCGGCGACGCGGTGGTCGAGGGTGACCTTCATGCCGGCCTGGCGGCACTCGGCGACGAGCGCGTCCAGCACGGCCAGTGTCGGCTGGGGACGCCCGCCGGACGGCTCGTCGGACTCGCCGGCCCGCAGTACGCCGATGATCTCCCGCAGATCCTGGAGGGCCTCGTGGGCGCTCTCCCGGATCACCCCGGCGGCCCGCGCGACCTCCTCCCGGGGCGCGTCCGGCCGGAACTCCAGGGCGCCCGCGTGCACGCTGAGCAGGGTGAGCCGGTGGGCCAGCACGTCGTGCATCTCGCGGGCGATGGCCTCGCGGGCCAGGCGCTGCGCCTGCTCGGCCCGGAGCCGTGCCTCGGTCTCCGCCCGGTGCGCCCGGTCCCTGAGGCTCAGCATCAGCATCCGCTTGGAGCGGACGAACATGCCCCAGCCGGTGATCGACACGGTGAGCAGCGCGGTGAAGACGGTGACCACGACGTAGGGCAGGTCGGGGTCGGGCCGCACCCAGAAGAAGAGCGGTAGCAGCGCGAGATCGACGCCGCCGACCCCGGCCACGTACCGGAAGGGCCGGTGCACGGCGAGCGTGAACAGGGCGACCATCGCCGCGCCGCCCGAGGTGTTGGACAGCAGGCCGACCGGGACCATCGTGAGGGCGAGCCCCACCGGCCACCGGCGGCGCAGCCAGACCGCCCCGCAGGAGAGGGCGCCCAGTATCTGGTCGAGGACGACGAAGGAGTGCGGCAGGCCGGCTTCCTCGGGCAGGGACTGGGCCGCCGCCAGGCCGATGCCGAGGGCCAGCAGGAAGCAGGAGAAGTCGACGACCCAGTCGCGCGCCGTGCGCCGTGGCCGCCGGCCGGAGTCGCCGGCGTCCGGGTCCAGCTCGTACACCAGCGCGGACGGGAACAGCCACCGGCGGCCCAGGAACTCCCTCGGCGTCCGCGCCTGCTCGTCATCGCTCACGGTCGACAAATGTACGCACGGCTCGCGCTCCCTCGCCGCTCCGCGGCCCGGATCACCGACCAATCGCCCGGGGGCAGCGACCAAAGTCGCACCGCCGTGGACTTTCGGCTCCGCCCGCCGGCGCAGGAGCAGCCTTTCGGCGCCGCGCACCCGCCCCGCGGCCGATGCGCCGGGGAGCGCCGCGGGCGAGGGTCGTGGCGTGAAACAGGTTCTGGAACTTCTCGGATTCATCGCCCTGGTGCAGGGCGTGCTGGGCCTTGTGCACGAGTTCACCGGCCGGCACGTGGGCCTCGTGCAGCGGATCGGTTTCCTCGACGGCTACGAGATCTACGCGAGCGTCGCGCTCGTGGTGCTCGCGGTCGCCCTGTTCACCGCCGCGGAGAGCCACAAGCCCGGCTGAGCGCGGACCGGACACCGGCCTCCGGCACGGTTGTCCCGGCCCGCCCTGGCCGATGAGCCGCAGGGTGTCGTCCGCCTGCGACGGAAGGGCGCTGTGACAGATGCCGCCGACGGAGGCGCCCCGCACTCCCGGCGGCCCGGTCCGCTCAGCCGGTGTGTGTCGAGAACAGTCCGCCCGTCGGGCCCTGCTTGTCGCCGCCCTGGGCCTTCTTCAGGGCGTTGGCCAGGCCCTCGATGGTGAGGGACTGGAGGATCACCCGGCCGTTGCCCTCCAGGGTGGCCAGGGACAGGCCCTCACCGCCGAAGACGGCGTTCATGATCCCCTGGCGGTTGAGGCCGCCGACGCGCTGGACGCCGTACTGGATGCCCTCCTCGAAGGCGACCACACAGCCGGTGTCGACCTCGATTCGGCCACCGAAGTCCGCCGGGTTCAGATCGATGAAGTTGCCCGCGCCGGCGATGATCACCGTGCCGTGCCCGGTGAACTTCTCCAGGATGAAGCCCTCGCCGCCGCTCATCCCGGTCCGGCCGCCGGCGAAGGCGATCCCGAAGTCGACGGTGGACTCGGCGGCCACGAAGGCGTCCTTCTCGGCGAACCACGCGCGCGTGCCGTCGAGCTCCAGGGCCCGCATCTCGCCGGGGAGCACGCCGGCGAGGCCGACCGTGCCCTCGCCGCTCTGCGCGGTGAAGTACTGGAAGGCCAGGGACTCACCGGCGAGCATGCGCTGGCCGACCTGCATGGCGGTGCCCATGGCCTGGCGGAGCAGGCCGCCCATGCCACTGCCCGAACCGCTCTGCTGCTGGCCGCCGCCGTTCGACGGGCCGGACAGCCGCGTCTCCATGGTCACGTTCGCCGTCTTGAACAGGAACTTTCCGGCCTCGCAGTAGACGGTCTGGCCGGGGTGCAGGTTGACGACCGCCATCTGCATGGCGGTGCCGACGATCTCTTGCTGAAGGGTCACGTGGAAGACAACGCAGGAGATGGAGGGAAGAGTTCCGCACCGGCGGGACGGGGTTCACGAGGGGTGGCGCGTGGAACGCCCCGGTGCTGTCCGGCCGGGGCGCCCCACGCGCGCGTGGGCGAGGATCAGCCGCCCAGCTCCTGGTGGCGGGCGGCGAGGCCGCTCGCGCCCGGCTCGGTCAGGGAGCCGAACAGGCGCAGACGGGAGATGCCGCCGTCGGGGAAGATGTCGACCCGCGCGTGCGTGCCGACCGCCGGCTCGGGCAGGACGAAGCGGTGGTTGGTGTCGGGCTGGAGCCGGGTGCGCGGGAGGATCTCGGTCCACTCGCCGTCCTCGCCGTCCCGCACGGAGACCGACGCCCAGCCGGCGCTGTTGCCCTTCAGGTAGGCCGTGTCGATCTCGATCGCGCGGATCTGGGACTGGGCGACGAGCCGGTAGCGGATCCAGTCGTTGCCCTGGTCGCGGCGGCGCCGGGTCTCCCAGCCGTCGTCCATCTTGCGGGAGCGGCCCGGCTGGATGGTGTTGGTGGCCGGCGAGTAGAAGAGGTTGGAGGCGTCCTCGACCTGCCCGCCGTTCTCCAGGGCGACCACGTCGAAGGTGCCGAGGACCGCAAGCCACTCGGGGTCCGCGACGACCTCGCCGTACACGCGCAGGCGGGCGATGCCGCCGTCGGGGTGCTGGTTGATCCGCAGGTGGGTGAAGCGCTGCTCGGCCGAGACGGCGAAGCCGTTCGCCGCGTGGCCGCCGACCGGGGTGCGCGGGACCAGGGTCGTCCACTTCACGTCGTCGCCCAGCAGCTCCTCCGGGGAGGGCGAGCCGGGTAGGGAGGCGCCCTCGACCGAGACCGCCTGCGGGTAGTTGCCGCGGAAGTGGGCGGTGTCGACGACGATCCCGCGGATCACTCCGGGCGCGCCGAGGCGGACCAGCGCCCAGTCGTGGTCCTCGGCGGTCGGCCACGGGTGCCCGGCGGAGGCGCCGCGCCGGCGGCGGGTCTCCCAGCCGTCCATGATCTTGCCCTTGTGGCCGAAGTGCTCGGGGTCGAACTCGGCCCGCTCGGGCACCAGCAGGTTCTCCCGCTGGGCGAAGAACTCGTCGTTGGCGGCGATGACACCGGCGCCGAGCTGCCGGTCGGCGAGGTTGGCGTACTGGGTGAAGGGGAAGTCGGCAGTGCGGTAGTCCGCGTACGGGTCGCCGCCTCCGTAGGGGTTCGCGTCGCCGGTGAAGGTAGGTATCGCCGTCACGGTGATCAGGGGGTCCTTTCTGGGAGTCGGCCGGGTGCGGGTGCGGGATGGGCCCCTGCTCGGGCGAGGCCGCGCGCAGGGGGAAGGCTCACTGGGGGCGGCTGAGCAGCGTGCCCTTCGGGTCGCTGAACTCGCCGTCGGCGACGATGCGTTCGCCGCGCAGCCAGGTGGACTTGACGACGCCGTACAGGGTCCTGCCGGCGTAGGCGGTGACCCGGTTGCGGTGCTGGAGGCCGGCCGGGTCGACGGTGAAGGTCTCGTCGGGGGCGAGGACGGCGAAGTCGGCGTCACGGCCGGCCTCGATGGCGCCCTTCTGCCCGAGACCGACGAGTGCGGCGGTCTGCGTGGACATCCAGCGGACCACGTCCTCCAGGCCGTGGCCACGCTTGCGGGCTTCCGTCCACATCGCCGACAGGCTGAGCTGGAGGCCGGAGATGCCGCCCCACGCGGTGGCGAAGTCGTCGGTCTTCAGGTCGGCCGTGGAGGGCGAGTGGTCGGTGACGACACAGTCGATGGTGCCGTCGGCCAGCGCCGCCCACAGCAGGTCCCGGTTGGCGGCCTCGCGGATGGGCGGGCAGCACTTGAACTCGCTGGCGCCGTCCGGGACCTCCTCCGCGGTGAGGGTGAGGTAGTGCGGGCAGGTCTCCACGGTGACGCGGACGCCCTCCGCGCGTGCCGCACGGATCAGCGGCAGGGCGTCGCTGGAGGACAGGTGCAGTACGTGCACGCGTGCGCCCAGCCGCCGGGCCTGCGCGACGAGGGCCGCGATGGCCGTGTCCTCGGCGTCGCGCGGGCGGGACGCGAGGAAGTCGGCGTACCGGGGGCCACCGTGCTGCGGGGCCGCGGCCAGGTGGTGCGGGTCCTCGGCGTGCACGATGAGCAGCCCGTCGAACCCGGCGATCTCGGCCATGGACTGGGCGAGCTGGTCCTGGTCGAGGTGCGGGAACTCGTCCACGCCGGACGGGGACAGGAAGGACTTGAAGCCGAAGACGCCGGCGTCGTGCAGCGGGCGCAGGTCCTTGACGTTGTCGGGCAGGGCGCCGCCCCAGAAGCCGACGTCGATGTGCGCCTTGTCCCGGGCCACCTCCTGCTTGGTCCGCAGGTGGTCGACCGTGGTGGTCGGCGGCAGGGAGTTGAGGGGCATGTCGATCAAGGTGGTGATGCCGCCGGCCGCCGCGGCACGGGTGGCGGTCCAGAAGCCCTCCCACTCGGTGCGGCCGGGGTCGTTGACGTGCACGTGGGTGTCGACCAGGCCGGGCAGCAGGACGTGGTCGCCGACGTCCTCCAGCCGGGCCCGGGCCGGGACCTCGGCGTCGTACGGCAGGACGGCCATGATTTTCCCGGCGGACACGGTGACCGTGGCGGCCCGCGTCCCTTCCGGAGTGATCACGCGCGTCGAGCGCAGCACCAGTTCAGCGTCGGACACCCGAACCCCTCTCTACTCCGCCGTTTTACGTCCAGGAAACGGGATTTACACCCACGTAACGGATTTCAACGTTCTGTTGAAGGAGTCTTCACTCCGGCTTCTCCGTCGTCAAGGGGCACACTTCCGGACGGCACGAGAGAGCGGCCCCTCTGGACGTTTCCACAAAGCGGAATTACAATTCCATCAAGCAGAACGTAGCTACGTACAAGCAGGGAGTCAACCGGCCGCCGGGTAGGCTTCTGCCCTCTTGCCTGTCCCGAAAGGAACGCGCCGTGCCGACGTCCAGCGCCAGCACCACCGACTCCGCCAAGCCCTCCGCCGCCGGCGGGGTGCAGTCCCTGGAGCGTGCCTTCGACCTGCTCGAGCGGATGGCGGACGCGGGCGGCGAGGTGGGTCTGAGTGAACTGTCCGCGACCAGCGGACTGCCGCTGCCGACCATCCACCGGCTGATGCGCACGCTGGTCGCCTGCGGCTACGTACGCCAGCAGGCCAACCGGCGCTACGCGCTCGGGCCCCGGCTGATCCGCCTCGGCGAGTCCGCGTCCCGGCTGCTCGGCACCTGGGCGCGGCCGTACCTGGCCCGGCTGGTGGAGGAGACCGGCGAGACGGCGAACATGGCGCTGCTCGACGGCGACGAGATCGTCTACGTCGCCCAGGTGCCCTCGAAGCACTCGATGCGGATGTTCACGGAAGTGGGCCGCCGGGTGCTTCCGCACTCGACCGGCGTGGGCAAGGCGCTGCTCGCCGGGGTCCCGGACCCGGAGGTGCGGGCACTGCTCTCCCGTACCGGGATGCCCGCGGCCACGGAGAAGACGATCACCACGCCCGAGGGGTTCCTCGCCGCACTGGACGACGTGCGGCGGATGGGATACGCCGTGGACGACAACGAGCAGGAGATCGGGGTGCGCTGTCTTGCGGTGTCCGTCCCGGACAGCCCGACGGCGGCCGCGATCTCGATCTCCGGACCGGCCGGGCGGGTGACGGAAGCGGCGACCGAGAAGATCGTGCCGATGCTCCAGCAGGTCGCCGTCGAGCTGTCCCAGGCACTGGCGAGTTCCGGCGCCTAGCCGCCCTCGGCCAAGAGGTCGGTGACTCGCGTCGGCAGTTGATCACGTCACTCCGCGGCGGCCGTGCCCCGGTCCCCCGCGCTGCCGGGTGGACGCGGTCACCCCTGCCGCGGGGGCTGCCCGAACAGTTCCACCGCCTCCCGCACACCGCGCAGGCCGGGAGCCAGCGCGCTGACCGAGCCGATCGCGCCCGCGATCAGCAACAGGGAGCTGCGCAGGCGCGGGATCTCCGGCAGGCCGCCGGCGGCCATCGCGGCCAGGGCCGCCAGCTCGTCCTCGGCTATCGCCCGGTCGGGGAAGGTCGCCGGTAACGCGGCGAGTTCCCGGCGCAGCCGGGACACCGCGGTCCGCAGTTCCGCCACCCTCGGATCCTCGTCGCTGCCGGTCACTTGCCTCTGCCCCAAGCTCCGCAACACAGCCCTCCCCCCTGACACGCCGTCGTGCGCGGGCCAGTAAACGCCACGCCGTGCGGGAGCGCCACAACGCGGACCGAAATTCAGCCCAACGGAATCGGCGCCGGAAAAACCGGCCGGTTCCGCCGCCGTCGGGTATGCAGGACCCATGAGGGACAACCAGGATCTCCAGGCGGATGTCGCGGGGCTGCTGCTCGCCGCAGGCGGCGGCAGAAGGCTCGGCGGACGCCCCAAGGCGCTGTTGACGCACCGGGGGCGGCCCCTGGTCGAGCACGCGGTCGCGGCACTGCGCGCGGCGGGGTGCGGGCGCGTCCATGTGGTGCTGGGGGCCGGGTCGGACGAGGTGCGAAGGCGCGCCGAGCTGGCCGGCTGTGTGCTGGTGGACAACCCGGACTGGGCTGAGGGGATGGGGTCCTCGCTGCGCGCGGGGCTGGCCTCGCTCACGGGTACGGGGGCGCGCGCGGCCCTGGTCGGCCTGGTCGACCAGCCCGGCATCGGGCGGGCCGCGGTGGCCCGGGTGCTCGGTGCGTACGAGGACGAGAAATCGCTGGTCTCCGCCGCCTATGACGGGGTGCGCGGGCATCCCGTGCTGTTCGGTGCCGCGCACTGGGCGGGCATCGAGGAGACGGCCGTCGGGGACCGCGGGGCGCGGGCCTATCTCACGGCGCACGAGGCGGAGATCCGGCTCGTGGAGTGCGCGGACGTCGCCGAACCGTACGACATCGACACCGAGGCCGACCTGAGCCACCTTGAGTGAAGGACGTGGCACCGAGCGCCACCTTGCCTCGACCCAGAGAATCTCGACATCAACAAACCATTGAAGTTCCACGATGAGGAAACTAGTATCCACTGTTCAGAAGCGTCCGACCGCACAGTGGGCGCTCACTGTCCCGTTCGTGCCACTTGGCACCCGGTGCCACCGCTGAAGGAAGTGACAGCTCATGTCCGCACCAGCGCCGTCCCCGCTGGCTATCGTCGACGCCGAGCCTCTGCCCCGGCAGGAGAAGGTCCTCACGGACGCGGCGCTCGCCTTCGTGGCGGAGCTGCACCGGCGGTTCACCCCGCGCCGTGACGAACTCCTCGCCCGCCGGGCCGAGCGCCGCGCCGAGATCGCCCGCACCTGCACGCTCGACTTCCTGCCCGAGACGGCCGCGATCCGCGCGGACGACACCTGGCAGGTCGCCCCGGCTCCGGCCGCGCTGAACGACCGGCGCGTCGAGATCACCGGCCCCACCGACCGCAAGATGACCATCAACGCGCTCAACTCGGGCGCGAGGGTCTGGCTCGCCGACTTCGAGGACGCCTCCGCGCCCACGTGGGAGAACGTCGTCCTCGGTCAGGCCAACCTGATCGACGCCTACACCCGGAACATCGACTTCACAGACGAGCGCACCGGCAAGTCGTACGCCCTGCGGCCGAACGAGGAGCTGGCGACCGTCGTCATGCGCCCGCGCGGCTGGCACCTGGACGAGCGGCACCTGGCCGACGCCGACGGTACGCCGGTGCCGGGTGCCTTCGTCGACTTCGGCCTGTACTTCTTCCACAACGCACAGCGGCTGCTGGACCTCGGCAAGGGCCCGTACTTCTACCTGCCCAAGACCGAGTCGCACCTCGAGGCCCGGCTGTGGAACGACGTGTTCGTCTTCGCGCAGGACTACCTCGGCATCCCGCAGGGCACCGTCCGCGCCACCGTGCTGATCGAGACCATCACGGCCGCGTACGAGATGGAGGAGATCCTCTACGAACTGCGCGACCACGCCGCCGGGCTGAACGCCGGCCGCTGGGACTACCTGTTCTCCATCGTGAAGAACTTCCGTGACGGCGGGGCGAAGTTCGTCCTCCCGGACCGCAACGCGGTGACGATGACGGCCCCGTTCATGCGGGCGTACACCGAACTGCTCGTCCGCACCTGCCACAAGCGCGGCGCGCACGCCATCGGCGGTATGGCGGCCTTCATCCCGTCCCGCAGGGACGCCGAGGTCAACAAGGTCGCGTTCGAGAAGGTCCGCGCCGACAAGGACCGCGAGGCGAACGACGGTTTCGACGGCTCCTGGGTCGCGCACCCCGACCTGGTGCCGATCGCCATGGAGTCCTTCGACAAGGTCCTCGGGGACAAGCCGAACCAGAAGGACCGGCTGCGCGAGGACGTCCACGTGGAGGCCGCCCAGCTGATCGCGATCGACTCGCTGGACGCCAAGCCGACGTACAACGGTCTGGTCAACGCCGTCCAGGTGGGCATCCGTTACATCGAGGCATGGCTGCGCGGGCTCGGCGCGGTCGCCATCTTCAACCTGATGGAGGACGCGGCCACCGCCGAGATCTCCCGCTCGCAGATCTGGCAGTGGATCAACGCCAGCGTCGAGTTCGAGAACGGCGACAAGGCCACGCCGGAGCTGGCCCGCAAGGTCGCCGCCGAGGAACTGGACGCCATCCGCAAGGAGATCGGCGAGGAGTCCTTCGCGGCCGGCCACTGGCGGGAGGCGCACGACCTGCTGCTGCGGGTGTCCCTGGACGAGGACTACGCGGACTTCCTCACCCTGCCGGCCTACCAGCAGCTCAAGGGCTGACCCTCACGGCGACTTCTCCGAGTGGCCCAGGGACTTTCCCGGGGCCACTCGGTCGCGCACCAGGCGCTTGACCGCCGTGGGCTCCGGGAAACCATGCTCGCGGCGGTCCCAGACGACCTCCCCGTTCACCCGGACCGTGAAGACGCCTCCGGTGCCGGGCTTGAGCGACAGCTCGGCCAGCTCGGTCTCGAAGGTGGTGAGCAGTTCCTGCGCGAGCCAGGCCGCGCGGGGCAGCCAGCGGCATTGGGTGCAGTACTCGATCTGCACACGATGGTTCATCCGAGGTGCACCGACCAATCCTGTTCCGCGGCCGGTTTGCCGTGCAGGTCGGGGACCCGCTTCAGCCAGTCCGGGCGGCCCGCTTGTGTCGTCGCCGTTCGGGCGGCCTCCTCGGCCGCCAGGTCCTCGCGGCTCGGGAAGTCGGTGGGCAGCCACTCGGGCGAGAGCCGGACGCGGTCCAGCAGGTAGCCGACGTAGGCGTCGCGGACGTCGTCGGGCGTGGCGAAGCCGCCCTCCCCGGCGAGCCAGGCGTCCGGCACCTGGGCGACGATGGAGCGCAGCAGTTCCTCCGTCACCCGGGGCGCCAGTTCGGCGTCGGCCGCGCGCACGTCGGGGCCGTAGTGACCGAGGGCGTGGTGCCGGAAGTCGTACCTGCGGCCCGGGGCCGTGGTGTCCCAGCGGTGGTGGAAGACCAGGGCCGCGCCGTGGTCGATGAGCCACAGCCGCGCGGGCGCGGTGCCGAGCGTGGGCCAGACCATCAGGTTGGAGCTGTGGACCGTACGGTCGACGTTGACGGTGAGCGCGTCCAGCCAGACGATCCGGCCGGCCTCCAGCGGGTCCACCGGGAAGGTCCTGGCGATCTCCGGGGTGAAGTCCCGGGCGCCCGGCAGGTGATCCATGCCGAGGTTGAGGCCCGCGCTGGCACTGTGCAGGTCGCGCACCTCCTGGTGCGGTTCCGCGGCGGCGATGGCGGGGTCGAAGCGGACGAGGACCAGTTCCGGGAAGCGCAGGCCGAGCGCGCGGGCCAGCTCGCCGACGATGATCTCGGCGACCAGCGCCTTGTGGCCCTGCGCCGAGCCGGTGAACTTCACGACGTACGTGCCGAGGTCGTCGGCCTCGACGACTCCGGGGACGGAGCCACCGGACCGCAGGGGTTCGACGTAACGGGTCGCGGCGACCTCTCTCAGCATTTCAGAAGGTCCCGTCGCTCATCTACCTTGCCTTCCACGGCAACCTCCGAGGTGCTGCCATCCGGGGAAACGCCCACGATCACCCTGGGGGAAATCCGCGGAGTCGCACCTGGCACGTTCGTCTCCCCTTCTTCCCAGCAGGCCGTCGATGGCGGTGCGACCCTTGCTTCCGGCCTCCGGCATGCCGTGAGCATAGTAACCAAGCGTCCTCGACCCCGAAGGCGTCGAAGCCGTCGTCCGGGCGCACCGTCCCGGGCACCGGCGTTCCGTTCCCCCGCCTCCCGCTCCTCCCCGGGGCCGTCCATCCCGGCGTTCTGCTCCGGGCCGTACCCGCTACCGCTCTCCGGCCTCCCGGACCGCTTCCCCGTCCGCGAAGCCCGGGAGCGTGCCCGCCGTACGGCGCCAGGGCGGCGGCCAGCGCGGGCAGCAGGACGCGCCTGCGGTCGTTCAGCGCGCGCAGCCGTACGCTCTCGTGGTCGGCGGTGACTTCGACGGGCGGGTCGACCTGGCCGAGGTCGTGCGGCCGATAGCGGCCGGGCTGGTCGCAGCGGCCCGACAGCAGCAGTCCCCGCCGGGTGTCCAGGGCGTCTTCCAGGCGGGCCGGTTCGGCCTCGGCCCGCTGCGGGTCCAGCGGCTCGGTCCGGCGGGTCACGTGCAGGCCGATCGGGGCCGCCCACCGGTGTGTGATTACGTCATCGTCAAGTCCTTCCGCGTCGGTACGCCGACAGGTGCGGGCGGGGCGGGATCAACCCCGGCCGTCCTGGCGGGATCGGCGGTGCCGGGCCAGGACGCGGTCCACGAGCGGGCCGGCGGCGCCGGTGTAGTGCTCCGGCGCGCACAGGGCGTGCAGCGCTTCCGCGTCGTGCCGTCCGGCGAGTTCGGGTGTCCCGGCCAGGACGTCCGCGAGATGGCGCCCCTCGGTCGCGGCCCGCGCGGAGGCGGCGGAGACGACGGCCTTGGCAGCGGCTCTGCCGAGGGCGGGCGAGAGGGCGGCGGCGAGCCGTTCGGAGACCACCAGGCCACGGGTGAGACCGAGGTTGGCGTGCATCCGGTCGGCGTGCACGCGCAGGCCCTCGGCCAGCTCGGCAGCGGTGTGCGCGGCGCCCCCGGCCAGCCTGAGGGCGGCACGCAGCGGCTCCCACTCGGCGTGCCAGGCGCCGGCGGGCCGCTCGTCGTCGGTG
This sequence comes from Streptomyces sp. NPDC053076, assembly GCF_044546845.1. Classification (NCBI taxonomy): domain Bacteria; kingdom Bacillati; phylum Actinomycetota; class Actinomycetes; order Kitasatosporales; family Streptomycetaceae; genus Streptomyces; species Streptomyces sp. NPDC053076. The sequence goes on along the minus strand of NZ_JBITZL010000001.1, from coordinate 260,000 downwards.
ACCGCCGCCTGGGCGAGCGTGCTCGACAGGCCCGGCAACCGGTAGGCGGCGGAGCGGATCAGGGCGGCCAGGGCGGGGTTGCGTTTGTGCGGCATGGCGGAGGACGCGCCCCGGCCCTCGGCGCCCGGCTCGGACACCTCCGCCGTCTCGGTGCGCGACAGCAGCTGGACGTCGGCGGCGAAGGTGCCGAGGACCGCTCCGGTCACGGTGAGCGCGGACGCCAGGTCGGCCAGGGGGGTGCGCACGGTGTGCCAGGGCACCACCGGTTCGGCGAGAGCGAGTTCGGCGGCGTACGCGGCGGGCAGCTGCCGGGCGTACCGGTCGAGTCCGTCCGGGGTGAGGCCCGCGACGACGCGCGCGTACTCCAGGTAGCCGGCCATCGTGCCGGCCGCGCCGCCGAGCTGCACCGGCAGCCCGTCGGCCCGGACCCGGCGCAGCCGCTCGGCGGCGTCCAGGACGCCCTGGAGCCAGCCGGCCGCCTTGAGGCCGAAGGTGGTGGGCACGGCGTGCTGGCCGAGGGTGCGCGCGGCCATGGGTGTGTCGCGGTGCCGCTCGGCCAGCGCGGCCAGCGCGTCCGCGGTGCGGTCCAGGTCGGCGAGGATCAGCTCCGTGGTGCGGGCCGCGACCAGCATCAGACCGGTGTCCAGGACGTCCTGGCTGGTGGAACCCTGGTGTACGTAGTGCGCGGCGTCGGGGTCCTGGCCCGCCACGGCCTCGGCCAGCGCCCGCACCAGGGCGACCACGGGGTTGGCGGCGGCCCGCGCGGCCAGCGCCAGGGCACGCGCGTCGAACCGTTCCGCCCGCGCGACGGACGTGATGACGACGGCCGCCCGCTCGGGCACGGTGCCGAGACCGGCCTGGGCCCGGGCGAGGGCCGCCTCGGCGTCGAGCAGGGCCTGCAGGCAGGCGCCGTCGCTCGTGGCCGCCTCGGCGGGAGTGCCGGCCCGCACGGGCGAGAGCAGTCCGGTGTCGGCGAACGCCCGGTCCGCGGGCGCGGCGCCGTCGGGGGACGGCGCGGGGCGGTGGCCGGGCGACGACGGCGGGGCGGGCGGTCGGCGGTTGGTGCTCACTCGGTCTCCTGAACGGCCGTGAGGGTGGGTTCCTGGCGGGGGCGCGGACCGGCGGTCGCGGGCCGCGGGACGGTGCCGCCGGCCGGCACGGCGGTCGCGGGCCGCGGGACGGTGCCGCCGCCCGGCACGGCGGTCGCCGGCCGGTGGGTGGTGGGTTCCTGGCCGGGGCGCGGACCGGCGGTCCCGGGCCGCGGGACGGTGCCGCCGCCCGGCACGGCGGTCGCCGGCCGGTGGGTGGTCGCGCCCGGTGCCAGGGGGGCGGGCTCCGGCCTCCTGGCGACGCCTGCGGCGACCGGCGCCGGCGCGGCCAGGGCCAGGAGCGCCAGCGCGATCGCGTCCGAGTCGCCCAGCGTCACCGAGTTCACCCCGGGCCGCACCCCGGCTGCCGTCACCCAGTGGACCGACTCGGTCGGCACGCCGTAGGCGAAGCGGCGCGGGTGGGGGCGGCCGTCGGCGGCCACCAGGTGGTAGGGGCGCGGGGTGACGGACAGGCCGCCGGTCTCGTGGGCGCCGTGCACGGGGTCGGGCAGCGTGAAGGGGGCGCACTGGCCGGTGGCGGTCAGATGGCGCAGCAGCGGGTCCGTGGTCCTGCGCAGGTCCGGCTCGGGCAGCCGGGCCTCCACCAGGCCGGTCACCTCGGTGCGGGATCCGGGCACCGAGGCCGAGTCGACCACGAACACGCCGGCCGGCTCGTCGGCCCGCACCCGCATGCCGGGGCCGAGGACGTGCAGCACGCCCGCCTCCATCAGCGCGGTCATCTCCTCGATGCGGCTGGGTGGCGGCCCGATGGACAGGAACGCGTTGAGCGGTGTGTACCAGCGGTCCAGGTGCTCACGGTACGAGTGGCCGGTCAGCCCGCCGTGGTCGACGACGAGCCGGACCTCGTTGCGCAGGTCCCGCAGCACATCGAGGGCGGACTTCACGGGGCCGTCGACATTGCCGAGTTCGGACTCGGCCAGGTCCCGGCGCAACGCGTCCAGCAGCCATGACCGCCACGGCGCGGGACCGGAGAAGACCCGCTCGCCGTACGGCCGGGCGATGTGCTGCCAGTCCCAGCGGTCGGCCTCCTCGATCCCGTACGCCGCCAGCACGGCCGCTTCCTCGGCGGACTGCCGGCCGGTCGCGAGGGTCGCGGCGCGGAACCGCTCGGCCGCCCGCGCGCCCTGGCGGTGCGTCAGGAGCGTCGTGTAGTAGACGGTCTCGACCTCCTTGGCGATCAGCGGCCACAGATCGCGCCCGAAGTCGAGCCCACCCCGCTCGGCACGCTCGCGCAGTTCGGCGACCTTCGACGGGGTGAGCAGCAACGGCTCGTGGCGGCCGTGCGCGCCCTTCTGGTTACGGCCCCGGGAGCGGTACGGCACCCCTCGGCGCGAGCCCGCGTACAGGACGGGTTCGCGGCCCGAGGGGCGGTACACCAGCAGCCCGTCGCCGTCGCGTTCGAACGTGCCGCCGCGGCCCACGGTGAGCAGCGCCATGTGGTCGAAGAAGGTCAGGCCGAGGCCGCGCAGGGCCACCTTCTCGCCCGGTGCCAGCCGGGACAGATCGAGGTCGGCCGGGTTGCCCGGCGGCACGTAGGCCAGGGTGTGCCGCCGGGCGAAGGACGCCAGCCGCTGCTCGGTGTCGCTCGGCCGCACCGGCAGATGCCCCTGGGCCATGACCACCGCGTCCAGACCGTCGATGCGGGTGCCGTCGGACAGGGTGACGCGCTGGCGGCCGTCCGGCCGGTCCTGCAGCCGCACCGCGCGCAGCGGGTGGACGGTGACGCTGACGTGCTCCGGGGCCGTACGGACGACCCGCGCGAACACCCAGCGCAGATAGTTGCCGTAGAACGCGCGCGTCGGATAGGAGTCCGGCGTCAGGTCGCGTGCCTCGGCCAGCACCTGGTCGTCCAGTGCCTCTCCGTCGGCCGTGGGTTCGCCCATGAGCGCGACGCCGCGCGCCCACTCGTACAGGCTCGGGCCGGGCGCGAGGACGCCCTCCATCTCCACGCTCGGGTCGGTGAACAGGGTGACCTGCGAGGCGACGGTGTTCATCAGCAGGTGGTGCGACTGGTCGGTGCGCCACACCCGGCCGGCGCCTGGCGGGCACGGGTCGACGACGTGGACCACGACCTCCGTGTTCTGGGCGTGTTCACGGGCGTCGGCGCACAGTCGCTCCAGGACCGACAGGCCCCGGGGGCCGGCACCGATGACGCAGACTTCGAGCTGCCTTTCGCTCACATGCATTTCCGTTTCGCTGGGAAGTGGGGCCCGCACGGCTCGTCGGAGAGCCGGGCCGCGGGCGCTGGGCCGCGGGCGTACCGGGCCGTGGGCGTGCCGGCGCGCGGGGCAAGCGCGCTGCTCGCGGTCATACGCCGAGCCGGGAGGATCCCGAGCGCGGCGGTCGGCTCGGGCACGACGTCGAGCTTGAGTGCGGATTTGTCGGTCATGGTGGTTCCCTCTGCTCGGCCGGGTGATGACGTGCGGGCAGCGCAAGACGCGCCCGGACGGGGCTGGTGTGCGTGGGGGATGGCCGGGTGTCGCTCACCGTGGGCCGGGAGCCTCCGACACAGATAAGAGGTGGGATCCGGCCGATGCACTCCACCGGAATCCGACTTTTTCCGGAACGGTGCCTTCCGTGGACGGCCGGGACGGAACAGGCGCCGGGACGGAACAGACGAAGGAAGGGGTGCGGGGGCCCGCTGCCGCGCGCCGGCTGTCAGGCGCCGGGCCCGGGCGCGACCACCGCCTCGCGTACGGTGATCGTGCGGACCCACGCGTACAGGGCACGCGGGTCCTTGAGCCGGGGCAGACCCTGGAACACGGCGATCAGTGCCTCCTGTACGGCGTCGGCGCTGTTGTTCAGGGCGATCGGCCGGCACAGCCGGGTCACCTACGGGGTGAGCAGGCTCAGCAGGTCGTTGAGCGCCAGGGCGTCGCCGGCCTGCGCCGCTCGGACGAGGGAGGCCGCGGTGGCCCATGGCTCCTCCGGCGCGACACCCTGCCGGGACGGCGGGCCCTGCTGGCGGGCTTCCGCTCGCGCGGTCTTATCTGTCGTTCTCCTTCCCCTGGTGGTCGACGCTTCGGCGGCACCAAGGCGGCGTCGGTGCGGGGCTTCGATGGAAGGAGGGGACAGAACGGCGCGGTACTCCCGCCAGTTTGCGAGCTTGTCTCGCATTCGGCCCGGCGGGGGGAGGGCATCGGCCGTCGGGCGCCTCTCTCCAGTGGTCGAGGATGCCCGGCGCGGCGGGGGGAGGGCATCGGCCGTCGGGCGCCTCTCTCCAGTGGTCGAGGATGCCCGGCGCGGCGGCCGGATCCCCCGGCCGCCGCGGCACCCGACGGCAGGAGGAGGCGGGCGGTACAGAGCGACGCACGAATTGCGGCAGGAGCCGGGGGGCCGCCTTTGGGACTCGGCTCCGGGGTCGCGTGGGGTTCCGTGGATTCGTGTCGGCGAGGCCGTGCAGCCGTGTTCCTTCCTGCATATTTTGCCACCCGCCGGTTAAGTGGCGCTCCAAGTTGTTGAGCCTCTCGGACGCCTGTTCCCGGTGCTAGGGTTGCCAGCGGTGTGCGTGAGCTGTCCCATTCGCCATCAACGGGGGTATCAATTTCATGGATTTGCGCGACCTGTGCGGGAGAACGGGAACCGGTCGGTCCAATAAGAATTCGGGTGGGTACAGGAAGGCTCGGTGCGCGACGCCGCCACCGGTGAACGCATTGACCGACGCATTCCCCTTCTCCGCCTTCCGGGTGAGCGCGGCGGAGCCGGAAGCGGGGATGCGGTGACGAGGGAGGGCAACACCAGCACGCTGCACGATCCGCACCTGCTGGCTCGCCTGGTCGAGGGGGCGCAGCGCGGCGACGCGCCGGCGATGGACGAGCTGCTGGGCGTCCTCGCCCCCTACGTCGGCCGGATCTGCGGTCCGGTCGCCCTGCAGGACGGCGCGGACGCGGCCCAGGAGACCCTCATCACCGCCTTCCGCCTGATCCGTCAACTAGATCGCCGCCCGGCAGCCGCAGGCTGGTGAAGAAGGCGAACCGGCAGCCGTCACGGTCCGCCGCGGCGGCCATGCCGCTCGTCAGCACCTTGCCCTGCATCAGGCACCAGCCGGGGCGCAGCACGATGTCGACCTGCTCGCGGAACCCGAGGGCGCCGACCGCCTCACCGGTCAGCCGCTCACCCTCGGACCGCGTGATGCTGAAGCCGCGCAAACCACCGAGGACCAGGGGGAGTTCGCTCGCCAGGTCCGGGGCGACCGACCACAACCGGTCCAGGGACACGTCGAAACGGCGCTCGGCGAACGCCGCATGCCGCCCGGCCGCGGACGCGATGACGTGCAGACGGCGCACCGCGTCCAGTTCGGCTGTCGGCCAGCCGTTGCTCCCCGAGCCGGTCACCCCCGTCCCTCCCTCTGCGTCGCGAGGAGGGGCACACCGAACCCCCGCACGGTAAAAGCATAGTAAAGCAGGGAGTGTGCCGTCGCCGCGCCGCCTCTTTGTGTCCGAGAGGCCGGGATACCGACTTCACCTCGGTCACAGGGAGGGGTTCGGCCGAGCAAGGTGTGGCAGCCCGCCTGGTCGCACCGCCGTGCGGTCCGGCACAATCCGGCGAACCGGGCAGGACGTCGTCCCGGTATTCGCGGAATTCACCGTGCCGTCCATTCCCTGACCCATCAGCCAGTAACAGGGAGAATACCTCGTGCATTCGAATGGGGCGCTCCGCATTCTGCCCCGCGTATTCGCCGGTGCCGGGCCACGTATTCCGGGGGTGGGCTTCGCGGTCGCCTCCGTCCACGAGGGCCCGCCGGTCGCCGTCACCGACGAGGAACGGCGCCTGGCCCGGACGATGCCACCACCGCGCCGCGGCGATTTCCTCATCGGACGCAGCGCGCTGCACCGAACCGTACGCGCGGCCGGGCTCACCGCGGGCCCGGTGCGGTGCGACGGCCCCAGGCCCCGACTGCCCGAAGGCATCTCGGCGTCGATCAGCCATTCCCGCGGCATCGCGGTCGCCGTCGCCGGTCCCGCCGACCGGTTCCCGACCCTCGGCGTCGACCTGGAACTCGCCGATCTCCCGGTCCGCGCCGCTCACTTGGTGCTGCGTGAGCCCGAACGCCCGCTCCTCGGCCCACCCCGGACGGCGGCCCGGCGCCTGCTCACCCTCTGTTCCGCCAAAGAGGCCGCCTTCAAGGCCCTCAGCCCGCTCACCGGTCCGGCCCTGCGCGGCTTGCGGGACCTGCGGCTCACCCCGGACGGTGCCGGATTCCTCGCCCAGGCGGACGGGCACCCCGAGCGTCGGGTGCGCGTGAGCGTACGGCAGCTGCCCGAAGGCGGACTGCTGTGGTGGGCGTTGCCCCACGACTGAGCGCAGCCTCCACCCACCACCCGACCCGCACCCGACACCGCTCCCCTCACCTCACCTCACGACGGAGGCCGATGCCCCATGTCCTCGCCCGCTGCGCTCCGCTCCGCCCGGCCGCCGGCCTGGACGCCGTCCGACTGGCGGCACCACCCTGCCGCCCAGCAGCCCGAGTGGCCCGATCCCGCGCTGCTGCGCCGGATCCGGTCCCGGCTGGCCGGCGCCGCACCGCTCGTACGGCCGCACGAGATCCTCGCCCTGCGCCGGGCACTTGCCGCCGCCGCGCACGGCGAGGCATTCGTGGTGCAACTCGGCGACTGCGCCGAGACGTTCGAGTCCCCCACCTTCGCGGGCGTCGCGGCCCGGGTCGGCCTGCTGCACGGCACCTCCCGGACCATCGGCGCGGCCCTCGGCCGGCCCGTGATCCCGGTGGGCCGGCTGGCGGGCCAGTACGCCAAGCCCCGCTCCGCACCGACCGAGCGCGTCGGGGAACTGGTCCTGCCCTCGTTCCGCGGGCACCTGGTCAACGACCCGGCGCCGGACCCCGCGGCCCGCGTGCCCGACGCGATGCGGCTGCTGGAGGGCCACGCCCACGCGCGTGCCGTGCTCGCACTGCTGCGGGAACTGGCGGAGTCGGGCACGACGATGCCCGGCGTCTCGGCGGCCGGCGCGCCGGCCGTGTGGACCAGCCACGAGGCGCTGGTGCTCGACTACGAGGAGCCTCAGGTACGGCGGGACCCGGTGACCGGCAGCCTGTTCCTGACCTCCACGCATCTGCCCTGGATCGGCGCACGCACCTGCGACCCCGGCGGGGCGCACGTGCGGTTCCTGTCCGGTGTCGACAACCCGGTGGGCGTGAAGGTCGCTCCGGGCACCGACCGCGGGGACCTGGCCGCGCTGTGCGCCCGGCTCGATCCGGACCGGGAGCCGGGGCGTCTGGTGCTGATCTCCCGGATGGGCGCGGAGCAGGTGCGCGAGGTGCTGCCCCCGCTGGTGGCGGAGGTCGCCCGGCTCGGCCACCCGGCCGTGTGGCTGTGCGATCCGATGCACGGCAACACCTATGTCGGCGCCGGTGGTTACAAGACCCGGGACGTGGCGACGGTGGCCGCCGAGATCCGCGGCTTCTTCACGGCCCTCCGCTCGGTCGGCGGCCGGCCCGGCGGCCTGCATCTGGAGGCCACCCCGGCCGAGGTCACCGAGTGTGTCGGCAGCGCCGCCGGCATCGCCGAGGAGGATCTGCCCCGCCGCTACGAGACCGCGTGCGACCCGCGCCTGAACGGCTCGCAGACCGCGGAGATCGCCGCCCTGACGGCGGAGCTGTGCTCGGCCGGTGGGTGACGACGCACCGCCGAACCGGTGCGCCGACGTGCCGGTGCACCGACATACCGGTGCGCCGACATACCGGTGCGCCGACGTGCCGGTCCACTGACGGACCCCGCGCCGGCCTCCCGCACCGACGCCCGATGCCGCCGGCCTCCTGGCCGCTGCACCGGCGGCTGATGCCCCAGTCCTGGCGGCACGGCGCCGGCCGGAGCACGGCGGGTCAGGGGCGGGTACCGGGCTCGGCCAGCGGGTTCGGCAGGGGAAGGTAGCGGGCGTCCGCGCCGTCCGCCCCCGTCCAGCGCAGCAGCAGGTTGGTCTTGCCCGGCAGGGTGGGCGCGGTGAGCAGGCCGGGGATCTCGGGCAGGTCGTGCCGGGCGAGTTCGCGGCGGGCGGCGGGCCACGGATCGAGGCCGGGACGGTGCTCGGCGAGGGCGCCGGCGATCTCCGTGAGGTGGTTGACGACCAGGCAGTACACCAGCCGCTCCCAGCCGGCGGCCCGTGTGACGTCCGGCAGCAGTTTGGCGCCCTCGGCGTCCCGGAACAGGGCCTGCACGGGCAGGCCGGCCGCGTCCACGGCGACGAGGGTGTTCTGCAGATGCGCCTCCAGGACCACCCCGTGGTCGTGGAACGCGGTCAGGACGGGCGGTACGACCTGCCGCAGGTAGGCCGCCCACCAGCCGGCCGGATCGGCCGTGGCGGCCAGCGGGCTGCCCTCGAAGCCCTCGGCGAGACCCGCCGCGAGCAGTGGGGTGGCACCCGGCAGCAGGTGGCCCCGCAGCCCGTCCCTGACCAGCACGGCCAGCTCCTCGAAGGCGAAGGCGGCGGTGCGGTAGCCGCGGTCGCTCAGCCAGGCCGCGGGCGGGCCCATCGCCGCGAAGGCGCGCCCGGCGGCGGCGTCGGTACGGCGCAGTTTCCGCAGGTCGTGACGCCACAGCCGACGGATGTCGTTAGTGATGCGGACGTCCAGGCTGAACTTCAGGAACAGATCGCGACGGGGCTCGTACACCGTGCGGACGGCGGCCGTGGGCCAGGTGTCGCAGGCGGTGGAGCCGAGCCGCAGCAGCCGGCCGTCGGCGAACGCGGGGGCGAGGTCGCCGGCGGTCAGGTCGAGCTGCCAGGGGTGCGCGGGCAGCAGCCGGTAGCCGGGCGGGGCCGCCCCGAGGGCGTCCAGGGCGCTGGTGTCGCCCTCCTCGGCCACCTGGTCCTCGCGGACGCCGAGCAGCTCCAGCGGGAAGCGGGCGTGCGCCTCGGGCGCGTACGGCAGCCAGGACGCGACCGGTCCGCCGCCGCGCGCCTTGGGGGCCGGGTGGTACGGATGGCCGGTGAGCAGGGACTGCTCGGAGCGCAGGTAGGGGTCCTCGGGTGCGGTGGCCCGTGCCCGGGCGGTGAGCAGGGCGGCGACCGCGTCGCGGCTGTCGATCATCTCCGCGGGCAGGTCGCCGCCGGGCAGCCCGGTGTGCCGGCGCAGCTCCTCGGCGACCAGTTTGACCAGCTCCGGGTGGCCGATCCGGCGCCAGGCCCCGGCCGTGTACAGCTCGGGGTCCGCGGGGCGCCGCCCGGCGCGCACCCGCAGCAGTCGTCCGTCCGGCAGCCGGTGGACGCGGCGGTCCCCGGCGGCGTCCGGCAGCGGCTCGGCCACCTCCCGCAGCAGGCAGTTGAGCAGAGGCGCTGCCGCGTACGCGTCGGCGCGGCGGCCGGCCTCGTCGGTGGGGGGTGTGAGGTACACGCGTTCCATTCGTCCCTCGTCCAGGGGCCCGCGGTAGTCCCCGCGCACACCGGGTGCGCCGTCCGGGGCCGGTGATGATCAGTATGGCTGTCGTCCCCGGCGGTCCCCGACTATCGTGCCGTGCCCGCGTACCCGAGGAGCCCTGCCGTGCACCGTCCCCCCACCGCCGAGGCCGAGATCGCCGAGGAGCTGGCCGCCGTCCGGCCCGATCTGCTGCCCCGGTACGCGGCAGAGCTGCCGGGTGCCCGCGCCGCCGTGCTGACCCGGCTGTGGCGGGCGCTGGCCCATGAGCCGCTGCCGTGGCTCACCGGCCGGGTGCCGGGGCCGCACGGTCTCGCCCTGCGCCTGGCCGACGGCCGGACCCTGCACGGGCCGCACGCGGACCCCTACGCCACGAGCGCGTACGTCGGCGCGGTGCGGCTGGACCGGGAGCGGTACGACGATCCGGCACGCCTGATGGCCGCGCTCGGGGTGCCGCACGCGTCCGGCTTCGCGGCGGAACTGGCCGGCAGTGTGGCGTCGCTGGCGCTGTCCCGGGCGGGCGCGGACCACCCGAAGGAGTGGCCGGAGCAGGACTGGGAGTGGGAGCAGCGGGTGGTCGACGGGCACCCGTTCCATCCGAACTGCCGTTCCCGGCCGGGTTTCTCGGTGGCGGACCAGCTGGCCTACGGTCCGGAGCACAGGCCCGTGGTCGGCCTGGGGACGGTGGCGGTACCGGCGGCGGACTGCCTGCTGTCCGGCGACTGGCCGACGGAACTGAGGGCGGGCGAGCGGCTGTTGGTCCCGGTGCACCCCTGGCAGGCCGCGCATGTGCTCGGGCGGCCGTACGCCGCCTGGCGCCCGGCCCGGCCGCTGATGTCCCTGCGCACCCTGGCGCTGCCGGGCGGCCCGCATGTGAAGACCGCGCTCAGTGCCCGGCTGACCTCGTCGGTACGGGACATCTCCGTCGACTCGGTGCGGGCCGCGGCGCCCCTGTCCGCCTTCGCCGAGGACCTGGCGACGCGCACCGGCGGGCTGCTGCACGTCACCCGCACGCTGGGGGCGGTCACCGCCCACTCCCCCGACCTGGCCGCGCTGCTGCGGGAGTCGCCGGAGGCGTACGCCGCTCCGGGCGAACGCGTTCTCCCGGTGGCCGCCCTCGCCACCACCTCCCTGCCCGACTCCCCCTCCTGGCTGGCCGCGTTCGCCCGGCTGGCGCTCACGGTGGGCCTGCGCCTGCTGGATCTCGGGGTGGCCCTGGAGGCGCACGGCCAGAACCTCCTGGTGATCCTGTCGGCCGACGGCACCCCGCTGCGCCTGGTCTACCGCGACCTCGCCGACATCCGGATCAGCCCCGCCCGGCTGGCCCGCCACGGCATCACCCCGCCCGCCCTCACGGGCCGTCTGATCACGGACGATCCCACCGCCCTGCGCCGCAAGCTGTTCGGCTCCCTGGTGGCGGGAGCGCTGGCCGGTACGGCGGGCTCGGGCCCGGCGCTGGCCGCCGCCCTCGGGGACGTCCTGCCCGCACTGCCCCGCACCCCTGATCTGGCCGCCCTGCGGGAAAGTCCGCTGCCCACGAAGGCGTTGACCCTGATGCGGCTCTCACCCGGCCGCTCCGGGGACATCTGGACGACACTGCCCCATCCCTGCGCGGCGCGGTTCCCGGAGACCGGCTGAATTCGCGTCATGTTGGGCACCGGCCGGGGCGAACACCGCACGGCACCGGGGACCGGGACGCCGAACGGCCGCATGGGGATGGTGGCGGGGATGCCGAACGGCCGCATGAGGATGGTGGCCGGGACGCCGAACGGCCGCACGGGGATGGTGGCGGGGACACCGAACGGCCGCACGGGGATGGTGGCGGGGATGCCGAACGGCCGCACGGGGATGGTGGCGGGGGCAGGGGCCGCCGTGGCGGGGCGGGGGCGGGGGCGGGGAGGAGATGGCCACCCGGCGTTTTGGAGTCCGACGTATCTGATCAATAGGATCCGGCGATGATCAGAAGACAACGGCTGGCGGCGGGCGTCTGCGCTCTGCTCGCCGCCCTGACGGCCGGGATCGCCTTCCCCGCCGGAGCGGTCGCCGACGAGACGGAACAGGCCGCGCCGAAGGTCGAACTGGTGCTGGACGTCAGCGGTTCCATGCGCACCCGCGACATCGACGGCGGCACCCGGATGGCCGCGGCGAAGCAGGCGTTCAACGAGGTGCTGGACGCGACGCCGGAGGAGGTCCGGCTCGGCATCCGTACGCTCGGCGCCAACTACCACGGCGACGACCGCAAGGAGGGCTGCAAGGACACCGCGCAGCTGTACCCGGTCGGCCCGCTGAACCGGACGGACGCGAAGACGGCGGTGGCCACCCTGGCGCCGACCGGCTGGACCCCGATCGGTCCCGCGCTGCTGAAGGCGGCGGACGACCTGAACGGCGGCTCCGGCACCCGTCGTATCGTCCTGATCAGTGACGGTGAGGACACCTGCCAGCCGCTCGACCCGTGCGAGGTGGCCCGGGAGATAGCGGCCAAGGGCATCGGGCTGACCATCGACACCCTCGGCCTGGTGCCGGACGCCAAGACCCGCGCCCAGCTCAGCTGCATCGCGGACGCGACCGGCGGCACCTACACCGACGTCCGGCACAAGGAGGAACTCTCCGACCGGGTCGGCCAGTTGCTCGACCGGGCGGCCGATCCGGTGGTGACACCGGTGGCCACCGAGGGCGCGGACCGGTGCGAGCGGGCACCGGCGCTCACCTCCGGGCTCTACACCGACCGTGAGGAGTTCGGACAACAGCGCTGGTACAAGGTGGACGTCGAGCCCGGCCACGAGCTGCGCGCCTCGGTGAGCGTCGCGGACGACCGGGCCGTCGACCCCAACTACGGGGTGCTGCTGCGGGCGGTGACCGTGCACGGACGGGAGATCGTGCGCGGTGAGGCCGCCGGCACCGGCCGCACGGACGTCATCTCCACCGGTCTGCGCTATCCGAAGGCGGAGAGCGACGACGACACGGCGACCGCGGAGACCGTGTGTCTCCAGGTCACCCAGTCGTTCTCGGCGGCCTCGGGGGTCAAGACCACCCCCGGGCTGCCGCTGGAGCTGACCGTCGACGTGGTCGACGGGCCGTCGGGGCACCACGACGTGGCCTCCTTCGGCCTCGGCCGCGGCTGGTGGCTGCTCGGCGCGCTGGTGCTGATCGGTTTCCTGGCGGGTCTGCTGTGGGGCTGGCTGTCGCGCTGGCGGGTCGCGGTCTGGAGGACGAACTGATGCGGATCACACGAGCGCTGGGCACCGCGCTGCTGGCGCTGGGGCTGGCCGCCGGACCGGCCGCCGCCGACTCCTCGCCCTCACCGAGCGCCTCCTCCGACGATGCGGCGCCCACCCGGGCGGGCACCTCGTTCCGCACGGCGACGGAGATCGAGCAGGGCCAGCGGGCCACCGCCTCCGGCTCCACCGGCGACTACCTGTACTGGTCCTTCCCCGCGGACATCGGTCAGCGTCCCACCGTCAAGGCGACGGTGAAGCTCCCGGACACGCACGACCCGCAGACCTGGCAGCTCGACGTGTACGACGGGCTGCGGCGCCGCCAGTCCTGCCAGTACGGCGCGGCGACCCGCACCGCCGCACAGGGCGCCGCCTCGGTCGAGCTGGCGTGTGTGCTGCGCGCGGTGCGCGGCTGGTCGGAGCCGTGGGCCGATGACCCGCTGCCGGGCACGTACTACTTCCGGCTCACGGTGGTGGACCTCGGGGCCGCCGACCTCGGCCAGCCGGTCGGCGCCGAGGTGCGCGTGGACTCCAAGGACATCGGCGGCGCGGCGGCGGTGGACGGCTCGCTGGGCAAGCCGCTGGTCCCCGGCATCGCCGCCAAGTCCAAGGAGGACGAGGGCACTTCGAAGGCGGCGGTGCTGTCCAGCTTCGGCTCGGACGACGGCTGGTCCTCCGGCTGGTGGTCCGACCGCTGGGTGTGGACCGCGATCGGCGGCGTGCTGGCCGCGCTCGCCGGTATCGGGGGCTACGTACTGACCCGGGGATCGGGACGGCCGTCCCGGGTGCCGCCGGGCGCGTGAGCCGTACGGCGAGCACGATCGCGTGAAGGCCCGCCCCTCCGGCGGGCCTTCACCTGCCCCACGCCACCCACCACCCCGACGGCCCCTCGCCCGTCCCGCGCCACCCACCCCTCCGACGGCCCTTCGCCCGTCCCACGCCACCCACCCCTCCGGCGGGCCTTGCTGCCTCACGGCTCCCGCAGGGCCTTGGCGAGCGTGCCGTCCCCGGTCACCGTCACCCGTCCGTCGCGTACCGCGTCCGGCAGGGTCAGCTCGCCCCGGGCGAGGGCCTCGCAGGTCTCCGCGTCCATCACCAGCCGCGCGTCCGCCTCACCCGGCGCGGGCCCGTCGCCGTACACCGGCCCGTCGTCCGCCCCAACGTGGAGGTGGAAGTCGCCCTCTTCCAAGCACACTTCGACCAACCCCTCGCCGTCCAGGGCGCGCAGCAGCGGCAGGGCGAACCAGTGCGCGCGCACGGCGTCGGTGGGCCCGCGCTCGCCCAACTCCCCCTCACCCCACCGGCCCAGCGCCTGTAGCACGGGCAGCAACTCCAGGCCACGCGTCGTGAGTTCGTACACGTAGGCGGCGCCCGGCGGGGGCAGTCGCCGTCTGGTCGTGAGGCCGTCGCGTTCCATGTCCTTCAGCCGTGAGGCGAGTACGTCCGTGCTCACGCCGGGCAGGTCCGCGTGCAGGTCCGTGTAGCGGCGGGGACCGGCGAGCAGCTCCCGGACGATCAGCAGGGTCCAGCGGTCGCCGACGAGGTCGAGCGCGCGGGCCGCGGAGCAGTACTGGTCGTAGCTTCGGCGAGGTGACATGGGACGCAGTCTAGACATGTTGTTGGACTTTCCAAGCTCTCACTTGGTAAAACCAAGTAACACGAGTTCCCGGAGGGGCGCATGGAGTTCCGGCAGTCCAACAAGCTCAGCGCGGTGTGCTATGAGATCCGCGGCCCGGTGATCGAGCACGCCAACGCGCTGGAGGAGGCAGGGCACAGCGTGCTGCGCCTGAACACCGGCAATCCCGCGGCCTTCGGCTTCGAGGCGCCGGAGGAGATCCTCCAGGACATGATCCGGATGCTGCCGCAGGCGCACGGCTACACGGACTCCCGCGGTGTCCTCTCCGCCCGCCGCGCGGTCGCCCAGCGGTACCAGAACCTGGGGATCGAGGTGGACGTCGACGACGTCTACCTGGGCAACGGTGTCTCGGAGCTGGTCTCCATGGCCGTCCAGGCCCTGGTCGAGGACGGCGACGAGATCCTCATCCCCGCGCCGGACTTCCCGCTCTGGACGGCCGTCACGACCCTGGCCGGCGGCAAGGCCGTCCACTACCGGTGCGACGAACAGGCCGACTGGAACCCGGACCTGGCCGACATGGCATCGAAGATCACCGACCGCACCAAGGCCGTGGTCCTCATCAACCCGAACAACCCGACCGGCGCGGTCTATCCGAAGGAGGTCGTCGAGGGCATCCTCGACCTGGCCCGCCGGCACGGTCTGATGGTGTTCGCCGACGAGATCTACGACCAGATCCTGTACGACGACGCCGTCCACCACTCGGCCGCCGCACTCGCCCCCGACCTGGTCGTCCTCACCTTCTGCGGCCTGTCCAAGACCTATCGGGTCGCGGGCTTCCGCTCGGGCTGGCTGGTGGTCACCGGCCCGAAGCAGCACGCCAAGGACTACCTGGAGGGCCTGACCATGCTGGCCTCCATGCGGCTGTGCGCCAACGCGCCCGCCCAGTACGCCATCCAGGCCGCACTCGGCGGACGCCAGTCCGTCCGTGACCTCACCCAGCCCGGCGGCCGGCTGCACGAACAGCGGAACGTGGCCTGGGAGAAGCTCAACGAGATCCCCGGCGTGTCCTGCGTCAAGCCCAGGGGCGCGCTGTACGCGTTCCCGCGCATCGACCCCAAGGTGCACAAGATCCACGACGACGAGCGGTTCGTCCTGGACCTGCTGCTGCGCGAGAAGATCCAGGTGGTCCAGGGCACCGGCTTCAACTGGCCCTCCCCCGACCACTTCCGCATCCTCACCCTGCCGCACGCCGACGACCTGGAGGCGGCGATCGGCCGGATCGGCAGATTCCTCAGCGGCTACCGGCAGTAGCGCCTGGGGGCCGTGTGGCCCGTTTCGCTCGTGTGTGCGAAGATCACCCGGCAACGACCGGGGGCTCCGCACGAGGCGGGGCGGGCACACCGGCCGTCGGTGCGGGTCCTACCGGCGCAGCACCGCCGCCCCGGTCCGGTTCCAGCCAGTGACCAGGGGGAGCATCAGTGTTCTCGTACGGACGACTGTTCTCGTACGGAAGACGTCGTGTCGCGTACGGAAGACGTCGGGCGGGCGTCGCCGTGCTGTGCGCGGCGCTGTCCGCGTTCGCGATGCCGGCCGCGCAGGCCGACCCCGCGCCGCCCGCGCCCACTGCCGGGCAGGAGGCGCGGGAGGCCGCGCGGTTCTGGACCGCGCAGCGCATGGCCGGGGCCCGGCCGCTGGACGCGGTGCGGCACATGCCGTCGATGCCGGGGGCGTCGGCCGCGGCGGCGGCCCGGCCGAAGGGCACGCTGTTCAAGGGAACCCGGCTGGTCGGGACGTTCTTCGGCTCCGACGGACCGAGCGGCACCACCTGGCACTGCACCGGCAGCGTGATCGACACCAAAGCCCGGAACATCGTGCTCACAGCGGCCCACTGTGCGCTGAACATGAAGGGCGACTACGTCTTCGTCCCGAAGTTCGTCAAAGGCGCGGCCCCCGACCGGCAGCCGTACGGCATCTTTCACATCCAGCGCATCTTCGTCGACCCCCGGTACGTGCCCGACCAGGGCTCGACGACCACCAAGAAGGTGTCCTCCGATCTGGACACCGCGTTCGCCCGGGTCTCGGCCAACCAGCAGGGCACGTCCCTCCAGGACGCGGTGGGCGGTGGCCTGACCTTCGCCCGGCCCTCCGGCTACACCCACCGCGTCACCGTCGTCGGCTACCCCTCCTACCGGCACAACAGCGCCGGGCGCGCGGTCAAGTGCACGGTCCCGACGAAACAGCTCAGCGGTTACCGGCAGTTGTCGATGACCTGCGGTGGCTACTACGGCGGGGTGTCCGGCAGCCCGTGGATCACCGACTACCAGGACGACGCCCGCACCGGGCACGTCATCGGCAACCTCGGCGGCTACAACGGCGGCGGCAACGACGCGAACGTCGACTACATCAGCTACGCCACCGCGTTCGGCGCGGACGCCGCGAACCTGCTCGCCGACGCCGTCGCGGACCAGGAGCCGCCCGCCGACCTGCCTCCGTACCGGGGCCCGAAGGGCACGCTGCCGGGTGGCGCGGGACGCTGGCGCAAGGCCGCGCTCATGACCTCGGGCGAATACACCGGCGACCAGCGCGGCGATCTGCTCGTGGTCTGGTCCGACGGCGCGGTCACCCTCTACCCCGGCGACGGCAAGGGCGGGTTCGGCGCCGAGAGGCGGCTGCAGAAGGCCAACTCCACCTGGACGCACGCCCGGACCCTCACCGGCGGCGCCTTCGCCGGCGGCGACCGGTCCGGCCTGCTGGTGCGCTGGTCCGACGGCGAGGTCACCCTCTACCCGCAGCCCGGACCCTCCGGCCTGGGCCGGGAGATCCGGATGGCGGCGCCCCGCTCCGCGTGGAAGAACGCCGCCCAGTTCACCGCCGGACCGTTCCGCAGCGACCGGGGCACCGGCCTGCTGGTCCGCTGGGCCGACGGCACGCTCACGCTGTACCCGGCGGTCGGCACCGGCGGCTTCGGCACCGGTTCGCGGCTCCTCGCGGCGAACGGCACCTGGACCAAGGCCGCCCTGCTGACCGGCGGCGACTTCGGCGGCGCGGCCGACGGGGACCTGCTGGTGCGCTGGTCCGACGGCGCGCTCGACACGTACGCCGACACCTCCCCCGCCGGGCTCGGCACCCGGTCCCGGATGCGCGGCCCGAACAGCCTCTGGAAGAACGCGCAGGTGCTGTCGGCCGGCGGCTTGCGCCACGGCCGTTCCGGCAACGACCTGATCGTGCGCTGGTCCGACGGGGAGACCACGCTGTACGCCGACAGCGGCGCCAAGGCCCTCGGCACCGAGTACACGCTGGTACACCCCGGCACCTGACCGCACGACTCCCGCTGCCGCACACCCACCCACGCACACATCTCGACCCGCTTCCGTACGCACTTCCAGGGGGAACGATGCCCGCGACGACCCGACGGGCCGGCGGCCTCGCCGCGCTCACGGCCGGCCTGACGCTGACGGCCGCCGGCCTGACACTGACGGGCTGCGACACCACCACGACGGCCGCACCGGACGCCACCGCACCACCCTGCCGGACCGCGTCCCTCACATGGACGCTGTCCCTCCTCGACGACACCGGCAGCGGCAGCGGCAGCGGCAGCGGCAGCGGCAGCGGCAAGGAGAAGGGGCACGGGGGACCCCGGCCCAACGCGCGGCTCATCGCCGTCAACAAGGGCTCCGCCCCCTGCGTGTTCGCGGGTTACCCGAGCCTGGAGATCCACAACGGCAAGGCGGAGAGCATCGAGGGAGCCGGTCCCGGACACCCCGCGGCCCTCCCCCTGTCCGCCAAGGCGGCCGTCACCGTGGACCTGCGCTACACGCCCCGGGACACCAAGGGCGCGGACACCTGGTGCGTACGGCAGGGCGAGGCCGTCGTCCGGGCACCGCACGACACCGGCGACGCGGTCGTCCCCGTCACGGACGCGCGCGGGAAGGCCGCCACGCTCGATGCCTGCGGGGACACCATCGCCATGACACCCGGCCGTCTGGCGCAGTCCGCCCTGCGGACGGAGACGCCCCTGTGACACCGTGCCGTCATGGGTGACCTCTTTCTCGTCCGGCACGGGGAGACCGAGTGGTCGCGGTCCGGGCGGCACACCGGCTCGACCGACGTACCTCTCACCGAGCACGGGCGGGCGGAGGCGCGGCGGCTGGTACCGCTGATCCGCTCACACCGGATCGGGGCCGCCTTCGTCAGCCCTTTCCAGCGGGCCCGCGAGACCGCCCAGCTCATCGGCATCCCGGACGCACGGGTCGACGCCGACCTGCGGGAGTGGGACTACGGCGGGTACGAGGGCGTGACCACCCCGGAGATCCAGCGGAGCCGGCCCGGCTGGTTCCTGTTCACGGACGGTGTCGCGCCCGGCCCGCCGGACCACCCGGGCGAGACCGCGGAGCAGGTCGGGGAGCGCGCCGACCGGATGCTGGCCAAGGCCGACGCCGCCCTCGCCAACACCGAAGGGATCGTCGTGCTGATCGCCCACGGTCACTTCCTCCGTGTCCTCACCGCCCGCCGCCTGGGCCTCGCGCCCCGGGACGGGGCCCTCTTCCAGCTCGCGACGGGGACGCTGTGCCGCCTCGGCACCGAGCACGGGCGACCGGTGATCGCGGGGTGGAACATCCGGCCCGGGGAGTAGCGGGCGTTGTCAGACCCGGGCCGTACTCTGCGAAGGGGCCGCCCCCCGGCGGTCCGGCGGAGCGACGGCGCCGGAAGGAGCATCCCGTGACCCGACCACCGACCGCCGCGCAGCGGCGGCTGATCGAGGCCGCCGATCCGGTGACCGGCCGGCTGCGCGGTGGCGCGACCCAGCTCGCGGCGCTGGTGCAGCGGGGGCTCGCCTTCCGGCACCCCCGGCCGCCGCACGACCACTTCCTCACCCCCGCGGGCCACCGGATGCGGGAGGCGGTGCCCGAGGCACCGGCCGAGCCCGCTCCGGACACCGCCGTGTTCGCGGCCCGTGTCGGCGGCGAGGAGGAGCCGCCGGTGTCCGGCCCGGCCCGGCGGCGCGAAGTGCACGGCGCCTGGCAGGGGCTGCTGGAGCTGCGCCGGATGACCAATCCCGACGGCGCGGTGGACCGGCCGTGCGGGTGGGAGCGGGCGCACCTGGTGCGGGCCGCCGCGCTCGCGCTGGAGGCGGCCGGGCAGCGCCCGGCCGGCGGGGACACGGCCGGTTACCGGGTCCGGGCGACCCCGCAGCCGGAGGCGGTCGCGGTGTACGCGCCGGACGCGGAGGCGCTGGCGCTCTGCGCCGCGACGCTGGAGGGGGCCGGCTGGCAGGCCGGCGAGTACACCGAGCCACGGACGAGAGCGCGCTACCTGCTGGCCTCGCCGCGCCGGGTGTGACCGGCGTGTCAAGATCGGTCGAGCGCCGGAATCCCGTCCGAGAGGGGCAAGCAGTGACCGAACCGTTTTCCGTCCGTGTGACCGTCCGTGGCTACGAGACCGACACCCAGGGACATCTCAACCAGGCGGTGTACCTCAACTACGCCGAGCACGCCCGCTGGTCGCTGCTCCACGCGGCCGGGATCAGTCAGGCCCGGCTGGTCGGACAGGGCGTGGGCCCGGTCGCCCTGGAGACGACCGTCCGTTACCTGCGCGAACTGCTCGCCGGTGACGAGGTCGACGTCACGTGCGCGTTCGAGTGGGGCACCGGCAAGACCTTCCGGATCCGCCAGGAGATACGCAAGGCCGACGGCACCCTGGCGGCGGAGCTCACCGCGGTGGGCGGCCTCCTGAACCTCGCGGAACGCAAGCTGGTCGCCGACCCACGGGAGGTGTTCAAGGAACTGGCGACGGACCTCGCCCTGTTCGGCCTGTAGCCGGCCATAGACCTGAGACCTACGAGTCGGGCGACGTGCCCTGGTGCACGGCGGTCTGCGTCGCCGGATTCTTCCGGGTCGGCACCGGGACCTGGTTGAAGCCGTAGTACAGGGCGAGCAGGCCGTGCGCGGCCAGGGTCACCGGCGCGGAGACGAAGGCCAGGCCGACGGCCAGCGGGTAGCCCAGGGAGCCCAGCGCGAAGCGGATCCGGGTCGCCCGGGCCGCCGTGACGTCGACGTCGGCGTCGAAGAGGTGACCGGTACGGGTCAGATGCCACCACAGGGCCTGAAAGGCGAGGGCCATGACCACCATGACCAGGCTGTAGACGGCGGCCGCCGCATGCGAGGCGGTGCCCTCGCGCAGGTACTCGGCGAGCATCGCGGTCGGCCAGGGCACCGCCGACACGACCATGAGCAGCAGCAGGTTCAGAAACATCAGGGTCCGGTCGACCCGGGCCACATGGCTGAATATCTGGTGATGGTTGATCCACATGATGCCGACGACCAGGAAGCTCACCACGTAGGCGGCGTACGAGGGCCACTGCGCGCCCAGCGCGTGCCACAGACCGCCGTGTTCATCCGCTTCGGGCACCTTGATGTCCAGGACCAGCAGGGTGATGGCGATGGCGAACACGCCGTCGCTGAAGGCCTCGACACGGCCGGACTCGTTCATGACACCAAGATTGCACCACGGTGGGCGGGGACACGGCATGGTTTTCCGTACACCCGCCCACCCGGCCCCGCGTGCAGGGCAGTTCAGTGTGCGGCGGCGATCTCCTCCCCCGCCTCCATGGGATGGGTGACGTCCTGGGCCTCCTCGCCCCTGCCGAGGTGGTTGAAGAGGAGGTTGAGCACCACGGCCATGAGGCAGCCCGTGGAGATGCCCGAGTCCAGGACGATCTTCGCCGTCTCGGGGAACGCGTGGTAGAACTCCGGCGCGGTGATCGGGATGATGCCGACGGCGAGGGAGACGGCCACGATCAGGACGTTGTTGTCCCTGTCCAGGCCGGCCCGGACCAGGGTCTGGATGCCGCTCGCGGCGACCGAGCCGAACAGGACGACGCCGGCACCGCCGAGCACCGGGCGGGGCACGACCGCGATGAGCGAGGCGGCCATCGGGCACAGGCCCATCAGGACCAGGAAGCCGCCGCCGGTCGCGACGACGTACCGGCTGCGGATCCGCGTCATGGCCACCAGGCCGATGTTCTGGGCGAAGGCGCTGCACATGAAGCCGTTGAACAGCGGGCTGAGCGCGGAGCCGAGGGTGTCGGCGCGCAGTCCCGCCGCGATGGTCCTCTCGTCTGCGGGGCGTTCGACGATCTCGCCGAGCGCCAGCATGTCGGCGGTCGACTCGGTCATCGAGACCACCATCACCACGCACATCGAGAGGATCGCGGCGAGCTGGAACTGCGGGGCGCCGAAGTGGAACGGCGTGGGGAAGCCGACCACGTCGGCGTCGGCGACGGGACCGAAGTCCGTGACGCCGAACGGTATCGCGAGGAGCGTGCCGGCGATCAGGCCGATCAGGACGGCGATCTGTTTGACGAAGCCCCGGGTGAAGCGGCGCAGCAGCAGGACGATGAGCAGGGTGATGCCGGCGAGCGTGAGATAGGTCGTCGAGCCGTAGTCGTCGGCCCTGGGATCGGGGCCCTGCGCCCAGCCGAAGGCGACCGGGAGGAGGGAGACGCCGATCAGGGTGATGACGGAGCCGGTGACGACCGGCGGGAAGAAGCGGACCGCCTTGCAGAAGACCGGGGCGGCGAGGAAGCCGAGCAGGCCGGCGACGATGACCGCGCCGAAGATGATCGGCAGGGCGTCGGACTTGTCGTCGGTCGAGGCGACGATCGCGGTCATGGGGGCGACCCCGGCGAAGGTGACGCCGTTGACGAACGGCAGCCGGGCACCGATCTTCCAGAAGCCGAGGGTCTGGAGGAAGGTGGCGAGTCCGGCGGTGAACAGGCAGGCGCCGGTGAGGAAGGTCAGCTCGGTGGCGGACAGGCCGATGGCCGCGCCGACGATGAGCGGTGGTGCGACTACTCCGGCGTACATGGCGGCCACATGCTGCAGACCGCTGGTCGCCATTTTGAGGGCGGGGAGTTTCTCGTCAACTGGATGGGCGGCCACGGCGGCTCCTCCGGGCGGGTAACACGTCGTCGTCGACGTGGGTTTCATGGAGGTGGTGCGTGCAAGTGGTCGTGCGGGACCGTGACGGGGGTGGCGAATGAGCGGTGACGAGCGGTGTGGGGTGGCCGTCTCCGGAGCGCGCGTGCGCGCTCCGGAGACGACTGCCGTGGATCCCGCTCGGATCCACGGCCCCGGCCGTGAGCCGTCCCTCCCGGCCGGAGTCTGTTGAGGCCCTGCGATGCGTCAGCCCGGTGGGACCGGGCCGCGGGTCAGCTCTGCGCGGCGATCCGCGCCAGGCGCTGGGCCTCTTCGCGGGTCGAGCGGGCCACGGCGTCCTCGTCGACGGTGACCAGGCGGCCGTTGTCGACGATCTGCCGGCCGTTGACGAAGGAGGCGGTCACCGGGGCCGCGGCGCCGAAGACGAGCGCGGTCACCGGGTCGGCGATGGAGGCGTGGGCGAGCGTGTCCATCTTCCACAGCACCACGTCGGCCAGCTTGCCGGCCTCCAGCGAGCCGATCTGCCCGGCCCGGCCGAGCACCTGGGCGCCACCGAAGGTACCGAGCCGCAGCGCCTGGCGGGCGTTGAGCGCGGCCTCGCGGTGGGCGCCGAGGCGGTTGATCAGCAGGGCGTTGCGCAGTTCGGTGTGGAGTTCACCGGACTCGTTGGAGGCGGTGCCGTCGACGCCGAGGCCGACCGGGACGCCCGCCTTCAGCATGTCGGGGACGCGGGCGATGCCGGCGGCGAGGCGGGCGTTGGACGACGGGCAGTGGGCGACACCGGTCTTGGTGCGGCCGAATGCCTCGATGTCGGAGTCGTTCATGTGGACGCAGTGCGCCATCCACACGTCCTCACCGAGCCAGCCCGTGGACTCGAAGTAGTCGGTGGGGCCCATACCGAACAGCTCGTGGCAGAACTTCTCCTCCTCCACGGTCTCCGAGCCGTGCGTGTGCAGCCGTACACCGAGCCGGCGCGCCAGCTCCGCGCCCTGGCGCAGGAGTTCGGTGGAGACGGAGAACGGCGAGCAGGGGGCGACCGCCACCTGGGTCATGGCGTCGAAGGAGGCGTCGTGGTGCTTCTTGACGGTCTCCTCGGTCGCGGCGAGGGCACCCTCCAGCGTCTCGACGGCGAAGTCCGGCGGCAGGCCGCCGTCCTTCTCGCTGCGGTCCATCGAGCCGCGGGCCAGCGTGAAGCGGACGCCCATCTCGGCGGCGGCCCGGATGATCGAACCGGACAGGTCGCCGGAGCCGTGCGGGTACACGTAGTGGTGGTCCATGGCGGTGGTGACACCGCCCCGGGCCATCATGGCGAGGGAGCCCTGCGCGGCCGCGTACGTCATCTGCTCGTCGATGCGCGCCCAGGTGGGGTAGAGCGCGACCAGCCAGTTGAACAGGTTGTGGTCGGTGGCCAGGCCCCGGGTGATCCACTGGTAGAAGTGGTGGTGGGTGTTGACCAGACCCGGCGTGGCCAGATGGCCGCTCGCGTCGATCCGGCGTACCACGTTCTCCACACCCTCGGGGGCCTTGCCCGCGCCCACCGCCTCGATCCGGTTGCCGGCGAGAACGAGGTACCCGGAGGCGTACTCCGTGTCGCCGGCGTCGACGGTCGCGATCGCGCAGTTGTCGATGACGATGCGCTGGTCTGCCGATGGTGCCATGGTGCTTCCTTGTCTTTCAGTGGCGGGCCCGTGAACCGAGGGGACTGTCCACGGGGAGGGCACGGCAGGACCCTAGGAGGATTTGAGTGCCGGAGCGGGCTGAGCGGGCCCGCGCCGGGTGCCGAGATGATGGAAGAAGAGATTGAGCAGGACCGCGACGAGCGCGCCCGCGCTGATGCCGGAGCCGAGCACGGTCTGCGCCCAGGCCGGGAAGTCGGCGTAGAAGGTCGGCGCGGCCAGCGGGATGATGCCGGCGCCGAGGGCCACGGCCACCAGGACGATGTTGGAGCTGTCGTCCAGGCCCGCCTCGGACAGCGTACGGATGCCGCTGACGGCGATCGAGCCGAAGAGCACGATGCCCGCGCCGCCGAGGACCGGCATGGGGACCAGGGAGACGACCGCGCCGAGGACCGGGAAGGCGCCGAGGACCAGCAGACTGCCACCGGCGACGGCGACCACGTATCGGCTGCGCACCCGGGTGAGGGAGACGACGCCGACGTTCTGGGCGAAGGCGGAGGTGGGGAAGCCGCCGAAGACGGGGCCGAGCAGGGTGGCGATGCCGTCGGTGCGCAGGCCGCGGGTGATGGTCCTCGCGTCGGCGCGGCGGTCGCAGATCTCGCCGAGGGCGAGCATGCCGGCACTGGACTCGGTCATCAGCACCAGCATCACGATGCACAGCGAGAGGATGGCCGCGGGCTGGAACTCGGGGGCGCCGAAGGCGAACGGGGCGGGGAGTGCGGCGACGGGCGCCGACTTCAGGCCGCTGAAGTCGGCCATGCCGAAGGGCATCGCGGCCAGAGTGCCGATGAGCAGTCCGAACAGCAGGGCGACCTGCTTGACGAAGCCCTTGCCGAACCGCTGGATCAGCAGGATGACGGCGAGGGTGAACCCGGCGAGCGCCAGGTGCCGCAGGGCGCCGAAGTCGGCGGCGGTCTTGTCGCCGCCCTGTGCCCAGCTCACCGGGACGGGCATCAGCGTGACGCCGATCAAAGTGATGACGACGCCGGTGACCAGGGGCGGGAAGAAGCGCAGGAGCCGGCCGAAGAACGGGCCGAGCGCCAGGCAGAAGGCACCGGCGACCATCACCGCGCCGTAGATCGCGGGGAGTTGGTGGCCTTTGCCGTGGGTCTCGGCGATCGCGAGGATCGGGGCGATGCCGGCGGAGGAGGCGGCGTTGACGAAGGGCAGCCGGTTGCCGACGATTCCCTTGACGCCGATGGTCTGCAGGATGGTCGCGACGCCGGCGATGAGCAGGCTCGCGGCGATGAGCCGGGTGCGGGCCGCGATGTCGAGTCCGCATGCCTGGCCGATGATGAGCGGAGGAGTGACGACGCCCGCGTACATCGCGGCGATGTGCTGCAGCGCGGCCGGGACGAGCCGCGAGAAGTGGAGCTTCTCGTCCACCGGGTGCACGGACGTGACGGCGTCCTCGGTGTGCACCGGTGGGGTGGAACACGGGGCTGTGGCGGGCCCCTTCGCAGGCTGTGCCATTTCGTTCCCTCCGGTGTTGCGGGCCCCCGGCCCGGGTGGCGGGGCCGGGGGCGCGCGTCCCGCGTCAGAGGTTGGTCATGTCGACCGGGATGAGGGCCTCACAACCGTCCCGCAGGATGGTGGCCTCGATGAGGCCGTAGGGGCGGTCGGCGGCGAAGTAGACCTCGTTGTCGTTCTTCAGGCCGAACGGCTCCAGGTCCACCAGGAAGTGGTGCTTGTTCGGCAGCGAGAAGCGGACCTCGTCGATCTCGCTGCGGTTGTTGATGATGCGCGAGCCCATCTGGTACAGCGTCTGCTGCAGGGAGAGGGAGTAGGTCTCGGCGAACGCCTGGAGCATGTGCTTCTTGACCTGCTCGTAGGACTTCTCCCAGTGGGGCATCTTCTGCTCGTCGTCGGTCCAGTTGAACCGCCAGCGGCCGGAGACCTGGGTCGCCAGGATGCGGTCGTACGCCTCCTGCAGGGTGGTGTACTTGTCCTTGACGTAGCCCCAGAACTCGGAGTTGGTCGAGTTCATCACGAGCAGGTCCTTCAGGCCGGAGACGACCTCCCACTTCTCACCGTCGTAGGTGATCTGGGTGACGCGGGTCTCCTGGCCCTTGCGGACGAAGGAGTGCTTGACCTCGTCGGCGCCGATGAACCTGGAGTTGGCGTCGGAGGTCTCGATCCGCTCCCAGGCGTACTCCTCGATGCGGATCCGGGCCTGCTGGATCGGCTCCTGCGAGGTGACGAAGTGCCGGGCGAGGTGGATGCCGAACTGCTCGGCGGACTCTATGCCGTACTCCTTGGCGAACGCGAACACCGTGTTCTTGGTGGTGTCGGTCGGCAGCACGTTGGCGTTCGAGCCGGAGTAGTGGACCTCGTCCATGTCGCCGCTCAGCGCGACGGAGACGTTGAGGTCCTTGATGTGGTGGGTGGCGCCGTCCCGCGTGATCTTGACGACTCGGTTCTCGGCCTTGCCGTACTGGTTCTGTCCCAGGATGGTCGGCATTCGCTAGCTCCCTCGGTAAACGGAGTAGCCGAACGGGTTGAGCAGCAGCGGCACGTGGTAGTGCTCGCCCGGGACGACGGCGAACGTGATCGCCACCTCCGGGAAGAACACACCAGGTCCGCTGTCCCGATTCGCGGGGGCGTCCTGCTGCGCATCGGCTTGCTTCTTCTCGAAGTACGGCTCCACGGCGAAGTCGAGCCGTACGTGGGTCGTCCCTTCCGGCAGGGCCGGCAGGTCCTTGCACCGGCCGTCGGCGTCGGTCGCGGAGTCGCCGAGTGCCTGCCAGTCCGCGTCCCGGCCCGAGCGGGCCGACAGGTGGATGGCGACGCCCTCGGCGGGGCGGCCGATCGAGGTGTCCAGGATGTGCGTGGACACGGAGGCGGTGGTGCTGGTGCTCATGGTGTCAGGCGTCCTCTTCGACGAGTCGGGCCAGTCGGATGCGGTTGATCTTGCCCAGCTCGGTGCGGACGATCTCCCGCTCCTGCTCCGGCGAGTTGCCGATCCGCTCCTTGACCGCGTCGCGCATCTGCTCGCCGGTCCGGCCGGTGGCGCAGATGAGGAAGACGTGGCCGAACTTCTCCTGGTAGGCCAGGTTGAGTTCGAGCATCTCCGCCTTGAGGTCCTCGGCGGCGCCGGCCATGCCGGCCTGCTCCCGCGCGGAGGTCGGGTCGCCGGGCTTGGGTCGCCCGATCGGCGGGTGCCCGGCCATCGCCTCCGCCAGGTCCGCGGAGGACAGTTGGGCCATGGCCGTGTCACTCGCGGTGTAGAGGTCCTCCGCGGTGGCGTAGGGGCGGGCGGCGAGCAGTCTGCGGCCCCACTCGGTGGAGGCGCACGCCTCGTGGAGGGCGACGAGGGCCGCGCGCTCCTCCAGATCGTTGAACCGGGCCAGGCCCGGGGGCGTGGAAGTCGACGTCACGGGAGCCTCCGTGGCCGCGATGGGCCTTCGTGCTGAACGGGCTGCCGATAGCTAACGCCCTCGGAAACATCACGTCAACACTTTGTTGAAAATTCCGCGTAAGAAGCCGAGCCGGACGCAGGGGACCGCGCGACGGCCGGGCGACGGCACTCCCCGAGGGGCGCGGGGAACCGCGCGACCAGCCACGACGGCGCGGTGGCGGCCCGGCCGAAGACCCCCGAACGGCGCCCCCAGCGGAGCGCTACGCGCCCTTCTCCCGGTTGAGGTAGTTGTAGACCGTGAAGCGGCTGACGCCGAGCGCGCTCGCCACGGTCTCCACCCCGTGCCGCACGGCGAACGCGCCGCGCGCCTCCAGGATCCGTACGACCTCCTGCTTGGCTTTGCGGTCCAGGTCGGCCAGCGGCCGGCCCTCCCGGCGCTCCATGGCGGCCAGGATGTGATCCAGGGAGTCGGCGAGCTGGGGCAGGCGCACGGCGACGACGTCGACGCCCTCCCAGGCGAGGACGACATCCTCGGGGCCGGCCTCGTCGGCCGGGAGTATCGACGCGCCCATGGCGTCGACCAGCGGCTTCACCGCTGTGATGAAGGGCTCTTCCCCGGTCATCTATCGCCCTCCCCGATCCCGTCGTCGATCACGTTGACCTGGAGCGAGACCCGGGTGGCTCCGGCCTCCAGGGACTTGCGCAGCAGCGCGTCCACCGCGGTGAGCACGCGGTCGGCAGCACCCTCGGCCGTGTTGCCGAAGGGGCCGACGTCGACCGCGTCCAGCTCGGCCGTCTCGATGACCTCCCGCGCCACCAGGGCGTGCGCGGGCGCCTCGTCCAGGTCGAAGGGTTCGGTCGTGAACTCCACTCTCAATCGCACGCGCTCAACCTAACGCCCGGCGGGGCTTTTCGGGCGGCCGGTGACGGACCCCCCTTGACAAGCGCGGACACCCGACGGCAATCTTCCATTACGCAGAAACGAACTTCCGCATTACGGAATCTCAACCACGGAAGGGAGCGCGGCCCGAATGCCAGGTTTTGGATGGAGCACCGCCGCAGACCAGCGCTTCAACGTCAACCTGTCGATCCTCTTCACGGAACTCCCGCTCCTGGAGCGTCCCGCGGCCGCCGCCGCGGCGGGCTTCTCCGCGGTCGAGCTGTGGTGGCCCTGGGTCGACTCCCCCACCCCCGAGCAGTCCGAGCTCGACGCCCTGAAAAAGGCGATCGAGGACGCGGGCGTCCAGCTCACGGGACTGAACTTCTACGCCGGACAGCTGCCGGGCCCGGACCGCGGCGCCCTGTCGATCCCCGGTGAGGAGTCGGAGCGGTTCCGCGCCAACCTCGATGTGGCCGTCGCCTTCGGCCGATCCCTGGGCTGCACGACGTTCAACGCCCTGTACGGCAACCGCGTCGAGGGCGTGGACCCGGCCGAGCAGGACGCGCTCGCCCTGGAGAACCTGGTCCTCGCGGCCAGGGCCGTCGGCAGGGTCGGCGGGACCATCCTGATCGAGGCCCTCAACGCGCCCGAGTCGCCGAAGTGCCCGATCGTGAGCGCGCCCAAGGCGATCGAGATCGTGGACAAGGTCAACGCGGCGACGGGCCTCGGGAACGCCAAGTTCCTGATGGACCTCTACCACCTCTCCATGAACGGCGAGGACCTGCCCTCGGTGATCGAGCGGTACGCGGCGAAGACCGGGCACGTGCAGATCGCCGACAACCCCGGGCGCGGCGCCCCCGGGACGGGTTCGCTGCCGCTGGAGGAGCTGCTCGGCCGGCTGAGGAAGGCCGGCTACGACGGCTGGATCGGCCTGGAGTACAAGGCCGGCGACCGCCCGAGCGCCGAGTCCTTCGCGTGGCTCCCGCGCGAAGCGCGCTGAACCCCCCGACTTTGCAGAGCAGTCAGAGAGGCACCCCCATCATGAGCAACACCCTTCCCAAGATCGCCTGGATCGGCCTCGGCATCATGGGCTCCCCCATGTCCGAGAACCTGATCAAGGCGGGCTACCAGGTCACCGGCTTCACCCTGGAGCAGGACAAGCTGGACCGGCTCGCCGCCGCCGGCGGCACCGCGGCCGGCTCGATCGCCGAGGCCGTGCGCGACGCCGACGTGGTGATCACCATGGTGCCCGCCTCCCCGCAGGTCGAGGCCATCGCCTACGGCCCGGACGGCATCCTGGAGAACGCGAAGCAGGGCGCCCTGCTGATCGACATGTCCTCGATCACCCCGCAGACCTCCGTGGACCTGGCCGCCGCCGCCAAGGACAAGGGCATCCGGGTGCTGGACGCCCCGGTGTCCGGCGGTGAGGCCGGCGCCGTCGAGGCCGTACTGTCGATCATGATCGGCGGCGAGCGGGCCGACTTCGAGCAGGCCAAGCCGGTCTTCGAGGCGCTCGGCAAGACCATCGTGCTGTGCGGTCCGCACGGCTCCGGCCAGACCGTCAAGGCCGCCAACCAGCTGATCGTCGCCGTGAACATCCAGGCGTGCGCCGAGGCCGTGGTCTTCCTGGAGAAGTCGGGCGTGGACCTGCAGGCCGCCCTGGACGTCCTCAACGGCGGCCTGGCCGGCTCCACCGTGCTGACGCGCAAGAAGGACAACTTCCTGAACCGCGATTTCAAGCCGGGCTTCCGCATCGACCTGCACCACAAGGACATGGGCATCGTCACCGACGCCGCCCGCAACGTCGGCGCGGCCCTGCCGGTCGGCGCCGTGGTCGCCCAGCTGGTCGCCTCCCTGCGCGCCCAGGGCGACGGCGGGCTGGACCACTCGGCCCTGCTGCGGGCCGTGGAGCGCCTGTCCGGCGCCCAGGTCTGACGAACCTCCCCGAGCTTCCGGGCCGCGGCGCCGCTGACACCTGTCCTGTCGCGCCCAGGCGTCGCCGCGGCCCGGAATCAACTTCAACAAACTGTTGACGCTCAGATCGCCCCACTCCTAGGCTCCACAAAGCGGAAACAGGTTTCCGCTGACACCCGCACGGAAGGTCCACGATGTCGAAGCGCGTGCTCACGACAGAGTCCGGCGCACCGGTCGCCGACAACCAGAACTCCGCCTCCGCCGGCGTCGGCGGCCCGCTCCTGATCCAGGACCAGCACCTCCTGGAGAAGCTCGCGCGCTTCAACCGCGAGCGGATCCCGGAGCGTGTCGTGCACGCCCGCGGCTCCGGCGCGTACGGCCACTTCGAGGTGACGGACGACGTCACCGGCTACACCCACGCCGACTTCCTCAGCTCGATCGGCAAGCGCACCGAGGTGTTCCTGCGCTTCTCCACGGTCGCCGACTCCCTCGGCGGCGCCGACGCGGTCCGCGACCCGCGCGGCTTCGCGGTGAAGTTCTACACCGAGGAGGGCAACTACGACCTCGTCGGCAACAACACCCCGGTGTTCTTCATCAAGGACCCGATCAAGTTCCCCGACTTCATCCACTCGCAGAAGCGGGACCCGTTCACCGGCAAGCAGGAGCCGGACAACGTCTGGGACTTCTGGGCCCACTCCCCCGAGGCCACGCACCAGGTGACCTGGCTCATGGGCGACCGCGGCATCCCGGCGTCGTACCGCCACATGGACGGTTTCGGTTCGCACACCTACCAGTGGACGAACGCCCAGGGCGAGGCATTCTTCGTCAAGTACCACTTCAAGACGAACCAGGGCATCCGCTGCCTGTCCGCCGAGCAGGGCGCCGAACTGGCCGGCCAGGACCCCAACTCGCACCAGACGGACCTGCTCCAGGCCATCGAGCGGGGCGTGCACCCGTCGTGGACCCTGCACGTGCAGATCATGCCGGCGGCCGAGGCGGCGGACTACCGCTTCAACCCGTTCGACCTGACCAAGGTGTGGCCGCACAAGGACTACCCGCTCCACCGGGTCGGCCGTCTGGTGCTGGACCGCAACCCGGACAACGTCTTCGCCGAGGTCGAGCAGGCCGCGTTCTCCCCGAACAACTTCGTGCCCGGCATCGGTCCGTCCCCGGACAAGATGCTCCAGGGCCGCCTGTTCGCCTACGCCGACGCCCACCGCTACCGCCTGGGCGTCAACCACACCCTGCTCGCCGTGAACGCTCCGAAGGCGGTTTTGGGCGGCGCCCAGAACTACGGCCGCGACGGTCTCATGGCGGTCAACGGCCAGGGCCGCGGCGCCAAGAACTACGAGCCGAACTCCTACGACGGCCCGGCCGAGACCGGCCGCCCGCTGGCGGCCCCGCTGGCGGTGGCCGGCTACACGGGCAGCCACGAGACCCCGCTGCACACCAAGGACGACCACTTCTTCCAGGCGGGCGAGCTGTACCGCCTGATGTCGGAGGAGGAGAAGTCCCGCCTGATCGCGAACATCGCCGGCGGCCTCTCGAAGGTCTCCCGCGACGACGTGATCGAGAAGAACCTGGCCCACTTCCACGCCGCCGACCCCGAGTACGGCAAGCGCGTGGAGGAGGCGGTCCGCGCCCTGCGCGAGGACTGAGCCCCAGGAACACACAAGCAGCGTACGGGATCTGACGGGAGGTCATGATCTCCGCACGCGGCCCGCGCAAGCCGCCGGACGGCCCGGATGAGGGGTGGCCGTACGGCGG
Source organism: Streptomyces sp. NPDC053076 (assembly GCF_044546845.1). Taxonomy (NCBI): domain Bacteria; kingdom Bacillati; phylum Actinomycetota; class Actinomycetes; order Kitasatosporales; family Streptomycetaceae; genus Streptomyces; species Streptomyces sp. NPDC053076. Next base: position 228,203 of record NZ_JBITZL010000001.1, on the reverse strand, counting down.
TGTGCGCGGGCAGGGCGAGGACCGTGGCGGCGTGCGAGCCAGTGCGGTGGTCAAGGACCAGGTCCCCTTCTCGACCAGAGGGAAGGGCTCCCGGCTCCATCGCACCCGCCGCGGTCCCACCCAGCCCCCGACCGGGGGCCACCCGCCCCGTCCGGCGGCGCGAACGACCTGTCGCGCCCAGCCTCGCGCCGTCGGACGGACACCACGTGACACCGAAGCGCCCCCTGATCGAGGGGGCGCTTCGTGCTGTTCCGGCTCCGGCGTGCGCGGCGGCCGTATCCGCAGGACGCTGATCCCATGGCCAATCCGACCCACTACCCGCACATCGTGGTCCACGCGCCGGCCCTGGACGGCTCCCGGCGGGTCACCGAGGGCGACGTGACGCTGGGGATCGCCTCGCATCTGGACGACGTCGTGGAGATCCTGCGGCTCGCCGACCTGGACCGGATCGAGGTGGAGGAGAGCGACCTGATCGACTGGCAGGGCGGCGGCCCGGACGACTGGCCCGGGCTGTCGGAGCACGAGCTGTGACGACGGCGCGTACGGCAGCGGTCGTAGCCCGGCCGCGCAACCCTCAAATCAAGCTCTGAACACCGCCGCGGAGGCTTCGACATCGTCCCGCGACAGGGCACAGTGACGGCACACGGGGCCCGCCGGCACGGGGGTGGCGGGCCCCGCACGGGGGCGTCTCACACAGGCCGTACGGCGCCGCGGGGGTGCCTCACGGGCCGTACGGCGCCGCGGGGGTATCTCAGGGCCGTACGACGTCGCGGGGGTGCCGCACGGGCCGTGCGACGCCGCTTCCGATCCCGCCGGACCCGCAGGCCGCGCTCCGCACCGGGGCCACCGCGCCGCAGCGACCGGCGCCGTGCTCGGGGCGGCGCCGTGCCCGGACCTCGCGGGTGAGGGCGTCGCCGGTGAGGGCCGTCGCCCGTTCGGCCGGGCGGTCCGAGCGGCCGGGGACCGCGTCCGGGGCATGACGAAGGGGCGGCCCGTCCCCCCGGACAGGCCGCCCCCTCGTGTGTCAGGCGTGTCAGACCTTCAGCGTCTTGATCGACGTCGGCGCGTGGCCGGGCTCCGTGGCCAGGTCCTCGAACTCGGAGATGTCGCTGATGTCCATGGTGCGGCTCATCGAGATGTTGGTGATCCGCTCCAGGATCGCCTCGACGACGACCGGCACCTGGTGCTCGGCGGCCAGCTTCTTGGCCTGCTCGAAGGCGGCGCCCAGCTGGTCCGGCTCGGTGACCCGGATGGCCTTGCAGCCCAGGCCCTCGGCGACCTTGACGTGGTCGACGCCGTAGACGCCCAGCTCCGGAGCGTTGATGTTCTCAAACTCCAGGTTGACCTGGAAGTTGATGTCCAGGCCGATCTGCGCCTGGCGGATCAGGCCCAGGTAGGCGTTGTTCACCAGGACGTGGACGTAGGGGATCTTGTGCTGGGCGGCGACCGCCAGCTCCTCGATCATGAACTGGAAGTCGTAGTCGCCGGAGAGCGCGACGACCGGGGCGTCCGGGTCGGCCTTGGCGACGCCGATCGCGGCCGGGATGGTCCATCCGAGCGGGCCGGCCTGGCCGCAGTTGATCCAGTGGCGCGGCTTGTAGACGTGCAGCATCTGCGCGCCGGCGATCTGGGAGAGACCGATCGTGGTGACGTACCGGGTGTCCGGGCCGAACGCCTTGTTCATCTCCTCGTACACGCGCTGCGGCTTCATCGGCACGTTGTCGAAGTGCGTACGGCGCAGCAGGGTGGCCTTGCGCTCCTGGGTGGAGGCGATCCAGGCGGAACGGTCGGGCAGCCTGCCGGCGGCCTTGAGCTCCTTGGCCACCTCGACGAACAGCTCCAGGGCGGCCTTGGCGTCGGAGACGACTCCGTAGTCCGGCGGGAAGATCTTGCCGATCTGGGTGGGCTCGATGTCGACGTGGACGAACTTGCGCTCCCCCCGGTAGACGTCGAGCTTGTAGCCGGTGTGACGGTTGGCCCAGCGGTTGCCGATGCCGAGGACGAAGTCCGACTCCAGGAAGGTGGCGTTGCCGTACCGGTGCGAGGTCTGCACGCCGACCATGCCGGCGTTCAGCTCGTGGTCGTCGGCCAGCGCGCCCCAGCCCATCAGGGTCGGGATGACGGGGGTCCGGGTCAGCTCGGCGAACTCGGCCAGCAGGTCGGAGGCGTCGGCGCCGATGATCCCGCCGCCCGCGACGATGACGGGGCGCTCGGAGTCCAGCAGGAAGGAGATGGCCTTCTCGATCTGGGCGCGGGTCGCGGCCGGCTTGTAGACCGGGAGCGGCGCGTACGTCTCGGGGTCGAACTCGATCTCGGTGAGCTGGACGTCGATCGGCAGGTCGATGAGGACCGGACCGGGACGGCCGGAGCGCATCAGGTGGAACGCCTGCTGGAAGACGCCGGGGACCTGTGCGGCCTCCAGGACGGTGACCGCCATCTTGGTGACCGGCTTGGCGATCGAGGCGATGTCGACGGCCTGGAAGTCCTCCTTGTGGATCACATGGGTGGGCGCCTGGCCCGTGATGCACAGGATCGGGATGGAGTCACCGATGGCCGAGTACAGGCCGGTGATCATGTCGGTGCCGGCCGGGCCGGAGGTGCCGATGCAGACGCCGATGTTGCCCGGCGTGGTGCGGGTGTAGCCCTCGGCCATGTGCGAGGCACCCTCGACATGGCGGGCGAGGGTGTGGCTGATGCCCCCGCCCTCTTTGAGGGCCTTGTAGAAGGGGTTGATCGCGGCGCCCGGCACACCGAAGGCGTCGGTGACGCCCTCGCGCTTGAGGATCTCAACTGCCGCGCGGGCAGCGGTCATACGAGCCATCGAGTACTCCTGCTTCGGCTTCTCGGATGCGTACTCCCGGCGCGCCCCGCGGTGAGCACAGTCTCCCGATTGTCAAACTCCGCAACGTTTTCCGTATTGCGGAACTTAGTTTCTACTATCTGGAAGCAATGTAGAAGGGTGGGCGAAGGTCGTCAAGAGCGGTCCGGAGAGCGGGAAGCACCGGACAGGAGTGGCCGGGGAGGAGCACCATGGGGAGCGCCGTCCCGACGCGACGCCTTGGAGTGGGGCCATGCCCGAGAGCGTGCCGGTGTGTTGTCCGGTCTGCCGGCGCGCACACCTCTACACCGCGCCGACGTATCCGTGCGTGTGCGGTGCGCCGATCGCCCCGCGACTGGATCCGGCCGCCGGGCCGGCCGTGGCGGAGCACCGCGCCTGGGACGACGAGTGGCTCACCGTGGTGTGCGCCGGCTGCGGGCGCCCCGGCCACTGGCCCCATCCGGAACTGGGCTGCCCGTGCGGCACCGTGCTGCGCATTCCGGTGGCGAGAGGGCGCTCCGACGGCACGGCGGCGGGAGGTGGGCCGGTCGTGGCCGCCGCGGCGGACCCCCTCCCCGCAGCGGCCGCCGACGGGGCACCCGCCGTCGACCGGGCGCCGGCCGGCGGCACCCGGGACTCCGGTGACGCGCCCGGACCGGCCGGGCACCGTGCCCCGTTCCGGCCCCGCGCCATCCGCACCGCCCGCGACGCGGTCACCACCGCCGCGCTCTATCTGCGCTGGCTCGGTTACCGGGACATCCGCCGCGCCGACCAGCGGCCCCCGAGCGGTATCGGGCTCGCGGCCCGTGGGCTCCTCGCGCAGGTGGACCCGAGCGTGCGGCCGGCCGCGCCCCGGGACGTGGAGTGCCTGTGGCTGACGGCGATGACCGAGTCCGCGCGATGCGTGTACTTCTCCCTCGCCGGGTACACCGACGCCGCCCGGACCGGAGCGGGCACGCTGGGGATCCCGCTGTTCCTGCTCGACCTGGCGGGCGTCCCGCAGCCGGTGAACGGCACCGCCGCCACCCTGCACGCCACGGGCGCGCCGACGCCGGGCACCAGGGCCCGGGACGGGCGGCCCTGACACCGTCTCCCGACGAGCCGGGCCGGGTGTGCCGCCGACACCAGGCCGGCCCGGGGCCGCCGCGGAACACTCGGCGGGTGCTCCGCGCCGGCGGTCTCACGCCCCGTACCGCTCCCGCAGTTCCACCTTGCGCACCTTCCCCGACACGGTCATCGGGAAGGAGTCGAGGAGCTGGAGGCGGCTGGGCACCTTGTAGTGGGCCAGCCGCCCGGCGCAGTAGGCGCGCAGCTCCTCCAGGGTGAGCGGGTCGGCCGCGTCGCCCGGGATGACACAGGCGAGGACCTCCTCGCCGTACCGCTCGTGCGGCACCCCCACGACCTGGACGTCCCGGATCTTCGGGTGGGTGTAGAGGAACTCCTCGACCTCGCGGGGGTAGATGTTCTCGCCACCCCGGATGATCATGTCCTTGATCCGGCCGACGATCTCGACGTACCCGTCCTCGCGCATCACCGCGAGGTCCCCCGTGTGCATCCAGCGGCCCGCGTCGATCGCCTCGGCCGTCTTCTCCGGCTCGTTCCAGTAGCCCAGCATCACGCCGTAGCCGCGCGTGCACAGCTCACCGGCCTCGCCGCGGGGCCGGGTCACCCCGGTGGCCGGGTCGACCACCTTGACCTCGACGTGCGGCAGGACCCGGCCGACCGTGCCGGTGCGGTGCTCCAGGTCGTCGTCCATGCGGGTCTGGAGCGAGACGGGGGACGTCTCGGTCATGCCGTAGCAGATGGAGACCTGCTCCATGTGCATCTCGGCGACCACCCGCTTCATCACCTCCACCGGGCAGGGCGAGCCCGCCATGATGCCGGTGCGCAGGGTGGAGAGGTCGTAGGAGGCGAAGTCCGGGAGGTTCAGCTCCGCGATGAACATGGTCGGGACGCCGTACAGGGACGTGCACCGCTCCCGTCGCACCGCCTCCAGCGTCGCCCGCGGGTCGAAGGACGGGCCCGGGATCACCACGCAGGCGCCGTGCGAGGTGGCCGCCAGGTTTCCCATGACCATGCCGAAGCAGTGGTAGAAGGGCACCGGGACGCAGATCCGGTCCCGCTCGGTGTAGGCGATCGACTCCCCCACGAAGTAGCCGTTGTTGAGGATGTTGTGGTGGGAGAGGGTGGCGCCCTTGGGGAAGCCCGTCGTGCCCGAGGTGTACTGGATGTTGATCGGGTCGTCGCAGGACAGCTCCGCGAACGGGGCGTCGGTGGCCTCGCGCGCGAGCAGCGCCTCCCAGCTCGGGTCCCCGATGTAGACGGTCTCCCGCAACCGAGGGCAGCCGGCGCGCACTTCCTCGACCATCGCCCGGTAGTCGCTCGTCCGGTGGCGGAGGGAGGCGACGAGGAAGGAGACACCCGCCTGGCCGAGGACGTACGCGACCTCGTGCGTGCGGTAGGCCGGGTTGATGTTCACCATGATCGCGCCGATGCGGGCGGTGGCGTACTGGACCAGCACCCACTCCGGGCAGTTGACCGCCCAGATGCCCACCCGGTCGCCCTTGGCGACCCCGCTCGCCACCAGCGCGTGCGCCAGCCGGTCGACGTCGGCGCCGAATTCGGCGTACGTCCAGCGCCGCCCGGACGGCACGTCGACCAGCGCCTCGCGGTCGGGCCAGGCCGCGACGGCCCGGTCCAGGCTGGCGCCGATGGTGTCCCCGAGGAGCGCGGTGGTTCCCGTCCCGTGGCTGTACGACGGCCTGCCGGTCACCGGAAGTCCTCCTCGCGGTACTCGTCCTTCGAGCCCGCGGCCGTGGCCTCGCGCAGCTCGATCCGGCGGATCTTGCCGGACACGGTCTTGGGCAGGGCGGTGAACTCCAGCCGGCGGACGCGCTTGTACGGGGCGAGCACCTCGCGGGAGTGCTCGAAGATCGCCTTGGCGGTGCCGGGGCCGGGCTCCCAGCCCTCGGCGAGGACGACGTACGCCTTGGGCACGGCGAGCCGCAGCGCGTCCGGGGCGGGGACGACGGCCGCCTCGGCCACCGCCTCGTGCTCCAGCAGCGCGCTCTCCAGCTCGAAGGGACTCACCTTGTAGTCGGATGACTTGAACACATCGTCGCTTCGCCCGATGTACGTGAGATATCCCTCTTCGTCCCTGGCCGCGATGTCCCCGGTGCGGTAGTAGCCGCCCGCCATGGCCTCCGCCGTGCGGTCGGGATCACCGTGGTAGCCGGTCATCAGGCCGACCGGGCGCTCGGCGAGGTCGAGGGCGATCTCGCCCTCGGTGGCACCGGGAGCGCCGGAGACCGGGTCGAGGAGTTCCACCCGGAAGCCGGGGCTGGGGCGGCCCATGGAACCGGTCTTCAGCTGCTGGCCCGGGCTGTTGGAGACCTGCACGGCGGTCTCGGTCTGGCCGAAGCCGTCCCGGACGGTCACGCCCCAGGCGCGCCGGACCTGCTCGATGACCTCGGGGTTGAGCGGCTCGCCGGCGGCCACGGCCTCGCGGGGCGGGGACTGGAGCCGGCCGAGGTCGGCCTGGATGAGCATCCGCCACACGGTCGGCGGGGCGCAGAAGGTGGTGACGCCGACGCGGTCCATCTCGGCCATCAGCCGGGACGCGTCGAACCGGCTGTAGTTGACCACGAAGACGGTCGCCTCCGCGTTCCACGGAGCGAACAGGCTGGACCAGGCGTGCTTGGCCCAGCCCGGCGAGGAGATGTTCAGATGCACGTCACCGGGCTTGAGGCCGATCCAGTACATGGTGGCCAGGTGCCCGACGGGGTAGGAGGTGTGGGTGTGCTCGACCAGCTTGGGGTGGGCGGTCGTGCCCGAGGTGAAGTAGAGCATCAGCGGGTCGTCGGCCAGGGTCGGGCCCTCGGGGACGAAGTCGGCGGGGGCCGCGTAGGCGTCCTCGTACGGCTCCCAGCCCTCCTCCGGCAGACCGCCGACGGAGATCCGGGTGTAGGCGCCGGGTACGTCGGCGAACTTGGCGGTGTCCTCCGCCCGGACGATGACGTGCTTGACCCGGCCACGTGCCACGCGGTCGCGCAGGTCGGCCGGGCCGAGCAGCGGGGTGGCCGGGATGACCACCGCGCGCAGCTTCATCGCGGCCAGCGCGGTCTCCCACAGCTCGGCCTGGTTGCCGAGCATGACGAGGACGCGGTCCTCGGCGGCGACCCCCCGGTCGTGCAGCCACCGGGCCACCCGGGTGGACCGTTCGGCCAGCTGAGCGAAGGACAGCCGGGTCTCGGCGCCGTCCTCCTCGACGATGTGCAGCGCCGTGCGGTCGTTGCCGGCGGCGATCACGTCGAACCAGTCCAGTGCCCAGTTGAAGTGCTCGGGCCGTGGCCAGCGGAAGCCCTGGCAGGCGGTGGCATAGTCCTCGCGGTGTTCCAGCAGGAAATCCCGGGCCCCGCGGAACATCTCGGTCGCCGTCATCCATGTCCTCCTCAGTGCCGGACCATTGCCGGGCGGCTCTCTGGCATCGTCTAATCCGTGATGCAGGTCTCACTACCCCCGAACGGGGGTGTGGACGGCCGAAAGGGCGAACTCGTGACGGCAGACGCGGTGGAGGCGGTGGAGATCGGAGCCGCGCTGGCCCGGCTGCGGCGCGCGACTGGGCTTCCCGTCGCCTTCGGCGGCCTGGTGGAGTCCGGCCGGCCGCAGATCCGCATCAGCGAGCTGAGCGGCACGACCACGGCCGCGCTGCGCTCGCTCGCGGTGACCTCCGGCAACGGGCTCGGCGGCAAGGCGGTGGCGCTGGCCCGGCCCTGCGCGGTGCCGGACTACTCCCGTTCACGGCAGATCAGCCACGAGTACGACGTACCGGTGGCCGCCGAGGGCATCCACGCCGTGCTCGCGGTGCCGGTCGTGGTCCGGCGCCGGGTGCGCGGAGTGCTGTACGGCGCGCTGCGCTCGGCCCGGCCGCTCGGCGACCGCACGCTGGGCGCGGCGGTGGCGGTGGCGCGGGACCTGGAGCAGACGCTGGTGGTGCGGGACGAGACGCGCAAGTTGCTGGCGGCGGCCCGGCCGGAGCGGGCCACCGCCGATCAGGGGGCCGCCTGGGAACAGGTGCGCGAGGCGCACGCGGCGCTGCGGGCCCTGGCACCCCGGATCACCGAGCCGGGGCTGCGCGCCGAACTGCTGGCGGCCTGTGGATCGCTCACCTCGCCGCCGCGAGCCGGGGGCGTGAGGCTGGCGCCACGCGAGCTCGACGTGCTGTCCTGGGTGGCGGCGGGGGCCACCAACGCGGCGGTGGCCGAGCGGCTGGGCATCAGCCCGGAGACGGTCAAGGGTTATCTGCGTTCGGCGATGCGGAAGCTGGGCGCGCACACACGAGGGGAGGCGGTGACCGCGGCCCGTAGGGCGGGACTGCTGCCGTAGTCCGGGGGCGGTAAGGAAACCTGCCCATTCATCCGGTGTCGCTTTGAATTTCCCTCTGCTTGACCGTTTGTTATTTCCCTCACCACGGCTTCCGTCCGAATTTCAAGGATCGTTGCCTAGAATTTGGCCCGGACACGACACACGAGGGGAGCGGTGACCGTGCGACGGGACTTCCAGGAGCCTGCCAGGTGCCGCCCCGACCTGGTCATCGGCCGCGAGGACCTGTTCGCCGGCGGCCGTGAGCAACTCGCCTCGGGGGGCAGTGTGCTGCTCCACGGCCCCGCCGGAATAGGGAAATCCACCGTCCTGCGGGCATTGGCCGAGGAATACGGCGCCACCGCCCGTACCGTGTTGCGCTGCTCGGCGACCGAGTCCGAATCCCACCTTCCGTTCCTCGCCCTCGCCGATCTCCTCGGTCTGGTCCTCGACGACGTCTCCCCCGGCCTGCCCGCCGCACAGCGCACCGCCCTGGAGTCGGCGCTCACCGGCCGCGGCGAGTCCAGTCTGCAGCGCGACGGCCTCGCCCTGCGCCTGGCGGTGCTCTCCGCGCTGCGCGCGCTCGCCGCCCACGGCCCGGTCCTCGTCGTCGCCGACGACCTTCAGTGGCTGGACCCGGCCAGCGCCGAACTCCTCGGCTTCGCCGCCCGGCGCCTGGAGGGCACCCCCGTCCAACTGCTGTGCGCGGTCCGCACGGAGGGCCAGGAGAGCCAGGAGTACGACCGTCACCTGCGTGCCTGCCCACCGGACACCCTCGCGGTCCGGCTGGGCCCGCTCTCGCGCACCCAGGTCGCCCAACTGCTCGACCACCGCGGCCACGGCGGTCTGTCCCGCTCCACGGTCCGCGAGATCCATCGCACCAGCGGCGGCAACCCGCTGTTCGCCCTGGAACTCGGCCGTGCTCTCGCCGACAGCCCCACACCGCCCCGGCCCGGCGAGCCGCTGCCGGTGCCGACCTCGCTGCGTGCCCTGGTGCTCAGCCGCCTGGACATGCTCTCGGTGGAGGCCCGCCGCACCCTGCTGGTGGCCAGCGCCGGCGCCCGCCCCACCCCGGCGCTGCTGCACGCGGCCGGCCGGGACAACGCCGAGGCCGAGTGCGCCCAGGCCGCCGAACTCGGTCTGCTGGCCACCGAGCCCGACGCCCCGGCCGTACGGTTCGCGCACCCGCTGATCTCGGCCGCCCTGTACGCGGAGGCACCCGCGCACGAACGGCGGGCCGCGCACGCGGCGCTGTCCACCGCCGCCTCCGACCCGATCGAACGGGCCCGGCACCTGGCCCTCGCGACCACCGGCACCGACCCGGAGGTCGCCGCCCGGCTCGCCGGGGCCGCGACCCTCGCCCGGGACCGCGGGGCGCCGTCGGTCGCCGCCCAGCTGGGGCTGCTCGCCGCCCGGCACACCCCCGCCGACGGCACCCCGAGCCAGGAGGAGCGCCGGCTCACCGCCGCCGAGGACGCGATCACCGCCGGCGAGGTCGACCTGGCCCGGGACATCGCACGGGAGGTGCTGACCCGGGCCACCGTGCCCGCCGACCGGGTGCGCGCCTGGATCATCGTCATCGACACCGCCGGCCACACCATGGCCGAGGTCGACGCCGTCTTCCCGCAGGCCCTCGCCGACGCCGGCGACGACCCCCGGCTGCTGGCCCTGGTCCACTACCAGCTGGCCTGGCGGGCGCTGATCGTGGAGGGCGACTTCACCGAGGCCCGGGAGGCCGCCGCGCACGCCGCCGAGCTGGCCGCGCGCGGCACGGACCGGCGCACCGAGCTGCTCGCCCTCGCCTTCCAGGCGCAGACCGAGACCCTGATGGGCCATCCGGAGGCACCCCGCACCATCAAGCGGGCTCTTCGGCAGCCCCAGGACCCCCGGGTGGCGTGGCATCACAACGGCGCGGGCAGCGCCCGGTTCCGCTGGCTGGTCATGGGCGACCAGCTGGCCGAGGCCCGGGCCACGGTCACCGCGCTGCTGCGCGAGGTCCGCCGGCGCGGTTCGGTGGAGAGCGAGGTGCACTTCCTGCGCGGCCTCGCCGAGACCGAACTGCGCGCCGGGCACTGCGGGCGCGCCCTGGACCTGGCCCGTGAGAGCCTGCGGCTGGCCCGGGACTCGGGCATCGGCGAGACCGCGTCGGCGATGCTCACCTCGCTCGCGGAGGCGTCCGGCGGCGATGTGGACCGGGCGCTGGCGCTCGCCCGGGAGGCGGTGGAGCACGCCGAGGAGGACGGCGACCAGATGTACCTCTCCCGGGCGCTGGGCGCCCTCGGGTACGCCCAACTGGTGGCCGGGGACCCGGCGGGCACCGTGCGCTCGCTGCGCCGGGTGCGCAGCCTGGAACTGGGGCTCGGCATCACCGACCCGGCCCGGGGCCGCTGGCAGGGTGACCTCGCCGAGGCGCTGGTCCGGACAGGTGAACCCGCCGAGGCGCAGGACGTCATCGACGTCAGCCGGGAACACGCGCTGCGGCTCGGCCGGGAGAGTGTCCTCGCCGTGCTCGACCGGTCCGAGGCGCTGGTGCGCGCCGTCCAGGGGGATCTGGAGGCCGCCGTCGCCCAGCTGACGTCCGCTCAGGACCGGCTGGGCAAGCTCGGCTACGGCCTGGAGGAGGCACGGGCCGCGTTCGCGCTGGCCCGGCTGCGGAGCAGGCACAGCGCCGAAGGGGCGCGGCTGCGGCGAGAGCCCGAGCGCGCTCGGCCGCGGCGGACGGAACACGGTCGGGACCTCAGCACGGGCCCGGACGCCCCGGAGTCGCGGGCGGGCACGGCCGCGGCGGCCGTCGACGAGGCCACCCGGCTGTTCCGCCGCTGCCGGGCGCTGCCCTGGCTGCGCCAAGTGGACGAAGCCCTCACCACCCCCGAGCCGGAACCGGCACCGGCCGTGCCGAAGGCGCTGGACGCCCTGGACGCGCTCGCCGCGATGGAGCGTCAGGTCGCGGCGCTGGTCATGGAAGGCGCCACCAACCGGGAGATCGCGGCCCGGCTGTTCATCAGCGTGAAGACGGTGGAGGCGACCCTGACCCGGGTCTACCGAAAGCTGGGGATCCGCTCACGGGTGGACATCGTCCGATTGGCGGCAGGTCGACGGGCGCACTGAACACCGCTCTTGTTAACTGAACCGGACCGAGGGTTTTCCCTCACCCCAACCCCCTAGGGGGTTCCCTCATTGGGAGCCAAGGGTCCGGGTCCTAGCGTAAAGGGCGTGCCGCTCGCCCGGGCACACGGGGGTCGGTCCCTTCCCCGAGCTCTCGACTGCGCTCGAGCAGGGGGACCCCACCCGTGCACAACCCCCACACACCCGCGCGACCCCCACCGGTGCAACCCCCACTGAGGAGACTCATGTTCGGGCCCAGACGTGTGAGAAAGACCGCCGCGACCCTGGTGGCCTCCGCCGCCGCCGCGGCGACCGCGCTGCTCGCCTCCCCCACGGCGAGCGCCGCCCCCCAGCCCATCGTCGGAGGCACGACCACCACGACGACCGCGTACCCGTTCATGATGCAGATCACGGACGCGTCCCAGAACCAGTTCTGCGGCGGCACCCTGGTGGCGCCCAAGAAGGTCGTGACCGCCGCCCACTGCATGGTCGGGGAGTCCACGGGCAGCGTCCGCGTGGTCGGTGGCCGGACGTACCTGAACGGCACCAATGGCACGGTGAGCCGGGTCAGCAAGATCTGGGTCAACCCGGACTACACGGACGCCACGAACGGCGACGACGTGGCCGTACTGACCCTTTCGACGTCGATGCCGTACAGCGCGGCGAAGTACGTCACCTCCTCCCAGACCAGCGTCTACGCGGCCGGCGGCACGGCCCGGATCCTCGGCTGGGGCACCACCTCGGAGAACGGCGGCTCCTCCAACCAGCTGCGGACCGCGACCGTCCCGGTCGTGTCCGACTCCAGCTGCCGTTCCTCCTACGGTTCGGACTTCGTCCAGTCCGACATGGTTTGCGCCGGATACACCTCCGGCGGCGTTGACACCTGCCAGGGCGACAGCGGCGGTCCCCTGCTCATCGGGGGCGTCCTGGCAGGGATCACTTCTTGGGGCGAGGGGTGCGCGGAGGCCGGTTACCCGGGTGTCTACACCCGGTTGACCACCTTCTCGGACCTGGTGACCGCACAGGTCAACTCGTGACCCGGAAGATTTCCCGAGTACCCCTCGGGTGACGGCCAGGGGGCGGTGGGGGGGCCCCCCCCCCCCCCCCCCCCCCCCCCCCCCCCCCCACCCCCCCCCCCCCCCCCCCCCCCCCCCCCCCCCCCCCCCCCCCCCCCCCCCTAC
>NZ_JBITZL010000001.1:0-215731 GCF_044546845.1 Streptomyces sp. NPDC053076 | reverse complement strand
GCCCCGGGTGGGGGGGGGGGGGTGCGGCCAGCGTGCGTGTGGCTGCGCCGGGGCCCCCCCCCCCCGCCCCGGGGGGGGGGGCGGGGGGGGGGGGCGCCCCCCCCCCCCCCCCCCCCCCCCCCCCCCGATCCACTGCCGGGAACGGCGAAACGGCCCCGCCGACACGCTCGCCCCGCCACGCTCCGCCCCGCCCCGCCCCAACCGTCGTACGACGTCCCCGACCGGCGCACGGTCGGCCGGGCCGCACGGGCACGCTCACGGTGACGCGCGATCGCACACCGACGGCAGCCAGGTCAGATCCCGGCTGTCGCTGAGAGTGTCCAGGGACCGCAGCAGGTCGTCCAAGTGGGCGGGGTCGGCGAGGAATTCGATCGTCGCCTCGGCGAACGCGTCGCGTACCGCGGGCGGCATGGCGTCGGAGGCGTCGAAGCAGTGCGTGGTCCGCTCGTCGCGGAGGGCGCGGGCGAGCGAGCGGTGCCAGGTGGAGCCGGCGTCGCCGGGGGCGGGCTCGGCGTCGGCGCGGACGGAGAAGCCGGACTCCTGCGCGGTCCAGGCGCGTTGGGCGTCGGCCGAGGCCAGGTGGCGGATCAGCTTCTTCGCCTGCGGGGTGCCGTGCAGCAGCGCGACCAGGTCGCCGGAGACCTCCCAGGCGCGGGTGGTGGGGGCTCCGAAGATCAGCTGGGCGGAGGGTTCGTAGCGGCCGTCGACGTGCTGCCAGGCGGGCCGGTTGCGGATGAACGACGCCTGGTGCTCCAGTGTGCAGCCGCGCGGGGTCGCGGCGACCGGAGACGACGCCGACCGGTAAGGGGTCTTCAGGGCCCGCCGTACCCGGTCCTCGTCACCGCCGGCGCCGACCAGGTCGCGCCAGGTGGTCCACGCGCCCTTCACCTGCTTCGACCGCCAGGGCAGAGCACCGCGCGCCCACTGTGTGTAGACCTCCGGGCCGTACCGCTGGAGCAGGATGTCCTCGATCCAGTCGGTGCCGGGCCAGCCGCTGGTCGCGCCGGAGCCCATGCCGAGGCACCACTGGGCAGGATCGTGTACCGCCCGGCGGCGCTGCTGTTCGCCGACGTCGGCCGGATACCAGACGATGCTCTTCAGGTCGGCTTTGAGCGGGAACCAGTACACGTGCCCGTCCGCCAGCGGCGTGGCCCAGGACGTGCCGAAGTCGTCGCGGTCCACGAGGCCGTCGAGGGGGACGAGGTGCTTCTGGCGGGCGTACTCGGCGAGTTCGCCGGGGCCGGTGAGCACCACCACGTCGGGCGGTGTCCCCGCCTCCACGTCGGCGCCGAGCACCTGGCTCTCGGCATTGCTGCCCTGGTAGTCGACGTGGATGTGGTACTTCCGCTCGAACGGCTCGATGACCGCCTCGCGGAAGTTCTTCTCGTCCTCGCCGGTCCAGTTGGCCAGCAGGGTCACGGTCGGCTCCCGCCCGAGGGCGCGTACGCCCACCACGACGGCCGCCGCCAGGAGGGCCAGGCAGCTCGCCACCACGGTGACGGTGCGGACCAGGCGGCGGGAGGGGCGGGGCCGGGTGCCGGGGGCGGCCGTCGCGGGGCCGCCGGCGTGCGCGCTCACCGGGACCTGAACCGGTAGTCGTCGATGTGCCGCCGCAGGCCCGTCTCGGCCAGTGCCATGAGCAGGACGCCTCCTATCAGGATCCACACCGCCGCTGCCGCGCGGAAGCCGGTGCCGGCCAGGTACGAGGCGGTGTACCGCCCCGCGTCGGGTATCTGCCGCCCGGGCAGCGGGCGGTCGAGCAGGGTACGGGCGTCCGCCATCCCCTGATGGGTCCACACCGTGAACAGCACGGCGGTGCCGACACCGGCGAGCGACAGGACGACCGCGGCGAGGAGTTGGCGGTTGTAACGACGCCGGAAGCGGTGCCGGAGGAAACGCTGGGTCTCCAGCAGCGCCGCGGCGAGGACGAGGGTGAGCAGCAGGGTCGTGCTCCAGGCGAGCCACAGCAGCGGGCCGAACGAGGTCTGCCGGTGCACCGCGGCACGTTGCTGTCGTTGCAGGGCCTTGAGCCGGGCCTGTATCCCGGAGCCCTTCTCCACCAGGATGCTGGTGGCGTAGCTGAGGTACGCCTCGCGCAGCACGCTTCCGTCGGGTTGGAGCTGGGACTGCTGGACCTTGACGGAGTAGACGGTGATCAGCCCGGCGACCGTCTGCAGGGCCTGGCGGTCCGCCGCTCCGCCGATGTCGTCGGCCGCGGCGGCGGCCAGACTCTGCGCGGCGACCGAGATCTGCTTCTGGAAGTCACTCGTCGGCGCCGGCGCGCCGGCGTCCCGCTGGGCCTGGCCGAGCGCGTACAGCGCGGTGTCGAGGGACAGGACGGCCGGGGCGCTGGAGGTGCGCAGCGGGTTCGCGTCGCCGTGCACGCCCTGGTACGACACGAAGAGGGACAGCGTGAGCAGGGCCGACAGGGCCAGCAGCAGGCGGTGGCGGACGGCGAGGTCGTGCGCGGTCGTGCTCTCGCCCTCCGGGGGGCGCCGCCCGGCACCGGCGACGCGGGTGAGCAGGCCGGCGGGGGGACCGGGGGGCCGCGGCCCACGACGGTCGGCCGGTCGCGCCCGCCGAGGCGGGGCGGAAGGCGGCCCCGTGGTCGTCCCGGTGGCGCTGCCGGCACCGGGACGGGCAGGGGCTGCCGCACCGCCGGCCGCCCCCGTCCAGGTGCCCGCCCCGGGCACCCCGCCTCCGCCGGCGCCCGGTCCGGGCTGCGCGCCTCCGCGGGCCCCCGGCCCCGGGGTGGCACCTCTCCCGGCGCCCGCCCCGGACATCGCACGGCCGCCGGCCCCCGCCCCGGGCTGCGCGCCTCCGCCGGCGCCCGGTCCCCGGGTGGCACCGCTGCCGGCCCCCGCCCCGGACATCCCACCTCCGCGGCCACCCGGTCCCGGGGTGGCACCTCTGCCGGTGTTCATGCGGACGCCCCCCTCAGCAGCCGCCCGCATTCGCCCCCGCAGTAGACGGAGTCGGCAGGACCGAGCCACCTGCAGTGGGGACACTCGACGAGCCCGTCGGAGCGCACCGGAAGGCCGGAACCGGCGGCACCCGACGGCCCGGCAGCGCCCGACGGCCCCGGCGCACCGGCACCCGATGGGCCGGATGGGCCGGATGGGCCGGCGCCCCATGGGAGGCGCGCACCGGCGTCCGGCGGGCCGGAAGTACCCGCCCCGGGCGGTACGGACGCTCCGCCACCGGCCCGGTGCGGTACGGGCGCTCCGGTACCCGCCCGGTGCGGTACGGGCGCACCGGCACCGGCGCCCTCCCCGGCCGGTACGGGCGTACCGGCCCCCGCCGGGGCGGCGGCCCCGTCACCGGCGGCGGCCCCCGCCCCTCCAGGGCCCCCGGCCGTCGGCTGTTCCGGCGGTGTCGTCAGGGCGCTGGAGAGGATCAGGTGCTGCCAGTCGACATCCTTGAGGCCGGAGCGGACCCGCCCGGCGCCCGGGGCGGCCTCGATCAGCCGGAGCGCGCCGAGCAACTGGGCGTCGCCCAGTTCGGCGGCCAGCCCCAGGGCGCGGGCGAGTTCGCGGTCCGCCGTGTCCCGGCCGTCCGCGCCGTGCAGCCAGGCCCGGTATGCCTGGGCGACGGCGGCGCTCGCCTGCTGGTACAGCTCGTGCCGGCGGACCCCGGGATGCTGCCGGGAGGCGTCGAACGGGTTGTCGGTCCAGCGCACCAGGATCGGCCGCGGTGCGGGCAGCCGTACCGGACGCCGTACGTCGGGTACGACGATCTCCACCGCGGCCAGCTGGAGGTCCTCGCCCCTCTCGCGGCCGGCCGGATCGGCGGTCAGGATGACCTGGAAGTGCCGTACCTCGTCGCCCCAGGCGCGGGTGACGTACTCCGCGGCTCGGCCGCCGGGACCGGCCGGGACGGGCTGCAACTCCTGTTCGTTCGGCACCACCTGCTTGACCTGTCGGATCGCCGTGCCCGGGGTGGGGGTGAGCCTGATCCGCAGCTCGGGTACCGACGTGCCGAGCAGCCCGGCCATCAACTCCTGATAGGCGGAGGTCAGTTCGGATTCGTCGCGGACGGCCCCGGCGCGGCCGTGCAGCCGCCGGGTGATCCCCAGCAGCAGTTCGGCGTCCCAGTCGTCGCCGATCCCCCAGGCGTCGCAGACGAACTGGCCCGCGCAGGCGTCGAGAACGGTGTCCAACGGCCGGCTGGAGCGGTGGTCGTGCTCGTTGCGTCCGTCGGTGAGCAGCAGCACGTGCTTGACGGGTGCGGGCTGGTCCTTGAGCAGCCGCCGGGCGAGTTCGAGCCAGGCGCCGATGGCGGTGCCGCCGTCCGCGTCCAGGATACGTACGGCCCGCTCGGCGGCCGCGCGTTCGGCGGGACCGGCGACGGCGAGCACCGGGTGGCCGGGCCCGGGGTGGACCACCGTGGCGTCGAACCGCCCGGACAGCACGGCGAAGGCGGTGCCGTCGGGCAGCATCCGGACCGCCGCGACGGTGGCGTCCTTGGCCGCGTGCAGCTTCGCGGCCGGATGGAGCATCGAGCGGGAGGTGTCGACGATCAGCACCTCCGCGAGCGCGGGCCCGGTGCCGGGCGCGGGCGCGCCGGTGTGCTCCACGCCGTCCGGGCTGCGGACCCCGATCTCCAGGATCGCGTGCATCTCCCGGTCGGTGTGCCGCCCGGCCGCGTCCGGCACGGCGGGCAGGTCCTTCTGCTGACCGACCGCGAGTGTCACCTCGGTCTCCTCGGCCACGGTCATCGTGCCTCTCTCCGGGATCGTGGGTGTGGTCAGAAGGTGGTCACCGGCCGGACCGCGTGGGCCAGGTCGAGCAGCCGGCCGTGCTCCCCGGCGGTGCGGGCCTGCGCGGCCAGTTGCCGGAAGGAGTGCTCCAGCCGGGTGCGCAGGCTGTCCTCGTCCCCGGGGCCGAGGAGGTCACCGGCCGGGAAGTCCGGTCCCCAGCCCTGCGCCGGCCGGCTGTGCAGGGCGTTCTCGCGGACCTCGGCGACCAGCCGGGCCCGGGACTCGCCGTCCGCCGCGCCGCCGTCCAGGCGCAGTCCGGGCAGCCGCCGGGCCGCGTCCCGCAGGCCGGTGGGGGTGGGCGGGCTGCCGTGCAGGACACCGGCGCGGACGCGCACGGCCGCGATGCGCGCGGCGTCGTGGTGCCGGGAGGTGGCGGGGACCTCGTCGAGGACGTGGACGGCGGCGTCCCGGTCGCCGCGGGCCAGGTGGCCGCGGGCAAGACCGAAGGCGGCGGCGGTGTGCGCGAAGTCCCGTTTCCAGACGGCCTCGTAGTACCGCATGGCCCGGGCCGGGCGTCCGCCGCCGGTGTGTTCGGCGCAGTAGCCGAGGGCCAGCTTGGGCACGTACTCGCCGGGCAGGGCCTGGTAGACGGCGTCGAAGCGGGCACCGGCGAGGTCCACCTCACCCTTGCTGAGATGCAGGACGCCGCGGTGCCAGGCGATGCGCCAGTCGTGGGCGGCGGCGCGTTCCCCGAGCTGGGTCTCGGCCTCGGCGAGCCAGCCTTCCGCCGCGTGCTGCTCGCCCTTTCTCAGGTAGGCGCGGCACAGCCACAGCGCGGTCTCGGGGGTGCCGAGGCGGGATTCGCGGGGCCACTGCAGGGCGACCCGGTCGGGGGCGTCGGGCGGGAAGGAGTCCAGCAGCAGGGCGGCGCCGTCGTCGGGGTCGGGGACCGGCTCGGGCAGGGCGCCGGCCACCTCGGCGGCGGACGGCGGGGAGACGTCGAGGCCGGCGGGCCGCTCGTCGGGGCGGCCGGTCCAGTGGTCCAGTGCGGGGATCGCACCGAGTCCGGCGTCGAGGAGGGCGCCGGAGGCACGGAACCGGGTGGAGGCCTCCGGCAGTTGTTCGCCGAACTGAAGTGAGCGGAACTCGCGCAGCACCTCCCAGAGCTGGCGGGACATCTCGGCGGCCGAGCGGAACCGCGCGCGGGGTTCGGCGTGGGTGGCGCGGGCGACGATGCGGCGGAAGGAGTCGGGGGCGAGGCCGCGGGCGGGTTCGGCGCCGCGGGCCAGGGCCTGGAGGGTCATGCCGACGGTGTAGAGGTCACTGTCGACGTGCCAGCCGCGTCGGTCGATCTCCTCCTTGGCCGGGGCGAAGCCGGCCGTGTAGACGTAGGCGGAGGTGCGGTCGCCGATCGCGCGGACGGCGCCCAGGTCGACGACCTTGACGGCCCGGCCGAAGTGGATGACGTTGGAGGGCTTCATGTCGCAGTAGAGCAGCCCGCGTTCGTGCATGTACTGCAGCGCGCCGAGGATCTTGCAGCCGTAGGTGAGGACGTGGTCGAGGCGCGGGCGGCCGTGGAAGATCCGCTCGATGTCGTCGGCGTCGAAGAGCTGTTGCAGCGAGCGTCCGCCGATGTAGTCCATGACCAGGTAGCCGGTGTGGGTGCGGCCGAGGGGCCGGTGTTCGGCGTAGGTGATGATGCGGACGATGTCGGGATGGTGCAGGTCGGTGAGGGAGCGGCGTTCCTCCACGGCGGTGCGGCGGGCGACCGCGTCGTGAACGTTGATCTGCCCCTTGAGGACGACCCGGTGGCCTTCGGCGCGGGTGTCCTCGGCGAGGTGTATCCAGCCGAGGCCGCCGTGCGCGAGGCATCCGAGGACCTTGTAGTGGTCCGCGACGACCTCGCCCCTGACGAGCTGGGGCATCAGCGAGTAGGGCGTGCCGCAGCGGGGGCAGCGGCCGGTGGCGCGGGCGGGCTGGCCGCCGTAGCCCACGCCGATGGTCATGGTGCAGCCGTCGGCGCCGCAGCGACGGCCTCCGGTGGGCAGGACGGGCTCCTCGATGAGCACGTCGTCGGGGACGGCGATCTCGGGCAGGACGACCAGGCCGTGCTGGTCGAGTTCACCGATGCCGGCGACGGCGTGCACGGCCGCCGGGCCGGGGGGCTCCTCGGCGGTGCCGGCCGGGGGCCGGGCCGGGGGGTCGGTGCGCGGCTCGGTGTGCCGGTGGCCGCAGGTGTCGCAGTAGCCGGTGGCCATGATGCGGCCCGCGCAGCCGGGCCGGACGCACGAGGTCATGACGCGCCCTCCTCTCCGTCCGCGGTGGCGGAGCAGAAGCCGACGAACCGCTCGACGGCGGCCTCGGCCCGTTCGATGTCGCAGGGTGTCTGCCGCAGCAGGGACAGGGCTTCCTCGTAGAGCCGGTACGCGGCCATGACCCGGTCGCCGTGCGCGGCGGCCCGTTGCCGGCACAGCGGCCACTCGGCGCCGACGCGGCCGAGGAGTTCCTCGCGGCGGCGCAGCCGGGTGTCGAGCACGCCGATGGCCTCCTCCAGGCGCCGCCGGCGGCGGCCGACGGCGTCCTCGAAGGTGAACAGCAGGTCGGCGCGGCCGGGTTCGCGTTCCTGGCCGGGGGTGTGGGCGACCCAGGCGCGCAGCATCTGGGTGCGCCGGACTCCGGCTTCGGCCCGGTCGAGCAGGGGGCGCGCGCCGGGGCCGGGCAGCACCCGGTCCCGGCGCACGTCGAGCGCCGGGCCCAGCTCCTCGGTGATGCGGTCGAGTTCGGCGTGCAGACGGGTCCAGCGGTCGCGCAGGGGCCGGTGTACGAGGTTCTCGGCGGCCCGGGCGGCGCCCTCGTCGGGGCGGCGGAACGCCAGCAGCAGCCGGGCGCCCTGCCCGGCGAGCCGGTCCAGCAGGCCGAGCAGGGCGTCGGGGTCGGCCGCCTGGTCCACGGCGACCAGCACGGCGGCGAGCGGGACGCGCAGGGTGCCGAGCCGTTCGGGCCGCGGGTCGTCGCGGATGCCGAGGCGTTCGGCGATCCGGTCCATGACCTCCGCGGCTGTCAGCCCCTTGACGTCGAGGGCGAGGTCGTGGGCACCGGCGGGGGGCACGGTCTCCGGCGGGTCGTGGCTGACGGCGCTGGTGTTGCGGTGGGTGCGCAGCTCGCGGTCGGCGAGGGTGACGGCCCGCTGGAGGGTCCAGGAGCGGTCGCCGCGGGCGGGGACGACGGTGACGAGCACGGGCCAGCCCTCGCCGCGGAACCAGGAGGCGAGTTCGGTGGCGAACGGTACGTCGAGCCGGCCGGCGGCGGCGGTGCCGGTGCGCAGCCGCGGGTCTACGGCCTCGGCGCCGTCGGTCCAGGCGGCGACCTGCGGCAGGTGGCTGAGGATGGTCTCGGTCGGGCTCATGTAGCTGAAGGCGGATCCCGGGCCCTCGTCGACGCTGAGGACGATGCCGATGACCTGGTCGGTGGCGTGGTCGACGACGCCGCCGCCGCTGAAGCCGGGGGCGGCGAGTTCGCCGGGGGTGATCGGGCGCAACTGCACCTGGCTGTCCCGGCCACGGGCGGCGACCAGGGTGGCGCCGTGCCAGCGCCCGCCGTCGTCGCCTGCCGGGAAGCCGTACATGCTGACGGGGCCGTGCGGGGCGGCGAGCCGGTAGAGCCGGGTGGTGTGCTCGGCGGGCAGGGGCGCGGCCAGGCGCAGCAGGGCGAGATCGCCGCTGCGGTCGCCGAGGTGCTCGCGCTGGGGCACGTGTTCGTCGGGGCGGACGGTGGCGGCCACGGCGCCGAGGTCGGGAACGCCGACCAGGCGGACGGTGTACGGGTGGCCGGGGTCGACGACATGGCCGGCGGTGAGCACCCGTTCGGGCGCGAGCAGCACGCCCGCGCCGAGGACCCGGCCGTCCGGCGTCTCGATGCGCGCGATCCAGGCCGGTGTGCGTAAGCGCGCCGCCCCGACTCGCTCCCCCGTGCGCGTCATGGTTCCGAGGTTACTCCCCGTACCGGTTCGGTACTACTGGTGTGCACGGGATCGTGGCGGGACGCGGGGGCCGGGGCGCAGGGGTGCGGCGAGCGGCGTCCGCACCGGCGTCCAACCGCCCCCGCAGCACGGTGAGCACCTCGCTGTCGCAGAGTTGCTCGACGTCCTCGCCCAGCAGTCCGGTGAGTTGCTCGAAGTCCTCGCCCAGCAGTCCAGTGAGTTGCTCGTAGTCCTCGCCCAGCGGTCCGGCGCGTGCCCGGCCGCTTCGGCGCGGTCCCGGCCGAACTCCCCGCTCAGCAGTCCGGCGAGCGCCCGGCCGGCTTCGGCGCGCTCCCGGAAGCGCAGGGAGTGGTCCTTCCGCCGGGGCGTTTCCGCCCCTCTCGCAGGGTCGCGGCACCCGCCACCGTCCCCAGAAAATTCGAACACCCGGGCTATACACACAGTGTATAGTCCCGGCATGCCTCCTTTGACCGACACGTTCTCGATGCCGAATCACGCGACCGGGAAGATGCGCGGAACGGCCCGCCGGTTCCGCGCCCGGGGCCTCGCGTCCGCCGCGGCCTGCCTGGCGCTCTCCCTGTCCGGCTGCGCCCAGGCCGACACGACGGCACCGAGCACCGCGCGCGCCGAGGCGGCGCACGGGGCGCCGGCCCGGTTCGGCACCGTCGACTGCCGCGAGGCCAAGTGCATCGCGCTCACCTTCGACGCGGGACCCAGCGAGAACTCCGCGCGGCTGCTCGACATCCTCAAGGAGAAGAGGGTCCCGGCCACCTTCTTCCTGCTCGGCAAGCGGCACATCGAGAAGTACCCGGAGCTGGTCAAGCGGATGGCGGCGGAGGGCCACGAGGTCGCGAGCCACACCTGGGACCACAAGATCCTCACCCGCATATCGGACGCGCAGATACGCGAGGAGCTGAAGCGGCCCAACGACGCCATCGAGCGGCTGACCGGGCGCAAGCCGACGCTGATGCGCCCGCCGCAGGGCCGTACCGACGCCGACGTGCAGGCGATCTCCAAGGAGCTGGGCCTGGCGGAGGTGCTGTGGAGCGTGACCGCCAAGGACTACACGACCGAGGACTCGGCGCTCATCACCAAGCGCGTCCTCGACCAGTCGTCCCGGGACGGGATCATCCTGCTGCACGACATCTACGCCGGGACCGTGCCGGCCGTGCCCGGCATCATCGACGCCCTGAAGGCGCGCGGCTACGTCTTCGTGACGGTCCCGCAGCTGCTGGCGCCCGGCAAGGCCGAGCCCGGCAAGGTGTACCGGCCATGAGCCTGGGCGGCCCGTGGCTCACGGCCGTTGCTCCGGCCAGGTGAGCGGCGGGCGAACGCGCAGGTCCACGCCGTCCGTTCCCTACGATCGTGCGGTGTCCTTCATCTCTTTCGAACGCACCCCGCCGCTCCCGCCCGACGAGACCTGGCGCCGGCTCACTCAGTGGCCCCGCCACGCCGACGCGGTCCCGCTGACCCGGATCAGGGTGCTCACGCCCGCGCCGACCCGCGAGGGCACGCGCTTCGTGGCCCGGTCGGGGGTCGGCCCGCTCAGCCTCGACGACGTCATGGAGGTGACGGTGTGGCGGCCGCCGGCCGACGGCCGGGGCGGCCTGTGCCGGCTGGAGAAACGGGGGCGGGTGATCCTGGGCTGGGCGGAGATCGAGGTCCTGCCGGGGCCCGGGGGCCGTAGCCGGGTGGTGTGGCGGGAGGAACTGCGGATCCGCTTCCTGCCCCGCGCCTTCGACGGCGTACTGCGACGAACGGCCCGCGTCATGTTCGGCCGGGCGGCGAACCGGCTGCTCCGGCGGCCCTGAACCTTGCGACGGCGCCTCAGTCCTTGCGGCCCGTCATGGCGACCGTCACGCCCAGGCCGATCATCGTCAGCCCGCCCGCTCCGCCGACCGCGGCCAGCCGCCGGGGCGAGCGGGCGAACCAGTCCCGGGCGGCCGAGGCGGCCAGCCCCCAGACGCCGTCGGAGACCACCGCGATGGCGTTGAAGACCAGGCCGAGCAGCAGCATCTGCGCCGGGACGTGCCCCTGTTGCCGGTCCACGAACTGGGGCAGCACGGCGGCGAAGAACACCATCGTCTTGGGGTTGGCCACACCGACCGCGAACCCCTCCCAGAGGGTGCGCAGACCGCCGTGCGCCGGGCCCGACTCCGCGAACGCCTCGCGCAGCGAGCCGCGCCGCCGCCACGCCCTGACACCGAGGTGGACGAGGTAGGCGGCGCCCGCGAGTTTCAGGGCGGTGAAGACGAGGACCGAGCGCTCGACGACCGTCCCGACGCCGAGCGACACGGCCACGACGAGCAGGTACGCGCCGAGGGTGTTGCCGACGACCGTGGTCAGCGCGGCGCGGCGGCCGTGGGCCAGGGCCCGCCCGACCACGAACAGCACGCTGGGTCCGGGCACCACGATCAGCAGGAAGGACAGGGCGGCGAAGGCCGCCAGCCGGTCGGGGGACATCATGACCTCATGCAAGACGGGGACGGCACCGTACGGCAACGGCTTTTCCCGGCGCTTCTCAGGCCACCGACCCGATCCGCCTCGCCTGCCGCGCGTTCGTGTCGTGGTGGATGGGGGTGTGCGCACCGGTCAGCGCGACCCCGCTGCCGCCGCGCCGGCCGGCGACGATCTCCGCCGCGATGGACAGCGCCGTCTCCTCCGGCGTACGGGCGCCCAGATCCAGGCCGATCGGGGAGCGCAGCCGGGCCAGCTCCAGTTCGGTGACGCCGACGGCGCGCAGGCGTTCGTTGCGGTCCAGGTGGGTCCGGCGGGAGCCCATCGCGCCGACGTACGCGACCGGCAGCCGCAGGGCCAGCTCGAGCAGGGGTACGTCGAACTTGGCGTCGTGGGTGAGGACGCACAGAACGCTGCGGCCGTCGACCTCGGTGCGCTCCAGGTATGTGTGCGGCCACTCCACGACGATCTCGTCCGCCTCGGGGAAGCGGGTCCTCGTGGCGAACACCGGGCGGGCGTCGCAGACGGTGACGTGGTAGCCGAGGAACTTGCCCATCCGGACCAGCGCCGACGCGAAGTCGATCGCGCCGAAGACGATCATCCGGGGTGCCGGCACCGAGGACTCGACCAGCACCGTGAGCGGGGCGCCGCAGCGCGAGCCCTGTTCGCCGATCTCCAGGGTGCCCGTGCGGCCCGCGTCCAGGAACGCGCCGGCCTCGGCGGCCACCGTGCGGTCCAATTCGGGGTGGGCGCCGAAGCCGCCGTCGTACGACCCGTCGGGACGGACGAGGAGGGCCCGGCCCCGCAGCTGCGCCGGACCCTCGGCGATCCGCGCGACCGCCGCCGCCTCCCCACGAGCGGCGGCGGCCAGCGCGGCCGCGAACACCGGCCGGGCGGGACCGTCCGCCCGGACCGGTGTGACGAGGATGTCGATGATGCCGCCGCAGGTGAGCCCGACGGCGAAGGCATCCTCGTCGCTGTACCCGAAGCGTTCGAGGACGGTCTCCCCGTCCTCGAGCGCCTGCCGGCACAGCTCGTACACGGCCCCCTCCACGCACCCGCCGGAGACCGAGCCGATCGCCGTGCCGCCGGCGTCCACCGCGAGGGCGGCGCCGGGCTGGCGCGGGGCGCTGCCGCCGACGGCCACCACGGTGGCGACGGCGAAGTCACGGCCCTGCTCGACCCACCGGTCGAGTTCCTCGGCGATGTCCAGCATCTGTCGGTCTCCTTGGCGAGTTCGTGGACGAGGGCGGGGGCGGCTAGTGAACGCCGAGCCAGCCCTCGATGGGATGAAGGGCGAAGTAGACGAGGAACACGACCGTCAGGCCCCACATGAAGGCGCCGATCTCGCGGGCCTTGCCCTGGCCCGTCTTGATGGCGACGTAGGAGATGACGCCCGCGGCGACACCGGTGGTGATGGTGTACGTGAACGGCATCAGGACGACGGTCAGGAAGACCGGGATCGCGGTCGCGCGGTCGGCCCAGTCCACGTGCCGGGCGTTCATCAGCATCATGGCGCCGATGACGACCAGGGCGGCGGAGGCGACCTCCTGCGGGACGATCGCGGTGACCGGGGTGAAGAACAGGCAGGCCGCGAAGAACAGACCGGTGACGACCGAGGCGAGACCGGTGCGGGCGCCTTCGCCGACGCCGGTGGCCGACTCGATGAACACCGTCTGGCCGGAGCCGCCCGCCACGCCGCCGATCGCGCCGCCGGCGCCGTCGATGAACAGCGCCTTGGACAGGCCCGGCATCCGGCCCTTGTCGTCGGCCAGGTTGGCCTCGGTGCCGACGCCGATGATGGTGGCCATCGCGTCGAAGAAGCCGGCGAGCACGAGCGTGAAGACGATCATGCCGACGGTCATCGCGCCGACCTCGCCCCAGCCGCCGAACTCGACGTTGCCGAAGAGCGAGAAGTCGGGCATCGAGACGGCGCTGCCGTGCAGTTCGGGTGTGCCGTTGGCCCACTGGTCGGCGTCGATGACGCCGAGGCCGTTGAGGACGGCGGCCACGACGGTGCCGGAGACGATGCCGATGAGGATGGCGCCGGGGATGTTCCGGGCCTGGAGCATGAAGATCAGCAGCAGGGTGCCGGCGAAGAGCAGTACCGGCCAGCCGGCGAGTTCACCGGCGGGGCCGAGGGCGAGCGGGGTCGCCTTGCCCTGGTGCACGAAGCCGGACTTGTAGAAACCGATGAGGGCGATGAACAGGCCGATGCCCATGGTGATGCCGTGCTTGAGCGCGAGCGGGATCGCGTTCATGATCATCTCGCGCAGGCCGGTGACCACCAGCAGCATGATGACCGCGCCGTACATCACGCACATGCCCATGGCCTGCGGCCAGGTCATCTCCGGGGCGACCTGCGAGGACAGGACGCCGGAGACGGAGAGGCCGGCGGCGAGCGCGAGCGGCACCTTGCCGACGAAACCCATCAGCAGCGTGGTGAAGGCCGCCGCGAACGCGGTCGCGGTGATCAGCGCCTTCTGGCCGAGCGTGTCCCCCGCGTGGTCCTTGCCGGACAGGATGAGGGGGTTGAGCAGGAGGATGTAGGCCATCGCCATGAAGGTGGTGATGCCGCCGCGGACCTCTCGCGAGACCGTGGATCCTCTTCTTGATATGTGGAAGTACCGGTCGAGCCAGGACCGCCCGGCGGGGACGCGACTGCCGTCTCCCGCGTCGTCTGCCGCGGTCCTGGGCTCCACTGACTGCTGGGTCATGGGCCATCTCCCAAGGTTCACAGGGGCACCCGTCCAACCGCTCCTGCGGCCACGGGATTTGGGAATGGACGACCCGGGGGACG
Organism: Streptomyces sp. NPDC053076; assembly: GCF_044546845.1. Lineage (NCBI taxonomy): Bacteria > Bacillati > Actinomycetota > Actinomycetes > Kitasatosporales > Streptomycetaceae > Streptomyces > Streptomyces sp. NPDC053076. Next base: position 201,796 of record NZ_JBITZL010000001.1, on the reverse strand, counting down.
GCCCGAGGCGTACGAGTTTTCCGGGTACTTCAAGGACCGCGAGCGGTGCGGAACTCAAAGAGGGTTCCTCCGGGCGGCGCGGCGGAGTGTGTGACGTTCCCTGCGCCGCCCGGAGAGCTGTGAGGTGTTACGCGGTCCCCGTGAGGTGCTCGGGCCGTACCGGAGTGCGGTTGAGCTCCAGCCCGGTCGCGTTCCGGATCGCCGCGAGGACGGCCGGGGTGGACGACAGCGTCGGGGCCTCGCCGATGCCGCGCAGCCCGTACGGGGCGTGGTCGTCGGCGAGTTCGAGCACGTCGACCGGGATGGTCGGCGTATCGAGGATGGTCGGGATCAGGTAGTCCGTGAAGGAGGGGTTCCTGACCTTCGCCGTCTTCGGGTCGACGATGATCTCCTCCATCACCGCCACGCCCAGGCCCTGGGTCGTACCGCCCTGGATCTGGCCGATGACGGAGAGCGGGTTGAGCGCCTTGCCGACGTCCTGGGCACAGGCCAGTTCGATGACCTTGACCAGGCCGAGTTCGGTGTCGACCTCGACGACCGCCCGGTGCGCGGCGAAGGAGTACTGGACGTGTCCGTTGCCCTGTCCGGTGCGCAGGTCGAAGGCTTCGGTCGGCCGGTGCCGCCACTCCTCCTCGACCTCCACGGCCTCGCCCTCCAGGACGTCGACCAGGTCGCCGAGGACCTCGCCGCCGTCGGTGACGACCTTGCCGCCCTCCAGCAGGAGTTCGGCCGTCGCCCAGGCCGGGTGGTAGGAGCCGAACTTGCGGCGCCCGATCTCCAGGACCTTCTCGCGGACCAGCTCGCAGGCGTTCTTCACGGCGCCGCCGGTGACGTACGTCTGCCGGGAGGCCGAGGTCGAGCCGGCCGAGCCCACCTGGGTGTCGGCCGGGTGAATGGTCACCTGGGTGACGCCGAGTTCGGTGCGGGCGATCTGCGCGTGGACGGTGACACCGCCCTGGCCGACCTCCGCCATCGCGGTGTGCACGGTGGCGACGGGCTCGCCGCCCACGACCTCCATGCGCACCTTGGCGGTGGAGTAGTCGTCGAAGCCCTCGGAGAAGCCGACGTTCTTGATGCCGACCGCGATGCCGACACCGCGTACGACGCCCTCGCCGTGCGTGGTGTTGGACAGTCCGCCGGGCAGCTGCCGTACGTCGGCGCCCTCGCTGGACTCCCACTGGCGCTCCGGTGGCATCGGCATCGCCTTGACGCGGCGCAGCAGTTCGGCGACCGGGGCCGGGGAGTCGACCGGCTGCCCGGTCGGCATGATGGTCCCCTGCTCCATCGCGTTGAGCTGCCGGAACTCCACCGGGTCCATGCCCAGCTTCTTCGCCAGCTTGTCCATCTGCGCCTCGTAGGCGAAGCACGCCTGGACCGCGCCGAAGCCGCGCATGGCGCCGCAGGGCGGGTTGTTGGAGTAGAGGGCGATGGCCTCGATGTCGACGTCGTCGATGACGTACGGACCGACCGAGAGCGAGGAGGCGTTGCCGACGACCGCCGGGGAGGCGGAGGCGTAGGCGCCGCCGTCCAGGACGATCTTGCACTTCATGTGCGTGAGCTTGCCGTCCTTGGTGGCGCCGTGCTCGTAGTAGAGCTTCGCCGGGTGCCGGTGGACGTGCCCGAAGAAGGACTCGAACCGGTTGTAGACGATCTTGACGGGCTTGCCGGTGCGCAGCGCCAGCAGGCAGGCGTGGATCTGCATCGACAGGTCCTCGCGGCCGCCGAACGCGCCGCCGACGCCGGAGAGCGTCATGCGCACCTTGTCCTCGGGCAGGCCGAGGACGGGCGCGATCTGCCTGAGGTCCGAGTGCAGCCACTGGGTGGCGATGTAGAGGTGGACGCCGCCGTCCTCCTCGGGCACGGCGAGGCCGGACTCCGGTCCGAGGAACGCCTGGTCCTGCATGCCGAAGGTGTACTCGCCCTCGACGATCACGTCGGCCCGCCTGCGGGCCTCCTCCACGTTGCCGCGGACGATCGGCTGCCGGTGCACGATGTTCGGGTGCGGCACGTGGCCGGCGTGGTGGTCGTCGCGGCCCTCGTGGACGAGGATCGCGTCCGGCGCGGTGGCGGATGCCTCGTCGGTGATGACGGGCAGCTCCTTGTACTCCACCTTGATCTTGGCGGCGGCGCGGCGGGCCGTCTCCGGGTGGTCGGCGGCGACGAGCGCGACCGGCTCGCCGTGGTGGCGGACCTTGCCGTGGGCGAGGACCGGGGTGTCCTGGATCTCCAGGCCGTAGTTCTTCACGTCGGTGGGCAGGTCGTCGTACGTCAGGACCGCGTAGACACCGGGCGTGGCGAGGGCCTCGCCGGTGTCGATCGAGAGGATCTCGGCGTGCGCGACCGGGGAACGCAGGATCTGGCCCCAGAGCATGTCCTCGTGCCACATGTCGGACGAGTACGCGAACTCGCCGGTGACCTTGAGGGTGCCGTCCGGGCGGAGCGTGGACTCGCCGATACCGCCCTTGGTCTGCGAGCCCTGCGTGATCTTCGTAGGAGCGCCGTTGGCCGGCATGTCAGACCCCCTCGGACTGGCGGGCGGCCGCCAGGCGGACCGCGTCCATGATCTTCTCGTAGCCCGTGCAGCGGCACAGGTTGCCCGACAGCGCCTCGCGGATGTCCGCGTCGGTCGGGTTCGGGTTGGTCTCCAGCATCTCGTCGGCGGCCACCAGCAGACCGGGGGTGCAGAAGCCGCACTGGACGGCGCCGGCGTCGATGAACGCCTGCTGGATCGGGGCGAGTTCGGTGCCCTCGCCGGTCTGCGAGTCGGTGCCCTTGGCCTGCCATCCCTTGGCCTCGTCCAGCGACGTCCCGCAGGCGCCGGACGCGCAGCCGCCCTCGGCGCGCTGCTTGGCGAAGTCGGCGAGGCCCTCGACGGTGACGACCTCGCGGCCCTCGACCTGGCCGGCCGCGACCAGGCAGGAACACACCGGGACTCCGTCCAGGCGGACCGTGCAGGAGCCGCACTCGCCCTGCTCACAGGCGTTCTTCGAACCCGGCAGGCCGAGGCGCTCGCGCAGGACGTACAGCAGGGACTCGCCCTCCCAGACGTCGTCGGCCTCCTGCGGACGTCCGTTCACGGTGAAGTTGACGCGCATTACGCAGCTCCCTCAGATGCGCGGCGGGTACCGCGGTACGACTCCCAGGTCCAGGTGAGCGTCCGGCGGGCCATGACGCCGACCGCGTGGCGGCGGTAGCTCGCGGTGCCCCGGACGTCGTCGATCGGGTTGCAGGCGCCCGAGCACAGGTCCGCGAACTGCTTGGCGACCGACGGGGTGATGATCTTTCCGTTGTCCCAGAAGCCGCCCTCTTCCAGGGCCGCGTTCAGGAAGTCCTCGGCGGCCTTGGCGCGCACGGGCGTCGGGGCGGCGGAGCCGATGCCGGTCCGGACGGTGCGGGTCTCGGGGTGCAGGGCGAGGCCGAAGGCGCACACGGCGATGACCATGGCGTTGCGGGTGCCGACCTTCGAGTACTGCTGCGGTCCGTCCGCCTTCTTGACGTGCACGGCGCGGATCAGCTCGTCGGGCTGGAGCGCGTTGCGCTTGACGCCCGTGTAGAACTCGTCGATCGGGATCCGCCGGGTGCCGCGGGCCGCGGACTCCACCTCGACCTCGGCGCCGGCGGCGAGGAGGGCGGGGTGGGCGTCACCGGCGGGCGAGGCCGTGCCGAGGTTGCCGCCGACGCCGCCGCGGTTGCGGATCTGCGGGGAGGCGACCGTGTGCGAGGCGAGCGCGAGGCCCGGCAGCTCGGCGCGGAGATCGTGCATGATCTTGGTGTACGGGACGGAGGCGCCCAGCCGTACGCTCTCCTCGCCGACCTCCCATTCGCTGAGCTCGCCGATGCGGTTCAGGTCGAGCAGGTACTCGGGCCGACGGTGGTCGAAGTTGATCTCGACCATCACATCGGTGCCACCCGCAATCGGCACAGCGGTGGGGTGCTCGGCCTTCGCGGCGAGCGCCTCCTCCCAGCTGGCGGGGCGAAGGAAGTCCATGACCGGCCCTCTTCTTCTTCGTCTCGTGGGTCGTGCAGATTGAGCCAATCCGTGTGCGGCGGGCCCGGCTCGTTCATGTCCTGTTAACGCGGAGTGGACTCAGTACACCGCTCTGTACTCCGGCGGGGTCAGTCACCGAAACCATGAAGGAGTTCGCTGGCCAGGCCGAGCATCTTGTAGATTCGTATGAACGGAGGTCATCGGCAACCTCTCCGATTTCCTGGGGAAACGCGGGAAACAGCAGGGAGACCGCGGTCTGCGCACCCAGGCGTCCGGTTCCCGGGTGGTCCCCCTCCATCCCTCCAAGATCCATCGTAGGTTTCGAGACAAAGAACGGCGGCGACGAGATGCGGCTGCGCGCACTGCTGGACACCGACGCGCTGGGCCTGCGGCTGCTCGGCGGCGAGGACGAGCTGGACCGCTCGGTACGCGGGGTCATGACCACCGACCTGCGCGACCCGAGCCGCTACCTCTCCGGCGGCGAGCTGGTGCTGACGGGCCTGGCGTGGCGCCGGGACGCCGACGACTCCGAGCCCTTCGTGCGGATCCTGGTACAGGCCGGGGTGGCGGCCCTCGCGGCCGGCGAGGCCGAGCTGGGCGATGTGCCGGAGGACCTGGTGCTGGCCTGCGTCCGGCACCGGTTGCCGCTGTTCGCGGTGCACGAGTCGGTGGCGTTCGCGACGATCACCGAGCACGTCGTACGGCAGGTCTCCGGCGAGCGCGCCGGAGACCTGGCCGCGGTCGTGGACCGGCACCGGCGGATGATGACCTCCGGTCCGGCGGGCGGCGGCCCGGACGTGGTCCTGGACCTGCTCGGCTCCGACCTGGACCTGCGTGCCTGGGTGCTCTCACCCACCGGCCGGCTGATCGCCGGATCCAAGGTGGGGGCCCCGGCGCTGCCCGCCGACATCTGCGCCCGGCTGGCCGCCGAGCACCTGGCGGCCACCCGCACCGGCCGCCGCGGCCCGCACCGGGTCCTACTGAACGGCACCACGTACTCCCTGTTCCCGGTCCGCTCCTCCGGCCGGTCCCCGCAGGCCGCCCGTGATGTGCGCGAGACGGTCCTGTCGGACTGGCTGCTGGCCGTGGAGGCGGACGCGGGCGACTGGCCCGGGGAGCGCCTGGACCTGCTCCAGGGCGTCACCCAGCTGATCGCCGTCGAACGGGACCGCCGCGACGCCGCCCGCACGGTCCGGCGCCGGCTCGCCCAGGAGGTGCTGGAGCTGGTGCAGACCGGCGCGGCGCCCGCCGAGATCGCCGCCCGCCTCCGGGTGGCGGCGCCGGTGCTGCTGCCCGGCCTCGGGGCGGCCCCGCACTGGCAGGTCGTGGTGGCCCGCGTGGAGTGGGAGGGCGAGCAGATCGAGGGCGGCCCGGTGGCCCAGTCCCTGCTGGAGGAGGTGCTGGTCGATCCGCTGGCGACCGGCCCGGAGCCCTCCGACCGGATAGCCGTCGCGCACACCGGTGACGAGGCGATCGCCCTGGTCCCGCTGCCCGCCGTCTCCGCCGAGCACGACGGCTCGGAGACCGGCCTGCTCGCCGAGTCCCTGCTGCGGTCGGTGCGCGAGCCGCTGTCGGCCGGCCTGGACGACGACGGGCGGCTCACCCTCGGCGTGAGCGCCGCCGTGCACTCGGCGGAGGGCCTGCGCGGCGCCCTGGAGGAGGCCCGGCACGCCCGCCGGGTCGCCGCCGCCCGCACCGGCCGGGTCTGCGCCGCCGGCCACCAGGAGCTGGCCTCGCACGTCCTGCTGCTCCCGTTCGTGCCCGACGACGTCCGCCGCGCCTTCACGGCCCGGCTGCTGGACCCGCTGACGGACTACGACCGCCGGCACCGGGCCGAGCTGATCCCGACCCTGGAGGCGTTCCTCGACTGCGACGGTTCCTGGACCCGCTGCGCCACCCGCCTCCACCTGCACGTCAACACACTGCGCTACCGGGTCGGCAGGATCGAGCAGTTGACGGGACGGGACCTGTCCCGCCTGGAGGACAAGCTGGACTTCTTCCTGGCCCTGCGCATGAGCTGAGGTCAGCGGGGGCGCGCGGTGGCCGAACCCGGTCACCCCCGCGCCCCACTACTTTGTGAAATCTTTCACCCACCCTCTTGGCCAGGCCCCGCGATTGGTGCTGGAATGCGGCCACCACTCAACAGCTCGATGGCGCGCATGGGGAGGGCAACGTGGCGTATACCGCCATGTCTGGTAAGGGAACGACCGATGACGATCCACTCCAGACCGCGGTATGGCGGTTGCGCAGCCGGGCCTGCTGGGCCGACGCGGCGGCCCTGCTACCGCCCGACCGGCCCGCCCCGGCGTTGCAGCGGGCCGCCCTGCTGGTCGAACGGTGTCTGTACACCGAGCGGGGCTGGGAGGAGGCGGAGGACGCGCTGCGTACGGCCGAGGCGGTGGCGCACAGCGACGACGAGCGGGGGGCCGCCGCCTGTGAGCGAGGCCAACTCGCCTACACGGCCACGCTGCACGGCGTCCGGGACCGCGCCGACGAGGCGCGGGCCGCGCTCGGCCGGGCGGCGGCGCTGATCGCTCCGGGGGCGCCCGGCAGGGCCCTGCTGGACTTCCGCCGGGGTCTGATCGCCGAGAACCTGGCCCGCTCCCCGCAGGCGGCTCGCGCCGCGTACCGCCGTGCCCACGCCGGTGCCGCCGCGCATGCCGACCCCCTCCTGCTGTCCTTCACCTGGCGGCACCTCGCCGGACTCTCACTGCGCGACGGGGAGGTGACCGCCGCACGGCACGGCTTCGCCGAATCCCTGCGGATCCGGGAGGAGTTGGGCTACCTGGTGGGTACGGCCCCGGCGCTGGCGTCCCTGGCCGACACGGAGGACGAGCCGGAGGCGTCCCGGCTCCGGGAGGAGGCGCGGCGGCTGTTCCGCCTCCTGGGCGGCGTCCCGACCTGGCTGGCCCGCCAGCTGTCCCCACCGACACCGGGGGCGGCGACGGCGTAGAGGCGGCGTAGGGCCGGGTCGGCGGCGCAGGGCGGCGGGGTCGGCGGCGCAGGGCGGCTGTGTCGGCGGCGCAGGGGCGGACCGCGCGGGTTCGTCGCCGGCCGCGGCCCGGCGGGTGGCTGACCGCGCAGTTCCCCGCGCCCCTTCGGGCGCGCCGAAGTCAACGCCCCTTAAGGGGCGCGAGGAACTGCGCGACCAGCCACCACACACCCGCACCCGCACACACACCCGCACCCGAAAACGGCACACACCCACGGAACACCGCGCACCCTTCAGACGCGCCGGCCGCAAAGCGCCCCGTCAGGGGCGCGGGGAACTGCGCGACCAGCCACCACACACCCGCACCCGCGGCACGCACCCACGGAACACCCCGCATCCCTCAGACACGCCACCCGCAAAGCGCCCCGTCAGGGGCGCGGGGAACTGCGCGACCAGCCACCACGTGCCCGCGGCCGAGATGCGGTCGGCGTCCCCTGGGGGTCAGGACGCGCCGGCGAAGTGCTCCCCCACCAGCCCCCGCACGACGCCGACATCCCCCGCGGCCAACGCGTCCAGCAGAGCCATGTGTTCGGCCGCGTCCGCGACCAGGCCGGCCCGCCCGCGCCGGACCGGTGGCCACTGCGACCGGCGGTGGATGTCCTCGGCGATCCGGAGCAGCTGCTCGTTGCCCGACAGGGCGAGCAGCGCCCGGTGGAAGGCGCGGTCGGACTCCGCGTACGCCGCCGGGCAGCCGACGGCCGCCGCGCGTACCGTCTCCTCGGCGAGGGGCCGCAGGTCCGCCCACCGCTCGGCCGGCACCGTACGCGCGAGCCGCAGCACCACCGGCACCTCGATGAGCGCGCGCACCTCCGCCAGCTCGGCCAGCTCCCGCGCCCCCCGTTGAAGCACCCGGAAGCCGCGGTTGGGCACGACCTCGACGGCGCCCTCCAGCGCCAGCTGCTGCATGGCTTCCCGCACGGGCGTGGCCGAGACACCGAACCGTTCGCCGAGCACCGGCGCCGAGTAGACCTCACCCGGCTTCAGGTCACCGGTGACCAGCGCCGTGCGCAGCGCGTCCAGGATCTGCCCGCGCACCGAGGAGCGCTGCACCGCGGCCCGCGGCCCGGGAATCGGCCGCTCACCGTGCGTGTGCTCGCCGCGCGCCGCGCCAGGCACCGCGGCGTCCCGCTCCCGGCCGCCCGGGACGGCGACGGCGGCCGGACGGTGTTGCCCCGGTATCCGGGCGGCGGCCGGTGCGCCCGGCGGGCCCTGCACGCCCTGCTTCACGGGTCCTCCTGGCGGCTTGTCGGCACTTGGGGTCATTAACGATGGCTTGTCGGTTGTCCGTCAAGCACCTTAGGCGCACCGGGCGGCAGTTCAAACTCCCGCACGAATGGGTAAGGTGAGGCTTACCTTTGCAGCCCAGTCCGCGATCACGGACGTGTCCTAGGACCGGTGGTTCCGCCATGCCCGCTGCGGCCTCGCCGCTCACCGCCGCCTACGACCGCCTCGGCGCGGCGTTCCCGGGGCTCACCGTGGCCGAGCTGGACCCGGACGACGCGGCGCCCCGCGGGGCGGGGTGGGTGGGCGCCGCCGGGCTCGCCGCGGGCGGCGCGGAGCTGGACGCCTTCCTGGCCTGGGACGCGGCCCAGGTGGTGCGGGACTACGGCAGGCCGGCCCGTCCGGACGTCGTCGCCGGCTTCGGCCTGCACCGCTACGCCTGGCACGCCTGCCTGCTGATCACCGTCCCGTGGTTCCTGCACCGCCGGGTGCCCCGGCTGCCCGTGACGCACGTCTCCTACGACCGCACGGCCGGCCGCATGGCCGTACGCCGCCCCGTCTCCGTCGCCTGCCTGCCGGGCGACCCCGCCGCCGCGCTGCCCGGCACCGTCGTCGTACCGGACGAGGAGGCGCTGCGGGCCGAGGTGCGGGCGGCCGTGGCCGAGCACCTGGAGCCGGTGCTCGCGGCCTTCGGGCCCCGGATGCGGCGGCGCGGGCGCGCGCTGTGGGGCATGGCGACCGATGAGCTCGTGGAGGGGCTGTGGTACGTCGCCCAGCTGCTGGGCGAGCCGGAGGCGGCGCGGGCCGTGCGGGAGCTGGAGCTGCTGCTGCCGGGGGCGACCCGGCCGTACGCCGGTTCCGCCGGGTTCCGGGTGCTCACGGGCCCGGACGGCTCGCCGCTGCCCACCCGGGACCGGGCGAGCTGCTGCATGTTCTACACCGTTCGCCCGCAGGACACCTGTGCGACGTGTCCGCGCACCTGCGACGGCGATCGGATCGCCAAACTCACTGCCACAGCGGCTGCTTGAGGGTGCGTCATGGACGGAGCACGGCCGTCCGTCCGCTAGGATCACCGCCACCGGAGCGACCGCCCGCGAGCCTGCCCCCGAACAGGTGATTCACACTCTCCTCACTCGTCTCGGGAACTTTCCGCGGAACCACTCGTACGGGTAGTCTTATTCGAACTCAACTCCCGCCCCTCACGCGGCAGTTCGAGCAGAACGCCGTCCTGGTCATCCCCTTGCACCTTCTTGGCGGCCTCTTGCCCCGAAACCCCCTGAGGGCCCTCGGGAGTGGGCCACTATGGCGGGCGTTACGCCCTATCCCAATGCAAGGGACCCCTGATGAGACTGACCGACATATCGCTGAACTGGCTGCTTCCCGGCGCCGTACTGCTCCTGGGCCTGCTGGCGGCGGTGGCGGTGCTCGCGCGCGGCAAGCGCTCCTCCGGGGAGAACGCGAGTACGGACGACTCGTGGGAGCGCAGCGAGGAGCGTCGCAGGCGCAAGGAGGCCATTTACGGCACGGCCTCCTACGTGCTGTTGTTCTGCTGCGCGGCGGTGGCGGCAGCCCTGTCCTTCCACGGCCTGGTCGGCTTCGGCGAACAGAACCTCGGGCTGACCGACGGCTGGCAGTACCTCGTGCCGTTCGGCCTGGACGGTGCCGCGATGTTCTGCTCCGTGCTCGCGGTCCGCGAGGCCAGCCACGGTGACGCGGCCCTCGGCTCCCGGATACTCGTGTGGCTGTTCGCCGCGGCGGCGGCCTGGTTCAACTGGGTGCACGCACCCCGCGGCGCTGGTCACGCCGGGGCTCCGCAGTTCTTCTCCGGCATGTCCCTGTCGGCGGCCGTGCTGTTCGACCGGGCGCTGAAGCAGACCCGCCGGGCCGCGCTGCGCGAGCAGGGCCTGGTGCCGCGTCCGCTGCCGCAGATCCGGATCGTGCGGTGGGTCCGGGCGCCTCGCGAGACCTACGGTGCGTGGTCGCTGATGCTGCTGGAGGGCGTGCGCAGCCTCGACGAGGCCGTCGAGGAGGTCCGCGAGGACAAGCGGCAGAAGGAGCAGACCCGGCAGCAGCGGCGGGACCAGCAGCGCGTGGAGCGGGCCCAGCTGAAGGCGATCAGCCGGGGCCACCGCGGCTTCGTGGGCCGGGGCGCCGGCCGGCAGGTCGAGGCGCAGGCGGTGGAGCGCGGGGCCGCGCCGGCGACCGCGGAGCCTGCCATATCCACCGCGGAACAGCTGCCCGTACGCCCTCGGCCCTCCCTTCAGCCGGTCCGCGGCGGAGGTGAACCGGTGACCGTCGACCTCACCTCCGAGGACGACACCATGGCCCTGCCGCGCCTGGACTCCCTGGAGCGCAAGCTCAAGGACCTGGAGCAGCAGTTCGGCTGACCGTCGGCTCGCGACGCGACGGCAACGGGACGGGGCGTGACCACACCGGTCACGCCCCGTCCCGTTGCCCGCTCACGCCGCCTCGGCGCCGAGTTCGAACCACACCGCCTTGCCCACCCCGTGTGACCGCACGCCCCAGGCGTCGGCGAGGGACTTCACCAGCAGCAGGCCCCGGCCGTGGGTGTCCTCGTCCCTGGCCGGGGTGCGCGGCTCGGGTTTGCGGGCGACGAAGTCCCGCACCTCCACCCGCAGTCCGCCGGGATCCACCACGGCCGTGAGCACGGCGTCGTCGTCGGTGTGGACGAGTGCGTTCGTGACGAGTTCGCTGGTGAGCAGTTCGGCGATCTCCGAACGGCCCGGTTTGCCCCAGTGCAGCAGCAGCTCGCGCAGCGCCCGGCGGGCCTCCGGCACCGCCCTCAGGTCCGCCCGGCCCAGCCTGCGCCGGAGCCGCCGCACGTGTTCCGTGATGGTGTCGGCCTCTTCCCCCGTTGTCGCCGAGAAGGCCCCTATGGTCAAGGGACCGCCCCCTCGTGCCTGCCTCTTCATGACCCCCGCCCGCACGCCGCCGGTCCCTGCCCCTCCTGGTCGAACACGTTCACGGGGGATGCTTGCCCAGCAGGATCCCGGGCAGTCCTGACGTATGCCCGATGCCCGGCGGTTCGGCCATATCCGCACCCCGTGCCGGCCGGCCACCGGGCCGCGCCCGCGGCGCGCCTCGGGCATCCCGGACGCCGCTGGGCGCCACGGACGCCCCGCGACGGTGACCCGACCCCCTCCGGCACCTGCAGTCGGCACGCCGTCACGTCCCGTGAAACTGGCCGAAACCCACTCCTCCGTATCCCTCGGTCCTGACGTCCGGACCATGCCGAGGCCGCCCGGAACCGCCCTGATCCGTCGAAGGACCTCAGGGCCGTGGCACGTGGCGCAGGTTTGAGCGGGCCATCTGGAGCATCCGGCCGACTCCGCCGTCCAGCACGATCTTCGAGGCGGACAGGGCGAACCCGGTGACCATCTCGGCGCTGATCTTCGGCGGGATGGACAGGGCGTTGGGGTCGGTGACGATGTCCACCAGGGCCGGTCCCTTGTGCTTGAAGGCGTCCTTGAGCGCTCCGGCGAGCTGTTTGGGCTTCTCCACGCGCACGCCGTACGCACCGCAGGCGCGGGCGACGGCGGCGAAGTCGGGGTTGGTGTTGGCGGTGCCGTACGAGGGCAGGCCCGCGACCAGCATCTCCAACTCCACCATGCCGAGCGAGGAGTTGTTGAACAGCACCACCTTGACCGGCAGGTCGTACTGCACGAGCGTCAGGAAGTCGCCCATCAGCATGGTGAATCCGCCGTCCCCGGACATGGAGACCACCTGCCGGCGCCGGTCGGTGAACTGGGCGCCGATCGCCATCGGCAGCGCGTTCGCCATCGACCCGTGCGAGAAGGAACCGATGATCCGGCGACGGCCGTTGGGTGAGATGTAACGGGCGGCCCACACGTTGCACATCCCGGTGTCCACCGTGAACACCGCGTTGTCGTCGGCGACTTCGTCCAGAACGGCGGCCACGTACTCGGGATGGATCGGGACCTGCTTGTCGACCTTCCGCGTGTACGCCTTGACCACGCCCTCCAGCGCGTCGGCGTGCTTCTTCAGCATCTTGTCGAGGAAGCGGCGGCTGGTCTTCTCCCTCACGCGCGGGATCAGACACCGCAGCGTCTCGCGCACATCACCCCACACCGCGAGGTCGAGCCGGCAGCGGCGGCCGAGCACCTCGGGCCGCACGTCGACCTGGGCGATCCGCACGTCGTCCGGCAGGAAGGCGTTGTACGGGAAGTCGGTGCCGAGCAGGATCAGCAGGTCGCACTCGTGGGTGGCCTCGTAGGCGGCGCCGTAGCCGAGCAGCCCACTCATCCCCACGTCGTACGGGTTGTCGTACTGGATGAACTCCTTGCCGCGCAGCGCGTGCCCGACCGGGGACTTGATCCTTTCGGCGAACGCCATCACCTCGGCGTGCGCGCCGGCCGTGCCGCTGCCGCAGAACAGGGTGACCTTGCCGGCCGCGTCGATCATCTCCACGAGTGTGTCGATCTCGGCGTCGCCGGGCCGCACGGTGGGCCGGGAGGTGACGAGCGCGCTCTGCGGGGCCTTCTCCGGGGCGGGCTCGGCGGCGATGTCGCCGGGCAGGGACACCACGCTCACCCCGCGCTGCCCGACCGCGTGCTGGATGGCGGTCTGCAGCAGCCGGGGCATCTGCTTCGGGCTGGAGATGAGCTCGCTGTAGTGACTGCACTCCTGGAACAGCCGGTCCGGGTGCGTCTCCTGGAAATAGCCGAGGCCGATCTCACCGGACGGGATCTGCGAGGCGAGCGCGAGCACCGGGGCCATGGAACGGTGGGCGTCGTAGAGGCCGTTGATCAGGTGCAGGTTGCCGGGACCGCAGGAGCCGGCGCAGGCGGCCAGTTTCCCGGTGACCTGCGCCTCGGCACCGGCCGCGAAGGCGGCGGTCTCCTCGTGGCGCACGTGGATCCAGTCGATGGCGGAGTTGCGCCGCACGGCGTCCACGACCGGGTTGAGGCTGTCACCGACGACACCGTAGAGGCGGCGCACCCCGGCGCGGGTCAGGATGTCGACGAACTGCTCGGCTACGTTCCGTTTGGCCATACATCCATACAGTCACAGGGGTCGTCGTCACGCCTCCCACACGCCCGCCGCCGTCCGGTCGTCGGCATAGCCCTTCACCCGGATCTGGGTGTCGGCGAGGAAAGCGGCGAGCCCGGGCGGCGTACGGCCGGACCAGCGGCGGGCCAGGTAGGCGCAGAGGGCGGGCTCACCGCGCAGCGGGTCGGCCAGGCCCGCCGTACACATCACCAGCGCATCACCCGGCCGGGCTACCGAGGCGCGGAACCGGAACGGCTCACGGGGCGGTTCCGGGGCGGCCTCGAAGGAGCTCGGCGGGGCCGGGATGCCGAGGTCCATCGTCAGCCGGTCGCCCTCCGCCGTCCGCTCCGGCGGCGAACCGAAGCCGGCCACGGGGGCGCCGGCGGTGCCGTCGGGTGACGGGGCCGGCTCGATGTCCTGCCAGACGCCGTCCCGCAGCCGGAACAGCCCGCCCTCGCCGACGCCGAAGAACACGCGCGTACGGCAGTCCGGGTCGGCGGGCAGCAGCAGACAGCGCAGGCTCGCCGCGTACTCCTCGGGGGCGACGCCCTGTTCGGCGGCGCTCGCCCGGAGCTTGCCGAGGCTGCGGTCGGTGAGCCGGTGCAGACCCGACTTCAGGTCGCCGCGCCGGGCCGCCCGGATGTCCGCCACGAGCCGCTGATGGCTGCGGCCCACCGCCCGCGCGATCCACCGGCACGCCTCGGCCGCCGCCAGGTGCGCGCCCGGGGCACCCCGCACCCCGGTCGCCATGGCGACGAGGACCAGCGCCCGCTCCCCCGCCCCGAACCGCGCGGTGAGCAGCGAGTCCCGGCGCGGCTCGCCCCGGTAGCGGGCCGAGTCCCCGCGCAGCGACAGGGCCCGCAGGGTGCACGCCCCGTACCGGGCGCCGTCCAGCACGGTGTCGGCGACCAGTTCCCCCAGCCCGTCCGGATCGGCGAGCGGAAGCGCGGTGGGCTCGGGGTCGTAGGTGGGTGGACCGGAGCCGACGTAGTCGACGGAGGTGGAGGTCGGGGCGGAGGCGGAGGCGTCGGCCGGAGCGGCGGCGTCGGGCGAGGCGGAGGCGGGGGCCGGGGCGGGGGCATCGGGCGAGGCGGAGGCGGCGACCGAAGCGGCGGCGTCGGGCGGGGCGGAGGCCGGGGCGGGGGCGTCGGCCGAGGCGGGGGCCGGGGCGGGGGCGTCGGCCGAGGCGGGGGCCGGGGCGGGGGCGTCGGCCGAGGCGGGGGCCGGGGCTTTGGTCGCCCGTGGAGTGGGTTCGGCGGGTTTGATGGGGGGCTCGGCGCTCTCGGAGGGCGCCGGGGGTGTCGGGGGTGCCGCGGCCGCCATGGCGTCCGGGGGTGGGGCGGGCGTGAGGGCGTCGGCGGGCGGTGATGGCGGGCGGCCGTCGGGGGGCTGGGCGGGTGGACGGGCGTCGGCCCGCGGCGCGGGTTCCGTGGGCGGAGCGACATCGGCGGGAAGAGCCGCCTCCGTCACCCAAGCCGGGGCGGACGACGGAGCCTGCCCGAACGACGGAGACTGCGCGCGCGGCGGAGACTGGGCGGACGACGGAGACTGCGCGGGCGACGGAGACTGGGCGGACGATGGAGACTGCGCGGGCGACGGAGACTGGGCGGACGACGGAGACTGCGCGGGCGACGGAGACTGCGCGGGCGGCGGAGACTGGGCGGTGCGTTGCGTCGGCACCGCTGTTCTCGCGGGCGCGGGCGGGGTGGATGCCGGCTCCGGAGGCACCCGTCGCGCGGATGCCTGTTCCGGGGACGGGCTCGTGGGTGCCCGTTCCGGGGACGGACCCGTGGCTGCCCGTTCCGGGGGTGTCGGTTCCGTGGCTCCCCGTTCCGCGGGTGTCGGTTGTATGGGCGGCGGTTCCAGGGTTCCCGTCGGCCGCCCCGCCACCGCGTTCCGCGCGGAGGCGAACCGGTCGTCCAGGGAGTCGGGCGCTGTCGTGGCACCCGTGTCCTGGGTGGAGTCGTCGTACAACTGCCCCCACCAGTCGTCCTCATGACGGGCGGGTGTTCCCCCCTGCTGGCTCATGCCCCTGATTGTCCACCGCACGGGCCGTAGGAAAACGGGGCATCGGGAAATTCCGGCGCATCGACCGCGTCGAACAGGGCGTGTCGAGTGAGCGGCTGAACAGACGTACGGGAAAAGGTCGCCGGCCGCCGGGCGGCCCCACCCCCCACGGGAGGACCGCCCGGCGACGTTCGAAGTGGCCCGGCCCCGGATCCCCTTCGCGCGCTCGCGCGCGGCCGGGCCCGGGCCACGGCATTCGGCGACCGGGCCATACCTGAGCGGCACCGGTCGGACGGCCGGATGACGACCGTGTTTCCCGGGACGTGGCTGTGAATCGTGTAAACAGCCGTGCGTCCCGCGGTGCTGCCACCTTGGCAGACACGCCACCGCTACGGCGATGATGTTCGGCGGCGGGTTTGCGCCGTGGCCGCTTTCCGCCACCGCCACGACGCACCGCTTCCGTTGGCTTGTTCGCAAGGAGGGACGCACGGCGATGCTGGCAGCGATAGGGCTGGACGAGACGCACGAGGCGGCGTACCGGGCGCTGGTGTCCGTGGGCGCGGCCGACGTGACCGATCTGGCACGGCGCCTGACGCTGGCCGAGCAGGACACCGAGCGGGCCCTGCGCCGACTGGAGCGGCACGGGTTGGCGGCCCAGTCCTCGGCGCGGCCGGGCCGCTGGGTGGCGGCACCGCCCGGGGTGGCACTGGGCGCCCTGCTCACCCAGCAGCGGCACGAACTGGAGAAGGCGGAGCTGGCGGCGGCGCTGCTCGCGGAGGAGTACCGGGCGGTGGCGGCGGAACCGGCGGTGCACGACCTGGTGGAGGTCGTGACCGGCGCCCCGGCCGTCGCCCAGCGCTTCCTCCAGCTCCAGCTGGGCGCGGCCGAGGAGGTGTGCGCGCTGGTCACCGGCAACCCTGTGGTCGTGTCCGGCGTGGAGAACGAGGCGGAGGAGCAGGCGGCCGTGCGCGGGGTGCGCTACCGGGTGGTGGTGGAGCGCGCGGTGCTGGATCTGCCGCACGGGCTGACCGAGCTGACGGCGGCCCTCGGCCGGGACGAGCAGGTCCGGGTGGTGGACCGCGTACCGACGAAGCTGGTGGTGGCCGACCGCTCGCTCGCGATGGTGCCGCTGACCTCCAGGACCGCGGAACCGGCCGCGCTGGTGGTGCACGCCAGCGGGCTGCTGGAACTGCTCGCCGGGCTGTTCGAGTCGGTGTGGCGGGAGGCGCTGCCGCTGCGGCTGGGCGCCTCGGGGGTGACCGAGGAGCAGCCGGACGGCCCGGACACCACCGATCTGGAGGTGCTCTCCCTGCTGCTGGCCGGGCTGACCGACGCGAGCGTGGCCAAACAGCTCGACGTGGGCCTGCGGACCGTGCAGCGCCGGGTGCGGCGGTTGATGGAGCTGGCCGGGGTGACGACCCGGATGCAGCTGGGCTGGCACGCCTGGGAGCGGGGCTGGGTGACCCGGGAGGACCGCCGCTGACCGACGCCCACGCGCGTTCCTCGGCACCGTCGGCGCCCACCACGGCACCGCCGCTCGCAGCGGCGAGGACCCGGCGCCCCGCGCACCACCACTCCGCACGGACCCCGCACGATCACCCCGAGACGCGTGGCTGGGGGTGGTGCGGGGGTGACGATGCGCGCGGGCGGCCTCGGTGCGCTGGTCGGGCTGTTCACCCGCCTGCTGGGCCCGGTGATGCGGGGGTGACGATGCGCGCGGGCGGCCCCGGTGCGCTGGTCGGGCTCTTCACCCGCCTGCTGGGCCCGGTGATGCGGGGGTGACGATGCGCGCGGGCGGCCCCGGTGCGCTGGTCGGGCTCTTCACCCGCCTGCTGGGCCCCGTGGTGCGGGGGTGACGGGCGCGGTGGTTGCCGTGGGGATGATCGGCACGGTGGTGTGGGGCTGCCCCGGCGGGACGGGCCCGGCCGGCCGGCGGGTCAGGGCGCGGCGGACGGTGTCGGCCACGGCGGCCATGCCGGCGTCGTTGAAGTGCAGGTGGTCGCCGGGGTCGTAGGCGGGCAGGATGCGGTCGGGGACGGCCGGATCGCGGACGGCGGCGTCCGCGTCGGCGACGGCGTCGAAGACGCCACCGGTGCGGATGAAGGCGTTCACCCGCAGCCGTACCGCCTCGCGGGCGGCGGTCCAGGCGGGGTAGCCGCGGTACGGGGTGAGGGTGACTCCGACGACCCGGATGCCGCGGGCGTGGGCGCGGGTCACCAGCGTGCGGTACGCGTCCGCGTAGGCGGCGGGGTCGCTCGCCTCCGGGATGCCCTTGATGTCGTTGATGCCCTCGAAGACGACCAGGGCCCGCACCCCGGCCCGGTCCAGGGCATCGGCGTCCAAGCGGGCGAGGGCGCTCGGTCCGGTGCCCTCACGCAGCAGGCGGTTGCCGGAGATACCGGCGTTGAGGACGCCGATCCGTTGTCCGAGGAGCCGCTGGGCGAGCCGGTCGGGCCAGCGGCGGTTGGTGTCGGGGGTGGAGCCGTTGCCGTCGGTGAGCGAGTCCCCGAACGCGACGATGCTGCCGGCGGCGATCCCGCGGACGTCGACGCCGGTGACGTAGTACCAGCGGCCGGTGGTCACCGTGTACGCGCTGCCGTCCTCGTCGGCGGCCCGGCCAGCGCCGTCCCGGGCCAGGTAGTTGGTCTGCTGGGCGTCGCGGTGGTAGGTGGCGGGCCCGGAGTTCTCGGGGGTGTACACGGTGACGAGCAGGTCGGCCTCGGACGGTACGGGCATCGGCACCGGGTCGGTGACCACGTCCGCGCCGGGTGGCACGGTCACCTCGGGAGCGCCGTGGAAGGTGGCGGTGCGCAGGGTGCCGGACACGGCGTCGGGGCCGGCCGCCCGGCGCAGCGCGACGGTGACCGCGCCGAGGCGCAGCGGTCCGGTGCCGAGCCGGTTGCTGAGCCGGACGCGGACGGCGGTGCCGCCGACGCTGAGGTGGACGACGTTGCGGACGGCGGCGCCGGGCAGCGCGGCGGCGGTGCCGGAGGGCGCGGTCTCCCAGCTGCCGGTCCAGTGCAGCGGGGCAGGCTCGGCCACGGCCGGCAGCGTCAGGCCCGGCAGCAGCGCCGGGAGGAGGACCGTGAGACCCCGTACGACCTTGGCCATGGTGCCCGCCCTTCCACGTGGCCGTCGGAGGCGACCGTGCCACACGAACGGGCCGCACCCTCGCAACGTCGACGGCGGTCCACCCGCTCGGCGCAATGCCGCCGCCGGAGTCGTCCGCGCTCCGCCGGCCGGCACGTTCACGCCCTCCGAACAGCCGGACACAGGGCACCCGCCGGGGGTGCGGCATCCGGCGGGGGGGGTGCGGCACCCGCCGGAGGGGAGCCGCATCCGCCGGGGGGAGCCGCATCCGGCGGACGACGCGAGATCCGGTCAGACCGTCCGGGATCCGGCGGACGACGCGGCTTCCGGCCAGACGGCGTGACATCCGACGGACGGTGCGGCCATCGGCCAGGCGATGCGGCACGCAGCGAATGCGGATTGTGCCGCCACCGGCCCAGACATGCGGCACCCCACACGAACGATGCAGCCTCCGGCCAAGCCGTGCGGCACCCAGCAGATGCGGACCGTGCCGCCACCGGCCAAACCATGCGACACGCAGCGAATGCGCACCGTGCGGCCACCGGTCAAGCCGTACGGGATCCGGTCAAGCCGTACGGGATCCGGTCAGGCCGTGCGGGATCCGGCGGGCGGTGCCTCAGTGGGCCGCGCCCTCCAGGGTGAGCAGCCAGACCTTCCGCTCAAGTCCTCCCGCGTATCCGGTCATCGTCCCGTTCGCACCGATCACCCGGTGACAAGGGCGCACGATGAGCAGGGGGTTGGCGCCGATCGCCCCGCCGACGGCGCGAACGGCCGCGCGCGGCGCGCCGATCCGGGCGGCGATTTCCCCGTAGGTGACGGTGGCGCCGTACGGCACCTCGTCCAGCGCGGCCCACACCCGCTGCCGGAACTCGGTGCCGGTCGCGCGCAGCGGCAGCCGGAACTCCTCGAGTTCGGCGGCGAAGTAGGCGGCGAGCTGGTCGGCGGCGGCCCGGAACGGCCCGGGGTCGTGCCGCCAGCCGTCCTGGACGGTCCGCCCGCCCTTCTGTCCGGGGACGGACAGCGAGGTGAGCGCGCCGTCCGCGTCCGCGGTGAGCAGCAGCTGCCCGACGGGAGTGTCCAGGTGGGTGCAGTAGACGGTGGTCATCGGATCGGCTCCCCCGCCACGCGCAGGTGCTGGACGGCGTACGACCGCCAGGGGCGCCAGCTGTCGGGGAGGGCGACGCCGGGCGGGGCGACGTCCGGATCACCCAGGGCGCGGACTCGGACGGTGGCGGCGGTGGCCGGGTCCATGCCGGGCAGGGCCAGCAGGGCCCGCTCGGCGTCGTGCCGGTCGGCGCCGGGGTCCAGCCGTACGGTGCCGTCGGCGACGGCGGCCGCCAGTGCGCCCAGCGGCCCGTGGGGCTCGGCCTCGGCGAGCACCGCGGGCTCCGGGAAGAGGTGCGTGAGTCCTCCGTGGGGCGCGTCGAGCACCTTGCCGTAGCGGTGCACCAGCCGCTCGGCCCCGTCCCGTCCCGCCAGGGCGTGCACGGCGGGTTCCAGCGGGTCCACGGCGCCGGGCGAGCGCAGTCCGGGCCGGGCGGTGACCAGCGGGGCGAGCCGGGGGTCGGCGCCGAGCCGCTCGTCGACGGCGTACGGGTCGGCGTCGAGGTCGAACAGTCGGCGCAGCCGCTGTACGGCGGTGGTGAGGTCCCTGGGGTCGGTGAGGTGCAGCCGGGCGTCGAGCCAGCCGCCCGGGTGGGTGCCGGTGCCCGCCCGCGGGGTGCGGGTGCGTTCCTGGACGGCGGCGAGCGCGGTGCCGTACGGCAGCCGCAGGGTGCGCCGGTAGGTGCGGGCGCCGGGGGCGCCGGTCACCTCTTCGACGCCCGGTACGGCCTCCTGGGCGAGCTGGTCGAAGACGGCGGCGGCCTGGTAGGGGCCGCGGTGGGCGAGTCGCAGCGGGATGCCCGCGCCGGGCGCCGCCCGGCGGGCGGCCCGGTCCTGGGGGGCGGCGGCCCGTACCTCGGTCGGGGTCGCGGCGTACACCTCCCGGATGGTGTCGTTGAACTGCCGCACGCTGGCGAATCCGGACGCGAACGCGATCTCGGTGACCGGTAGTTCGGTGGTCTGGAGCAGCACGCGCGCGGTGTGGGCCCGCTGGGCCCGGGCGAGTGCCACGGGCCCGGCGCCGAGCTCGGTGGTGAGCTGCCGCTGCACCTGCCGTGAGCTGTAGCCGAGTCGCGTGGCGAGCCCGGCGACGCCTTCGCGGTCCACGACGCCGTCGGCGATCAGGCGCATGGCCCGGCCGACGACGTCCGCGCGGACGTTCCACTCCGCCGAGCCAGGCACGGCGTCCGGCCGGCACCGCCGGCAGGCCCGGAAGCCGGAGCCCTGCGCGGCGGCGGCCGTCGCGAAGAACCGCACGTTGTGCCGTTTCGGCGTCACGGCCGGGCAGCTCGGGCGGCAGTAGATGCCGGTGGTCTCGACGGCGAAGAAGAACACGCCGTCGAACCGCGCGTCCCGGCTGCGCACCGCCTCGTACCTGCTGTCTTCGTCCTTCACCTGTCCAGTGTGGGACGCCGGGGCAGGGGTGGGCCAGCGGGATTCGGACGTGAACCTGGTGTGCGCTGGTTCGGCGGCGGGACGGAGACCTCAGCTCCAGCGCCCCCGCTTCGCCTCCATCGCCGCCCTGCCCTCCGCTCCCTTCCGCTTCCAGTCCTTCTTGATCTCGGTCCGGAGCCGGGCGTCGGTCTTGGCCACGATCCACTGGTTCTCCCGCACGAGCTTGCGGTAGCTCGCCAGCCGCCGGGCCGGAAGCTCGCCGCTCTCGACGGCGGAGCGCACCGCGCAGCCCGGCTCCGTCTCGTGGGCGCAGTCGTGGAAGCGGCACCGCTCGGCGAGTTCCTCGATCTCGGAGAACACCTGCCCGACCCCGCTCTCGGCGTCGAACAGGCCGACGCCCCGCAGCCCGGGGGTGTCGATGAGCACCCCGCCGGAGGGCAGGGCGAGCAGGTTGCGGGTGGTCGTGGTGTGCCGGCCCTTGCCGTCGATGTCCCGGGCGGCCTGTACGTCCATGACGTCCGCGCCGACGAGGGCGTTGGCGAGGGTGGACTTGCCCGCGCCGGACTGGCCGAGCAGCACGCTCGTGCCGGAGCCGACGAGCGCCACGAGCACGTCGAGTCCGTCGCCGTGCAGGGCGCTGACGGTGAGCACGGGCACGCCGGGAGCGCTGGCCTCCACGTCCTGCACCAGGTGGGCCAGGGTGACCGGGTCCGGCACGAGGTCGGCCTTGGTGAGGGCGACGACGGGCTGGGCGCCGGACTCCCAGGCGAGGGCGAGGAAGCGTTCGACCCGGCCGAGGTCGAGTTCCACGGCGAGGGACACGGCGACGACGGCGTGGTCGACGTTGGCGGCGAGGATCTGTCCCTCGGAGCGCTTGGAGGAGGTGGAGCGGACGAAGGCGGTGCGGCGCGGCAGGTAGGTGCGGACGTACCGCGGGTCGCCGTCCGGGTCGACGGCGACCCAGTCCCCCGTGCACACCACCTTCATCGGGTCACGGGGGACGACGAACTCGGTGTCCGCGCGGACGACGCCTGCCGGAGTGACGACGTCGCACTGACCGCGGTCGACGCGTACGACACGGCCGGGCAGGTAACCCTGCTCGGCATGCGGGGCGAACGCGGCCTCCCAGTCGGCATCCCAGCCGTACGGGGCGAGCGGATGCGAGGAGGACGAGGACGGACCCGCGAGAGAAGACAAAGACAAGGGGGGACCCTTCACAAGGGTGGCCCCGGCACCGCGCACACGGGCGCGGGAGAAGAGTGAGGTCAGCCGGAGGCCACGGAGGTGGACTGAATGAACTTGCGGATGCGGGCAACGCCCAGCTCAACGACAGCCATCGGTCACACCTCCTCGAAAACGCTCGGCCGACAGCGGCGGCCATCTGCCGCCTCGGGACAAGGAAAACCCTAGCCGCACATCTCGGCGGAGGACCAACTCTTTTTTCCGTCCGAGCGCCCCGGTGTGCAGCGGAACCCCACCCTGCCGGACGGACGTCCTCCTGCCCGCCGGCCACCCGCCCCGGCGACCCCGTCGTCCAGGCCGAGCCGGCCGGGTTGCGGCCGGGACGGCGGGGCCGAGGCCGGGGCCGGTCAGGCGGTCGACACCGCGCACTGACCGCGGTCGGCCTTCATCGGACCGGCCGCGCTCGGCCGGACCTCGAAATCGAACATGGCGGTGGGCACGTACAGCGAGCAGCACGCGTTGGGGATGTCGACGATGCCGCTGATACGTCCCTCTATGGGGGAGGAGCCGAGCAGCAGATATGCCTGCTCCCCGCTGTAGCCGAACTTCTTGAAGTACTCGACGGCGTTGAGGCAGGCCCGGCGGTAGGCCAGCGTCGCGTCCAGGTAGTAGTTCGTGTCCGTGTCGTGGTCGACGGAGATCCCGATGAAGGTGAGGAACTCCGTGTACCTCGGCTCGACGTTGCCCGGGATGAACACCGGGTTGGTGGAGATGCCGTACGTCTCCATGCCTCCCTTGATCAGGTCGACATGGAAGTCGATGAAGCCGCCCATCTCGATGGCGCCGCAGAAGGTGATCTCTCCGTCGCCCTGGCTGAAGTGCAGGTCGCCTCCGGAGAGCTTGGCGTCCTTGACGTGTACGGGGTAGAAGACCCGCGAACCGCGCGTGAAGTTCTTGATGTCGTGGTTGCCTCCGTTCTCGCGGGCCGGCACCGTGCGCGCGCCTTCCTCGGCGATGCGCCGCGCGACGTCTCCGGTGGCCGTACCGGCGAGTGCGTGGGTGGCGTCGGGCGGTACGGCGAGCGGGGGGACCCGGTTCGGGTCGGTGTCGATCAGCGCCTGCTCGCGGGCGTTCCACCGGGCGAGCATCTCGGCGGACGGGGCGGTTCCGAACAGCCCGGGGTGGGTGATGCCGGTGAAGCGGATCCCCGGAAGGTGGCGGGAGACGGCCTGCTGTCCGTGGAAGTCCCATACCGCCTTGTAGGCGTCCGGGAAATAGTCGGTCAGGAAGCCGCCGCCGTTGGCCTTGGCGAAGATGCCGGTGTAGCCCCAGCTCTGGCCCGCCGCGTCACCGGTCTGCTGCGGGACGGGGCCCAGGTCGAGGATGTCGACGACGAGCAGGTCACCGGGTTCGGCGCCCTCCACGCCTATCGGGCCGCTGAGCATGTGGGGGATGGTCAGGTCGATGTCACGTACGTCGTTGGCGGAGTCGTTGTTTCCGACCTGGCAGTCGGTCCAGTCACGGCATTCCATACGGAACTCCGAGCCCGGCTTCACCATGGCGGCGGTGGGGACGTCCGGGTGCCACCTGTTGTGGCCGGGAACGTCCTGCTCTCGCATCGACTTGCTCTGATCCACTCTGAATACGACTTCGGGCATGACAGCCTCTCACTTCTGATCCGGTCAGGACGTTGTGCCCGTGCCTCCGGCCGGTCCGGCCGGGGCCGGTTGCCGCGATCTCCTGGTGAGCGGCCACAGTGCCGCGAACACGACGACACCGAAGGCACCGAGGGCGATGGCGATCTCCGTGGTGTGCTTCCAGTAACCGGAAAGCAGCAGGGCCGCGGGAATGACACCCGTGACCCAGCCCTCGATCGCCGTCACCCAGCCCACATAGTGGGACAACTCCGTCTTCCGGAGACCGAGGACCAGGAAGAACAGGAACCACAGGAAGGACCAGTAGAGCCAGATGACTCCGAACGGGTAGTCCTTGAAGAGGTGGAAGTTGGCGAACGAATACCCTAGGGCCACGATCGCCACGAAAAGGGAGTAGTAACCGACGCCGACCCCGTCTATTTCGGCGAGCAGCACAATTCCCACATACAGGTAGGTGAATCCGAACAGGTAAATTCCGGACGCCGCCAGAATCTTCATGGGATCGTTGCCGGCCGTGAAGATGAGGTAGGTCGGCGTCAGCACCTGCAGTCCACCCACGAAGAGGTTGAACACCGCTGCGGACCTGGCATCGGCCTTCCCCAGCAGCAACAGCCCGTTCATGAAGAGCACCGCACCGACGAAGAGCAGCCCCACGTTTCCCACGGGACGCACCTCCTAAGTCCACGCAGGGAGCGGTATCGCGTCGCACCCGGGCCGCCGACCACGGCTCGACCGGTGTCGACCACCGTCCTCAGGGACGCGGCAACCGCGAGAGCGGAGGGGGCGCCTGCTGTTGTGCTCTCCTGCGCGGCGGCACCTCGGAGACGACTTCCGGGACCTCACGGGACCGGTCCTCCCGAGCATGGAGGGCGGCGACCGCACGCGAGGTCCGCGAGAACCCCGGCGAGGAGTAGACGCGTTTCGCTGCGCCTGCACAGACAGGGCAGCCGAACACCGTGGGCGCTGTTCCGATCGCCAATTTCACATCGAACGACCCGCAGCTGCTGCATAGGTATTCATAGGTCGCCATCAGCAGCCTCCGTATGCCGGTGGACGCTGGCCAACCCGAGTGCGAGCGGTGCGCCCCAAATGGCGCACGCGACACCGCATTTCCTACCTTCAAGGAGACGTCTCGTAGATCCACGTGTCAAGTGGGACGGCCGGCCCTGGGCCTTCTGCGAACCAATCGATGGCGAGCGCCGCCGCTGCTGCCGCAAGATCCACCGTGAGAGACGAAACGGCGTACAGCAGGGCTCTGCCGACCAGCCCCTTCTCACGCGGGTCGAGCACCTCGCGACCGAAGGTGAAGAGCGTCGTCCACGGTCACCTCCGGCGTACGGAACGCCAGCTTCAGGCTCACCACCGGAACAACCCCCTTACGCGTCCGGGTCGCCCCTCTCGGCGCGGACGCGCTTACGCGGCCGGTACGCGGAAGATCCCGTCGTGGCGGCTCGACGGGCATCCCCATCCGCCCGGCGCACCTGATCAACAATTCGACCGGAGATTCACCAGAAGATCCACCACCCCGACTGTGAGCCGATTCACGAACTATTCACTGGACGGGCCCAGGCCAGGGCTTTAGCGTCCATGAACAGATTGCTTTGCATTATGCGGAGATACCGGTGCCGCGTAATCTCTCGTAAGGACACCGGGCGAACTCCGGGAAGGTGGATCAGTGAGCATGGACGCAGTGTGGGTCCGGGGCGTGACCGGCATCCAGATGCACCACGTGACCGACCTTCAGGATGCCGGCAGGTTTTTGGGCAACGCAGCGATGGCACTGCGGGCCGCGCACGTAAGGACCGGCGCCGACCGGTACTCCGGCATCGCCGCCGAGCTCAAGGCTCTGGTGGAGCGAGTGCGTGAGCTGGAGGACGAGGCACGGTCGAGCATGCACGAACTGCACTCCACCGACCCCGAGCGGTTCGCCCGCTGCCGGGAGGGCCACGAGCCGTGGCCCGGCGAGATCCCGGCAGGATTCATCCCGCGCCACACCTGCAAGGACGAGTGCCTCTACCACGACCACGACGTCCTCGACGCCATCATGCAGTGCACCTGCGGACGGCCGCCGTGCCGGGCCTGCGAGATCGGCGGGAAGCTCTGACGAGCCGCGGGCCCTGGGTGGCCGGGCCGGAGCGACGCATCACCTGATCACCGAGGGCCATGGCACCCCGCTTTCGGTGATCCGGGCCGGCTGTCACCACACCGACGCCTGCCGCTGCCCCTACCGCCCCCGCGGGGGGCGTGCGTCACAGCGATTTCCGCGCGCTCCCGCCGGCATGCCGCCCGCCCCTCCGCCCGCCTTTCCCCGGCCTTCAGCCCAGGGTGCAGGGCGCGCCGTTGAGCGTGAAGCCGTACGGCGTGCGGTTCCGGTCCTGCCAGGTGCCGAGGAAGCCGAAGGAGAGGGTGCCGTGCGCGGCGACCACCCTGTTGTAGTCGGCGGCTGTGGCGGTGACGCGGGAGCCGCTCTGCCGGACCGTGGCGTCCCACATCTGACCGGCCCGCTGACCGTCGGGGAAGATCCAGGCCACCTGCCAGCCGGTGAGGGCCTGGTCGGCGGTGACGGTGACGGTGGCCTGGAAGCCGCCGGGCCACTGGTCGGT
Source organism: Streptomyces sp. NPDC053076 (assembly GCF_044546845.1). Classification (NCBI taxonomy): domain Bacteria; kingdom Bacillati; phylum Actinomycetota; class Actinomycetes; order Kitasatosporales; family Streptomycetaceae; genus Streptomyces; species Streptomyces sp. NPDC053076. The sequence continues at coordinate 175,528 of NZ_JBITZL010000001.1, read as the reverse complement.
CAGGTCGTAGTCGACCCGGCAGCCGGCCGGCCGGGTGGTGGCGGGGACGCTGGTGGGCGTGGCGCGGCGGGTGGCGGAGGAGGTGCCCTGGGGTTCGGGGCCGGGCTTCTTCCGGCGGGACGTTGGACGGGGGTGAGGGGTGGCGGGCGGGCCGGAGAGCGAGCCGGCGGCGGTGGGGCGGGCCGTGGGACGGGCCGTGGGACGGTCCGCGGGGCGGGAGAAATCCGGGTCGGCGACCGGCCGCCGGTCGGCCTGGGTGGCGGCGATGTCGTCGTCGGAGCCACCGAAGGGCATCATCGACATGCCGAGTGCCAGCGCCGACAGCAGGACCGCGACGCCGATCAGCCCGCCGCGCAGCGCCCCGCTGCGGCCGGTGCCCTCCTCGGGATCGGCGGTACCGGGATCGGGGCGGCCCGCGCCGAGGCGGACCTCGGTGGCACGACGGCGCCGCTCCAGATAGGCGAGGCCGCCCCAGCCGATGACGCCGCCGGCCAGCGCGGCCGGCAGTCCGCCGCCGTGCAGGCGCAGGCAGGCGGCGGCCTCGGCGCACTGCACACAGGTGGCCAGGTGCCGGGAGAGGTCGGCGGGGGTCTCGGCGGCGGGTGAGCGGGTGACCGCGTCCAGCAGGCGGGCGTAGCTGCGGCACTGCGCGTCCATCGGGGAGTCCAGGTGGGCGCGTTGGCAGCGGTTGCGGAACACGGTGCGGACCTGGTCGAGTTCGTCGGCGGCGGTGGCCGGGTCGAGGCCGAGCCGGCGGGCGACGGCGGGCAGCGGGAGCGCCTCCACCTCGGCCAGCCACAGCAGCGCCGCGTCCCCCTCCCGCATGTCGCGCAGGCCGCGCAGCGCGAGCGGGCGCCGCAGCGGCGGTCCCGAGAACCGGGCGGCGCTGTCGGAGTTGAGCCACAGCCTCAGGTCGGGGTCGAGCCTGTGTCCCTGGCCGCCGGCCTCCCAGCCGGCGGCGGTGGTGCGTACGGCGGTGAGCAGGGCCGGGATCGTGGGCAGCCGTGCGGTGAGCGGGGTCCACCCGTGCGAGCGGAGCCGAGCGTGCGGGAGGCCGGCGCCACGCACATGGGTGCTCGCGGCGGCGCGCAGCTCCCGCATGCCGAGCGTGAACGACTCCGTGGCCAGTTGCTGGGCGGTCAGGGAGCCGGAGGTGCACAGGTCCGCGTAGGAGAGCACCGCGTCCCAGCACTCCGAGAACAGCTCGGCCTCGGTGTCGTCCTGGGGGGTCGGCAGGTCGGGCATGGCACTCCTGCATCCACGAGCGAGGGCAACTCACCAAAGGCGAAGGGGAGTTACGAGGAACCTCGCGGCAGGGCACAGAGCCTTTCACGTCCTTGACACAACTGACAAGCGGCCTGTTCACATCCGGTTACCGACGGTCGTGGCCCGGACGCGCGTCGCCATGGACCCGCGCCCGCGGCCTCTTGTACGGACGCGGACGCGGTTCGGCTCACGGCCCGGCCGGCCTCCGGGAGTTCACACCCGCGCCGACGCCTCCGCCGGACCGTCCGTCTCCCCCGCCGACGCGTCCGCGGGGAGGCTGTCCATGAAGGAGCTGACGGAGAACACCGCGCGGCCGGGTCCGGGCGGCCCGTAGCCGGGCGGGGAGGACAGGCCGAAGTCCTCCATCGTCTGCCGGTACGCCTGGAGCAGCCGGATGTGGTACTCCAGCGGCGCGCCGTGCGGGTTGGCCTTGCCGAGCGGGGTGGTGGGCTCGGGGCACCAGGTGGTGAAGCGGGGAGTGATGCCCTGCGACATGAAGAAGCGCAGGCCCTCGGTGGTGGAGGCGATGGCCTCGTCGACGGTGGTGAAGCCGAACGGCTCGGCCATCTCCACGCCCGCCACGAAGTTCGGGATCACATTGCGTGCGCCGAACACCTCGGCGGAGTCCAGGATCCGCTTGTGCCACTCGTCGCGGCCGACGTACCTCTCCTTGCCGGGGCAGTACAGCTCGAACAGCCGGCGGTCCCACACCTCGAAGTTGGGGTGGTAGATCTGCACGCCGTAGTCCTTGAACCGCTGTACGTCCGGCTTGGGCAGCGCCTGGGCGACGACCTTGCCGATCCAGCGGCCCGGGAAGCGCTCCTCGATGGCCTTGGCGTAGTGCCCGTAGAAGTCGGCCTCGTCCCGCCCCGCCACCGTCTTGGTGATGGCGCCGCCGGTGAGGGTGTAGGCGGTGGACGCCTTCTGGGTGTCGTACCGGTCGATGATCTCCAGCGCCTCCAGGACCTCCTCCACGTCCTTGACGCCGGTGTAGGGCCGGCCGGCCGCCTTGTGCTGGCGCCAGTTGTGGTTGATGTCGCAGTACTGGCACTCCTCCTTGGCGCCGAAGTACTGGCAGACCCGGAAGACGGTCAGGTAGATCAGGTAGCCCCACTGGATGGTCGGCGCGACCTCCATCACGGACTTCCCGTTGGAGAGGGTGTGCCGGTAGTACTCGGGCATCGGGGGCACCCCGACGTCGGCGATGCGCTTGCCGTCGAGGTACAGCCCGAGCAGCCCCTCCTCGTCGGCGGCGACGCGGTAGGGCGAGGCGGGGTTCACCCGTACGGAGACGACCGTACGCCTCAGTCCGTAGGGTCCACCCGTCAGGATGATCTCCTCCGGGGGGCGGCGCAGCGCGGCCTCGCCCAGCTCGGGCAGGGTGCCGTGGTCGAAGGAGAAGATGAAGTACGACTTCGGCTTGACCTCGCCGCTCTCGTTGTCGCTGAGGGCGGAGGGGTCGAAGGCGACGCCGCCGCGAAGGAGGTCCTCTTTGAAGACGGCCTCTCGCGGCACCTGCGGAAACCGCTCCATCAGATCCTCGACCAGCGCGGTACGACTGCCCATCCGTCTGTCTCCTCCCGGCTCAGGCGTACGTCATACACCGTATGCCCCCTTCCCCGGCCGAACCGTGCCGGGTCCCCACACGCCACGCGAGACCCCCGGCACGACAGCGCCGCACCGGGCACGGGCTCCCCCCGTACCGTCCGAAGGGGAGAGGGCGCGGGAGACCTTCGCCGGACTCGTGAACATCCATCGCCGGGAACCGATGCGCCGGCCTGGCGGACGGTGGCCCGCGGGGAGCGCGCTCAGGCCGCCCGCTCCAACGTCTCGTGGTCGACGGCGTGCAGCAGGGCGCCGCCGGACGACAGCCGTTCGGCCTCCTCCACCACCACGCGGCCGAGACGGGCCACCTCGTTGCCCTGTGAGCCGGCCAGATGCGGGGTGACGAAGGCGTTCGGGAGGTCGTACAGCGGGGAGTCGGCGGCCAGCGGCTCGGGATCGGTCACGTCCAGCACGGCGCTCAGGCGCCCGGCGCGCAGTTCCGCGACCAGCGCCTCGTGGTCGACCAGGGCGCCACGTGCGGTGTTGATCAGTACCGATCCCGCGGGCATCAGGGCGAGTTCGCGGGCGCCGATGAGACGGCGGGTCTCGGCCGTCTGCGGGGCGTGCAGGCTGACGATGCCGCAGGTGCGCAGCAGTTCGTCCAGCGGCAGCAGCGGTACGCCGAGCCGGGCGGCCTCCGGCGCGTCCACGTAGGGGTCGGCGAGCGTGACCTCGAGGTCGTGCGGGCGGAGCAGTTCGATCAGCCGGCGGCCGATGCGAGAGGCGCCGACGATGCCGACACGGCGGCCGTAGTTGCCGATACCGGGAAGGATGCCGTCGTAGGGAAAGGCGCGCCGGTCGCGCAGCCGGTCGCGCAGGGCGAAGACGTCCTTCCCGGCGAGCAGGATCATGGCCAGCGTGTACTCGGCGACGGGCAGGGCGTTCGCGGCGGCGGCCGAGGAGACGGCGATGCCCCGGTGCCACACCTCGGGAGTGGTGAACCCCTTGACGGAGCCGGCCGCGTGCAGCACGGCGCGCAGCCTCGGGGCCGCGTCCAGGGCGGCCGGGTCCAGGCGGGGACAGCCCCAGCCGGTGATGAGGATCTCGGTCCGGGCGAGGGCCTCCCGGGCACGGGGCTCGGTGAAGTCGTGCGCCACCACGGTGGAATCGATTTCCACACACGCGCGCAGCCGGGCCAGCAGCTCCGGCGGGAAGACGAGCGGCACGTTCTGCGGTGTCATGGCGAACAACGCCCGGGGACGCTCGGTCAAGGAAGTGACCTTCCGGCTCGGTGACGCGCCTGCAGCAACCGTTCTCTACCGTAGATCGCGCCGAATGAGAGGGTCAACGAACACGCAACTCTCCGGGAGGACGCACCGATGACCGAGGCCGCGGGCGAGGAGTCCAGGGACAGCGCGGGCACGTTCACCCGCGCCGGCACGTTCACCAACTGGGCGCGGACCGTCACGTACGCGGCGCGGGAGTTCCGCCGTCCGCGTACGCCGGAGGAGCTGGCGGCGCTGGTGGCGGCCAACGCGCGGGTGCGGGTGCTGGGCAGCGGGCACTCCTTCAACCGGATCGCCGACCCGGGGCCGGACGGCGTCCTGCTGTCCACCGCCGGTCTGCCGCGGCTGATCGAGGTCGACACGGCGGCGCGCACGGTCCGGGTGGCGGGCGGTGTCCGGTACGCCGAACTGGCCGGCACCGTGCACGCGCACGGCCTCGCCCTGCCCAACCTGGCGTCCCTGCCGCACATCTCGGTGGCCGGTTCGGTGGCGACCGGCACGCACGGCTCGGGGGTCGGCAACGGTCCGCTGGCGTCGGCGGTCCGGGAGGTGGAGCTGATCACCGCGGACGGTACGGCGGTGAGGATCGGCCGGGACGACGCGCGGTTCGCCGGTGCCGTGACCTCGCTCGGCGCGCTGGGTGTCGTCACCGCGCTCACGCTCGACCTGGAGCCGGCGTACGAGGTGGAGCAGCGGGTGTACACCGGGCTGCCGTTGCGCGGGCTGGACTTCGGGGCCGTCGCGGCCGCCGGGTACAGCGTGAGCCTGTTCACGGACTGGCGGGAGCCGGGCTTCGGGCAGGTGTGGGTCAAGCGGCGCACGGACCGGCCGGCGGAGGACTTCCGGTGGGCGGCGCCCGCGGCACGGCCGGTGCACCCGGTACCGGGCATGCCCACGGAGAACTGCACCGAGCAGCTGGGCGTGCCGGGGCCGTGGCACGAGCGGCTGCCGCACTTCCGGGCGCAGTTCACGCCGAGCAGCGGCGAGGAGATCCAGTCGGAGTATCTGCTGCCGCGGGCGGCGGCGGTCGACGCGCTGGCCGCGATCGACGGCGTCCGGGAGGCGGTCGCCGGTGTGCTGCAGATCTGCGAGGTGCGGACGGTCGCCGCCGACGAGCAGTGGCTCAGCCCGGCCCACGGGCGGGATTCGGTCGCACTGCACTTCACGTGGGTGCGGGACGAGGCGGCGGTGCTGCCGGTGGTGCGGCGGCTTGAGGAGGTGCTCACACCGTTCGACCCGCGCCCGCACTGGGGGAAGGTGTACGGCATCCCCTCGGCGGTACTGCGTGGGCGGTATGCGCGGCTCGCCGACTTCCGGGCCCTGGTGCGCTCCCTGGATCCCGGGGGCACGTTCACCAACGCCTTCGTGCGGGACCTCCTCGAGGACGCGGGGGGCCCGGGGGCTCCTGACGGGAGCGGGAGGTGACCGACGGTGAGGGGGCCGCCGAAGCGCTCGTCCGGCCCGACGGCACGACGAACCGGCCGGCGGGTCCGGGTGGCGGACTTTCTACAGCCCCTTTCCTAACCCCTTGTCGAAAGTCCCTCCCAGCCCATAGCCTGACGCCCGCGCCGGTGCCGATGCCGTTCCGGCCCGGTCCGGTCCGCACGGGCGAGGAGGAGCTGCCGCGTGAAACGCACGTCACGTGACATCCGCACCGCGAACCGCTACGAGGTGCTGCGCCAGATCATCGCCGAGTCCCCCACGTCCCGTCAGGATCTGGCGGCGGCCACCGGGCTGAGCCTGGCCACGGTGGCCACCCTCGTCGGCGAGCTGCTGGACCTGGGCCTGATCACCGAGGTCGGGTTCGAGGACTCGGCCGGAGGCCGCCCCCGGGGGCTGGTCGCCGTCGACGCGTCGGGAGGCGCGCTGATCGGCGTGGACGTCGCGGAGACGTACATCCATGTCGAGCTGTTCGACCTGGCGCTGAACGTGCTGGCCCGGGCCGACGAGGACATGCGGCCCGGGGAGAGCCGGCCCGAGCAGGTGGTGGCGCATGTCGCCGCCGGGGTCGGCTCGGTGGTCGCCCGGGCCGGAGTCGAAGCGGCCCGGGTGCTCGGCGTCGGGGTGAGCGTGCCCGGCCAGGTGGACCGCGACACCGGTGTCGCCGAGTACGCGCCCAACTGGGACTGGCGCGACGTACCGCTGCTCGATCTGCTCGCCGGACACATCCCCCATCCCCTGTACTTGGACAACCCGCTGCGCGCCTGCACGGTCGCGGAGCTGTGGTTCGGGGCGGCGCGGGGGCGCGGGGACGCCGTGGTCGTCAACCTCGGCACCGGGGTCGGCGCCGGTCTCGCGCTCGGCGGCGGGCTGCACCGGGGCGTGAGCAACAGCGCCGGTGAGTGGGGGCACACCACGCTCGTGCTGGACGGCCGGCTGTGCCACTGCGGCAACCACGGCTGCGTGGAGACGTACGTCGGGGCACCCGGCATCATGCAGAACCTGCGCGAACTGAGCCCGCGGTCCGCCCTGCTGCACTCCGAGGACCAGACCGCCACCATCGACGCGCTGGCCCGCGCGGTCGCCGAGGACGACCCGGTCGCCCTCAAGGTCGTCCACGAAACGGCCCGTTACCTGGGCGCCGGCATCTCCGACCTGATCAATCTCCTCAACCCCGAAGTGGTCGTCCTCAGCAGCTGGGTGGCCGCACGGCTGGGCGAGCCGTTGCTCGGGGAGGTCCGCCGGGCGGTCGCCGGCCACGCGCTGCGCCGGCCGCTGGCCGCCACCGAGATCGTCCTCTCCCCGGTCCCCGGCGACCCGGTGTCCCTGGGCGCGGCCACGTTCGCGCTGGAAGGGGCGCTGCGGTCCGTCGGGCAGCGGACAGGCAGAGGCGGCACCACCGCAAGGAGTCGTACCGCACCGCCTTCATGACGACGGAAGGGATGCACGTGCCCGGTACCCGCATCAGAAAACCGCTTCTGCTGACCGCCTCGGCCGCACTGGCCGTCACCGGGGCCCTGCTCGGCCCCCCGCCCGCGAGCGCCACCTCCCCGGCCGGCTCTCCGGTCACCGCCGAGGTCTCCCCGCACGCCGCCCAGACCATCGACAACATCGGTGCCTCCGGCGCCTGGTGGGTCAACGACCTCCAGCACTTCGATCCCGGGGTCCGGGCCCGGGTCGCCCGGCTGCTGTTCTCCCGCCAGGGCCTGAACCTCAGCTCGTACCGCTACAACATCGGCGGAGGCGGCACCGGCGTGACGTACGCGCCGCGCGCCCCGGAGGACTTCCTGGATCCGGACGGTGGCTACGACTGGAGCAAGGACAAGGCCGGCCGGTACTACCTCCACGCCGCCGCCGAGTACGGCGTGAAGGACCTGATCGGCTTCGTCAACAGCGCGCCCGCCGGGTGGAAGACGAACGGCAAGAGCTGCGGCGGGCATCTGTTGGCCGAGCACGAAGGGGACTTCGCGAGGTACCTGGCCGATGTCACCGGCCACTTCGCACGGCAGGGCGTGCGGCTGGACTACATCAGCCCGTTCAACGAGCCGACGAACAGCTTCGACTCGTGCGGTCAGGAGGGCATGCTCGTCGACGTCTCCCAGCGCGACGACATCGTGCGCGCGCTCGGCGCCGAGCAGCGGGCCCGGCACCAGCGGACGACGATCATCGCCGACGAGTCGACCAGCACGGCGAAGTTCAACTCCGAGGTCCCGCAGTGGATCTCCCAGCCCGGCACGGCCCGGTACGTCGCCAAGCTGGCCCATCACACCTACGACAACCCGAGCGACGCGGACCGGGCGCAGGTGTACGCGACCTCCCGGGCGGCCGGCAAGCACTCCTGGTCGACGGAGATCTGCTGCTTCGGCAAGGGCGGCACCGGCTGGGCGCAGGAGTACGACCCGACGATCGACGGCGGGCTGAACCTGTCCCGGATCATCTACAAGGACTTCGCGACCGCCCACGACTCCGCGTTCCAGTGGTGGGTGGCGCTGTCGGAGATGTTCGGCAGCGACCCCGAGGCCCGCAACGACGACGGCTGGAACGACGGTCTGATCTACTACGACCCCGACTACGCGGCCACCGGCAACCAGACCCTGTACTTCACCAAGCGCTACTACGCGCTCGGCCAGTACAGCAAGTTCGTGCGTCCGGGCGCGGTCCTCCACGACGTGACCGGCGTCCCGGACGGCGTGGAGGTCTCCGCGTACGACCGCGGCGGCGAGTGGGTCGTCGTGGTGAACAACCACCACACGACCGACACCGCGCTCAAGCTGCGCTTCGGCGGCGGCACGCCGGTGCGGGCCACGCAGGCGGTGCGGACGTCCGCCGACGAGAACTGGGCGAGGGCCGCCAAGCCGTCCGTCTCCGGCGGCACGATGTCCGCGACGCTCGCCGCCCGCTCGATCACGACGTACGTCCTCGCCCGGACGGGCCATGGCGGCACCGGCGGCGCCGACGAGTCCTGGACCGGGCGGTAGACCGACCCCTCTCCCTTCGTGTTCCCCGTCGCCGGCGCGGCCGGTGCCGGGGAGCACGCAGACCGGTACCGAAGGCCGAGCTAGGAGACCCATGTCGTTGCACACAACCACCGAGTACGTCGAGGACGTCTCCCCGGGCTCCGGGGCGCTGCCACCCCGCGCCTGGTACCCGTCCTCCGACGCCAAGTCCCTCTGCCTCAACGGCAACTGGCGCTTCCGGCTGTCCGACACGGCCGACGCCGAGGACGACTCCTTCGCGGCGCCGGGGTACGACGCCGGCGATTGGGCGGAGGTGTCGGTCCCCGGCCACTGGGTGCTCCAGGGCCATGGCTCCCCCATCTACACCAACCACCTCTATCCGTTCCCGGTGGACCCGCCCCGGGTGCCGACCGAGAACCCGACCGGCGACCATCTGCGCGTCTTCGACCTGCCCGGGGACTGGCCCGCGGACGGTGACGCGGTGCTCCGTTTCGACGGTGTGGAGTCCTGCGCCCGGGTCTGGCTGAACGGCACCGACCTCGGCGATTTCAAGGGGTCCCGGCTGCCGCACGAGTTCGCGGTCGGACAGCTGCTGAGGCCGGCCGACAACGTCCTGGCCGTCCGGGTCCACCAGTGGTCGGCGGGCTCGTACCTGGAGGACCAGGACCAGTGGTGGCTGCCCGGCGTCTTCCGGGACGTCACCCTGCTGCACCGGCCGGCGGGCAGTGTCCTGGACTTCTTCGTGCACGCCTCGTACGACCACACCACCGGGGAGGGCACGCTGTGTGTCGACTCCGACGTGGACGGCCGGGTGAGCGTCCCGGCCCTCGGCATCGACATCGCGACGGGCGAGCCGGTGACGGTGCCGGCCGAGCCGTGGTCGGCGGAGACGCCGAGGCTGTACGACGGCGTGCTGGCCACCGAGGGCGAACGGGTGCCGCTGCGCATCGGCTTCCGCACGGTGGCCCTGTCGGACGGCCTGATCAAGGTGAACGGCCGTCCGGTGCTCTTCAAGGGCGTCAACAGGCATGAGTGGCATCCCGAGCGGGGAAGGGCGCTGGACCTCACGACCATGCGCGAGGACGTGCTGCTGATGAAGCGGCACAACGTCAACGCCGTCCGCACCTCCCACTATCCGCCGCACCCGGCCTTCCTCGGTCTGTGCGACGAGCTGGGCCTGTGGGTGATCGACGAGTGTGACCTGGAGACGCACGGCTTCACCGAGCAGGGCTGGCGGGACAACCCCGTGGACGACGACCGCTGGACCCCGGCCCTGCTCGACCGCGCGGCCCGCATGGTCGAACGGGACAAGAACCACCCGTCGGTCGTGATCTGGTCCCTCGGCAACGAGGCCGGCACCGGCCGGGGCCTGACCGCGATGGCCGAGTGGATCCACGGCCGGGACCCCTCGCGGCTGGTGCACTACGAAGGTGACCCGAACTGCCGTGACACGGACATGTACTCGCGCATGTACGCAGGCCACGCCGAGGTCGAGCGGATCGGCCGCGGTCTGGACGGCGGACCCCGCGGGCGTCGCGGACTCCCGCTCGTCCTCTGCGAGTACGGGCACGCCATGGGCAACGGTCCCGGAGGACTCGCCGACTACCAAAGGCTCTTCGACGCCCACGACCGGCTCCAGGGCGGCTTCGTCTGGGAGTGGATCGACCACGGCATCGCCCATCCCCGGCTGGGCTACGCCTACGGCGGCGACTTCGGCGAGGAGTTGCACGACGGCAACTTCGTCTGCGACGGCCTGCTCTTCCCGGACCGCCGGCCCTCCCCCGGCCTGACCGAGTACAAGAAGGTGATCGAACCGGTCGGCATCACGGGCGGCCCTACGGCCGGCACGGTCCGCGTCACCAACAAGCACGACTTCGCCGACCTGTCGGCACTGGTCTTCTCCTGGTCCTACGAGGTCGAGGGCGAAGCGGTGGGCCGCGGCACGCTGCCGGTGCCCGCGCTGGCACCCGGCGCGTCCGCCGACGTCGAACTGCCCGAGCCGCCGGCCGGAGCGCCGGCGGGCGAGGCCCACTGGACGATCCGCGCGGTGCTCGCGGCCGACACCCCGTGGGCGGCGAAGGAGCACGTGGTCGCCTGGGGCCAGCTCCCGGCGGCGGAGCGTCGGGCGCCGTCCGTCGCGGCGACCGCCCGGCCGGTGCCGGGCGACGGGCTGATCACGCTCGGCCCCGGCGTCTTCGACGCCCGCACCGGTGCCCTGCGGGCCATCGGGGACGTCACCGTCCGCGGTCTGCGTCTGGACGTGTGGCGGGCCACCACCGACAACGACGACGGCGCCGCCTGGCAGAGCGACCTCCGCTACGGCCCGCTCTGGCGCAAGCTGGGGCTGCACCGGATGCGGCACCGGCTGGACGCGGTGGAGACGGCCGGTGACGCGCTGACGGTCCGCACGAGGGTGGCGCCGGCCGCCCGGGCCCTGGGGCTGTCGGTGGTGTACCGCTGGACGTCGGACGGTGACCGGCTGCGGTTGACCGTCGGTACCGTCCCGGAGGGCGACTGGACGCTGCCCCTCCCCCGGCTCGGCATCCGCTTCGGGCTGTCGGCGGCCGACCGTGTGGAGTGGTACGGCGGTGGTCCGGGCGAGGCGTATCCGGACACCAAAACGGCGTCCGCGATCGGCCGTTGGCGGTCGACCGTGGACGACATGCAGACGCCGTACGTTCGTCCCCAGGAGAACGGCGCCCGTATCGACGTCCGCTGGGCGGAGCTGGGCGGCCTGCGCGTCGAGGGCGACCCCGCGTTCCACCTCACCGCTCGCCGCTGGACCACCGAGCAGCTGGACGCGGCGGCCCATCGCAGCGACCTCGTGCCCGGCGAGACGGTCTGGGTGAACCTCGACCACGGCCAGCACGGCATCGGCTCCCAGTCCTGCGGCCCGGGCCCGCTGCCCCAGTACCACCTGCCGGCCGAGCCGGCCACGTTCTCGTTCGTCTTCGCCGTGCCCGCCGCCGAGGCCGGCTGAACCGCACGGATCCCGGCGTACGCGCGGCCGGCTCTCCCGGGGCCGGCCGCGCGGCGAGGCGCCCGGCCGCCCACCTACCTAGATGCTCTAGGATTGCACCTAGACATCCAAGGAGGTGGGCGTGTGGCCCGGGCGGGACTCAGCACGGAACGGCTGGTGGCGGCCGCCGCCGAGCTGGCGGACGAGGTCGGCTTCGACAGCATCAGCGTCTCCGCGCTGGCCCGCCGCTTCGGGGTCAAGGACGCGAGCCTGTACTCGCACGTCCGCAACCTCCAGGACCTGCGCACCCGGCTGGCGCTGCACGCGGGCGGCGAGCTGATCGACCGGATCGCGGCGGCCGTGGCCGGGCGGGCGGGCAAGCAGGCACTGGCGGCGTTCGCGGGCGCCTACCGGGAGTACGCCCTGGAGCACCCGGGCCGGTACGCCGCCACCCAGATCCGCATCGACCAGGCCCTGATCGCGGACTCCCCCGCACTGCGCCGCACGGCGGAGATCACTTACGGCATGCTGCGCGCCTACGGCCTGGCGGAACCGGACCTCACGGACGCGGTGCGCCTGCTGCGCAGCACGTTCCACGGGTACTGCGTGCTGGAGGGCGCGGGCGGCTTCGGCGCGGACCGGGACGTGCGGGCCTCCTGGGACAAGGCGGTCGACGCCCTGCACATCACCCTCGAACACTGGCCCCGGGAGCAGAAGAGCGATGACTGACCCGCTGCACTACGACGTGACGGGCCGCGGTCCCGTCCTGCTGCTCCTGCCGGGCGGAGCCGGGCATCCGATGGGCCTCGGGCCGCTGACCGCACGGCTGGCGACCCGCTTCACCGTGGTGACGTACGACCCGCTGGGCCTCGCGCACGGCCGGCTGGGCAGGCCGGTCGCCGAGCAGCGGGTGGCGGACTGGAGCGAGGGCGCGCGGCGGGTGCTGGACGCGGTGCTGCCGGACGGTGAGTCGGCGTACCTGTTCGGCACCAGCTCCGGTGGCATCGCCGCCCTGGACCTGCTGGCCCGGCACCCCGAGCGGGTGGCGCACGGGGTCGCGCACGAACCGCCGTGCGTCACGGTCCTGCCGCACGGGGCGACACGCCGGACCGAGCTGATCGACCAGCTGGACGGGGCCGAACGCCCGCCCGCCGAGGGCGGGTCGGCCACTGCGTTCGGCGTCTTCCTGGCTCGTGTCCTGCGCCCGTTCAGCGCGTACGCGCCCGCCGTCGCCCCGCCTCCCGGCCGGCTCACGGTCGGCTTCGGCGCCGACTCCCGCGGTCAGCTCCTGCACCGCACGGCCGAGCTGCTCGCCGAGCGGCTGGGGAGCGCCTGCGTCGCCTTCCCGGGCGGGCATCTCGGCACGCTGGATCACCCGGTGGAGTTCGCCGACCTGCTCACCGAGACGCTGCGTTCGAGTGCCGCGACGTCGGCGTAGGACGGGGTCGTACCGCTCGGGGCGCGCCCGGCCGAGATGTCGGCCACCGCGTCCAGGGCCGCGCCGAGCGCCCGCCGGTACAGCAGCGAGCCGAGGCTGACGCGACGCACGCCGAGGTCGGCGAGGCGGGCGAACGTGGGACCGGCGGGCGAGTACAGCACGTTGAGGGGGACATCGGTGTGCCGGACGAGGGCGGCGATGCGCTCCGGGTCGTCCACACCCGGCACGAAGACCCCGTCGGCGCCCGCTTCCTGGTAGGCGTCGAGCCGGCGCAGGGTGTCCTTCTCGTCGCCGTCACCCGCCCAGTAGGTGTCCGTGCGGGCGTTGACGAACAGGCCCGGTACGGCCGCCTTCACGGCCGCGATCTTCGCCGCGTGCCGGCCGGCCGGGCACAGGCCGTCCTCCAGGTTGATACCGACGGCACCGCCGGCCCACAACTCCCGTGCCAGTTCAGCGACTTCGTCCGGGTCCTCGCTGAAGCCGTCCTCGGCGTCGACCGAGAGGAGATAGGGCCCGGAGCCGAGGGTGAGGGCGAGACGAACGGTGTGCTCGCGGGTCGCGGCCTCCCCGTCGGGCAGGCCGACGGCCGCCGCCACCGCCAGGCTCGTCGTGGCGATCGCCGGGAACCCCCGGGCCGCGAGGGCGGCGGCCGAGGCGTGGTCCCAGGCGTTGGGCAGCAGCAGCGGCTCTCCCGGGCGGTGGTGGAGGCCGGTGAAGGTGAGGAAGGCGGACTCTGCGGTCATACGGCCACGCTAGCGTCGGCTCGGTTCGGCGCCCGCCGAACCGTGCGCGGTGGCCCGCGCCCCCGCGCCCTCGCGGGCCTGCACGCCTGTCACCCCTCCTCCGTCAAGCCGCCGCGTGCGGGGTCACCGACCACGACGAGCCCGCGGACCGGCCGGCCGACGCCGTGAAGCGGAAGGCGGCGTCGGGGCCCGCGGCCCAGCTCACCCGCACCTCGTAGCCCACCCGGGCGTCGTCGGTCCTCCGCACCGTGATGCCCACCAGATCCGTCAGGGGCAGGGGGTCCGGCTCCCCGGTGAGCCGGGCGAGCACCACGAAGAGCGTGGCCGCACCGCCCCCGGTCACCCCGGTCAGCCCGATCGACAGGCCCGCACCCGGGGCCAGTTCGCCCCGCACACCGTCCCCGGGCTCCGCCGACAGGCCCGCACCCGGGGCGAGTTCGGCCACCACGCCGACCCCCGGTTCCGCCGACAGGCCCGCACCCGGGGCGAGTTCGGCCCGCACACCGTCCCCCAGAACCGCCGACAGGCCCGTGACCGGGACGAGTTCGGCTCGCACGCCGTCCGTGGCGGGCCAGCCCGTCACCCGTACCGGGGTTCCGGGGGACGCGCCCGCCACCAGATGGGCCCGCACTTCCACGGCGCCCCGGACGGCCACCAGGGTGGTGACGGTGATGCCGGCGCGCACGGTGTGCCGGGAGGCGATCCAGCTCTCGCCCGTGCCGAGCGGCTCGATCCCCGTACGGTGCGGATCACCGCCGACGATCACGCTGTTGTCGTACGACGGCAGGGGCGCGGTGGCGGTCGAGTAGGCGAGCCGGGTGTAGTAGGGGTCGTACCGGACGTCCTCGCTGCCGTGGTTGTGCAGCCGGACCAGGCCGTCGGAACGGGTGGTCTGGAGCAGCCAGTTGGGGGCGGGCATCGGGTGTGCCGCGTCGGCGCGGTCGGCCGGTGCCGGTTCCTCCGGTGCCGTCCACACCTCGTGCCCGGGCGGCAGCAGCAGGCCGAGGAAGCCCTTGCTCGCCCAGTACGGGGAGGCGGGACCCGAGTAGCTCTGCACGAGCGAGGTGTCGGGACCGAGCCAGCCGAGCGGCAGCAGGCCCCGCTCGTCGACCGCGCCGCCGTCGAGGAAGTACCGCAGGGCTCCGGAGGCCAGGCGCCGCGTCTCACCCGCCGGCAGGGGCGTGTGTCCGGTCAGCGCGCCGAGCCAGAGCGGGGCCGCGGTCGCGAACCGGTAGGTCAGGGAGCGGCCCTGGTACAGCGGGGCGCCGTCGCCGCCGAAGAGCCGGGCGTAGTCCGCGAGGTGACGCGACAGCCGTCGGCCGTACGCGTCGAGCAGTTCGCCGTCGTCCGCCAGCCAGGCGTGCAGGACCGTGTACAGATGCATGGCCCAGCCGTTGTAGTAGTCGAACTTGCGGCCGTCGCCGTCGGTGTACCAGCCGTCGCCGACGTACCAGCCCTCGATCCGCTCCAGCCCGCGGTCGATCGCCTTGCGGGCGGCTTCCTCGCGGTGGCCGATCTCCGCGAGGAAGCCGCCGACGGTGACCGGGAACAGCTCCCAGTTGCACGGCCAGGGCTCGGCGGTGAGCGCGTCCGCCAGCCAGGCGGCGGTCCGCTGGCGCACCGCGTCGTCCAGGCGGTCCCACAGCAGCGGCCGGGTCAGCCGCAGGGCGAGCGCGACCGAGGCGGCCTCGACCAGTGGCTGGCTGCGGTCGGTGATCCGCGGCCAGACACCGCCGGGACCGGCCGCGAGGCCCTCGGCGTAACGGCCGAGCACGGTCTCGTCGCGGCGGAACGCGGCCAGCAGCAGCGTGCGGGCGTACCCTTCCAGACCGTCGGACAGACGCCCGGAGTGACTCACCCGGTCGCCGGGCAGGTGGTAGAGGGCGCGGTCAGGGGTGGCGTACGGCTCGACGGCGGCGAGCAGGGCGTCGGCCGCGGCCTCCCAGTGGGTTCGGGTGTAGCCGGTGTACGGGCTCGACGCGCGGTCGTCGGCGGGCAGTTCGATCACGGCGGTGGCCGTCCTTCCTCACGGGACCCGGGGCACCCCGGTGCCGGTCGGGGCGTCCGGGAGTTCATCCCACCCGTACCTCGCCCTCGGGCACCAGATGCGCGACGAGGGGGTCGTCGCGGACCAGGCCCGTGCGCGGCGGAGCCGCCCCACTCCGCGCGCGGACCGGGGCGGCTCGGGAACGACGGCCTTCCCCGGTGCGGGCGTGCCGGTCGACGTGACCGCCCCGCCGGCCCGGCGTGCCTGCCGCTTCGACTAGCGTCGTCGCATGACCAGCGACACCTCTCCCAGCCTCGCCGACGCCCTCGCCGCCGGGACGGTCGTGCTCGACGGCGGCATGTCCAACCAGCTGGAGTCGGCCGGGCATGATCTGAGCGACGGTCTGTGGTCGGCGCGGCTGCTCGCCGAGCTGCCCGAGGCGGTCACCGAAGCCCATCTCGCCTACTTCCTCGCGGGCGCGAGCGTGGCGATCACCGCCAGCTACCAGGCCACGTTCGAGGGCTTCGGGAAGCGCGGCATCGGCCGTGCGGAAGCCGCGCGGCTGCTCGCCCGCAGTGTGGAGCTGGCCCGCGAGGCGGCCCGGCAGGCGGCGGACAGGGGCGTCGACCGCCCGCTGTGGGTGGCGGCCTCGGTCGGGCCGTACGGGGCGATGCTCGCGGACGGCTCCGAGTACCGGGGCCGGTACGGACTGAGTGTGGCCGAGCTGGAGCGGTTCCACCGGCCCCGGATCGAGGCGCTGGCCGCCGCGGCGCCGGACGTGCTGGCACTGGAGACCGTCCCCGACACCGACGAGGCCGTCGCGCTGCTGCGGGCGGTGCGCGGGCTGGGGGTGCCGGCCTGGCTGTCGTACACGGTCGACGGCCGGCGGACGCGGGCGGGGCAACCGCTGGAGGAGGCGTTCGCTCTCGCCGCCGATGCGGACGAGGTCATCGCCGTCGGTGTGAACTGCTGCGCGCCCGAAGACGTCGAGCCCGCGGTGGAGATCGCGGCCCGGGTGACCGGCCGACCGGTCGTGGCCTACCCCAACAGCGGCGAGGGCTGGGACGCGCAGGCACGCGCCTGGCGGGGGCGTACGACGTTCAGCGCCGCGCAGGTCGCCGCGTGGCGGCGGGCGGGGGCGCGGCTGATCGGGGGGTGCTGCCGGGTGGGGCCGGAGGGAATCGCCGCGGTGGCGGGGCTGCTCGACTAGCGCCGGTCGGTCGTCGGGGGCGCCCCGCTCCGGCCGCGCCGCGCTCGCGGGACTGCTCGACCAACGCCGGTCCATCGTCGGGGGCGCCCCGCTCCGGCCGCGCCGCGCCGCGCTGGCGGGGCTGCTCGACCAACGCCGGTCCATCGTCGGGGGCGCTCCGCTGCGGCGGCCCCGGATCCCGCGCGGGGCGCGAGCCGGCGCCGTCGTACTGGCGTGCCCGTCCGGTCGGCTCAGCGGCGCAGGGTTCCCATCGACCGGCGCAGCCGGCGCATGGCGGCGCCGAGTTCGGCGCCCGGAGCGCGGGGTACGGCCGTCCGCGGGACCTCCGGCGGGGTGGACGCGGTCGACCACAGGGCGACCTCCGCATCCCGTGGACCGTATGCGGTGTCCGGAACGCCGTCGTCGAAGATCCGTACCGGATGACGGGCGTCCCACGCCGCCCAGCCGGGGGCCCCGTGCGTCACGAACCGTACCCAGGCGGCGTGCATCGCGTCGCACAGTTCCTGCGGGGCGCCCTCACCGGCCAGCTTCTTCGCCTCGGCTACGTCCCCGGTCCCGAAGACGAATCCCAGCTCCAGCGCGTGGCAGGCGCCGAGGCCGGGCAGGCGGGACGGCCACGCGAACTCGTACACGTAGGAGCCGCCGGGGCGGGCGTCGGCGAGCCGGTGCAGGGGCACCCGCAGCAGGTGGTCGGTGACCATCTGGCCGACGATCTCGGCGGTCCCGGCGTCGGGGTGCAGGGCCCGGTAGCCGCGCGGGATGTCGTGGCCCGCGTGGCAGCGGACCGTGGCCGCGGCCAGGGCTACGGCGCCGAGCCGGTCGATGCGCTCCACCAGCCCGCCGGGCACCAGCCACAGCCGGTACTCGTCCCGGGTCCAGCCCATGAGCAGTTCGACGTCCCGGGCGGCGGCGCCTTCGGTCAGCGCCTTCAGCGGGTCGCGGGGCACGAGGTCACCGTCCACGACGATGTGGAACCCGGGTCCGCCCAGCACCGGGCTGCTGAGGCGGCCGGCCTCGGCCTGGGTGCGCAGCAGCGCTTCGCGGTCGACGCCGGCGAACGCCTCGGCGGTGGCGGGGATCTTCAGCCGGGTGGCCATCCGGCGCACCATCCGCCGTACCTTGTCGCGGTCCGAGACCTCGGGCGCGCCGCTCTGCAGCACCGCCCGCCGGATCAGGCCCTGCGTCCGGGGTGCGGCGAGCAGGGCGCCCGCGCTGATGGCGCCGGCCGACTGGCCGCACAGCGTGATCCGGTCGGGGTCGCCGCCGAAGGCCGCGACCGTCTCGTGCACCCAGCACAGTGCGGCGAACTGGTCACGCAGCCCGGGGTTCGGGGGCGCGTCCGGGAACAGGCCGAAGCCCTCGACTCCCAGTCGGTAGTTGACCGAGACACAGACGACCCCGTCACGGGCGAAGGCGGCGCCGTCGTACACGGGCACCGCGGAGGAGCCCCTGGTCAGAGCGCCACCGTGCAGCCAGACCAGCACCGGCAGCCGGGCGCCCGGCCCCGGCTCGGGGGTCCATACGTTGAGGTTGAGACAGTCGTCGCCGGGGACGACGGGGTCGGACAGGTACGGGGCGAACGCCTCGGAGTACGCCGGTTTCGGCGCGGTGGGCCCGAAGGCGCCGGCGTCCCTCACCCCGTCCCAGGGCTCGGGCGGGCGGGGCGGGCGGAACCGCAGGGGGCCGAACGGCGGGGCGGCGTACGGGATGCCCCGGAAGACCGCGATCCCCCGCTCGTACCGGCCGCGCACGGCTCCGTGAGGCGTGCGCACCACGGGGCCCGTCCGGTCCGCCGTCATCGCCCACCAGCCCTTCGCCTCGCGCGTGCTGTGCTCATTTCAGAGCACCACACCGCCCGGAGGTATTCCGGTGCACAGCCCCCGGCTGTGGGCCGTTCGGTGTACATCAGGGGTGCCGGACCCGGGCCGGGAGCCGTGCGGTGGGCTTCGGCCGCCTGCCCGAGGCGCGCTGTGTCACGCCCCGCACCGTCCCCCGGCCGTCAGCGGAGAGGGCGGCGATGCCACCGTGCGCCGGTGCGGGTGACGCACGGCGACCGGCCCGAGGGCGCGCCGACCGAGGTGCCGGCGCGGCCGGTACGACGCGCGAGTACGGCCCCGCCCCCGGCGTCCGGCCCCGCGCCGCGGCCAACTGCGTGACGCGCACGGCGGGTTCGGGCGGCGGAGGGTGACCACGCGCGCGCAAGATCGTTCGCCGGGCATGAAGCACACCACGCGTACCGCCGCGGCCCTCGCCGTGGCCGCAGTCGCCCTGGTCACCGCCTACGGCACGGCACACGCCGCCTGCCACACCCTCGCTCCCGGACAGCAGCGCGCCACCGTGACCTCGCCCTCCGACGAGCACGATCCGAAGGAGGATGTCGAGGTCGACGAGAACGGCCGCCCCGACCTCAGCGAGGACTGAGATCCGGGGACCGGCAGCACCATGACGGCCGGGCACCTCCCGCACGGGGTGCCCGGCCGTCGTCCCGTTCCGTTGTCCCTCAGTCCCCCTCGTCCCGGCCGGCGGCGGCGAGGGCCTCCACCACGTCCACGGCGCTGCCGTCGTGGTCGCTGCCGGCGGTGCCGCCGCTGCCGGCCTGCGCGTTGGCCGTGCGGTCCACCTCGAGGAACGAGTCGGTCTCCGAATTGTCGGTTCCCGTACGGGAGTTGTCGATCACGGTGATCAGGCTGCCGGAGGCGACCGCGGGCGCCGCGGCGGCTGAGAGGAGCGCGGCGGCGACCGCCGTGGCGATGCCCAGCCGGGGCACGGCACGACTCACACGCCCACGCCCTCGGGGGTGAGCCGGTCGCGGGCGATGTTGCGCTCCAGCAGAGTGGTGGACGCCTTGACGCCGACCCCGCTCGCGGGATCCACCTCCGGCAGCCGGCCGTCGGCCGCCTTCAGGCCGGTGAGCGCGGTGTCCATCGCCTCGTGCGCGGCGAACAGACAGGGGGTGCTGTAGATGGCGACATCCACGCCGAGGCCGGACAGTTCACCGAGGGACAGGCGGGGTGACTTGCCGCCGGCGATCTGGTTGAACAGCAGCGGCTTGTCGCCGACGACCTCCCGGATCCGCTTGATCCACTCGACGCTGCGCACCCCGTCGACCAGCACCACGTCGGCGTCGGTGGCGGCCAGCATCTCGGCGCGGTGCAGGATGTCGTGCTCGTCGGTGGCGTCCGTACGGGCCACGACGACCAGGTCCTTGCGGGTCTCCAGGACCTGGTGCAGCTTCTCCAGGTACTCCCCCAGCGGCAGCACCTGCTTGCCGTCGGCGTGGCCGCAGCGGCGGGGCCGCTTCTGGTCCTCGAGGATCACCCCGGAGGCGCCGATGCGCTCCAGCCCCTCGACGACGTGACAGGCGACCTCGGGGTCGACGTATCCGTCGTCGATGTCGACCAGCAGATGGTGGTGCGGGAAGGCCCCCCGCAGTCGCTGGACGAAGGCCACCATGTCCGGCCAGGCGATGAATCCGATGTCCGGCAGCCCGTAGTACGAGGCCGCGAAGCCGAAGCCCGATACGAACATCCCGTCGTAGTGCTTGGCCGCGATCGACGCCGAATACATGTCGTACACGCCGATCAGCGGTGTGGTCCCGGGCCCGGCGATGCGCTCGCGCAGCTTCTTACCGTAAGTCAAGGTCCGGCTCCTCCTGTGGGTGGGTGACGCGGTGCGGGGTCGACCCGACGCGTCTCGACGCCCTTTGCCAAGACAAGAGCATCTCTAGATAGTCACGTGACCTTCCCCCTACGCCAGCTTTACTCACCCCGATGGCGGAACCGGTTCACCGCAGAAACGTCACTTGTCGAGCCGGGACGCCCAGCCGAGCCCTCCGTTCAGGTGAGCCAGGAAGACCGGGTCGCGGTATGCGGCGGAGGCGTGGCCGAGTGCCGTGTAGAACACGCGTCCGCCTTGGGGGCTCCGCTCGCGGCACCAGGCCAGCGGATGGTCCGCGCCCATCCCGCCGCCGCCGTACGACGTCTCGTCGGCACGCAGCAGCACCCGGGTCCGGCCGCCCGGGGCGTGGTCGAAGTCGTACCACTCGTCGGTGAACTCCCACCCGGCCGGCAGGTGCCGGGTGGCGGGATGGCCGGGGTCCACGACGAGGGCACGACCCGGCTGGTGGGAGGGGTGCCGGGTGAAACGGGCGCCGAGCAGCTCGCCGTAGTACGGCCACCCGTACTCGGTGCAGGCCGCCGCGTGCACCCCGGCGAAGCCCCCGCCCGACGCGACATACCGCTCCAGCCGCTCGCGTCCGGCCGGGGTCAGCACGTCCCCGCTGGTGGAGAGGAAGACCAGGGCCGCGAACCCGTCCAGCGGCCGTTCCAGGTCGGCCGGGTCCTCGGTGTGCTCGACGGCGAACCGGCCGAGCGCCCGGACGGCGGCGACGGCGTCCGGGATGGAGTCGTGGCGGTAGTCGGCGGTGCGGGTGTAGAGGAGGAGACGAGGAGGCGTGCCGAGGGACTCCGGTCGGGCGGGCCGGCGCCGGTCCGCCGGGCGATCGTGCACGGCGGCTCAGCCACCCTCGCCCACACTGTTGTCGGGCGCTCCGTCGCCGTACGAGGGGAGGTCGCCGCGCGCCACCGGGGCCGTCGCCGTGGGGGCCGGCGGCAGGAGGCCGGCGAGTTCGGCCGGCGTGGGGCGGTGGACGGCGTCGGCGGCTGAGCGGATCACGGCGGGGGCCACCTTCTCCCCACTGATGCGCACCACTTGACCCTTGGCCGGCGCCAGACAGGCATACCCCTCGGGACAGCCGGCCGCGCTGCCCCGCTCTGCGTAGAGGTGCAGTACGGCACCGTTCTTCGCCCAGTACGCGACGGAGAAGCCGTCGTCACCGTTCACCCCGACGGACTGCTGCGCGAGCGTGAAGCCCGGCGCGTCGGTGACGTAGACGAGTTCCGGGGCGATACCCAACGCGCGCAACCGTGCGTCCAGTCCGGCTCGCCCGGGCACGGCGGACGCCGACTCCCGGACCTCACCGGCATCCGCCGTCTTCCCGGCGCCGGCACCCGTCTTGCCAGTGCCCCCGTCCGCCTTCTCGGTGCCGCACGCGGTGAGCAGTGCGGGGAGGAGCAGGAGCAGCGGCAGGGCGCGTACGGTACGGATCATCCGCCCATGGTGCCGCACGGACGTTCCACCGGGCGGTCTCGATCCCGTAACCCCGCGCGGGATGAACGCCGTTGCGCCTCTGCTGGACCGTCTCGTCCGCCCAGCACCGCCCCTCCCCCCGGACCACCGGATCCTGCGACGCCGTCCCGCGCACCGCGAGGCATTCTCCCCGGCCGTCAGGTCGGCCGGAGGGCGATCCACTCTTTGAACGTGTTCAATTATGCCTCTACGATCAGGGCCTCGCCGTCGCGCGAAGGAGGAGGCATGCGTCACCAGGAGAGGTCCGTCCCGAGAGGACTCCGGTACGGGCTCGGGCAACTGGTGCGGTTCGGGGTGGTCCAGGCCCGCGCCTGCGCCTTCGCCGTGGCACTGCTGGCCGGGATCGGCGCCTCCCGGCTGCTGCCGCCGCTGCCCGTGGCACGCTACGACCTGGTCCTGCTCTACGGCGTGCTGCTCACCTTCGTCGCCCACCGGGTGGGCTGGGAGACCCGCCGGGACACCGCGGTGATCGCCGTCTGTCATGTGGTGGGGCTGTTGTTCGAGCTGGTCAAGGTGCGCCTGGGGTCCTGGAGTTACCCGGAGGACGCCCTCACCAAGATCGCGGGAGTGCCGCTGTACGGAGGCTTCATGTACGCGGCGGTCGCCGGCTATGTGTGCCGGGCCCGGCGGCTGATGCGGCTGCGCTACACCCGCTACCGCGCCGCCGCCACCACCCTGGTGGCCGCCGCCGTCTACCTCAACTTCTTCACCCACCACTGGATACCGGACCTGCGCTGGCCGCTCGCGGTGGCCATGACCGCCGCGACCGCCGGCACCTGGGTGGGCTTCAGCGTCGGCGCGCACCGCTACCGCATGCCGCTGCCCGCCTCCTTCGTCCTGATCGGCTTCTTCCTGTGGGTCGCCGAGAACGCCGCGACCTATGCGGGCGCGTGGAGCTATCCGCAGCAGCTCGGCGGCTGGCAGCCGGTGCCGCTGGCCAAGTTCGGCGCCTGGTCCCTGCTGATCAGCGTGACCTTCGTCCTCGTCGAGCACCTCGCGGCGGACCGTCCCGGCCGCCGCACGCGCCGCCGCGCGGAACCGGGCCGGTGTCCGCCGCCGGTGTCCGACTCCTTCAGGACCGGCTGACCGCCCGCAGACCAGGGTCAGCACCCGCAGGCCCCGGCGGACCGCGGCGCCGTCCCGCCAGATCCTGGTCCGCGCGCGGGCCGCCCCGCCCCGGTGCGGTCGCCGGCTCAGCTGGAAGGCCAGCGGTCTGCCGGTGAACGCGGTGCCGAGGACCCGGCCGCCTGCCACGGCGGCGTCCCTGAACAGCATCACGCGCGGGCCGCCGCCGATCAGGGCCACCAGCGCGGCGGTGGCCGGCAGGACCGCGAAGAACAGGTCCACCCCTTCCCTCTCGGCTCTCCTCAGCTGTCCGCGTTCCGTCGGCCCGCCGGCTCCTCGACCCACCGACCCGCCGGCTCCTCGACCCACCGACCCGCCGGCTCCTCGTCCCGCCGGCTCCTCGCCCCATCGGCCCGTGAGCCCGTCAGCACCCCGGCCCGTCAGCACCTCGGCCCGTCGGGACCCCGGCCCGTCAGCACCTCGGCCCGTCGGGACCCCGGCCCGTCAGCACCTCGGCCCGTCGGGACCTCGGCCCGTCAGCCCAAGAGCCCGTCAGCACCCCGGCCCCGTCGGCTCTGCCCGTTCCTTCCGCGCTGCCTCGGCCGGAGGTCGCTGCGGCCGTCCGGGTGTACGAGTCGGCCGGACCGTCACTGCTCCGGGTGTGAGGGGTTCCCGTTGCTCCCGTGATGGCCGGTGGTCCCCTTGCCGCCGCTGCCCCCGGTGGCCTTGTGCGCATGGTGCGGGTTCTTCGCATGGGTGCGGAGGCGGGCCGTCACGTCCTCGGGGGGCAGGAAGCGGGACCAGCGTTCGGGGAACTCGGAGGGCATGTCGGGGTCGTCGGGGTCGGTCTCGCGGGCCGCCGCGGCGCGGGCGACGTACTCGGCGACCTGCGCCTCCCGCACCCGCTCGTTGGCCTCGCGCGCGGCGGCCGTGGCCGCGGCCGGCCAGACCCGGTCGATGGCCGCGTTCACCGCCGCGCCGACGAGCACGGCGAAGGCGGACACACCGATCCACAGCAGGACCGCGACGGCGGCGGCGAGGGAGCCGTAGATCGTGGCGCCCTCGATGGTGCTCGTGAGGTAGATGCGGAGCAGGAAACTGCCCAGGACCCACATGGCGAGGGCGACCAGGGCACCGGGCACGTCCTCGATCCACGGGGAGCGGACCGGCACCGAGACGTGGTACAGGGTGGTCAGGAAGACGATGGACAGGATGATCACGACCGGCCAGTACAGGACCTGCACGACCGTCTCCGACCAGGGCACGATCCGTACCACCGCGTCCGGCCCGGCCACCATCAGCGGCAACGCCACCGAGCCGATCAGCAGCGCCACGATGAACAGCAGGAACGCCATGATCCGGGTCTTGACGATGCCCCGGACGCCGTCGAGGCCGTACATGACGGTGATGGTGTCGATGAAGACGTTCACCGCGCGCGAGCCCGACCACAGGGCGAACAGGAACCCTATGGAGATGACGTCGGGCCGGCCGCCTTGCATCACGTCGTGCAGGATGGGCTCGGCGATCTCCTTGACGCCCTTGTCGGACAGCACCGTGCGGGATGCCTCCAGGAGGTTGGTCTCCAGGCTGTGGATGGTGTCGGCGCCGGTCCAGTCGTCGACGTACCCGAGCAGTCCGATCAGGCTCAGCAGCAGCGGCGGCACCGACAGCAGCGTGAAGAACGCCGCCTCGGCCGCCAGGCCCAGGATGCGGTACTCCATGCAGGAGTTGACGGTGTCCTTGAGCAACAGCCAGGCGGTCCTGCGCTTGGAGACGTTCCGGTAGAGGGCCCTGGCCCGGTGGAGCCGGCCGGCCGGCCGCTCGGGGGTATCACTTGCTGGCTGCACGACCCAAAGGTATCCGCAGCACGGGACCGCCCTCACCTTCCGGGGCCGATGACCGGTCCCGGCGGCCCCGGGGAACCGGTTCCGGCGCGCTTCGGGGAACCGGTTCCGGCCCGCTTCGGGGCGGTGCTGTGCCACTCTGGAGGCCATCACCACCGCCTTCCCGGGTAGGTTCCCCTCATGGCAGGCACCTCCACTCACACCGTGACGAACCAGCCGCCCCCGCTGGTCGGCTACGACGTCTTCACCGCCGACCGGGCGCTCGCCGAGGCCGTCGACCGTCACACCGGCCCGGACCTCCTGGACGAGGTGCGCGCGGAGCTGTCCGCGCTCGGCCGGGCCGCCGGTTCGGCACAGCTGGAGGAGTGGGCGGTGCAGGCGAACGAGCACCCGCCCCGGCTGCGCAGCCACGACAGGTACGGCCACCGGATCGACGAGGTCGAGTTCCACCCGGCCTGGCACCGGCTGCTCGGCAAGGGCGTCTCGGCCGGGCTGACCGGTGCCTGGACCCGGCCGTCCGGGCACGTGCGCCGGGCGGCCGGGTTCCTGGTCTGGACACAGGTCGAGGCCGGCACCTGCTGTCCGCTGTCGATGACGCACGCGGCCGTGCCCGCGCTGCGCGCCGACCCGGAGCTGGCCGCCGAGTGGGAGCCCCGGCTGACCTCCACGGTCTATGACCGGGAGCTGCGGCCCGCCGGTCAGAAGCCCGGTGCGCTGTTCGGCATGGGCATGACCGAGAAGCAGGGCGGCAGCGACGTCCGCGCCAACACCACCCAGGCACGGCCGCTCGCCGAGGCGGGCACGTATCTGCTGACCGGGCACAAGTGGTTCTGTTCGGCGCCGATGTCGGACGCGTTCCTGGTGCTCGCGCAGGCCCCGGGCGGGCTCACCTGCTTCCTGGTCCCGCGGGTCCTGCCCGACGGCGACCGCAACGTCTTCCTCATCCAGCGACTGAAGGACAAACTGGGCAACCGCTCCAACGCCTCCGCCGAGGTCGAGTTCGACGGCACCTGGGCGCGCCGGGTCGGCGAGGAGGGCCGCGGGGTGCGCACGATCATCGGGATGGTCTCCGCGACCCGGCTGGACTGCGCGCTCGGCTCGGCGGGGCTGATGCGGCAGGCGGTGGCCCGGGCGGTGCACCACTGCACCTACCGGGCGGCCTTCGGCGGGAAGCTGGCCGACAAACCGCTGATGCGCAACGTCCTCGCCGATCTCGCGCTGGAGTCGGAGGCGGCCACCGCGCTCGCGCTGCGGCTGGCCGCGGCCTGCGACGACGACGGCGAGCAGGAACGCGCCCTGCTGCGGCTCGCGGTGCCCGCCGCCAAGTACTGGATCGGCAAGCGGTGTGCGCCCGTGGCCGTGGAGTCCGCCGAGTGCCTGGGCGGCAACGGGTACGTCGAGGAGTCCGGCATGCCCCGGCTGGTGCGGGAGTCGCCGCTGAACTCCATCTGGGAGGGCGCCGGGAACGTGCAGGCACTGGATGTGCTCAGGGCGCTGCGGCGGGAGCCGGGCGCGCTGGACGCCTGCCTCACCGAGATCGGCCGGGCGCACGGTGCCGACCACCGGCTGGACCGGGCGGTGAAGGACCTGTTCACCGAGCTCGCCGACCTGGACGGCATCGAGGGACGGGCGCGGCGGCTGGTGGAGCGGCTCGCGCTGGTGCTTCAGGGCTCGTTGCTGGTGCGGCACGCCCCGTCGGAGGTCGCCGACGCGTTCTGCGCCTCCCGCCTGGGCGGCGACCACGGCGCGTCGTTCGGCACCCTGCCCACGGGCCTGGACCTGGAGTCGGTGGTGGATCGGGCGCGGCCCGCCTGAGGTACCGGGGGCACCGGGTCCTGACGTACTCGGGTGGCGCGGGGACGTTGAAAAGCGGCGTCGCCGTACCGGCGCGGGGCGACGTTGAAAGGCGGCGTCGCCGTACCGGCGCGGGGCGACGTTGACACGGAGCTTCGCCGTACCGGCGCGGCCCGTCACTCCGGACAGGCACGAACCGCGGAACGCCGGCCGTGGACGACCCGCGGAACATCCGGCCGTGCGCGACCCGCGGACGCCGGCGTCCCGGGGCCGTGCCCGCCGCCGCGAAGTCCGCCGAGGCGCCGGACGGCAGGGGGTGGTGCTGCGCCGACACGGCACCACCCCCACCGTCTGGGCCCGTTGAGCCCGCGGACGCGAAACGCGTCGTGGTCAAGTCTCAGCCACCTCCCGGCGGTTCACCAGGGTTGCAGGGGGTTGCAACTTATGGGGGCACATGCGCGGAGTCTGTGCCTCCGCCATGCCCGGAGCGGCACTATGAGAGGCACAGCCGGACCGGAAACCGCCGCCCGGACGGCTTGACAAGTGTGTTCGGCGCCCTTTCCGGGAGGATCACCGTGGGGAACCCGCCGATGAACGTGGCCCGCCTGGCCACCGTGGACGCGGCGCAGGCGGCGCGGATGCTGACCGAGATGCGCGAGGCCACGCTCGCCGGACAACGTGCGCGGATCGCGCCCCGGCCGGTGATCGAGCAGTCATGGGGGCGGATGCTGCGCAGTGGCGTCGACCCCGAACACGACCGCAGGTCGGGGCTGTTGCCCTCGGACGAGGTGTACCGCAGACGGAAGGAGTCACCGCTGCGACACGTGCTGCCGGTGCTGCGCGAGGGGCTTCTTTCGGTCGCGGACGTCGCCCAGCACATCATGGTCGTGGCGGACGCCGACGGGCGTGTGCTGTGGCGGGAGGGGGCGCCTCCGGTGCTGCGCAGGGCCGACGGGCTCGGCTTCGAACTCGGCGCGGACTGGCGGGAAGACGTCGTCGGCACGAACGGGGTGGGCACTCCGGCAGTGGTACGGCGGCCCGTTCAGGTGTTCGCCGCCGAGCACTTCGTGCGGTCGCAGACCTCGTGGACCTGTTCGGGCGCCCCGATCACCGACCCACGGGACGGCCGGCTGCTCGGTGTGGTGGATGTCAGCGGCCCGCTGGAGACCATGCATCCGGCCACCCTCGCCTGGGTGGACTCGGTGGCCAAACTGGCCGAGTCCCGGCTGCGGGAGCTGCACCTGGCCTCGCTGGAGCAGTTGCGGGCGGTGGCGGCGCCGGTGCTGGCCCGGCTGGCCGGGCGAGCCGTGGTGGTGGACCAGAACGGCTGGGCGGCGACGATGACCGGGATGCCGTACGTGCGACGCGTGACGCTGCCCAAGGCGCTCCAGCCGGGCCGCCGGTGGCTGCCCTCACTCGGCTCGTGCACGGTGGAGCCGCTGGCCGGGGGCTGGCTGCTGCGCGCGGAGGACGAACCGCTCGCCACGCCCACGCGCCGGATCGTGCTGGACCTCTCCCGGCCGGCCCGCCGCACGGTGACAGTCACGGCCTCGACGGGCTCCTGGTCACGGGAACTCAGTCCACGGCATGCCGAGTTGCTGTTCCTGCTCGCCGAGCACCCCGCCGGGCACGGGGCGGCGGGGCTGGCCGAGGATCTGTTCGACGACCCCTCCAGGACCGTCACCGTGCGGGCGGAGATGTCCAGAATCCGGCGGTATCTCGGGGAACTTCTCCAGCATCGGCCGTATCGTTTCTCTGACGATACGGAAGTTGAAGTAATCGTTCCAGATGATCCTCGCGATCTGCTCCCCCAGTCGACGGCACCGGCGGTGGCCCGGAAACGGAACGCCATGCAGGACGGCCGGACCGGGGCGCGTTGAGCGCGGCCGGCCTGCGCCCCCGTCCCCGGCCGGCCCGGGTCGGGCCCGTACGTCTTCCGCCCATCTGCGGCGACCTGCCCCTGCCCGGCCCGTTCCTGCCGTAGCATCCCGTACGGGCCTCCCCACCTGCTCCTCGCGTCAACGTACGCACCGTGAGGCGCAGTTGGCCCGCCCTCTGGAGGAGAGATGAAGCATCGCGGCAGACACCGCAGGCGCAGACGGGGCGCGGCACTGCGCGCCGTCCTGACCGGGACCGCGCTGGCGCTCACCGCCGCCGCCACCCTGATCAGCGCGTCCCAGGCCGAGGTGACCGAGAGCCCCGGCGCGCTCAGGCCGCTGACCTCCTCGGCGGACACCGGCCGGCTGCGGCTCCAGGAGCACCTGGTCCCCGCCCGGACGCTGGACCGGCTCGCCACCGCGATGGGCCGTCCGGTCGGTGTGGACGCCGTGCTCCAGAGCGCCGACCGGGTCCTGCGTGAGGCCGCCGACTGCTCCGCCGGCGACCGGGCGTCCCTGCCCGTCGGCCCGGCCGCCGCCCACGCCTACTGCTGGGACCCGGCCGACACCGGCGACGACGCCTGGCGGCCGGCCTCGGTGACCACCTCCGGGGACGCCGATGACGACGGGGTCCGGGGCACCCACCAGGTCGTCCTGGCCGGCTGGACGCACAGCACCACCACCGGCCGCCCCGGCGAGCGGGGTCTCGCCCGGGTCGCCTTCGTCGACGCCGACGACCCCGCGCACCTCACCTACCGGTGGGCGCTGCTGGTGGTACCGGTCGACGGCGGCCGGGACTACCGGGGCCTGGCCTCCGGTGTCTCCGGCATGGTCTGGTACCGGAACAAGCTGCTGGTCACCACGACGGCCGGCAGCGCCGACGCGCTCTACGTCTACGACCTCGACCGCGTCCAGCGCACCACGGTCGCCGGAGCCGCGGTCGGCCGGGTGCCCGGCGGCTGGTCCGCCGACGGCTACGGCTATGTGCTGCCCGCGGTCGGCTCCTACCGCTTCTCCGCCGGCCGCTGCACCCCCTCCGGGCCGCCCTGTCCCGGCGCGCTCGCCGTGGACCGCGGTACGGCGCCAGGCAGTCTGGTGGCCGCGGAGTGGACCGCGCCGGGCGGGGACCGGCGCGCCCGGCTGTGGCGGTACGCGTTCGGCACCGATCCGGCGCGTCCCGGGCTGCTCGCCACGGATACCGCGGGGCGGGCGGACGCGGTGGAGGCGTACCGGACCCGGGCGGACGGGATCCGGGGTGTGCTGTCGTACCGGAGGGCCGGGGCGGACCGCCCGTCCTGGTATGTGGGACGACTGCCCGATGCGCGGGACGGCCACGGCCTGCTGTGGCGGCAGGACACCGCGGGCGCCCGGGCGGCCCGCTGCGGCGCCGACGCCTCGGACCGCTGCTGGGCCCAGCAAGCCGGCTCCCTCTCCTACCGGCAGGACACGGGCGACGTCTGGTCCCTCTCGGACCGCATGCTGTTCACCCTGCCCCTGGCCGCCCTCGACCACTCCCTGGACTGAGACCCCCGGCGTGACCCGGTCGATCGACAGACCGGGTGGCGGGATGGTTCCCTGGCCCGCATGAGCAGCGCCCCTGTCACCACCTGGTCCCTGGAGCAGACCTCCCCGGCCGATCTCCTGCCCGCCGCCGCCCCCGACGGCGATGTCCGGATCGTCCGCGCCGAGGTACCCTCCCCCGAGTTCAGCCGGTTCCTGTACACCTCGGTCGGCGGCGACATCCGCTGGACCGACCGGCTGGGCTGGACCTACGCGCGGTGGCAGGAGTACCTGGAGCGGTACGGCGTGGAGACCTGGGTGGCCTACGACCGGGGCACCCCGGCCGGCTATGTCGAGCTGGAGCCGCAGGACGAGGGCGTGGTGGAGATCGCCTACTTCGGCCTGGTCCCCGCCTTCCGCGGCCGGCGCATCGGCGGCCACCTGCTGTCGTACGGCACGGCCCGCGCCTGGGACCTGGCCGAGCGCCGTCCCGAGCGGACACCGACCAAGCGGGTGTGGCTGCACACGTGCAGCAAGGACGGCGAGCACGCGATGGCCAATTACCAGCGGCGGGGGTTCAAGCTGTTCGACACCAAGGTGGAGCTGGAGGCCGATACGACCCCGCCCGGGCCGTGGCCCGGGGCATACCCCGCCTGAACTGCCGGGACAAGCCTTCCGGCACGACATGTGAGCGACGACACCCTTGTTCCACATTTCGGGACAAGGATGTCCGCATGATGGATAAAGCTGGACTGTGTCCAGATCGCCGTGACACGCTTCCGTCATGTCTGGAACTGGAATTGCCTTGGTGAGTCGGCGGCACGTCGACCTCGGCCGCATGTCCAGCGCCATCTGTCCGGCGAGCTGACGCCCCAGCACCGCCGCGAACACTCGTTCCCCCATGCCCTTGCGCAATGACGCGCACGCCTGCCCGCGTGCGCGCATCTGTGCAGGTCAGTGTCGATTCCCACCGGGTCCCGAAGGACGTAGAACCATGGCCGCCACCCCACCGAACCCTGCCGCCTCCGCGCCCCGCCGCAAGGTGAGCCGTCACCGCGGCGAGGGCCAGTGGGCCGCCGGTCACTTCACGCCGCTCAACGGCAACGAGCAGTTCAAGAAGGATGACGACGGTCTCAATGTGCGGACACGCATTGAGACGATCTACTCCAAGCACGGTTTCGACTCGATCGACCCGAACGATCTGCGCGGCCGGATGCGCTGGTGGGGGCTGTACACCCAGCGCAAGCCCGGGATCGACGGCGGCAAGACCGCGATCCTGGAGCCGGAGGAGCTGGACGACGAGTACTTCATGCTGCGCGTCCGCATCGACGGCGGGGCGCTGACCACGCGGCAGCTGCGGGTGATCGGCGAGATCTCGCAGGAGTTCGCGCGCGGCACCGCGGACATCACCGACCGGCAGAACGTCCAGTACCACTGGATCCGGATCGAGGACGTGCCCGCGATCTGGGAGCGCCTGGAGGGCGTGGGCCTGTCCACGGTCACCGCGTGCGGTGACACCCCGCGTGTGATGATCGGCTCCCCGGTGGCGGGCATCGCCGAGGACGAGATCATCGACGCCACGCCGGCGCTGGAGGAGATGAAGCGCCGCGTCCTGAACAACAAGGCGTACTCGAACCTCCCCCGGAAGTTCAAGACGGCCATCTCGGGCTCGCCGCTGCTCGACGTCGTGCACGAGATCAACGACGTCGCGTTCGTCGGTGTACGGCACCCCGAGCACGGTCCGGGCTTCGACGTGTGGGTCGGCGGCGGCCTGTCCACCAACCCGAAGCTGGGCGTGCGGCTGGGCACCTGGGTGCCGATCGACGAGGTCCCGGACGTCTACGAGGGCGTCATCTCCATCTTCCGTGACTACGGTTACCGCCGGCTGCGCAACCGGGCCCGGCTGAAGTTCCTGGTCGCCGACTGGGGCGCGGAGAAGTTCCGGCAGGTGCTTCAGGACGAGTACCTGAAGCGCACGCTGGTCGACGGACCCGCCCCCGAGCAGCCGGTGCAGCAGTGGCGCGACCACATCGGAATGCACCGGCAGAAGGACGGCCGGTTCTACGTCGGTTTCGCGCCGCGGGTCGGCCGGGTCGACGGCGCCACGCTGACGAAGATCGCCGACCTCGCGGAGGCGCACGGCTCGGGCCGGGTCCGCACCACGGTCGAACAGAAGATGATCATCCTCGATGTCGAGCAGGACCAGGTCGACTCGCTGGTCGAGGGCCTGGAGGCGCTGGACCTCACCGCCCGGCCGTCCTCCTTCCGGCGCGGCACCATGGCCTGCACCGGCATCGAGTTCTGCAAGCTCGCCATCGTGGAGACCAAGCAGCGCGGTTCGCAGCTCATCGACGAACTGGAGCGCCGCCTGCCGGACTTCGACGAGCCCCTCACCATCAACCTCAACGGCTGCCCGAACGCCTGCGCCCGCATCCAGGTCGCTGACATCGGTCTCAAGGGCCAGCTGGTCCTCGACGACCAGGGCCGGCAGGTCGAGGGCTACCAGGTGCACCTCGGCGGCGCCCTCGGCCTGGAGCCGGGCTTCGGCCGCAAGGTGCGCGGTCTGAAGGTGACGTCGGACGAGCTGCCCGACTACATCGAGCGGGTGCTGAAGCGCTTCCAGGCGGAGCGCGAGGACGGCGAGCGGTTCGCGACCTGGGCCGCCCGTGCTCCCGAGGAGGCGCTGTCGTGAGCGAGCGCGCCGCGCCCTTCTACTGCCCCTACTGCGGCGACGAGGACCTGCGTCCGAACGAGCAGGGCCACGGCGCCTGGGAATGCGGGGCGTGCAACCGCGCCTTCCAGCTGAAGTTCCTCGGGTTGCTGACCCGGGGTCTGCAGCGAGCCGACGACGGAGGGGACGACCGGATATGACCACGGCTCAGGAACAGCAGCGTACGACCGATGAGTTGAGGGCGCTCGCCGAGCAGGCGGGCCGTGATCTGGAGGACGCCTCCGCGCTGGAGATCCTCCAGTGGGCGGTGGACACCTTCGGCAGCAAGTTCTGCGTCACGTCTTCCATGGAGGACGCCGTGGTCGCCCATCTGGCCTCGCGCGTGCTGAAGGGCGTGGACGTCGTCTTCCTGGACACCGGCTACCACTTCCCGGAGACCATCGGCACCCGGGACGCCGTGGAGGCCGTGATGGACGTGAACGTCATCACCCTCACGCCGAAGCGGACGGTCGCCGAGCAGGACGCGGAGCACGGCCCGAAGCTGCACGACCGCGACCCCGACCTGTGCTGCAAGCTGCGCAAGGTGCAGCCGCTGGAAGAGGGCCTGAAGGACTACCGGGCGTGGGCGACGGGCCTGCGCCGCGACGAGTCCCCGACCCGGGCGAACACCCCGGTCGTCGGCTGGGACGAGAAGCGGCAGAAGGTCAAGATCTCGCCGATCGCCCGCTGGACCCAGGACGACGTGGACGCGTACATCACCGAACACGGCGTGCTCACCAACCCGCTGCTGATGGACGGCTACGCCTCCGTCGGCTGTGCTCCGTGCACACGCAGGGTCCTGGAGGGCGAGGACGCGCGCGCCGGCCGCTGGGCGGGCCGCACGAAGACCGAGTGCGGGCTGCACGGATGACGAACGATCAGATTCAGGAGAATCACGTGACGACCGGAGCCACCGTCTGGCTCACGGGTCTGCCGAGCGCCGGCAAGACCACCATCGCGTACGAACTGGCGGGCCGGCTGCGTGCCGAGGGCCATCGTGTCGAGGTGCTCGACGGCGACGAGATCCGCGAGTTCGTCTCCGCGGGCCTCGGCTTCTCCCGCGAGGACCGGCACACCAACGTGCAGCGCATCGGCTTCGTCGCCGAGCTGCTGGCCCGCAACGGTGTCAAGGCGCTGGTGCCGGTGATCGCGCCCTACGCGGACAGCAGGGACGCGGTGCGCAAGCGGCACGAGGAGAACGCGACGCCGTACCTGGAGATCCATGTGGCGACCCCGGTGGAGGTGTGCAGCGTGCGTGATGTGAAGGGTCTGTACGCCAAGCAGGCCGCGGGCGAGCTGACCGGGCTCACCGGGGTCGACGACCCCTACCAGGAGCCGGAGACGCCCGATCTGCGGATCGAGTCGCAGCACCAGACGGTCCGGGAGTCCGCGGCGTCGGTGTACGCGCTGCTGAGCGAGAGGGGACTGGCATGACCACGGTCGCCAAGGTCGAGGACGGCACGGAGAGCCCGTACGCCCTGTCGCACCTGGACGCCCTCGAGTCCGAGGCGGTGCACATCTTCCGCGAGGTGGCGGGCGAGTTCGAGAACCCGGTGATCCTGTTCTCCGGTGGCAAGGACTCCATCGTCATGCTGCACCTCGCGCTGAAGGCGTTCGCCCCTGCCGCGATCCCCTTCTCCCTGCTGCATGTGGACACCGGACACAACTTCTCCGAGGTCCTTGAGTACCGGGACCGTGTGGCCGACACCCATGGGCTGCGCCTCCATGTGGCCTCCGTCCAGGACTACATCGACCGCGGTGTGCTCAAGGAACGCCCCGACGGCACCCGCAATCCGCTCCAGACGCTCCCGCTGACCGAGAAGATCCAGAGCGAGAAGTTCGACGCGGTGTTCGGTGGCGGCCGCCGCGACGAGGAGAAGGCCCGCGCCAAGGAACGCGTCTTCTCCCTGCGCGACGAGTTCTCCCAGTGGGACCCGCGCCGCCAGCGCCCCGAACTGTGGAACCTCTACAACGGACGCCACGCCCCCGGCGAGCACGTCCGCGTCTTCCCGCTGTCCAACTGGACCGAGCTGGACGTCTGGCAGTACATCGCCCGTGAGTCCATCGAGCTGCCCCAGATCTACTACGCCCACGAGCGCGAGGTGTTCCGGCGCGGCGGCATGTGGCTGACCGCCGGCGAGTGGGGCGGCCCGAAGGACGACGAGACCGTCGAGAAGCGGCAGGTGCGCTACCGCACCGTCGGCGACATGTCCTGCACCGGCGCCGTCGACTCCGACGCCGACACGATCGAGAAGGTCATCACCGAGATCGCCGCGTCCCGGCTGACCGAGCGCGGCGCCACCCGCGCCGACGACAAGCTCTCCGAGGCCGCGATGGAAGACCGCAAGCGCGAGGGGTACTTCTAAGCATGAGCACCACCACGACCGAGGCACTCTCGGCCACCACCCTGCTGCGGTTCGCCACCGCCGGCTCCGTCGACGACGGCAAGTCCACGCTCGTCGGACGGCTGCTGCACGACTCCAAGTCGGTGCTCACCGACCAGCTGGAGGCCGTCGAGCGCGTCTCCGCGAGCCGCGGCCAGGACGGCCCGGACCTCGCGCTGCTCACCGACGGCCTGCGCGCCGAGCGCGAGCAGGGCATCACCATCGACGTGGCCTACCGCTACTTCGCCACGCCCCGCCGCCGGTTCATCCTGGCCGACACGCCAGGACACGTGCAGTACACCCGCAACATGGTGACGGGCGCGTCCACGGCCGAACTGACGGTGATCCTGGTCGACGCCCGCAACGGTGTGGTCGAGCAGACGCGCCGGCACGCGGCCATCGCCGCCCTGCTGCGCGTCCCGCACGCCGTCCTCGCCGTCAACAAGATGGACCTCGTCGGGTACGACGAGAAGGTCTTCGCCGCGATCGCCGAGGAGTTCACGGCGTACGCGACCGACCTGGGCGTCCCCGAGGTCACCGCCATCCCGATCTCGGCGCTGGCCGGTGACAACGTGGTGGAGCCGTCCGCGAACATGGACTGGTACGGCGGTCCGACCGTGCTGGAGCACCTGGAGACCGTGCCGGTCAGCCATGACCTGGCGCACTGCCACGCGCGGCTGCCCGTGCAGTACGTGATCCGGCCGCAGACCTCCGAGCACCCGGACTACCGGGGTTACGCGGGCCAGATCGCGGCCGGCACGTTCCGGGTCGGCGAGGAGGTCACCGTTCTGCCGTCCGGGCGGACCACGAAGATCTCCGGCATCGACGTGCTCGGCGAGCCGGTCGACGCCGCATGGACGACGCAGTCGGTGACGCTCCTGCTGGAGGACGACATCGACGTCTCGCGCGGCGACCTGATCGTGCCGACGAAGGACGCCCCGGCCACCACGCAGGACGTGGAGGCGACCGTCTGCCATGTCGCCGACGCCCCGCTCACCGTCGGCCACCGGGTGCTGCTCAAGCACGGCACCCGCACGGTCAAGGGGATCGTGAAGGACATCCCGTCCCGGCTCACGCTGGACGACCTCTCCCTGCACCCCCACCCGGGACAGCTCGTCGCCAACGACATCGGCCGGGTGAAGATCCGTACCGCCGAGCCGCTGCCGGTCGACTCCTACGCCGACTCGCGCCGCACGGGCTCCTTCATCCTGATCGACCCCGCCGACGGCACCACGCTCACCGCGGGCATGGTCGGCGAGTCGTTCGCGTCCCCCGAGCCGGTCAAGGACGAGGCCGACGACGACGGGTGGGACTTCTGAACATGAACTCCACCGATTTCTACGCCACGTTCGCGAAGGAGGGCGGCCGCGTGGGCAGCGGTGCGCTCGGCAGCGGGCAGGGCGGAGTGGCGCGATGTGCGTGCTGACGTACGCGCACTGCCTGCGCGCCCTCACCCCCCACCGCCGTAAACGCAGACCTGCCGACCTCCCGGCCACGACCTGAGAGACCGTGACCGCCGGGCCACCGAGAGGAAACCCTCCCGTGCCTGCCAACCACCCTCAGCACCTGCTCCGCCGCGGCCTGGCCGCGCTCACCGCGCTCCCCCTTCTCGCCCTCGCCGCCTGCGGTTACGGCTCCGAGGCCAAGGACGACGACACGGTCAAGGTCGCCGCCGGGGCCAAGAAGACCGACGGGCTCGACTCCGTCCGGATCGGATACTTCGGGAACCTGACCCACGGCACCGCGCTGGTCGGCGTCCAGAAGGGCTTCTTCCAGAAGGAACTGGGCGCCACCAAGGTCAGGCCCGCGATCTTCAACGCGGGTCCGTCCGAGATCGAGGCCCTCAACTCCGGCTCCATCGACATCGGCTGGATCGGCCCGTCCCCGGCGATCAACGGTTACACCAAGTCGGACGGCAAGAGCCTGAGGATCATCGGTGGTTCGGCTTCCGGCGGCGTGAAGCTGGTCGTGAACCCCAAGAAGATCACCTCCCTGAAGGACGTCAGGGGCAAGCGGATCGCCACCCCGCAGCTGGGCAACACACAGGACGTGGCGTTCCTCAACTGGGCCGCCGAGCAGGGCTGGAAGGTCGACCCGCAGAGCGGCAAGGGTGACGTCACGGTCGTCCGCAGCGACAACAAGGTGACGCCGGACGCCTTCAAGGCCGGCTCGGTCGACGGCGCCTGGGTGCCGGAGCCGACCGCGTCCAAGCTGGTCGCCGAGGGCGGCAAGGTGCTGCTGGACGAGTCCACGCTGTGGCCGGACAAGAAGTTCGTGATCACGAACATCATCGTGCGGCAGGCATTCCTCAAGGAGCACCCGAAGGCCGTCGAGGCGGTCCTGAAGGCGTCGGTGGAAGCCAACAAGTGGATCAACGCCAACCCGGACGAGGCGAAGGCGGCGGCGAACAAGCAGCTGGAGACGGCCTCCGGCAAGGCGCTGTCGGCCGATGTCCTGGACCCGGCCTGGAAGTCCATCCAGTTCACCGACGACCCGCTGGCCGCCACCCTTCACACCGAGGCGGCGCACGCGGTCAAGGCGGGCCTGCTGGACCAGCCGAACCTCAAGGGGATCTACGACCTGACGCTCCTCAACAAGGTCCTCAAGGCCGCGGGAGCGAGCCCGGTCGACGCCGCCGGCCTCGGCACCAGCTGACGTAAGCCCCGATGAGTTCCCAGGAGGTGACGACCATGGCCACGACTCTCACGAAGGCCGCCTCGACGGTCGAGTACGCCGCACGCCTCGAACACGTCTCGAAGTCCTTCGCGGGACCCGGCGGGCAGCAGCTCGTCCTGGACGACATCAACCTCGATGTCGCGCCCGGCGAGTTCGTCACCCTCCTGGGGGCCTCGGGCTGCGGCAAGTCGACGCTGCTGAACCTGGTGGCGGGCCTGGACCGGCCCACCGCCGGGGCCATCAGCACCGACGGACGCCCCGCCCTGATGTTCCAGGAACACGCCCTCTTCCCGTGGCTGACCGCGGGCAAGAACATCGAGCTCGCCCTGAAGCTCCGGGGGGTTCCCAAGTCCGAGCGGCGCGACAAGGCCGCGGAGCTGCTCGAACTCGTCCGGCTGACCGGGGCGCACGGCAAGCGCGTCCACGAGCTGTCCGGCGGTATGCGCCAGCGCGTGGCGATGGCCCGCGCACTGGCGCAGGAGAGCAGCCTGCTGCTGATGGACGAGCCGTTCGCGGCCCTGGACGCCATCACCCGGGACGTGCTGCACGACGAGCTGACCCGTATCTGGGCCGAGACCGGCCTGTCCGTGCTGTTCGTGACGCACAACGTGCGCGAGGCGGTACGGCTGGCGCAGCGTGTCGTCCTGCTGTCCTCCCGTCCGGGCCGGGTGGCCCGGACGTGGGAGGTCGACATTCCGCAGCCGCGCCGCATCGAGGACGCGCCCGTGGCGGAGTTGTCCCTCGAGATCACCGAAGTACTGCGTGGGGAGATCCGCCGCCATGGCCAGCACTGAGACGACGACCGCTCCGGGGACGGGGAGTGTGGAGGCGGGCCTCGACGCGCTGGAGACCGCGCAGTCCGGCCGTACGCCGTTCCGCAAGACCTTCGTCGACAAGATCGTGCCACCGGTCACGGCGATCCTCGTGGTGCTGCTGGTCTGGCAGGGGCTGATCACCCTGAAGGTCGTCGACGACCCGACCAAGCTGCCCACGCCGGCCGCGGTCTGGGACGCCTTCCGCAACGACTGGCTCCAGGGCAAGCTGGTCGGCTACATCTGGACCAGTGTCTCGCGCGGTCTGCTCGGTTTCTGCTTCGCGCTGCTGATCGGCACCCCGCTGGGCCTGCTCGTCGGGCGGGTGCGGTTCGTGCGCGCGGCCATCGGCCCGATCCTGTCCGGTCTGCAGTCGCTTCCGTCGGTGGCGTGGGTGCCGCCCGCGGTGGTGTGGTTCGGCCTGAACAACTCGATGATGTACACGGTGATCCTGCTCGGCGCCGTGCCGTCGATCGCCAACGGTCTGGTGTCCGGTGTGGATCAGGTGCCGCCGCTGTACCTGCGCGCGGGCCGCACCATGGGCGCGACCGGCCTGAAGGGCACCTGGCACGTCACCCTGCCGGCCGCGCTGCCCGGTTATGTGGCGGGCATGAAGCAGGGCTGGGCCTTCTCCTGGCGTTCGCTGATGGCCGCGGAGATCATCGCCCAGTTCCCCGACCTGGGGATCGGCCTCGGCCAGTTGCTGGAGAACGGCCGTACCGCCAGCGACATGGCCATGGTGTTCGAGGCCATCCTGCTCATCCTGTTCGTCGGCATCGCCATCGACCTGTTGATCTTCAGCCCGCTGGAGCGGTGGGTGCTGCGCAGCCGCGGCCTGCTGGTGAAGAGCTGACATGCGCCGCCCGGTACTCCTTGTGATCGCACACGGCAGCCGTGACCCGCGGCATGCCCGGACCGTGCACGCCCTCGTGGAGCGGGTGCGGGCGCTGCGGCCGGACGTGCGGGTGGAGACCGGCTTCCTCGACTTCAACGTCCCGTCGGTGCACGGGGTGCTGCAGTCCCTGGCGGCGGAGGGAGTACGCGACGTCGTCGCCCTGCCCCTGCTGCTGACCCGCGCGTTCCACGCCAAGGCGGACATCCCGGCGGTACTGCGGGACGCCCCGGCGCGGCTGCGGATCCGGCAGGCGGAGGTCCTCGGCCCGTCCCCGCTGCTGCTGGCCGCGCTGGAACGGCGGCTGTACGAGGCGGGATTGACGGCCGCCGACAAGTCCTCGACCGGGGTCGTGCTGGCCTCGGCGGGGTCCTCCGACCCGGAGGCGATCGCAGTGATCGCAGATATCGCGCGGGAGTGGCGGCACACCGGTTGGTGCGCCGTGCGGCCTGCGTTCGCCTCCGCATCTCTTCCGCGCACCGAGGACGCGGTGCGTGAACTGCGCCGGCTCGGCTGCGAGCGGGTCGCCGTGGCGCCGTATGTGCTCGCTCCCGGCTTCCTGCCGGACCGCATCGCGCGCGGCGCGGCCGAGACGGACGTCCTGGCCGATGTGCTGGGTGCGGCACCGGAGGTCGCGCGGGTCCTGTTGGAGCGGTACGACCAGGCCCGGCGGCCGGCACTGGCGGCGCTGGGCGCGTGACCGGCGGGCCCGGTCCTCGCTCACCGCACCGAGTGCACCTCGTGGCGTGAGCCGCCACCGGGTTGCCGGGCGCGCGGGTCGGTCCTCGCTCACCGCCCCGCGTGCACCTCGTGGCGTGAACCGGCGCCGCGGGGGTTGCCGGGCGCGGGTCGGTCCTCGTCCACCGCCCCGAGTGCACCTCGTGGCGTGAACCGGCGCCGCGGGGGTTGCCGGGCGCGCGGGGACCGGCCGGTGCCGCCGCGGCGGCTGCCGCCGACCGCTTCCGCGACTCAGTGGCGGCAGGACCCCGCGGTGGCGGGACTCCGGCCGCTCAGAGGCCGAGTGCGGTGGTGAGGTGCCGGGTGTAGGCGAGACTGCCGGTGCCGGCCGACGCCGCGATGGCGATCGTCTCCAGCGCGGAGCGGATCCGGCCCCGGTTGGGCGGCAGCCCGTCCTCGGCGGCCTGCGCCAGCTCCCCCTGGATGATCTCGCCCCTGCTGACGAGCTGCGGATACTCGGCGTGCAGTGTGTCGGTGAGCCGGTCGGCTACGTCCATGAGCGCCTGCAGGTCCGGGATGGCGTAGTTGCTCCGCCTGCGGCCGCCGTCACCGAATTCGGCCGGGCCGTTGACGTCTCCGAAGGGGTAGGTACTCATTCCTGTCCTCGCTTCTGGGCCGGCGGCTCGCGTCCGGACCGGAGGAGCCGTCGGATGGCTGGTGGTCACTGCTTCGGCACGCCGTCCGGGGAATCGTCCCGGGGGCGCCGAAGTTGCTGGGAGCGCTGACGTTACCGAGGTTGCGCGGCGGCCTGTCGCTGTCCGGTGCGGCCCGGTGGACCGGTCGCGGCTGTCGATGGACTGAGCAGGGCACGCGGCTTGGCCGGCGGCAGGCAGGAGGGCTGAAAATCGCCACCCATCCGGGTGATCGGTGTCCGTTGACCGCCGACCGGGGTCCGGCGAGGAGCGTGCGGGTGGCTAGGCCGACGCTGCGACCCGGTCCTGGCACGCCGCGTACCGGTCTGTCCGTCACCCTCATCCGTCCCTCCGGCCTTCCGCGCGCTTCACCCTAGGGACGCCCCCGCGGGATTG
This sequence comes from Streptomyces sp. NPDC053076, assembly GCF_044546845.1. NCBI lineage: Bacteria > Bacillati > Actinomycetota > Actinomycetes > Kitasatosporales > Streptomycetaceae > Streptomyces > Streptomyces sp. NPDC053076. The sequence continues at coordinate 134,229 of NZ_JBITZL010000001.1, read as the reverse complement.
TCGCGAGGTTCGGTGAGCCGGCCCGGCCGGGGGCGGTTGTGTGGTACTGGCCGCCGCGGTCCGGCGCTCCCCTGTGACGTCGGACCGCGGCGGCTTTCCGTCCTGCGTCGGGGACGGCCCCCGTGTCACACGTGTGGCGAAGCCGGTGCGCCGCAGGGGTGTTTATCGGCCAGTCCCGGTGCGGGTCAGTCGAAGCGGAGGGCACCGGTACGGGTGCGCTTGAGTTCGAAGAAGTCGGGGTGGCGAGCCAACACGCGGAAGCTGTCGAATACTTCGGCCGCTTCGACACCACGGGGGACGGCGCGCAGCACCGGTCCGAACCACACGGTGCCGTCGATGTGGAGGGTGGGCGTGCCGACGTAGCCGCCGGTCGCCGGTTCGGCTCCGGCGGTGTGGCGGCGATGGACCGCCTCGTCGTACGACGGATCGTGGGCGGCGGCCGACAGGTCGGCCGGAAGCCCGAGTTCGGCCAGCGAGTCGGTGATCACCGTGTCGAAGTCCTTCACGCCGTGTTCGTGGATGCGGGTGCCGAACGCGGTGTACAGCTCGCGCAGCACCTTCTCGCCGTGCCGTTCGGCCGCGGCCACGGCGACCCGGACCGGGCCGATCGAACGGTCCACCAGGTCCCGGTACCAGTCAGGGAGTTCGTTGCCCGTGTTGTGCAGGTACAGGCTCATCACCCGGAACCGGAGGTCGAGCGGGCGCAGGCACTCGACCTCCAGCAGCCAGCGGGAGGTGATCCAGGCGAACGGGCAGGCCGGGTCGAAGAAGAAGTCGACCCGGGTCGGGGCGGCGGGGGCGGTCTCGGTGCTGCTGTGCGTCATGGCGCCGACGCTAGTGTGCCGGTGGCATCAAGTCCCGGCCCAATCCGCCCCTCTTTCCTTGGTCCAATTCCCGGTCCTGGCCGGTCGGAGCGCGCGGCCGTCGTGCCCCGTGGGGGCGGGCACGACGGCCGCGCCCGCGCCGGGGCGGGCTGCGCGAAACTCTGGCCGATGGCCGGGGCCCGGAGCAACCTCTTCACGCACCTGTGACTTGTTCAACAAAGTTTCGCAATGACAAAGCGGATCTCTGTCGGTCGGAACGGACACCGCAGGTCCCCGCCCCGATCCCCCTCCCTTCCCCGTCCCTGAGACGCGCCCCGGAGAACCGGCGATAGATGTAAGGGGCCGCCGTCCTCCCCTGCGGTGACCCGGGCCGCGCGCACTTCACCGGGCAGTACGACGAGACGCCCTTGTCCGGCGCCTACCGTCGAACCCGAGCGAACGCGGACGTGGCGGCAGGGGCCGGCACGGCACACGAGGGGGGCAGGCCCGTCATGGGGAACACAGAGGTGCGGGTGCGGGGGCTGGCCGCACGCGCCGGCGGCTGGAGCGCCCGGCACCGCTGGGCGGCTGTCGGCATATGGGTGCTGTTCGTCGTCCTGGCCGTGGGGCTGGGCTCCGCGGCGGGCCGGACGGACGTGGACGAGGGCGATCAGCTCAAGGGTGAGACGCACACCGCCGCGAAGATCATCGACGACGCCGGTATCAAGGAGCCGGCCGCGGAGACCGTCCTGATCCAGTCCGAGGACAACGCCGTCGGGGCCACCAGCGGCGAGTTCCGCGCGGCCGTCGCCGACGTGGTCAAGGCCGTCGAGAGCACCGGGAAGGTCACGCACGTGACCTCGCCGTACGACACGCACACCGTCTCGCGGGACGGCCGCAGCGCGCTGGTGCAGTTCGATCTGCGCGGTGACGCGGAGACGGCCGCCGACCGGATCGAGCCGGTGCTGGACGCCGTCGCCGGGGTGCGGAAGGACCACGGCGGCCTGCGGATCGAGGAGATCGGCGGCGCCAGCATGCAGAAGCAGTACCAGGACGCCTTCGGGGACGACTTCCAGCAGGCCGAGTACTCGGCGGTACCGGTGGCCCTCGGCATCCTGCTGATCGCGTTCGGCGCGCTGGTGGCCGCGCTGCTGCCGGTGGCCCTCGCGATCACCGCGATCATGGCGACGATGGGCCTGATGGGCCTGGTCAGCCATGTGCAGCCGATGAGTGACACCGCCAACTCCGTGATGCTGCTGGTCGGTATGGCCGTCGGTGTCGACTACTGCCTGTTCTACCTGCGCCGCGAGCGTGAGGAGCGGGCGGCCGGCCGGGACGCGGCCACCGCGCTCCGGATCGCCGCGGCCACCAGCGGACGGGCGGTCGTCGTCTCCGGTGTCACGGTGTGCGTGGCGATGGCGGGCATGCTGTTCACCGGCCTCGCCGAGTTCGAGGCGATGGGTCTGGCCTCGCTGATGGTCGTGGCGGTCGCGATGGCCGGGTCGGTGACCGTGCTCCCGGCGCTGCTCTCGCTGCTCGGTGAGCGGGTCGAGAAGGGCCGCCTCCCGTTCCTGGGCCGCCGGCGCCGCAAGCAGGGCCCGGACTCGGGCAGCCGGTTCTGGACGGCCGTGCTGCGTGGCGTGCTGGCCAGGCCGCTGATCTCGGTCGTCGTCGCGGCCGGCGCGCTGCTGGCGATCGCCGCGCCCGCGCTCGGCATGAAGACCCAGCAGCTCACCCTGGACCAGGAGTTCGGCGACTCGCTGCCCATCGTGCAGACGTACGACCACCTCAACGAGGCATTCCCGGGCGGCAGCGAGCCGGCGCAGGTCGTCGTCAAGGCCACGGACATCAACGCCCCCGAGGTCCGCCGGGCGCTGGCCGGCTTCAAAAGGGAGGCGGTGGCCTCGGGCGCCTCGCGCGGCCCGGTCGGCATCAAGCTGTACGACGCGCAGAACGTGGCCCTGGTCTCCGTGCCGCTGGTCGGCGGCTCCGATCTGGACCAGGCGACGAAGAGTCTGCGGACGCTGCGGGAGGAGGTGCGGCCGGCCACGCTCGGCAAGGTCGAGGGCGTACAGGCGCCGGTCACCGGGCAGGTCGCGGGCAACCACGACTTCAACGACCAGCTGATGGGCTCGGTCCTGCCGGTGTTCGCGTTCGTGGTCGTCTTCGCCTTCCTGCTGATGCTGCTGTCGTTCCGCTCGCTGACGGTCGCGATCACGTCGATCGTGCTCAACCTGCTGTCGGTGGCCGCCGCCTACGGCGTTCTCGTCGCCGTCTTCCAGCACGGCTGGGGTGCCTCGCTGGTGGGCGCGGAGGGCGTCGGCGCGATCGTCACCTGGCTGCCGCTGTTCCTCTTCGTGATCCTGTTCGGGTTGTCCATGGACTACCACGTGTTCGTGGTGTCCCGGATCCGGGAGGCCCGGATGCGCGGCCGTACGACGGCGGACGCGATCCGGCACGGCGTGGTCACCACCGCCGGGGTCGTCACCAGCGCCGCGGTCATCATGGTCGCCGTGTTCGCGATCTTCGGCACGCTGTCCATGCAGTCGATGAAGCAGATGGGTGTGGGCCTGGCCGCGGCGGTCCTGATCGACGCCACGGTCATCCGCGGGGTGCTGCTGCCGGCGGTGATGGCGCTGCTCGGCGAGCGCAACTGGTATCTGCCGAAGTGGCTGCACCGGCTGCCGGACCTCACGCACGACGAGGCTCCGCGGGGGCGTGCGGAGCGACCGGTGCGGGAGGAGGGCGAACGGCTGCCGGTCTGATTCCGCCGACGCGCGGGGGTGGGGCCGTACGCGGCTGGGGGGCAGTTGGGACCGTACGCGGCTGCGAGGGGGCGGTTCGGACCGTACGCGGCTGCGAGGGGGCGGTTCGGACCGTACGCGGCTGCGGGGGCGTGGGGGCTGGTCGCGCAGTTCCCCGCGCCCCTTCGGGGCGCGGCGCGTTGCCCCGGTCGGTATCCGTGCGGGGGGGACTACTCCTTCGTGTGGCCCGGTAGTTCTGCCTCGATGAGGTCGGCCGCGCGGTGGGTGCCGCCCTCCTGGGCCATCTCCGCCTGGGTCTCCTGCAGGCGGCGCGCCACCTGCGGATCGTCCACCAGGGCGAGGGCGGCCTCGCGGAGGCGGTCGGCGGTGGCCTCCTCGGTGGCGAACCGCCGGGCGACACCGAGCGCCTGGAGCATGTCGGCGTTGCCGAACTGGTCGGCGGCCTGCGGCACGGCGATCATCGGAGTCGCGGTGGCCAGCCCCTCCTGGCTGCCACCGGCGCCCGCGTGCGTGACGAAGAGGTCGGCCTGCCGCAGGATCGCCAGCTGCGGCACCCACTCGCGCACCTCGATGTTGTCCGGTACCTCGCCCAGCTCGCCGCGGGTCACGTGCCGGCCGGCCTGCAGGACGACATGCCAGCCGGGCAGGTTCCCGAAGGCGCGCACGCACTCCCGGTAGAACGCGGGCTGCTTGGTGAAGGCCGAGCCGAGCGAGACCAGCACGACCTTCTCGGCACCGGCGGGCCGCTGCCAGTCGCCCTGGTCCGCGCGGTCCCCCTGGCAGGCACCCACGAAGGTGTGGACGCGTTCGTCCACCCGGTCGGCCTGCGGCTGGAGTGCCTTCGGGATGAGCACCAGGGAACGCGCCGGGCGGCCGGCGAAGGGGTCCGGATGCTGCGTGATGCCGTTCTCCGCGAGCCATGCCTCGAACCGGGCGTAGTACGCCTGCCCGCGCTCGGTCTGCCTCGGCTCCTTCCACATCGGCTCGGCGACCTCCTCCTCGTAGCCCTCCCAGGCGACGAGGTTCGGGGAGAGGGAGATCGCCGGGACGCCCCAGCGGTGGGCCAGCACGCGGGCCGGGTACGAGGCGATGTCGTGCAGGACCAGGTCGGGCGTGTCGTCGGCGTAGGCCGCGATGAGCTGGGGCAGCGCCTGGATCGCGTCGGCCAGGAACGGCTCCACGTTGTCCAGCAGGGTGGTCCCCCAGGCCGCCGGGTCGGCGTCGGGGCCCGGCAGGGTGGAGGTGTAGGGCACGGGCCGGGCCCCGGTGGCGGCCACCTTGTCCGCGAAGACCGGCGGGATGGCGTACGTGACCCGGTGGCCCCGGGTGACGAGTTCACGGATCACCTCCAGGCTGGGGTTCACGTGGCCGTGGGCGGCGATGGAGAACATGGCGATGTGGGCAGGCGGGGTCACCGGGTTCATGCCAGCGAGGCTAAACGAGACGGAACGTATCGTCTAATGCATTTCCCGTGCCCGCCCTCGCGCGGCGGGACCGGTCAGCGCTGGTAGCGGGCCAGCACGAGATTGCCGTCCCGTTCGAGGCGTACGCGCAGCTCGTCGAGGTCGATCGCGCCGCTGTAGTACTCCTGGTAGGCCGGGGTGGCCACCTTGTCCTTCCATTCCGGATAGCCGCGCACCGACTGTGCGGGTGCCGGACGGAGCCGGGCGGCGAGGGCGGTGCCGGTGGCCCAGCCGTTCCTGGCGGTGTGCAGGGCCGGGTCCTTCAGGGCCCGGTTTCCGGTGGGCAGCATCCAGTCGCCGAGGGCGAGGCGGACCATGTTCTGCGGCCGCAGCAGGTAGTCGATGAAGGCGACCGCCTCCTTCTTGTGCGGGCAGTCGGCGGAGACGGACAGCGTCTGCGGGCTGACGCCCTGGGCGAGTCCGCCGGCGCCCGCCGGAGCCGGCAGTACCGCCCAGGGGAAGCCTTCGGGGGCCTGCTGCACGATCTGCTGCCGGTAGGAGAAGCCCAGCGGGACCATCGCGTACCGGCCGGCGAAGAAGCCGGGCAGGGTGTCCGAGCCACCGCTGCCGAGCGTCGAGGCCGGGGCGCTGTGGTCGACGGCGACCTGGTCGTGGACGGTGCGGGGCACGACCGCGTCACCCTCGGTGAAGCGCACCGCGATCCTGCCGTCCGCGCCCCGGTGGAAGAGCTGACCGCCCGCCGACAGGGACAGGTTGAGCGTGGCCGAGACGGGCTCCTTCAGCGGCCAGGCCACGCCGTACTTCCCGGGCCCGCTCAGCCGCTTGGCGACCTCCCGGAACTCCGCCCAGCTCCAGGGACGTTCGGGTGTCGGTATGCGCACCTTCGCCGCCCGCAGGCGGTCCGTGTTCGCGATCAGCACCCGCGGCTCCTGGAGGAACGGCACGCCGTAGACGCCGGGCCCGAAGGTGGCCGTCCGCCAGCTGCTGCGCGGGATGTCGGAGGTGAGCCGGGTGGGCAGCAGGCCGGTCAGGTCGGCGAGGTAGCCGCCGTAGGCGAAGTCGGCGAGGTCGTCGGAGGCGTCGTGGATGACGTCCGGGGCCTCACCGCCCTCGAAGGAGGTGAGCAGCTGGTCGTGCACACTGTCCCAACTGCCCTGGACATACTCGACCTTGACGTCCGGGTGGGAGGCGTTCCACTCCCGCACCAGCTCTTTGTTGGCGGCGACGGACTCCTGCTGCCAGGCCAGGGACTGGAACCGCAGAGTGACCGGGCCGCCGTCACGCCGGCCCGGCGACGAGCACGCCGCGAGGAGCAGCAGCACCGCGAGTGCCTTGGCGAGGGTCCGCATCAGCTCTTCACCGCCCCGGCGAGCAGGCCACCCGTGATCCGCCGCTGGACCAGCGCGAAGACCGCCACGGAGGGCAGGGTGGCGAGGAACGCGGCAGCGGCCAGCGGGCCGAGGTCGGCCACGCCCTCGGCGCCGATGAAGTGGGTGAGGACGACCGGAAGGGTCTGCCTGTCCGGGCTCTTGAGCAGCACCAACGCGAAGAAGAACTCGTTCCACGCGGTGACGAAGGCGAACAGGGCCGTCGCCGCGATGCCGGGTGCGAGCAGCGGCACCGTCACCGACACGAGAGTTCTCAGGCGTCCGGCCCCGTCCACGGCCGCCGCCTCCTCCAGTTCGGCGGGCATCGCCCGGACGTGGCCGGTGAGCATCCACAGCGCGAACGGCAGCGCCCACACGACGTACACCAGCACCAGTCCGACCAGGGAGTCGATCAATCGCAGGTTCTTCAGCACCAGGAACAGCGGGATGATCACCAGTACGAAGGGGAACGCCTGGCTGACCACCACCCAGCCCGTGGCGGCCCGGACCAGCCGGCCGCGGTGCCGGGCCATGACATAGGCCATGGGGGTGGCGAGCACCACGGCGACGACGGCGGTGGCGAGCGCCACCAGCAGGGAGTTGAGGGCGGCCTGTGCCAGCGGCTGCTCGTCGAACGCCTGCCGGACGTTGGCCAGGGTGGGCCGGCGCGGGATCCAGGACGGATGCAGACCGCCCAGCTCCCGGGGGGACTTGAGCGCGGTGGACAGCAGCCACAACAACGGGAAGGCCAGGAAGAGCAGGTACCCGAGCAGTGCGGCGTACTGGCCGACGCGGGCCGCGCGGCGGGTCCTCATGCCTCGTCACCGCCTCGCAGCCGGCCGGCCAGGAACACCGCGAGCAGCACCGAGACCACCGCGACGAGCACGCAGCCCATCGCCGCCGCGTAGCCGAACTGGCCGTAGCGGAACGCCTCTTCGTAGGCGAAGAGCATCGGCAGCCGGGTCTTTCCGCCGGGCCCGCCGCTCGTGAGCACGTAGACCAGGGCGAAGGAGTTGAGGTTCCAGATGAGGTTGAGCGCGGTGACGGCGAAGGCCACCGGTCTGAGCGCGGGCCAGGTGACCGCACGGAAGCGGCGCCAGGCGCCCGCGCCGTCGACCGCCGCCGCCTCGTGGAGTTCGCGCGGGACGTTCTGCAGTCCGGCGAGCAGGGCGACCGTGGTCTGCGGCAGGCCCGCCCAGACGCCGACGACGATCACCGCGGGCAGCGCGGTGGCCAGCCCGCTCAGCCAGTCCCGGCCGTCGCCGAGACCCAGGTCGCGCAGGGTCTCGTTGAGGACACCCGCGTCCGGGTTGTAGACGAGCCGCCACATGATGCCGACGACGACCTCGGGCATCGCCCAGGGCACGATCGCGAGGGCGCGGGCCAGGCCGCGCAGGCGCAGGTCCTGGTCGAGGAGGAGGGCGAGGCCGAGCGCCAGCAGGAACTGGGGCACGGTGACGCCGACCGCCCAGACCAGTCCGATCCGGAACGACTCCCAGAACAGGGTGTCGTGCAGCAGGTCCTGGAAGTTGAGGGCCCCGATCCACCGGGTGGCGGCCGTCCGGCCGGACTGGGCGTCGGTGAAGGCCAGGAGGATGCCGTAGAGCAGCGGGCCGACGCTGAGCACGAGGATCGGGACGAGGGCGGGCAGGACGAGGAACCAGGTACCGCGGTCGGCGATCCGGCGCCCGGCGGGGCGCCGCGCTCCGGCCGGTGACGACCGCGCCTGGGCCATTGCTGTCACGGAATCAGCCCCTTTGCCTGCCCCGGTTGGCGTGTTCATGGTCGTGAAGGCACCGGTTCCCCGTCAAGGGACCGCACACGGCGGACGACCTGTGCGAATGCGAGACTGACCGGACACGGCCCGCGCCCCGCACCGGCGGTGGGCCCACGGACGGCACGGGAAGACGGCACGGAGGCACGACGATGGACGAGGCACGCGCGCGGGACGTACTGGCCGCGGCGGGGGCGCTGCCGGGCCCGGCCGGGGACGCGCGGCTCCTGGCCCTCGGCGAGAACGCGGTGTTCGCCGCCGGGGACCTGGTGGTGAAGGTGGGCCGGGACGCCGAACTGCTGGCGCGGGCCGAACGCGAGCTGGCCGTCGCCGGATGGCTGGCCGAGGCGGACGTACCGGCGGTGCGGGCGGCCGAGCCGGAGCCGCGTCTGGTGGCAGGGCACCCGGTGACGGTGTGGCACCGGCTGCCCGATCCGGTACGACCGGCCGAGCCGCGGGATCTGGCGCGGTTGCTGCGGACGGTGCACTCACTTCCCTCTCCTCCCTTCGTCCTGCCGCCCCGCGAGCTGCTGGGCGGAGTGGAGCGGTGGCTGCGGCTCGCGGGCGACGCGATCGACCCGGAGGACGCGGGCTATCTCCGTGAGCGCCGCGACGGTTTCGCCGCCCAGGCGGCGGCGCTGACACCGCGTCTGACGCCGGGACCGATCCACGGCGACGCGCTGCCCCGCAATGTGCACGTCGGTCCGGACGGGCCGGTCCTGGTCGACCTGGAGACGTTCTCCGCCGACCTGCGCGAGCACGACCTGGTGGTCATGGTCCTCTCCCGCGACCGGTACGGACTGCCGGCCGAGGCGTACGACTCCTTCACCGCGGCGTACGGCTGGGACGTGCGGGAGTGGGAGGGCTGTGCGGTGCTGCGGGGCGCCCGGGAGACGGCCAGCTGTGCGTGGGTGGCCCAGCACGCGCCGAGCAACCCCAAGGCGCTGGCCGAGTTCCGCCGGCGTGTGGCATCGCTTCGGGACGGGGACGAGGCTGTGCGGTGGTATCCGTTCTGAGGGACCCCGCGACGCCGGGTGCACGGCGTCGAGGCTGAGGCCGGGGCGCGCGGTCCGGCGCCGGCGCCCACAGGTGCAGCCCCAGCGGCACGACTGCCCGTGGCCACGGTGACCTTTTCGGCCGCGGCGCCGCAGCGCGCTGAAGAGGCGCGGTGACCTGGGCGACCAGCGGCTCACCCACCCCGGCCGCGACGGCCCGCGGACTAAGCGGGCTGGCTCTCGGTCAGCTCCCGCAGCGGCCACGTGCCGTCGACCACCGCCCCCGCTTCTCCCTTGCGCCGCAGGAACGCCTGGAAGTCCGCCGCCCACTCGGCGTACCACTCGATCTGCCGTTGGTGCAGTTCGGCCGGGCCCAGCGAAGCGATCTTCGGGTGGCGGTCGGCTATCGCGGACGCCAGCCGTGCGGCGGCGAGGGCGTCGGCGGTGGCGTTGTGGGCCGCGTCGAGGACTATGCCGTACTCGGCGCAGACCGCTTCCAGGTTCCGCTTGCCGCGGCGGAAGCGGTCGACCCAGCGGTCGATGGTGTACGGATCGATGACCGGGGCGGGGCGGGCACCGCCCAGCCGGTCGGCGAGGGACGGCAGGCCGTACCGGCGCAGTTCCGCCGAGAGGAGGGTGAGGTCGAAGGCCGCGTTGTAGGCGACGACCGGGACGCCCGCCGTCCAGTGGGACACCAGGACGCCGGCGATGGCGTCGGCCACCTGGTCGGCCGGGTGGCCCTCGGCCGCCGCGCGTTCGTTGCTGACGCCGTGCACCGCGACCGCGTCGGCCGGGATCTCCACGCCCGGATCGGCCAGCCATTCCCGGCGCCCCATGGGCTCACCGGCCCTGACCTCGATCACGGCAGCCGTGACGATGCGTGCCTCACGCGGATCGGTCCCGGTCGTCTCCAGGTCGAAGCCGATCAGCAGCTCCCGGTGCCAGCCCATGGGCGGCCCCCCTTCTTGGTGGTGCTTTCCCCCAGTGGCCTCCACCATCGCATGCGGCACTGACAGTCCGACGATGGCATTCCGCTTCCCGGCACCGACAGGTCAGGACACCGGGCGCGAATCCACCCAGGTCTGCTCGAATTCCTCGCGGTATGTCGGGAAGAGTCCACCTTCGCCCACGTCATCCGGCGTGACCAGCCGGCTGCCGTTGCGCAGCACCAGGACCGGCGACTCCATCCCCCGCGCCCCCCGCAGATAGGACTGCACCACGGCGATCCCGTCGGCACCGTCGCCGTCCACCAGATAGGCGGTGCAGCGGGGCGTCTCGTCGTACACCTGGATCTCGAAGGCGCCCGGGTCGCGCAGCCGGGACCGCACCCGGCGCATGTGCAGGATGTTCATCTCGACCGAGCGGCTCAGCTCGCCCCGCTTCATCCCGAGTTCGCGCTCGCGGCGCTTGACCGAACTGGAGGCCGGGTTGAGGAAGAGCAGCCGTACCCGGCAGCCGGACTCGGCGAGCCGGACCAGGCGCCGCCCGGAGAAGTTCTGCACCAGCAGGTTGAGGCCGATGCCGATGGCGTCGAGCCGGCGGGCGCCGCCGAAGAGGTCCTCGGCCGGGAACTGGCGCATGAGGCGCACCCGGTCGGAGTGGACGGCGACGACGTCGGCGTACCGGTCGCCGACCAGGTCCTCGACCGCGTCGACGGGCAGCCGGCGCGCCGAGGGCACGTCACCGCCCGCGCCGAGCATCTCCAGCAGCCGGGCGCAGGCCCGCTCGGCCTGGCCGAGCACCGCCTCGGACAGAGCCCGGTTGCGGGAGACGACATTGCGGGTCACCTCCAGCTCGTCCAGGGCGAGTTCGAGGTCCCGGCGCTCGTCGAAGTACGGTTCGAAGCACGGCCAGTGCTGCACCACCAGCTCGCGCAGCTGGGGCAGGGTGAGGAAACTGAGCACGTTGTCGTCGGCCGGGTCGAGCAAGTAGCCCTTGCGGCGGCTCACTTCGCGGACGGCGACCGCGCGCTGCACCCACTCCTGCCCGGCCGGTCCGGCCGCGGCCACCACCCACTCGTCGCCGTGCACGGGTTCGTAGATGGGCCGCAGCACGGCGGCCACGACCGCGCGCAGCCGTTGTTCGACGAGGTTCAGCCAGATGTAGGCCCGGCCTGCCCGCTGGGCGCGGGTGCGCACCTCACGCCAGGCGTCGGCGTCCCAGTCCAGCTCCGGCCCGATGGACCCCGCGTCCATCGGCCGGGCCAGGGACACCGCGCCGGGCGGGACGTCTGTGGAGTTCCCCTCGTGACCCTCGTCACCAGGAGGCAGCTCCAGCCCTCCCGAGCCCACCCGTGCACCGCCTTCCGCCCCCTGGGCCGTCCCCGTCTCAACGATCAAGGAAGGGTACTCCGCAAGCGGCCGGCGGTGCAGCCGGATGGACAGGTCGGTTTCCCGACTGCTTGGCTCAACTACGCCATTCCCAGTGTCCGTTCTGCCATGCCAGTTCCTTGGGAGTGAGCGGGTTCATAGCCGTGACGTCCCGCGGGGCGATGGAGAAGCCCTGCCAGTGCACGGGCATGGGCTGCTGGTCCTCGTCCCGCGCGATGTGGTGGAAGCCCACGTTCACCCAGACCACGGGGTGGGTGAGGGTCTGGCCGCCGGCCCACTTGTCGACGGAGTTCGGGTGACCGCCGGCGCATGTCGGGTTGTAGCTGGCGAACAGCTCGCACTTGTTGTACTCGGTCACGTACAGGTCGTGCTTGGTGAAGCTGCGGCCCGGGTACTTGGTGGTGGGCCCGGGGACCAGCTCGTACGAACGGGCGTGCCCGTCCTTGTTCTTGCCGGTCGCGCTGACCATCCGCCACCAGCGGTAGGTCTTGTAGTCGCCCGCGAACTCCTTGGTGACCTTCGTGCGGGTGGTCTTGGCGGTCGGGCCCTCCTGCCGCCCGGAGGGGGCGCTGACGGTCGAGTCGTACTGCTCGACCTTCGCCTTGGACGAGCCGTCGAGGCCGAAGTCGAGCCGCCAGAAGACGTTGTGGCTGTGGCTGGTGGCGTAGTCCTTGGCGCCCTTGCCGAGGGGCCAGCCGCGTCCGTCCTGGGCGTTGTAGTCGTCCCAGGAGAGGCTGCCGGTCGCACCGATGTTCATGTTGACGGTGCCGTCGTCCTGGAAGCGCCACTCGGTGATGTACTCGTACCAGCCGACCTGGTTGACCGTGTAGATCAGAAGGTCCTTGCCCTGCTGCTGGTAGACCTTGTCCGTCGCGAAGTCGTGCATGCGGTAGGCGTGACCACGCGAACGGGTGGTGGTACACAGGCCCTTGACGTTCGGGTGGCCCGGGTCGCCGTCCGGGACCCGGACGGTCTTGATGGTGCCGCCGGGGCACTCGCCGGGCGACAGCTCCTGCAGCTCCTGCGCGAAGTCCTGGCCCGTCAGGTCGTAGTACTCGTGCTTTCCGTCGTCGTACGGGACGTGGATCTGGCCGAGTCTGGCGCTGTTGAGGACCTTGATCGGCTTGGTCTCGCCCTTGGGCTGGTAGGAGACGTTCTCCAGGACGAGACCGGCCTTGCTGTCGTAGCGCCAGCACATCCGCCAGGTCGTGCCGGTGGTGAGCTTCTGTTCGATCGCGTAGGCGGCGCTGCAGCCGGGGGCCGCCGCGGCAGCGGACTGCGGCCGGGCCGCGGCCGGGCCGGCGACCGTCGTGGCGCCGGCGGCCAGCGCGGCCAGGGACAGTCCGACGGCCGCGCTCTTGCGGGCGGCGGCACGGCTGACGGCTCGCGGCCGGGCGCCGCGGGGAAGGTGCTTTTCGGGCATGAAGGGATGACTCCTTGCCGAGGTACGGGTGTGCGGGCGGGTGGCGGCCGGTCAGCCGCGGTCGAGGGCGGCGGCCTTGCGGGTGCTCAGGTCGATCACGAGGTCCCGGGTGTCGATCCACGGCCCGTTCCTGACCTTGGAGAACAGCCGCACACACCGGTGCACGCCGCAGTCGTCGAGCACCGCCGGCTGGGCGCCCGGCGCGGCCTGGTAGATCCCGCCGGTCAGCTCCAGTTGGTCCGGCGAGGTGAGTTCCCCGCCGGTGGCGTCCTGGTAGTCCGCCTTGAGGCCCGCGCCCAGCGGGGCGGCGATCAGGATCCGGGCCGCCTCGGCGTTCTCCGCGCGGCTCGGCGGCGGCTGGACGCCGCGCTGGGTGCCCGTCCGCTCGACCTTCCCCGTCCTCAGGTTGACGGTCCTGGTGACGAGGGTGTCGGTCCGGTAGTCGTAGAAGGTGACGTCGGCCCGGCGCGGCACGTCCGGGTCGTCCGCCTCGGCGGCCTCGGGCTCGGCGAGATCGACGCTCAGCCGCTGCGGTCCGCGGCCGCCGTCGACGTCCTGGCCCGTGACCGACAACTGCCCCGCGACGGCGATCTTCTCGACCCGCTTCAGCTCGTCACCGGTGAGCGGGTCGCGGCCCGTGCCCTGTTCCCCCTCGGCGGGCGGCTGCTCCACGACGCCGGGCGGTGCGTCGTCCGGCCCCTGTCCGGCCTGACCCGCGGCCCGTGTCCCGCCGCCGGCCCCGCCGGAGTCGTCCGCGCCCGCCGTGCCCGGCAGGGTGACCGCGACCATGGCGGCGGTCGCCGCCGCCGCCAGGGCCGCACCGGTCAGTACTTTGCCCAGATGGCGGTGGACTGTCTCACGCACATCTTCCCCCTACTCCCCCTGGTCCCCGGGAGTACGTTCCTGCCCCGCTTGTTCGGCGCACGGTGGGTACCAGAACCGCCGTGCGCACTGGTCGGTGGATAAGAGGCACGTGAACGACGGGAGGTTGCATCACTTTCGGACAAGACTCGGGGCCAACGCGGCCCCAGGCGCACGGCACACCTGGGAGAGTCGTATCCATGCAGGTCTGGCCTGGAGAGGCGTATCCGCTCGGCGCCACCTATGACGGCGCCGGAACCAACTTCGCGGTCTTCACGGAGGCCGCGGACCGAGTAGAGCTGTGTCTGCTGCACGACGACGGCTCGGAGACGGCGGTGGAACTGCGCGAGAGCGACGCGTTCGTGCGGCACGCGTACCTGCCCGGCGTGATGCCGGGACAGCGGTACGGGTTCCGGGTGCACGGCCCGTACGACCCCGGCCGCGGGCTGCGCTGCAACTCGGCGAAGCTGCTGCTCGACCCGTACGCGAAGGCGGTCAGCGGGTCGGTGCGGTGGGGCGAGGAGGTGTACGGCTACCACTTCGGCGCGCCCGACAAGCGCAACGACCTGGACTCGGCGCCGCACACCATGACCTCCGTGGTGATCAACCCGTACTTCGACTGGGGCGACGACCGCCCGCCGCGTACCGAGTACCACCACACGGTGATCTACGAGTCCCACGTCAAGGGCCTGACGATGCGTCACCCGGGGCTCCCCGAGGAACTGCGCGGCACGTACGCGGCGCTCGCCCACCCGGCCGTCATCGACCACCTGACCAAGCTCGGCGTGACGGCGCTGGAGCTGATGCCCGTGCACCAGTTCGTGAACGACCACCGGCTGGTCGACATGGGCCTGAACAACTACTGGGGCTACAACACCATCGGCTTCTTCGCCCCGCACAACGCGTACGCCTCCTGGGGCGACCGCGGCCAGCAGGTGCTGGAGTTCAAGTCGGCGGTCCGGGCGCTGCACGAGGCCGGGATCGAGGTGATCCTGGACGTGGTCTACAACCACACCGCCGAGGGCAACCACCTGGGCCCGACGCTGTCCTTCAAGGGCATCGACAACCCCTCGTACTACCGGCTCACGGACGATCCCCGTTACTACATGGACACCACGGGCACCGGGAACTCGCTGCTCATGCGGTCCCCGCACGTGCTCCAGCTGATCATGGACTCGTTGCGCTACTGGGTGACCGAGATGCACGTCGACGGCTTCCGGTTCGACCTCGCGGCCACCCTGGCCCGGCAGTTCCACGAGGTGGACCGGCTGTCGTCGTTCTTCGACCTGGTGCAGCAGGACCCGGTGGTCTCCCAGGTGAAGCTCATCGCCGAGCCGTGGGACGTCGGCGAGGGCGGCTACCAGGTGGGCAACTTCCCGCCGCTGTGGACCGAGTGGAACGGCAAGTACCGCGACACGGTACGGGACCTGTGGCGGGGCGAGCCGCGCGCGCTGGCCGAGTTCGCCTCCCGGCTGACCGGTTCCTCCGACCTCTACCAGGACGACGGCCGGCGCCCGCTGGCCTCCATCAACTTCGTCACCTGCCACGACGGTTTCACCCTGCACGACCTGGTGTCGTACAACGACAAGCACAACGACGCCAACGGGGAGGACAATCGGGACGGCGAGAGCCACAACCGGTCCTGGAACTGCGGTGCGGAGGGCGACACCGACGACCCGGAGGTGCTGCGGCTGCGCGCCCGCCAGATGCGGAACTTCATCGCCACGCTGATGCTGTCCCAGGGCGTGCCGATGATCAGCCACGGCGACGAGTTCGCGCGCACCCAGCGCGGCAACAACAACGCCTACTGCCAGGACAACGAGCTGTCGTGGATCCAGTGGCCCGAGGAGGGCAGTGACCTTCTGGAGTTCACGCGCGCGATGGTGTGGCTGCGCCGCGACCATCCCGTCCTGCGCCGGCGCCGCTTCTTCCACGGCCGTCTGGTGGAGGGTGCCCGTGACGAGCTGTCCGACATCGCCTGGTTCACTCCCGAGGGCGGTGAGATGACCCAGCGGGACTGGGACTCCGCGCAGGTGTCCGCGCTGACGGTGTTCCTGAACGGCAACGCCATCTCCGAGCCCGGCCCGCGCGGCGAGCGCATCGCCGACGACTCCTTCCTGCTGATGTTCAACGCCTCCCCCGGGCCGCTGGACTTCGTGGTGCCGGTCGACCACGGACGGCAGTGGCAGGTGGTGGTCGACACGGCCCGCCCGGAGGGGGTCCCGCCGGGGACGGGCCCGAAGGTCGAGGCCGGTGACCGCGTCACCCTGCCGGACCGCAGCCTGACGGTGCTCCAGCGGCCGGCGTAGCCAGGTGCGCGGCTGACGGTGCTCCGGCGGCCGGCGTAACCAGATGCGCGGCTGACGGTGCTCCGGCGTCCGGCCTAGCCAGGTCCGCGGCTGACGGTGCTCCGGCGGCCGGCCTGGCGAGGTGCGTGGCGCCCTGGGACGCGCGGCCCCCTAGCGGGGTCGCGTGTCCCCCGCGCGCGCGTGGGGCGCGTGTTCGGTGGTTCCGGGGGACTTGCGCGTACGTCGTCGGGCGCACCGCCATGGCGAGGGCGAAGGTCAGTCCGGCCGCCGTGCTCGCCGCCGCGAAGGCCGCCGCGGGGCCGTGGGACTCGGCGAGGCGTCCGGTGACGGCTACCGCCAGGGCCTGGCCGCCGACGAGGGCGCTGGTGGCCACCGCCATCGTCTCGGCCAGCCGGGACGGCGCGACGGCGCGCTCCAGGAGACCGAACACGGTGATCAGGTGCGGGGCGTACGCGATGCCCAGGACGGTGACGACGGCGTACAGGCCGGGCAGACCGGTCGTGCCGAGCAGCGGCACGGAGAGCGCGAGGGCGGCACCGGTCGCCAGCCGCCAGCGCGTACGGGCACCGACGCGGTCCGGTACGGCGGCCATGGCGAACCCCGCCGACGCGCTCATCACCCCCATGGCGGCGTACACCAGCCCGGCCTGGTCCTGCTGCCCGAGCCGGGCGGTGAGCGCGGTGATGCCTGCCTGACAGGCGCCGAACATCGCACCCTGGAGCGCGAGCGCGGTGAGCAGGGCGGGCACGCACCGGGGCAGCCGGGCACACGGCGGCACGCACCCGGCCGGGGCCGGGATCCGTGCGCGCGGGTGCCACCGGTCAGGCCGGCCGTGCCGAGGGAGCCGCTCGTCCGGCGACGAGCAGCACACTGCCGAACTGGATGGTGGCCGTCGGCAGCCGCCCCAGGAACGACACGCACGGCAGCGCGGGACCGGTCAGCCGGATCACCTGGCGATAGGTGTCCGCCGTGCGGCGGCGTCCCGGATTCACCGTTGTCCCCATCGCTCGAATCTAGACACGCGTGCGTGATCCGGGCAGAGGTGGATGACACGAAAGACGTCGAGCGGGGTACGTAGGTTCCCATGACTCCTGCGCGATCCGGACCGGCGGTGCCCACGGCCACCTACCGGCTGCAACTCCAGCCCGCGTTCCCGTTCGCCGCCGCCGAAGCGGCCGTACCGTACCTGGCGGCGCTCGGCGTCTCGCATCTGCACCTGTCCCCGGTCCTGGAGGCCGTACCGGGCTCCGTGCACGGCTACGACGTGGTGGACCCCTCACGCGTGCGCGAGGAGCTGGGCGGCGAGGAGGGGCTGCGCGCGCTGGCGCGGACCGCGCGGGAGCACGGTCTCGGCCTGGTGGTGGACATCGTGCCGAACCACATGGCGATGGCCCCCCGATACAACCCGGCCCTGTGGGAGGTGCTGCGTGAGGGCCCCGGGTCGCCGTACGCGCGCTGGTACGACATCGACTGGGAGGCGCAGGACGGCCGGATCCTGCTGCCGGTGCTCGGTGGCCCGGTCGGCGCCGAACTGGAGCACCTGAGGGTCGACGGTCAGGTGCTGCGTTACCACGGCCACGTCTTCCCGCTCCGTACCGGCACCGAGCACCTGCCCATGCCAGAGCTGCTGGACGCCCAGTGGTACCGCCCGGTGTGGTGGCGGCTGGCCCGTACCGAGCTGAACTACCGGCGGTTCTTCAGCATCTCGGAGCTGATCGGGGTGCGGGTGGAGGACCCCGAGGTGTTCCACGCCACCCACGGCACGATCCTGCGGCTGCTGGCGGAGGGCGTGATCGACGGGCTGCGGGTCGACCACCCCGATGGGCTCGCCGACCCCGACGGCTACCTCGCGCGGCTGGACGAGGCGACCGGCGGGCGCTGGACGGTCGTGGAGAAGATTTTGGCCGACGGCGAGCGGCTGCCGGCCTCCTGGCCCGTCGCGGGCACCACGGGCTACGACGCCCTGCGGCACGTCGACGGCCTGTTCACGGACCGCACCGGGGCGTACGAACTGCTGGGGCGCTACCGGGCGTTCGCGGCACCGCAGACGGACCGGGGCGGCAACTGGGAGGCCACGGTCCGGCGGGCCGCGTACAAGGTGCTCACCCACGAACTGGCCACCGAGACCGACCGGCTCACCCGGGTGGCCGCCCGGCTGTGCGCCACCTCGCCCGACCTGGGCTTGCGCGACCGGGCTCCCTGGGCGCTGCGGACGGCCGTGGAGGAGCTGCTGGTGCGGATGCGGGTCTACCGGCCGTACGCGTCGGGCGACGCCGCCGCCGTGATCACCGAGGAGGCGGCCGAGGAGGCCCGGCTGGCGTTCGTGGTGCCGCAGGAGGCGGAGGCCGTCGGCATCGTGCGCCGGCTGCTGGTCGAGCCGCCCGGTGAGGCGTCAGCGCCGGACCACGCCGACCGGGTGGAGTTCCGCACCCGGTTCGCGCAGACCGCCTCGGCGCTGCGCGCCAAGTCGGTGGAGGACACGGCGTTCTACCGCTATGTGCCGCTGCTGTCGGCGGCCGAGGTGGGCGGCGACCCGGGCAGTCCGGGGGTGTTCCCGGAGGATTTCCACACGTACTGCGCGCGCGTGCAGCGCGACTGGCCGCTCACCGGCACGGTCGTCACCACGCACGACACCAAGCGCAGCGCCGACGTGCGAGCCGCGCTGGCCGTGCTCACCGAGTGCCCGGACCGCTGGACGAAGCTGCTCGCCGAGGTGAGCCGGGACGTGCAGGGCGCACCGGACGGGCAGCTGGCCTGGGCGGCCTGGCAGATGGTGTTCGGCCTGGGGCCGGCGGAGGAGGAACGCGTCCAGGGGGCGCTGCTCAAGCATGTCCGTGAGGCGGGCATGTACACCAGCTGGACGGAGCAGGAGCCGCCGTACGAGGAGGCGGTGGCGGCCTTCGTCGCCGCCGGGCCGTGCGGGCCGCCGGGCGAGCGCGTGGCCACGTTCCGCAAGGCGCTGGAGCCGCACGTCCGGGCGAATGTCCTCGGTACCGCGCTGGTCCACCTCACGATGCCGGGAGTGCCGGACGTGTACCAGGGCACGGAGGGCGAGTACCGGGCGCTGGTGGACCCGGACAACCGGCGGCCGGTGGTGTTCCCGCCCGAGGCGCCCGGTGAGAAGGAGGCGCTGACGACGGCGGCGCTGCGGCTGCGCGCCCGGCGTCCGGACGTCTTCGGCGCGGACGCCTCGTACGACCCGCTGGCCGCCGAGGGTCCGGCGGCCGAGCACTGCCTGGCGTTCGCGCGTTCGGGTGAGGTGGTCACGGCGGTGACCCGGCTGTCGCTGCGGCTGGCGGAGGCGGGCGGCTGGCGGGAGACACGGCTGCCGCTGCCGCCCGGGCGGTGGGCGGACGTGCTGACGGAAGGGCGGGAGTTCACCGGGCACGCGCGCGTGGCGGACCTTTTCGACCGGCTGCCGGTGGTGCTGCTGGCGCGGGTCGCGGAGGACTGAGGGAGCGGGGGCGCCCGCACCGCTCACCGGGCCGGCCGGCGGATCGACCCCGCCGACCGCCCGGACGCCGGTGCGGCCGGGGTGATCCCCTGATGCTCACGGAACGCGGTCCGCACCAGCAGTGTCCCCGTGGCACACAGTGGCCCGGACACCCGCGGGCCCTTGCGTCCGGGCGCTCCGGGGCCCTCCCCGCCGACCGCCCGGACGCCGGTGCGGCCGGGGTGGTCCCCTGACGCTCACGGGACGCGGTCCGCACCAGCAGTGTCCCCGTGGCACACAGTGGCCCGGACACCCGCGGGCCCTTGCGTCCGGGCGCCCCGGGGCCTCCCCCGCCGACTGCTTGACAGTTCACCCGTCCCGTGCGGGACTGGGAGGGCGAAGCCGGGCGGACAAGTCGGGGGTGAGTCCTCTGCCGGAGCTGCGCTATCCCAGCGTTCCCGAACTGGTCGCCTCCGCACGGGCCTTGGCGGCTCAGGGACCCGGGCTGTGCACGCTGCGCCAGGTGGGCGTCTCGCGCGCGGGAAGACCCCTGCACCTGCTGTCGGTGGGACACGCCCGCCGTGCGGTGCTGGTCGTCGCCGGTGCCCACGCCAACGAGCCGACGGGCGGTTCCACACTGCGGGTGCTCGCCGAACGGGTACTGGCCGACCGGGAGTTGCGGGCGGGTACCTCCTGGCACTTCCTGCTGTGCGCGGACCCGGACGGCGCGAGTCTGCATGTCACCCCGGCGCCGCGCAGCCTGCTCGACTACCACCTCGGTTTCTACCGGCCGACGGGCGCGGAACAGCCGGAGTGGTCGCCGTCGGTGCTGCCGCCCGACCGGCTGCCGCCCGAGACCCGGGCGCTGACCGGGCTGATCGACGAGTTGCGCCCGTACCTCCAGGTGACGTTGCACGGCACCGATCTGGGCGGCAGCTGGGTGCAGTTGACCAAGGACGTGCCGGGCCTCGCCGAGCCGTTCGCCAAGTCGGCGGCGGAGCTGCACATCCCGGTGGAGACGGGGGCCTCGGACGCGGCGGGCTGGCCGGCCTCCGGTCCCGGGGTGCACGTGATGCCCGGCCCGGACACGGGCGTGGCCTATCCGAGCATGCCGGACGACGCCCGGCACAGCACCTGGTACCACGCGCACCGGTACGGCGGTCTGACCGCCGTGGTGGAGGTGCCGATGTGGGCCAGCGATCTGGTGGACGACCCGGCGCCCCACCCGGCACCGGCGGCGGCCATGCGCCGCCTGGCCGCGCGGCTGCTGCGGGACGCGCTGGAGGTGGAGCGGATCCTCGCCGAGACGCTGCCCCGGCTGGACGGCGCGGACGGGCCGCTGCTGCGGGCCGCGCGGTGGGCGCTGGAGCTGATTCCCGGTCTGGCCGAGGACTGGATCCGCACCTCCCCGGCGGGCACCACGATGGCGTACGTCGGCAGTGTGGACGCCTTCGGGCGGCGGCTGCCGCTGCGGGCCGCGGCGATGCTGCTCCGGGTGCTCCGGGAGGCGGACGACCGGGCGGCGCCGCGCCTGGAACAGCTCGTGGCCACCTGGTGCGATGCGTTCGCTCATCGGTTCCGGGCCCGCTGGGTGCCGTTGGAGCACCAGGTGGAGCACCAGTCCCGGACGGTGCTGGTGGCGGCGCAGCAGGCGCGGGCCCAGGCGGCGTGAGCCGGTGCCGGCCCGCGCCGCCCGGGATCGGGTCGCCGGTCAGCCGTCCAGGGCGAAGACGTGCCGCGTCCGCGCCTTCATGACGCACGTGCTCGTGTACGTCTCCTGGAAGTCGACCGACCGGCCGTTCCACCGCCCGCGCGCGTGGGTGGTCACCGGGGCGTAGATCATCGGGCAGAAGACGCCCTCGGCCGGGATGCGGCCGATGTCACCGCCCACGTCGGCCAGTTCGCCGCATGCCTGGCTCGCGTGCGCGTGGCCGCTGGGCGGGTCGCACAGCAACAGTGTGCCGTGGGTGTGGCCGGACCTGGCGTCACCCCTGGTGACCGTCAGGTAGAGCCAGTTGCCCTGCTGGATGTCGCGGGAGGCGGCCCGGGCCGGACCCGCGGTGAGGAGACCGGCGGCGGCCAGCAGGGCGCCGGCCGTCGCTGCCGTTCTGGTGAGGTACGTCATGCCCGTTGCATCGGCACGAGGGGCCGGCCTCCCCAGTGCGGCTCACCCGTTCGGGAGGGCACGCGCGCGTGGCCGGGCACCTGTTCGAACAGGGCCGGTCGGGCGGCGAGCGGCCGTGCTGGACCGTGCGGGCGCCGCGCCGGTAGCGGCTGAGCCGCGGTGCTGTCGCGTCCCGTCGCAACGGGAGGAACAGCAGGAACAGCAGGAACAGGAGGAACAGGAGGAACGCGGGGAGGAGGACTTCCGTGGACCGCGACCTGGCCCGGCGGAGCGCTACTGGCCGGCCGCGAGCCGGAACGCCGTTCTGCCGAAGGCGACCTGGTCGCCCTCGCGGACGACGACCGCGCCGATCACCCGGCGGCCGTTGACGGTGGTGCCGTTGGTGGAGCCGAGGTCCCTGAGCACCCACAGTCCGCCCTGGCGGCTGAGTTCGGCGTGCACACGGGAGACGGTCTCGTGGTTCAGGCGCAGCCCGTTCGCCGGGTCCCGGCCGATGCGCAGCGGATGGGTGTGCGCCGGATGCGGCAGCAGCAGCTTGGGCAGCCGCTCGGCCTGCCAGGCGCGGCGCAGCCGTACGGTGAATCCGGAGACGGCCTCGACGGTACCGAGGACCGCGCGGGAGAATCGGTTCTCCCGCGGCAGGTCGGCGACGAGGGCGGCCAGTTCGTCGGAGCGGCGCGCGGCGAGCGCCAGCTCCATGCGGCGCACGAACGTGTCGTGCGAGAGCCGGCCCAAGGCGACGCCGTCACGCAGCACCTGCAGCGCCTTGTCCCGCTCCGCGTCGGACAGGCGCGCGGGGTAGGTGGAGAACTCGAAGGACGACGTCACGCTGGTGATTGTCGGGCAGTGAACCCCGGGTGTCCAGAAAACGCGGAACCGGTGCCGATGCGCGGGTACTTCCGCGACACCTGCCGCCAAAGGGCGAATTCGAAAGCGGATTGATCGTCCGGGGCGGCACGATGGTGGCGCGGGACATCACGGTGAGCAGACGAAGGGGAACCGTCCGTGCAGTTCGAGGTGTGGGCACCGCAGGCAGACCGAGTGACGCTCCATTGTGAGGGCGCCACACACGCGTTGGCGCGCGATCCCGCGCGCGAGGGGTGGTGGGCGGGGGAGGCGGAGGCGGGACACGGCGCGCGGTACGGGTTCGCGCTGGACGACGGGCCGGTGCTGCCCGACCCGCGCTCGCGCCGCCAGCCGGATGGCCCGGACGGGCTGAGCGCGGTCGTGGACCACGGGCGCCACGAGTGGCGCGCTCAGTGGCCGGGGCGCGGACTGCCGGGCGCGGTGCTGTACGAGCTGCACGTGGGCACGTACACCCGCGAGGGCACCCTGGACGCCGCCGCGGACCAGCTGGCACACCTGGTGGAACTGGGTGTGACGCATGTGGAGTTGCTGCCGCTGTGCCCCTTCCCGGGGCGGCACGGCTGGGGTTACGAGGGGGTGTCGCTGTGGGCGGTGCACGAGCCGTACGGCGGCCCCGAGGCGCTGAAGCGCTTCGTCGACCGGGCACACGCGCTCGGCCTCGGCGTCGTCCTGGACGTCGTGCACAACCACTTGGGGCCCTCGGGGAACCATCTGCCCGCGTTCGGGCCGTATTTCACGGACACCCACCAGACCCCGTGGGGGTCGGCGGTGAACCTGGACGCGCCCGGCTCGGACGAGGTGCGCGCGTTCCTCCTCGGCAGCGCGCTGGCGTGGCTGCGGGACTACCGGATCGACGGGCTGCGGCTGGACGCGGTGCACGCGCTGTACGACACGCGCGCGTGCCACTTCCTGGAGGAGCTGTCGGCGGCCGTGGACGGCCTGGCCGGCGAAGTGGACAGGCCGCTGTTCCTGATCGCCGAGTCGGACATGAACGACCCGCGGTTCATCACCCCGCGCGCGGAGCACGGCCTCGGACTGCACGCGCAATGGAACGACGATTTCCACCACGCGCTGCACACCACCCTGACCGGTGAGTCGCAGGGCTACTACGCCGACTTCGCGCGGGAGTCCTTCGCCGCGCTCGCCAAGACGCTCACCGGCGGCTGGTTCCACGACGGCACCTACTCCTCCTTCCGGGGGCGTCGTCATGGCCGGCCGCTGGACCGCGCGCGCGTGGCCGGGCACCGGCTGGTCGGCTACAGCCAGACCCACGACCAGGTCGGCAACCGCGCCCAGGGCGACCGGCTCGCCGCGCGGCTCTCCCCCGGCCTGCTGGCCTGCGCGGCCACGCTGACACTGACGGCCCCGTTCACGCCGATGCTGTTCATGGGCGAGGAGTGGGCGGCGGGCACGCCCTGGCAGTTCTTCACCGACCACACCGATCCCGAGCTGGCCAAGGCGGTACGGCGGGGCAGGCGGCGGGAGTTCGCGGCGCACGGCTGGGCGGAGGAGGAGGTACCGGACCCGCAGGACCCGGCCACAAGGGAGCGGTCCTGCCTGGACTGGTCGGAGCCGCAGCGCGAACCCCACGCGCGCGTGCTGGCCTGGTACCGGAAGCTGATCGCGCTGCGCCGCGCACAGCCCGACCTCACCGACCCGGACCTGGCCGACACGAAGGTGGCGTACGACGAGCAGGCCCGCTGGCTGGCCTTCCGGCGCGGGGACGTACGGGTGGCGGTGAACCTCGGCGAGGAGCCCGTGAAGATCCCGCTGGGCTCCGGCCGCGTGGAGGTCCTGGCGGCCTGGGCCCCGGTGTCGGCGCCGGGCCCGGACGGGCTGCTCGAGGTGCCCGGCGAGTGCGGCGTGGTGCTCTTCCAGCCCTGAGGGCGCCCCGCCGCACCGTCACGGCTGCGGGTCGTCCTCCGTGAAGTCGGTCACCCGCTCCAGCAGGATCGGCTCCCACACGCGCCTCAGCTGGGTCCGCAGCAGCGGAAGGGAGCCGCTCGCGCGGCCCTCCAGGTGGTCGGTGAGGCGGATGACGGTGTCGCAGCGGGCGAGCCACAGCCCGCGCAGGCAGGGGCGGGGGCCGTAGCCGGCCAGGGTGGCGGCGCGGACGGCGGCCGGGGAGCCGGTGGCCGCGGCGAGCCCCGCGATGTCCTCGGCGGGGTCGCCGAGGACCGCCGCGGTCCAGTCCAGGATGCCCCGGACACGGCCGTCGGCACTGACCACCACGTGCGCGCCGGTGAGCCCGTGGTGGGTGAGGACGGCGGTGCCGGGCTGCGCGGCGAGCTGGGCCGCGCCGGGCGAGGTGAGCTGGTGCAGCCGGGCGGCGTCGAACTCGTCGGCGGCCGCGAGCCGTTCGGCCGCGTGCACGGCCATGCGGCGCAGCGCCTCCAGCGAGCGCGGGGCGGTGCGTGGCACGCCGAGCGCCTCGGTCTGGCGGACGGCGACCGCGCGCAGCCCGCTGAGCAGTCCGGCGAGGTCGGCCTCTCCTACGGCGGAGACGTCGTACTCGTCGGCCGTGCCGCCGGGCACCCTGGTGTCGAGGGTGTAGGCGAGGCCGGGCGCCCAGTCTCCGTGCGCGACGCTGACCGGGACGGCGACCGGCACGTGCGGGCGGATCACGTCGCGCAGGCGCAGTTCCCGGCGGCGGCGTACGGACGCCGCACGGTCGGGTGCGAGGCGCAGCACATGGCGGCTGCCGATCCACCAGGTGTGCTCGCGGTCCTCCGCCACGGGCCGCACATCGGGTCCCCCGGTGCCGTCGCCGCCCTCCTTGAGCAGCGAGCGGACCAGTCTGCGGACGCTGTCCGCGGTGGGTGTCGGTGCCTGGGTCATGGGTCGAGCGTCGCCGTTCCGGTGTCGTCGAGGATGGGTCTCCCTGGATCTCTCAGTCCACTATGACCATCTCACGGGTGGTGTTGTTGAGTCGGCGGCCACCGTCCTCGGTCACCGAGACGATGTCCTCGATGCGCACCCCGAAGCGGCCGGGCAGATAGACACCGGGCTCCACGGAGAAGCACATGCCGGGCACGAGCGGCTGTTCCTCGCCCTCGATCATGTACGGCGGTTCGTGCGTGGTGACGCCGATGCCGTGCCCGGTGCGGTGGATGAAGTACTCGCCGTACCCGGCGTCCGCGATCACCGCGCGGGCGGCGCGGTCGACCTCCTGGCAGGCCACGCCCGGGCGTACGGCCCGGAAGCCGGCCTCCTGGGCGGCGCGCACGACGTCGTGGACCCGGCGCTCCTCCTCGGTGGGCTCGCCGACGTGGACCGTGCGGGTGGTGTCGGAGCCGTAGCCGTCCTTCAGGCCGCCGAAGTCGAGGACGACCATGTCGCCGGGCCGGATGACGCGGTCACCGACCTCGTGGTGCGGGTTGGCGCCGTTGGGACCGGAGCCGACGATGGTGAAGTCGACCTGGGAGTGGCCGAAGCGGCGCAGCAGGCCGGCGAGGTCGTGTCCGACGTCGGACTCGCGGCGGCCGGTGAAGGGAACCTGCCGGATCGCCTCGAACGTCGCGTCGGCAGCCGCGCCCGCGGCTGCCAGGAGTTCCAGCTCCGCGGGGTCCTTGACCGCGCGGAGCATGGGGAGGGCGTCGGTGAGGGCGGCGTAGGAGGTGTCCGGCAGGGCCCGCTGGAGGCCCAGCAGGTGCATGGCCCAGGTGTTGTCGCTGATGCCGAACCGGCCGCGGTCGTCGAGGAGGCCGGCGGTGACCGCGTAGGGGTCCTTGCCGTCGGTCCAGTCGCGCAGGGTCAGCGCGGTGCCGCCGGCCGCCTGCTCGGCGTCCGGGGCCTCCAGGGTGGGCACGACGAGCACGGGGTCCCGGCCGGGGACGAGGACCAGCACGGTCAGCCGTTCCGTGACCGCGGTGGGCGTGTAACCGGTGAGCCACACCATGTCCGGCCCCGGGGCCACGAGCAGCCCGGCGAGGCCGGCGTCGGCGGCGGAGCGCACGGCACGCTCCATACGGGCCTCGTGATCGGCGGCGGTGAAGGGCGCGGGCGTGGTACCGGTCATCCGGGCCTCCGGGCGCGGGCGGGCAAACGGGGCGATGGCGTCCCGGGCAGCATCCTGCCCGCCTGGCCGGAGCCACGCGAGCCGGTCCCCGGAACGGGCGTCCCACGGTCCACCGAGCAGGGTCTCGGCACGGGCCCATGATGACCCGTGCGACGGGCGGCGACCAGCGGATTTCCCGGTGTGTACGAGGTCCGGGCACCGGCAGCGGCGACCCGGACGGGTCAGGTCACCACTCCGGGGGTCACCGTCAACTGCTGGTAGCCGCCGTTGCTGTGCCGCACGGCGAGGAGCACGTCCTTTCCGGGGCGGGCCCGGGTGACGGCCCGGGCGAGGTCGGCCGCGGTGTCGATGCGGGCCGAATCGAACTGGAGCACGACATCGCCGCGGATCAGGCCCGCCGCGTAGCCCGAGCCGGGCACGTGCACGCCCACCACCAGAGCGCCCGGCTTCTCGGCGTCGACGACCTCCAGCCCGAGGGTCGCGCCGGGCGGGGCGGAGCCGGGAGCCGGTGTGGCCGTGGGGGTGGCCTTGGCCGAGGGGGCGGGCGGCGGGACCTGGTGTCGCAGTTCGGCGAGTCTGCTCATGCCGGTCACCGTGGCGCCGACCGTGCCGATGCCGACGCCCGAGAGCACCAGTACGGTGCCGGTGCACAGGCCGAACAGCAGGGTCCGCAGCCGCTGCCCGCGCCGGCGCGCGGCGTGCGGGCGGCGGGCGGGGCCGGGGGTGTCGTCGTCCCGCCGGTCCTGACCGGGCATCGGCTTGGGACGCAACGCAGTCTGTTCCATGGTTCGCTCGCCTCCGGCTGGTGCTCTACCCGGAGCGGCGGGCGGTCACGGGACACGAAAGGGTGAGACTGGCCGGAGGGTGGCGGAGGGTAGCCATGGCTGTCGAGGCAACGCGGCCCGTCCCCACACCGCACCGCCACCCACCACAGGCCGCCAACACCCGAACCTCCACCACAGGCCGCCCACACCCACAGCCCGCCGACACACGCCGCCCACCACAGGCCCGCCCACACCCACAGCCCACCGACACACGCCGCCCACCACAGGCCCGCCCACACCCACAGCCCGCCGACACACGCCGCCCACCACAGGCCGCCCACACCCACAGCCCGCCACAGGCCGTCAGCATCCGCCGGCCACTCCAGCCCGCCAGTACCCGCCGGCCGTCGCGCCCCCTCACCGGCGTCCGCCGGCCATCGCCCACCGGCGCCGCCTACCCGACGCCGCGCCCCCTCGTCGGCGCGCCGGTCTCCGCGGGCCGCTCCCTCACCCCGCGCCCAGGAGTCTGCGCACCAGGTCCGCCGCCGCTCCCCCGGTACCGCCGCCGTGCAGGAGTTCCGTGCGATGGACGAGGCGTGGGGCGGTGAGCGGGACGGCGACCGTGCCGCGGACGCCCGTGGCCGCGGAGCGGGGCAGCAGGGTGAGGCCGTGGCCGGCCGCCGCGAGAGCGGTGAGGGTGCGCACGTCGGTGCCCTCGTAGCGCAGGGCGGCCCGGAAGGCACCGCCGTCGGTCGCGGCGCGCAGCTGGGCCAACGGGAGGGCGGCGCCGGGCGCGTCGAGCCAGCGGGCGTCGCGCAGGTCGCCGAGGCGCAGGCCGGCCCGCCCGGCGAGTGGGTGACCGACGGGCAGCAGGACGCTCACGGGCTCCTCGGCGACGCCGTGCGTGGTCAGCGGGGCCACGTCGGTCAGCCGCAGCGGATCGCTCGGCGCGGCGAGCCCGTCGACGAGGCCGAGGTCGGCGGTGCCGGTGGCGACCGCGGCGGGAATTTCCGTACGGGGCAGCACGCGCAGGGTGACGCCGGCCGGCGGGAGCGCGCCGAGGACGGCGGGACCGAGCGCGGTCGCGGAGGTGGCGAGCGTCAGGCCGTACGCGGGCGCGGCGGCGATGCGCACGACGTCGGCGCGGGCCGCGTCGAGACGCAGCAGCAGCGGGCCCGCGTGCTCCAGCAGCCGGTCACCGGCCGCGGTGGGCGCGACCGGTCTGCGGGTCAGCAACGGTGCGCCCAGGTCCTGTTCGAGGGCGGCGATGTGCTGGGAGACCGCGGACTGGGTGTAGCCCAGCTCGCGCGCGGCCTCCGAGAAGGAGGCGAGACGCGCCACGGTGATGTAGGTGCGCAGGAGATGCGGGTCCATGCCGCCCAGCATCCCACCACATCAGCAGTGCTTATCGACCGTGCAGAAACCATCGTTGGACGTGAACGACCCGTCCTGCGGAGGATGGTGGCCATGACGAACACCGCCACTCTCGCCCTCGTCGGCGACCGCTCCGCGCACGTTGTCTCGCACACCCGCGTCCCGCTCCTGCTCGACGCCCTGGCCGCACGCGACCGGCTGGTCCTGGACGCGTACTGGATCTCCTCGCAGGACGCCGAGGCCGAGGGCGCGGTGCGCGGCTTCGACGCCGTGTGGGTGCTGCCGGGCAGCCCGTACCGCAGCGAGGCGGGTGTCCTCGCGGCGGTGCGCACCGCCCGTGAGGAGGGCATCCCCTTCCTGGGCACGTGCGGCGGCTTCCAGCACGCGCTGCTGGAGTTCGCCCGCGGCGTCTGCGGGCTGACCGGGGTCGCGCACGCCGAGAACGACCCGGCCGCCGAGGACCCGCTCATCGAGCCGCTGGCCTGCTCGCTGCTGGGGCACGAGGCCGCCGTGACGGTCA
The DNA here is from genome assembly GCF_044546845.1 of Streptomyces sp. NPDC053076. NCBI lineage: Bacteria > Bacillati > Actinomycetota > Actinomycetes > Kitasatosporales > Streptomycetaceae > Streptomyces > Streptomyces sp. NPDC053076. The sequence continues at coordinate 105,077 of NZ_JBITZL010000001.1, read as the reverse complement.
CGCCGGACTCGCTGGCCGCGTCCGTGATCGGCGCCGCCCGCACGGTCGAGCGGTACTTCTGCGCCTACGGCCCCTCCCGTCACCTCGACACGCTCCACGCCCACGGGCTGCGGTTCTCCGGGCACGACGAGGACGGCCACGTCCGCATGGCCGAACTGCCCGGCCACCCCTTCTTCCTGGCATCGCTGTTCCAGCCGGAGCTGGCCGGCGACGGCTCGGACCCGCACCCGATGATCCGGGCCCTGGCGCGCGCCGCGGTCGAGCACGCGGCGGCCCGGCAGCCGCGGCCGGTGTGACGCCGGGACGCACCGCGGGCACCGGCGGGGACCCGGCCGGGGATCTTCGGGACCGTCAGCCGCGCGACAGTGCCGGCCCGGCGAACGCCGGAGCCGGCACGGCGGGCGGCTGGTCCGGCAGGAAACCGTGGGCGCGGCGGCCGAGCCACTCCGCCTTGTAGCGGTCGACCTCCCGGTGCCAGTTGAGGATCCCGGCCAGCCAGTTCTTCAGGTCCAGCACATAGGCGTCCATGACCGCGCGGGCCTCGGCCGACAGCCCGAAGTCGTCGCACAGCACCGGCAGCTCATGGGCGATCACATGCTCGAACTGCTCCATGCGCTGGGTCATCAGGTCGTGCACGACGCGCAGCGCGGCCGGGTAGCCGACGCCGAAGAAGTTCTGCACGACCAGGACGGCGTTGTGGATCTCGCCCTCGTACTCGATCTCCTTCTGGTAGGAGAAGACGTCGTTGAGGAGGCAGGCGTAGTCGATGGCGGCGTTCTCCAGGGAGCGCACCGGACCGCTGGCGTACACCTCGGCCGGGATCGCCGGGCCGTGGCCCATCCGGCACAGACTCAAGGTGAGGTCCGAGCCGAAGGTGGAGCGCCGCATCTCCAGGTAGTCGACGGGGTCGGGGACGCGGTTGTGCAGCTGGTTGGAGACCTCCCAGACCCAGCTCTCGGTCATCGTGTCCACGGCCGCCTTGAACGTGCGCCGCTGCTCGAGAGTCATCCCGGCCGTCGTGCGGGCCCACAGGTCGGTCAGCGCCCGCTCCATGGCGTTGCCGGGGACCGGGGCCGGCTCGCCCGCCAAGGGCATGCACAAGGAGAGCCGGGCCGTGGTCAGCCGGGCGGCGGCCAGGTCCCGGCGATGGCCGTAGACGAGGGGGTAGTAGTCGTCGCCGTAGGTCCCGAACGCGAGCCACTGAGCGCTGAGGTCCAGGGCCTCGGGTGTGGCGTCCGGGTCCAGGCCGGCGGAGCACAGGGCGAGGTCGTACGCGGCGAGCTTGTCCTCGTCCCAGACACCTTCCTGGAGGATGCCCATCGCGTGGCACCAGTCGACGAGGCGATGCCGGGACCGGTCGAGGTGAGGGCTGAGCTGGAGCTCGAAGGGCATGTACAGGTCGGGGATGCGGGACGGTCCGACCTTCTGGTAGGGCACGTGGGAGTAGGCGCGCAGCCGGTCCTGGGCGGCCGCGGCGAGGAGCGCGCCGACATCGGCGGCGGAGGCCCCGGGGCCGCTCGGGAGCTGCCAGGGCGCGCCGGACCGGGCGCCCTCGTTCATGTAGCGGCTGGAGCGCATGTGCCACTCGTGGCCGCCGGACTGCCAGTCCTGGAGGCCCTTGGTGTAGGCGGCGACCGCGGCGACCTCGCCCGGGGTGAGTCCCTGCTCCAGGGCGACGGCGGGGACCTCGGTGAGCGCGGTGTGCTCGAACTGGTGCAGCCGGGAGGTGAGGACGTCGTTGACGGTGTCGGCGGCCTCCTGGGTGGTGCAGCCGAAGAACGTCTCCAGGACCAGCACGCCGTTGCTGTTCTCGCCCTCGTCCTCGACCTCGCGCTGATAGGAGAACAGGTCGTTGCGCAGATGGACGGCGTCGGAGAACGTCTCCATCAGCACGCGCAGCGGCCGGGTTCCGGCGACGGCCGCGGGCACCTCGGCGGTCGCGTACTCCACGAGCCCGGCCGACCAGGGGGCCCCGCCCACCTTGCGGCGCATCTCGATGTACTCGACGGGGTTGGCGATGCGCCCCTCGTTGATGTTGGACAGTTCCCACATCGACTCGTTGAGCAGGTGCTCCGTGGCGACGGAGAACCGGCGGCGCCAGCCCACGGACATGGACGGCACCGTGCGCGCCCACAGGTCCTTCAGGCCCGCCTCGACGGGATTCTCCGGCTCCGGCACCGGGGCCGCCGGATCGAGCGGCATGAACAGCGGCAGGCGGTCCAGGTGTGCCTTTCCGGCGGCGCGGTCCTGGGTGCGCTTGAACATGTCGAGGAAGTGGTCGTCGAAGAAGAACACCCACACGTACCAGTCGGTGATCAGCGAGAGAGCGGGACCGTCGCAGTCGGGGTGGGTGTAGGAGCAGAGGAGCCCGTAGTCGTGCGCCTCCAGGTCGGCCTGCTCCCAGATCCCGGAGCCCTCCAGCATGCCCATCTCGCGGGCCCACTGGTTCGAGTGGGCCCGGGCCTCCTCCAGGTGCGGGTTGAGCCGCGCGGGATACGGCATGTAGAAGTGCGGGAGTTCGAACGGCTGCGTCATGGCCGGGCCCTACCCGTGGCCCCGGATCCCCATCCGCCCGGCGGCACATGATCACACCATCGCGTGAACCGTCGCCGAAACGTGGCACCCCGCCGGGGAGTTGTGGCGTCGGCTCCCTTGCCGTACCCGTGCGCGCGGGCCACGGTAGGCGGCATGACCTCCTTCGTGCTGCCCCATGAGGTGCACGGCGACGGCGCCCACAAGGTGTTCGCCGTGCACGGCTGGTTCGCCGACCGGTCCGCCTACGCGGCCGTCCTGCCGAGCCTCGACCGCGCCTCCTTCAGCTACGCGCTGGTCGACCTGCGCGGCTACGGCGAGGCCCGGGAGGCCACCGGCTCGTACACCACGGCCGAGGCGGCCGTGGACCTGGTGGAGCTGGCCGACCGGTTCGGCTGGGAACGGTTCTCGGTGATCGGGCACTCGATGGGCGGCGCGGTGGCCCAGCGCCTGCTCGCCGTCGCCCCGCACCGGTTGCGCCGGATCGCGGGCGTCTCGCCCGTGCCCGCGTCGGGCATGCCGCTGTCCGGCGAGCAGGCGGTGCTGTTCGCGGACGCGGCGCACCGGACGGAGAACCGGCGCACGATCATCGATGTCACCACCGGAGGCCGCCGGCCCGCCGCCTGGCTGGACCGGATGGTCGCCGGTTCGGTGGAGCGCAGCGACGCGAAGGCGTTCCGGGCCTGGCTCGACTCGTGGGCGGGCGACGACTTCAGCGCCGATGTCGAGGGCAGCGAGGTGCCGGCGCTCGCCGTGGCCGGCGCGCTCGATCCGGCGCTGTCGCCGGAGGTCATGCGGCGGACCTGGATGTCCTGGTATCCGCGCGCACAGCTCGCCGTGCTGCCCGGCGCCGGGCACTACGCGATGGACGAGACCCCGCTGGACCTGATCCGTACCGTGGAGGACTTCCTGCGCGCGGACGAGGCACACGCGGGCGAGCCGGCGTGAGCGTGCGCGTGGCACCGCCGGTGCCGGACGTCTTCGACCCGCGCCGGTACGCCACCGGGGTGCCCCACGACGACTACCGCGTGCTGCGCGACCACCATCCGGTGGCCTGGCAGGAGGAGCCGGAGGTGCTGGGCTGGCCGGCCGGGCCGGGGTTCTGGGCGGTGACCCGGCACGCGGACGTCGTACGCGTGCTGAAGGACGCGGTGACGTACTCCTCGTACGTCGGCGCGACCCAGATCCGCGACCCCGATCCGCAGGACCTGCCGTTCATCCGGCGAATGATGCTCAATCAGGGTCCGCCGGGACACGGCCGGCTGCGGCGGCTGGTGAGCCGTGCCTTCACACCGGGGCGCGTCGAACGGTTCGCGGCCCTCGCCCGGGAGCGGGCGCGCACGCTGCTCACGCGAGCCCTGGCGGAGGCGCGGGAGGGGGACGGGACGGTCGACCTGGTGGCCGCCGTCACCGACGAGTACGCCCTGCTGAACCTGGCGGACCTGCTGGGCGTCCCGGAGGACGACCGGCGCTTGCTGCTGCACTGGACGCAGCGGGTCATCGGCTACCAGGACCCGGACGAGGCCGGTTTGCCGGTGCTGGACGGGACGGGCAAGCCGGTCGATCCGCGGTCGCCGGCGATGTTGCGGGACATGTTCGCCTACGCCGGGCAGCTGGCCGCGTTCAAGAGACGGTGTCCCGCCGACGACCTCATGACGACGCTCGGCCACGACACGGAACTGGCCGACGGGGAGCTGGAGATGTTCTTCTTCCTGCTCACCGTGGCGGGCAACGACACCGTGCGCAGCGCGGCCCCGGGGGGACTGCTGGCGCTGGCGGAGCATCCCGGGGCGTACGAGACGCTGCGCGCCGGAAAGGCGGACCTGACGTCCGCCGTCGACGAACTGCTGCGCTGGCATCCGCCCGTGCTGACCTTCCGCCGGACGGCCGTGCGGGACACCGAGCTGGCGGGCCGCCGGATCCGGTCGGGCGACAAGGTGGTGGTGTTCCACGCCTCGGCCAACCGGGACGAGCGCGTCTTCGCCGGCCCCGACCGGCTCGATCTCACCCGCTCCCCCAATCCGCACGTCTCGTTCGGGGACGGCCCGCACGTCTGTCTCGGCGCGCACTTCGCCCGGCTGCAACTGCGGGTGCTGCACGAGGAGGTGCTGCGCGTCCTGCCCGGGGCGCCGCGCCTCGCCGGCCCGCGCGCTGCCCGGCGGCTGGTGTCGAACTTCATCAACGGCATGAAGTCACTGCGGGTGCACCTGCCCTGACGGGTCGACCTGGATCAGGGCGTGGGTGCCGCTCGTCCGCCAGCGCTGCCCCTCGGCCGCCACCAGCGCGGCCTCGGTCGCGGCGGACAGGCCGGTGATCACATCGGACTTGAGGGTGCGCAGCGCGGCGACCGGGCCGGGGAAGTACGCGGTCACCTCACGGAAGGGCGTGGTGGGCGGCCAGCGCCGGTCGCCCACCAGACGGCGGTAGTTGAGGTCGCCCTTGACGATGGTCAGGGTCGCCGCCGCGAACTCGGCGCGCAGGTCGTCCGGCATGTCGGCGTACGGCAGCGGCGCACAGGAGAAGGGGTGCGCGCGGACGGTGAGCCGGCCGTCGGCCATGGCCGCCCAGAGCACGCGCGCGTGCTCGGCGGCGGTGCCCCCGGCCGCGCGCAGCCGGCGCAGGGCGTCGGCCAGGTCGGCGGTGGTGGCGTCGGAGACGTAGTACGGGTACGGCTTGACGTGCAGGACCGCCCGCGCGGTCCGGCCCTCGGCGAGGAGGTGGGCGATCAGGAGGAGATCGGGGACGAGTTCGCGGCCCGCGTTGTCGGCGACGAGCACGAGGGTGCCCGTCCCGGTGGGCGGCAGGAGCGACCACAGGGTGCCGCTGTCGTCGGCGACCAGCGCGGGGGACGGCTCCTGGGCCTCGGCGCCCGCGGCGGAGAGCCGGAAGCCGAGGTCGGCGCGGTTGCCCCACAGGGAGCCGTGCAGCAGGGCGTGTGCCCGCTCCTGCTCCGGCAGGCCGCGCAGGCCGTCCAGGGCGGCCAGTTCCTCGTCGGTCTCGGGGGCGTCGAGTTCGGCGCGCTTGGAGGGGCGGAAGGGGTCGATGCCCTGCCACGGGCCAGGGCCGAAATAGCCGACGGCGTCCAGCAGCCGGCGGTAGAAGTAGCTCTCCGACCACAGCCACGGCACGTCGTACCAGGACCGGCCGGTGTGGCGGGCCAGGCCCCAGTCGTGCCACCGGTCGTGGTCCGGTGCGCCCGCGGGGAGCGGCTCGACCGTCCCCTCATCGCAGCCGCGCAGCAACTCGTCCAGGGCCCTGTGCTGCTCGGGGCCGTACGGAAAGGCGTCCCGTACCTGCCGGATGATCGCGGGGTGCCGCTCGGCCAGCACGCTGTGCGGGAACGAACCGGGTTCGTCGCCGAGGATCACGGGTGCGAACGGGGTGTCGGGCATGCCCGTCACCGTATCGCGGGCGTCAGGCGGTTCGGGCCTCCCGCTCCAGCAGCGTGGCGAGGGTGACGTAACGGGGGCGCCGGTGCACCGGGACGAGGCCACGGATCACGAGGTGCCACATCTCGGCGACTCTGCGCGGCAGCCGTCCGACGGGTTCGAGCGAGCGGCCGGCGACCCGGGTGCCGATGAAGAAGCAGACGAGGGAGTGGGCGACGACACCGACGTCGACATCACCGTGCAGATCGGCTTCCCGGACGGCTCCGGTGAATTTGCGAGTGGCAAAGTCGAGCCACTCGGTGAACGGATGCCGCAGCGGCGGCCGTACGGCGATGTCCGCGGTGGCGAGGCGGAGCCCGGCGCGCGGCACGGGATCCTCCACGGCGAGCCGGGCGATGCCGAACGTGGCGCGCATCAGAGTCTCCAGGGAGGAGCAGCCGCGGCTCTCGACGTCGTTCACGACCTTCTGCGCGGCCCTGGCCTGGAGTTCCAGGATGGCGTGGGCCAGATCCTCCTTGGCGGCGAAGTGGAAGTACAGGGCGCCCTTGGTGACCTTCGCGTGTGCGACGATGTCGCTCAAGCTGGTGGATTCGTAGCCGTGCTGGTCGAACAGGTCGGCGGCGGCCGTGATGATCGTGGCGCGGGTCTGTTCAGCGCGTAACTGCCTCGCCATCCTGGGACCCCTTCCTCCCACCTCAAAAGAACGGGACATGCGGTTTGTTTCTAACCCCCCGCATACGATAACTCACTGAACGGCAACGGGAGTCCAGGGCGTCACCCTCGCCGGGGCGACACGTGTCAGTAGTGCGCCGGGCGCGTGCCCGAGGTGCGTCAGCACGCGCAACGGACGAGATCACATCGGTGCGCCCGCCGTCACCGGGCGACGCCGGGCAGCCTCGGGGCGACAAGTGCCGGATCCATGATCGTCACGCTGCGGGGCGGACGGCCGGCTTCTCGACGGGACGTGGGAGCAGGCGCGAAACAGCCGGACCGGTCGGTGCTTTCGCGCCCCCCGGGGCCGGGTGCGCCGGCCCGGGTGAACGGGGGACGCCCCGGCGCCGTACTGGACGGCGCACACCCCGTTCCCGCGCCCGCCGAGGAGACGTCCCGGATGACTCGGATGACAGCCCGCCTGAGCCTCAGGGCGGCCGCCGCGGCGGCACCGCTTCTGCTCCTGCCCTGGGCGGCGGCGTCCGCCTGGGCGCACGGAGCCCCGACGGACCCGGTCAGCAGGGTCTACGCCTGCTCGCCCGAGGGCGGCGCCGCGCGGTCGGCGGCCTGCCGGGCCGCGATCGCGGCGAACGGCGCCCCGTTCACCGCCTGGGACAACCTGCGCGTGGCAGGGGTGGGGGGCCGTGACCGGCAGGTGATTCCGGACGGCAGACTGTGCAGCGGGAACCTGCCGGCGTACCGGGGCCTGGACCTGGCCCGGCGGGACTGGCCGGTGACACGGCTGGCACCGGGCGGCCGGCTGACGCTGACCTATGCGTCGACCATCGCGCACACGGGCACGTTCCGGCTGTACCTGACCGAGCAGGGGTACGACCCGTCGAGGCCGCTGACCTGGTCCGACCTGCCGGAGCGCCCCTTCGCCGAGGTCACGGACCCGCCGCTGCGCGACGGGGCGTACCGGATGACCGCAACCCTGCCGGCGGACCGGACGGGACGTCAGGTGCTGTACACGGTCTGGCAGAACAGCAGTACGCCGGACACGTACTACTCGTGTTCCGACGTGCTCTTCCCGGAGCACGGCAAGTCCGCCGGCGTTGCGCGGTCCGCGCGGCCGGCGGCGACACCGGCCGCACCGCCTGCGCGGCCCGCACGGACGGCGGGTGCGCCGACGAAGAGCCGGGCCCCCGTGTCGGGGCGCGACGACGGGCGGCCCGAGCGCGCCGCCGCCGGGACGCCGGTGGCGAAGGCCACGCAGGGGGGCTCGGGCCCCTCGGCGCCGCTGCTGGCGGGCGGCGCCGCCGCGGTGCTGGTGCTCACCGGGGGCGCCGCCTTCGCGCTGCGGCTACGACGACGCTGAACCGGACGGCCTTGTGCGTCAGTTCACGTAGACACGGACCCCCGCGTCGGTGACGGGCGCGTACTTGGCCGTGAAGTAGCCGTTGGCGAAGCACAGCGACGAGCCGGAGGTCTTGGTGAACTGCTGGTTGGTGAAGGTGATGCTGCTGTCGGCGTTGTCGGCCTTACCGGTCAGACCGGGCGCCTGGTACACGCAGGTCACGGAGCCCAGCAGGGTGCGCAGCTGGACCGTGGCCTGGATGACGGAGCCGCTCGGGGGCGAGACGGTGAGGGTGCCGCTCGAGGTGATCGTCGCCGAGTAGGGCAGGTTGTTGATGGTGATGCCGTTGACCCCGAGGACGCCGATGACGTTGCTGGTGCAGGTGCTGCTGTCGAACGTGTGCGCGGTGACGGACTCGGTGGCCGTGCCGGGTGCGGTCGGGTTGCCGGTGACCTTGGCAGTGAACTGGGAGCCGGTGCACTTGACGCCGCTGGTGCCGGTCGCGCTGGAGTAGAACGTCGCGGAGGTGCCGGTGGCCAGGGGCGCGGTGAGGGTGTCGCCGACGGCGACGGCGGTGCCGCCGGTGCTGCCGGTGGTGAGGACCGTGCCGGCCGCGGAGGCCGGAGTGGCCCAGGCGAGGGCGAGCGCGGTGGCCGCGCCGGCGAGGGTGAGGAGGGAGCGCTTACGCATGCGGGTGCCTCTCTTCCGAAGTGGGGGCAGATGAGGTGAGGTGGGGGGTGGGGGTGGTGCGCGCGGTGCCGCCGGCGCGGGGCCGTAGCGCCTTCTCCGTACGCCGCGGACCCGCGACGGCGGCACACCGGGCACCGGCCGAAGGTCTCGGGGGAAGACCTCCGGCCGGGCCGGACAAGGGGGCGGCCGGGCACGGCGGAAAAAGAGGGAAAGCGATCGTGCCGGAGCCGGGCTGCGAGGTGGAGCGGTTGCCGTGACGGGGCCGGGAACACGGCCGGTACCTGCGCCGTGGGACACGGCTGGTGCCGCCTGCCGGATCCGGCGCCACGGATCCGTGGAAACAGGGGAAGTTGTAGACCTGCTCGACCGTCAACGTCAAGGCTGGAAAGGCGAGTTGTGGCGTGCGGTTGCGTCCCGCGCACATCCCACACCCTTTTTCCACATCTCCCTTGACCCTTCAATGTAACCGGCGGTAACTTCCTCGAAGGCTACTGCCGCGTAACGAGAAAGCCCTTGCACCCGCCGGGAGTCGCGAGGAGGCGTGCGCGGCGTCCGCTGTCCGCGCCAGGACACCGCGCCACTGAAGCCCAACCCGCATTGATTTATGCCCATGGGAGCAGACATGGCCTCGTCCCCGGACGTTCCGTCCGCCGGCAACACCCCCGGGAATCCGGGAAGCGACACCCCGTCCGAAGTTCCGAACGCCATCGCGAGCACCACCGGAGGTGAACGGCGAGGACGGGTCCGGGCCCGCCGGGCCGCGGTGATGGCGGTGCCCGCCACCCTGATCGCCGCCGGCCTCGCGGTCCTCACCGCCCAGGGAGCGCTGGGTGTCCAGTTCGCCATCTCCGGCATGCCGTTCACGGTCACCGCGACGGAGCTGAACGGCACCGGATTCGAGCAGTTCGGCGCGCTCGACAACATGGCGGAGGGCAGCCCGAACGCCGGGGACACCGGCGGTCAGGTGCTCGTCGTCACCTCGGCCATCAAGAACGCCACCCTCACCAAGCTGTGCCAGAGCGTCGACCTCGGCGGCACCAACTTGCTGATCACCGCGGGCGGCGGCTCGCAGAAGGTCTCCGCGACGGATCTGACCACCGACTCCACCCTGTTGACGGGTGACGCGGCGTTCAACAACATCGAGATCGGCAACGACGCCAGCACGCTGGACAAGGCGGGTGTGAAGGGTCCGATCGGGGTCTTCAGCCAGCAGGCCGACACCGTGCGCATCGCCAATCTGCGGCAGACCAACTACGCGACCACCGCAGGTGTGTTCAAGCTGCCGGGTCTCAAGCTCCGCTTCAGCGATTCGGGTTGCTGATCGCCGTGCCGGACCGTCCACGTCGTGGGCCGAGGCTCGCCTTCCGCGGATGGCGGGCCCGCCGGCCGTTCTGGGGCGGGTTGCTGCTCGCCCTCGGCGGCGGCGAGATCCTGCTCACCGAGAAGGCGTCACTGAAGGTCGTGCTGCACATCGGCATGCAGGGCCTGGCCGGCTATCTGCTGCCGGGCCTCATGGTGCTGCTGGGCCTGCTGATCCTCTTCAACCCTTCCCAGCGGCTCTTCTACTCCCTCACCGGCGTCCTGCTCTCCCTGGGCACCTGGCTCACCTCCAACCTGGGCGGCTTCTTCCTCGGCCTGCTCCTCGGCGTGACCGGCAGCTGCCTCGCCTTCGGCTGGCTCCCGGACCAGGAACCGCGCGTCGGCCGCCGCGCGCGCCGCAAACAGGCGAGAGCCGCGGCAGACACGGCGGCCGTGGAACGGGAGCAGGGCGTCGAGAGGGCGGCCTGACGGTGCCGGGTCGAGCGATCTGACGGTGCCGGGCCCCGAGGGTGCGCAACCGAGGCACGCCGGGGCCCGCCCGGCACGCACTCGCCGTGTTCCGTCCCCGTCGGCCGCGTCCGTCGTATCCGCCGCGTCCGCCGGCTCCGTCGTATCCGACGTGTCCGCGGGCTCAGTGTGGATCTGCGGAACTTTCCGGCCGTCCCACTAGTTCCCGCGGTGCTGTACAACTTGCCGCCGGGTGCCGAGGGGGCGCCGGGCGGCCGATACGAGGAGTGGACATGGCCCTGTGGGACCGCGTCAAGGAGTCGGCGTCGCAGATGCAGACCCAGCTGGTGGCGAAGAAGAACGACCTGAAGAGCGGCGCCTTCCGTGATGCCAGCATGGCGATGTGCGCGCTGGTGGCCGCCGCCGACGGGACGGTGGATCCGTCGGAGCGGCAGCGGGTGGCGCAGCTCATCGCCACGAACGAGGTGTTGCAGAACTTCCCGGCGGACGACCTGCGCCGCCGTTTCGAGGAGAACCTGAACAAGCTGACGGCCGACTTCGCCTTCGGCAAGGTGAGCGTGCTGCAGGAGGTCGCCAAGGCGAAGAAGAAGCCGGCCGAGGCGCGGGCCGTCATCCAGATCGGCATCGTCATCGGCGGCGCGGACGGCGACTTCGACAAGGACGAACAGGCCGTGGTCCGCGAGGCGTGCTTCACCCTGGACCTGCCGCCGCACGAGTTCGACCTCTGAGCCCCGCGAGGAGCACGAGGCAGGACGCGGGTGTCCCCCGGCTTCGGGGGCACCCGCGTCGGCACGAAGGGGGCCGTCCCGGGCGGGCGGAACGTCAGCCGAGGCCGGCCGACTTCAGCCATGCCTTGGCGACGTCCAGCGGGTCCTTCCCGTCCACCTGCACCTGAGTGCCCAGCTCCTGCAGCGTCGGGGTGTCCAGCTTGGCGGAGACGGCGTTGAGCGCGTCGGCGCCCTTCTGGCTCAGTGCGCCCTTGCGGACCAGAGGCTGCACGTTCTGGAAGCCGAAGAGGTTCTTCGGGTCCTGCAGGACGACGTACTTCTCCTTGGAGATGGTCGGGTCCGTGGTGAGCATGTCCGCGGCCTGTACGGCGTCCTTCTTCAGCGCCGCCCGGGTGAGCGGCCCGCCGACGTCCAGCGCCTTGAAGGATTTGAACTCCACGCCGTAGACCGACTTCAGGCCCACCAGTCCCTGCTGCCGGGTCTGGAACTCCGGCGAGGCGCCGATGACCAGGTCCTTGGCGATGGCCTTCAGGTCGGCGATGGAGGACTTCGCGGTGAGGCCGTACTTCTTCGCGGTGGGCGCGTTGACCGTCACCGAGTCCTTGTCCTGTGCCGGCGAGGTGTCCAGCAGCGTCAGCCCCGGGTCGAGCTTGGCCTTGATGGCCGCCGTGGTGTCCTCGGCGCTCTTCGGAGCGGCCTTCGGGTCGAGGTAGGAGAGCAGCGCGCCGTTGTACTCGGGCAGGAGTGTCAGGGAGCCGTTCTTGATCAGGCCGTAGGTCGTCTCACGGCTGCCGATGTTCGGCTTGTAGGTGACCTTGATGCCCTTGGCCTTGAGCGCCTCGCCGTAGATGTCGGCGAGCAGGGTGCTCTCGTAGAAGTTGTTGGAGCCGACGACGACGCTGTCGCCGCTCGCCTTGTCGTCCGTCAGGGGGTTGCCGGACTTGTCGTCGCCGGAGGAGCAGCCCGCCAGCAGGACCGTCGCCGCCGCCAGGGCGACGGCCACCGCGCCCCGCTTCCCCCGGATGGACCTGCTGATGTGGATCGTTGAAGTCACCCGTCGATCCAAGCCAGCCGGTTCTCGGTCAGTCAAGTGCATAAGATCACCGATGGCGTCGAATTGTGGTCCGTTGTGCGCTCGGAACGCGTTTGTCGTCACACAGATTTCACAATGGCAGGGCTCCCTGGAGCCCTTGGGGGCCGTCAGCCGCTGCGCCGTACGCCCGGTGACACCGTGAGCCGGGACGTCGCCCAGAACACGGTCAGGGTCACGAGGGCCAGACCGGCGACCAGGGTGGCGCCGCCGACGACCTTCTCGTAGTCCTTCTGGTAGAGGCCGTCGATGATGTACCGGCCGAGCCCGCCGAGACTGACGTAGGCGGCGATGGTGGCGGTCGAGACGATCTGGATGGCCGCCGTGCGCAGGCCGCTGAGGATCAGCGGCAGCGCGACCGGCACCTCCACCTGGAACAGCACGCGCGCCTCGGGCATCCCCATGCCGCGGGCGGCGTCCACCGGGGAGGGGTCGACCGAGCGGACCGCCTCGTAGGTGGTCACCAGGATCGGCGGTACGGCCAGCACCACCAGCGGGATCATCACCGGCAGCAGGCCGAAGCCGATCCAGACGAACATCAGCACCAGCAGACCGAAGCTGGGCAACGCCCGGCCGGCGGTGGCGATGAGCGCGAGGGCGTTGCCGCCGCGGCCGTAGTGGCCGGTGAGCAGGCCGATGGGCAGCCCGATCACGGCGGCGATCAGGAGGGCTTCCAGCGAGTAGCCGACGTGCTCGGCGAACCGGGTGGGAATGCCGTCGTACCCGTGCCAGTGGGCGCTGTCACTGAAGAAGCGTTGCGCGAAGTCCAGGACGTTCACCGGCCGGCACCCTTCCTCGGCATCCAGGGGGTGAGCAGCAGGCGTACGAGGACCAGCAGGGCGTCGGCGAGGATGCCCAGCACCGCGATGGTCAGGACCGAGTTCACGGCCAGGGCGGGACGGCCGTAGGTCTGGGCGTCGTACAGCATGTTGCCGAGGGCGCCCTGGTTGCCGATGAGCATGCCGACGCTGACCAGGGAGATGCTGGACACGGTCGCCACCCTCAGACCCGCGATGATGGCGGGTACGGCGATGGGCAGCTGGACCTGGAAGTAGCGGCGTACCGCCCCGAAGCCCATGGCCTGGGCGGCGGCCAGGGTCTCCGGTGGCACCGAGCGGACGCCGTCCACGATCGCCGGGACCAGCACCACCAGGCTGTAGAGCGCGAGCGGGACCATGACGGTCGTCTCGCTCTGGCCGAAGTAGTCGATGAGGACGACGAAGAAGGCGAGCGACGGGACCGCGTAGAGCACGGTGGTGATCCCGAGGACCGGCGGGTAGATCCAGCGGAACCGCACGCACAACTGGGCCACGGGCAGCGAGATCAGCAGTCCGGCCAGGACCGGCAGCAGCGCCTCGCGCAGATGCAGCCCCACGAGACCGAGGTAGCTGTGCTGGAGGTCGCTCGGGAGGTCGAAGAAGCCGTTCATCGCCCGGCCTTCACCGCGGCGGCCTGCTCCGCGACCCGGCCGTGCGCCTCACGGATCGCCTCGCCGATGACCTGCTGGGAGACGACGCCGACCGCGCGGCCCTCGCCGTCCACCGCGACCGCCCATCCGGTCGGCGAGAGCACGGCACCGTCGAGCGCGGTGCGCAGCGAGTCGGTGCCGGGCTCGAACGGCCGCCCGAAGTCCAGGAGCCGGTCCCGGTCGACGGCGCCGGCGGTGAGCCGGTCCGGCTCGCTCCAGCCGAGCGGCCTGCCGTCGAGGTCGGTGACGAGGAGGTAGGGGGCCTCGGCGCGGGCGGCGAGCGTGGCCGCGTCGGCGTCGATCGGAACCACGGGCGCGCTCAGCAACTCCAGCCCGTCGGCCGGGAAGAAGGAGAGCCGGCGGATGCCGCGGTCGGCGCCGAGGAAGTCCTCCACAAAGGAGTCGGCGGGCGCGCTGAGCAGCTCGGCGGGCGGGGCGAACTGGGCGAGCCGGCCACCTGTGCGCAGCACGGCCACCTTCGTGCCCAGCTTGATCGCCTCGTCGATGTCGTGCGTGACGAAGACGATGGTCTTGCCCAGTTCGTCCTGGATGCGCAGGAGTTCGTCCTGGAGTCCCTTGCGGACGATGGGGTCGACGGCGGAGAACGGCTCGTCCATCAGCAGTACCGGCGGGTCGGCGGCGAGTGCGCGGGCGACACCGACGCGCTGCTGCTGGCCGCCGGAGAGCTGGTACGGGTACCGCTTGGCGAGCGCGGAGTCGAGCCCGACCCGCTCCATCAGCTCGGCCGCCCGGGCGCGGGCCTCCTGCTTGGGCCGGCCGAGCAGGCGGGGCACGGTGGCGATGTTGTCGAGGATGGTGCGGTGCTGGAAGAGACCGGCGTTCTGGATGACGTACCCCATCGACCGGCGCAGGGTGTTGACCGGCTGCTGCCGGATGTCCCGGCCGTCGAGGAGGATGCTGCCCTCGGTGGGCTCCACCATCCGGTTGATCATCCGCAGGGTCGTCGTCTTGCCGCAGCCGGAGGGCCCCACGAGGACGGTGATCGAGCGGTCCGGTATCTCCAGCGACAGCCGGTCGACCGCGACCGTGCCGTCCGGGTACCGCTTCGTGACTGAATCTATCCGTATCAAAACGCCGCGTGCCCTTCGGGTCCGACCGATGCTGGCCTGCTCCGGGGAGAGTCTAGACCGCGAGTGTTTCAGCACTTTGGCCGGAGAGTGGCCCTGGCCTTGTCGTGCGCACGGATCCCGGGACCGCCGCACGGTCCGCCCGGCTCATCGGGCGTGACGTGGCGTCATTTCGTGAGCCCGGCCGCGACGTGGACGGCGGCGGCGCTGCCGCTTCGGGCCGGAGCCCGCGCAGCCGGCTCTCAGCGCCCGGCCGTTCCCTCCGCCCCCGGCTCCGTCTTCGGCCCCTGCCGGACGTGCGGCCGGGCCGCGAGGATCGCGACGTCGTCCTCGGCGTGCCGGGCGTCCAGGCGGCCGAGGATGCTCTCCAGGACGGCGTCGACGGCGTCCCCGGCGGTGAAGCGCAGGGCGGCCAGCCGGGCCAGGGAGTGGTCGATGTCCTCACCGCGGTGCTCGACGAGCCCGTCGGTGAACAGGACGAGGGTCTCGCCGGGCGCCACCCGGTGCGTGGCCGACTCGTACCCGCCGAGTCCGGTGCCCAGCGGCGGCCCCACCGGCACGGGCAGCAGCCGGGCAGCGCCGTCCAGACCGATGAGCACGGGTGGCAGATGGCCGGCGCTGGCCAGCGTGAGCTGGCCCCGGCCGGGGTCGACGCGGGCCAGCAGACAGGTGGCGGGACGGCGGTCGTCCTCCCCGGAGGCGATGTCGTCCATCTGCCGCAGCACCCGGTGCGGGGGGAGGTCGGCGGAGGCGATGTAGCGCAGGGAGGAGCGGTAGGCGCTCATGTCGACGGCGGATTCCAGGCCGTGCCCCATGACGTCACCGACGACCAGCAGGGTCCGGCCGAAGTGCAGCCGGACGGTCTCGCACCAGTCGCCGCCGACCAGGGTGCTCCGGCCGGCCGGCTGATAGCGGATGGCGACGTCGAGGTTGGGGTGCGGGCGGCCGGGCTCGGCGAGCAGGGCGCGCTGTAGATCGCCCGCGGTACGGCTGACCTGCTCGTAGTCGCGGGCGTGCCGGAGGTGGGAGGCGGCGCGTTCGGCCAGCAGGGCGAGCAGCTCGCCCTCGGCGCGCTCCAGCGGTTCCCCGGAGCGCGCCCACACCAGGACGCCGTACGCGTCGTCCCCGCTGGTCAGCGGGGCGGACAGGGCGGCTCCGGAGCCGCCCGGGTGTTCCAGCCAGGGGGCGGTGGGTGTGCCGGCGGCCGGCGTCTTGGCCTCGCGGGCCGTGGCGGCGGCCCACCGGGCGTCGGGCAGCAGTGCGGGATCGCCGACGATCGCGCCGTACCCCGAGCCGGCGTCCCCGGTGCGGCGCAGCACGGCGGCGGCTCCGCCGAGCAGCCCTACGGCGGCCCGGGCCAGCTCGGTGCAAGTGGTGTCCGCGTCGAGGGTCGTACCGATCCCGCCCAGGCCCTCCCGCAGGTCGCTCAGCCGCGCCGCGGCCTTTGCGGCCCGGCCGGCCCCGCCGGGGCCGTCGAGCCCCGCACCGGGGCCGCCGTCCGCCGGTCGGTGGTCACCGTCGGCGGTCAGGGGCCTGCGGCGGGACTGGATCCACCGCGCCACGCCCAACACCCTCACAGAGTCTCAAACCCGAGCGGCCGGGGCACCAGCCCCAGCCGTCCCACCGGTTTCGGCGCGTCCCGACGGCGGCCTGGGCGGCTCAGTCCTCGGCGGGGGCCAGCCGCAGGGAGATCGAGTTGATGCAGTACCGCTGGTCGGTCGGGGTCGCGTACCCCTCCCCCTCGAACACGTGCCCGAGGTGGGAGCCGCACCGGGCACACCGCACCTCGGTGCGGACCATCCCGTGGGAGCGGTCCGCAATCAGCTCCACCGCGTCGGTGTCCTTCGGGTCGTAGAAGGACGGCCAGCCGCAGTGCGACTCGAACTTGGTGTCGGAGGTGAACAGTTCGGCGCCGCAGGCACGGCAGGAGTACACACCCTTGGTCTTGGTGTCCGTGTACTCACCGGTGAAGGCCGGCTCGGTGGCGGCCTGGCGCAGCACGGCGTACTCGGCCGGGTTCAGCTCCGCGCGCCACTGCTCGTCCGGCTTCTCGACGTCGTACGACATGAGCTCTCAGCCCCTTCACTGCGACAGGCGGTCCAGGATCAGCGGGCCCAGGTCGGTCACATCGCCCGCGCCCATGGTGAGAACGAGATCACCGGGCTTCGCCATTCCCGCGATCACCGCCGGGATCCGCGCCTTGTCATGCACGGCGGTGACGTCGGCGCCGGCCGCGCGGGCGGCCTCGATGATCAGCTCGCTGGTCACGCCGGGGATCGGGTCCTCACGGGCCGGGTAGATGTCCAGGACCACCGAGGCGTCCGCGAGGGCCAGCGCCTGCCCCATCTCCTTGCCCAGCTCCTGGGTGCGGGAGAACAGGTGCGGCTGGAAGACGACGAGGATCCGGGCGTCACCGGCGGCGGCGCGCATGGCCTCCAGGTCGGCCGTCATCTCGGTCGGGTGGTGGGCGTAGGAGTCGATCACCTGGACGCCGGCCGCCTCGCCCTTGAGCTGGAGGCGCCGCTTGACGCCGGTGTAGGCGGCGAGCGCGGGTGCCAGCTCGGCAGCCGGGATGCCGACGGCGGCACCCGCGGCGAGCGCGGCGACCGCGTTGAGCGCGTAGTGCCGGCCGGGCACGGACACCCCGAAGGTCAGCTCCTGGCCGTCCAGCACCACGGTGACCCGGCTCCGCAGCCCCTGCGGGACGATCGACAGGACGCGTACGTCGGCGTCCTCGGCCTCGCCGTAGGTCACCACCCGCACCGCGCCCGCGCGCACCCGCCGCGTCAGCTCCCGGGCGCCCTCGTGGTCGGCGGAGACGACCAGGGTGCCGCCCTCGGTGACGCGGTCCACGAACGTCTCGAAGGACTCGTAGATCTCGTCCATGGAGGCGTAGTTGGCGTGGTGGTCCAGTTCGACGTTGAGGACGATGGCGACCTCGGGCGCGTACTTGTGGAAGCTGCGGTCCGACTCGTCCGCCTCCGCGACGAAGAGGTCGCCCTCGCCGTGCAGCGCGTTGGAGCCGGGCGCGTCCAGGTCGCCGCCGATGGCGTACGAGGGCTCCAGACCCAGCTCGGTCAGGGAGACCGCCAGCATGGAGGTGGTGGTGGTCTTGCCGTGGGTACCGGCCACGGCGATCGGGCGCAGCCCGTCCATCAGCGCGGCGAGGGCGTCGGAGCGGTGCACGACCGGGACGCCCAGCTCGGCGGCGCGGGCCAGCTCCGGGTTGTCCGCACGGATCGCCGACGACACGACGACACAGCTCGCGTCGTCGGCGAGGTGCTCGGCGGCGTGCCCGATGTGCACGGTCGCGCCCAGCGCCCGCAGCGCCTCGGCGGTCGCGGACTCCTTGGCGTCGCTGCCGGCCACCTTGGCCCCGCGCTGCGCGAGGATCTTGGCGATACCCGACATCCCGGCGCCGCCGATGCCGATGAAGTGCGGTCGGTCCATGGCGGCAGGAAGGCCGGGTGCCATGCGTTTCTCCCCAGAGACGGTACGAGCTAGAGCAGGGCTAGCCTATGTGCTGGCACGGGTGGCACCCCGCAAGGGGCGCGAGTGGCCCACCCAGAGGCGCCAGTGGCACCACCCAGGGACGCCAGTGGCCCCACCAGGGACGCCCGCGACCCCACCCAGGGGCGCGAGTGAGCCCGCTCAGAAGCCGGGAGTGGCCCCGCCCGGAGGCGCGGGGTGCGGCGCGACGGTCCACGACGGACCGGTATCGCGCCACGCACCGCGCCCCCGCCCGGGCCTCACTCCCCCTGCGCCCTGCTGTGCGAGAACAGCTTCAGCACCGGCACCCCCACCTTGTGGCGAGCCCGGGAAGCCCAGTCCCGGTGGAAGAACTCCTCCACATAGTGCGGATCGGTCAGCACGATCACCTCGTCGGCGTCCACCTCGCCCACCAGCGCCTTCAGCGCGTCCAGCGGGTGATCCTCGATCAGCCGGCCCTCCGCCTCGCTCCCGGCGGCACGCAACGCCTGCAGCGACACGTCCAGGGCCTGCTCTCCCACGCCCCGCGCCTCCGTGCCCTCCGGGGTCTCCCCCTCGCGGACCGCCTCGTCGAGTTCGCCGAGCGCGATGTCGTCGATGGCCCGCAGCAGCCGGTCAGCCTGGTCGCCGCGCGGCTGGAGCAGCACGTGGAAGTAGACGGTCTCCTCCCCGTGCAAGGTGGTGACGAACTCCACGTCGGCGGACGTCAGGGCCTTCTCGATCATCAGAACGCTTGTGAACACCAGGCGCCTCTTCTCCTTAGTGGGCCCGGCAGGGCCCCTGCGGAAACCATCCTTCCCCGTGATCGCACGGGTACTGCCGGACTAAGTGTGCCCGTCGGAAGATAACCAGAACGGTAGATTCCGCTGATGTCAGGACCGACGGTAACGACCGAACAGAAAACCGTCCTCCTCCAGCAGGGACGCGAGCGCGAACCGGTGGGGAACGGCGACCGACGGTCCCCCGGCGATGCGCTGCGCGCTCCCCGCGGTGAGCGTCGGCGAGAGGGTCAGGCACAGCTCGTCCAGTACCTCGGCGGCGATCAGCTGGCCGAGCAGCCGGGGGCCGCCCTCGGTGAGCAGCCGGGTGTGACCGAGGCCGGCGAGGGCCTGGACCGCGCGCGCGGGCTCCACGCCCATGCCCGCACCGGCGATCACCACCTGGCCACCGGCCTTCTCGGCGGCGGCGACCCGGTCGGGAGCGGCCGAGGCACCGGTCAGGATCAGCGTCGGCACCAGGGGGGAGGTGAACAGGGGCTGGGTGAGGTCGAGCTCCAGGCTCGCCGTGACGACCGCGATCGCCGGCGCCGGGGCCTGACCGGCGGCCGCGCGGGCACCGGCGAACTCCGCGCGCGCCCGGGCGGGGCGGTACCCCTCCTGCCGTACCGTCTCCGCGCCGACCACGATCACGTCGGCGAGCGCCCGCAGCGTGCCGAAGATCCGCATGTCGGCGGCGCTGGAGATGGGCTGCGAGCGGCCCTCGTGCTGGGCGGCGCCGTCGAGGGAGGAGACCATGTTGGCCCGCAGCCACGGCCGCGGGGCGCCCGGCGCGGGCTCCGGGTAGGCATAGGCGGCGGCCAGCTCGGCGAGGTCCCACTCCCGGTCCACCAGCGCCGCCGCCCCGCCCGGCCCCCCGGCGGCCGGGCCGGCCCCGGCGGGAGCCCGGACTGCTGTTTCTTCGGTCACAGGGAAGAGGCGTCGCATCCGTGCAGTGTGACACGGCGCTTAGCATGGATAACTGTGTCGTCCTCCACCACCACCCACGGATCCGGCTCCCTGTCGGACGCGGGCCCTCTGTCGCTGTGCGCGCGTGAGCCGCACGTCCCCGCGGACCGGCTGGTCGCCGAGATGGTGCCGCCGCCGCGGTTCGACTCGGTCCGCTTCGCCACCTACGTCCCGGACCCCGGCGAGCCCAGCCAGTCCGAGGCCGTCGGAGTGCTGGAAGGCTTCGCGGCCGGGCTGGGCGGGGCGCACGCCGTCGGCGGCGGAAAGCGCGGCTTCCTCGGGTTCGGCAGGGCGAAGGCCCCGAAGCCGCCGGCCGGCCCCCGTGGCGTCTACCTGGACGGCGGCTACGGCGTCGGCAAGACCCACCTGCTGGCCTCCCTGTGGCACGCCACCCCGGCCGAGCCGGCGCTCAAGGCGTTCGGCACCTTCGTGGAGCTGACCAACCTGGTCGGGGCGCTGGGCTTCCAGCAGACCGTGCGGACGCTCAGCGGCCACCGTCTGGTGTGCATCGACGAGTTCGAACTGGACGACCCCGGCGACACGGTCCTCGTGTCGACGCTGCTCGGCAAGCTCGTCGAGGCGGGCGTGGCACTCGCCGCCACCTCCAACACGCTGCCCGGCAAGCTGGGTGAGGGCCGCTTCGCCGCCGCCGACTTCCTGCGCGAGATCCAGGGCCTGTCCGCCCACTTCCGCGCCCTGCGCATCGACGGCGAGGACTACCGCCACCGCGGGCTGCCCGAGGCCCCCGCGCCCTTCTCCGACGAGGAGGTCATGAAGACGGCCTTCGCCACCGAGGGCGCCTCGCTGGACGACTTCGCGCACCTGCTGGAGCACCTGGCCAAGGTCCACCCGAGCCGGTACGGCGCGCTGACCGACGGGCTGCGGGCCGTGTGCCTGACCGGGGTACAGCCCGTGCCGGACCAGTCGACGGCGCTGCGGCTGGTGGTCCTCGCCGACCGGCTCTACGACCGCGAGGTCCCGGTGCTGGCCTCGGGTCTGCCGTTCGACAGGCTGTTCAGCGAGGAGATGCTGAACGGCGGCTACCGCAAGAAGTACTTCCGCGCGATATCCCGGCTCACCGCGCTGGCCCGGGACGCGAAGGGACTGGTCGGCGCCTAGCCCGCCGCACCGGCTGTCATTAGCCGACCGAACGTTCGCGGGTCAAGGGCTGGTTCGCGCCACGCCACCCGCACTTTTCACGCTTCCTTCCGCGCGTAACGCGCGGTTAACCCTGCAAAGGACTGTGCGGGGTTAACGTGTTTCTTGACCTTCCATTGACCATCGCTTGGTCTGGACTAGAGACGTGAACACGGCGGAGGGGGGCTCATGTTCCGAGGTGCGACAGCCCGGACCCTGCTCACCCTCCTCGGCGTGGCACTGTTCGCCCTCCACCTCTTCACCCCCACGGGAACCTTCGCACCCGCGCATACATACGGTCAGGCGCTGGCCAAGGCCGAGACCGGAATCGCCTCCTCCGTGCAGGCGGTGCGCGACGGGGCGGAGACCGTCCGCTCCCCCGGCCACCCGGGCAAGCCCGTGGGCCTCCCGCAGGTGCGCGACCGGCACCGCGGCCCGGGGTCCGGCGGGACGCAGGAACACCCTCTGATATCCCCGGCGGCCCAGACCGGCCCGGCGGAACCCGCCGGCGCCCCGTACCGCCATACCCCCGACTCCGCAAGAGCCCACACACCGGCAGCGCTTCAGGTCTTCCGCTGCTGAGACCCGGGCCGTACTCCCCCCCCACATCAGTTGTGCAAGTCCGACGCGCCAGGCAGGCGCGCCAGGAGGAACCCACACTCATGCAGCCCCTCATCGACAACGCCCGTACCTTCGGACAGCGCCCTGAGGAGTTCGCCAAACTCGCCGAGGGCCAGTCCCCGCAGGTGCTGTTCATCACCTGCTCCGATTCCCGGGTCGTCCCGGCCCTGATCACGGGCGCCCGCCCCGGCGAGCTGTTCGAGCTGCGCACCGCGGGCAACATCGTCCCACCCCACGCCTCCGAGCATCCCACCAGCGAGGCCGCCACCATCGAGTACGCCGTGGAAGTGCTGGGCGTCCGCGACATCGTGGTCTGCGGCCACTCGCACTGCGGCGCCGTCGGCGCGCTGGTGCGCGGTGACGACCTGACCGCCGTACCGGCCGTGCGCGACTGGCTGGCGCACGCCACCCCGCGCCCGGCCGGTGCCGCCGAGGACCCGGAGGTCGCCGAGGGTGTGCAGAGCCATGTCCTTACCCAGCTGCTACGGCTGCGCTCCTACCCCTGCGTCGAGCGGAAGCTGACGGAGGGACGGCTGGAGCTGCACGCCTGGTACTACGAGGTGCACACCGGCGCCGTACGGACGCACCGCCCGCAGACCGACACCTTCGAGGCCCTGTGAGCCCGCCGATGACCAGCAACCACACCCTCATATCCCGTTTCCCGTACCTGAGGCAGGACTTCGCCGCCTCTCTCGTCGTCTTCCTGGTCGCGCTGCCGCTGTGCGTGGGCGTGGCCGTCGCCTCCGGGGTGCCGGCCGAACTCGGCCTGGTCACCGGCATCGTGGGCGGCCTCGTCACCGGGCTGATGCGCGGCAGCAGCCTCCAGGTGTCGGGGCCGGCGGCCGGCCTGACCGTGCTCGTCTTCGAGGCGGTCAAGGAGTTCGGGCTGCCGGTGCTCGGCGTGATCGTGCTCCTCACCGGGCTGCTCCAGGTCGCCATGGGCCTGTTGCGGCTGGGCCGTTACTTCCGGGCCATCTCGGTCTCCGTCGTGGAGGGCATGCTGGCCGGGATCGGCCTGGTGCTCATCGCCGGGCAGTTGTACCCGGCCCTGTCGGCGAAGGCCCCCGACTCCGGCCTGGGCAAGATCGCCGGGCTGCCCGCCGCGTTCCTGGACGCCTTCGGCGACAGCGACGCCCTGGCCTCGCTCGCGGTGTGCGCGGGCACGATCGCGGTACTGCTGCTGTGGAAGCGCACCCCGGCGAAGGTGCGCGCGATGCCCGGCCCGCTCGCCGCGGTCGGACTCGCCACACTGGCCACGCTCGGCTTGAGCCTGCCGGTGGCCACAGTCGAGGTGCGGGGCCTGTTCGGCTCCGTCCAGCCGCCGTCGCTGAACGCCTTCGGCGAGTCGGCCGGCGTGGGGCTCCTGGGCACGGTCCTGGCCTTCGTCCTGATCGCGTCCGCCGAGTCGCTGTTCAGCGCGGCGGCCGTGGACCGGCTGCACTCCGGGCCGCGCACCCAGTACAACCGGGAACTCGTCGCCCAGGGCGTCGGCAACACGGTGTGCGGCCTGCTCGGCGCGCTGCCGATGACCGCCGTGATCGTGCGCAGCGCGGCCAACGTCCAGGCCGGCGCCCGTACGAAGACCTCCCGGGTGCTGCACGGCGTCTGGCTGCTGCTGTTCGCGGCGCTGCTGCCGGGCGTGCTCGCCCACATCCCGATCCCGGCCCTGGCGGGCATCCTGATCCACGCGGGCGCCAAGCTGGTCCCGGTCCGGGCACTGGCCGTGCTGTGGCGCGAGCACCGCGGGGAGGCACTGGTCCTCGCCGTCACGGCCGTCTCCATCGTCGCCGTCAGCATGTTCGAGGGCGTGCTCATCGGTCTCGCGCTGGCGGTGGTGAAGACCGCCTGGGATGCCTCGCACGTCAAGCTGGAGGTCGTGGACAAGGGGGCGGGCCCGGTGGAGGCGCATCTGTCGGGCAACGCGACCTTCCTGCGTCTGCCGAAGATCCTGGACAGCCTGGAGTCGCTGCCCCAGGACCGGCCGGTCCGGCTCGACCTGTCCGGGCTGCACCACCTGGACCACGCCTGCCGTACGGCCCTTCACAACTGGGCCGCGCGGCACAGTGCGGCGGGCACCGAACCGGTGAAGCTGCTCACGGCCGCGTGAGTGCCCGCCCGTGAGGGCCGGGACACCGGGATCTCTCGGCTTCCCGGCCGCCCGCCCGAGGGGCCCGGACACCGGCACCTCTCGGTTTCCCGGCCCCACGGGCCTATCGTGGCAGCAACAGAAACAACCGACCTCTGTACGAGGAGGTCACCATGGTCGAGGACCTTCTGGTGGCCGTGGTAGCGGCGGGCTCCGCCGGTGTGCTGTACCTGGCAGCGGCGGCCCGCGTGGTCAAGCAGTACGAACGGGGCGTGCTCTTCCGGCTCGGCCGTGTCGCCGGGGAGGTACGGTCGCCGGGCCTGACCCTGATCATCCCCTTCGTGGACCGGCTGCGGAAGATCAACATGCAGATCGTGACGATGCCGATCCCGGCCCAGGAAGGCATCACCCGCGACAACGTCACCGTCCGGGTGGACGCGGTGGTCTACTTCCGGGTGGTCGACGCGGCGAGCGCCCTGGTGAAGGTGGAGGACTACAAGTTCGCGGTGTCGCAGATGGCGCAGACGTCCCTGCGGTCGATCATCGGCAAGAGTGATCTCGACGATCTGCTCTCCAACCGCGAGAAGCTCAACCAGGGCCTGGAGCTGATGCTCGACAGTCCGGCGGTGGGCTGGGGCATCCAGGTCGACCGAGTGGAGATCAAGGACGTGTCCCTGCCGGACACGATGAAGCGGTCGATGGCCCGCCAGGCCGAGGCGGACCGCGAACGCCGGGCCCGGATCATCAACGCCGACGCCGAACTACAGGCATCCAAGAAGCTCGCCGAGGCCGCCCAGCAGATGTCCGACACACCGACCGCGCTCCAGCTGCGGCTGCTGCAGACCGTGATGGCGGTGGCGGCCGAGAAGAACTCCACCCTGGTCCTGCCGATCCCGGTGGAGCTGCTGCACTTCCTGGAACGGGGCGCACAGCAGCCCGCGCCGAACGGCGAGCCGAAGCCGCTCACCGACTAGGGCTCCCTCGGGACCGGAGCGGCCCAGTGGCCGTGCCTTACGGCCGCCCGTCCCGGGGAACCGTGCCCTACGGCCACCCGTCCCGGGGAACCGTGCCCTACGGCCGCCGGTCCCGGGGGCCGGAGCGGTACCGCCGCGCTCGCCGAATAGACCGCGCGCAGGCCGCCGAGGACTGGTTTCCGTACGGCCTCCGGCCACCGCGCGGCCCTCGACACCCACCCGCGTCACCCCCACGAACAGGGCCCGTCCCGGCGGCGCCGGACGGTGAGGAGGTGTTCCGCCCGGAACTCCTGGGCACCTGATCACGCGGGAGCGCATCGTGGGACCTGAGGAAGGGAGCGCGGCATGCCGCACCGAGGTGCCCGGAGCCTGCGGGAGACGCTGCGTGTCCCGCTCGGCCAACCCGTCGACCTGACCGCCTACGACACCCGGGCCACCCCGGGCGCCCGGAACGGCAAGGCCGCGGCCCGCGCGGACACCGCGCGTATGGGTGCCGACCTGGCCGGGCTCCAGGAGCGGCTGTGGGCGGCGGGCACCGCGGGCGACCGCCGCCGGGTCCTGCTCGTGCTGCAGGGCATGGACACCAGCGGCAAGGGCGGCACGGTCAAGCACGTCATCGGTCAGCTCAACCCGTCCGGCTGCCGCATCCACTCCTTCAAGGCACCCACCGAGGAGGAGCGGGCGCACGACTTCCTGTGGCGGGTGCGAAGGGCTCTGCCGGGCCCGGGTGCGATCGGCATCTTCGACCGCTCGCACTACGAGGACGTCCTGATCGCCCGGGTCCGGCATCTCGTTCCGCCCGCCGAGATCGGCAGCCGCTACGGCCTGATCGACGACTTCGAGCGGGAGCTGGCCGAGGACGGTGTGACCCTCGTCAAGTGCTTCCTGCACATCTCCTACGAGGAGCAGAGGCGCCGTCTGCTGCGCCGGCTCGACCGGCCCGACAAGCACTGGAAGTTCGACCCGTCCGACATCGACGAACGGGCCCTGTGGCCCGCCTACCAGGAGGCGTACGAGCTGGCCCTGGAGCGCTGCGCCGCCCCGCACGCCCCCTGGTACGTGATCCCGGCGGACCGCAAGTGGTACCGGAACTGGGCCGTCGGCCGACTGCTGCTGGAGCACCTGCGGGACCTGGACCCGCGCTATCCGGCGGCCGGCTTCGACGTCGCCGAGTGCCGGGAGCGGTTGCTGAAGCAGCCGTGAGGCGGACGCGGTCCGGCCGACCGGAGGCCCGCGCGGTCCAGGGAACCGGCAGCGGTCCGGCCGACCGGAGACCCCGCGCGGCCCAGGGAACCGGCAGCGGTCCGGCCGACCGGAGACCCGCGCGGTCCAAGGAACCGGCAGCGGTCCGGGCGACCGGAACCGGACGGGTCCGAATGACCGGAAGCGGACGCGGACCGGGCGAGCGCAAACGGACGCCGAGCAGGCGAGCGCACGCGGACCGGACGCGGGCACGGACGGGAACGGCGGCTCGCCCGGAGCACACGTGAGCCTCCGCGGTCGGGGTACCCGGCGGACATGCGTGAGCAGCGGAAGGTCACCGATTCGTACTGGCTGCGGACCGCTCCCGGGCCGGACCACCCCGCCCTGGACGCGGACCTCGACGTCGACGTGGCCGTCGTCGGCGCCGGCATCGCCGGGCTGAGCACCGCTCATGAACTGACCCGGGCCGGACTGCGGGTCGCGGTGCTGGAGGCCCGGCGGGTGGCGGCCGGGGTCACCGGCTACACCACCGCGAAGCTGACCGCCCAGCACACCCTCGTCTACGACCGGTTGCGGCGGACCCGGGGGCCGGACGGGGCGCGGCTGTACGCCCGTTCGCAGTCGGAGGCGATCGAACACGCGGCGGCGCTGGTGGCGGAGCTGGGCATCGACTGCGAGTGGGAGACGAGGGACGCCTACACCTACGTCCGGGACCGGGACCGGGCCGAGGAGGTGCGGGCGGAAGCGGAGGCCGCGCGGGAGGCGGGGCTGCCGGCGGTGTTCACCACGGACACCGGGCTGCCGTTCCCGGTGGCGGGCGCGGTCCGGGTGACCGGACAGGCGCAGTTCCATCCGGTCAAGTACCTGCGGGCGATCACCGCCGACCTGATCGCGCGCGGCGGCCAGGTGTACGAGGGCACGCGGGTCACCGGTCTGGCGGAGGCCGAGCCCTGCCGGCTGACGACGGAGTCGGGTGCCACGGTGACCGCCCGGGACGTCGTGCTCGCCACCCATTATCCGGTGTTCGACCGGGCCCTGCTGTTCGCCCGGCTCTCCCCGCGCCGGGAGTTGGTCGTCGCCGGGCCGCTGAACGACGGCCCGGACCCGCACGGCATGTACATCACGCCGGACGAGAACACCCGCTCGGTGCGCACCGCGCCCTACGGCGCGGACGGTCAGCGGCTGCTCGTGGTCACCGGGGAGCACTTCACACCCGGCACCGGTGATCCGCAGGCCGGCTTCGACCGGCTCGCCGCCTGGGCCGAGGTGCACTTCCCCGGGGTGACCCTGGATCATGCCTGGGCCACCCAGGACAACGAGTCCACCGACACCGTCCCGCTGATCGGCCCGTTCCATCCCGGCGCCCGGCACACCTATGTCGCCACCGGCTTCGGCGGCTGGGGCCTGAGCGGCGGCATCATGGCCGGGCGGCTGCTGACCGCGCTGATCACCGGCCGGGACTGCGCCTGGCGCGAGCTGTACGACCCGCGCCGGCTGAAGTCGGTGGTGCGTGAGGCCCCCTCGCTGCTGAAGACGCAGGCGGAAGTGGCCCGGCACTTCGTCGGCGACCGGCTGAAGACGCCGGCCCCGGTGGCCGAACTGGCGCCCGGTGACGGCGCGCTGGTCCGTTCCGGCGGCGAACGGGTCGCCGCGTACCGGGACGAGGAGGGCGCCCTGCACGCGGTGTCGGCCCGCTGCACCCACCTCGGTTGCCTGGTGGCGTTCAACCGCGCCGAGCGCGCCTGGGAGTGCCCCTGCCACGGCTCCCGCTTCGCCGTCGACGGCACGGTGCTCCAGGGTCCGGCGGTCAAGCCGCTGGAACGGCGCGACCTCGACCGGCCGGCGGAAGGACGCCCGTCGGAGGACTGACCGATGCGGGCCGCCCCGCTGTCCGGCACGGGGCGCCCCACCGTCCGGCGCGGGCCGCGTCCTGTCCGGCGCGGGGCGCCCCACGCCCGGCGCGAGCCGTCCGACTGTCCGGCGCGAGCCGGTCCCACCGTCCGGCGCGGGCCGCCCCCCTGTCCGGCGGGGCCGCCCGCCAGGCGGGTGACCGTGTCGTCGTGTCGCGGCGTTAAATAAGCATATAAACTGTTTTTCCTACTTAAGTTCGTCCCGTGATCCCACAAGCACGCCGTATCGCCGCCGTCTGCGCCTTGGGCGCCGCGCTCACCGCCTGCGGATCCGCGGGCTCCGTCCGCCCGGCCCCGGCCGGGCCCGCCTCCTCGTCCGCCGCGCGTCCGCCGGTGCTCGCCCCGGGCCCCGGCGGGCTCACCCCGGTCTTCGAACACGGCCCTCGCACCCGGGGCAAGACGGTCGCGTTCACCTTCGACGCCGACATGACCGCCGACCAGGGGCCCCGCGCGGCCTCCGGCGAGCACTTCGACAACCCGGGCCTGATCGCCGCGCTGCGCGAACTGAAGGTGCCGGCGACCGTGTTCATGACCGGCAGATGGGCCGACCAGTACCCGGCCGAGGCCCGCGATCTGGGCCATGACCCGCGGTTCGAGGTGGCCAACCACTCATACAGCCATTACGCGTTCACCGCCCACTGCTACGGCCTGCCGACCGTCGACGCCGACGGGATGCGGGCGGACGTGCAGCGGGCGTACACCTCTCTCCGCGCGGCGGGAGTACCGCACGCGATGCCCTACTTCCGCTTCCCCGGCGGCTGTTACGACCAGCGGGCGCTGCGCGCGCTCAGCGGGCTGGGGGTGACGGCGGTGCAGTGGGACGTGGTGAGCGGGGACGCGTTCGCCACGGACGCCGACGCGGTCACCCGGCAGGTGCTCGACGGCGTGAAACCGGGTTCGGTGGTCATCATGCACTGCACACGCAGTGCCGCCCCGACGACCGAGCGGGTCGTCCGCACGGTCGTACCGGAGCTGCGCAAGCGGGGCTACCGGTTCGTGAAGGTCTCCGAGCTGATCGGCGAGACCGGCGGCCACCGCTGACCGTCCTACCCTGAAAACATGAGCGACGAGGACTACTGCACGATCATCGACGCGGTGAAGCCGGCGAAGGCCGACGGCCCGCCGTACGCGGAGTGTGTGCTGTGCCGGGAGCCCACGGAGTACCCGGAGTCGTACAAGGGCATCACGCTGTGCCCCCGGTGCGAGTGGCAGGAGGCACAGCGCACCGCCTGTTCCGGGTGAACCGCGGGGTGACCGGCGGGGCCGTGCGTCCAGGGTGGCCCGAGGACGGCGAGCCGACGCCTGGCTCAGGGTGACCGACGGCTGCTGAGCCAGGCCGCCGCGGCGAAGGCCGCGGCCGTGAGCAGGGCCGCGGCGGCCAGTGGCGGCAACGTCACGGGCGTCCGGCCGGTCTGCGAGCCGATGACCAGAGCACTGACCGCGGCCTGCGCCGGGGAACCGGCCGACACCACCGCGAGCAGCGTGCCCAGCAGCATCGCGGGCACCGCGCGGCCCGTGGAGCGCAGCACCGGATGGCTGGTGAGCGCACCGACGGCCGTGCCGAGCAACGCGCACGCGAGGGTGGCCGGCAGACCGGCCGCCGCGGCCCGGAGCGGGGCGACGTGGACCCGGTGGCCATCGCTCGCCGGAGCGCTGAGGAGCGTCACCGCCACGGTGGCCGCCACCCCGAGCAGCACGGCCGCGACCAGAGCGGTCAGCAGACAGGCGAGGTGCGCCCGGGCGGGTCCGCGCGCGGCGGCGACGCAGGCCCGGGCCGCGGGCGGCTCGCCGGTGACACAGATCCGGACCAGCCAGGCGGCCACCGGCAGCAGCGCGGCGGCCGTGTAGCCGAGCGAGTTCAGCACCGGCTGGCCGCTCTGCACCCCGACCCCCAGGAACACGACGTACAGGATCACCGGCGGCAGCCAGCGCTGGGAGCGCAGCAGCAGGTCGGCCTGGTAGCGCAGGAGCGCGGTCATGGGCGGCTTCCGGGGTCGGGGAGCGAGGAGCCGGCGGATTCGCGGCGTGCAGGATCGGCACGATCGGGGAGCGAGGCGCCGGCGGGGTCACGGCTCCCGGGGGCGAGGAGCGAGGAGCCGGCGGGGTCACGGCTCCCGGGGGCGAGGAGCGAGGAGCCGGCGGGGTCACGGCTTCCGGGGTCGGCACCCGAGGCGCCGGCGGGGTCACGGCTTCCGGGGTCGGCACCCGAGGCGCCGGCGGATTCGCGGCCTGCGGGGCTGGGGACCGGGGCGTCGGCGGATTCGCGGCCTGCGGGGTCGAGGGGCGAGGCGCCGGCGGGTTCGACGCGCTCCACGTGCCAGGGCGGGTGAGCCGTGAGCAGGGCGCGCAGCAGGACGTCGGAGCGGGAGGCGGGGACGGTGAGCCGGTGGCCGCCGGATGCCGTCCCCTCGGCGGAGACGGCGATCCGTACCGCCTCGAGCGGCAGCCGGCCGCCCGACGGTCCCCGCACGACGACGACGGTGACCGGCCCTGCGGGTGAGGGACTCCCGCTGTCCGTCCGCGGTCGCAGGCCGCCGTCGAGCACGGTGTACGTCGCGTCCGGTACCCCGGCGAGCCGGCGCGGGTCGTGGTCCACGAACACCACGGCGCCGCCGGCGGCCGTCCGCTCGGCCACCGCCCGCTCCAGTTCGGCGCGCGCCGACGTGTCGAGCCCGGTCCACGCCTCGTCCAGCACCAGCAACTCCGGGTCGCCGACCAGGGCCTGGGCTACCGCGACCTTCTGGCTGCTGCCCTTGGACAGCCGCGCCATCGGCGTACCGGCGTACGCGCCCGCGTCGAGCCGCTCCAGCCAGTCGGCCGCGCGGCGGGCGGCAAGGGCGCGGGACAGGCCGTGCACGGTGCCGAGGTGGGTCAGATAGCCCGCGGCCGTGAAGGGCAGGGCGGACGGGAACCGCTCCGGCACGTAGGCCGTGCGCGGCCTGCCGGTGACGCGGCCCTCGGTGGGGGTGTCGAGCCGGGCGAGCAGCCGGAGCAGGGTGGACTTCCCGGTGCCGTTCGCCCCTTCCATCCGGGTGAGGGTGCCGGGGGCGATGACCAGGTCGACGCCTCGCAGCACCCAGGGGCCGCGGATGCCGTAGCGGCGGCCTACCGCGGTCAGGCGCAGGTCACGGTCCATGAAGGCCCTTCTGTGCGGGGGTTCGGTGCGGGTCAGCGGGCCATGCCCCGGCTCAGCTCGGCCGCCCTGGCGCGCAGCGCCGCGGCCCAGGGTCCTCCGTCCCCCGGCCCGGACATCCCGGCCGCCGAGACCTGTACGTCCGACAGGGAGCCGTCCGGGAAGTCCTCGAACCGGGCCCAGTCGATGTCGATCCCGGCGCGCTGGGCGAGGACGACGACGGTGCCGACGAATCCTTCGGAGAGGGCCAGGACGACGGCGTGACCGGTCCGCCGGTGCCGGGCGAGCAGGGCGTGCACGAAGACCCCGAACACGGCGGGATCGATCTTGCACTCGTCGTTCCGCATCGGCCCGAGGCCGGACGGAAGGTCCAGCTCGGCCTCGAACACCTCCACCTGTCGCAGGAACAGCCGCGCGGCCCCGTTGGACGGGTTCCACAGTGTCTCTTCACCGATCTCGAAATACTGGCTCATCGGCCCTCCTCTTCAGTCGATCAAGACGGTCGGCCGGCCCGGCGGGTTCATCGGACGTGCCCCGATTCCCCGCCCTCTCCGCCCGGTCCCGGTACGCCCTGCCCCGCACTGTCCTGCCCCGCACTGTCCTGCCCCGCCCTGTCCTGCCCCGGCGGATCCCTCGTCCCGGCCGCTGACGGCCCGCGCGTTGATCGGCCGGGCCGGGGCTTCGTAGGGTGGGCTTCCGTGAGCGACGTTTCAGCACCTTCCGGTGACAGCCCCTTCCAGTCCGAGCACGCCCCCCGCGACGAGGCCCCGCAGTTCGTGCTGCCGCTCGTCGTACGGATCGAGCGGAGCGCCCCGCCCGCCCGTACCGACGCGCTGGAGACGGCCGCCCGAGCCGTGCTCGTGCTGCTCGGTGACGAGCGCGCGCACGGCGACGGTGAGTGGTCCGAGGCGGTGCGGAACTGGCAGGACGCCCGGATCCGGAAGGTCGTCCGGCGGGCCCGGGGTGCCGAGTGGCGGCGCGCCGGGACACTGCCCGGGATCACGGTGACCGGCAAGTCCGCGGAGGTCCGCGTCTTCCCGCCGGTCCCCCTGGACGGCTGGCCCAAGGACCTGGCCAAGCTCCAGGTGTCGGGCACCGAGCTGGACGACCCGGAGCCGCCCGTCGCCGCCGACCCGGCCCAGCCCGTGCTGTGGCTGAACCCGGACCTGGAGATGTCGGCCGGCAAGGCGATGGCCCAGGCCGGCCACGGCGCCCAGCTGGCCTGGTGGGCGCTGTCCGGCGCGGAGCGCACCGCGTGGCGGGACGCCGGCTTCGCCCTGTCCGTCCGCACGGCCGACCCCGCCGACTGGGGCCGGCTCACCGGCAGCGGGCTGCCGCTGGTACGGGACGCCGGGTTCACGGAGATCGCGCCGGGTTCCTGCACGGTCGTCGCCGACCACCCCGCGCTGCGCTAGACGGGCCCAGCTGACGCGGGTCGACGGGCGGGTCGAGCGGGGGCGTCGCCGTGGAGCTGCCCGGACACGTCCTCGGCGCCGCCCTCGCCGCGGCCGGAAGGTGCCGGCCGACTCCGCCCGGCGGGGCCCGGACTTCGCCTTCGCCCCGGCACGGGCAGTACCCGCGCAAGCCGGCCCGCTCCAGGAGACGCCGCGCCTGCCGGGCCGAGCGCCGTTGCGGTGGCCGGCACGGGAGTGAACCTCAAATGTTGCTCTGAACGCGACAGGGAGGGGATTCGATGCCGTCCGCCGGGGCCATACCCCCGTCACTCGACACACGTGCACGCGCCGAGGAGGGGGAAGCGCCATGCGGCGACTGGGGACGGGGATCGGCTGGCGGCCGGAGATCGCGGACGCCGTGGAGCGGATGCCGGGCATCGACTGGGTGGAGGTCGTGGCGGAGAACGTCTGCCCCGGGCACCTCCCGGAGTCGCTGCTGCGGCTGCGCGAGCGCGGTGTGACGGTGATCCCGCACGGCGTGTCCCTCGGCCTCGGCGGCGCGGACCGCCCGGACGGGGGTCGGCTGACGGCGCTCGCCGAGCGGGCGGCGGCCCTGGACTCCCCGCTGGTCACCGAGCACATCGCCTTCGTCCGGGCCGGCGGCGCACTCACCGCCTCCCCGCACCTGGAGGCCGGCCATCTGCTGCCGGTGCCCCGCACCCGGGACGCGCTGGACGTGCTGTGCGAGAACGTCCGTATCGCCCAGGCTGCGCTGCCCGTGCCGTTGGCCCTGGAGAACATCGCCGCGCTGTTCTCCTGGCCGGGCGAGGAGCTGACCGAGGGGCAGTTCCTGTCCGAACTGGTCGAGCGGACCGGCGTACGGCTGCTGATCGACGTGGCCAACCTGCACACCAACCACGTCAACCGGGGCGAGGACCCGGCCGAGGCCCTGGCCGGGCTGCCGCTGGAGGCGATCGCCTACGTCCACGTCGCGGGCGGCTTCGAGCGCGACGGCGTCTGGCACGACAGCCACGCGCACCCCGTGCCGCGCCCGGTGCTCGACATCCTGACCGGCCTCGCCACCCGGATCGCGCCGCCCGGGGTCCTCCTGGAGCGGGACGAGGACTTCCCCGAACCCGCGGAGCTGGAGGGGGAGCTGCGTGCCATCCGGGAGGCCGTGGCGGTCGGCCGTGCACGCGCGGGAGACACGGCGGCGAGAACCACGGCGGTCGCGGGCGCCGTCGGCGCGGGGGGCGGGGGCGTCGGCGTCCTGGCGCGGCCGGTGGCCGGCGTGCGCGAGCGGGTCGCGGTGGCCCAGGCCGCCGTGCTGTCGTCGCTGGTGGCGGGGACGCCGGTGCCGGAGGGATTCGACCGGGTGCGGATGGGGGTCCAGGCGCGGGCGCTCGCGGCGAAGCGGGCGGGCGTGGTGGCGAAGGTGGCGCCCGAGCTGCCGGTGATCGTGGGGGCCGGGTACCGGGAGGCGTTCCTGGAGTACGCCCGGCAGCGGCCGATGGGCGGGGGATACCGGCGGGACGCGCTGGACTTCGCCGGGCATCTGCTGAAACTGGGGCGGCCGGGGGACGCCGGAGCGCGGCGGGAGCTGCGGGACTGGTGGCTCGACCGCGCGGGACCGGCGCCGCGGCGGCGGGGGTTCGCGGCACGGGCGGCGCGGGCCGTCCTGCGGCGCCAGGTCTGAACAGGCGGCCCTGAGCCACCGACGCACCCCGGGCGCGCGGGAAGTCGCGCGCCCGGCCACGACACGTGTGTGCGGGTGTGAGGGGGAGGACTTGGGCCAGTGGGTCCGCGGCTCCCAGTAATATGCCAACCCCGCACCCGTCCCCGAGCACCCCCGGCGTGCGGTGCAGGAGGCACCATGCGACCGCGTCCCCCCATAAGCGGCCGAGGCATATTCAGCGGCACCGGGCTCATCGTCACCGCCCTCGCGGCGACGGTCGTCGCCCTGCTCGTCCCGCTGTGGTCCTACGCCGACCGGCAGGACCCGGCGAGCGCGAGCGTGCTCAGCGCCCCGACGGTGACGACGCCGTACGGCCCGCTGTCCGAGCAGGACCGGGACTTCGTCACCAAGGTCCGGCTGGCCGGCCTGTGGGAGCTGCCGGCCGGAGAGCTGGCGCGGCGGAAGGGCACCACCCCGGCCGTCCGCACGGCCGGGCAGCACCTGGTCGACGGCCACACCTCCCTGGACGCGCATGTCCGGACCGTCGCCACCCAGCTCGGCGTGGCCCTGCCCAACGAGCCGAACGAGCAGCAGAAACAGTGGCTGGCCACCCTGAACGCGGCCGAGGGCCAGGACTTCGACCGGCAGTTCGCCGGCGTTCTGCGGCTCGCGCACGGCCGGGTGTTCTCCCTGGTCGCCCAGGTCCGGGCGGCCACCCAGAACTCACTGGTCCGCGATCTCGCCGACGACGCCAACGCGACCGTCCTGGACCACATCAAGATCCTGGAGGCGACGGGTTACGTCGACTTCTCCGCACTGGCCGAGGACCTCGCGGCGTCCGCCTCCCCGGTGCCCACCCCGCCGGAGGTCGAGCCGGGTGCCGCCGTGCCGGTCAGGCCGTCGCCGGGCGAGACCCCCTCCCTGCCGCCCGCCACCGCCGTCCCGCCGCCGGCGAGCAGCCCCTGACATCCCCTCACGGCCCTGACCAGCCCGGGAAACGGAACGTCACATACCGGCAACACTCCGTCCGGATCGTGAACAGGGCATGGCGCTCGACCAGGCCCCTGGCATACAAACACGTCATGTTCTGGGTCCTACTCCTGCTTCTGGCCTGGGCTTTCGCCGGTGCGGCCTGCTCCCGGCTGTGCCTGGCGGCCGTTCGCGCGGCAGCCGTGGACGCGCGTGAAGCGCCGACGGTCCGGGAGCGTGATCTGACGTTGTACGAGGCGGCCTTCCTCTCCGGCGGCCCCGCGCGGGTCGCCGACGTGACCCTGGTCTCCATGGCCCGCCAGCGACGGCTGCTGCTCGCGCACACCGGCTGGGCCACGGTCGTGGACCCGCGCGGGCGCGACGAGATGGAGCAGTCCGTCATAGGGGCCATAGGGCCCGAGGGGCAGTCGCGGATCGCACCGGTGCGGACGCGGGCGGCCGGCGCGGAGGCCGTGCGCCGACTGGCCGACGGGCTGGTGCGCGCGGGACTCGCGGTGCCCGAGGGCACGGGCACGACGGTGGGGTCCGCCGTCCGCCAGGTGCGGGCCGCCGCGCTGACCGTGGCGGTGCTGGGCGTCACGGCACTGCTGCTGCCCGGCCAGCCCGGGACACCCCGCCTGCTGGTGGGCCTGTGGTTCGCCCTTCCGCTCACGCTGGCGCTGAGCTGCCTGGCGATCGCCCGGTTCGAGGTGCATCCGTACTCGCGCTGGGCCTCCCCCGCCGGCCAGCGGCTGCTGAGCGCGCTGGCCGGGAAGCCGGCCGGTGACGAGAGGTCGTTCCTCACCTCCGTCGCCGTGCGCGGTGTGCGCGCGATCGGCGAACCGGAGCTGCGCGCGGCCTTCACCCACCGCGACCAGCCCTTGCGGGAGTGAGCGCGGCGGCTTCGAGAGGTGCATAGGGGGCAATGACGCCGACACCGGCCGGGTGGTGCTTGCCTTCCCCCACCTCCGAACGAAACATCCCTTGTGATGTCGCCGGGCCGTGGCAGCCGTGCCATCGCCGCCGCGCGCCGAAGGGATACGCGATGAAAGCTGCCGCCCTCTACTCGACCGCCGGGTCCTTGCTCCTGACCACCCTGGCGGCGGCCCCGGCGGGCGGCACGCCCGGCACCCCGAGCGCCCCGGGCACCCCCGGCACCGCCGAGCTGCGCGGCACCGCGGTCGCCGTGGCCCGCGCCCGGGCGGCCGGCATCGACTTCGGCCCGTGCTCCGCCGCCGACGTGCCGCGGACGACGGACGGCCCGCGGTGCGGCACGGTGTCCGTCCCGCTGGACTACGCGCACCCCGGCGGCAAGCAGATCAAGCTGACCGTCAGCCGCGCCCCGGCCACCCAGAAGGACCCGCACAACAGCAAGCGGAAGGTCCCCCGCCAAGGTGCCCTGCTCTACAACCCGGGCGGCCCCGGCGCCTCCGGCATGTACTTCCCGCTGGTCGGCACGGTCCCGGAGTGGAAGCGGATCGCCGCGGCCTACGACCTGGTCGGCTACGCACCCCGCGGGGTGGGCCGCTCGGCCCCGCTGTCCTGCGAGGACCCCAAACGCCTCTTCAAGTCCCCCACCACGTCACCCGCGCACCCGTCCGAGGCGTACAAGCGGCAGCGGATCACCCAGGCGAAGGCGTACGCGCGCGGCTGCGCCCAGCGCTCCGGCCGCGGGCTGCGGTTCTACAACTCGCTCAACAACGCCCGGGACCTGGACGTGCTCCGGGCCGCGCTGGGCGAGGACCGGCTGACCTTCATGGGGGCGTCGTACGGCACCTACCTCGGCGCGCTGTACGCGGCGATGTTCCCCTCGCACGTGCGGCGCATGGTGCTGGACTCGGCGGTGAACCCGGACCCGCACAGGGTCTGGTACCGCAGCAACCTGGACCAGTCGGCGGCGTTCGAGGAGCGCTGGGCGGACTTCCGTGACTGGATCGCCCGGCACGACGACGTGTACCGGCTCGGTGCCACCCCCGCGAAGGTGCAGCACGCTTACGACACCGCGCGCGAGCGGCTGGCCGGCAAGGCGGCGGGCGGGAAGGTCGGTCCCGGCCAGCTGCAGAACGCGTTCCTGATGGCGGGCTACTACGACGACTTCTGGCCGAGCCGGGCCGCGGCCCTCTCGAAGTACCTGCACGGCGACCCCGAGCCGCTGGTCCGGCTGGCCGCGCCGAGCCCGGAGACGGCCACCGAGGCGGAGAACGGCAGAGCGGTGTACACGGCCGTGGAGTGCAACGACGCGCCCTGGCCGACGGACTGGAAGGTGTGGGACCGCGACAACACGCGGCTCGCCCGGGTGGCGCCCTTCGAGACCTGGGACAACGCGTGGATGAACCTGCCGTGCGCGTACTGGCCGGCGCCCCGGCAGCAGCCGCTGGACGTGCGGACCGGGCCGGGTGAGCTGCCGCCGGTCATGGTCCTGGCGGCCGAGCGGGACGCCGCGGCGCCGTACCAGGGTGCGCTGGAGATGCATCGGCGGCTGGGCGGCTCGGTGCTGGTGACCGAGCGGGACGCGGGCACGCACGGTATCGGGGGCGGCCCCAACCGGTGCGTCAACGGGCACCTGGAGGCGTATCTGCTGGAGGGCCGCCTCCCGGCGCGGCACGCGTCCTGCGCGCCGCGCCCGGAACCGGTCGCCTCCGGCGGTGCGGCCGACAAGGAGGCCCGGCGGGACGCCCTGAAGGGCAAGGGCGCCGGGCGTTAGGCGCGACCATCGGGGCGGCCGGCGCCACCGTGGTGCTGATGCCGGGCGTGCCCGGTCAGGTCGCCGGTCGGCCGCGGGTCCGCCGGCGCCGGCGCGCGGTTCCCCGCGCGCCTTCGGGGCGTCGGCGCCTCAGGCCAGCCCGGCCACGAGGTCGGCCACCGACTTGCGGCGGCCCGTGTAGAACGGGATCTCCTCGCGGACGTGCATCCGGGCCTCGGAGGCGCGCAGGTGGCGCATGAGGTCGACGATGCGGTACAGCTCGTCGGCCTCGAAGGCCAGGACCCACTCGTAGTCACCCAGGGAGAACGAGGCGACCGTGTTGGCGCGCACGTCGGGGTAACCGCGGGCCATCTTGCCGTGGTCGGCGAGCATGCGGCGGCGGTCCTCGTCGGGCAGCAGGTACCACTCGTAGGAGCGCACGAAGGGGTAGACGCTCACGTAGTTGCGGGGCGTCTCGTCGGCGAGGAACGCCGGGATGTGCGAGCGGTTGAACTCGGCCGGCCGGTGCAGCGCCATGTTCGACCACACGGGGGTGAGCGCGCGGCCCAGCTTCGTGCGGCGGAAGAGGTTGTACGCCTCCTGGAGCTGGTCGCTGGTCTCGGCGTGCCACCAGATCATGAGGTCGGCGTCGGCGCGCAGTCCGGAGACGTCGTAGGTGCCGCGGATCGTCACGTCCTTGGCGGCGAGCTGGTCGAACAGCTCCTGGACCTCGTCGGCGTATCCCGCGCGGTCCTCCGGCAGCGCGTCCTTCAGCCTGAAGACCGACCAGAGGGTGTAGCGGATGACCTCGTTGAGGTCCTTGGCCAGCTTGCCCTTGTTCGGGATCCTGCCGGACTCGGTGATGGGGGCGTCGTCACTCATGGTCCCTATTCTCCCGCTCCGCCGTGCAGGCTCTGCACCGGGTTGGCGGTCAGCTCCGCCACCCCCGTCAGGTCGCCGGCCAGCTGGTCCACCGCCGCGTACGCGCTCGCGACGCACGCCGGGATGCCGACGCCGTCGTACTGCGCGCCGCACACCGCGAGCCCCGGCAGCTTCGCCACCTGCTCGCGGATGCGGGCCACGCGCGCGTGGTGCCCGACGGGGTACTGGGGCAGGCCGTCGGTCCAGCGGGTGACCCGGCTCTCGAGCGGCACGGCGTCCAGGCCGGTGGCCTCCCGCAGGTCGTGCCGGGATGCCTCCACCAGGTCGGCGTCGTCGCGGCCGAGCACCTCCGTCTCGCCGTGGCGGCCCACGGACGTGCGCAGCACGACCACGTCCGGGTCCTCCTCGTCGATCCAGCCCCACTTCCGGGAGGCGAAGGTGGACGCCTTGATGGTGCGGCCGTCGACGGGCGGCACGAGGAAGCCGCTGCCCCCGGGGAGGGCCAGCCCGGCGCGCCGGTAGGCGAGGGTGATCAGGGCCATCGAGGCGTACTCGACGGCGGCCAGCTCGGCGGCGGCTCCCGGGGACTCGGCCCGCAGCAGTCCGGCGGCGGCCGGGGCGGGTACGGCGACGATCACGGCGTCGGCGTGCAGCACCCGCTCACCGGCGGTGATCCGCCAGCCGCCGGCCGCCTCCCGGCGCAGTTCCCGGGCGGGCGTGCCGGTCAGGATCTCGCCGCCCCGCGCCCGCACCGACTCGGCGACGGCGAGCGGCAGCCGTCCGACCCCGCCGGCGATGCCCATGAAGACCGGCCCGGTCTGCCGGGCCGCGGCGGCCCGCGCCTGGATCTCCCGGACGCCCTCGGTGAGGGAGGTGTGGGCGCGGGCCGCCTCGAACAGCTGCGGAACGGCCGAGCGCATCGAGATGCGGTACGCGTCGCCCGCGTACACCCCGCCGAGCAGGGGTTCGACCAGCCGGTCGACGACCTCGCGGCCGAGCCGGGCCGCCACGAACTCCCCCACGGCGACGTCGTCGCCGATCTCGGTGCGGGGCAGGTCGGCGTCCCGCTCGATGCGGGTCAGGCCCTCCTCGGAGAGGACGCCGGAGAGCGCGGCGGCGGTGCCGGGCACGCCCATCACATGGCCCTTGGGCATGGGCCGCAAGGCGCCCCGGGTCCAGATCGAGGCGTTGGCGGTGGCCGGCGGCTGGAGGTGCTCGCCCAGTCCCGTCTCGCGCGCGAGCGTGACGGCCTCGGGGCGGCGGGCGAGCATGGACTCGGCGCCCAGGTCGACCCGCACACCGGCGATCTCGCCGGGCAGCAGCTTGCCGCCGATCCGGTCGCCGGCCTCCAGCACGGTCACCCGGGCCCCGCGTCCCAGCAGCCGGTGCGCGGCGGCCAGCCCGGCGATACCGGCCCCGATGACGACGACGTGCCCCAAGCCCCTACCCGTAGCGCTCATGTCCCCACTCTCTCAGACCCCGCCGGCGCTCCCGCCGGGACCCGGTGGCCGGGCCGAGTCCGGACCGTGACCGCATCGGAACCGGCGGCGTCCAACGTTCCCGCCGGTTCCGGCGTCGAAGAACCGTCACAGCCCAGAACACTCGGGGGTATCACTCATGCGCACACCACGTTCCACCCGCTCCATCCGCTCCACCCGCTCCGCCCGGCCCGCCCGGCCCGCCCGGCCCGCCGGGATCCTGGCCGGGGCCCTGCTCGCCGCCTCACTCGCACTCGCCGGGTGCAGCGCGGACGGTTCGGGCGGCGGCGACGCGAAGGCCGCCTCGGCCGCCGACGCCGTGCGGCCCGGAGCCGCCGGCGGCGCGGCGGAGCGCGGGAAGGCCGCCCGCGCGACGCCGAAGCTCGCCCCGGACGCGATCATCCGCACCGCGTCCCTGACCGTCGAGGTCGAGGACGTTCCCAAGGCGCTGGAGGTGGCCCGGACGAGCGCCGAGGACGCGGGCGGCTTCGTCGGCAACGAGACCACGAGCCGGGACGCCGACGGCCACGAGCACACCCGGGTCGTGCTGCGCGTGCCCACGGAGAAGTACGACGAGGTCCTCACCGGCCTCCAGGGCACGGGCCGGCTCATCGGCCGCACGGCCAAGGCGGTCGACGTCACCGACCAGGTCGTGGACGTGGACAGCCGCATCGAGTCGCAGCGGGCCAGCGTGGACCGGATCCGCGCGCTGATGGGGAAGGCGGCCAAGCTGAGCGACGTGGTCTCGCTGGAGGGCGAGCTGAGCAGCCGTCAGGCCGACCTGGAGGCGTTGCTGGCCCGGCAGGCGTCGCTGAAGGACCGCACGAGCCTGGCCACCATCGCCCTGTCGCTGTCCGAGACCCCGGTGCGGCAGGCGGACGATTCGCCGGGCTTCACGGACGCGCTGGCGGGCGGCTGGCACGTGTTCGTGTCCATGCTGCGCTGGATCGCCCTCGCGCTCGGCGCCGCCCTGCCGTTCGCGGCCCTGGCCGCGCTTGTGGCGTTGCTGTGGCGGCGGGTCGTACGCCCCCGGCTGCCGCGCCGCGCGGAGTCCGGGGAGGCCATGACGGCCCTCGGCCCGCTGCCGTCGGCCCGGCCGGCGCCGGACTCCGCCGCGCAGGCCGGGGAGGGGGGCCGGGACTGAAATGCCCACGCCCCGTAGCGTGTTCCCATGAGCATGAGCGGTGGACGGGGCAACGGGGGCAGGGAGCGGCTGGTCGTGATCGGGGGCGACGCCACGGGCATGTCCGCGGCGTCGCAGGCACGGCGGCTGAGGGGCTCCGCGGAACTGGAGATCGTGGCCTTCGAACGGGGCCACTTCAGCTCCTTCTCGGCGTGCGGCATCCCGTACTGGGTGGGCGGCGAGGTTCCCGAACGCGACAAGCTCATCGCCCGTACGCCCGAGGAGCACCGCGCGCGGGACATCGACCTGCGGATGCGCACGGAGGTCACCGAGATCGATCCGGCCGGGCAGCGGGTGCGCACGCGTGACGTCGATTCCGGCGCCGAGTCCTGGACGTCGTACGACAAGCTCGTGATCGCCACCGGCGCCCGCCCCGTCCGTCCGGACCTGCCCGGCACGGACGCCCCCGGGGTGCACGGCGTGCAGACCCTCGACGACGGCCAGGCCCTGCTGGACACGCTGGGACGCACGCGTGGCCGCCGGGCGGTGGTCGTGGGCGCCGGCTACATCGGCGTCGAGATGGCCGAGGCGTTGATCAACCGGGGTTTCGAGGTGACGGTCGTCAACCGCGGCAAGGAGCCCATGTCGACGCTGGATCCGGACATGGGCCGGCTGGTGCACCGGGCCCTGGAGGGCCTCGGCATCACCATGGTGAACGACGCCGAGGTCACCAAGGTCCTCACCGGGCCGGACGGCCGGGTCCGGGCGGTGGCCACGGAGGACGCCGAGTACCCGGCGGACGTGGTGATCCTGGGCATCGGCGTCCGCCCGGAGACCGCCCTCGCCCGGGCGGCCGGCCTCCCGCTCGGCGCCCACGGCGGTCTGCTCACCGATCTGGCGATGCGGGTGCGCGGGCACGAGGACATCTGGGCGGGCGGCGACTGCGTGGAGGTGCTGAACCTGGTCTCCGGGCAGGAGCAGTACGTTCCGCTCGGCACCCACGCCAACAAGCACGGCCAGGTCATCGGCACCAACGCCGGCGGCGGCTACGCCACCTTCCCCGGTGTCGTCGGCACGGCGGTGAGCAAGGTCTGCGACCTGGAGATCGCCCGCACCGGCCTGCGGGAGAAGGACGCCCGCCGGGTGGGCCTGCGGTTCGAGACGGTCACCATCGAGTCGACCAGCCGCGCCGGGTACTACCCCGGTGCCGCCCCCATGACGGTCAAGATGCTCGCCGAGTCCCGGACGGGCCGGCTGCTGGGCGTGCAGATCGTCGGCAGGGAGGGGGCGGGGAAGCGGGTCGACATCGCGGCGGTGGCGCTGACCGCGCGGATGACGGTGGACCAGATGACGGCCCTGGACCTGGGCTACGCCCCGCCGTTCTCACCCGTGTGGGACCCGGTCCTGGTGGCGGCGAGGAAGGCGGCGGCGCGGGTGCGGGACGCCTAGGCCGAGCCGCTGATCCTCGGCAGGGCGGACACCGCCGCCGGCTGCTCCCCGGAGGGCTTGGCGTGCGTGGCGGACGGCCGCGTGGACCTCAGCCGGTAACTCACCGCCTCGTCCAGCGTCACGGGCCGCTGCATCTGGGAGGCCAGCCGTCCGGCCTCCTGGCCGAGCCGGGCGAGGTCCTCCCAGGGGAGCCGTACCACCAAGGACAGCTCGGCCTCGCCGTCGGGCAGAGCGTGCATCGCCGGAACCTGCGGAGCGTTCGTCATCGCCTGATCCTCACGTCGGTTGAGGAGAGATACGCACGCTCCGCCGGCGGTGTTCACCGATTCGGCCGCCGCATCGCGGGCACTACTTACGTGTGGTCATCCCCGTCCATGACGTGAACCCGGTGCGCCGTACGCCCTGGGTGACGTACGCGCTCATCGCCGCCAACGTGCTGGTGTTCATCACCACGCCCGGCACGGCCGGTTCCGTGGCCGGCGGCAGCGACCTGGTGCAGCTGTGCCATCTGCACGCCTTCATGGACCACTACGCGGCGGTGCCGCGCGAGCTGATCCACCATCAGTTGCCCGGGGTCGTCCCGACCGGGGAGGTCGGCCTGGGCCCGCACGGCCCGGGATGTGCCGTGCGGCCGCCCACCTACGACAAGTCGCCGGCGCTGTCGGTGTTCACAGCGATGTTCCTGCACGGCGGCTGGCTGCACCTGCTGGGCAACATGCTCTTCCTGCTGATCTTCGGCAACAACGTCGAGGACCGGATGGGCCACATCCGTTACTTCCTCTTCTACGTCGTCTGCGGCTACGCGGCCGGCTACGGCTTCGCCCTGCTCAACGCCGACTCCACCGAACCGCTGATCGGTGCGTCGGGCGCGATCGCCGGGGTCCTCGGCGCCTATCTGGTGCTGTATCCGAAGGCCAGGGTGTGGGTCCTGGTGCCGTTCCTGGTCTTCCTGCCGCTGCGGCTGCCCGCCTGGCTGGTGCTGGGCTTCTGGTTCGGGCTCCAGGCGGTGTACTCGTCCGGGCACGGGGTGTCCGGCGCCGGGACGGTGGCGTACGCGGCGCACGTGGTCGGCTTCGTGGCGGGCATGCTGCTGGCCTGGCCGCTCAAGCCCGGCACGCCGCCCCCGCCGGAGCCGCCCGGCCTGCTGTTCGGCAGGCGGGCGCGGCCCCACTACTCCTGGTGAATCAGCGCGCGGTCGCGGTGTGGACGTACTCCACGAGCCGGGTCAGCGCGTCCGGGTCGGTGTTCGGCATGACGCCGTGGCCGAGGTTGAAGACGTGTCCCTCCAGCCCGGCGGCGGCGTCGAGCACCTCGCGCGCCTTGGCCTCGACGGTGTCCTTGCCGGTGAACAGGACGGTCGGGTCCAGGTTGCCCTGGAGCGCCTTGCCGGGACCGACCCGGCGCACGGCCTCGTCCAGCGGGACGCGCCAGTCGACGCCGACGACGTCCGCGCCGGCCTCGCCCATGAGCTTCAGCAGCTCGCCGGTGCCGACGCCGAAGTGGATGCGCGGGACGCCGTAGCCCGCGACGGCCTCGAACACCTTCGCCGAGGCGGGCATCACGGACCGCACGTAGTCGGCCGGGGCCAGCGCGCCGACCCAGGAGTCGAACAGCTGGACCGCGCTCGCGCCCGCCTCGATCTGCACCTTCAGGAAG
The DNA here is from genome assembly GCF_044546845.1 of Streptomyces sp. NPDC053076. Classification (NCBI taxonomy): domain Bacteria; kingdom Bacillati; phylum Actinomycetota; class Actinomycetes; order Kitasatosporales; family Streptomycetaceae; genus Streptomyces; species Streptomyces sp. NPDC053076. The sequence continues at coordinate 60,710 of NZ_JBITZL010000001.1, read as the reverse complement.
GCGGCCGTGATGTCGGCCAGGCGGTTCAGCAGGTCGGCCCACAGCTCGGGGTCGCCGTACATCATCGCCTTGGCGTTCTCGTACGTGCGCGAGGGACCGCCCTCGACCAGGTAGCTCGCGAGGGTGAACGGCGCGCCCGCGAAACCGATCAGCGGGGTGGCGCCCAGCTCACCGGTGAGCTGGCCGATGGCCTCGGTGACGTACGGCACGTCCTCGGGGGTGAGGTCGCGCAGCCGGGCCAGGTCGGCGCGGGTGCGGATGGGCTGCTCGACGACCGGGCCGACGCCGGGCTTGATGTCGAGATCGAGGCCGATCGCCTTCAGCGGGACGACGATGTCGCTGAAGTAGATCGCCGCGTCCACGTCGTGCCGGCGCACCGGCTGCAGCGTGATCTCGGTGACCAGCTCGGGCCGCATGCAGGACTCCAGCATGGGGACGCCCTCGCGCACCTTGCGGTACTCGGGCAGGGAGCGGCCGGCCTGGCGCATGAACCACACGGGTGTGTGCGGCACCGGTTCACGCCTGCACGCCTTGAGGAAGGCGCTGTCGTACGTCGCTGTCGGCTGCGTGGTGTCTTTGGCGGTCACGAGGCAAGTTTCGCATGCCGCCGGATCGGTACCTGCCGGGTGTGGGGCCACCGCCGGACCGGAACCCGCCGGCTCCGTGGGCGGCCCTCCTGGGCGGTTGCCGACCAGGGTGCGCGCCGGGGTGCGCGCCGACTCCTGATAACGGCCGCCCGCCCGCCGCGTGCGTCAGCCGCGCGCGGTGTAGTGGGTGTCTTGCCCTGCGCGGGGGCCCGCTTCCCCTTACTCTTCCCCGCATGGCTGCGGCTCACGGACGAATGTCGGACAGCGCTGATGGAATGGGCGACGTGAAGGACACCGAGGATGCGGACCGGCACTCCAGTACGCCGGGGCCGCCGGCCTTCCTGGCCGCGGTGGAAGCCCTGCGCAGCAGCCGGCTGCGGCCGCAGGTCGAGGTGGAGCCGACGCCCGCCCCGCAGCGGCTCGCCCCGTACGCGTACGCGCTGGAGGCGGTGGTGGTCGACGGCGAGCAGGAGCTGGCCGACGGGCGGCTGGTGCTGCTGCACGACCCGGCCGGGCACGAGGCATGGCGGGGCACGTTCCGGCTGGTGACGCTGGTGCGCGCGGAGCTGGAACCGGAGATGGCGGCCGATCCGCTGCTGCCCGAGGTGTGCTGGTCGTGGCTGACCGGGGCGCTACAGGCGCGCGGGCTGGGCTACGGCGAGCCGAGCGGCACGATCACGCGGGCCGGCTCGCACTACTTCGGCGGGCTTGCGGAGCGGCCGGCCGCCTCGCAGATCGAGATCCGGGCGTCGTGGACGCCCCGCGAGGGCCTCGGCGGGGTGCCGGACACCGCCGCCCACCTTCTCTCCTGGTGCGATCTGCTGGCCCAGGTCGCCGGTCTGCCGCCGGCCGGTCCGGGAGACGCGTCGGTGGTGACCCTGCCGCAGCGCAGGGGCCCGCAGTCCCGCTGAGCGATCACCGCGAAACGCCTTGTTGACCATCTCTTTGTCGATACGACCACTTTGCGCACTCGAATCGCACTCGCTCGAACCGACTCGATCTTCGGATGATCGATCGCGTGTCCGAATTGCACGGATTGTTACTCACTAGATCGTGATCATTCTCTAAAGGCGGACGAGTTTGCTGCCGAAGACGACTGTGACCTTGAAAGCACGGTTCGTCCCGGCTTCCTCCCCACAAGCCGGCCCCGTCCCCCACCCAGGAGGCCTGGTGTCCGTTCTCCTTGAGCAACCCGCAAGCCTGGTCGCCTACCGCCCGAACAAGCCGACCGCCATGGTGGTCGTGGCCGACCCGCGCGTCCGCTCCACCGTCACCCGCCACCTGTGGGCGCTCGGTGTGCGCGATGTCATCGAAGCCTCGTCCATCGCGGAGGCTCGTCCCCGCATCGGCAACCCGCGCGACATCTGCGTCGCCGACGTCCACCTGCCCGACGGCTCCGGCCTCACCCTCCTGTCCGAGACCCGCGCCGCGGGCTGGCCCAACGGACTCGCCCTCTCCGCCGCCGACGACATCGGCGCGGTCCGCAACGCACTGGCCGGCGGGGTCAAGGGCTACGTCGTCACCGGCACCCGCACCAACATCGGCCTGCCCAGCCGGCCCGGCGCCGCTCCCCTCGGCGCCGCCGCCCGCATGCACCGCCGCCCCCCGGGTGCCCCGAGCCACCCGGGCGGCTACCGGGAACTGTCCGGGCGCGAGGTCGAGGTGCTGCGGCTGGTCGCGGAGGGCCAGTCGAACAAGGCGATCGGCGTCTCCATGGGCCTGTCCGCGCTCACCGTGAAGAGCCACCTCGCCCGCATCGCCCGCAAGCTGGGCACGGGTGACCGGGCCGGCATGGTGGCCGTGGCCCTGCGTACCGGGATCATCCACTGAGCCCAGCGCATGCCCCCTTCGGCGGAATCCGGTGTCCGCTCCCGTCAACCAGCCGCACCCCGAGCTGACTGGTTTACGCCCCTCCCGTGCCCGTCGACGGAACGTTCCGTCGACGGGCGCCGTCCGTACACGGATACCCTTGACAGGTGACCGACGCCCAAGACACCGCAGCAGACAGTTCCCTGCGCACCACCGGAGGCACTCCTCCGGACGACGCCGGATCGTCTGTGATGGGGGCGCCGACTCCGTTGCTCGAACCCCGCGAGGGCATTCCGCCCGTGATCGCCGACGAGGCGGCCCTCGCCCAGGTGATCGCCGCCTTCGCGGCCGGCTCCGGTCCGGTCGCCGTGGACGCCGAGCGCGCCTCCGGCTACCGCTACGGCCAGCGCGCCTATCTGGTGCAGCTGCGCCGTGAGGGCGCCGGCACCGCGCTGATCGACCCCGTCGCCTGCCCCGACCTGTCCGGTCTCGGCGAGGCACTCTCCGGCGTCGAGTGGGTGCTGCACGCGGCCACCCAGGACCTGCCCTGCCTGCGCGAGATAGGCATGACCCCGACCCGCCTGTTCGACACCGAGCTGGCCGGCCGGCTCGCCGGCTTCCCCCGGGTCGGCCTCGGCGCCATGGTGGAGGGCGTCCTCGGCTACGTCCTGGAGAAGGGCCACTCCGCCGTCGACTGGTCGACCCGGCCGCTGCCCGAGCCCTGGCTGCGGTATGCCGCGCTCGACGTCGAGCTCCTCGTCGACCTGCGGGACGCCCTGGAGAAGGAGCTGGACCGGCAGGGCAAGCTGGAGTGGGCGCTCCAGGAGTTCGACGCGATCGCGACGGCGCCGCCGGCCGAGCCGCGCAAGGACCCCTGGCGCCGTACGTCCGGGATGCACAAGGTGCGCCGGCGCCGGCAGCTCGCCGTCGTGCGCGAGCTGTGGCAGACACGGGACCGGATCGCCCAGCGCCGGGATGTGTCGCCGGGGAAGGTGCTGAGCGACGCGGCCATCGTGGAGGCCGCGCTCGCCCTGCCGGGCAACGTGCACGCCCTCGCCGCGCTGAACGGGTTCGGGCACCGGACGGGGCGTCGGCAGCTGGAACAGTGGCAGGCGGCGGTGGACCGGGCCAGGGCCCTGCCGGAGGCCGGGCTGCCGCAGCCGGGACAGCCCGTGACCGGGCCGCCGCCGCCGCGCGCGTGGGCCGACAAGGATCCTGCCGCCGCGGCCCGGTTGTCCGCGGCCCGGGCGGGGGTGTCGGCTCTCGCCGAGCGGCTCGGCATGCCCCAGGAGAACGTGATCTCCCCGGACACCGTCCGGCGGATCTGCTGGGAGCCGCCGAAGGTCGTCGACACCGACTCCGTGGGCGGTGCGCTGGCCGGGTACGGCGCGCGTGGGTGGCAGGTCGACCTGGTGACACCGGTGCTCGTCGACGCGCTGGTGGTCAAGGGTTCCTGACCGCCGTAGGTGCTGATCGCCCATGGCGCCCGCGGGCGGCCTCCGGCCGCTCGCGCGTTCGCCGCGCCCTGGCGAGGCGCCTCACCTGTGGCGCTCCGGATGATGCCGCAGGCGGCGCGGGGGCCGCGGAAGCGGAACAGGGCCGACGAGATCACGCCAAGATCCTGTACGGCACGGGCAACGGAGTGCCGCCGGGGCCGGCCGGTGCGGACACCGAAAGGACGAGGGGCGGGGTCGGGGGTCCCGCCGTGTCCCCAGGGCCGGGCGATGTGACGTTCACCGCTCCAGCCGACGGGGCTGGGCAGTTACGTTACTCATAAGTAGCATGGGTCCTGAGCGCGCGCTCAGCGCATCGCAGCAGTGCCACCCCGCACCCTGGAGGAGAGCCATCGTGCCTCGTACCGTCAGGGACGTCGTCTTCGTCGACGGCGTCCGCACCCCGTTCGGCAAGGCGGGCCCGAAGGGCATCTACCACGAGACCCGCGCCGACGACCTCGTCGTGAAGGCGATCCGGGAGCTGCTGCGCCGCAACCCCGGTCTGGACCCGAAGAAGATCGACGAGGTCGCCATCGCCGCGACCACGCAGATCGGTGACCAGGGCCTGACCCTCGGCCGCACGGCCGGCATCCTCGCCGGTCTGCCGCAGTCCGTCCCGGGCTACTCCATCGACCGCATGTGCGCCGGTGCCCTGACCGCCGTGACGGCCACCGCGGGCTCGATCGCCTTCGGCGCCTACGACGCCGTCATCGCCGGTGGCGTCGAGCACATGGGCCGTCACCCGATGGGCGAGGGCGTCGACCCCAACCCGCGGTTCGTCTCCGAGAAGCTGGTCGACGAGTCCGCCCTGTTCATGGGCATGACCGCGGAGAACCTGCACGACCGCTACCCGCAGATCACCAAGCAGCGCGCCGACGAGTACGCGGTGCGCTCGCAGGAGAAGGCCGCCAAGGCGTACGCCAACGGCAAGATCCAGCAGGACCTGGTGCCGATCTCGGTGCGGCGCACCAACGCCGAGGCCGGCGAGACCGGCTGGGGCCTGGTCACGGCCGACGAGCCGATGCGCCCGGGTACCACCCTGGAGAACCTGTCGGGCCTGAAGACGCCGTTCCGCGTGCACGGCCGGGTCACCGCGGGCAACGCGGCCGGTCTGAACGACGGCGCCACCGCGTCGATCATCGCCAGCGAGGACTTCGCCCGCGAGAACAACCTGCCGGTCAAGATGCGCCTGGTGTCCTACGCCTTCGCCGGCGTCGAGCCGGAGGTCATGGGCTACGGTCCGATCCCGGCCACGGAGAAGGCCCTCGCCCAGGCGGGTCTGTCCATCTCGGACATCGGCCTGTTCGAGATCAACGAAGCCTTCGCCGTCCAGGTCCTGGCCTTCCTCGAGCACTACGGCATCGCGGACGACGACGAGCGCGTCAACCAGTACGGTGGCGCCATCGCCTTCGGTCACCCGCTGGCCTCCTCCGGCGTCCGTCTGATGACGCAGCTGGCCCGCCAGTTCGAGGAGCAGCCCGAGGTCCGCTACGGCCTCACCACCATGTGCGTCGGCTTCGGCATGGGCGCGACGGTCATCTGGGAGAACCCGCACTTCGGAGGCGACAAGTGAGCACCACCGCTGAACTCCTGAAGGGCGCGGCCGAGCTGTTCCCGGACGAGGTCGTCACGCAGGCGCACGTGCGCCACTTCGACCTGCCGTTCGGTGCCGGGCGCTTCGCCCTGGTCACCCTGGACAACGGCCTGGACCACACCAAGCCGACCACCTTCGGACCGCAGTCGCTGGCGAACCTGAACGCCGCCGTCGACCAGGTCGAGAAGGAGGCGGCCGAGGGCACGATCGTCGGCGCCGGTGTCACCGGCAAGCCGTTCATCTTCGCGGTCGGCGCCGACCTCAAGGGCGTCGAGCTGCTGACGAGGCACGAGGACGCGCTCGCCATCGGCAAGGGCGGCCACGAGGTCTTCAAGCGCCTCGCGGGCCTCGCGGTCCCGACCTTCGCCTACTACAACGGCGCCGCGATGGGCGGCGGCGTCGAGGTCGGCCTGCACTGCACCTACCGGACCGTCTCCAAGGCGATCCCGGCGTTCTCGCTGCCCGAGGTCTTCCTCGGCCTGGTCCCCGGCTGGGGCGGCTGCACCCTGCTGCCGAACCTGATCGGCGCGGAGAAGGCCGTCTCGGTCATCATCGAGAACTCGCTGAACCAGAACAAGCAGCTCAAGGGCCAGCAGGTCTTCGACCTGGGCATCGCCGACGCCATCTTCGAGGGCGCCGACTTCCTGGAGCAGTCACTGATCTGGACCGCCCAGGTACTCAAGGGCGAGATCACCGTCGAGCGCCCGGCGATCGACCGCGGCGAGGGCTGGGACCAGGCCGTCGCCAAGGGCCGGTTCATCGCGGACTCCAAGGTGCACGGCGCGGCCCCGGCCGCCTACCGCGCCCTGGACATCATCGCCGCCGCGAAGAACGCCGACCTCCAGCAGGGTTACGACGCCGAGGACCAGGCCCTCGCCGACCTGATCATGGGCGGCGAACTGCGCTCCGGCATCTACGCGTTCAACCTCGTCCAGAAGCGCGGCAAGCGTCCCGCCGGCGCCCCGGACAAGAACCTGGCCCGCCCGGTCACCAAGGTCGGTGTCGTCGGCGCCGGTCTGATGGCCAGCCAGCTCGCGCTGCTGTTCCTGCGCCGCCTCGAGGTGCCCGTCGTCCTGACGGACATCGACCAGGAGCGCGTCGACAAGGGTGTGGGCTACGTCCACGCCGAGATCGACAAACTGCTCGGCAAGGGCCGCGTCAACCAGGACAAGGCCAACCGCCTCAAGGCGCTGGTGACCGGTGTCCTGGACAAGGCGGAGGGCTTCTCGGACGCGGACTTCGTCATCGAGGCCGTGTTCGAGGAGATCGGCGTCAAGCAGCAGGTGTTCGCGGAGGTCGAGGCGGTCGCCCCGGCGCACGCGATCCTCGCCACCAACACCTCGTCCCTGTCGGTGTCGGAGATGGCGTCGAAGCTCAAGCACCCCGAGCGGGTCGTCGGCTTCCACTTCTTCAACCCGGTCGCCGTCCTGCCGCTGCTGGAGATCGTCCGCGGCGAGAAGACCGACGACGCGTCCCTCGCGACCGCGTTCGCCGTCGCCAAGAAGCTGAAGAAGACCGCGGTCCTCACCAAGGACGCCCCGGCGTTCGTCGTGAACCGCATCCTGACCCGCTTCATGGGCGAGATCCAGAACGTCATCGACGAGGGCACCCCGGTCGAGGTCGCCGAGAAGGCGATCGAGCCGCTCGGTCTGCCGATGTCCCCGCTGGTCCTCCTGGAGCTGGTGGGCCCGGCGATCGGCCTGCACGTCTCGGAGACCCTCAACCGGGCCTTCCCGGACCGCTTCACGGTCTCCCCGAACCTCAAGGCGGTCGTCGAGGCGGGCAAGCGCGGCTTCTACGTCTACGACAGCGGCAAGCCGGAGCTGGACCCCGAGGTCGCGGCTCTGCTCAAGCAGGGCGACTCCGTGCTCACCGAGGAGCAGGTGCGGGCGCGGGTGCTGGACGCGGTGGCGCAGGAGATCGGGCTCATGCTCGACGAGGGCGTCGTCGCCGAGGCCCAGGACATCGACCTGTGCCTCATCACGGGCGCCGGCTGGCCCTTCCACCTGGGCGGCATCACGCCGTACCTGGACCGCGAGGGCGTCTCGGAGCGCGTGAACGGCAAGAAGTTCCTGGCCCCGGGCGTGGCGAGCGTCCCGGCGTAAGGCACCGCGCAGGACCGTACGATGCCCGGCACACCCTGGGGTGTGCCGGGCATCGGCGTTGCCGCCGGGCCCGTCGTCGGCTCAGAGCTCCCGCCACGCCTCCAGCGCCAGCCCCGGCTCGTCCTTGCGCCGGGTCAGCTGGAGTCGCCCGGTCGACGGGGACAACGTTGCCGCCACCACGCGGCCCGTCTCGTCCGTCGCCAGGGACACCAGTGCGTCCAGCGGCAGTTCGGGGCCCGACTCGGTCCACCAGGCCCCCGCCGACTCCTGCTCGGTCGGGTACGCGGCGAACGCCACCCGGCGGCTCGCCGACCGCTGGACCAGCAGCGTGCAGTCGTGGCCGTCCAGTTCGCAGCGGATCGCGGACACCGGGCCGGGTCCCGCGGCGGGCAGCACGGTGACCGGCTTGCCGCCCGGGCGCCAGGCGCACAGGTCGCCGGAGGTGTCGGTGTAGAAGACGGTCGTGCTGTCCGGGGAGGTGGCCAGGGCGCGCAGGGTGCCCGGGCGGACCGGGGCCTGGAGGGCCTCCTGGAGCACGGGCTGGGCGCCCGGCTTCTCCTGACGCCAGTACAGCAGGCCCTGCGGAACGGCCGCGTACAGCTCGACCCTGCCGGACTCCCCGGTGACCGCGGCCAGTCCGTCCCGCACCTCGCGGCCCTTCAGGTCCCGCCAGGGGTCCCAGCCGCCCTTCTCCTTCTGCATGACCATGCTCACCCCGCCGCCCCTGTTCGGGACGAAGACATGGGCGCGGCCCTGTGCGTCCACCGCGACGGCGGGCGTGCCGGTGCGGTCGCCCTTCTTGTTCGGGTGGCCGATCGGATGCCAGTCCAGGGCCGCCAGGTGCGGGCGGAAGTGCGTGGAGTGCACCAGCCCGGCCTCGCCCTTGACGGTGGGCCGCCAGGAGATCAGGTGGGCATAGCCGTCGGCGCCCTGCCCGGAAGCCAGGACGGGGTGCAGTCGCTGCTCGCCGCCCACCTTGCGGGGTGCGGACCAGGGGCCTTGGGGGCCGCGCTCAGCCCGGCACAGGACGGCGTCGCCCGACAGCTGGTAGACACTGAGCCGGCCGTCTCGGCCGCGAAGGAGCCAGTCGCCGTTCACCGGTTCACTTTAAGCCGCTCGGCACCTGCCGCGGGGCCCGGCCCCCGGTCCTGGGCCGTGGGACCCTGGCCGCATGAGCGACCCCGTGCCCGCCGCGCCCTCCCCCGCCCCGCCGCTCGTCATCGTGGACGGCGCGAACGTCGTCGGCTCGCGGCCCGACGGCTGGTGGCGGGACCGCAGGGGGGCGGCCGAGCGGCTGCGGGACCGGCTGGCGGGCGAGGGCCTGCCCGGGCGTGCGGGACCGGTGGAGATCGTGCTCGTGGTCGAGGGCGCGGCCCGTGGCGTGGCGTCGGTGCCGGGCGTGCGGGTGGAGCCGGCCCCGGGCAGCGGGGACGACCGGATCGTGGAGCTGGCCGCCGAGCACGCCGGCCGGACCCGCCTGGTGGTGACCGCCGACCGCGAGCTGCGGCGCCGGGTCACGGCGCTGGGCGCGGAGGTGACCGGGCCGCGCACGGTCTGGGGCTGAGCCGCGGCCGCTACGGCCCCGGCACCCGTGCGTACAGCACCGCGCCGTCCACCCGGTCCACCTCCTCGTAGCCCGCCGTGAGCAGGCGGCGCAGCGTCGGGAGGCGGTCGGGGGCGTACGGCTCGCCCCGGGAGTCGTCGACGACCAGGACGGGGGCGTGCGCGGACATCTCCCGGCGGAAGACCGGCCAGGCGCCCGCGACGGCGTACTTCTCCCCGACCTGCGGGCCGTCCCGGCCGCCGCTGTAGTTGGTGAGCAGGCCCGCGGTCAGGTACCGGGTGGCGGGGGTGCGGCCGGCCAGCCAGTAGGTCTCCGGGTGTATGCCCCACACGAGGACCCGGTCGGCGGGTGCCGTGCGCTGCGCGAGGGCCGCCGCCAGCCGCTCGGTGTGGGTGAGTTCCGGGCGCGGGGCGAGCAGGCCCCAGCCGACGAAGAGGGCGCAGGAGCAGACCGAGGTGAGGACCGCGGCGGTGTGCCGTTCCCCGGGCAGGACGTGCAGCGCGGCGGTGGCCAGCAGGGCCAGCGGCGGGATGAGTTGCAGGTAGTAGTGGCCGAAGAAGTGGCAGCCGAGGGTCACCGCGGCGGCCGAGGAGGCCAGCCACAGCCACAGCTCGGGCGCTCCGGTGCGGGCGCCCCGCAGGGCCCGCACCACCGGCGGGAGCAGTCCCGCCGCGGCACCCGCCAGGATCGCCGCGTTGGTCAGCGCCCGGACCAGCACGTGGAGTTCGGAGCCGGTGACGGAGGCGTACGCGGCGGAGCCGGTCACCGTCCAGAACAGGAAGCCGGCCGGATCCGTCGCCAGGGCCACGCCGAGCACGGGCACGGCGAACCCGGCCGCGAGCCGCGGCAGGCCGGCGCGGAGGCCGCCGCCCTGCCGGTGCAGCAGCCAGGCCACCGGCAACAGCACCGCTCCCCCGGTCTGCTTGGTCAGGAAGGCGGCGGCGACGGCGGCCCCGGCCGCGGTCCAGCGCCCGCGGTCCGCGCACCACAGGGCGGCGGCCGTGCCGGGCAGCATGAACACCTCGAAGGTGGCCGCCTGCGCGTCCTCCGGGTTGAGCCCGATCGAGATCAGCAGGTAGAGCACCCCGGCGGTGCGGCCGGCCCGGTCACCCCAGCGGCGGCGGGCCAGGGAGGCCAGCAGGGCGGCGGTGAGCAGCTGGGCGAGGACGGCGAGCACCCGCAGCGGGGTCAGGGAACCGGAGCCGAAGAGCGCGAACGCGGCCTGGTACAGCCAGGGCAGCAGCGGCGGCTTGCGGTCCACCACCGTCTCGTACAGCCGGCCGCCCTGGGCGAGCAGCCGCGCCTGTACGGCGAGGAAGCCCTCGTCCGGGTTCCACAGCGGCTGGACGAAGGAGGGGATCCGGGTGACGCAGGCCAGCGCGGCCAGGAGGGGCACGAGCCGCGCCCAGTACGCCGTCCGGGTGACCGCGGTCCGTGCGGAGGCGAGCGGGGCGGCGAGCATGGTCAGCACGCTATCCGGCCCCGCGGTCCCAGTCGAAGCGGGACATACGGGGCCGGGGCGGGAGTCTGCGGCTACTCGGCGGTTCCGTGCGGCCGGCGCGCGGCCTCGTCGGCCGCGGCGGCCTCGCGCAGCCCCAGGCGGCTGTGCGAGCGGCCGTAGAGGAAGTAGACGACGAAGCCGATGACCATCCAGATGGCGAACCGCAGCCACGTCTCGGCGGGCAGGTTGAGCATCAGCCACAGCGAGGCGCCCACGGACAGGATCGGGACGACCGGGACCCACGGGGTGCGGAAGGCGCGGGGCAGGTCCGGGCGGGACCTGCGCAGGATGATGACGCTGAGGGCGACGACGATGAACGCGAACAGTGTGCCGATGTTCACCAGTTCGGCCAGTTCGCTCAGGCTCGTGAAGCCGGCCACGATCGCGATGACCACACCGAGCAGGACGGTGGACCGGTACGGGGTGCGGAACCGCGGGTGGGTGTGCGAGAAGAACCGGGGCAGCAGCCCGTCGCGGCTCATGGCGAAGAAGACCCGGGACTGGCCGAGCAGCAGGATCATGCACACCGTGGTGAGTCCGATGGCGGCGCCGAAGCTGATCAGGCCCGCGTACCAGGGGTGTCCCGTGGCCTTGAACGCGTCGGCGAGCGGCGCCTCGATGGACAGCGCGCTGTACTTCTGCATGCCGGTCACGACGATCGACACCGCGACGTACAGGGCGGTGCAGATGATCAGGGAGCCCAGGATGCCGCGCGGGACGTCGCGCTGCGGGTTGCGGGTCTCCTCGGCGGCGGTGGCGACGACGTCGAAGCCGATGAACGCGAAGAACACCACGGACGCCGCGGTGAAGATGCCCATGACGCCGAAGTCGGAGGGCGCCCAGCCGAACATCAGCTGGATCAGGGGCGCCTTGAGGTTCCCGCCCGTCTCCGCGGGCCGGGCCTTCGGGATGAACGGGTCGTAGTTCCCGCTCTTGACGAAGAAGGCCCCCGCGATGATCACGACGAGGACCACGGCCACCTTGATCGCGACGACGACGGAGGTGACCCGCGCGGACAGCTTCATGCCGATGACGAGGATGGCGGTGAGGACCAGGACGAGGGCCGCGGCGAGGATGTCGAAACCGAAGCCCGTGGCGCCGTCCCGGCCGGAGAGCGCCGCGGGCAGGTCCCAGCCCGCGTTGTCGAGCAGTGAGTGGATGTAACCGGACCATCCGACCGCGACCACCGCCGTGCCGAGCGCCAGTTCCAGGATCAGGTCCCAGCCGATGGTCCAGGCGGGGAGTTCGCCGAGTGAGGCGTAGGAGAAGGTGTACGCGGAGCCCGCGACGGGGACCGAGGAGGCGAACTCGGCGTAGCACAGTGCGGCGAGCGCGCAGACGACACCGGCCACGACGAAGGACAGGGAAACGGCGGGGCCGGCGGTGTTCTTGGCCGCCGTGCCGGTGAGGACGAAAATGCCGGTGCCGATGATGACACCGACGCCGAAGACGGTCAGGTCGAGGGCGGTCAGCGACTTCTTGAGGGAATGCTCGGGTTCCTCGGTGTCCTGGATGGACTGCTCGACGTTCTTCGTCCGGAACAGCGCGTTGCTCACGTACCTGCCTCCCACGCTTGTCGTCCTCGACATGATCGAGAGGGTCGGGGAGCGTATTCCCCGGCACAGGCAGGTTCACGCAAACGGGCCGGTTCCGCCACCTGGAGGTGAGCGGAACCGGCCCGCGGGGGCGGTTTCCGGTCGCGTTCTAGTCGCGGGCGGGCTCCACGGAGTCCACGGCACCGGCCGTGCTGCCGGTGGGGGTCCCCCCGCTCGAGCGGAGCCGGGAGTGGGGGATGCCGTCGAGCCGGGCGACGAGCCCGGTGACCTGGCGGGCGATGTCGGGCGCGGTCAGCCCGATCTCGGTGAGCACCTCGGCGCGGGAGGCGTGGTCGAGGAAGCGCGGCGGGATGCCGAAGTCACGCAGCGGTACGTCCACACCCGCGTCCCGCAGGGCCTGGGCGATCGCGGAGCCGACGCCGCCGACCCGGCTGTTGTCCTCGACGGTGACGACGACCCGGTGCCGGTCGGCCAACGGGGCCATGGCCTCGTCGACGGGCTTGACCCAGCGCGGGTCGACGACGGTGGTGGAGATGCCCTGCCTGTCCAGCAGCTCGGCGATCTCCAGGCACATCGGGGCGAGGGCGCCCACGGAGACCAGCAGCACGTCCGTGGGGGCGTCTCCCGTGCCGTTCAGGCCCCGGGTGAGGCCGGTGCCGGGCTCGCGCAGCACGTCCATGCCGCCGACGCGGCCCACGGCGGGCACGGCGGGGCCGACGGCACCCTTGGAGAAGCGCACCACGGTCGGCGCGTCGTCGACGGCGACGGCCTCGCGCAGCTGCGCCCGCACCTGGTCGGCGTCGCGCGGGGCGGCGAGCCGGAGCCCGGGTACGACCTGCAGGATCGACATGTCCCACATGCCGTTGTGCGAGGCGCCGTCGGTGCCGGTGACGCCGGCCCGGTCCAGTACGAAGGTCACCCCGCACCGGTGCAGGGCCACGTCCATGAGGACCTGGTCGAAGGCGCGGTTGAGGAAGGTGGCGTAGACGGCGAAGACCGGGTGCAGCCCGCCGTACGCGAGGCCCGCGGCGGAGACGGCGCCGTGCTGCTCGGCGATGCCGACGTCGTACACGCGGTCGGGGAAGCGCTTGGCGAACTTGTCCAGGCCGACCGGCTGGAGCATGGCCGCGGTGATCGCGACGATGTCCTCGCGCTCCTCGCCGAGCCGGACCATCTCCTCACCGAACACCGAGGTCCAGTCGGCGCCGGATGAGGTGATCGGCAGCCCGGTGTCCGGGTGGATCTTGCCGACGGCATGGAACCGGTCGGCCTCGTCCTGGAGGGCGGGCTGGTAGCCGCGGCCCTTCTCGGTCAGGCAGTGCACGATGACCGGCCCGCCGAACCGCTTGGCCCGCGCCAGCGCCGACTCCAGCGCCTCGATGTCGTGGCCGTCGATCGGGCCGACGTACTTGAGGCCCAGGTCCTCGAACATGCCCTGCGGGGCGATGAAGTCCTTCAGGCCCTTCTTGGCGCCGTGCAGGGTCTCGTACAGCGGCTTGCCGACGACCGGGGTGCGGTCGAGGATGTCCTTCGTCCGGGCGAGGAAGCGCTCGTAGCCGTCGGTCGTGCGCAGGGTCGCCAGATGGTTGGCGAGGCCGCCGATGGTCGGGGCGTAGGAGCGCTCGTTGTCGTTGACGACGATGACGAGCGGGCGGTCCTTGGCCTCGGCGATGTTGTTCAGCGCCTCCCAGGCCATACCGCCGGTCAGGGCCCCGTCACCGATCACGGCGACGACATGGCTGTCGCGTTCGCGCAGCTGGTTGGCCTTGGCGATGCCGTCGGCCCAGCCGAGCACGGTCGAGGCGTGGCTGTTCTCGATGACGTCGTGCTCGGACTCGCTCTGCGCGGGGTAGCCCGACAGGCCGCCCTTCATCTTCAGCTTCGAGAAGTCCTGCCGGCCGGTCAGCAGCTTGTGCACGTAGGACTGGTGGCCGGTGTCCCACAGCACCTTGTCCTTCGGGGAGTCGAAGACCCGGTGCAGGGCGATGGTCAGCTCCACCACACCGAGGTTCGGGCCGAGGTGGCCGCCGGTCTTGGAGACGGCGTCGACGAGGAAGGTGCGGATCTCCCCTGCCAGCTGGTCCAGCTCCTCCGGGCTGAGCCGGTCCAGATCGCGCGGTCCCCTGATGCGGGTCAGCAGCGGCACCCGTGCCTCCTTGTCAATAGAGCTGATCGAGCTTTCGCCGGGCTCGCCCGAGTCTAATGTTCCGGCTTGTCGTGACACGACAGCGCCCGGCGCCTTTCAGGCACCGGGCGCTGCCGGGAAACCATGCGGGGCGCGGGAACCGCGCGTGCCGGCCACGGCGGACCGGCACGCGCGATCGGAACCCGCGCCCCGACGGGGAGCGGTGCTACGCGCGACCCGCCGTCTTCTGCGTCTTGCGCGTGATGGAGTCGATCACGACGGTGGTCAGCAGCACGGCGGCGGTGATCATGTACTTCACCGGCTCCGCGATGGACTGGAGCTGCAGGCCGTACTGGATGGAGACGATGACCAGCACACCCAGCAGCGCGTTCCAGGTGCGGCCACGCCCGCCGAACAGCGACGTACCGCCGATCACGGCCGCGGCGATCGCGTTCATCAGCAGGTCACCGGTGCCGGCGCTCTGGTTCGCCGAGGCGATCTTCGAGGCCAGGAACAGACCGCCGATGGCCGCGAACCCGCCGGAGATCGCGAAGACGGAGATCCGCACCGCGGTCACGTTGATACCGGCACGCCGCGATGCCTCCACGCTGCCGCCGAGCGCGAAGATCTTGCGCCCGTACGGGGTGCGCCGCAGCACGAAGTCGGTCGCGATCAGGAACACCATGAAGATCACGGTGGCCAGCGGCAGACCCTTGTACTGGTTGTACATGTAGGCCGCGGCGAAGGCGACCACGGCGAGCAGAGCCGTCCGCAGGACGGTGTCGCTGAGCGGCCGGAACGGGACGCCCGCGGCCTCCCGGCGCCGGTTGCCGAGGAACGAGGTGAGGAAGAACACCGCGACCACGGCCACGGCGAGCCCGTAGGCGGCCGCGACGTCCGAGAAGTAGTACGTGGTCAGCTTGGCGACCAGTCCGTCGCCGTCGAGGTTGATCGTGCCGTCCTCGCCCAGCACCTTCAGCATGAAGCCGAGCCAGAACAGCAGGCCGGCCAGGGTGACGGCGAAGGCGGGGGCGCCGAGCACCGCGAAGAAGAAGCCGTGCAGCGCGCCGATGGCGACACCGGCACCGACGGCGAGGAGGACGGCCGCCCACTCGGGCCAGCCCTGGTTGACCGCGAGCACGGCCATGAGGGCGCTGGCCGCACCGCTCACCGAGCCGACCGACAGGTCGATCTCGCCGAGCAGCAGCACGAAGACGATGCCGACCGAGATCATGCCCGTGCCGACCATGGTGATCGTCACGTCGTTGATGTTCTGCGCGGACAGGAAGTTCGAGTTCAGGAGCTGGAAGATGACGCAGATGATCGCGAGGCCCACGATGACCGGCAGGGAGCCCAGCTCACCGGCCTTCATCTTGCGCTTGAACTCGTACCAGTAGCCGAGCAGGCCCTCTTCCTGCACCAGCAGGCGCGGGTCGACGGCGGTGACCGCGGCGGCCGCGGCCTCGGGATTCTCGACCGCGTGCTCGTCGTGCGAGGGCGTCTTGCCGAGGTTCGCGGAGGTCTTGTCGATGCTCACTTGGAAACCTCCCCGTTCGTGCGCGCCGCACGGCGGGTCACGGCGTTGTCGGTGGCGCCGGTGATGGCGGAGATGATCTCCTCCTGCGAGGTCGTCTTGACCTCGAAGACGCCGTTGTTGCGGCCGAGGCGCAGGACGGCGACCTTGTCGGCCACCGCCTTCACGTCCGCCATGTTGTGGCTGATGAGGATGACGGCGTGGCCGCGCTCGCGCAGACGCTCCACCAGGTCGAGCACCTGGGCGGTCTGCTCGACGCCGAGGGCCGCGGTGGGCTCGTCGAGGATGACCAGCTTGGGCTCGCCGAGCATGGAGCGGGCGATGGCCACGGTCTGGCGCTGACCGCCGGAGAGCGAGGCGATCGGGATGCGCACGCTGGGAATGCGGATCGACAGCGTGGTGAGCAGCTCGCGGGCGCGGCGCTCCATCTCGACCTCGTCCAGGACGCCCCACTTCCTCAGCTCACGGCCGAGGAACAGGTTGCCGACGACGTCGATGTTGTCGCACAGCGCGAGGTCCTGGTAGACCGTCGCGATGCCCAGCGCCTGGGCGTCGTGCGGCCGGCTGATCGACACGGGCTTGCCATCCCACTCGATGGCACCCTCGTCGATGGGGTGGACGCCGGCGATCGTCTTGACCAGCGTGGACTTTCCGGCGCCGTTGTCGCCGACCAGGGCGACCACCTCACCGGCGTGGACCTCAAGCTCTACGTCGGTGAGCGCCTGAACGGCACCGAAACGCTTGGAGACCCCGCGCAACGCCAGCACGGGCGTAGCGGACACGTGAACCATCTCCTTCGCCGCCTGACCCGGCGGGAGGTTGTGCAGAAAGATTGGGGGGAGTTCCGTCCGGCGCCCCGGGGCCGAGCTTGCGGGGCATCTGGTTGCGCCGGGGCGCCGGAGGATCTGGGGGGCCGGTCGCTTCACCGCGGGCGTTCACGGGGGGAACGCCCGCGGCGGGGAAGGGACCGCGAGCCGCTTACTTGCTGAGGCCGAGCTTGTCGCAGGCGGACTTGTACTTGCCGGCGCAGATCTCGTCCACGGTGTAGATGCCGTCCTTGACGACGGTGTCCTTGATGTTGTCCTTCGTCAGGGACACGACCGGGACCAGGACGGACGGGACGTCCTTGGCGCTGCCGCTGGAGACCTTGTCCTTGGCGATGGAGTCCAGGCTCTGGCCCTTGGCCAGCGCGACCGCCATCTGGGCGGCGATGTCCGCCTCCTGCGGGTACGACTTGTAGACGCTCATGTACTGGTCACCGGTGACGATGCGCTGCACACCGGCGAGTTCGGCGTCCTGGCCGGTGACCGGGACCTTCAGGCCCGCGGCCTTGAGGGCGGTGATGATACCGCCGGCCATGCCGTCGTTGGCGGAGTAGACGCCCGCGATCTTGCCCTTGCCGACCGCGGAGATCGCCGCCTCCATCTCGGAGTTGGCGTTGTCCGGCGACCACTCCTTGGTGTCGTACTCCTTGGCGATGGTGACCTTGCTGTCGAGGACGGAGTGCGCGCCCTCCTTGAACTGCTTGGCGTTCGGGTCGGTGACCGAGCCGTTGATCATGACGATCTTGGAGGACTTGGCCGCCTTGCCGCCCAGCGCCTTCAGCAGGGCCTCGCCCTGGGTCTTGCCGACCTGGGTGTTGTCGAACGAGGTGTAGGCGCTGATCGGGCCCTCGGCGAGACGGTCGTAGGCGACGACCTTGATGCCCTGGTCCACGGCCTTCTGGACGGAGTTCTGGATGGCCTTGGCGTCCACCGCGTCCACGATCAGGACGTCCACCTTGTTGGTGATCATGGTGTCGACCTGCTGCGCCTGCAGGTTCGCGTCCTGGCGGGCGTTGTTGTACTCGACCTTGGCCTTGCCGTTCGTCAGCTCGCTGATCTTCTTCTCGATCAGCGGCCGGTCGAACTTCTCGTACCGCGCGGTCTTGTTCTCCGGAAGGAGCAGACCGACCTTGATGTCGTCGCCCTTCTTGGCCGAGGCGGAGGAAGAGTCGTCGCTGCCCTTCGACTCCTTGGCGCTGCCACAGGCGGCCAGCGAGACGGCCATCGCACCGGCGGCTACGACAACGGCGGCACGACGCATACGTGCGTTCACTTCAGAAACCTCCCTGACGAGGCCGCGTCGTTGCGGCCGAGGTGGCTGGAAGTCAACTCGGCCACACGTGCGACGTCAAGAAGTAAATCCTTAACGAGATGGCAACGGTGCCATCCGTTCTCTAAGTGAAGACAGGGGCCGCCACCGGCAGCGCACCCTCCAAAAGGGTCGAATCGCCCATCTCGCTGAGGGCGAGGGCGAGCGCTCCGAGCACCTCCGCACGGCCCCCAAGGGCCCCCGGAAGCACGGACAGTTGGCGCGCCGCACTGGGGATGGCATAGCGGCCGACGGACTCCCTGATCGGCCCGAGCACCAGCTCGCCGGCCTCGGCGAGATCACCGCCCAGGACCACCCGGCTCGGGTTCAGCAGATTGCAGAGATTGGCCACCCCACTGCCGATGTGACGGCCGACGTCGGCGATCACCCGACGGCAGCCCGGGTCACCGTCCCTGGCCAGCCGTACGACGCCTTCCATCGTCAGATCGGGGCCGTGGCTGGGCTGGAGCAGCGGGAGCACGTAGCGCGCCGCCGCGAACGTCTCCAGGCAACCGCGGTTCCCGCAACGGCAGACCGGACCGGATTCATCGAGTGTAATATGCCCGATTTCGCCCGCTGTGCCGCCTGGGCCGCGGTAGATCTTCCCGTCGATCACCAGACCTGCGCCGACACCGCTCGCGACCTTGATGTACGCCAGGTCGCGCACGCCCTTGCCACTGCCCCAGACCAGCTCGCCGAGGGCGCCGAGGTTGGCGTCGTTGTCCACGTGCACGGGCACGCCGAGCCGCTCGCGCAGTTCCTCGGCGGGCTTCGTGCCGCCCCAGCCGGGCAGGATCGCGGTGGATCCCAGGGTCCCGGACTCGACGTCGATCGGACCCGGCACGCCGAGCCCCACGCCGGCCACCTTGGTCCGGTCCACGCCGGTGGCCGCGATCAGGCGGTTGACCAGCTGTTCGGCCCGGTCGAAGCCCTGGTCCGCGGAGGCGTCGACGTCCAGCGGCTCGGCCTCCTCGGCCAGCACCTGATGGGCGAGGTTGCCGATCGCGACGCGCAGATGGGTGTGCCCGAAGTCCACGCCGATCACGATGCCGGCGTCCCCGCTCAGGCTGACGCTGCGGGCCCGCCGCCCGCCCGCCGAGGTGGGCGTGACCTCGACGGTCCCACCGTCCTTCAGCTCCCGCACGATGTTCGAGACGGTGGCCGCGGACAGACCGGTCGTCCGCGCGATTTCCGCCTGCGTGAGGGACCCGGCCAGGCGTACGGCCCGGACGACCCGCTCCAGGTTGGCCCGGTGCAGTGACGACTGCGACCCTGGAGTCTCCACGACGACCTCCTGAGCGCGGGGCCGCTTCGGCGAGGCCCCGTGTATGTCCAACTAGTGAACTCTAAGCTGAGCCGTTCGGGGCGACTTCCGTCAAGAGGTTGAACCGTTTCCGGGTGCTGCGACACACGCGTACGCCGCCCCGGCGCTCCGGGGCGGCGTGTACACGGACAGTGACGGGAGCTTTCCCGCCAAGGGGTGTCGCGCTACTTCAGCGCCCCCGCGGTCAGGCCCTGGACGACCTGTCGCTGGAAGACGATGTACGCCGCCAGCACCGGGAGCATCGCCATCACCAGGCCGGCGAAGAGCCCGGACCAGTCGCCCTTGTAGCCCTGGCTGACCGCGAGCTGGACCAGACCCTGGGTGAGGACCTTCTTGTCGGGGTCGGTGTTCAGGACCGTGGGCAGCATGTACTGGTTCCACTGGCCCAGGAAGTTGAAGATGCCGACGCTGATCAGGCCCGGCTTCGCCATGGGCAGCATGATCTGGAAAAACGTACGCGAGTGCGAAGCACCGTCCACGAAGGCAGCCTCTGCCACCGAGGTGGGAAGGGTGCGGAAGAAGGCCGTGAGGAAGAAGACCGTGAACGGCAGCGAATACGCGATGTAGACCAGGATCAGGCCGTGGATGGTGTTCAGCATGCCCATGTTGTTCACGACGTAGAACAGCGGGACCAGCGCCAGCATGATCGGAAAGCTCATGCCGCCGACGAACAGGTAGTAGATGAAGCGGTTGCCGGGGAAGTCGAAGCGGGCCAGGACGTAGGCCGCCATGGAGCCGAGCACCAGGGTGCCGATGAGAGAGCCCCCGACCACCAGGACGGTGTTGAGGAAGTAGTCGCTCATGTTGGCCTGGGTCCAGGCGCGCGACCAGTTGTCGAAGTGCAGTCTGTCCGGCAGGGACCAGGGCGAGCCGAAGATGGAGCTGTCGTCCTTGAAGGACGTCATCACCGCCCACAGCAGCGGCATGACCACCATGATCGCCCAGATGATCAGGACGCCGTGGGAGAAGACGTTGAGGACGCCGCCCTCCCTCTTCTTCCGTGCGGGACCCGGGGCCCGCACGTCGATCTTGGAGACGGTGGGGCCGGACTCCGCCGGCAGCGGAGCGGGGGTCTCGGTCGTCTTCATCGCTTCAGAACTCCAGCCGCTCGCGACGGCCCAGCCGCAGCACGATCGCCGCGAAGGCGAGCGTGACGACGAGCAGGGCGACGCCGATGGTGGTGGCGTAGGCGGCCTGACCGTCCCGGAACGCCTTCTGGTACACGTACAGGACCATCACCGTGGTCGAGTAGTCGGGCCCGCCCGGTCCGGTCGTCATGATCTGCACGACCGCGAACGACTCGGCGCCGAGCGCGAGGATTCCCATGTACACCCAGCCGGACTGCACGGTGTCCCACAGCAGCGGCAGGGTGATGCGGAAGAAGGTGGTGAAGCGGCTGGCGCCGTCGAGCAGCGCCGCCTCGTACAGCTCGGCCGGGATGGAGGCCATGCCCGCCGAGAACAGGACCACGAAGAAGCCGACCGTGGACCAGACCAGGACCGCCATCACGCACCACAACGCGAGGTCCGGGTCGCCCAGCCACAGGGGCTGGACGCCGTCCAGGCCGACACCGCGCAGGAGCGAGTTGATCGCGCCGCTGTCCGGGTTGTACGCGAAGGCGAACAGCAGCGAGACGATCGCGATCGACAGCACCTGCGGGAAGAAATAGACGATCTTGTAGAAGGACGAGCCCCGGACCCCTGAGATCACGGGGCCGCCCCTTCTCCGGCGCCCGCCTACATTGATCATGAAGGCGAAGAACAGCGCCAGACTGATCGTCACCAGTGGGAGCACCAGGGCGAACAGCAGACTGTGCTGCAACGACTTCCAGAAGATGTCGTCGTCGAGCATCCTCTTGTAGTTGTCGAAGCCGACCATCTTGAATTCGGGGCTCAGGCCGGTCCAGTCCGTGAACGAGTAGTAGATGGACTGGATGAACGGCCACACCACGAAGAGCGCGTACAGTCCCAGGGGCAGAACCAGAAACCCCACGATGAACCGGTACTTGCCGTGCTGCATCGCCACTCCGGTGCGTTGGAAGGTGCTGGTTACTGGTGCTTGTAGTGCTTGATCGAGGTGTCCTTGGCCGCCTCGTCGGCGAAGCCCTGGATCTTCTTGATGGCCTCGGCCGGAGTGAGCCGGCCGGCCATCATCTCGCCCAGGCCGGAGACACCGATCTTCTCCTTCTGAAGCTGCACGTACCAGTCCTGAAGCCGCGGGTTCACCACGTTGGAACCCGCCAGCTTCAGCGCCGCCACACCCGACTTCAGACCGGGGGTGAGGGCGATACCGGTGGTGCCGCCGTTGTAGGCGGTCAGTGACTTGACCTTGGCGGTGAAGTTCTTCGAGGACGCCTCGGAGAGCATGATGCGCAGCTGCTCCATGCCGCCCTCGGTGTTCGCGGCCTTGGCCGGCACGACGAACGGCTCACCGCCGGAGGCCCAGATGGTGCCGAAGGGCATCTTGTCGCCGCTGTCGATACCGGTCGGCGCGGAGACGGCCAGGTCGAAGTCCTTCGGGATGACGTTGGCCGACTCGTTCTCCACCCACGAGCCGTTCGGGATGAACAACGCCTTGCCCTTGGCCCAGGCGGTCTGCGACTGGATGTGGTCCAGACCCGGGGTCCCTTTGAGGACGTACCCCTTCTTGTACAGCTCGTAGTACGCCTCGAAGCAGGTCTTGACGGCCGGGTGCTTCCAGGCGTTCGGCTCCAGGTTGTCGATGGCGTCGAGGACCTCGCGCCCGCCGACCTTGCCGATCATCGGGTAGAGCGAGAAGGGGAGGTAGTACGGGTACTTGCCGGCGTACGTCCAGCCGGCCATGCCCTTCTTCTTGGCCTTCGCACAGACCTGGAGCATCTCGTCCCAGGTCTGGGGGTACTCCGCGTCGAGCGAGTCCAGGGCCTTCTGCGAGTACCAGACGCCGTACACCGTGTAGGCGTAGTACAGGATCCAGACGGGGGCGCCGTCGAACTGGCCCATCTCCACGATGCCGGGGCGCAGCGTGTCGCGGACCTTCTTGTTCGGATCGTCGTACGACGGCGCGTCCAGCAGCGGGGTGAGGTCGGCCAGCTGGTTCTTGCCGACCAGCACGCCCATGTCCATCTGCTCGGCGCCGGAGTTGTCGATGAGGTCCGGCGGGTTGCCCTGGTTGAAGCGGGGCTGGAGGGTGGACTGGATCTTCTGGGTGGCGGCGAACTTCACCGTGGCCTTGGGGAAGTCCTTCTGGTAGATCTTCACCGCGTCCTCGGCGTACTCCTTGCCGAAGCCGCCGTCGAAGAGGACGAACTCCATCTTGGCGGTGTCGTTGACGCCGAGCGGGTTCTTGGCGGTCTTCTTCCCCGCCTTCTCCTTCTTCTGGCCGTCCCCGCCGCTGCTCGCGCAGGCGGACAGCAGGCCCATCGCCGGGGTGGCGACCAGGCCGAGCGCCGCGGACCGCTTGATCAGATCACGTCGGCCGACGCCTTCGGCACCGTGGTTCGAGGTGGATCCCATGCTCAAGTCCTCGCCCTCTCCAGGACTCAGGCGGTGAACCGGATCCTCCCCGGCACCGCTGTCGGGTAGTGCTGGGTCGTGCACGGTCATGCTGGAAGTGCCGACAGGTATAGTCCACTTTCCGGCGGCTGAGCAAGATCGAATGCAGGGTTGGGGATGGGTCTTTTCCGAGTTGAGACCTCGCGGAAATATGAAGGCCCCGAGAGCGGCCCGACGGAAAAAGTCGCGACATAACTCCCTGAATGCCCTAGCCAACACCCTTGACATCACGGGTCACTTGACCACCTACTGGTTCTTGCGCCCAGCAGTTGACAACGTTGTCCGAAGGGGGCGCAGGAGGGGACATCCGTAGATGCAGCGGAGAACTCGGCACAGATGGGGTCCGGCGGCCGTCCTCACGGCCGCCTTTGTCACGGCCGTCGGCGCGCAGGGCGCGGCGGTCGCCCTGCCGGCCCGGGCTCCGGCGGCCGACCGGGAGTTCGCTTCCTCGTTCGAGGCGGGCGAGCCGGCGCCGGACTGGCTGAACACCGTCGACAGCGGCCCGGACGGCGGCAAGCGCGCCTCGGGCGTCGACGGCGGCTACAGCACCGGCATTCCGGGCAATGTGACCGACCATGTCACCGAGGTCCGGGCGAGCGCCGACAACCCGGGCGCGGGCGAGGTCGAGGAGAACCTCGTCGACGGCGAGCCCGGGACCAAGTGGCTGGCGTTCGAGACCACCGGCTGGGTGGAGTTCGACCTGGACAAGCCCGTCAAGATAGCGGCGTACGCGCTCACCTCGGCCAACGACTACGACGAGCGCGACCCCAGGGACTGGACCCTCGAGGGCTCCACCGACGGCAAGGACTGGAAGACGGTCGACAGCCGCTCGGGCGAGAACTTCTCCGAGCGCTTCCAGACGAAAGCGTACGACCTCACCGAACCGGTCGAATTCCAGCATTTCCGGCTGGAGGTGACGAAGAACAACGGCGCCCCGGACATTTTGCAGCTCGCCGATGTGCAGTTCTCCACCGGAGGCGGTGGCGGGCCGGTGCCGCAGGACATGCTGACCCTGGTCGACAAGGGCCCGAGCGGCTCCCCGACCGCCAAGGCGCGTGCCGGATTCACCGGCAAGCGTGCGCTGCGCTATGCCGGCCGGCACACGGCGGACGGCCGCGCGTACTCCTTCAACAAGATCTTCGACGTGAACGTGCAGGTCGGCCGCGACACCGCGCTGTCGTACCGCGTCTTCCCGTCGATGGCCGACGGCGACCGCGACTACGACGCGAGTTACGTCTCCGTCGACCTGGCCTTCACCGACGGCACCTATCTGAGCGACCTGGGCGCACTGGACCAGCACGGCTTCCCGCTGTCCCCGCGCGGACAGGGCGCGTCGAAGGCCCTGTACGTCAACCAGTGGAACAACGTGGCGGCGCGCATCGGCTCGGTGGCGGCAGGCCGGACCGTCGACCGGATCCTGGTGGCCTACGACTCCCCCGACGGTCCGGCGAAGTTCCGCGGCTGGCTCGACGACGTGTCCCTGAAGCCGGTGGCACCGGAGAAGCCCAAGGCACATCTGGCGGACTACGCGCTGACCACCCGCGGCACCAACTCCAGCGGCAGCTTCTCGCGCGGCAACGACTTTCCGGCGACGGCCCTGCCGCACGGCTTCAACTTCTGGACGCCGGTGACCAACGCGTCCTCGCTGAGCTGGCTGTACGAGTATGCACGTGCGAACAACGCCGACAACCTGCCGACGATCCAGGCGTTCAGCGCGAGCCACGAACCGAGCCCGTGGATGGGCGACCGGCAGACCTTCCAGGTGATGCCGTCGGCCGCGTCCGGCACCCCGGACACCGCCCGTGAGGCGCGGGAGCTCGCCTTCCGGCACGAGAACGAGACCGCGCGGCCCTACTACTACGGCGTGCGGTTCGAGAACGGCCTCAAGGCCGAGATGACCCCGACCGACCACGCCGCCGTGCTGCGCTTCACCTTCCCCGGCGACGACGCGAGCGTGCTGTTCGACAACGTCACCGAGCAGGCCGGCCTGACGCTCGACAAGGAGCACGGGATCGTCACCGGCTACTCGGACGTGAAGTCGGGCCTGTCCACGGGCGCCACCCGGCTGTTCGTGTACGGCCAGTTCGACAAGCCGGTCACGGACGGCGCGTCGAGCGGTGTGAAGGGCTTCCTGCGCTTCGACGCCGGCGCCGACCGCACCGTCTCCCTGCGCCTGGCCACCTCGCTCATCGGCGTGGACCAGGCGAAGGACAACCTGCGCCAGGAGATCCCGGACGGCGCGTCCTTCGGCTCGGTGAAGGCTCGGGCTCAGCGGACGTGGGACGAACTGCTCGGCAAGGTCGAGGTGGAAGGTGCGACCCCGGACCAGCTGACCACGCTGTACTCCGGCCTGTACCGGCTGTACCTGTACCCCAACTCGGGCTTCGAGAAGGCCGACGGCGAGGACCGGTACGCCTCGCCGTTCTCCCCCATGCCGGGCCCGGACACCCCGACCCACACCGGCGCGAAGATCGTCGACGGCAAGGTGTACGTCAACAACGGCTTCTGGGACACCTATCGGACCACGTGGCCGGCGTACTCGTTCCTGACCCCGTCCCAGGCGGGTGAGATGGTCGACGGGTTCGTGCAGCAGTACAAGGACGGCGGCTGGACCTCCCGCTGGTCCTCCCCCGGTTACGCCGACCTGATGACCGGCACCTCCTCGGACGTGGCGTTCGCCGACGCCTACGTCAAGGGCGTGAAGTTCGACGCGAAGGCGGCGTACGACGCGGCCCTGAAGAACGCGACCGTCGTCCCGCCGACGTCCGGCGTGGGCCGCAAGGGGATGGCCACCTCGCCCTTCCTCGGCTACACCGCCACCGACACGCACGAGGGCCTGTCGTGGGCGATGGAGGGGTACGTCAACGACTACGGCATCGCGAAGATGGGCCAGGCGCTCTACCGGAAGACGGGCGAGAAGCGCTACCGGGAGGAGTCGGCGTACTTCCTCAACCGGGCGCAGGACTACGTGCGGCTCTTCGACGCCGGGGCCGGCTTCTTCCAGGGGCGGGACGCCGGCGGAGACTGGCGCGTGGAGTCCTCGAAGTACGATCCGCGGGTGTGGGGTTACGACTACACGGAGACCAACGGCTGGGGCTACGCCTTCAGCGCCCCGCAGGACAGCCGGGGCCTGGCCAACCTGTACGGCGGCCGGCAGGGCCTCGCCGACAAGCTCGACGAGTACTTCGCGACCCCGGAGACGGCCTCCCCCGACTATGTGGGCTCCTACGGCGGTGTCATCCACGAGATGACCGAGGCCCGGGACGTCCGGATGGGCATGTACGGCCACTCCAACCAGGTGGCGCACCACGTCATCTACATGTACGACGCGGCCGGCGAGCCCTGGAAGGCGCAGGCGTACGTGCGGGAGGCGCTCTCCCGGCTCTACACCGGCAGCGAGATCGGGCAGGGCTACCACGGCGACGAGGACAACGGCGAGCAGTCGGCCTGGTACCTCTTCTCCGCACTCGGCTTCTACCCGCTGGTCATGGGCAGCGGTGAGTACTCCATCGGCTCCCCGCTGTTCAAGAAGGTGACCGTGCACCTGGAGAACGGCCGGGACCTGGTGGTGCGGGCGCCGCGCAACAGCGCGAAGAACGTCTACGTCCAGGGCGTGATGGTCGACGGACGTCCGTGGACGTCGACCTCGCTGCCCCACTCACTGCTGTCCAAGGGCGGGGTGCTGGACTTCTTCATGGGCTCCAGGCCGTCGGCCTGGGGCACGGGCAGGAACGCGGCGCCGGTCTCCGTCACCCAGGACGACGAGGTGCCGACGCCCCGCGCGGACGTCCTGAAGGGTGACGGCGCGCTCTTCGACGACACCTCGGCGACGAGCGCGGCGGTCACCTCGGCCGACCTGCCCGCGGCGGGCGCCGTGCGGCCCCTCCAGTACACCCTGACCTCGGGGGCGGACCACACCCGGGCGCCGACCGGCTGGACCCTTCAGGGCTCCACCGACGGCACGGCCTGGCACACCCTGGACCACCGCTCCGGCGAGACGTTCACCTGGGACCGCCAGACCCGGGCCTTCACCATCGCCGCGCCGGGTACGTACACGAAGTACCGCCTGCTCCTGGACGGCGAGTCGACCCTGGCGGAGGTGGAACTGCTGGCCTGACCGTCAGGAGAGGTGCGACGGTCGGCCCGGATCGAGCGCCGACGACGCGGCCCGCACCCGGATCCCGGGTGCGGGCCGCCCGGTGTTCCGGGTTCAGCCGGTGGCGAGGGTGAACACGTGCAGGTCCGCGTTGCGTGGGAGCGTGACGCTCTCGATCCGCTTGCCGGCCGGGGCCCGGTACGGCTCGGTGGCGAAGACGTACGTCGCCACCGGGTCCTTGTCCGCGCCGGCGACATTGCGGTACGCGGTCCTGGCGACGACCGCGTTGCCGTACTGGACGGTGCCGCCTGTGCCGCCCACGGTCCAGTCCGTGAAGGACAGGTCGACGGTGCCCGTGGTGCCGTCGGTGTAGGTGACGGTCGCCTTGCCCGGCTGGTTGCCGTTGACCGCGCTGCCGATGAAGGACAACGCGGCTGCCGGGGTGTCCAGTCGGACGGTCTGGCCGGCGGCGGAGGCGTTGTCGGGGCGGCCGGCGGGTGAGCCGGGCCAGGTGAAGGCGAGTCCGTCGGCCGTGGACCGCTCGCCAGGGGTGAGGCCGGCCGCCGCGAGGGCCTGCCGGGAGTAGCTCCAGCCACCGCCGTCGTAGTCGGCCTCGTCGTGTTCGCCGTCGTCGTCGGAGACGCCCGTGTTGTCGTAGGCGGCGAGCAGGGTGCCCGGGGCGGCCACGGTGAGCGACACCGGCTGGGAGTAGGCCAGGTCGCCCGAGGTCACGGTGACCTTGACGTCGGCGAAGCCCTGTGGGGCGTCCCGCGCCGCCGTGAGCGTGATCTCCTGGGCGCCGTCGGTGACGGTGCCCTCGGCGGGCACGGCGGTGACGCCGGCCGGGGTCTCCACCCGGAAGCGCACCCCGGGGCCGGCGCCGCCGGTCAGCGACCGTGCGCGGATGCCGACCTTCGTGCTGTCACCGGGGGCGAGGGTGGCCGTGGTGGGGCCGACACCGATCTGGTACGGCTGCTCGCCGTCGCGGAAGGACGGCGGCGGGCTGTCCGCGCCCCACCCGCGGTCCGGGACGGAGGACAGGGTGTAGTCGAGCCGGCCGCCGTCCCGGACGAAGGAGGCGGGCAGCCAGGGGCGGTCGCCGGCACGGCCGTTCACCTTCAGGGACCGGATGTACGGGGCGTCGGCCGCCGCTCCGGTGGCGCGGATGGAGATGTCGTTGCCGTGCGGCCGGTCGATCTCGATCCGGTCGAACAGCGGTGACGCCAGGACCAGTTCGGCGCGGGACGGCACCTGCGGGTACATGCCGAGGGCGGAGAAGACGTACCAGGCGGACATCGCGCCGAGGTCGTCGTTGCCCGGGATGCCGCCGGGCCGGGTGGTCCACAGCCGGCGCATCGCCGCGCGGACGGTCTCCTGCGCCTTGTAAGGGGCGCCCGCATAGTCGTACAGGTAGGGCACGTTGATCGACGGCTCGTTGTCCAGCTCGGACTTGGTGCCGCCGCTGCCCGTGAAGGCCCAGCCGCCGTCGGCGTCGTGGAAGAAGTCGTCCAGCCGGGCCAGTGCCTCGTCCCGGCCGCCCATCGCGGCGAAGAGCCCCGCGGGGTCGTGCGGGACCATCCAGGTGTACTGGGCGGCCGTGCCCTCGACGAAACCGCTGCCGGTGGCCGGGGTGAACCCGGTGACCCAGCTGCCGTCCGCCGTGCGGCCCGCGATGTAGCCGCCGCCCGGGTCGGCCGCGATGTTGAAGGTGTTCTGCCACCACTGGGCGCGGTGGGCGAAGGACGTCGCCGTGTCCTTCTTCCCTGCCGCGCGGGCGAGCTGGGACAGCGCGAAGTCCGCGGTGGACATCTCCAGCGTCTCGGCGGCCCCGCCCCAGGCGTTGGAGACGGACGGCATGTAGTGCAGCTTCAGGTACTTGTCGAGGGAGGGCCGCTGCCCCACCGACAGCACGGGCTTGCCGGCGGAGGACAGATCCCCTTCCGTGGGCACGGTCGCCGCCCGGGTGAGCGAGGCGAGGGCGCCGCGCAGGTCGAAGTCGGTACCGCCGAAGGCGCGGATACCGGCCAGCGCGGTCGGCGAGGGGTCGCCGTTCATGACGTGGGTGCCGCTCGCGCCGTGCAGCCAGCGGTCCCAGACACCGCCGTTCTGCCGGGCGAGTTCATACAGGGACTGTGCGATGTCCGAGCCCGTGCGCGGGTTCAGCAGGGTCAGCAGCTGCACCTGGTCCCGGTAGACGTCCCAGCCGGAGAAGGTGCCGTACTGGGCCTGGTGCCCCCGGCCGACGGTGTGCACCCGGCCGTCGGCGCCGCGGTACCGGCCGTCGGCGTCGCTGATGACGTTCGGATGGAGCAGCGCGTGGTAGAGGGCGGTGTAGAAGGTGGTGCGCTCGGCGTCCGTGCCGCCGCCGACCCGGATGGCCCCCAGGCGCTCCCGCCAGGCCCGGCGGGCGGCGGCCCGGACCGCGTCGAAGGTCCGCCCCGGCGGGTTCTCCGCGGCCAGGTTGGCCTCGGCGGCCTCCCGCCCGACGTAGGAGATGCCGACCTTGACGTTCACCGGACCGTCGCCGGGCGCGAACTCCACATAGCCGCCCGCGCCCTTCCCGGCGACCGGCCGCCCGCCGTGCGAGAAGCCGCCGGTGCCGCCGGACGTCCGCCGGGATCCGGGCTCCAGCCTGTCGTCGTGCCAGGTGCCGACGGACGTGAAGGCGCGGTCGAAGCGGGCCGTGAAGTAGACGGTGTAGTAGGCGCGTTGCCCCTCGGGGTCGAGGTATCCGCAGAAGTTGCCGGAGGTGACCGAGCCGGAGATCGTCCGGGTGTCCGGGTCGATCGTGACCGTCGAGTCCTGCGAGCCCACCTCCGAGTTGGCGGTGCGCACGAGCAGCGACGCGGGCTTGCCGGCCGGGAAGGTGAAGCGGGCCGAGCCGGTGTGCGCGGTGGCGGTGAGGTCAGCGGTGACGCCGGAGGCCAGGCCCACCGCGTAGTGGCCGGGCTCGGCGGTCTCGTCGGCGTGGCTGAAGCCGGAGGCGTAGACGGCGTCCTTGGTGTCGCTCGCCGGTGAGGAGGTGACCTCGCCGGCGTACGGGAAGAACGGGATGTCCCCGCTGCCGCCCGCGCAGCCGGTGCCGGACATGTGGGTGAGGCTGAAGCCGCGGATGCGGGTGGCGTCGTACTGGTAGCCGCCCGGGGCGGCGGTTCTGGTCGCGTCCCCGCGCGTGTTCTCGGGGCTCCAGGAGAGCATGCCGAACGGCACGACGGCGCCCGGGAAGACGTCACCGCCGCCGCTGGTGCCGATCAGCGGGTCGACGTACCCGGTGGGGTCCTCGACGAGGCCGGGCGGAGCGGTGGTCGCCGCGAGGGCGGGGGTCGCGGTGCCGGCGGTCGCGAGAAGCGCGGCCAGCACCAGGGACGTGGGTCGGAAACGCATGACGCGGCCCTTCCTAACGGACGGGTCGCGCACCACAGGTCGCACAAGCCGCAGGGACAGTAGCGTGCGTCACCGGTACCACGGAAGACCGCGTACGCCGCGGCAGGCGCGCCACAGGGTTCACCCGGTCGGGTGGGCCAAGTGGGTTGACATCGTTGTCGGTTGAGGCGGTAGAGTCATGTCAGGACCATATGACAACGATGTCGCGCGGCCCGGCCGTCGCACAAGCCACGCTGTTCCAGACCATCCCCCTCCGGGCAGGTACACCCACCCCCCTCACCTGCCCGGCTCGCGGACCCGGTGCGCTCGCCACCGGGTCCGCCCGAGCGACTCGGCACACCGTCCCGGTCGAGCGGTGTGGCGCATGATGTCCCGCGCCGCCGCCCGGCCGGACGGACCCGAGGGGCGGGCGTGCCGTGTCCACCTCGTGGACGGACCATAGCCACCTGGAAAACACCGGTGCTACAAATACGACATGTCGGATGCGCGTGCCCGATTCAGACGCCTCGCATGGCGCACTGTGATCGGCAAGAGTCCCCGGAGCGTCGCCGGGCAGGTTTTCCTGCTTCAGGTGGTGCTGGTGGTGCTGCTCGTGCTCGGCGCCGTCCTCGCTCTCGTCCTGCAGTCGAGACGGGACACGACCAGCGAGGCCATACGCCGGTCCACCGCCGTCGCGGAGACCTTCGCCCACGGTCCGGGGATCCTCCAGGCGCTGCGGCTCCCCGACCCCTCCAAGACCCTCCAGCCGCTGACCGAGGCCGCGCGCAGGACCGCGGGTGTCGACTTCATCGTGGTCATGGACACCCACGGCATCCGCTACACGCATCCGATACCCGGCCGGATCGGCGAGCGGTTCGTGGGGAACATCGGGCCGTCCCTGGCCGGGAAGGTCTACACCGAGAGCGTGCACGGCCCCCTGGGTCACGAGGTGCAGGCCACCGTGCCCGTCGACGACGCTCGCGGCAAGGTGGTCGCCCTCGTCTCCGCCGGGCTGAAGGTCAAGAACGTCACGAGCGCGCTGGACCGGCAGCTGCCGATCATCCTGGGCGCCGGGGCCGTCGCGCTCGTGGTCTCGACCGGCGGTACGGCCCTGGTGGGCAGGAGGCTGCGGCGGCAGACCCACAGCCTGGCTCCGGACGAGATGTCCCGCATGTACGAGCATCACGACACGGTCCTGCACTCGGTGCGGGAGGGCGTGCTCATCATCGATGCCGCCGGCCGGCTGCTGCTCGCCAACGACGAGGCCAGGCGCCTGCTGGAGCTGCCCGCCGACGTCGAGGGGAGCGTGGTGCGGGAGCTGCCGGGTCTCGACCCCGCGACGCTGGAACTGCTCGACTCCGGCCGGGAGGCCAGCGACGAGGTGCATTTCGCCATGGGGCGTCTGCTCGCGGTCAACCAGCGGCCCACGGACCACGCCGGATGCCCCGGGGGAACCGTCGTCACGCTCCGCGACTCCACCGAGCTCCAGGCGGTGTCCGGCCGCGCCGAGGCCGCCCGGGAACGGCTGGAGCTGCTGTACGACGCGGGACTGTCCATCGGCACCACCCTGGACGTGGTCCGCACGGCCGACGAGCTGGCACAGGTCGCGGTGCCCCGCTTCGCCGACTTCGTCACCGTCGACCTGGCCGACCCGGTGCTGCACGGGGACGAACCGGCTCCGACGGCGACGGACATGCGGCGGGTCGCCGTGAGCGGCATCCGGGACGACCATCCCCTCTACGAACAGGGCCGGCTCATCGACTTCCTGCCCTCCACCCCGCAGGCACGCGGCTACGGCGCGGGACACGCCGAGCTGGTGACCGACCTGACGACGGCCGACGGCTGGCACGCGCAGGACCCGAAGCGGACCCGGCAGATCATGGACTACGGCATCCACTCGATGATCGCCGCTCCGATCCGGGCCCGCGGTGTCGTCCTGGGCATCGCCAACTTCTGGCGTGCCAAACAGGAGCCCTTCGACGCGGAGGAGCTGTCCCTGGCGGAGGAGCTGGTGGCCCGGGCCGCCGTCAGCATCGACAACGCCCGCCGGTACACCCGTGAGCACACCCTCGCCGTCACCCTGCAGCGCAGTCTGCTGCCGCGGGCCCTGCCCCAGCAGAGCGCCCTCGAGGTCGCCTACCGCTATCTGCCGGCCCAGTCGGGGGTGAGCGGCGACTGGTTCGACGTGATCCCGCTGCCGGGAAGCCGGGTGGCGCTGGTGGTCGGTGACGTGGTCGGGCACGGTCTGCACGCCGCCGCCACGATGGGCCGGCTGCGGACCGCGGTGCACAACTTCTCCACGCTCGACCTGCCGCCCGACGAGCTGCTCCAGCATCTGGACGACCTGGTCGGGCGCATCGACCAGGACGAGGCATGCCCGGACCGGCCCGGGGAGATCATGGGCGCCACCTGCCTGTACGCGATCTACGACCCGGTGACGCGGCGCTGCGTCATGGCCCGGGCCGGGCATCTGGCGCCCGCGCTGGTCCAGCCCGACGGCAGCGTCACCTTCCCCGACCTGCCGGCCGGGCCCCCGCTGGGCCTGGGCGGCATGCCGTTCCTGACGGCGGAGCTGGAGCTGGCCGAGGGCAGCCAGCTCGTGCTGTACACCGACGGTCTCATCGAGGACCGCGCGCGGGACCTGGACGAGGGCATGGAGCTGTTGCGCGGGGCGCTGGCCGGGCACCCCGGCCGGGCACCGGAGGAGAGCTGCCGGGCGGTGCTGGAGGAGCTGCTGCCCGAGCGCCCCGGCGACGACGTCGCCCTGCTCGTCGCCCGCACCCGGCCGCTGCCGGCCGACCGGGTCGCCGACTGGGACGTGCCGCGCGACCCGGCCGCCGTGTCGGGGATGCGCGCCGCCGTCTCGGCCACACTGGAGGAGTGGGGCCTGTCGGAGCTCGGCTTCGGCATGGAACTCGTACTGAGCGAGCTGATCACCAACGCGATCCGCTACGGCTCCGATCCGGTGCATGTGCGGCTGATCCACGACCGCACGCTGGTCTGCGAGGTGGCCGACGGCAGCAGTACCTCGCCGCATCTGCGGTACGCCGCGACGACCGACGAGGGGGGCCGGGGTCTGTTCCTGGTCTCCCAGCTGGCCGAGCGCTGGGGCACCCGGTACACCCCGCACGGCAAGGTGATCTGGGCCGAACTGACGCTGCCGGACGCGGACGTCCAGGACGTCGCGGACTTCCCGGATCTCGCGGACTTCCCGGACCTGAACGAGTTCCCGGACCTCTGAGCGGGGGGACGTTCCCGGGCCGCTGAGTGCGACGCGAGTTCCCGGACTCCTGAACGGGGGCGCGCACCCGGACCTCCAGCGGGAGGCACCTTCCCGGGCCGCTGAGTGCGACGCGAGTTCCCGGACCTCTGAGCGGGGGGACGTGCCCGGACCTCTGAGCGGGGCCTGACGCCCCGCCCCGCGCCGCTTCGGGCCCACACCCTCGCACGGGGCGCGTTGCCCGCCCTGCGCCCCTTTCCGCGCCCTCTCGCCCCCCCGTGAGCCGAACCCGGGGGGCCGTTTGGGATCGCCGCGCCTTCCCGTGCGTCGAGGGAGGCACAGGGGGAGCCCCGTCGGTCCGCCGCCATGACGATGTCCACGCGCGGCCGGCCTCACCGCACCGCCCCGAGCCACCCACGGAACGTCCGTGCGCCGGCCACGGGGAAGGGCCGCACCCCCGGTGCCGGGGGCGCGGCCCTGTACCGCTTGCCTGGGCCGCTTACTTGCGGATCAGGTTGCGCAGCACGTACTGCATGATGCCGCCGTTGCGGTAGTAGTCGGCCTCGCCGGGGGTGTCGATGCGGACGACCGCGTCGAACTCGACACCGGTGTCGGTGGTGACCTTGACCGTGCGCGGGGTGGTGCCGTTGTTGAGCTCCTCGACGCCGGTGAAGGAGAAGGTCTCCTCGCCGGTCAGGCCGAGGGACGCGGCGGAGGCACCCTCCGGGAACTGCAGCGGCAGGACACCCATGCCGATCAGGTTCGAGCGGTGGATGCGCTCGTACGACTCGGCGATGACGGCCTTGACGCCGAGCAGCGCGGTGCCCTTGGCCGCCCAGTCGCGGGACGAACCGGAGCCGTACTCCTTGCCGGCCAGGACGACCAGCGGGATGCCCCGCTCGATGTAGTTGCGCGAGGCGTCGTAGATGAAGGAGACCGGGCCGCCGTCCTGCGTGAAGTCGCGGGTGTAGCCGCCCTCGGTGCCCGGCGCGATCTGGTTGCGCAGGCGGATGTTGGCGAACGTACCGCGGATCATGACCTCGTGGTTGCCTCGGCGGGAGCCGTAGGAGTTGAAGTCACGACGCTCCACACCGTGCTCGGTGAGGTACTGGCCGGCCGGGGTGTCGGCCTTGATCGCACCGGCCGGGGAGATGTGGTCGGTGGTGACCGAGTCGCCCAGCTTGGCGAGCACGCGGGCACCGGCGATGTCCTCGACCGGGGCCGGCTCCATGCCCATGCCCTCGAAGTACGGGGGCTTGCGGACGTAGGTCGACTCGGCGTCCCACTCGAAGGTGTTGCCGGTCGGGATCGGCAGCGCCTGCCACTGGGCGTCGCCCGCGAAGACGTCCTGGTAGGACTTGTTGAACATGTCCTCGCCGATGGCGTTCGCCACGACGTCGTTGACCTCGGCCTCGGAGGGCCAGATGTCCTTCAGGAAGACCGGGTTGCCGTCCTGGTCGGTGCCCAGGGCGTCGCGGGTGATGTCCACCTTCATGGAGCCCGCGAGGGCGTACGCGACGACCAGCGGCGGGGACGCCAGGTAGTTCATCTTGACGTCGGGGTTGATACGGCCCTCGAAGTTCCGGTTGCCGGAGAGGACCGAGGTGACCGCGAGGTCGTGGTCGTTGACGGCCTTGGAGACCTCCTCCGGCAGCGGGCCGGAGTTGCCGATGCAGGTGGTGCAGCCGTAGCCGACGAGGTTGAAGCCGACCTTGTCGAGGTACGGCGTCAGACCGGCCTTGTCGAAGTAGTCCGTGACGACCTTCGAACCCGGGGCGAGGGTGGTCTTGACCCACGGCTTGCGGGTCAGGCCCTTCTCCACGGCCTTCTTCGCCACGAGCGCGGCGGCGACCATGACGTACGGGTTGGAGGTGTTGGTGCAGGAGGTGATGGCCGCGACCGTCACCGCACCGTGGTCCAGCTCGTAGGTGGTGCCGTCCGGGGCGGTGACCGGAACCGGGTTGGACGGCGCACCGTTGGGGTGGATGGCCGGGGCGTCGGAGGCCGGGAAGGACTCCTGGCCCGCCTCGTCGACGTCGTCGACGTAGTTGCGGACGTCCTGCTTGAACTGCTCGGCGGCGTTCGCGAGGACGATGCGGTCCTGCGGGCGCTTCGGGCCGGCGATGGACGGGACGACCGTGGACAGGTCCAGCTCGAGCTTCTCGGAGAAGTCCGGCTCGGCCTTCGGGTCCAGCCAGAGGCCCTGCTCCTTGGCGTACGCCTCGACGAGCGCGACCTGCTGGTCGGAGCGGCCGGTCAGGCGCAGGTACTTCAGGGTCTCGTCGTCGATCGGGAAGATCGCGGCGGTGGAGCCGAACTCCGGCGACATGTTGCCGATGGTGGCGCGGTTGGCGAGCGAGGTGGCGGCGACGCCCTCGCCGTAGAACTCGACGAACTTGCCGACGACGCCGTGCTTGCGCAGCATCTCGGTGATCGTGAGCACCAGGTCGGTGGCGGTGGTGCCGGTGGGCAGCTCGCCGGTGAGCTTGAAGCCGACGACGCGCGGGATGAGCATGGAGACCGGCTGGCCGAGCATCGCGGCCTCGGCCTCGATGCCGCCGACGCCCCAGCCGAGGACGCCCAGGCCGTTGACCATGGTGGTGTGCGAGTCGGTGCCGACGAGGGTGTCGGGGTACGCCTGCCCGTTGCGGACCATGACGGTCCGGGCCAGGTGCTCGATGTTCACCTGGTGGACGATGCCGGTGCCCGGCGGGACGACCTTGAAGTCGTCGAAGGCGGTCTGGCCCCAGCGCAGGAACTGGTAGCGCTCCTTGTTGCGGCCGTACTCCAGCTCGACGTTCTGCGCGAAGGCCTCGTTCGTGCCGAACTTGTCCGCGATGACGGAGTGGTCGATGACCAGCTCGGCCGGGGAGAGCGGGTTGACCTTCGCCGGATCGCCGCCGAGCTCCTTCACGGCCTCACGCATGGTCGCGAGGTCCACGACACAGGGCACGCCGGTGAAGTCCTGCATGATCACGCGGGCCGGCGTGAACTGGATCTCCTGGCTGGGCTGGGCCTGGGAGTCCCAGCCGCCGAGGGCGCGGATGTGGTCGGCGGTGATGTTCGCGCCGTCCTCCGTGCGGAGCAGGTTCTCCAGCAGGACCTTGAGGCTGTACGGCAGGCGGGCCGAGCCCTCCACCTTGTCCAGCCGGAAGATCTCGTACGACTCGTCGCCCACCTGCAGCGTGCTGCGGGCGTCGAAGCTGTTCGCCGACACGACAGTCTCCTTCATTGATGTGCGCGTACCACCGTCAATCGTGCCGCCACGCCGGCTTGGCCGAACCAGTAAGGTCAGGCTAAGTTAGGGTCGCCTTACTGGCGTGGCGACCACGGGGCGCCTCGGCAGATATCTCGATGTCGAGATAACACTAGTACATGGGCGCGGCCTGGTCATGCCCGACCCGTCCTCTCGCGCGCCCGACCGGCCCGGCCGCCCGGCTACCAGTCACGCTCCGCGACGGTCTTGGCCGGGCCCAGCACCTCCACGTGGCCGTGATCGCCGTACACCGAGGCCCGCCAGCCGGCGAACGCCCCGGCCGTGCGGTCCGCGTCCTCCTGCTCCCCCACGCCGTAGTCGACCCGGACCACGGACTCGGTACGGCCGCCGGCCACCGAGGCGCGGACGCGGACACTCTCCACATGGGGGGCGATGGCGGCGTCCGTCTTCCTGCCGTCCGCCGTCAGATACGCACGGAACTCGCGCCGCATGGGGAACCAGCACGAAGAGCCCGCGTCCGCCGGATCGTCGCCGGTGGTGTCGGCAAGCCCCGACCCGTCGTCGGTGGTGCTGTCCGGCAGCCCCTGGTCGTCCGTCGTCGCGTCCGGCAGCTCCTGGTAGTCGTCGTCGGAGGTCGTGTCCGGCAGCTCCTGGTAGTCGTCGTCGGTCGTCGTGTCCGGCAACTCCTGGTACTCGTCGTCGGTCGTCGTGTCCGGCAACTCCCGGTAGTCGTCGTCCGAAGTCGTGTCCGGGAGCCCCGGGCAGCCGTCGGCCGTCCGGCCGGCCGCGGACGTGCCGGCCCGGTCCGCCGCCGAGCCGTCCGCGTGTCGCGTGCCGCAAGAGGTCAGCGAGCAGCACAGAGCGAGCGCGGCGACCACGGGGAGGTGGCGCATCCTGACGGCCCCGATGATCCTGATGGTCATGTGCGTCCCCCTTCGGAGGGGGAGAGGGGTGCACACGGGCCCGGGTTCCGCAGCCCGGGACAGGTGTTGCACCGCCATGACCGTTGTTGTAGGAAATCAGCCGATTTGAACGGATCTTCCGGACAGCCCAGGATGCGTTGCGGCAGGGGCCGCTGACAGCCCGTCACCACTGTCACCCGGATGGACCCCTTGACGGGCGCCATCTCATATCTGAGATAGCCTCAACCTCATGTCAGACGACTACCTCGTACGCATCGGCAAGCTCATTCGTGACGCCCGGCAGCACCGCGGCTGGACTCAGGCGCAACTCGCGGAGGCGCTCGGTACCAGCCAGAGCGCGGTCAACCGCATCGAGCGCGGCAACCAGAACATCAGCCTTGAGATGATCGCCCGAATCGGTGAAGCCCTGGACAGCGAGATCGTGTCGCTGGGCTATGCCGGTCCGATGCATCTGCGCGTGGTCGGTGGTCGCCGTCTGTCCGGCGGCATCGACGTGAAGACCAGCAAGAACGCGTGTGTGGCCCTGCTGTGTGCCTCGCTGCTGAACAAGGGGCGTACGGTGCTGCGCCGCGTGGCGCGCATCGAGGAGGTGTACCGCCTGCTGGAGGTGCTCAACTCCATCGGCGTGCGCACCCGCTGGATCAACGACGGTGTGGACCTGGAACTGGTCCCGCCCGCCGAGCTGGAGTTGGCGGCGATCGACGCGGAGGCCGCCGTGCGCACCCGCTCGATCATCATGTTCCTCGGCCCGCTGCTGCACCGCATGGACCACTTCAAGCTGCCGTACGCCGGCGGCTGCGACCTCGGCACGCGGACCATCGAGCCGCACATGATCGCGTTGCGCCGGTTCGGTCTGGACGTCGCGGCGACCGAGGGCCAGTACCACGCCCAGGTGGA
The DNA here is from genome assembly GCF_044546845.1 of Streptomyces sp. NPDC053076. Lineage (NCBI taxonomy): Bacteria > Bacillati > Actinomycetota > Actinomycetes > Kitasatosporales > Streptomycetaceae > Streptomyces > Streptomyces sp. NPDC053076. The sequence goes on along the minus strand of NZ_JBITZL010000001.1, from coordinate 22,136 downwards.
CCGCTCGGTCCGCCCCGACCGCCCGATCGTCCTGACCGAGCGCGGCGACACGGTGACCGAGAACGCGTTGCTGGCCGCCGCCCGGCACGACGGTGTGACCGTCATCCGCAACGCCTCCTCCAACTACATGGTCCAGGACCTGTGTTTCTTCCTGGAGGCGCTGGGTGTGCGGATGGAGGGCATCGGCACCACCACGCTCACCGTGCACGGTGTGCCGAACATCGACGTCGACGTGGACTACTCGCCCTCCGAGGACCCGGTCGAGGCGATGAGCCTGCTGGCCGCCGCCGTGGTCACCGAGTCGGAGCTGACCGTGCGCCGGGTGCCGATCGAGTTCCTGGAGATCGAGCTGGCGGTCCTGGAGGAGATGGGCCTCGACCACGACCGGTCCCCGGAGTACTTCGCGGACAACGGCCGCACCCGCCTGGTGGACCTCACCGTCCGCCCCTCCAAACTCGAAGCCCCGATCGACAAGATCCACCCCATGCCCTTCCCGGGCCTGAACATCGACAACGTCCCGTTCTTCGCGGCGATCGCGGCGGTCGCCTCGGGCCAGACGCTGATCCACGACTGGGTCTACGACAACCGCGCGATCTACCTCACCGACCTCAACCGCCTCGGCGGCCGGCTCCAGCTGCTGGATCCGCACCGGGTGCTGGTCGAGGGCCCCACCCGCTGGCGAGCGGCCGAGATGATGTGCCCGCCGGCCCTGCGGCCCGCGGTGGTCGTCCTGCTGGCGATGATGGCCGCCGAGGGCACGTCGGTCCTGCGCAACGTCTACGTCATCAACCGCGGTTACGAGGACCTCGCCGAGCGCCTGAACTCGATCGGGGCGCAGATCGAGATCTTCCGGGACATCTGAAGGGTCTGAGGCCCCCCTCACCCCCTCCTGAACTGCACCAATGCCAGGCGAGAGGGGGCGTGGCGGCGTCTTTGGGACCGGTGTGGGTGCGCGGCCCGGTGCGCGGCAGCACCTTCACCGCCGGCACGGGGCACAAGAGCCGCCGCACCGACACCGTGGCCGAGGGGCTGAGCCCGGGCGGCGGTCGGCCGGCTCGGCGCCGGCCGTGCACACACGGGTGCGGGCCGCCGGACCCGGAAGGTCCGGCGGCCCGCACCGGTTCGGCCGTCGCGTGGTCAGGCGTCGAAGTCGAGTTCGACCTCCGCCGACACGGCCCGCGCCCGGCAGGCCAGCGCGTAACCGCGGTCGAGCTCGTCCGGGCCGAGCGCGTACTGCCGGTCCATCCGCACGCTGCCGCGCACGACCTTGGCGCGGCAGGTTCCGCACAGGCCGTCCCGGCAGGAGTACGGCGTCTCGGGCCGGGCCCGCAGGACGGCGTCGAGGACCACGTCGTCCTCCGGCTCCATGGGGAACACGGTGGTCCGGCCGGCGAGCCGGGCGGTGACCCGGGCGCGGGCGGCCGGGGCGCTCCGGTCGACGGGCTCGGGGGGCGGCCCGGCGGGTTCACCGCCGGTCGTGAAGAGTTCCGTGCGGATCCGCGAGGGGTCGGCTCCCCATTCCGTCAGGGTGGCGCGGACGGCCGCGACGAGGCCCCAGGGCCCGCACAGATAGAAGTGGGTGCTGTCGTCGGGTTCGGCGTCGAGGAGTTCCAGCAGTCTCGGCAGCCGCGCGGTGTCGATGCGGCCCGAGAGCAGCGTGACCCCCTGTGTCTCCTGGGAGAGGACGTTCAGGAGGAAGAACCGGTCGACGTAGGCGTCCTTGAGGTCGGCCAGTTCGTCCGCCAGCAGGACCGACATCGAGGTCTGATTGGCGTACACCATCGAGACGCGGCAGGTGGGGTCCTCGCGCAGCGCCGCCGCCGCCATGCTGAGCAGCGGGGTGATGCCGCTGCCGCCCGCGACGAGGACGTGGTGCGCGCCGGGCTGCTCGGCCAGCCGGAAACCGCCGGTCGGCGGCCCGACCACGAGGGTGTCACCCGCACCGAGCAGGGTCAGCGCGTACTCCCCGAAGCCGCCGTCGCCCAGGCGCTTGACCACGATGCGCAGACCGCAGGCGGGATCCTGCGACCGGTTCGGCGGAGTGCAGATCGAGTAGCTGCGGCGGATCTCCTTCCCGTCGGGGCGGCCGGGGAAGTGCCGGACCGTCAGGTGCTGGCCCGCCCGGTGGGTGAACGCGTCCGCCAGGTGGTCCGGCACGTCCAGGGTGATCGCGACGGCGTCGTCGGTGAGCTTGTCCACCGCCGCGACCCGCAGGGGGTGGAATTCCGTCGCACGGCGTGAGGTGGTCGGTGTTGCGTCGCTGTCCTTCAATCGCCTGTCTCCATGCCGTGTCGTCACGTCGCTCTCATGTGCGCGAAGGTCTCGTGGCAGGCCGTGCACACCACGATCGACTGGCAGCGGGTCGCGCCGAACGGACTCTGCGGACGGGTGGCCGCGGAGCCGCAGTGGGGGCAGGGCACGCCGATGCCGATGCGGACAGGGAGGGGCGCGCTGACGGGACCCGGTGGCGCGATGCGGTTGTCAGCCAGTTTGCGCAGGCCGTCGGCGCTGATCCAGTCGGTGGTCCAGGCGGGCGAGAGAATCTGCCGCACCCGCCCGTCCGGATGCCCGCACTCGGACAGCACGGCATGGATCGAGGCTCGGATGGTCTCCATCGCCGGGCAGCCGGTGTAGGTCGGTGTGATGGTGACCTCCATGACGCCGTCGTCCGCCTGTGCCACCTGACGGATCACTCCCAGGTCGCCCAGCGAGATCACCGGGAGTTCCGGGTCGGGAAGCGCCTCGACGAGCCTTCTGACCTCGGCCGCCGCGCCGCGCGTACCTGTGGTCACCAGCCGGCTCCCGGGTACTGGCGGTGCACCGACTGCAGTTCGGCGACCATCGGGGCGAACGCTTCGGTGTGCAGTCCCTCCCGGCCGCCGCCCGCCCTCCAGCGGGGGGCGGGCACCGTCAGCTTCCCCTCGCTGAGGACGGCGGTCACGGACTCGTCCCACTCGGCGCGCAGCCACGCCGGGTCGACGCCGGTGCCGTCTCGGTCGAGCCGCCGTACCAGCTCGTCGCTGTCGAACAGTTCGGCCACGTACGGCCAGATCCGGTCCACTCCCTCCTGCATCCGGCGGTGGCTCTCCTCGGTGCCGGCGCCCAGGCGGACGGTCCACTGCGCGGCGTGCAGACAGTGGTAGGCCACTTCCTTGGACGCCTTGGCCGCCAGTCCGGCGAGCACGGCGTCGGCCGACTCCGCCAGCGCGGTGTACAGCAGCCGGCTGTAGTGGGCGAAGGCCAGCTGCCGGGCGATGGTCAGCGCGAAGTCACCGTTCGGGAGCTCCACCAACAGGCAGTTGCGGAACTGGCGTTCGGTCCGGGTGTAGGCGAGGTCGTCCTCGCTGCGGCCCGTGCCGTCCAGTTCGCCCGCGTAGCCGAGCAGGACGCGGGCCTGCCCGAGGAGGTCCAGGGCGATGTTGGCCATCGCCAGGTCCTCCTCGATGGTGGGTGCTCTGGTCACCCACTCGCACAGCCGCTGGCTGAGGACGAGCGCGTCGTCCCCGAGCCGCAGCGCGTACGCGGCGACATCCGTCGACGGCACCGTCTCCACGGCGTCAACCCGCATGGCCCCTCGCTCTGTTCAAGGCCACGTAGTGGTCCGGGTACCGGTACGGCTTGCCGGCCGCGTTGCTGAACAACGGGTCCTTCTCGTCCGGCGAGGAGGCGCGTACGTCCTCGGAGCGCACCACCCAGATGGACACCAGGTCGCCGCGGCGCGTGTAGAGGTCGCGGGCGTTGGCGAGCGCCATGTCGGCGTCGGCGCCGTGCACGGAACCCACATGTTGATGGGACAGGCCGCGACGCAGACGGATGAACACCTCCCACGGAGCCTGTGACCTGGCCACCTGTCCGTTCATGCGGTGTGCCTCCCGATTTCCTCTTGGTCCTGGCGGAGCTCTTCGTCCCGGCGCAGGGAGTACGCCTCGAGGGCCTCCCGCACCCAGGCGCCGTTCTCGTGCGCCGCCACCCGGTGGGCCAGCCGTTGCCTGGCGCAGTGCGAGTCGTCGGCGAGCACGTCCCGGAACTGCTGCCAGTCGATGGGGCTGAAGTCGAAGTGCCCGCGCTCCTCGTTCCAGCGGATCGCCGGATCGGGCAGCGTCAGCCCCAGTTCCTCCGCCTGCGGCACGGCGTTGTCGACGAAGCGCTGGCGCAGCTCGTCGTTGGTGTGGCGCTTGATGCCCCAGGCGATCGATCGCCGGCTGACCTGGGCGCCCATGGCCGCGGCGCGGGAGTCCCCGGCGGCGCCCGCCACGGTGTCCGGTGGACCGAACATCAGCGCCACCGCCGGCAGCCACCAGCGGTTGACGGCGTCCTGGGCCATCTGCTTCTGCTCGGGTGTGCCGCGGCACAGCGACCACAGGACGTCGTAGCCCTGCCGTACGTGGAACGCCTCCTCCTGGCAGACGCGTTGCATGGCGCGCGCGTACGGCCCGTAGGAGGTGCGGCACAGCGGCACCTGGTTGACGACGGCGGCGCCATCCGTCAGCCAGGCGATCGCCCCGGTGTCGGCCCAGGTCAGGGCCGGGTGGTTGAAGGTCGCGGCATACCGCTGACGTCCGGAGTGCAGGGCGTCGAGCAGCTCGGCGCGGGTGACGCCGAGGGTCTCGACGGCCGAGTACAGGTAGAGCCCGTGGCCGGCCTCGTCCTGCACCTTGGCCAGCAGGCCGGCCTTGCGGTGCAGCGAGGGAGCCCGGGTGAGCCAGGCGCCCTCCGGCTGCATGCCGATGATCTCGGAGTGTGCGTGCTGGGCGACCTGGCGGATGAGCATCCGCCGGTATCCGTCGGGCATCCAGTCGCGGGGTTCGACGCGCTCGTCGGCGGCGAGGAGCGCCTCGAAGTGCTCCATCAGGTGCGCCTCGTCGTCCGCTGCCGAGGTGGCCGCGGCCTGCTCAACGCTCACCGACGGTCTCCGCTTCGGCGGCGGCGGTGCGGGTGCTCGGCAGGGGGGCCGCCGGGGTCTCCTGGAAGCCGCCGAGGAACCGCGCGTGCAAGCGCCGCAGCGGGCCGGGGGACCACCAGTTGGCCGAGCCGAAGAGCGCCATCAAAGACGGTACGAGCAGGGCGCGCACCAGGGTGGCGTCGATGATCACGGCGAGGGCGGTGCCGAGGCCGAGCTGCTTGATGAAGACCAGGCGGGAGAGCGTCAGGGCGCCGACGGGGATGCAGAACAGGACGGCCGCCAGGGTGGTGATGCGGCCGACCTTCTGCAGGCCGGTGGCGACGGCTTCGCGGTTGGGGACGCCGTGGTCCACGCCCTCCTTGATCCGGGAGAACAGGAAGACGGTGTAGTCGGTCGACACGCCCAGCGTCAGCGCGAGCAGGATGATCAGCATCGTCGGCTGGAGCGCGCCCTGGCCGCGGAAGTCCAGCAGCCCCTCCAGGTGCCCGTCCTGGAAGACGAGGACCAGGATGCCGAAGGTGGCGCTGAGCGTGAGCAGGTTGGTGATGACCGCCTTGACCGGCAGGACCACCGAACCGGTCATGGCGAACAGGATGAGCAGCGTGGTCAGCGCCATCACGGCGATCGCGAGCGGCAGGTGACTGCCGAGGCTGTCCTGCATGGCGCGGAAGAGCGCGGTGTTGCCGGTCGCCTCGGTCGGGTACGGCGCGGGGACGCCCTTGATCTTCTTGAGGGTGTCCTGGGCGTCGAGGGAGAGGGGCGCCTTCTCGAGGGAGACGTCGGTCTGCCACAGACCGCCGCCGAGCCTGCGGGGCGGGGCTACGGCGGCCACGCCGTCGATCTGCTCCAGCTTGCCGGCGTACGCGGCGAGTTTGGGCCCGGCGTTGTCGGGCGCCTCCTGGATCAGGTTGACCGGGGACTGGAGCGAGCCGGGGAAGTCCCGGTCCAGGGTCTGGTAGACCTTGCCCGCGTGCGAGTCGCGGGGCATGGACGCGGAGTCGATACCGGTGAACTTGATGCCGGCGAACGGCGCTCCCAGCACCAGCAGGACGGCGCCCGCGCCGACGGCGACGATGACGGGCCGCTTCATGACGCCGCGCGAGAAGCGGTACCAGCGGCCCCGGTCCTCCGGCGCCTCGGAGGCACGCTGCCAGCGCCTCGGCGCCCACTTGTCGATGCGCGTCCCGAGAACGGCGAGCAGGGCGGGCAGGCCGAGCAGGGCGAAGACCAGGGCGCCGACCACCGTGGCGATTCCGGTGACGCCCATGGTGTAGAGGAAGCGCTGCGGGAACACCAGCAGGGAGGCCAGCGCCGCGGCCACGGTCAGACCGCTGAAGAAGACGGTGCGGCCGGCGGTGAACAAGGTGGTGCGCACGGCCTCGACGGGGGTCTGGCCGCGGTGCAGTTCCTCGCGGTAGCGGGAGATGATCAACAGGCTGAAGTCGATGGACAGCCCGATGCCCAGCGCGAAGAGCAGGTTGAGGGCGAAGATCGACAGGTGCACGGTGGTCATGACCAGGCCCATGCCGCCCAGCGCGAGTGCGATGGTGCAGATCGCCCCGCCCAGCGGGATCAGGGCGGCGATCACGCCACGGAAGATGAACAGCAGCAGGATCAGCAGGATGGGGAAGCCGATCGTCTCGGCCTTGCCCAGGTCCTCGCTGGAGATGGTGCTGCCCTCGACGTTGGAGGCGGTGGGGCCGCCGAGGCTGACGTGGTCGCGCAGCAGGGGGTCCGCGTCGATCTTGTCCTGGAGCCCGGTGACCGCCTTCTTCACGGCGTCACCGGGTGCGAAGCTGCCCACCGCGGCGACGAGATAGGTCTGCTCGCGGTCGGCGGAGACCATCCGCGGGTTGTGCGTCGAGGCGTAGTCCCACACCGCCTTGACCTCGGGGCGGCTCTTCAGCACGTCGATGGCGCGGCTGACCACCTCGGGACGCCGGGGGGACCGCGGGTCGATCGGCCGGTCGGACTTCACCAGGACCACATAGCCCTGCTCGAGGTCGGAGCCGCCGGCCTTCTCGACCTTGTCCAGCACCTCGACCGCGGCCGAACGGGAGTCGTCGTAGTCGTCCACGCCCATCGTCATCTTGGTGAGGGAGCTCCCTCCGACGCCCAGCCCCACGAGAATGAGGAGGCCGACGAGCAGCAACAGACGCCCCGGTCTCCTCTCCATGAGGCCGTTGATCCTGGTGAACACCTCGACCACTCCTTTGTCTTCTTCTGGGCGGCAATGGCTGCCGGGCGGTGGTTCCAGAGAGGTAGGAGTCAGCCAGGAGGCAGATCAATCCCCGACCTGGTGATCGGAGTTCGGCGCGTGGCCGTCGTCGGGAGTTTTTGAAGGAAGTTTCGAACGCGGGGAGTGCGGGGGCGCTCTCGTGCCTCTCTTCTTACTGCGCATCTCATCCGCCGGGTACGGAGCGTGCGCCGGCGGGACCGGCCGGCGGCCGTGTCCGGCGCGTCCGCCAGGAGCGGTCCCTGCACACCCCTCTCGCAGTGATCCGGGCTGCCCGCACACCCTCGGCCCCCGCGCGACGACAGCGACGACAGCAACGAGGAAGGAACGACGATCCCGTGGCTCCACAGGTGGGTACCGCCACCGACGCGGGGACCGCAGTCCCCGCCGCGGCCGAAGCGGCCGTGCGGCCCTGGCTGCAGGCACTGCACGACCTGGTGCCGATGCCGGAGAAGTACCGCCGGTTCCAGGTGGACCGGGCCGGTGCCCTCGCGCTGCTCGGCTGCCGGGACCTCGTGCTCGACGCTCTCGTGGCGGCGGGGATCCCGCACGCGGGCAGCGGCGAGGCGGTCCTGTTCGACTACAACGACCTTGCCAACGTGGCCCTCTACTCCGGCGCCGTCACCAGTGTCCCGTTCGCCGGGCAGCGCATGATGATCCGCTACGCCTCGGCCGCCCCGGACACCTGGACCGCGCCCCGCGGCTGGGACGTCGAGTGGCGGCTCAGCTGCCGGGACAAGGAGTGCCCCGGCGGTCAGTGGCGGATCGCGCTGCCGACACCGCAGGTCTTCGGCGGGCGGGTCGACGAGCTGGACTGCGACCAGGAGTCGGTGACGGTCGACGGCGTGCTGACCGTGACGGACAGCCCGTCGGTGCGCCTGACCGGCCGGGTCTCCACCGCCGGCCGGCACACCCCGCTCAGGTCGGCGGTGGCCCGCCGGCTCTTCGACGACACGCTGGCGGAACTGCTCGACGGGCGTTCGCGGTTCCAGTGGATGCATCCGCTCCTGCGCCTCGACCGTGCCGCGGTCGAGGAGATCCGGATCATGGACTGCACGGTGTGCTCGCTGCGCATGCAGCGGCAGGCCCTCGCCGAGGGGCTCACGGTCCGCACCCGGCGCGGGCGGTTCCTGGGCGTCCTGGACGCCGAGCACTCCTGGCTCGAGGTGCTGGACGAGGACGACGTCTGGAAGCCCGTCGACCCGATCTTCGCCCTGCTCTCCATCCGGCACGGGCGGGCGCGGGAAGGCTTCGTCGACTTCTGCGCGGGCTCCGTACCCAGCCGGTTCCTGCCCTGGACGGTGGCCGCGGGCGAACCGCTCGCCGAGCACCGCTGCCCGGTCGGGGACGGGGCCTGGGACAACACCTTCAGTGGCACAGCAGCGAAAGGCAACTCATGAGCACCGTAAGGGAAATGCTCGTCGAACTGACCGGTATGTCGGAGTTCGCGGAGAGCATCGGAGACGACGTCGACCTCAGCGCCAGCGGGATCGACTCCGGTGACCTGGTGCGCCTGGTCCTGCTCATCGAGCAGCGCACCGGCGTCGAGGTCACCGCCGAGGACATGGACGGCCTCGCCACGATCGCCGACTACGAGCGGTTCGTCGCCGAGCGCGGCAGTGCGGCGCAGGCGGGCGGCGCCTGATGTGGCTCTCCCAGCTGCTGGAGCGCAACCGGCAGTGCTTCCCGGACCGTACGGCGCTGATCGACGACCGCCGCTCGGTCACCTGGGCCGAACTGCACGACCGTACGGCCCGGCTCGCGCGGGGGCTGGCCGGGCTCGGCATCCGGTCCGGCGATCGCGTCGCGGTGCTCTCGCTCGACCGGATCGAGGTGCTGGAGAGCTACTTCGCGCTGGCCCGCGTCGGCGCGGTGTTCGTGCCGGTCAACCACAGCCTGGTCGGCTCGGAGGTGGCCGGTATCGCGGAGCGCACCGGCGCGAGCGCGGTCATCGGGGAGGCCGCCCTGCTCGACCGGCACTCCGACCTTCCGGTCGGGCTGCGCATCGCTTTCGAGAGCGAGGAGTTCGCCCGTCTGGCCGACACCCCGGACCCGACGGCACTGCCCGTGGTGCCCGACGACGCGGTGGCGGCGATCCTCCACACCTCGGCCACCACCGGCCAGGCCAAGGGCGTCACCGTCGACCACGCCTCGTTCCGGGCCATCGCGCTCGGCTGGCTCGCCTCGGCCGCGCCCGCCGACGACATGGTGATGGTCAACTGCTGCCCGCTGTACCACGGCAGCATGGTGGTCTCGCTGACGTACATGGCGGCCGGCGCCACCGTGGTGCTGATGCCGGGCTTCAAGCCGCAGAAGGCGCTGACCGCGATCGAGGAGAACCGCGCCACGCACGTCTGGCTCGTCCCGCAGATGCTCCGTTTCATGCTGCAGGCCAGGACCCTGGAGAGCGCCGACCTGTCGAGTCTGCGGGAGGTGCTGTACGGCGCCGCGCCGATGCCCCCGGAGGTGTACGCGCAGGCGGCGGCGCGGCTCGGCTGCGGCTTCCGCCATGTGTACGGCATGACCGAGGTGGGCGGCCCCTTCGTCACCCTCGGCCCCGCCGAACACCCCGATCCGCGGGACCGGTTGCCCGAGGTGATGCCCGCGGGACGGGTGATCCCCGGCATGTCCGTGCGCGTCCTGGACACCGACGACACCGAGCTGGGACCGGACGCCATCGGTGAGGTCGTCGTCCGCGGCCCGGGCGTCATGCACGGCTACTGGAACGACGACGCCGCCACAGCGGAGGTCACCGTCGACGGCTGGATCCGCACCGGCGACCTCGGCTTCGTCGACGGCGCCGGCCGGGTCCACCTGGTCGACCGGCGCAAGGACCTGATCATCCGCGCCGGGCAGAACGTCTACCCCGCGGAGATCGAGCGTGCGCTGCGCGCCCATCCCGCGGTGCGTGACGCGGCGGTCGTCGGTATCCCGGACGCCGACTACGGCGAGGTGCCGCTCGCCTACGCCGTGGCAGCGGAGGGGACGCGGCCGGCCGAGCTGATGAGCCACCTGGCCGGGCAGCTGGCCCCGTACAAGCGCCCGCGCCGCATCGAACTCATCGACGAGGTGCCGCGGAACCCCGCCGGAAAGATCCTCAAGAAGCTGCTGCGGGCCTGACCGACGGCCGTCCCGCGACATCCCGCCACCCGCCACCCGCCACCCGCCACCCGCCACCCGCCACCCGGCGGCATCGTGCCCCACCGGAAGGAAACAGATGGACAGGCCACTCGGGGTCGACATCCGATACACCTCGGAAAAGACCCTCAAGGTCTCCGACGACATCGAGCTGTACTACGAGCTTCAGGGCGATGAGGGACCGCACATCACGCTCGTCAACAACTTCTTCATCATCGCCCCGATCTGGCGCAACTACACCGCCCGGCTCGCCACGAGCAACCGGGTCCTCACCTACGACCTGCGCAACCAGGGCGCCTCGTCGCTGAAGGCCGACCTCGACTGGGAGGACCACGTCACCGACCTGCTCGCGCTGCTGGACGGCCTCGGTGTCGAGAAGACGTACCTGGTCGGCACCTCCACCTCGGCGTTCATCTGCCGGGACTTCGCCGTCAGGTACCCCGAGCGGGTCTCCGGGCTGATCATGGTGGGCCCCTCGTGCACCCCGTCGGACGGCCTCAAGCGCCGCGCCACCGAACGGGCCTGCATCAACTCCCTCGCCAACGGCGGCACCACGGCCCTGTGGGACCACCTGTACTCGGTCGTCTTCGCCGAGGACGCCATGCGCGAGATGGGTGCGGCAGGCTATCTCGGGCTGCGGGAGGCGTTCACCGCCGTCCACCCCGCGGAGCCGATGCTCGCCAACCTCAAGGCCGCCCTCCAGGCGGCCGACGGCCCCGAACTGCTCTCCCGGATCAAGGTGCCCACGCTGCTGCTCCTCGGCGACCAGGACCCGTTGTGGGAGGAGGGCAACGCCGCGGAGGCCGGACGTCTCATCGAGGACTCCCTCACCGTCTGGCTGCACGGCGTGGGCCATCTGCCGTACATGGAGGACGGCGACGGCTTCCAGGCCGCCATCCAGGACTTCCTCGACCGGCTCGCCCGGCGCGACGCGGAGCTCGCCCCCCGGTCCCGGGCGACGACGGCGTCCCTGGCCGGCGCCGGAAACGGTGCGGACCCGGTGCTCGACAAGCTCTGCGAGCTGCTGCGGGTCGTCGTCGCCGACCGCACCGACCTGCCCGAGAAGGGGCTGGCGGACACCCCGCTGTCCTCCATCGGCCTGGAGTCCTGGGCCTTCACCCAGCTCCTCGGACACATCGAGGAGACCTTCGCCGTCGAGTGGGACATGGACGTGCCCACCGAGGTGTTCGACAGCCTCGCCACCATCGCCGACCACCTGCGCAAGCACCACGACGCCGCCGTGACCGCGGCGGTCTCCAAGGGGGAGAACCAGTGAGGGCCTCGACCGCCACCCAGCACTTCGTCACCGGTGCCACCGGCTTCGTCGGCGGCGCCATCGCCCTGGAACTGCTGGCCCGCACCGACGTCGACGTCGTCTGCCTCGTTCGCGGCCAGGACGACCGGGCCGCGACCAAGCGCCTGCACGACGCCCTGGCCCACGCCGCCGAGGTCTACGGCATGGAGGACCTCGTGCCCGCCGTGCTCGAGCGCACCCGAGCGGTGGCCGGGGACATGACCGACGTCGACGTGGCGGCGACGGCCGAGCGGATCGGCACCGTCGAGGCGGTCTGGCACGTGGCCGCCTCGCTGAAGTACGAGGACCGGCACGCCGACGAGATCCAGCTGATGAACGTGACGGGCGTGCACAACGTCCTCGCCCTCGCCAAGGCCCTCGGCGAGCCGGTGTTCAACCAGGTGAGCACCGCCTACGTGGCGGGCAGGCGCACCGGCCCGCAGACGGAGTCGTTCCCCGAGGACACCGCCTGGGCCAACAACGTCTACGAGGCGACCAAGACCGTCGGCGAGCAGGCCGTGCGGGACTCCGGGCTGCCGTGGCGCATCCTGCGGCCCTCCATCGTGATCGGCCACAGCGCGACCCGGGCCGCCACCAGCTTCACCGGCATGTACGGGTTCGTGTCCTCCGTGCTGCGCTTCAAGCGCTCCGTGGAGGCCGAGCTGGGCAACCTGCTGAGCCACCGCCGCGTCCCGATCATCTCCGACCCGGGCATCGAGTGCGACCTGGTCCCGGTCGACTTCGTGGCCCGCAACGCGGTGCGGATCGGCATCTCCGGCGAGCTCGGCCGGATCTACCACCTGAACAACTCCGCCTCCCCCGAGGTCGGCCAGGTGATCGAGGAGGTCTTCGACCTGGCGGGGCTGCGCCGGCCGCGGTTCGTGGACAGCCAGGGCATGCTGACGGACGTCGACAGGAAGCTCGACGACGGCATCCAGTTCTACGCCTCGTACATGATCAACGGTAAGCACTTCGACCAGACGAACACCGCCGGTGTGTGCGGCGCCGAGGCGTCCGCCTTCCCCATGGGGCGCGAAGTGATCCGCGACTTCGTCCAGTGGTACCTGGACCGCATCCGGCAGGACGGCCGGGGCTCCGCCCCCAAGCGCGCCGACTTCGCCTACAAGAAGGCCCGCGCACCGCAGCCCGTCGGCTGACGGCGGCCGCACCCGCCCGCACCCGCCGTACCCAGACGTCCACGCCCTGACAGGAGAACCCAACGGTGCCGGTCCCAGCTGATCTGCCGAAGCCCGGAAAGCTGTTCTCGCTGGGACTGATGACCCAGCAGGCGGCCCTCCGCCACCCCGACTCACTGTTCTACCTGGACAAGCCGTTCGACCTGGCACCGGAGTTGGGCATGCGGCCCACCTATGTGCAGGTCGCGGACCTCGTCGAGGACACCGCCGCACGGCTGTACGCCCAGGGGGTGCGCGCCGGGGACGTGGTGGGCGTCTACAAGACCCACAACGCCGATCTCCTCTTCCTCGCCTGCGCGCTGGCCCGGATCGGCGCGGTGCCCGCCATGCTCGCGCCGTTCCTGGAGTGGGAGACCGTGACGGTCATGATGGACCGGCTGAGGCCGGCCCACTTCGTCACCGACGCCGCCAAGATCGCGGAGTCCGGGGAGCACGGCGACCGCCTGCGCGTCATCGTGCCGTCCACGGTGCTGACGCACGGCCGGGCCGCCGGGCTGCCCTCGCTGGCGGACGCCCCGGCGGACCGGCGCCCCCCGTACCACGACATCCCCGCCGACGACCCCGCCCTGATCACGCACACCTCCGGCACCACCGGCGTGCCGAAGATGGTCGCGGCGGCACGGCGCGGCACCCAGCTGCCCATCAACATGCAGGCGCGGCTCGCCCGCTGGCTGCGCTACAGCGAGACGTACGCGATGTGCATCTCCTTCGTGCACTCGCGGACCTTCGCGGCACTGGCCACCGCTCTGGACCTGGGCATCGGCATCGCCGCCCTCACCGACGCGGACGTGGACAACGTCCGCAAGATCTTCCTGGAGTGCAAGCCGGGCGGCGTGGAAGCGCACCCGAACATGTACACCCACTGGGAGGAGCTCGCGGACGACCCGGAAGGGCCGCTGAGCAGCGTGCGCATCTTCATGAGCACGTTCGACGCCATCCACCCGCGCAGCATCCGCGTCATGCTGGGCGCCAGCAAGCGGCGCTGGCCGATCTTCCTGCAGTCCTACGGCCAGACGGAAACCGGCCCGGTCACCATGCGCCTGTACACGCGCCGCAACATCCGCCGTGCCGACGGGCGTTGTGTGGGCCATCCCTTCATCGGCATGACGAAGGCCCGCATCCGGCCCCGGCCGGGCATCGACGACGGCACCCGGCACGGCTTCATCGAGGCCACCTCCACCGGTCTGGGCATCGCCTACATCGGCCAGCAGGAGCTGTACGACGAACGGCGCGACGGCGACTGGTGGAACCTCCAGGACATCGGCTACAAGTCACGCTGGGGCTGTCTGCACCTGCTGGACCGCGAGTTCGACCAGACGCCCGAACTGGCCAGCATGCTGGCGGCCGAGGACACCATCCTCGACCAGCTCCCCACGCTCACCGAGGCGGTCTTCGTCACCCTGCCCGGCGGCATCCAGCCGGTGGTCTGCACCCGGCGCGACAAGCCCTTGGACCGCACCGCCTGGGCGGCCGCGGTCACCGGTCTGCCCGAGGTCGCGGATCCCGTGCACATCGCCTGGGAGCAGATGCCGCACACGGCCACCTGGAAGGTGAAGCGCAATGTGCTCGCCGAACGGCTGGCGGACGGCACCATCCCGACTCTGGACGAGGTGAAGCCACTCACATGACCGGCAACGGAACGGGGGCCCGGCCCGACGCGTGGGTGACGGACGGGGGCATCCTGGTCGAGCGGCGCCGCGTCCCGCTCGACGCGGAGACCGCCGCGCACCGGCTGGAGACCGCGCTCGACCAGCGCCGCGGAGCGCTGTTCACCTCGGACTACGAGTATCCGGGCCGCTACCGGCGGCACGGCGTCGGCTACACCGACCCCGCGATCGAGATCGTGCTGCGCGGACTCGGCCGCGTGGAGATCCGCGCGCTGAACGCGCGCGGCGAGGTGCTGCTGCCCGTGCTGTGCCGCGCCGCGGAGAAGTCCCTGGACGGCGTGGTGCGGCTCGCCGACGACGCCGGGACGGGCTTCGCGGGGACCATCGGCGACGCGCCGGGCCAGGACCTCCTCAGCGAGGAGGACCGAACCCGGCGACGCAACGCCTTCGACTTCCTGCGCGCCGTGCAGGACCTGTTCGCCGGTCCCCCGGATCCCTGTCTCGGCCTGTACGGCGCCTTCGGCTACGACCTGGTGCTGGCCTTCGAACCGGTCCCGCTGCGGCAGCGGCGTGACGGGCACGACCGCGACCTGGTGCTGCACATCCCTGACTCGGTGACCGTCCTCGACCCGGTGGCCGGCACGGCCTTCCGCCACGACTACGAGTTCGAGGTCGAGGGCCGTCGCACGGCCGGGCTCGACCGGAGCACCCCACCGGCACCCTTCACCGGCCCCGCCTCCGGGACCGCGGACTGCGACCACGCGCCCGGGGAGTACGCCGAGCTGGTGCGCACCGCCCAGGAACGGTTCCGGGTGGGCGACCTGTTCGAGGTGGTGCCCAGCCGCACTTTCCGGCGCCCCTGCCGCACCACCCCCTCGGAGCTGTTCCGCACCCTGCGCGGACGCAACCCCTCGCCGTACCAGATGCTGATGAACCTGGGTGAGGGGGAGTTCCTGGTGGGCACCTCACCGGAGATGTTCGTCCGGGTACACCCCAGGGAGAGCGCGGACGGCAGGCGCTGGCGGGTCGAGTCCTGCCCCATCAGCGGGACCGCGGCGCGCGGACGGGACGCGCTCGAGGACGCGGAGCGGATCCGGGCTCTGCTCGGCTCGGAGAAGGAGGAGTCCGAGCTGACCATGTGCACCGACGTCGACCGCAACGACAAGGCCCGCGTCTGTGAGCCGGGCAGCGTACGCATCGTCGGCCGCCGTCAACTGGAGACGTACTCCACGCTGATCCACACCGTGGACCACGTCGAAGGGACCCTGCGGCCGGACCGGGACGCGCTGGACGCGTTCTTGACGCACATGTGGGCGGTCACCGTCACCGGCGCGCCCAAGCGCGCCGCGATCGCCTTCATCGAGGAGCACGAGCGCTCCCCGCGCCGCTGGTACGGCGGGGCGTTCGGCCGCATCGGTTTCGACGGCACCCTGGACACCGGGCTGACCATTCGTACCGTGCAGATCCGCGACGCGGAGGCGGTGGTGCGCACCGGAGCCACCCTCCTGCACGACTCGGACCCCGCGGCCGAGGAGAGCGAGACGGAGCTCAAGGCGCTCGCTCCCCTGGACGCGCTGGAACGACCGGCCCGGAAGGCCGGCCGGGCGGAGGGCCTTCGCCGTCCGTCGCCCCCGGCACCGGCGCGGCCGGACGTGCGCGTGCTGCTCGTCGACCACCAGGACTCCTTCGTCCACACGCTGGCTTCCTACTTCCGGCAGGCCGGTGCCCGGGTCTCGACCTACCGCAGCGGCTTCGACGCCGACCTGGTGGACGCGCTCGACCCCGATCTGCTGGTGCTGTCCCCGGGCCCGGGGCGCCCCGCGGACTTCGGCACCGCGCGCACGCTGCGGATGGCGGAGGAGCGGCACATCCCGGTGTTCGGCGTCTGCCTCGGACTGCAGGCCATCGTCGAGTATCTGGGCGGGCGGCTGGACGTGCTGGACCGCCCGTTCCACGGCAAGCCGTCGACGATGTCCGTCCTCGGCGACGGCGGCACGGTGCTGGCCGGACTGCCCGAGCGGATCACGGTCGGCCGCTACCACTCCCTGTACGCCGACCGGGCGTCCCTGCCGGCGGACCTGCGCGTCACGGCGGAGACCGCCGACGGGGTGGTGATGGCCGTCGAGCACCGCAGCAGGCCGCTGGCGGCCGTGCAGTTCCACCCCGAGTCCCTGATGACCCAGTTCGACGACCACGGTCTCGCCATGATCGACAACGTGGTGGCCGGGCTCGCCCGGCGGTCGCGGCTCGACCGCGTGTGACCGGCCGGCAAGAGGCGAGGAAGAAGAGAGGCTATCCGACGATGGCGGCAACAGTTACCGATGTCCAGCGGCTCTGGACGGCGCCCGGCGAACTCGCCGACGACAACCGGCGCGAGTTCACGGCGATGCTCCGCTACTGCGTCACCGAGGCCACCAGCCACCGGCTGCTGCTCGACGATGTGCCCCGGGTGGAGTTCTCGGCCGCCGACGCCGAGCGGGCCGACCGGATCGAGCGGATGATCGGGGAGGCGTACCGGCGGTTCGGCGGCCCGGTCAAGCGCCGCAGCAGCAGCAAGCTGGACCAGTGGGACCTGCCCGCGACGCCGGGCGGAACAGACGGGGAGGAAGGCCGCATCGGGCCGGGGCTGTACGTCGGTGGTCCGAAGACCGCCCGGCTCATCCGGGTCCTGGACCGGCTCTTCGGCGAGTTGGCCACCCGTCTGGGCGCCGACGAGTACACCGTGCCCGCGATGGTCCCGTGGTCCACTCTGGAGAAGGCGGACTACACCCACAACTTCCCGCAGCACGTGACCGCGACCTCGGTGGTACGCCCGGACCTGGACGCCCTGGACCGGTTCTCCGCCGCCAAGGACCGGCAGGCGCGGGAGGCGGAATTGGAGGTCTCCCCCGTCGTGCTCGCCCCGGCCGTGTGCCTGAGCCTGTTCGAGCGGTTCGGCGGCACCCGGCTGACCGAGCCGCTCACGCTCACGGCGACGGGCCGGTGCAGCCGGTACGAGGGACAGACCGACACCTCGCCGACCCGCCTGTGGTCCTTCGGCATGCGTGAGATCGTCTTCCTCGGTGACCGGCCCGCCGCCCGCGCGTTCCGCGAGACCGTGATCGAGGAGCTGATCCGGCTGGCCACCGAACTGGCGCTGCCCTGCCGGGTCGCGCCCGCCGGTGATCCGTTCTTCACCAAGGAGCGTCCGGAGCTGGCCAATTTCCAGGCGGCCATGGACGTCAAGTACGAACTGGTGGGGCGCATGGCCCACAACGGTTCGGCCGTCGCGGTCTCCTCGCTCAACTACCACAACCAGCACTTCGGCAAGGGCTTCGAGATCGGCTTCGGCGACCAGCCGGCCTTCTCCGTCTGCCTGGGCTTCGGCCTGGAACGCTGGGCCGAGTGGCTGTCGGGCTACCTGGACGACGACCCGGCCACATGGCCCGCGCTGCTGCGCGACCGATGCTGACCACCCTCGACGGGGCGCGGGCCGGGCAACTGCTGCTCGGCCTGCGCCCCGTCGTCGAGGAGCACGGCCTCGCTCTCGGTGTGGCCGTGGCCGGTGATCCGGACGCCGTACCGGCCGGACCCGGCGAGGAGCGCCTCCTGCGGGACATGTTCCCCGTGCGCCGCCGGGAGTTCACCGCCGGACGGTGCGCGGCGCGCCGTGCGCTGGCCCGCGCGGGTCTCCCGGCCGGGGAGATCCTGAGCGAGGGCCGGCGGCCGAGGATGCCGGCGGGCAGCGTCGGCTCGATCACCCACTGCGCGGGCACGGCCGTCGCCATCGTCACCTCCCGGCAGCGGTACCGGGCGCTGGGGATCGACCTGGAGCTGCGTCCCCTCCCCGGGGAGGCGGCCCGCCTGGTGCTCTCCGCGGACGAACGGGCCTGGCTGAACGACTCCGGGGGAGACGGAAGCGAGGCCGAGTGGCGGCTGCTGGCCGCCTTTTCGGCGAAGGAGGCCGCCTTCAAGGCGTTCTCCTCGCTGCTGGCGCCGGTGGAGGCGCCCACGATGCTGCGGGGAGTCGCTCTCCGGCCCGTGCCCGACGGCTTCCGCGCCCGGCCGCGGCGTCTGCCCGGACCCGTGCTGCACGTCGCGGTCCGCCCGGTCGGGCCCGGAGTACTCACCTGGACCACCGCGCCGCACAGCGTCTAGTGCCGTCAGGCCCGGGTGCCGGCCGACATCGCCTGAGGCGTCGGCCGGCCCCCGCGCGGTCCCCCGCCTCAGGCGGAACGCTGATGCCAGGCGTTCTGGAAGTTCCGCCGGGCCCTGAACAACCGCGAGCGGACGGTGCCGACCGGCAGCTCCAGGATGGTGGCCATCTCCTGTTCGTCCATGCCGTAGTAGGCGCGCAGGGTGAGCACTTCCCGGTGGTAGTCGGGCAGCCGGCCCAGTACGTCGGAGACGTCGATGGAGACGAACGGGTCGGCGCCGTGGGGCGTCTCCGACAGTTCGTCCGTCGTGCGCCGGCCGATCCGCTTCACGGTGCGCACGGCCTCTCGTGTGGTGACCGCCCTGACCCAGCCGTAGAAGGCCGAGGGCTCCCTCAGGCCGGGGACCCCCCGGTATATCGCCAACAGGGCCTCCTGCATGGCATCGGCGCTGTGTGCCTGGGCGAGAGGCAGACAGAGCCTTCTGACGAACGGGGTGATGTGGAGGAGCAGGTCCTCCATGGCCCGCTCGTCCCCGTCCTGCGCGCGCTTCAGCAGAATGGTGACGTCACTGACAACCTGATCTTTCTGGCGACTCACTTCGAGCATGCTCCTGAATTCAGTGCCTATTGCAGTTTTTTGGCATGCGGACGGCAGCCGACGGCGAGACACGGTTTCCAGCCGGAAAGCAGACACGGCTTTGCACCGGAAAAGTACGGGCACCCGAGTGCCCAGACAGACGTGACGCGAAATGCCCGAAATGCATAGGATGCCAAAGGGAATTCGCGCGACGAATCACACCGGGAAGGTCAACCGCCCGCAACAATGACGAGTACGGGCGGCGCCTTCACGCCCGCAATCCGCGGCTCACTCGACAGATCGACGATTCACGCTCTACCCCCGTAACACGCATCGTCACACACGGACAACGGCACCGAGGAGGCACGCGAAAGGCCCTCGGCAAGATCCTTGTCCCGACATCACCCTACGGAGCCGTACCGCTCGGCGTCGCTCTTCCGCCCTGCGAAAACAAGTCATGGCGGATCCACGCCACCCGATCAATACGTC
Source organism: Streptomyces sp. NPDC053076 (assembly GCF_044546845.1). NCBI lineage: Bacteria > Bacillati > Actinomycetota > Actinomycetes > Kitasatosporales > Streptomycetaceae > Streptomyces > Streptomyces sp. NPDC053076. The sequence continues at coordinate 2,561 of NZ_JBITZL010000001.1, read as the reverse complement.
CGTTACGACCCTCTACATCCCGTTCAGGTCGCATAGTCGCCCCCCTCATCACACACCCCCGGCACGGCACGCTCACTCACCGTGACATGCATCTCACTTGCCGACCGCCCGCCGTCGATCGCCACACTGACTGCAAGGTTCATGCCAAATTAAGCACCTGAGCAGCCATCAACTCAGCTGTGACGCGTCTAGGGGGCAACTGTGGCGAGGGGTGGAGATACCGCCGTCAAGAGCGAGATGTCCGAGGCTTCCAAGCTCATCGTCTATCTCGAACTGCTCGCCCGGGGCGAGGTCCGATCAGCCGTCCTGGCCCGCGACTTGGGGATATCCGACCAGGAGGCCGAGCACACCTGGTCCGCGCTGGAGGACCTCGGCCTGATCGGGCGGAGCGAGCGGGAGAGCGAGCACATCGTCCCGATCTCGCCGGAGGCCGCCCTGCTGCGCGTACTGCGCCGGCAGCGGACCCTCACCGAGAAGCGGGTCCAGGAGTTCCAGCGCCTGGAGGAGGCCGTCGCGTCCCTGGTCGACGTCTACATCCCCGCGGTCGCGGCGGAACGGTCGGAGATCCAGGTGAGCATCGTCTCGGGCCGCAACGAACTGCTCCAGGCCCTGAACGACCTCTCGGTCAGCGCCCAGGAGGTCGTGTCCTTCGTGTACTCCCGCCCGATGCCGCCCCTGCTCGAACTTCGCCGGACCCTCAGCCTCGACCGGCACCTCATCGAGCGCGGCATCACCGTCCGCCGTCTCCACCTCCAGCGGCACACCGCCGCACCGGACGCCGCCGCCTACTTCGAGGCCCTCGCCGACATCGGCGTCGAACTGCGACTGGCCCCGTTGGTGCCCATGGACATGTTCATCGCGGACACCAACCTGGCGCTGCTCCCACTGGACCCGGAGGACCCCGACGAGGGCATGACCATGCTGCGCGGAGCCCGGCTGGTCCGCTCTTTCGCGACCATGTTCGAGCACATCTGGCAGGGAGCGACGCCGTACACCGCCGGCCGGCCGGAGAAGGACGGCGTCAGACTGACCGACGAGCAGACCGCCATCGTCCGCATGCTGGCGGAAGGCATAAAGGACGAGAAGATCGCCCGTAATCTCGGTGTCTCTCCGCGCACCATCAGCCGCTACATCGCGGAGTTCATGCAGCGGCTGGGAGTCACCAGCCGTTTCGCGGCAGGAGCCCGCGCCGCCCAGCTGGGCCTGCTCGACCCGGAGCCGTCCGGAGCCGCCCAGTACGCCGGCTACCGAGCGGCGGAAATACCTTCCGGAAACCGGGTGTGACTCACCCCACCTGACACCCGGTCGCACCGTCCAGTAAGTTACCGATCAGTATTCTCTGTAATAGGACCGCAGATAAGGAGCAGGGAGCCGATGCAGATCGCCGCGACAGTGGTCTCACTGGTTGTCAGCGTGGCCGGTGTCGCACTGTTGACCCGCGCCGCGATGTACGTCTACCGGTTCGTCGGACTGGGGCAGCCGGTCCCCGCCGGATCCCGCACGAACGACCCCGGCCGCCGATCGGCCACGCTGGTCAGGGAGTTCCTGGGACACACTCGGATGACGCAGTGGCGACTGATCGGTTTCGCCCACTGGTTCGTCGCGATCGGCTTCTACACCCTGCTGCTGAGTCTCGTGTCGGCGTACGGGGAGTTGTTCGATGCGCACTTCACGCTGCCGGTCGTCGGGCACTGGGTGGTCTACGAGGTCTACACCGAGGTACTGGGCCTGCTGTTGGTACTGGGCTGCGGGACCCTGCTGACGATCCGGCTGCTGAGCCGGCCGACGAAGCCGGGCCGCAAGTCGCGGTTCGCGGGCTCCACGGCCTGGCAGGGCTACTACGTCTCGTGCACCATCATCGCCATCGGCGTGTGCATCGTGATGCTGCGCGCCCTCGACGGTGCTCTGGACCCCTCCGGCTATGACGTCGGCCACCTGGTCTCGCACCCGATCTCGCTCGCCCTGAAGGGACTGGGCACGGGCACGCTGGAGAACCTGATCTACCTGTTCGCCGGGCTGAAGGTCACGGTCTCGCTGGCGTGGGCGTGCGTCATCGGCCTCAACCCCAGCATGGGTGTGGCCTGGCACCGTTTCCTGGGTTTCCCGAACATCTGGTTCAAGCGCAACGCGGACGGTTCCACCGCCCTCGGCCCCCTGCTGCCGATGACGTCCGGCGGTAAGCCGATCGACTTCACCGATCCCGGTGAGGACGACGTCTTCGGTGTCTCCCAGGTCGAGCAGTTCTCCTGGAAGGGCCTGCTGGACTTCTCCACCTGCACCGAGTGCGGCCGCTGCCAGTCGCAGTGCCCCGCCTGGAACACGGGCAAGCCGCTCTCCCCGAAGCTGCTGATCATGTCCCTGCGGGACCACGCCCACGCCAAGGCCCCCTACCTGCTGGCCGGCGGCGGCAAGACCATGGAGGGCGAGGAGAAGGCGTCCGAGGAGCAGCTGAAGGACGTCCCCGCCGCCGCCCTCGCGGAGGCCGAACGGCCGCTGATCGGCACCGCCGAGGAGAACGGCGTCATCGACCCGGACGTGCTGTGGTCCTGCACCACCTGCGG